>NZ_JAFCLZ010000037.1 GCF_018130165.1 Bradyrhizobium sp. JYMT SZCCT0180 | reverse complement strand
GAGTCAACCAAGAACTCGTCTCCGGGGAGATCACGGCATAAGCCGTAAAGCCATTGCGCAGGGAAGGCCGGGTGTTCTCCGCTGCCCTGTATGCTCGTGTGCACTTTGTTTTGTGCAAACCGCACGCGAGACCGCGGGTGCAGCGCGCACCCGGTCTTCCCTGCGCCCTCTCGATGAGAGGGCGCGAAGTTACTTGCAAACCTCGGGCGCATCGCGCCGCGAGATCGCGAAGTCATATTCAGTGTCATCGTCCGCGAAGGCGGACGATCCAGTATTCCAGAGACGTCAATGATAGAACCGATAAGCCGCGGCGTACTGGGTCCCCCGCTTTCGCGGAGGACGACAGTAGCGTTCGTCGAGTCATCCTGCGCTATCTCACAGCATCCCCGTTCTTCCACCTTCGCCTGGCTTACGGCACCTTCCTTCGCGGCACGATGAAGATCATCGTCGAGGCGCAGGCGATCGAGATCGCGAAGATCGCGGCGGTGAGCGGCAGCGTCGTGGCGGAATGGCCGCCGAGATAGGCACCGAATTGCGACACCAGCGAGCCGATCCCCATCTGCAAAAATCCCATCGCGCCGGATGCGGTGCCGGCGGCTTCGGGGCGGACGCTGAGCGCGCCGGCCGCCGAGTTCGACATCACGAAGGCGTTGGCGACCATCACGATCATCTGGGTGCCGAACAGGATGGCAGGCGCCTGGTTGGTCCCCGCAAGACTCCACACCAGATTGAGCAGGCTGCCGCCGAGCTGCAGCGCCAGCCCGAACCAGATCAGTTTCTCCAGCTGATAGCGCGGCGAAAAGCGCACGCAGAAGAGGTTGCCGACCAGATAGGCGAAGCCGGTTGCCGCAAACCACGCGCCATACTCGGCGCTGGTGCGGCCCATCTGCGTCACCACGATATAGGGCCCGCCGCCGGCGAAGGCAAAAATGATCTGCGAGGCCAGCACCTGGCACAGTGCATAGCCGATGAACGCCCGCGACGTGATCAGGCCGCCGACATCGCGGCGAAAGCTGCTGCCGGCGGTGCGCTCGCGGCGGGTTTCCGGCAGCATGATCGCGATGCCAACCGTGATCGTCAGCGATGCCGCCGTAATCAGATAGAAGATCGCGCGCCAGCCGAACGCGGTTTCCAGCAGGCCGCCGGTCAGCGGGCTCAGCATCTGCGCGATCATCATGACCGCGATCACGAGGCTGATCATGGAGCTGATGCGCTCGCGGCTGTAGAGATCGCGGATGATGGCGCGGCTGACCACCATGCCGGTGGCGCCGCCCAGCGCCTGCAGGAAGCGCGCGGCGATCAGTTGCGGCAGGGTTTCGGCGAAGATGCAGCCCACGCTGGCCGCGACCATCAAAGCGAGCCCGCACAGCAGCACCGGGCGGCGCCCGAAGCGGTCCGACAGCGGCCCCATGATGATCTGCGAGCAGGCGATGCCGACCATGAACAGCGACACCGTCATCTGCGCGATCGAAATATCGCGCCCGAACGTCGTCGCCAGCACGGGCAGCGCCGGCACCAGCAAGTACAGCGAGATCGGCGCGACGCCCGTCATCGCGACGAGCATCAGCAGCATGATCTTCGACGTCACGATGCCGCCGGTATCGCCAGCAGTACCGGGCGGCTTGCCCATCACGCCATGCATTCAGGTCCGATCCGTTGTGTGAATTGGACTGTAGCGGGATGGCTCACGGCGAATACGGCCGTTTCGGCATGCGGCTATGCCGGGATCGGGAGGCGGTGTGATGATGTTTCGTCCCGCGCAACAAAGTCAGTGTCGTCACCCGCGAAGGCGGGTGATCCAGTATCCTAGAGGCTTGAGTTTCAAATCGAGAGGCCGCGGCGTACTGGGTCCCCCGCTTTCGCGGAGGACGACAGTCGGAGGGACTGGGGGCGACTATTAAAGCGGCAGCAGCGCTGCCGTCGCGTCGTCCAGCCACAGCTTCGTCGCGTTGTCATCGAGGTGCGGGCGTACCTCGCGGTTGACGCGTTCGTGGTAGTCGTTCAGCCATTTCAGTTCGGTCGGGCTCAGCATGTGCACGTCGATCAGGCGGCGGTCGATCGGGGCCAGCGTCAGCGTCTCGAACGCGTTGATCGGTTTTTCGGCGCCGGCAACGTCAGTGCCGACGACCAGTTCGAGATTTTCGATCCGGATGCCGTAAGCGTCGGTCTTGTAGTAGCCGGGTTCGTTGGACAGGATCATGCCGCGCTTCAGCGGCGTGGTGCCGAGCTTGGAAATCCGCGCCGGGCCCTCATGCACCGACAGATAGCTGCCGACGCCGTGGCCGGTGCCGTGTTCGAAATCGAGACCGGCGGCCCAAAGATATTGCCGCGCGAAGCTGTCGAGCTGGGCGCCGGTGGTGCCGTCGGGGAAGACCGCGCGCGCGATCGCGATATGGCCGCGCAGCACCCGGGTGAAGCGGTCGCGCATTTCGTCCGTCGGCTCGCCGATCGCGATGGTGCGGGTGACGTCGGTGGTGCCGTCTTCATATTGCGCGCCGGAATCGATCAGCAGGAGATCGCCGGACGAAATCCGCCGGTTGCTCTTGCGGGTGACGCGGTAGTGCACGATGGCGCCGTTCGGCCCGGTGCCGGCAATCGTGGGAAACGAAACGTCCTTCAGGGCGCAGGTCTGGCGGCGGAAGGTCTCCAGCGCCTCGACGGTGTCGATCTCGGTCAGCGCGCCCGACGGCGCCTCGCGGTCGATCCAAGCCAGAAACCGCGTCAGCGCCACCGCGTCGCGCTGATGCGCGGTACGCGTGCCTTCGATCTCGGTGATGTTCTTCACCGCCTTGAGCAGCGCCACGGGATCGCTGCCGCGCACCGGCTTGCCGCCGGCGGCGGCGATCAGGCGGCTCAACGCATCGGCCGCGGTGGCGTTGTCGAGCGCGATCGCGGCGCCCTTGTGCGCGAGTTCGGTCAGCATCGGCGTCAGCGCGCCAGACTCCCGGACATCGGCGGATTGTTCCAGATGGTCGCGCGACAAATTCGAGAGCTTGCGGTGGTCGATGAAGATGGTGGGACGACCGTCCTTCGGCACCAGCGCGTAGGACAACGGCAGCGGCGTATGCGAGACGTCGGCGCCGCGGATGTTGAAGGTCCAGGCCACCGCGTGCGAATCCGACAGCACCAGCGCGTCGACGCCGAGTTTTGCGATCTCCAGCCGGATGCGCTTGAGCTTCTCGGCTTCGATCTCGCCGGAAAATTGCGCGCCGTGAATCGCAACCGGGCCGAGCGGCGGGGCGGGGCGTTCGGTCCACACCGCGTCGAGCGGGTTGTTGTCCACCGCGACCAGCTCCGCGCCGGCCTTGGCGCAGGCCGCTGCCAGCCGCTCGGCTGCCGCCGAAGTATGCAGCCATGGGTCAAAACCGAGGCGGTCGCCGGGGCTAAGATGCTTCGCCAGCCAGTGCTCCGGCGGCGGATCGGCCAGCGGCTCGATATGCCAGGCCTTGCGGTCGACCTGCTTGGCGGCCTGCAGCGTGTAGCGGCCGTCGACGAAAACAGCGGCTTCCTTGGTCAGGACGGCCGCCATGCCGGCCGATCCGGTGAAGCCGGTAAGCCAGGCCAGCCGCTCTTCCGATGCCGGCACATACTCGTTTTGCTGCTGGTCGGCACGGGGAATCACGAATCCGGTCAGCTTGCGCCGCGCCAGTTCCTCGCGGAAGGCGGCCAGGCGTGCCGTCAGGGCTATGCCGCTTTCGGGCTCTTCGAATGTCTGGAAATGGGCTTCGAACATCGCCGGCTCGCTCTGGGGTTGGGTGCAGGTCCGCACAACATAGAGCGTTTTCCAGCGAAGTGGACACCGGTTCGCGTCAAGAAAACGCGTCAAACCAAGAATCTAGAGCCCCGTTCCGATTCAATCGGAACGGAGAAGGCTCTAGCCATAATTTGGCATAATCTGTGCTTCAATATCCATGTCCGCGTTAGATCGGAAGGAACGGTTTGCCCGGCAAGCCGTTCACGTGAGGCTACCAGGGGAAATTCCAGGAGTGTTTCATCTCAACGAAGAGGGGATACACGATGCCTGCTTTTATGTTTGAGAAGATCTCGCCGCCCGTCCGCCGCGGCCCGGCCCCTCCGATCGCCAACAAGAAGCAACGCGGCGTCATCGTCCAGATGCTGGACCGGTTCGTCGAGGCGCGCGTCAAACGCACCAGGCAGGACGAAGAAAAGGGCGTCATCGCCCGCTACAAGCCCCCTGAGCTTTCTGAGTAGGAGCGTTTTCGAGCGAAGTGGATCCGGTTCGCGTGAAGAAAACGCGTCAAAACCAAATGAGTTTCTAGCCCGCGTTGCGCAGCAGCAGGCTGCTCCAGCCTTCGATGCGCAGATGACGCACCGGCACCAGGCCGCGCGCACGATAGGCGGCTATCACCGAAGCCGCCTGCGGCGTCAGCAGTCCCGACAGGATAACCAGCGCCGATGGTGCCAGATGCCGCGCCATCGGCGTTGCCAATTCCCGCAACGGATTGGCGAGGATATTCGCCAGCACCAGATCGAACGGGCCAGCCTGCGCGAATTGCGGCGCCGAGAAGCCGGTGGCAGGGATCGCCTGCACCAGATGCCCGGCTTCGTTCAGCCGGGCGTTTTCCTGCGCAACCCGCACCGAGAGCGGATCGATGTCGCTGGCCAGCACGTTCTCCTGCAGCGCCTTGGCCGCCGCGATCGCCAGCACGCCGGTGCCGGTGCCGAGGTCGAGCACGCGCCGCGGCCGGTACGCCTTGAGGACATGATCAAGCAGCAGCAGGCAGCCGCGCGTGGTGCCGTGGTGGCCGGTGCCGAACGCCAGCGCCGCCTCGATCTCGATGCCGATCTTGTTGGACGGCACCCGCGCGCGGTCGTGATGGCCGTGCACGACAAAGCGCCCGGCGGGGACCGGGACCAGATCTTCCAGCGTCGCCTTGACCCAGTCCTTGGCCTCGACCGTGTCGAAGACGATGGTCTTCGCGGCTTCCTCGCCGGCGGCGTTGGTCACGAGCTGGCGCACCAGCGCCTGGTCCGGCGCGACGGCAAAATGCAAGATGACATCCCAGCGGCCGCCCGGACCCTCAAACGCGGCGATGGCGGCCTGCCCCTCAAAAAAGACTTCGGTAAGTATATCGACGACAAGTTTGGCGGCGGTCTCAGTGCCGACCGCGAAGGCCGCACGGGAGGTAGCAGGAGTGGATGTCATTGGGGAACCACGAGAAAACAGCGGAAAGCTCAAACTTGAGCAAATTTCGATACATAATATCGCGAAAAGTTCCGCCTAGGTGATTAGATCAATTTAGATTTTTACCCGTAGTTCCAAAGACAGGAACCGGGGGGCCTGGTTCCGTGTTTACGACAACAGAGGTTGAACCGCCATGAAGTCTCTCATTTTGTCGTTTTTCAAGGACGAAACAGGTGCCACGGCGATCGAATACGGCCTGATCGCCGCCGGAATTGCGATTGCGATCATCACGGCTGTGCAGGGCGTTGGCACCAAGCTCAGCGGCAACTTTGATAGCATCAGCACATCGTTGAAATAATTCGACGCAACTGCCGGTCCAATCGGCAGCACGTCTACCAACTTTTCCGGACCGGGCGCTTGGCGGCGTCCGGTCTTTTTCATTCAATTCAATTGCAAGCTGGCCCATCCCGAACTTTTCGCGCTTCGAGACGCGGCGGGCATTGGCCGCGCCTGCGCACAGCCTATCGGCCCTTAACGCAACGCCCATCCACAAGGTCATGCACCGGAACATACAGAGGACCTCCACAGGTTGCCCCGCCGTTCCGCACCGCCGATGCACCGATTTCTTCACCGGTCATCCACACATTGTCCACCGCGAAGCGATCGCAATTTTCAAGGCTTGTTAGCCAATTCACCGCCGATTCACAGCGTTTGCTGATCGACGCTGGGTCGGGGGATGCGGGAACCGGGCGTTAAACGGGCGCATGCCAGGATCGCTGCCGTAAATAAGAATATTAACAAGGGAGGAATTGAAATGGCCAAGATTACGGCAGTTATTGCAGTCATGTGCGCCGTGTGCGCTTTCGTCAGCTATCCGTCGGCTGAAGAGCGCCGCCAGTCCGCGATGGAGACGATCTCACCGTTGGCGATGGCGCAGGCCGCGCGGGTGCTTCCGGCGGAAGCCTACGACGCCATCTAACCCACCGAGCAGGCGCGGCACCGCTAACGGTGTTGCGCCTCTCAACCAAACAGTGCGCGGTGATCGCCCAGGATCACCTTGGCGGCGTTGTGGCCGGGGGCGCCGGTGACGCCGCCGCCGGGATGGGCGCCTGAGCCGCAATGGTAGAGGCCCTTTAGCGGCCCGCGGTAATCGGCATGGCCCAGCATCGGCCGCGCCGAGAACAGCTGGTTCAGCGTCAGCGCGCCGTGAAAGATATCGCCGCCGAGCAGACCGAACTGTCGTTCCAGATCGAGCGGCGACAGCACCTGTCGGCCGACGACGCTTCCCGCAAAGCCCGGCGCATATTTGTCCACCGTCGCGATCATCAGGTCGGCCACTTCCTCAGCGTAGTCATCCCACGATTTTCCGTCCGGCAATTGCGGCGCGACGTGCTGGCAGAACAGGCTCGCGACATGCTGGCCGGGCGGGCAGAGCGAATCGTCGAGCGTCGAGGGGATCAAGAGCTCGACCACCGGCTCGCGGCTCCAGCCGCGCGCGCGGGCGTCCTGCCAGGCGCGGTCCATGTAATCGAGACTGGGGGCGAGGATGATCCCGGCCGTCAGATGATCGCCTTCGCCCGGCAGCGCCGTGAACGAGGGCAGGGCGCTCAGCGCCACATTCATCCGGAAGGTGCCGGAGCCGTTGCGCCAGTGGGTGATGCGTTCGAGGAATTCCGGCGCCAGCGCTTCTCGTGGCACGAGGCGCGTGTAGAGCAATTTCGGATTGACGCCGGAGACGACGTATTTCGCGCGCACGGTTACGCCATTGTCGAGGATGACACCAACCGCGCGGCCGCCTTCGACCATCACCTCGCGCACGCCGGCATCGAGTTCGATGTCGGCGCCATGGCCGCGCGCCGCGCGCGCCATCGCCTGCGTGATCGCGCCCATGCCGCCGATGGCGTGGCCCCACACGCCCTTCTTGCCGTTCACCTCGCCGAACGCATGGTGCAGCATCACGTAAGCGGAGCCCGCCGCGTAGGGGCTGGCGTAATTGCCGACGATGGCGTCGAAGCCGAACAGCGCTTTTACGAGGTCGCTCTCGAAGCGTTCGTCCAGCATTTCGCCGGCCGAGCGGGTGAACAGATCGAGCAGGCTGCGCTGCTGTTCCAGCGACAGCTTTTTCAGGATGCTGGCGGTGCCGAGCGCGTTGAAAGTCTCGCGGATCGCGCCGAGGCTGAAGCCTTCGACGATGTTCGGCGGGGCGCGTAGCACCAGTTGCCGCAATACATCCGCAATGCCCTCCAGTTCGCGGCCGAACGCATCGATGCGATCGGCGTCGCGCGGGCTCAATCTGGTGACTGAATCCCGGGTGCGGCCTTCGCCGGTGAGGAGATAGCTGCCATCGGGCGCGGGCAGGAAATTCTGCGCGCGGCGTTCGACGATGCGCAGGCCGTGCTCGGCCAGCTTCAGATCGGTGATGATCTGCGGATTGAGCAGGCTGACGGTGTAGGCGGCCACCGAATTGCGGAATCCCGGGTGGAATTCCTCGGTCACCGCGGCGCCGCCGACCACCTTGCGCCGCTCCACCAGTTTCACGCGCAGTCCGGCCATCGCGAGATAGGCCGCGCAGGTGAGGCCGTTATGCCCCGCACCGATGATGACGACGTCCGTTTCGTTCATGTGCGCTTCAAGAAGGTTTGATTAAGCCGTGCCGTTGCGCCGCCCCGGCGTCCCCTCAATCCACCATTTTGCGGTTCCTTGCTAGCCTTGTTGCCATATGCTCCATTAAACGTCTCTGGCGCTTCCATGCCGGAATTCCGCCCTCCGGCGCCCGCCGGGTCCATGCCGGAGCTCTCATGAGCCTTTCTGAACCGTCCGCCGCCACGGACCTGTCGTCCGATTCCCGGAACCGGATGGTTCTGGTGGTCTACACCGCGGCGATCTTCGTCAGCGCGCTGCTGCTGTTCTCGGTGCAGCCGCTGTTCACCAAGATGGTGCTGCCGCGGCTCGGCGGTTCGCCGGCGGTGTGGTCGGTGGCGATGGTGTTCTTTCAGTCGCTGCTGCTGGGCGGCTATGCCTATGCGCATTTTCTGATGCAGCTCCGCAACCGCGCCGTCCCTGTGGCCGTGCATCTGGTGCTGCTGGTCGTTGCGATGCTGACGCTGCCGCTGTCGATCTCGAGCGGCTGGGGCGAGCCGCCGAATTCGGGCTATGCGGTCTGGCTGCTGGGTCTGTTTGCGGTATCGATCGGGCTGCCGTTCTTTGCGCTCGCCGCCAACAACCCGCTGCTGCAGGCCTGGTTCGTTCGCACCGGCCATCCCAGCGGGCCCGATCCTTACTTTCTCTATGCGTCCTCCAACATCGGCAGTTTCCTTGCGCTGTTGTCCTATCCGGTGCTGCTGGAGCCGATGTTTACGCTCCGCGCGCAAAACCTGATCTGGACCGGCGGCTATGGCCTGCTGATCGCGTTGATCGCAAGCTGCGCAATATTGCTGCTGCGTTCGCCGGCCAATGCAGCTGACCTGAACATGCCGGCCGACGATGCGGATGCGCCGGCGCCGTCATGGACGACGCGCGCGCGCTGGATTTTCCTCGCGGCGGTGCCGTCGGGTCTGCTGATCGCGGTGACCGCGCATATCTCCACCGACGTTGCCGCGGCCCCCTTATTATGGGTGCTACCGCTGTCGCTGTATCTGCTGACCTGGGTGCTGGTGTTCCAGTCGCGGCCGCTGCTGCCGCACAAATGGATGTTGCTAGCGCAGCCGCTGGCGATCGCCGGCGTCGTCGTGCTGCTTGCCTTCGGCGGCGAGCAGAACTTGCTGCTGACGCTCGGCGGGCATCAATTGTGTTTCTTCGTCATCGCAATGGCCTGCCATGGCGAACTGGCGCGGACGCGGCCGGCCGCCAAATATCTCACCGGCTTCTATGTCGCGCTGTCGTTCGGCGGCATGGTCGGCGGCCTCTTCGCAGGCCTGATCGCCCCCTTCACCTTTTCCTGGATCGCCGAATATCCGATCCTGCTGGCACTGGCGGCGTTGTGCCGGCCGACGGGAAACGAACGATTGCCGCGCTGGAGCGCCTGGTACTGGCCGTTCCTCGCCGTACTGGCCGTGGCGTTGATCGCGCCGTCCTGGTCGCCTGGCACGGTCATGCACTGGCTCGATGAACGCCGGGTCTGGATGATCGGCGCGGTCGGCGTGCTGTCGGCATTGCTGGCGCTTGGGCTGAACGCCAGCCGCTGGAAGATCTTTGCAACCGTGGTGGTGGCGCTGATACTGCTGCGCGCATACCCGTCCGATGACGGCCGGGTGGAAACCGTGCGCAGCTTCTTCGGTGTCCACAAGATCGTGGTGACGTCGAACGGCCAGTATCACGTACTGATGCATGGCACCACGATCCACGGCGCCGAGAAATTCAAGAACGATGACGGCACGCCAGTGACCGGTCGGCCCGAGCCGATCACCTACTACCACAAGGATGGCGGCATCGGGCAGGCGATCACGGCGGTGCGCGAGCGGAAAGGGGCCGCGCTGCGGGTTGCTGTGATCGGGCTTGGCTCCGGCACGCTGACCTGCGCCTCGTTGCCGGGCGAGGACTGGAAGTTCTTCGAGATCGACCAGACGATGGTCGACACCGCGCGTGATCCGAAATATTTCACCTATATCAGCAAGTGCGAGCCGGACCTGAAGCCGGTGATCGGCGATGCGCGGCTGACCTTCGCGCGCGAGCCGAACGGTGTCTATGACCTGATCATCGTCGACGCCTATTCGTCGGATGCGATCCCGATTCATCTGGCGACCGAAGAGGCGATGGAGATCTACAAGGAAAAGCTGGCGCCGCAGGGTGTGGTCGCGATGCACGTTTCCAACC
This sequence comes from Bradyrhizobium sp. JYMT SZCCT0180, assembly GCF_018130165.1. Classification (GTDB taxonomy): domain Bacteria; phylum Pseudomonadota; class Alphaproteobacteria; order Rhizobiales; family Xanthobacteraceae; genus Bradyrhizobium. Next base: position 58,960 of record NZ_JAFCLZ010000037.1, on the reverse strand, counting down.
GGCATCTCGAACTCTCCAGCGTCGTGGTCGGCATTGCGGATGCCAACGACCTGAAGAGCTGGGTCTACAGCGAGGATTCCGGCCGCGACGCTGAGTACATCTTCTCGACCTCGGTGGTGGTGTCGGCGCGGCACGAGGCCGACGTCGGCGCGCTCGCATCATCGGACAAATGGGCCGAGACCGAAGCCGAAGACCACCAGCGGGTATGGACCGACGACTATTCCAACGTGCTGGGCGCCGTTTGGCGCCGGATGCGTGACGGCGACCAGTAGGCCCATTGCGATAATTCATTGCGGGTCTATGGTTTGGTACGCCCGCAACAGCAACGGAATTTCGCGATGGCCAATTTCACTCCCGTGTCGGCTGCGATCGGCGGCGCGCTGATCGGCCTTTCCGCCGTGCTGTTGATGCTGCTGACCGGCCGGATCGCCGGCATCAGCGGCATCTTCGCGGGGCTCCTGAATATCAGGAGCGAGGACAAGGCCTGGCGCATCGCCTTCATCGCGGGGCTGATGCTGGTCCCCGTTGTTGCCGGATGGATCGGCTACGGCATGGCGCCGCCCAAGCTGCCGGCCAGCTGGGCCGTCATCGTGGCGGCGGGGCTATTGGTTGGTTTCGGCACGCGGCTCGGCGGTGGCTGTACCTCCGGCCACGGCATTTGCGGGATTGGACGGCTGTCGCCGCGCTCGATCGCGGCGACCATCGTCTTCATGGTGACGGCGGTCGCAACCGTGGCCGTCACCCGCCACGTGCTGGGAGGCTGAGCCATGGAAATCATATCGCGCATCATCGCGCCGTTGTTGTGTGGCCTGATCTTCGGAGCCGGCTTGCTCGTCTCGGGAATGGTGCAGCCGACCAAGGTGCTCGCATTCCTCGATATCTTTGGTGTGTGGGATCCAAGCCTCGCCGTGGTGATGGCGGCGGCATTGGCTGTCGCCACTCCCGGCTTCATGCTGGCAAGACACCGCGCGCGGCCGGTGCTGGCCGGGCAGTATTTCTGGCCGGGTAAATCCGACATCGATGCGCCGCTGGTGCTGGGCGCAGGAATGTTCGGAGTAGGGTGGGGTCTCGTCGGATTGTGCCCGGGACCGGCGCTGGAGAGCCTGGCGACGCTGTCGCCGGGCGTGGTTGTGTTCGTCGTGGCGATGGCCAGCGGGATGATTCTGCACGACACATGGCAGGCGTCGCGGCCACCCTTGCAACGACAAGTCTCGGTCAATCCTGATAGGTGAACAGCCCGCGCCGCTGGTAATAAGGCTGCGGCTGCGGTTGGTAATAGCCCTGCGGCGCCGGCGCGTAGCCGCGGTTGTCATAATATTGTTGCTGCGGCTGCGGATAGGCCTGGGCGCCGTAGAGGCGGCGGTCGCGCGGCGCCGGATAACGCGCCTCGCTGGAACTGCCGTCGGCCGGATAGATATAGCCGTCGTCAGCGCGACCCTGCGGCGCCATACCAGCCTGCGGCGCCATGCCGGGCTGCGGCGTGATCACGACGGGATCGCCGGCGGCGTTGGACTGCTGCTCATATTGCTGCGGCGGAGCACGGCGTGCGACGGCGTTGGTGCGCGGCCGCGGATTGCGCGCCAATGCCACCTGGGATGAGCCGGTCAGCGTCACCGTGGTGTTGAGCACGCCTTGCTCCTGCACCAGCGCATAGAGCTTCGCGGCGTTGTCGCGCGACAGCCGCACGCAGCCATGCGAGGCGGGCGAGCCGAGCCGGCCCACGGAATCGGTGCCGTGAATGGCGTGGCCGACCTTCGTGAAGAAGATCGAATGCGGCATCGGCGCTTCGTCGAATTCCTTGGAATAATGATCCGCTTCCATGCGGAAGGCGCGGAAGCTGCCGTTCGGCGTTTCATACGATGGAAGTCCGCTCGACACCGGCCAGCGATAGCGCTCGACGCCATCGACGGCGACGGTCATCTGCTGGCTATCCTTGTCGACGGTGATGGCGACTTTGGCCTGCGCGGCGCTGGTCATGAACAGCATCAGGCAGGTAGCGGCAACGAGGAAGGAACGCATTTTACCTTTGGCCTCCAGGCCATTTTACCAAAGCGCCATGGATGCAGGCGCCGCAGCTCTCCGTCCCCCGGCATCCAATATGCCCGGAATCCGGTCGCCGTTCCAGCGGCCTGCGTGAGGCATCGTTAATGCGCCCCACGGCGCAAACAAGGCGGAGAGGGGGCTGAATCACGCTGATAGTGCTGACTTTTTCGCGAGCGCGCGGGCTCGACGAGGCGAGCCCAGGATCTCGAGATCCCCGGTTCGCGCTAAGCGCGCCCGGGGATGACGCGCTTTCGCGCGTCAATTCTTGAGCCGATACCCTGTCCTGAAGATCCACCACACCATCACCATGCACACCGCGAGGAATCCGAGCGTCATGCCGAGGCTCAGGGCGACGCTGACGTCGGCGATTTCGTAAAAACTCCAGCGGAAACCGGAGATCAGATAGACCACCGGATTGAGCAGCGTGATGGTGCGCCAGCCCGAAGGGAGCATGCTCACCGAGTAGAAGCTGCCGCCGAGGAAGGTCAGCGGCGTCACCACCAGCATCGGGATCATCTGCAGTTTTTCGAAACCGTCGGCCCAGATGCCGATGATGAAGCCGAACAGGCTGAAGGTCACCGCCGTCAGCACCAGGAAGGTCAGCATCCACCATGGATGCATGATGTGCAGCGGCACGAACAGGGCGGCGGTGGCGAGGATGATCAGGCCGAGGATGATCGATTTGGTGGCGGCGGCGCCGACATAACCCAGCACGATCTCGAAATACGACACCGGCGCCGACAGCAGTTCATAGATCGTGCCGACGAATTTCGGGAAGTAGATGCCGAACGAGGCGTTGGCGATGCTCTGCGTCAGGACCGACAGCATCACCAGCCCCGGCACGATGAAGGTGCCGTAGCTGACGCCGTCGACCTCGGTGATGCGCGAGCCGATCGCGGCGCCGAACACCACGAAATACAGCGAGGTGGAAACCACCGGCGAGACGATGCTCTGCAGCAGCGTGCGCCAGGTGCGCGCCATTTCGAACAGGTAGATGGCCTGAACCGCGCGCCAGTTCATGGTGCCCTCACCAGGCTGACGAAGATGTCTTCCAGCGACGATTGCGTGGTGTCGAGGTCGGAGATGCGGATGCCGGCGTTGCGGAGGTCGCTCAGCAGGCTGGTGATGCCGGTGCGATCGCCCTTGGTGTCGTAATTATAGGTTATCTCGCGGCCGTCCCCCGACAGTTCGAGATTGTAGGCGGCAAGCGCTGGCGGGATCGCCTCGACCTTGCTCTGCAGATACAGCTTGAGATGCTTCTTGCCGAGTTTTTGCATCAGACCGGCCTTGTCCTCGACCAGGATGATCTCGCCCTTGTTGATGACGCCGATGCGGTCGGCCATCTCTTCGGCCTCTTCGATGTAATGCGTGGTCAGGATGATGGTGACGCCGGCGACCTGCAGTGCGCGCACCACTTCCCACATGCCCTTGCGCAGTTCGACGTCGACGCCCGCGGTCGGCTCGTCGAGGAACAGGATCTGCGGCTCGTGCGACAGCGCCTTCGCAATCATCACACGGCGCTTCATGCCGCCGGAAAGCGTGATGATCTTGGAGTCCTTCTTGTCCCACAGCGACAGGTCCTTCAGCACCTTTTCGATATGGGCCGGATTCTTCGGCTTGCCGAACAGGCCGCGGCTGAAGCTGACGGTCGCCCACACCGTTTCAAAGGAGTCGGTGTGCAGTTCCTGCGGCACCAGCCCGATCAGCGAGCGCGCGGCGCGGTAATCCCTGTTGATGTCGTGGCCGTCGACGGTGACGCGGCCTTCGCTCAAGTTCGCGATGCCGCAGATGATTGATATCAGCGTGGTCTTGCCGGCGCCGTTCGGGCCCAGCAGCGCGAAAATCTCGCCGCGACGGATATCCAGGTTGATGCCGTTCAGCGCCTTGAAGCCCGAACCATAGGTCTTGGACAGGTTGGCGACGGAAATGATCGGGGACATGGAGAGCATGGTCGCAGTCTGATCTGAAATTGTGGCACGGCGCTGCGGCCGCGCTAGCGCGGGCGGGGGCAGCGGGAACTCAGAGATAGGAATGCGCTGATCGTTTCGCAATCGGCGAATAGAATTATTATCTCTTGCTACTGCTTTTTCTTGGCCGGCTTTTTCGCGGCCGCGCCTTTTGCCGCCGCGGCCGGCTCGGCCTGCTCGGGCACTTTCGCCAGCGTCATGATCTGCGTCTGCGCGTTGACGGGTCCGTTGGGACGGGCGGGATCGAGCAGCTGTTCCTCGCCGAGTCCGACCGACTGCAGCCGCTTTGCCGAGATCTTGAAGGTGTTGACCAGGATGTCGCGGATCGCGTCGGCGCGGCGCTGGCTGAGGAAGACGTTGTGGTCGCGCCGGCCGGTCGATTCGACATGGCCGACGATCAGGAAGGTGTAGTTCAGCAGTGCGGAATTAACCAGCGTATCGGCCAGCCGTCCGATGGTCTGATAGGATTCCGGCTTCACGATCGGGGTGTCGGTATCGAACTGGATGTCGACATTGAAGCTCGGCAGCTTGTTCAGTTCGGGCGCGATCGGCGGCCTTTTGTTCGGCGGCGGCTCGTTCTTGCCCCGCTGTTTCGAGCGCTCGAGGACCTGCTGGCGCAGCGCGGGGATGTCCAGCTCAAGCGGCGTTTCCAGCCCGCTGAGCTTGGTTGCGACGTCGTCCTGCGCCCGGTAGCCGACATCGGCGATGGACTTGGTGCATCGCGCGCTCACGGTCGGCAACGCCAGCAGGCAAGCCAGGGATTTGAACACCTCGCGTCCCTTGCCGCCGCATTTCTTGACGACTTCGAACTCGCATTCCCGCCCGACGGTGGCGCGCGCCGCGATGCGTTTCTGGATCGCATCGAACGCCCGGGGATAATCGGTCTTGCACGCCGCCGACATCACGTCCTGGTTGCGGTAGAGACACTCCTTCAGGCGGGTGGAGTCGATATTGACGCCGCGGCAATTGGCGGTGATGTCAGGGGCGCAGCTCTTGCCGAGGATGGCTGCCCCCTCGCCAAAGCTGATGGTCTGCGCCGACGCCAGCGAGGGCGCCGTGAGCGCAAGGATCAGCAGGATGGATTTGCCCCGGAACATGGCCGCATCTCAACCGATGAATCCGCCGTTGGTCAAGGGCTTGGGCGAACAGAATGCCGTTCTGTCATATTGTCCGTTGTTCATGGTGTTTCCCTTCGCTCGGCAAGCGGGCCCGTCGTGGTCCCGGCTGGAATACAGGGGTCGGGAGGTCGAGCCCGACCGACCATGCGGCTGTGTGATTCGGACTCGAATATCGAACAGCGAGGGGATGTGAATCCGAATTCTCGCGGCGTGCCCAGGTCCGGATTGGTCTTCGCAGGCAAGGGCAGGGATGGTGCGTCTCCATACGATTCTGTCATCCCCCGCGCATGCGGGGGATCCAGTACGCCGCGGCTTCTCGGTTCTATCATCGGCGTCTCTGGAATACTGGGTCGCCCGGTCAAAGCCGGGCGATGACACCTGAATATGTGTACGCGTTCTCGCGGCGCGATACGCCCGAGGTTTTGCGTCCGTTGGACCCTCCGAGGATTCAGAGGGCGCAGGGAATGCCGGGTGCGCGCTGCACCCGCGGTCTCGTGTGCGAATAGTGCAAAGCTGCACACGAGCATACAGGGCAGCGGAGGCACTCCGACATTCCCTGCGCAATGGCTTTACGGCTTATGCCGTGCTCTCCCCGGAGACGAGTTCTTAGGTGACTCCGTCGCTGCCGTTTCCGCTCACGCTTCTCCGACAGCTTGACGCCTGCAACGGGCGCCAGGACCACACGGTTTTGCCGTACGCTTAATCCACGCCGTCGTCAGACGTGAACCAGGCGTCCATCGCGACCCGCCCCTCGTTGTGACGATGGCCAACGCCCTCTGAGTGGGGCGGGATGGGCGAGAATGTGCCGCTGATTTGGGTCGAAGGGAAGGGAAACATTTTTGATTTTCGTAAATTTTTGACTTGACATGATTTCCGTAAATCAGAACTGATTTGCCCGTCGGGTTGATTTGTCGCAGTCGCCGTATCCAAATTGCTCTTGCGCGCGGGGCGACGCAGGTCCGCCGAGCGCAGGTGAATGACTTCCGGCGTGAGCCTTCAGTGTCGGTTTGGGCCTCTGCATGAAAACGCCCGCGCGCGTTTCACTCACTCAAAGTACTCGAAGTGCGGTAGCGTGCGTTGGGTCGACCCGCGTCCGAGCTGGCGCGAGGTGATCGACTACACAAAGGCATTTAAAGGAGGCGTCCAATGTTTCGATTGGCTTTAGCTCTCTTTTTCGCTCTCGCCGCAACGGCCAATGCCCAAACCGCTCGGACCGAATTGAAAAAGGCCGATTTAACCGGCACTAACATGGAAATCATCGTCAGCTTTGTGGAATTGAAACCAGGTGATACTTTGGCCAGGCATACCCATCACGGCGAGGAAGCTGTTTACGTGTTGGAAGGCGCCACCCTGCAGCTACCCGACGGAAAGGAACGCCCATTCCCGACCGGCGCAGCGGTGATTAACGCGCGCGACGTTCCGCATGCCGGCTTCAAGGTAGCGGGAGACAAAGTCCTAAGAATGCTGACGGTGCACATTGTGGACAAGGGCAAACCACTCAGCGAGCCGGCGCAATAGACCCAAGCGCGGGACGCCGCCCCGTAGGCCAAGGTGGTTCCAGAAATAACCTGCAGCACCGATGTTCAGCTTAACAAGCTTTGCCAAACCGCTACGACAGCGTGGATTGTCTCGCTCGGAAGTGCATACCGCATGCCCGGGCATCAGGTCGCGGCAAAGCCGCCAGATGTTTTCATCATTTGACGGCTTTGCTCGTTCCCGTCCGTCACCCGTTCGCGAACGCTATACCGGGAGTTCCATTTGATTGTCGCGAACATTGGATGCCTCCTTCAAAGTAAGAAGCCTTCCGCCTATAGCGACGCAGTCCGCCTTGCACCACTAACGTTCCGCCGCGAACAATCTGACCCTTTCTGTGATGCCTTTCAGGGAATGGCTACCTTCGTCATGAAACCTGATGTTTGATCCGGCGACAAGGTCACGGACTGTATTCGACACCAGAACCTGCCCGGGCTTTGCCATCGTCGCGACGCGCGATGCAATGTGGACCGCAATGCCGCTCAGATCATCATCGGCCATTTCGACCTCGCCGGTGTGAAGGCCGGCCCTTACCTGCAGTCCAAGAGCTTCGACGCCTTCATTGATCGCCAGAGCGCACCGGATTGACCGAGCCGGCCCGTCAAAGGTTGCCAGGAAGCCGTCTCCCATTGTTCGCACCTCATGCCCTCTATGTCGCGAGATCTCCCGCCGCACGAGCGCGTTGTGCCGATCAAGCACGTCGTGCCATGCACGATCTCCGATCGTCTCGGCGCGCTTGGTTGAGTTCACAATGTCAGTGAACAGAACCGTCGCGAGCACGCGATCAGATTCGATTGCCGACCGCGAGCCTGTCAGAAATTCTTCGACCTCATCCAATATCCGTTCTGTCGCGCCAGTCCACAACATGTGATCGCTGCCGGGCAACTCGAGATATTTCGCGTTTGGGATTTGCCGGGCCATGAACCGCCCCGCTTCAACGTTGACGCGAACGTCCCCTTGTCGATGTATGATGAACGTCGGCACTCGGATCGACGGAAGGATTGGACGCACATCGATTTCGCTGTTCATTCGCATAAGCGCGACAACTGCGGAGGGGCTTGCGCCCAGACGTTCAAAACGGGCCCATGACAGCTTGAACGTCTCATCTGATGCCACACTGGGGGCGAACAAACGGAGGCTCTCGCCGGTGCCCCAATTTTTCTCCAGGCGATCCAGGGCGGCATCGATCCTGTCCGGAGGTATAACCCACGAGAGAAAGTGGCCATATGTGCCGTAAAGGACCAACGCTCGGGTACGCTCCGGATAGGTTGCCGCGAACAGGACTGACATCGCGCCACCTTCGGAGATGCCGAACAGGGCAGCCTGTTGCGAGCCCACGGCGTCCATGACCGCGCGAACATCGTCCATGCGCTCTTCGAGGGTTGGCACACCAACCGTTCTGTCGGAAAGCCCGGTGCCGCGCTTGTCGAACATGATCAGGCGGGCGAAGGCCGCCAGGCGGGTCCAAACCCGCGCCCGATAAGGCTCTTCCCAGGCAACATCGAGGTTCGAAATGAAACCAGGAACGAACACGAGGTCGAACGGCCCTTCGCCGACGACCTGATAGGCGATGCGAACATCACCGCTCTTTGCGTATTGGGTTTTCGGGACCATTTGCGCATCACCTCACGTTAACGTGGCGTGATCGGCTTCATCGACTTCCCGGTGAGCAGGTTTGACGGAAACCCTACCAATTTGCCGCGGTATGCGGAAGTCAAAACCGCGTAGCCCGGCCTCAGGATGCGGTAATCGGCTGCCTCAACCAGATATCACACAAGCGAATTTGGATTTGCAGGTGAAGCTTGCCAAGTCTGGGCGGCGCGCACTTGGCTTGATTCCGGTCCGCTCACACGGTTAGCTTCCACCGAACGTCCGGAAAAATCACATGACGCGCATTGTTGTCCTTGGTGCTGGATTTGCGGGGCTGTGGGCCGCCCTGGGTGCTGCGCGCAAGCGTGACGAGATCGGCGCGCCGGCGGCGGATGTCGAGATACTGGTCGTCGACCGCAACCCCTACCACAACATCAGGGTTCGCAATTACGAGGTCGACATCGGCGAGGCGGCGATACGGCTGGCCGAACTGCTCGACCCGGTAGGCGTCGATCACAGGGTTGCCGAGGTGAGGGCGGTCGATCCCGCCCGGCAGCAGGTGAGCGTCACCACGAATAGCGGCAGCGAGGTCATCGCATACGATCGGCTGGTGCTGACGCTCGGCAGCCAGCTCGCGCGCCCCGCGGTGCCGGGGCTGGCGGAATACGGCTTCGACGTGGATAGTTATGCGGCGGCCGTCCGGCTCGAGGCGCACCTCGCCGCGTTGGGCGGGCAGGCGGATGCCGAAGGCCGCGCGACGGTGGTCGTCGTCGGCGCCGGATTTACCGGCATCGAAGTCGCGACCGAGATGCCGGGCAAGCTTGAAAAGGCAGGTCTCTCCGGCGGGCGACGCATTATTCTCGTCGATCCAAATCCCATTGTGGGCGTGACGCTCGGAGAACAAGCGCGCCCGATCGTCAGTGATGCACTGGCGGCGCTGGGTGTGGAAACGCGGCTCAACGCAAGGGTCACGGCGGTCGATGCGAATACCGTCGCGCTGAGCTCCGGCGAAGTCATCCCGACGCGGACGGTGGTGTGGTGCGGGGGGATGAGGGCAAGCCCGGTGGCGCAAACGATTTATGTCGAGCGCGATCGGCTTGGCCGCCTCCATGTGGATCAGTTCATGCGCCTCACCGGTGCGACAAACATCTTCGCCGCCGGCGATGTGGCTTCCTGCATCGTGGACGGCGAACATGCCACCGTGATGTCCTGCCAGTTCGCACGGCCGATGGGCCGCTTTGCCGGAAACAACGTTGTGGCTGATCTGCTCGGGCAAGCGATGCTTCCGCTTGACATCGATTGGTATGTCACCGTGCTCGATCTCGGCGCCTGGGGCGCGCTGCACACCGTCGGATGGGATCGCCAGCTGCACGCCTCCGGCGCCGCCGCCAAGGCGACAAAACAGATCATCAACCGGCAGCGGATCTATCCGCCGCGGACGGGCGTTCGCGCGGATATTCTCGCTGCCGCCGCGCCGACGGTGCAGAAGCCGCCGGCTGTGCGCTAAAGCGGGAGGAGTTTAGATCAGATAGCAGCCGCGAAGGGACTGCGCTCCCTCTCCCGCTTGCGGGGGAGGGCTGGGGTGGGGGTCTATCCACACGACGCGCTTTCCAAGTGGAGAGAGCCCCCACCCGCCGCGCTTCGCGCGTCGACCTCCCCCGCAAGCGGGAGAGGTGCACCGAGCTTGCCGCCTGACCGGTTCAAACAATTTCATTATGCTCGAGCACAGCAGATAACCTCCGCTCACCGCTTACCTTCGATGGCGATCTCGACCAGATAGGGACGATTTCCCGCCACGGCACGCTCGATGACCGCGGCAATGTCGTCGGCCTTTTCGACCCTGACGCCTTCGACGCCCATGCCGGCCGCCAGATGAACGAAATCGAGGTCCGGGCCCGTCAGGTCCATCTGCTGATAGGGATGCTGCGTTCCCGCCTCGAAGTTCTGACGCCAGACGTCGACGTTGTGCTTGAGGATGCGATATTGCCGGTTTGAAAGAATGACGAACACGATCGCGAGCTTGTGGTGGGCGGCGGTCCACAGCGCCTGAATGCTGTACATCGCCGAGCCGTCGCCGGAGACGGCGACCACCGGGCGATCCGGCATCGCGACCTTCACCCCGATCGCGCCGGAAAATCCCTGACCGATGCCGCCGCCGCGCCCGCCGAAATAATCACCGAAGCCGCGATAATCGAACGACCGCGCCATGTCGAGGCTGGCGGTGATGCTTTCGTCCACGATGACGACATTATCAGGCAGCCCCCGCCGGAGCTCGGCCGTCACTCGCGCCATCGAGCTCGGCTCGCGGTTCCAGGCTTTCTCGAGCCGCGCCCGGTGCGCCTCCCGATCGCGGGCGCTCAACTCGGCGAGCGCCTGATTGCGGCGCACTGCGGCGAGCTTGAATTCGGCGTTTTGCCGGCTGCTTATGGTCTTCGTCAGCGAGCCGATGCTGGCCGCCATGGCGCCGACGATGCCGCCGTCGAGGCGGTGATTGAACGCCAGACGCTCGGGCGATTCCTCGATCTGGACGACGACGGCGCCGTCGGGGAAATGGCTGCCTTCCGCATGCCAGATGTCCTCGAAGAACGGACCTCCCAGCAGCAGGACGAGATCGGTATCCGACAGGGCTTTGCGAACCTGCGCAGCGTCGGCCGGGAGCGATTGGCGGTAGTTCGGATGGCTGGTCGGAAACGGCGCATGGGCGCGCAACCCTTCGAACCAAACCGGCGCGCCGATCGCCTCCGCCAGTGCGACGAGCGCTTGAGAGGCCTCTGATCGGGCCACGTCATCGCCGGCAACGATGGTGGGCCGCTCTGATTTCAGGAGAAGCGAGGCCAATTCCTCGATACCTGCGGGGTCCGGCTGTGGCGAACGCCACAATTTATCTGAGGCGATCGCCTCGATATTGGTTTCCTGCTCCAGCACGTTGATCGGAAGCGAGACGAAAACCGGTCCCCTGGGCGCATCGGTCGCGACCTTGAAAGCGCGCCGCAGCACGGGCGCGAGCTCATCCGCACGTTCCACCTGCACGCTCCATTTGGTGACCGGCGCGGCCATGGCGACGAGGTCGTGGCCCAGCACCGGGTTGGCCAGCCGCATGCGCGTATCCTGCTGGCCGGCGGTCACGACGAGGGGCGAATTGGCCTTGAGCGCGCCGTAGATCGCGCCGATGGCATTGCCGAGCCCGGGAGCTACGTGGAGATTGGCAACCGAAGCGCGGCCGGTGGCCTGTGCATGGAAACTCGCCGCGCCGACCGCCACGCCCTCATGGAGGGTCATGACATATTCGATCTGCGGATAGCTCACCAGACTGTCCAGCAACGGCGTTTCTGTCGTCCCGGGATTGCCGAAGATGTGGCTCACGCCGTTCGACACCAGCGAATCCATCACTACACGCCGTCCGCGCATTACTTGCTCCCTTTCAGGTTGGTTTTTTGGGACGATAACACGCGCGCAGCATCGCGAGCGAGCTCCCGGGCGCGCATGTGGGTTCCTCCTGGCGCGCTTGTTTTTGGAACAAACCTGGGTCAGGCTGGTTTCGTTTTCTCAACTGGAGAACGCACCGATGAAGCTGTTCGTGACGGCGTTCGCTGCTGCACTTGCAAGCAGCACCTTTGCGCTTGCTGACACCCCCGTGACACCGGCCGAGGCCGAGAAGATCAAGGCTGTCCTGGAAGGCCTTGGCTGCACGGGCGGCAAGATGGAAAAGGAAACCGAGGCCAGCAGCTACTTTGAAGTCGATGACGCCAAATGCAGGGATGGGCAGTTCGACATCAAGCTCGACAAGGACTTCAAGCTGATCGCCATGACCCGCGATTAAGCGGGCGGGACAGACCTTTGGTGCCCGTCGGGTTGAAGTGGCCACGAGTTGACGCCGCCTAAACAGCCATCAAAAAGCTGGCGCCTGTGTCGCACCCCGCGCATTCGAACGTGCGCAGTTCGATGTGGGAGCCGCTTGGTTCGATGAGGGTCAGCTTCATCGGCCTGCCGCATGTGGCGCACGGCAGCTCCGTGGTTTGGAAATGGGTACAGCTCGGCGGTGGACGCGCGATTTTCATGGTTGCCTCTTTCGACCTCGGAAGCCTTGTTCAATCCTCCCGGTCGACGCCGCCAGCTCAGTTCAAGACGTTAAAGGCAGAGTTTGAATTGTCCAAACCGCGCCCTGGTCAGAGCTGTGTAGACATTACTCTGCTCGACGACATCGCAGCCCTGCGATCCGTCAACCTGGCGGAGGCCATCGTCATCGATAATAAACGTGTTCCATCATGTGCATCGATTGCAAGAGTAGGCGCGGCTTCGTATTTTCCTGCTTCTCAACGGATTTTGAATCGGCTGGGGACGATGCTGCAGCATCTATTCAGCGTGCGGGTTACCAAGGTTGCCGGATTTCTCCGCCCGACCTCGCCATAACTCTATGGCCGTAGTCCACGCTGCCCAGCCGAAAGGTCGAAGAGGGGATCTGGTCGGATTGGTCGAAACCAACAGACCGTTATGGCTAAGGTTCCCGGAATCCCCTGACAAAGGCAGGATTGATTTTCCAGACAGAGCGACATTGATCAGCGAACGCCGACTTATAGCCGTCCCAAAGCCGGGTCAGTTGGACGACTCAATCGTCGCGGGCGACCAAGCTGCCTTCGCTTGCGATCTGAATGGTGCGGTGGCCGAACATTTCAACCGCATACCGGAGCCCCCCGGCCTGATCCTTGAATATCGCAACGACCGTTCCCTCGGCGTGGTTGCTGAATGCTTGATGGACCTTGTCACCGATCACGAATCTGGAAGCCATGGCGAATCCTCCACGCGACAGGCTTTGCCTCCAGTCAGGCTTATGTGCGGCTTCTTTGCGATCCATAAGTTGTCCACGGCGATGTGAAGTGCCCGGGCTCGGTGCTAGGAGCAGACTCGGACGTGGGCGCTTAGAACTTCGCTCTCTAAAATGGGGACTGACGGATTCAATTTTTTCGGATTCATTTTTTCCGACTGAGCCAAATTGACCATGCGGTGTTGCCGAAGCAGGCCATACTCAGACCATGACCTGGAGGCGACAATGCTGACCCATCAAGAATTCGCATCGCTGCTTGCGGTTGGCCATACCGCCGTAAATGACCGTCCGGCGGTCATCCCTGCCGAACACAGCGCCCGACTGATCGCGTTAGGCTACATGGCCGATATCGCCGGCAAGTTGCGCCTAACCACACCGGGCAGAAATCGGATTGCTGCCGGAATCGCAGCCTTGGCCTCGTAGCGGCCCGTGACACCCTCATTACGCTAACCGCGTCGGCGTTTCGGGATGCGTCGTTTTCGGATGGTGGTCGTGCAGGTACGACGCCAGATGTTTTCCGACTACAATGTCACCGGCCACAGCGGCTTCGAACAGGTTCTCTTGCACGTCGCGAGGAAGCTCCGGCCACAATGCGAGCACGGCCTTGCCCAGCAAGCGCTCGAACTCGAGAGTTGAGTTAGTCAACATCATTGGACCAATCTATTCAAAGCGGGCAGGGGCAGTCGATCCTCCTCATTCCGGTTCGCGGTGAACGAACTCGCGATAAATCTCTTTTCCGCTTTCGTTGACAACCAATATCTCAAGGTCCTGGTCGTCCCGCAGGCTGTTGTCGCGGAAGTCCTGCGCGATCTCCTTGCAGTGGCTGATCGCTTCAGCATTGGTGTTGAACTCGATGCCGATGCGGTCTCGCATCGGGACGCCGTCTTTCATATCAAAAAAGAATTTTTGCATGGTGAATGCTCGATTGAACGGGATGGCCGCGTATTCGCGACGGGCGTCGATGGCGCGTTGATGCCATACGATTGCTTCGTCGATCCAGTAGTCATGACGTGTTGGATCCCCGTGCGCGTTCTCACGACAGGTTGACGCTTTGGCGATGCACTCGTTGCGCCGATACATCAGGCCACCAATCCGCCGCGATCCAACCATGCATCAGTCACCGCGCTTTCGATGATGTGCCGTTGAATCCTCCTGCAATGCGGGCAAGTAAACGTTCGCAGGTCCTGGCCCGTATCGCTCGGTTCGATAGCGGTCAACTTCATCGGAGAACCGCAAGCCGTGCATTGTGGACCCTGGCTTTGTCTTTGGAGCATGGACGTTACCTCAGTTCGGTGTTCTGAGTTCTCCCCCGAGCCATCCGACCACCTTCGATCGCGAGCAGAAATTGTTGGGATGATGTCATGATGCTTCCCTGCATGGGGCGGGAGCGTTCCAGAACTCTCAGTCACCGGTAGATGCCGAAGCGGGCCGGTGATGGAACCAGCTTGGCACTCCCCCGGTCCCCCGTCTGCTCCATTTTGCTCACATTCCGAAAGTTAACGAGTTGGAGCGCCTTTCAAACAGCGATGCACAAACGTCGCGTCCGGGGCCGTCCCAATCAGGACCCGGCACATCTGTTTCGCATTGTGGTCAAAATTGAGCAGCGCCAGAGGCCGGGATGTGCTGACATTTGCAAAGGACGGGCGCGCCATTCGGCTGCGCCCGGTTCTCACAGACCGGCCCCAGCAGGAAGCCAGCCCCGGGCTGGGGCCGCTCTCATCGCGGCGCGCCGGCCGATCACATCGCCATTGCGATCACCAGAAATCAACGAGGCCGCGGCGCGACGTCGTCTCGCGTTCACGGTCGAGCGTGGTGAATTTGGACAGAATGACCCCGGCGCTTGGGCTTGGGGGCTGGTCACGCCGGGGCCACGTCTGGGAACGGCGCCGTTGCGGACAGCGACGTTCGGCTTCAAGCCGATCACATTCGGGGCGGCGGCGCTGTTCTCTTTTGCTCATTTCCAATTATAGGGACCAGAAATCCGGCAAGGTTGAACGTTCCGAAAGCTTCTGGAACTTGTGCGAGGGGCGGCGGTTGGTTCGCTCACAGGAGAGTTCGATGCATAAAGATGGAAAGCAAATCGTCGAGACGGCGGTGGAGGCAAGAGGAGGTCTGTTGGGCAGACCGGTTCTCCTGGTGCTGATCGTGAGCTGCATTCTGGCAGTCGCCGCACTTGTCGTGACGTATTCAGGGGCGTGAAGAGGTCCGTTGAAGCGACGCGCTCGATCGTTACGGTTCGCGCTTGATCTCGGGTTTGTCGTACAGGACCGCATTCAACAATGAACTATTGACCTCAATTTTTCCGTTGTAGCTGATGAACCCGAGCTTGCGGAATTTGTTCATGAAGAAGCTCACCCGGGACCGGGTGGTGCCGATCATCTCGGCCAGGGTCTCCTGGCTGATATTTGGAGTGATCGGCTGGGGACTGCCTTCCTTGCCGAAATTCGCCAGCAGAAGCAGCAGGCGCGCCAACCGCTTTTCGCTGGAGTTGAAGAGCTGATCGATCAGGTCTTCCTCAATGCGGCTGTTGCGGGTCAACAAATAGGCCATGAACATCTCGGAAAACGTCGGTTGATCGTGAAGGGCCGCAAGCATCGCTGCCTTCGTGATACCGGTAACCAGGCAGTCTTCCATCGCGGTCGTGGTCGCGATCCGCACCGAATGGCCGTTCATGCAGCCTTCGCCAAAGAACTGGCCGGGTCCAAAAATCCCCACCACCGCCTCTTTGCCCTGCTCGGATATGACAACAACCTTGACCCGGCCGCTTTGAATATAAAAGACGGTGTCTGCCGCGTCGCCCTGGGCGAAGACGACCTGATCCTTTTGAAATTCAAGGATAGTCTTGCCCTCGCCCACGATGGCGAGAAACGCCTTGGGATCAAAGGCAGCCTGATTGGTGTTGTTGGCCATATCCGGTTTGGTCCCGTGGCAGGACATCTACCTTAGCCGTTTTGGCCGTAGCGGTCCGGAATTTAACTACGTCCGAGGCGACCCTACTTATGGTCATCCACGGCATGGGCGGCCAGCCACTTTTTGTCGCAGGCGAGCGAGCGCATCGAAGCCGCTATCTGCCGGTGCTCATTGCGGGCGGGCCCGGGCGACATGGAGCGCGAGTGCCTGATAAGCAGCCGGCGCAGTTCGTAAAGCTCCGCCATCGTGTAGCGTTTGGTTTCGACGGAGTTATTTTCCACAAGCTCGCGGGCCCATCTCATCTGCCTGATCTTCCGATGTGGGGTGACGATACCATCATGCCGCGTCGCAACACCGACTCGCTGGTCAAAATTGCTCACATTGCCAAATAACGGGAAGGGAACCCCCTCAGGGCATCCTGCGCACGCCGCATGAGGTCCGAGAAGTGCCCAAACCGTCTCTCAATCCACGATTTTCCAGTACGAGTCCTTGCGGATCACCTTGCCGTCGCGGAACGTATAGAAGTCGCAGCCCTGGACTTCCTTTCGCGTGCCCTCGCGGGTGGTGCCCGTGAGGGTCCATTTCGAGATGCCGGTGTCGGCAGCCGCATCCACAAAATGCGCATCGTTGCCGTAATGGACGTCGGGCAAGCCCTCAAAGCGTGTCGCCAGCGCTTCCCGTACATTCCGCTTGCCCTCGAAACGGGAGCCCCACGGGCTGCTTCCCCTCGGCATCTCCAGCACGCAATCGTCAGAAAAGCATGCCATGATGCGATCGAGATCGTGCGCGTTGAAGGCTTCACACAGCTCCTTCAGTGCGGCGCGAATGTCCATTTGCCGTCTCCATCCCGTTTGGACAGTCCTGCATGCACGCGCATCAGAGGCCAAGCGTGATCTCGGCCCAGCGCATCACCCTATCGCCGTTGAGGAATTCGATCACGCTGGGCTCGGTCGCCGCCGGCCGGTCGTGGCCGAGCACAGCGGTTGCGGCGATCATGTCGCAGCGTTCGTTGAAGACGACCGATATCGCCGTTTTGCCGGGCGGATTGCGCGCGTTGAGCGCGTAGGCGCGGCTGCGGCCTTTCATCCACGCAATGTTGATCGGACGACCGGCGCCGAGCGGCGCAACGTCGCCGACGAGAACGAGATCTCCCATGCGATCCAGATCTTCATCATCCGCGACGCCGGTCGTGCAATTGCAGAACCCGATCTTGGCACGCAGATAAAGGCTCACCTCGGCGCCGCAGTCGGCCGCCTTGCAGCGGAACGCCTTGCCCTTGCCCCACTGATCGATCGGGAAGGGCCAGGCCACCTCGGTCCAAACAGGCGCCGTCGCAGTTGCCGCGGCGTGCCGTGGCAGACCGGACCACGCCAACGCCGCCGCGAGTACGCACCCCAGCGCGGCTGCTGCGACGGCGATAGCTACCCTTCTCATTGCACCACCGTTCTCGCTTCTGCGCTCTAGTTGCTGGCGAGATAGGTCTTTGCCGCCGCTACCTCGCGCCGCTCCGTGTCGGCGTTCGCCGCGAGCGCCATCAGTTGCTGATAGTTCTGTCGTGCCGCTGCCTTGTCACCGAGCGTGTCGGCGGCCTTGGCAGCCCCGGCGTAGCCCTGGAAGCGGTTCGGCTCCTTGGCCTTGGTGGCCTCGAATGCCACAAGCGCCTCCTTGGTCATGCCGCGATCGAGCAGCATGAAGCCGTAGAGCTCGCGCGCCGGCGCCAGCGGACCCGGCGTGACCACATGCTTCTCGGTCAGGTCCTCGGCGTCCGCTGCCGCGCTCATGGCCTTAAGGGCCTCGTCGTATTTGCCCTCCGCGTGAAGCACCCAGGCAGCGGCGACCTGATGCTGGATGTCGACGATCTGCGACCAATAATTATCCTTGGCGTCGCGCAATTTGTCGCGCAGTTCCGCGAGCTTCTGGACATCCGCCTTGGCGGCTTCCGGCTTGCCGGAGCGCGCCGCGCCGAGCGCGCGTGCGAAATGCGAGATCGCCATCGCGTAGTTCAGGCCGCTCGGCCTGACCGATAGTTGCGAGGCCGCGTCCCAGTCGCCGCGGTCGATCGCAAAGCGCGCCGGCGAGGCCGCCAGCGCGTAGTCGGCGGCCGCGACCGTCACCTTGAAGTCGGTCTCTTTGATCATGTCGTCGATGACGGCGCGCGCCTGCTGGTCCTGGGCGAGCTGAAGATGGGCATAAACCATGTAATCCTGCGCGTGCAGGTAATTGCCCACGGACTTCTCGGACTTCGCGGCTTTCACGGAGGCGGCGTTGGAGGCGATCGATTCCTTCCAATAGCCGACGCGGGTGTAGATGTGCGACGGCATGTGCTGCGCGTGTGGCGCGGCCGGCGCGATCTTGGCGTAGCGGTTGGCGGCGTCGAGGCCTTTTTGCGCGGTCGCCGGATAGTCGTAGAGGTGGATCAAATAGTGCGTCACACCCGGATGCTGCGGCAGCCGTACCGACATCGGCTCCAGGATGGCGGCGCCCTTGGTCTGCTGCGCGTAGGTCTTGTCCTTCAAGTCCGCCGACGTGTTGAGCGTGATGGCGTAGGCAATCTGGGCCTCGTCATCGTCTGGATATTTCGCCGCGATGTCGGCCTGCTTGTCGCGCAGCGCGCGCATGCGCTGGGCGTGGGGGATCGTTTCGTGGTCGGCGTACATCACCATCATCGCATCGATGTAGTCGCGTTCGCGATCGGTCTTGGCTCCGATCTCCCTGGCTTTGGTGATCGCGGCGAGGCCGGGCGCAAGATTCGGCCGAGGAATTGCGGCGTGCGGATTGTCCATCATCGTGAGCGCGATGCCCCAATACGCCATGGCGCATGTCGGGTCGGCCTTGATGGCCTCCTCGAAGATCTCCTTGGCATTGGTGTACCAGAACGAGTGCTGATAGCGCATCGCGCGATCGAAGCGACGCTGTGCAACATCGTTGCAGGAGGTTTTGAAGTTCACGTTACCGAGCTGCTGATCGACGTCGTCTTGCGCGGCGACCAGCGGCTGAGACGTAGAAAGCATAAGAGCCGCGACGGCGACACCGAATGGAGACTTCCGCATGGATTTCCTCCCTCTGGCTCATCTGGCAAAGGCTGGCTGGCACTATACGACTTTCGCCCCTTTGCCGTAACCACTTTGCCGTAACCACCGCATCATGGCAGCGCAATTGACCTTTCGGGCCCCCTCCGGGCAATCGGCTTGAATGCGCCTCGGCGAGACAATGGGGCGATCTAGATGCCGCGCATCTTGTGATCGGCCCAGTTCTTGAGATCGCGTACCGTCAGTACCTCGAGGAATGGGTTTGCCTTGACAAGTTTCTGGCGGGTGGTTCGACCGGTCGAGTCGGCGGCGGCCATGACGGATGCGGCGTCGGCATGTTCGGCGCCGGACAGCAGAGCGACGGCGCCGGCCGGTCCGGCAAAATAGGCCAGATAAAGCGAACCTGACGTGAGGGGCAGGCCGCGTTTGTTCAGTGTCCTGGCATATTGCTCAAGCAGCCGCGCAATGATCTCCCGCGTAAGTTCGGCGTCCTGCCGCAGTTCCAGCAGTTCCTTGTCGCTGCGGCCCTTGATCAGATCGCGGCGATGCTTTCGGATGGCTTCGAGCCAGGTGTCATCGAGAAATTGACCAGCCCCTGTGGCGCTGGACAGCTTGTTCTTTTTATTCGCAATTCCCGCCGATTCGACTTTGATGATGCGTTCCACCAGAGCCTTGACGTCAATCGACTCGATTGTCTGCCGGTTTGAAAGCAGCGTGCTGCGGAAGATGTAGAGGCTTGCAACAACGGCCAACGCTATCGCCGCCGCTAGAATGATTGCGGCGATTGATACGTAGCGTGAGTCTCGCGATCTATCAGGTGCGCATCGCTCGTCCGGGCGAGGCGGCCTGATTTCGACCACACGCTCTGCTTCCCTTGGGGCACGAGCGAGGCGCGCCGGTTCGGCGCCGGCCAACCCGAAATTGAACGAAAGCTGTTGTGCTAGGTCTGGCATCGGGCGGACAGCTTCAATGCTTGCAGCAGACCGTCGAAAGCGTTTGGACGACACGGCCTGGCCTCGACCATCGGCTTCGACCGAGCCATCCTTGCAGCTTTGTCGGGATTTGCGGATTTAGGTCTGGATTTGTCGGGCTCTGTGTACTTGGGTTCAGGCTTTGAGTTCCTGACAACAGGCTTTTTCTCGCCTTTACCGATTCCAACAGTGCCCGGATTCTTTTCTGGCGTTATGGCCGTCACATCCGGCGGCGGTGTTGGTTCGACAGATGAGATCGGCTGAACCGTTGCTTCATGCTGCAGATTGTGGATTTCGCGCCGATCAGCCGTCTCCAGGGTGTCACCTGATACGCTGACGCCGATAGTCACTTGCTCGAACCGATCTGGCGCGCTTGTCTTCGTGTGTCGCGGTGTCCCCAGCTCCATGATGGTCAGTGTGCTGAGGCCAACAACGATGAGACCTGCCCTCATCATGATTTACTGTTCCAGGACGAAGATGCTTGCCCCGAGCCGGGGGAAATAATCTGCCCAACGTCGCAGAGCGATTTCTAGGATCCAATGCGGCGGGTTAGCGGCAGAATTGACTTGCGTGCGGGAGCTGCGAAGTAAGTCTGACAACAGGGTTAATGCACCGAGCGCTTAAGCACTCCGTCGCGCTCACTGCAGGTCCGTTGAAGCTCAATGAAGGTTGAACAGCTCTCTCACCAGCTGCCCGGAAATGATATTCGCGAACGACAACCTGGTAGGCGGTGCGACCGGCGCCGGATTGCTACTCGCGACCACAGGCGTGTTGGTTACAGGCGTGCTGATTTGCGCATGGGGCGATGACGGGTGTTTGGCTGCAGCCTCCTTCACCAGCCTCTTCGTGGCCTTTGGCTTGCTTTTTTCTGCGCCAGTAACCGACGCATGAGAAGTTATCGGCGCGTATGATTGTGCTTGCGGGGGCGGCTCGTCCGGTATGGCTTCGGCGGCCGGCGCGGGCGGCGGAACGATCGTCGGAAGGTTGGTGTCGATGACGATCCGTTCCGGCGGCTGCTGCAGAGACGCGATCCGGATGACCGGCCTGTTAACCTCGTCACCGGCGGGCTCCGCCAAAGGTTGCGGAAAGAACCAGTTGGCCACGAACAGCAACACGAGCAACGATGCGCCGACCCAGGCTATGTATCGTCCGAGAGGCATAACCATCTCCGCCACAGAACCTGACGGAGAGCAAACGCCGTAATTCCTGACAGTCCGTAACTGAACGTGGTTACTGCCGGAATTGCTGCTGCTGAGTTCGATCACGAACTTCCGTGAGCTACTCGGTGTAGATTTGATGGGCGTTCGGCAGGTCCGGGAATTGACTGCCTGCTACCGATGAACCGGCATACGCGCATACCGCGATGACGAGCGCCCTGAAGATCGTGAACATTTGCTGCCTCTTGCTGTTGGAGGCAGCCTAGAGCGGATTCGTTTCAAGCCGCTTAGGGAAGGTGGTTTTCACGTCCTTGACCGACTTGGTAAACAGTCTGCCTGTATCCATTTTCCGTAGCGACACCGCCGGCGCAGCCCGTGCTGCACCGCATCAGGAGCGCCAGCGCTTCACCTGCCAGTTGCAGCGCAGCGGACCTCGGCCCCTCAGACGTACCAAGTCTGTTTCATGCCAACAGGTCTGTCTAATGCCAGGTCGGCCGGAACGATTTAGCCACCGCCAGCGCAGCCCACTCGTCGGTTTCCAAAGCAATTTTCTGTGCGAGCATGACGTCGCCGGGCACCAGTGGCTGGTTTGGCACAAAACACCAACCGGCTTTCGGGCGCCCATGCTGGTCAAGTTCATGAATATTTGTCGCGGTGCCATAACAGATCCGGTATCGCTTGCCGCTTTGGCAGCCCGTGACTTCGAACCACCCGTATTTGTTGAACTGAACCAGTTGTTCAGGCGATAGCCACGCTTGCAGCAACCTTATGCCGCGCACCTCCCTTTGAGGGCAGCCCAATTCCCGATATTGAGCCCGCAGCAATTGCCAGCGGTTGGCGCTATCCGCCAGCAATTGCCTGATGTTACGGACCGCATTACGTAGCGTTGTCTGCAACATGAGACGCTAACCGCCGACCAGCCTTGGATAAAACAGGGTTTCTTCGGCTTTCGGATCGAACCTGCGGGTTATCGTCGGATCGCCAGAGGAAGTTCTGATCGCCGCTGTGAAGCCGGCGCCTGTGAGCTGTTCAAAGCGCTTTTCCGCTTCAAGCAACGCCTTCGCGTCGTTCGCGTCAAACTCATGGCGGGTATCGCCGGTGTGGTCCATCACGATTTGGGTTGCCATTGCAAACACTCCTTGGGGTTCGCACCATCAGCAAATCTGCAATGGCAGAAGTTCCGAAAAGTTCCAAAGGCTCGCCAAAATACAATCGGCGCCCGCCGATTCATTCTCGAAATGCGGGCAGGATGCATTTTTCCGCCACGCTGGCCGAAATTGCACATATTCCGAACGGGGCAGGGCCGTTCAGGGTAATTCGCGTCGCTTTTGGTACATTTAAGGGCTGGGTGGGCGGCTACCCAACTGCTAATGAAATGGGCCTGCCACCATCATAGCCATCACCGGCCGGCACACCCGACAGAGTGTCGCCTAACCTCACTACGCACGATCAATCTCACCACGCATATGGATGCGAATAATGACCTTGACGACCTACTTGCTGTACCTGGCCGCCGTGGCCGTGTTGGTGCTGTCCCCCGGCCCAACCATGCTCACCTGCATGACGACGGCGCTGAACGAAGGCAAGTCGGGCGCGCTGGCAGCCGCGGCTGGCAGCATCAGCGCGGTTCTCGGCGTCATGGCGCTTTCTGCGCTGGGCCTCGGTGCATTGCTCGCGGCATCGGAGCTTGCCTTCACCGTGGTCAAGGTGATCGGGGCGATCTACCTCATCTGGCTCGGCATCAAGACGTTCGGCAACAACGCTGAAGCCGTCGATATCAAGAGCGCCCCAGCGGACAGCGGCCGGCGCTTGCGCACGCACTATGTCAGGGGCCTCCTGGTCGGGTCGAGCAATCCCAAGGCCATCCTGTTCTTCACTGCATTCTTCCCGCAGTTCCTCAATCCGGCCGAACCGTTCGCGCCGCAATATGCCATCCTCGCCCTCACATTCATCGCATGCGAATTCACTGTGCTGGCGATGTGTGCCTTCGGCGTTTCCGCGATCGCTCCGGTCCTGCGCTCCAGCTGGCACATGCGCTGGATCAACAGGGTGACTGGGGGACTGTTCGCGACGATGGGCGGCCTGTTGCTGTTCAGCCGGCGTCACGCCTGACAACGAGAGTTAGGTGTAGGGCCGTCACTCGGCCGCCTCCGCCAACAGTTCCGTCTGCTCGTGCAGGACAACACCCGACAGCGGATCGAATTCGCCGATCCACGGCTTGCGTTCGAGCACCGCTCTTGTGTGGCGATAGCCGGCGTCCCAGCGCTGCATGATGCCGGATGGGCTGAAGTCGATGTCCTTGGTGTGGTCTTCGCGGGCGAGCTGTGGAGCGAGCAGTCGCACCACATGCATCCGGGTCGGGCAACCATAGCTCGCCAGTTCCTTCACGACTTCACTGTTGCGCTCGGATTCCGGCAGGCGCGCGGCGAGCTGATTGATGACGTGGCGCAGCCGATGCGCCTGCTGCTGACGCGCGACGTGGCTGGCGATCCGGCTGGAATATTGCACGTCCTTGTGTCGATTCAGCACCTCCGCCATCGTGGTCGGCTCGCTGCCTGTCGGATTCCAGAGGTGTACGGCGAAGATCAGGGAATTCCGCCGCGGGTTGTCGTCGAACACGGCTTCCGTCGGCGTGTTCGAGAGAATGCCGCCGTCCCAATATAATTCACCGTCGATGCGAACGGCCGGGAACGCCGGCGGCAACGCGCCTGATGCCATGACGTGCTTGACGCCGAGTTCGCCATCGCGGCTGTCGAAATAACGCATCTGGCTGGTGCGGACATGCGCCGCGCCGACCGTCAGCCGCGGCCTGCACTGATTGACGAGATCGAAATCGACCAGTTCGGTCAGCGTGCGCTCCAGCGGCGCGGTCGAGTAATAGCCGGCCTGATCGGTTCCGAGCGGATAGAGGTCGCCGGCATGCGCCAGCGGGTTCGGCCGGAAGAAGCCGGGAATGCCATGGGTCACGGTCGACCAATAGGATAGCTTTTCGTTGAACCCCGGAAAGATGTCGCGAAGAGGCCAGGGCGTGTCCTGCTCCATCTTCTTCCAGAATTCGCGCAGCCGCGGCAGCCGCTTCTGCGGTGAATTGCCCGCGATCAGGCTGGCATTGATGGCGCCGATCGAGGTCCCGATGATCCAGTCCGGCTCGATGCCGGCTTCGTGCAGCGCCTGATAGACGCCGGCCTGATAGGAGCCGAGCGCGCCGCCGCCCTGCAGTACCAGCACGATCTGGCCCGGCTCGGATTTCGCGAGCGACTTCAGCGTTGAGAAACTGTCCCGGATGTCGTTCATGTCACGCTCCCTTGCTTCGCTATGTTCGGCACGTCAGTGCGCGGTCCAGCCGCCATCAACCGGCAGCGCGATGCCGGTGATCGATGCCGCGGCGTCGCTGGCGAGGAAGACGGCGAGCGCGCCCAACTCCTCGACTGTCGCGAAGCGCTTGCTTGGTTGCTGTGCCAGCAGCACGTCGTGGATCACCTGATCGCGGGAGATGCCGTGCGCCCTGGCCTGGCCGTCGATCTGCGCTTCGACCAGCGGCGTATAGACGTAACCCGGACAGATCGCGTTGCAGGTGATGCCTTCTTCGGCGGTCTCCAGCGCGGCGACCTTGGTCAGCCCGACGATGCCATGCTTGGCGGCGACATAGGCCGCCTTGAAGGGTGACCCGACCAGTCCATGGGCGGAGGCGATGTTGATGATGCGACCGAACTTGTTCTGGCGCATCGCCGGCAGGGCGAGCCGAATGGCGTGAAACGCGGATGACAGGTTGATCGACAGGATCGTGTCCCATTTCTCGACCGGAAACCGGTCGAGCGGCGCGACATGTTGGATACCGGCGTTGTTGACGAGCACATCGAGCCGGCCGTGCCCGGCGATGACAGCCGCGATCATCTCGGCGATCGCCTCCGGCCTCGTCATGTCGGCGGCGGAATAGCTGACCTGGACGCCAAAATCCGCCTCGATTTGGTCTTTGGTCCTGGCGACCTCGGAGGCGCCCCCCAGGCCGTTCAGCATCACCTCAGATCCGGCCTCGGCGAGTGCACGCGCTATCCCGAGGCCAATACCGCTGGTCGACCCGGTGACCAGCGAGACCTTTCCGGCGAGCGGCCGCGTGACCCTGGTATCCCGCGCCTTTACCTGAATGTTCATGACGGTCCCTTTCCTGCGGCCTCATGGGCCGAAACCTGCAGGATGGGCGCCGTGTTTTGAAATGCCATTTGGCTTCCTACACCATAGGCTCCCGCTATCGCGGTTTGAGTGTCATTAGGGGCCTCGATCGGCTAGTCTGCGTGCCAGTTGGATCGGGGCAGCACGATCATGGAAATGCATCAGGTACGATACTTCCTCGCCGTCACGCGGACGCTGAATTTCACGCGCGCCGCCGACGAGTGCAACGTCACACAGCCATCGCTGACGCGGGCGATCAAGCAGCTCGAGGCCGAATTGGGCGGCGACCTGTTCCGCCGGGAACGGCCGGCCGCGCAATTGACCGAGCTCGGCCTGCGGATGCACCCGCTGCTGCAGCAATGCTATGACGCCGCCAGCGGCGCGCGCATGCTGGCGTCGTCGTTCAAGAGCGGTGAAATCGGGGCGCTTCGGATTGCGCTCAGCCACTCGGTCGATTTGTCGATTCTGGTGCCGTTTCTCGACCAGATCAGGCGGCAGTTCAGCCAGCTCGAATTTCGCTTCTTGCGCGGCAACAGCGAGGAAGTCGGCGAGTATCTGAAGAAGGGCGACGCCGAACTCGGCATCGCTGCCGAACTCGGCGGCGACTGGGACCGGCTGGACACCTGGCCGCTGTTCACCGAGGATTTCGATCTCGTCGTCAGCCGGCGGCATCCGCTGGCGGAGCGCGACACAATCAGCTTCAACGACCTGCAGACAGAGCAATGGTTGTCGCGAAATTACTGCGAACATTCCGCTTCGCTAAGCCGGTCGCTTCGCGAGCATGGGGTTGCGGTTGATCGCAACCACGAGGTTTCATCGGAGCGCGACCTGATTGAACTCCTGGAAGCCGATATCGGCGTCGCCGTGGTCCCTCACACCGCGTCGCTCCCAACCACGTTGAAACGCGCACCGGTCGAGGGACTGGAATCGCGCCGCACGGTTCATCTCTATGGGGTCGCCGGGCGTGAGCGCACGGCGGTCGCGTCCGCCGTCATGAGGATGCTGCGCGGTTCGGACTGGCAGCAATTTCTGAGCAGGATCGCGTAAGCTTAGCGATGTCCTAGCGATCCTCGCTGGCGGTTCGAACCGCAACCAGCAGTTCGTCGATCTCCATCCGCTTGCGGAAATCGGGATCGACGAAGCGGGCTTTCACCAGCCCGTCGCGGCCGACCACGAAAGTCGCGGGAATCGGCAGCATGCAGCCGTCGTTGCCGTGAAAATCCGACAGGTCCAGATAGGAGAGCAGCTGCTGGATCTCCGTTCCAAGCCAGATCGCAAGATTGAGCGACAATGCATAGCCGTTGTCGAGGTCGGTCAGCACCGGGAAGGGGGCGCCGGCCTCGGATTTGAAGCGCTCGGCGTACTTCTGCGTTTCCGGCATAATCGCGACAATCTGTCCGCCCAGCGCGCTGATCTCGTCCTGAGCCTGCATGATCGCCATCACGTTCAGCCGGCAGTAGGGACACCAATGGCCGCGATAGAACATGACGATGACCGGTCCGTTGCCGGTCAGCGATGTCAGGCTGACAAGCCGGCCGGTCTCGTCCGGCAGCATGAACGGCGGCATCACCTCGCCCGGCCGTGGCGCGTTCTCGCCGCCGCCGTTCTCGTGAATTCGCGCGACCAGACGATCGACCGCCTCGCTGTAGGCCGGAAAGAAATCGCGACCGGCGGCGGCATAGGCTTGCAACCGTTTACCGAGCGAACCCTCCATGTCGCGGCAGCGCTGAAAGGCCTGCCGGAGGCGTTCGGCGTTGGCAGGCGAAAGCTGGGTCATGTCGTACTCCGGCCGGTCGGTTTGACTCGATACTATTTTCCAGCGCGGGCTCGCCCGCAAGGGGTGGCGCTGCCCCATCAGAGGGCGGATTGCTCCGCGTATGAAATGCCGTCGCCCAATGGGTTTGATAGCCGCGGCGTATCGAGCCGGGCACGGCATAGCGCCGCGCTATCGAGTCGAGAGCCAACCGGCATTTCATTCCTCAGGTGGTTTCAACGAATGTCGTGACGTAGCCGGCCAGATCATCCGGGCCCAAGGCAACGTAGAGGCAAACGAGGAGACAACGACATGTCCACATCCAACGTCACATCCCGCACGCTTTGGCAGGGCTTCGCGCTTGCCGGCATTCTCGCGGGCTCGCTCGCGACCGCACCGGCGGCTTTCGCCGGCGAATGTCCTGCCGGAAAGTTGCAGGCCAATGTCCGCGACAAGGTTGACCACAAGGCGGTCGGCGTCACCGACGTCACGCTCGGCGCGATCAACCTCGAGAAGCAGCCGGCCAATATCAGGGATCGCGAACTGCGCTTCCGCAAGCTGACGATCGAGCCCGGCGGCATCGTGCCGTGGCACAGCCATGACGACCGTCCGGCGCTGATCTTCGTGCAGCAGGGCGAAATCGTCGAATACGCCAGCAACTGCGCCGAACCGATCGTGCACAAGGCCGGCGAGATCAGACCCGAAGTCGCCGGCGTGGCGCACTGGTGGAAGAATCTCGGCAAGGAGACGGTCATCCTCTATGTCGGCGACGTTCGCAAGGATCCGCATGACCACCACATGTAACCGGATGTAACGCGCGCTTCCCGCGCCCGTTGCCGATGTGACGTCCTGGGATCCCCCGTGTTGCCCCGCACGCCCAGGCGTCACATCCCTTCCATCACCCAGCGAGACGCACCATGGCCGATACCTCCGCGCCAATGAAGACGCACGCCATAAACATGCGCGACCACTCGCCGGGCGTGGTGTTGCGCTCGCTCGCCATCGGCCTCACGGCCTTTCTCACCGTGGTCGACCTGTTCGCGACACAGGCCATCCTGCCCTCCCTGACCAGGCACTATGATGTAACCCCGGCCGCGATGGGTGTTGCGGTCAATGCCAGCACCCTGGGCATGGCGGTCGCAAGTATCGTGGTCGGCTTCCTCAGCCGGTATATCGACCGTCGGTTCGGCATCCTCGTGAGCCTCGCTCTGCTCGCGGTTCCCACGACGCTGCTGGCGGGCGCACCTGATCTCACCGCGTTCACCATCCTGCGTGTGCTGCAGGGTCTTTGCATGGCGTCGGCCTTTGCCTTGACGCTGGCCTATCTCGGCGAGCAATGCAGTTCGATGGACGCCGGCGGCGCGTTCGCGGCCTATATCGCCGGCAATGTCGCCAGCAATCTGATCGGCCGGCTGATGTCGGCCGCGCTGGTCGATACGTTCGGACTGGCGTCAAACTTCTATTTCTTCGCACTGCTCAATCTGGCCGGTGCGGCGCTGGTGTATTTCACGGTGTCGCGCGCCACGCCGATGCAGGCGATGCCGGCGGTGCTGTCTCCGTTCGAGGCAAGCATCGCCCATTGGCGCAACCCGTCGCTGCGCGCCGCCTACGCGATCGGATTCTGCATCCTGTTCGCTTTCATCGGGACCTTCACTTTCGTCAACTTCGTTCTGGTCCGCGAGCCGCTGTTGCTCGGACGAATGGATCTCGGGCTCGTCTATCTCGTCTTTGCGCCGTCCGTGGTCACGACGCCGTTTGCCGGAAGAGCCGTCGCACGGTTTGGCTCCCGGCAGGTGATCGCTGGTGCGCTCGCGTTCGCCGCGATCGGCCTGCCCATGATGTTGTCATCGCATCTTCCGTACGTTCTCGCCGGCATGGTGCTGGTCGGCGTCGGCACTTTCTTCGCGCAGGCCGCGGCGACGGGTTTCGTCGGTCAGGCCGCGCAGGACAACCGCGGCGTCGCCAGCGGGACCTATCTTGCCTGTTACTTCTTTGGCGGCATGGCGGGTAGCGCCGTGCTCGGCCAGTTGTTCGACCGTTTTGGCTGGAGCGCCTGCGTCGCGGGCGTCGGCGCGTCGCTCGCGATCGCGGCAATGATGACCACACAACTCAAACTTCCATCCAACAGAGGAGAGGCGCCAATGATGCCGGCAATGACGGCCGATTGATCACAGCGATTTGTTCACCACCGTTCGGTCGCCATTCGTAACGGAGGCCGATCGATCAACGTAATCGAAACAGCGGCTCACCGCTAACACGCACAACAAAGGGTATTGAACATGACAACCAGGAATCTGCGCACCTTGCTCTCGATTTCCGCTCTCGCTCTCTCGGTCGGGCTTGCCTCCGCGCCCGCTGCCTACGCGCAGGACAAGATGGGCAAGGAGGGGATGGCAAAGGACGCGATGTCCAAGGACGGCATGAAGAAGGACGATGCGATGTCCAAGGACGCGATGAAGAAGCACGACGGCATGTCGAAGGATGCGATGTCGAAAGACGGCATGAAGAAGTAAGGTCCGGTCACCAGAAAGCTGCAGGCTCGGTTCGGTGAAGCGAGCCTGCTATTCTTCCCTTGTCACGGCATGGGCGAGGCGCCGGATGACGGGCGCCGCGAACAGCACGACCGGCAGCATCAGGATCCAGGCGAACAGCCAGGCCTGCAGCCAGTGCATAACGAAATGGCCGGACCCGACCAGCGGAAAGCTGGCGATCGCCGCCGCTATCGCGCAGGTCAACCCTGACTGGATGAAACCAAAGACAAAGTGGCTGTATCGCCGCGGGATTCCCAACATGCGAGCCTCGACAGGGATTGTTCCCTGTCAGGAAGCAAGAGATATGCCTAACGCGGTTGCCGCGATTGCGTCCCCGCCGGACCAGCCACTTCTCCCGGCGAAAATCAGCCGCGCCGCGCGGCCTCGATCGCGGCGACGTCGATTTTCTGCATGGTCATCATGGCATCGAAGGCGCGCTTTGCTTCGGCGCCGCCCGCGGCCATGGCGTCCGTCAGCGTGCGCGGCGTGATCTGCCAGGAGACGCCCCATTTGTCCTTGCACCAGCCGCACGCACTCTCCTGGCCGCCATTGCCGACGATGGCATTCCAGTAGCGGTCGGTCTCTTCCTGGTCGTCGGTGGCGATCTGAAACGAAAATGCTTCGGTTTGCTTGAACATGGGGCCACCGTTGAGGCCGATGCAGGGAATGCCGGCGACCGTGAAGTCGACGGTCAGCACGTCGCCCTTCTTGCCCGAGGGGTAGTCACTCGGTGCGCGGTAGACGGCGTGCACGGCGCTGTCGGGAAAGACTTCGGCGTAAAAACGGGCAGCCGCCTCAGCGTCCTTGTCGTACCATACGCAAATCGTGTTCTTGGCAGTCATCTTGGCCATTTCTCATCCTTTCGCTTCGCTTGGGGCCGCTTGCGGTGTCCAGGCCGGCCCGATCGGCGTGACGAGACGACGAACGGGGTCGGCCGAATCCGACACCGTCCTGCGGTTTTTTTTAGGTTGAGTTACAGGGCGCCAACCTGTGTCTTCCACGTTCGACGACGCGGAACCTCCGCACGTCCTGCGCAAGTGGCGGCATATCAACCAAATACGCCCGACCAAGCCAGCCCGAAGCACACCATCAGGGCGCCGCCGAGCGCCAGGCTCGGCCGATCGGTGACGGCAAACGCCACGGGATCGTCGTGCAGCTCGCTGCGGCCGCATTTCAGCCAGATCCGGCACACGAACAGGAACAGGATGGCCGGAAAAGCCCAGAGCCAGGCGGTGTTGCCATAAAAGCTCTGCCGGAAGGCGTCATTGATGATGTAGAGCACCATGATGAGCACGGCGGCCACCCCGGTCGCCATGCCGATGCCCATGATGAGCGGCAGGTCGATGGACTTGTAGCCGCGGCCACGGACTTCGGTTCCGCCGCGCTCGATGACGCGGGCGACCTCGGTGTGGCGTTTTGCGAAGCTGAGCGAGGCGAACAGGAACATCGCGAACACCAGCAGCCAAGGCGACGGCGGTGCGCCCGACGCCACGATGCCCGCGCCGAGCCGCAACGTGAACAATCCGGCGAGAACAAAACCGTCGAGAATGGGGATGCGCTTGAGCGCGAACGAATAGGCCAAGGTGATGGCCAGATACAGCAGCACGACGGCAACGGTCGCCGGCCCGGCAAGCGCCGCCACGGCGATGCCCGCGAACAATCCGACCGGAACGGCGGCGATCGCCGTTGCGAGCGGCAGGCGTCCGCTCGCCAGCGGCCGGTTTCGCTTCGACCAGTGGCTGCGGTCGTCGGTCAGGTCCCAGATATCGTTGACGAGATAGGTGGATGAGGCAACCAGGCCGAGGGCGAGGAACGCGCATGTCGTCGCGTAGACGGCGTCGACATGAGAGACCAGTCCGGCGAGGATGAGCGGCACGAAAACCAGCGCGTTCTTCGCCCATTGGTGCGGACGCATGCTGCGCACCAGCGCACGGATCCGGGACGTTCGCGGAAACACCCTGACGACGGCCGCGACGCTTGCGGCGGCGTGCTCTACCGAACTCGCCGCTTCGACGACGATGGCGTTGTCGGCGCGGCGCCAGATCGGAATGTCGGCGCGCGCGTCGCCGGCATAGTCGAATCCATCTGGGAATCGTTCAGCGAGAACCTGGGCCTTCGCTTCGCCCTTCAGGTTGCGCAAGCCGTCGCTGCCGATGACGCCGCGAATGAACGCAATTCGCCGGACGACCTTTTCCGCTACCTTGGCATCGGCGGCAGTGGCGACATAGACCGGCCGTCCGCTCGCCGCGATATCGGCAGCGTAGGCGAGCAGTTCTTCATTGAACGGCAGAACGTCCGGCTCGATATTGGTTTCCTCGGCGAGACGGCGCTTGAGATAGGCGCGGCCACGCAGCATCCACAGGCCGATCTCGAACATCCGCCACGGCGCGGCTCGAAGCAGCGCGAGCACGGTTTCAAGCAGCATGTCTGCGCGCACCAGCGTGCCGTCGAGATCGAGGATCAGCGGCCGGGGTTGCGGCGCCTCGCGCCGATCGGAGAGTGGCGAATCGGAGAGTGCAAGCGGCAGGGGTAAGGTGGACATGCGGGCCCTTTCAGCGGGTACGGCTGTAGAAATCCCAGCAGGGATGCAGCTTGTGACGCGTGAACTCCCGTTCCAGCACGGTACGGAAGGTTGCGGGATTGGTGTCGGTCGCGCCGGGGAGGACACAGGTGCGGAAAAACACACCGTCCGCGTCCGCCAGATAGGCTGACGCTTCGGTTACGGAGAAGGCCGGCACGGTGCGGCGGAAATCCATCGCCAGCGTGGTGCTGCGCGCGGGCGTCAGGCCGAGCAGCCGCGGAAAGGATTCGGCGAAATCGATGGTCGTATAGCGCTGCGCCTTGGTCGCGTAGCCAAGCCGCTGAAAATTCGCGCCGGCCTCGGCAACGCTGACAGCCCACGCCGCGCGCGTCGCCGGGCTGGTGCTGCCGGGATCGCCGTCGAGGTCAAAGCCGTTGTTGGCGGTCTCGTCGAGGAAGGGCAGCCATTCGGATTGCAGGCGCGTCATCAGCCGGGAGCCGGCGAGGGTGGCTGTTGGCACGCGCATGCCCGGAAGGAATGTCGCAAAGCTGTGATCGGTCGTGCCCTGCCGTTCCCGGACGAAGGTCGAAACGACGCGCTTTTCGACGACATCGGCAAGCGGCAGCACCAGTGTCGCGCCCAGTACCGCTGCGGCGATCAGTCGCCAGCCGCGGGTCGTACGCAGGCTCGGGTGGAAAAGGACGGCCGCGGCGGCAATCAATCCGACGCCGCCGGTGTTCTGACTCTCCGCGGCCAGCGCTACCGCGACCAGCAGCGCTGCGTCCACGACGAAGGCTTCCCGCGCGATGGTATCGTGCACGAAATTGAACGGGCGTCTGACCGCCGCGGTGAAATCGAGTTCGCGGGCCGCGAGCACGACGATCGTGATCGTCACCGCAAGCGGCAGCCAGTTGCGCGCCGAGGAGGCGGCGAGCCGGAAAGCGGCGCCGCCCCGGTTCAAAGCGCTCATCGAGACGATGTCGTGCAGGTAGCCGGAGACGAGCCCCCCGGTTGCCAGTTCGACCAGTCCCGCCAACGCGGCGGTAACGAACAGCATGGCGAACAGCGCGGCGGGTCGCGCGCGTCCGAGCAGCACGGCCGCGACGACGAGGCCGAGCATTGCGATCGCGGCGGTGATCTTGATGAAAATCAGGGCGGTCAGCAGGTAACCCAGCAACACGCCGTCGCCACGGGCCTTCGGCAGCACATACCACAATGCTGCCAGGAACAGGATCGCGGTGGCGAAGCGGTTATAGGTGGCAAAATAGCTGATCTCGGAGAGCATGGTGGAGTCGAGCGTGTAGGGCACCAGCACCACCACCGCGAGAACCGCGAAGCTGGCGGCAAATCCCCAGGGCGATTGAATGCGCGACGCGATGACGGCGAACGGCGGCACCACCATGAGCCACGCCAGCGCGTGCAGGCCGATGAACGGCTGCCCGCCGGGAAAAAGCCGTTCGGCGAAATGGGTCAGGTAAAGCGTGAGCGGGCCGATCGGCGAAGCAAAGTCGACGTGCGGAACTTGCCCGACACCGATGCGATAGGCGCCATCGAGGATGAAGACGAAATCCCACACCGCGCGGCCGTAGGGAACGACGTGGACCAAGGCCGCAACTGCGACGACCAAAACGGTGAAGCCAGCAATCGCGGTGATCCGCCAATTGAAAGGTGCTGCCCGGGACCTGATGAGGTCATAACTTGCTTCCGACATATCGAACCCTCAGCTATCGCGCTTCGGTCGATATGGTCTTTTGGAGCGGGAGCAAACTCGATTTAAGAATTACGGTAACTATTTAAGATGAACGTTCATCGCACTGCTTTTCGGCGTCTCAGAGTGACGCTGTTGGCACAACAATGTCGATCATTGGCACACAATTTTTCGGCGATCGGTCGCTTGCAATCAGCGGCCCGCGAACCGCCCCAGCGTGTTGAAGCGCGCCTTCTGCTCGCTGGCCAGCGTGGCATAGAAATCATCGAGCGCCGGCTGCACCAGTTTGGCCGACTGCATCATGGCCTCGAGCCGCTTCTCCATCGCCTCCAGCCGCCCG
This sequence comes from Bradyrhizobium sp. JYMT SZCCT0180, assembly GCF_018130165.1. Classification (GTDB taxonomy): domain Bacteria; phylum Pseudomonadota; class Alphaproteobacteria; order Rhizobiales; family Xanthobacteraceae; genus Bradyrhizobium. The sequence goes on along the minus strand of NZ_JAFCLZ010000037.1, from coordinate 24,797 downwards.
ACCGGTGTAAGCGGTACGTCCACCGGACAGGCAGCTTGCAGCGTCTGAACGGCCGTCTCCGTGGCCTCGCGAAGGCGGTCGAGCGCTTCCTTCTGTTTGCCCGCCGGACGTATCACCGTTTCGATCCGCTCGATCGGCAGGTTGGTCAGGCCGGGCTTTGGCTCGCCGCAAGTATCCGGCTGCGCGCTCGCTTCCTGCTGCGGCAGCGGTTGCGAACGTTCGCCGATGTCGGGGCCGAGTGCGTTGAAGCGCGCCTGTTGCTCGTCGCTGAGCGAGCTGTAGAATTTCTCCAGGGCCGGCCGCACGATCCGCACGGACTCGAGCGTGGCGCTGAGGCGGTTCATCATCGCCCGCAAGCGGCCGGGCGGGGTCATCGCAAACGAGTCGACGCAGGATTCCTTGAACGCATCAGCGGCCATTGCCGCCGCGTTCTTCAAATCGTCAAGCGCCGGGCGCTGCTCGGGCGTCGGCCGTACGGCCTCCTCGATCGAAGCGATCGGCCAGGCGGTGATACCTTTTTCAGGTTCCTTGCACAGTTGCTTGAGGGCCTGTGGGCTCACGTCCGAGCTTTCGCGCGGCCGGGAGCCGCCGATCACGCCGTCGCTCTCCGAGCGCCCGGTCGAGCCGAGCCTGGCGTAGGCGGAGTACGGACTGTCCGCGCCCCAGAACACGGTATCGACGAAGTCGTCGTAGGCGTAAGCCCAATAGCCGCTGTCGTACCCGGCGGGCCAGAACGTGTATTCGAAAATGTCGGAATAGGCGTAGGGCCAGAACACGTGGCCGGCCCACGGCACAAACGCGGCGCGCAGGCCGCGCTTCCAGGCGTGGCGGGGAGCCCAGCCGTGCCGCCCGCCCTCGAGTGCCGCCTGGACCTGCGGATCAGGATTGCTGCGGAAGCGCTCGGCAAACCGCCCGCGGGCGGCGGCCTGCACGGCGGCAGCGGCAGTCTCGGTCTGCCTGCCGGAGGGCGGCATTCCCAGTTCCTGCCGGCGCGCCACATCACGCTGCTGCAGGCGCTGTTCATGCTGGAGCTGTCGCTGCTCGGTTTGCAGCAACCGTTGCTGCGCGCGTTGTGCGCGCTGGCCTTCCGGCTGTCGCGACTGCAGCTCCTGCACGCGCCGCTGCAGCCGATCGATGCGCTGCTCGCGTTGCACGCTCTCCCGGCTGAGCGTGTCGCGCTGCCGTTCCTGCGTGGTTTGCTGGAGCCGCTGCAGACGCTCCTCACGCTGCAACTGCCGCTGTTCCGTCTGCAGCAACCGTTGCTGCACGCGTTGTGCGCGCTGGCCTTCCGGCCGTTGAGACTTCAAATCCTGCACGCGCTGCTGCAACCGGTCGATGCGCTCCTGGCGTTGCGCGTTTTGGGGCGAAAGCCTGTCGCGCTGCCGCTCTTGCACCTCTTGCACCGCTTGCTGCGGCGGTTGAATGCGCTGCTCGCGCTGGCCGATCCGATCCTGCCGGGATGGGCTCGCCGCGGCCGGTGCGCTCGGGCGCGACGGTGCTGCAATTCTCGGAGCGGCCGGGCGCGGTGGCGCGGCAATCTGTGGCGCCGGACGGGGCGCCATCGCCGGCCGCTGCAGCGGCGCGGCCGGACGGAACGCCGGCGCGGCGGGCCGCGCCATAGCGGGCGGCGGTGCAGGCCGTGCCATCGCGGGAGGCGGCGCGGGGCGGGCCATGGCAGGAGGTGGCGCAGGACGCGCCATAGCAGGAGGTGGTGCGGGATGAGCCATGCCGGGCGGCGGTCCCGCAGGCCGGCCCGCGCCCGCAGGCGGTCCATGCCTTTTCTCCTGGGCGGCGGAAGAGCCCACGCTCGCCGCTAGGATCGAAACGCCGAGAAGAATTGCTGAAAGGCGAAGGCTGGGTGCAAGCATGATCGTCGCTACCTGGCAGCTCGTTAGTCGCCCGTCTCTCTCAACGCGCGAGCGCGGCAATCGGTCTATGATCGCCATTGCGGCTTTGCGACGCAGGCTGACGGCGCACAAGCCTGACGAAACTCAAAACCTGACCAAACTCAAATCGGCGCAAGACCGTTTTACGGTTGGCGGGTCGATTGCACGTCGAGCCGCTCCGCTTCAGCGGTCGCAATCACCGCCGCTGTCGCAGTGACGGCAAGCGCCACGATTGCAAAGGCAAGTCCGATGAGTCTCAAGCCGCGCGTATCCGCCATCGGTCAGGCCCTTATCCGAACGCATATCGAAGCGACGTTGCGACGCTTGCCATCATGCCATCACCAATTCTCGGATCCCAGGCGATCCAGATACGAAAGTCCGGAGCATGTCAGTTCTTCAGGATCGCTTTCACCAGCTTGCCATTTTCCGCTCAGATATCTCTCAAGCGAGCAACGACGCGGATCGGCCGCGGCAACATCGTCGTGCGTGGCCAGATGCACTGTCCAGGCTCGATCGACAGCAGTCTTCAGCGGAAAATCGTCGTCCATTTCGAACTCCAAATCAGTCGCGTTTACATTCAATTCGATCGGGCGACAAAAGTTGCCGCTTTTTCCCGAAAATGTTTCATCCCGGCGGATCAGATGAAAGGCCGCCCCTGCCAGGTGCACGGGGGTATGTCGATCGAGGAACCGCAGAGCGGGAGCAACGTTTTATTCCGGTCAACATAGGGAGCATCGCTATGCGTTCGATCGTCCTGGTTCTGGTCATTCTGCTGACCGAGACTTCGCTGTCTTTTGCACAGGGTCAGAAGGGTACAGCGCAGGAACGGCAGGCCTGCACACGGGATGCGCAGCGCTTTTGTCGGCAGCAATTGGGCGATGATGGAGCGGTTCAAGCATGCCTGCAACAGAACAGGGCCAAGCTGAGCTCGAGGTGCCAAAAGGTATTTGCCAGCCGCGGCATGTGAGGCGCTGTGTTCTCGACAAGTCGGGTTTGGACCTGTAGCGGACTTGCGGGCGCTATTGTTTGCTCAGCGGATCACCCAGCCGGTCCCGGAATGAAGCAGCGCCACATAGGGATCATGCTTCCGCGGCTGTCGTAGCGCGGCCACCACCAAACCATCGCAATGCCGCTGAGGTTCGGCTGGTCGATCACGACGGAGTATGGCACGTCGAACCATTGCCCGGGTTCAGTTGGCCGATGCGGATGCTTCAGCAGGACCCTGTAACCACCTTTCGCCATATCCCACTCGGCCTCCACGTGCTGGCCATCTCCGGAGTCACAACAGCCTACGCCCGCCTTGTTCTTTAGGCTTTTGAACCACGTGTTGAGTTCTGGCCGCATCGCGTCATGCGGATAGGCTGTGCTGATCCCGAGAAAAGCAGCCGCACTCAATCCTGCCACACGAGCTGCGATCAACCGATAGAAACGCGTCGGTCGTCCATTCGAGTTGGTCATGGAAACCTCCGTTTCCCCCCAAACCCGCTCTTGTAGGTCATCGAGTCTACGCGACCTTTCAACCGGGCGGCGCCGCCACCTGGGGGTACTCCGTATGGCTGACCTGAACGGGAATAAGTGGCAGTTGGGCTGTGCTGCGGGACAAGGCTACGAACTTTCGCAGTGGTCACCACGGTCGCGTCGTTGAATCCGATAAGGGTACGTTAGTTCGGTCAGGCCCTCTGTCATATTTGATCCTAACAAGGGCCAGAACGCGTTCTGCCTTTTTTGCGCAGGAGTTAGTTTGCGTTTGGCAATGAACGTCTGAATTTGGCGCAGGCAGCGGACAGGCTCTCCAAGTCAGGTTGTGACCCGGAGCGGACGCCGGCCAAAAGCAATGCCGAGCTTGCGCTCCAGGATGTTGAGTGTTCCACTCGGTGCATCAGTTGCACCGATGGAGTGCCACTATTGCGGATTCAAGCGCTTCTGCTGCCGATCAAGACGCTGGTGCTCAGCAGACAGTAGGTCCTTGTTTAGCTGAGCGTGCGTCACCCTTCTAAACCTAAAAATCAGGAGATCGAGATGATGCAGGGCGACTAACCACATCACCACGGGAGGGAATAGTGGCGATTCTTTTCGAGATAAAACACGTCACCGGCTACAAATATGCGAACCCGGTTACGTTTGGCACACACCGCGCCATGTTCTTGCCGAGGCCTGCCGCACGCGGGCGCCTCCTCAGTTGGTCCGCAAGAACCAGCCTTGCTTCCAGGATTCGCTGGGTCAGTGACAGCCTCTCCAATAACGTGACAGTGATGGAATTCACTGAGCCCGGCAAGGAACTGACGTTTACGTTTCAGTTTCGGGGAATCCACTTCGGTGCAAAAGACGTTGAAGAGTTTCCGCTGGAGAAACGGGCTGAGCAAGTGCCGTTGCAGTACACCCCGGACGAGTGGACTGATCTTTCCGTCTATTTGCGCCCTCATGCCGAGGACCCTGATGCCAGTGTTGCCGCCTGGGCCAAGAGCTTCGTTGCCGACAACCAGGATCGCACGACGGATGTTCTACGACGGATGCTGGACACGTTCCACGATACCTTCCGCTACAATGCCAGGGACGCCGAAGGCACCCAGTCTCCCGGTGAAACGCTGAGCTCGAAGTCAGGAACCTGTCGGGATTATGCTTGGCTGATGATCGAGACATTGCGCCGACTCGGCTTCGCCTCGCGCTTCGTAAGCGGTTATATCTACGATGCCGCGCTGGATGGCGGCGAGGTGGGCATGACCGGCTCCGGCGCAACGCATGCATGGCTCCAGGTGTTTCTCCCCGGTGCCGGATGGATGCATTATGACCCGACCAACCGCATCAGCGCCGGCTATGATCTAATCGCAGTGGCGATTGGCCGCCATCCGGGCCAAGCGGTCCCTCTGGCAGGCTCGTGGGCTGGTAAAACGCAGGATTACCTGGGCATGTCAGTCAATGTCACGGTCCGAAAGCTCGGTGACGTCTCCGACTCGTCTGAAGGATAATTTGCGTCGATATCCTGAAACGGCGTGCTCCAATCCGGATTTCGTCGCCAAATAGATTCTGAAGCAGAGCGTTCAGCCGCCGCGCGGAAATCTCAGCTTTCGGTCGAGGCCAGCGCCGCCTGACCGGCAATCTCGTCGGCTCGCCAGCAGCGGACCGCGTGTCCGTCGGGCCGCGTTTCAAGCGATGGCCGGGGCTCGCGACGGCACACGGCTTCGGCGTAACGACAGCGCGGACTGAACGCACAGCCGTCCGGCGGATTGAGCGGATTGGGCAGCTCGCCCGGTATCGTAGCAAGCGGCGCGCGGCGCAGCGGATCGGGAATCGCGGATATCAGGGTCTGTGTATACGGGTGCGCCGGCCGTTCGAAGATTTCGCGCCAGTCGCCGCTCTCCACAATGCGTCCGAGATACATCACGGCGACCCGGTCGCTCATGTGCTCGACGACGCCGAGGTCGTGGCTGATCATGATGTAGGAGAGGCCGAGGGTTTCCTTCAATTCCAGCAGCAGATTGATGATCTGGGCGCGGATCGAGACATCCAGCGCCGATACGGGTTCGTCACAGATGACAATCCTGGGATTGAGGATCAGCGCGCGGGCGATGCCGATGCGCTGACGCTGGCCGCCCGAGAATTCATGCGGGTAGCGGCCGGCTTGTTCGGGCCGCAGGCCGACATGCCGGAGCATCGCGGCGACACGGTCGTCGACCTCGCTCTTGGCCCTCACGCCGTGCAGGCGCAGCGGGTCTTCCAGCGTGCGGCGAACGGTCTGGCGTGGATTGAGCGAGGCGTAGGGATCCTGAAACACGATTTGCACGATGCGGGCCAACGCCTTTCGATCGCCCGATTGCCGATCCGTCACGACCTGGCCGTCGAGCACGATGCGGCCGCGCGTCGGCGCCTGCAGGCCCAGTATCGAAAGCGCCAATGTCGACTTGCCGCATCCGGATTCGCCGACCAGACCGAGGCATTCGCCGCGCTTCAGTTCGAGATCGACGCCGTCGACCGCACGGAGCAGCCGCCGGCCGCCGCCCAGTAGGCCGCCACCGACGGGAAAATGGACCGCGAGATCCTCCACGCTGAGGATGACATCGTCGCCGGGTCTTGCCGCAGGTTCATGCATGGTGATGGCACCTGACCAGCCCGCCCGCACTGAGCAAGGTCGTCTCCGGCTCGGTGGTCCGGCAAATGTCGGTCGCCCGCGCGCAGCGTGGATTGAAGCGGCAGCCGTCCGGGAAATCCGTGATCGCGGGCACGACGCCCGCGATCTCCGTCAGCCGTGTCCGGCCAAGGGCCGCGCGGCTCCCCAGCCGCGGCAGCGAGTCGACCAGGCCTTGCGTATAGGGATGCGAACTGGTGCGGAAGATGTCGTCCGAGCCGCGCTCCTCGACGATGCGGCCGGCATACATGACGGCGACGCGGCGGCAGACATTGGCGACCAGGCCGAGATCGTGGCTGATCATCAAGATGGCGGTGCCTCTCTCGGCGCATAGATTCCGCATCAGCTCGATGATCTCCGCCTGCACGGTGACGTCGAGCGCAGTGGTCGGCTCGTCGGCGATCAGGAGATCCGGCCCGCAGGCGAGGGCGATGGCGATCATCACGCGCTGGCGCATGCCGCCTGAAAGCTGGTGCGGGTAATCCTTCACCCGTCGTTCGGGTGCGGGGACGCGAACGCTCGCCAGTGCCTCGACCGCCAACCGGTTGGCCTCCCGCCAGTCCTTGCCCTGGTGCAGCACGAACATCTCGGCGATCTGCCGGCCTACGGGCGAGACCGGATTGAGCGCCGTCATCGGCTCCTGGAAGATCATGGCGATGCGATTGCCGCGCAGCGCGCGTTGCTCGGCCGCCGAAAGCCTCTGGATCTCCCGGCCGTCAAATCGGATGGCGCCGGCGCCGATCGAAAGTGGCTGGCGCAACAGGCCGATCAAGGCCAGCGCTGTAATACTCTTGCCGCAGCCGGATTCGCCGACGAGTCCAAAAGTCTCGCCGCGGTCGATGCGGAATGAAACGCCCTCGACCGCCGCAACATGGCTGGATCGATAGTTGAGATCGATGCGCAGATCCTCGACTTCGAGCAGCGGAGGGCCCGTCATGTGCGCCGGCTCCGCGACTGTGGATCGAGAATGTCACGCAGGCCATCGCCGAGCAGATTGAGTCCGAGCACCGTCAGGAAGATGGCGAGGCCGGGGAAAATCGAGAGCCACGGCGCCGTTGTGATCTGGTCGCGGGCCTCCGAGAGCATGCTGCCCCAGCTTGGGTAGGGCGGGCGGACCCCGAGGCCGAGGAACGAGAGTGCGGCTTCGGCCAGTATCGCGCCGCCCATGCCCAGCGTGCCGATGACGATGATCGGGCCGACCATGTTCGGCAGCAGCTGCGTGATCATGATGCGCAAATCGCCGTAGCCGAGCACTTTTGCGGCCTGCACATAGCCCTGGCTCTTGAGCGACAGCGTTGAGGCCCGCGCGATCCGGCAGGTGAAGGACCAGTTGGTCAAGCCGAGCGCGATGAGCAGGCTGGTCAGGCCCGGTCCAAGCACCGCCATGATGGCCAGCGCGAAGATCAGCGACGGGATCGCGAGCATGAGGTTGGTCAGCCCGTTGACGAAATCGTCCCACCAGCCGCCCCAATAGCCCGCGGTCAGGCCGAGTGTCACGCCGATGACGCTGTTGACGAGTTGCGAGACGATACCGACCGTCAGCGAGATGCGCGCGCCATGCACGACGCGGGAATAGATGTCGCGGCCCTGCGCGTCGGTGCCGAACCACCAGATCCAGCTCGGCGGCTCCTCGGCATTCAAGAGGTTGGCATCCATGACGGGATCGGTATGCGCCAGCCAGGGCGCGAGCAGGCCGACGATGACCGCCAGCGCGAACAATGCCCCGCCGATGATGAGATTGGCCCCTAACCTCATGCGTATCGGATCCTCGGATCGATCACGCCATAGAGCAGGTCGATCAACACATTGATGGTCAGAAAGAACAGCACCACGACGAGGATGGAGCCCTGGACGGCAGGAAGGTCGCGCTGCAGGACACTGTCGACCAGCAGCGAGCCGATGCCCGGCCAGGAGAACAGTTTCTCGACGACCACCGCCTGGCCCATCAACGCGCCGAACTGCAGGCCGATCGTGGTGAGGATGATGACGAGCGCGTTGCGCATCACATGCCACTTCACGACCCGGGTTTCGCTCATGCCCTTCGAGCGCGCGGTGCGGACAAAATCCGCGGTCATGATCTCGAGGACGGCGGCGCGCGTCGTCCGCGCCAGCAGCGCCATCGGCGAGACCCCGAGGGTCACGGCCGGCAGGATCAGGTATTTGAGCCCGCCGTCGCCATAGCCGAAACTCGGCAGCCAGCCGAGTTTCAACGCAAACAGGTACATCAGCAGCAGCCCGAGCCAGAATTTGGCCATTGAAAGCCCCGACACCGCCAGCACCATCGAGAGCGTGTCGACGAAGCTGCCCGGCCGCAGCGCCGCGATGAAACCCAGCGGTACGCCGATCACGATCGCAAACGTCATCGACGCGAATATCAATTGCAGCGTCGGCCACATCCGTTTGGCGAGCATGGTCGTGACCGGCTCGCGCGTGCGGAACGACGTCCCGAAATCGCCGGTCGCGAGCTTGGCGACGTAGGAGCCGAAGCGGATATAGACGGGATCGTCGAGGCCGAGCTGTTTTTTCATGCGCTCCACGACCTGCGGGTCCGTCGGACCCCGTCCGTCATCGTTCATGCTCGATATGATGCTGCCTGGCACGACGCTGAACAGCACGAAGATCACCAGCACGACCGCCAGCACGGTCGGAACGGTTTGCAGGATTCGACGGATCGCGAACGAGAGCATCAGGCCTGTTCCTCCCTCCCTCTATCGTTTTTGCGTTTTTGCGATGGAGGGAGGGCGAGAGCGCGTGTCACTTCTAGGTCATTTGGCGGGCGAGGTCTCGGCGACCCAGAGGTCTTCGACATTCTGATGCGTCAGTTCGGTCGCGTTCAACTGAATCCCCTTCAGCCAGGGCTGCACCGCCATGACCGCCTTGTTGTAGTTGAAGAACCACACCGGCGCTTCGTCATAGAGCAGGGCATTGGCCTTTTGCAGCAGCTGGACGCGCTTTGCGGCGTCGTCGGTCTGCCCGGCCTCATCGAGCAGCTTGTCGAAATCCGCGTTCTTGAAAGCCGTGTAGTTGCAGGCCGATTGCGGCGTCGCCGAGTGGAAGCATTTCAGCGCGGCCTGAGGGTCCGGGCCGGTGGCCTGGGAATAGATGAAGGCCTGGAATTCGCCCTTGCGGGCGACCTCCGCCAGCACGGCGGTTTCGACCTGCTTGACCTTCACCTTGATGCCCACCCTGTCGAGCATCGGGATGATGGCCTCGACGATCGGCAGGCCCCAGCTTTCATTCTGGCTCGCCGTCCATTCGAATTCAAAGCCGGTGGGATAGCCCGCATCCGCGAGCAGCTGTTTTGCTTTCGCGGGATCGAAGGCGTAGGGCTTCATGGTCTTGTCGTAGGCGGGGGAGGTCAAAGGCAGCCAGCTCGTGGCGCGATAGGCCTTGTTCTTGACCAGCTTGCTGATGATCAGATCGGCATCGATCGCGTGGTTGATGGCCTGCCGCACCCGCTTGTCGGAGAACGGTTTGAATGAAGGATTGATGCCCATGTAGCGCGTGAAGACCTCGGCGACTTCGACGATGGTACCCTTGAGGGCGGGGTCGGCCTGATAGGCGACGTACTGCGCGGGTCCGAGCACCGAGGTGTCGATTTCCTTGTTACGGAAGGCGACATCGCGCGCCGCGGCTTCGCCCATGATCGACACGATCATCTTGTCGGCGTACGGCTTGCCGGGCTTGTAGAACTTGTCAAACCGCTCCAGCACGACGCGCGATCCCGGCACGTGCTCGACGAACTTGAACGGCCCAAGGCCGATCGGCTTCTGGATGAAGCTGTCCTTGGCGCCCTCGTCGGCCGGATAGATCGAAGTCAGCGCGGTGAAGAAGTAGAAGCCCGGATCGACCTTCTCGGTCAGCTTCATTTCGAGCGTGAAATCGTCGATTTTCTTCAGGCCGGAGATTTCCTTGGCTTTGCCCTTCTCGACCTCGGAGGCGCCCTCGATCATTCGGACAAAACGCGCGCCGGGATAGGCCTTGGCGCCGTCCATGATGCGGTTGTAGCTCCAGATGACGTCGTCAGCCGTCATCTTGCGACCATGGTGGAAATAGGCGTCGTCGCGCAGCTTGAAGGTATAAACAAGACCTCCGCCCGAGACGATGGCCTCCTTGGCGAGCTCCGGAACCGGCTTGCCCTCGGCCGAGTCCCAAATGTAGAGCGACCGATGCAGGCCCTTGGCGACGATCTCGTCCTGGGCGCGCTGCGTCGTATGAATGTCCATGCTGGTGAAACTCGAGCCATAGGGCGCCGTCATCCGAATGGTGCCGCCCTTGCGTGGCGTCTGGGCCTCCGCCGTGACTGATAGCGCCAGTCCCAAACCAGCCACGATCGCAATCTTCTTGAACATCATGTTTTCTCCAACCGTGCAGGAGCATTCCGGTTCGAGAGTTGATCACTCGCGGCATATCGAGCGCAAGGTTTTCGTTTGGTATCGTGCGCGATCCTGTGCGGCCTCAAGGCGAGGGCTGGGATGACCGCGGAAAGGCAGCACGCGGTGCGCCATCTGGTCCGGGATGTCGTCGCGTTCACCGGAATTGATTTGATCGCTCCCGCTCCTTGCCGGCAACTTGTGCGGGCGTGTAAGCGATTGCGATTGAATGGATTTTCGGTTCCGTGCTGAGTTCGTAGAGCCAGGGTTCCGAACGATGAAATGACCGTGGCAAGGTCTGATGCCGGCTCCTTACTCCGCTGCGTGAGCGCGAGCAGGATATTCGACGAACGCAACCACAGCGTCTTTTGCTTCTTCAAGAAATTCCGGGTTATTGCGAAGTTCGTCGATGGTGCTTGGGGCTTTGAAGCCCGTCGAGCCGTCAGGGTTGGTCCAGTCCTCCGCAGCAAATTGCAGGACTTCACGCGCCTGTTGCATGGCTTCGTCGACGGTGTCGCCGGCAGTGAATACGCCGGGAATATCGGGGAACGATACGCCGTAGCAACTGTCCGGATCTTTATGGATCAATGCGATGTAATGCGGCATCGCGAACTCCTAATCCCTGTCCCAGCCAACCTGGCGGTAAATCGCGCGGACTGTGCCAATTGGCATATCTCGCTTCGGATGAGTGACGATGGTCATCTTGTTCGATACCGGATGACGAAACTTATGGTGCGATCCTCTTACGCTAACCAGTCTGAAGCCATCCTGCTCCAGCGTCTTATAATATCACGGCTGTCCCTCAGCATCACTGCCTCCCCGTCGAACTATATGACGGAAAGCCAGTCGCGGCCAGACCGGGTCAAGTAGGAATTCACACCCGCTCCACAAAACTATCGACCACCTTCTTCTCGCCGGCTTTCTCGAACGCGATGGTGAGCTTGTTGCCGTCGATTTTCACGACGTTGCCGTAGCCGAATTTCTGGTGGAAGACGCGGTCGTCGAGCGAGAATTCCGAAACGGTGCCGGTGGATTTGGCGACCAGTTCGCCCTCGATCACCATCGGCCCACGCTTGGTGCGGGAGAAGCCGCCGCGCGCGTCGCCGGAGGATGAGAATGACGATTGGCTTTCCTCAAACCCGTCGCGGGTCTGGCCGTGACGGCCTCCTTGATTGTTGCGCGCGCGATTGGCCTGCGCGCGCTGCCAGCCCGGCGTGGTGTAGCTGGAGCCGAAGGATTCCACGTTGTCGAAGCGGGAGGCGCCGTAGCCACCGCTGCCGCCCCAGCCCGAGCCGCCCTTGGATTCCGTGATCTCGACATTGTCAGCCGGCAATTCGTCGAGGAAGCGCGACGGGATCGTGGTCGACCAGGTGCCGTGAATGCGGCGGTTGGTGGCAAAGTATAATTTGGCGCGGCGGCGGGCGCGGGTCAGCCCGACATGGGCGAGGCGACGTTCTTCTTCGAGGCCGGCGCGGCCCTGTTCGTCGAGCGTGCGCTGGCTCGGAAACAGGCCTTCCTCCCAGCCGGGCAGGAACACGTTGTCGAATTCGAGACCCTTGGCCGAATGCAGCGTCATCAGCGACACGGCTTCTTCCTCGGCGCCGCCGTCGCGGTCCATCACCAGCGAGATGTGTTCGAGGAAACCCTGCAGGTTTTCGAACTCTTCCATCGAGCGCACCAGCTCCTTGAGGTTATCGAGCCGTCCGGCGGCATCCGCGGAGCGGTCCTTCTGCCACATCTCGGTATAGCCGCTTTCGTCGAGCACGATTTCGGCGAGCTCCGTATGCCTGGTGACCTCGCGCTGGGCGCGCCAGCGGTCGAAATGCAGGATGAGATCGCGCAAGGACCCGCGCGCCTTCGGCTTCAACTCGTCGGTCTCGACCACGGCGCGGGCGGCCTCGAACAAGGGAATGCGGCGCTTGCGGGCGTGGTCGTGCAGCATCTGCACGGTGGCGTCGCCGAGTCCGCGCTTGGGTACGTTGACGATGCGCTCGAAGGCGAGATCATCCGCCGGCGAATTGATCACGCGCAAATACGCCAGCGCGTCGCGGATTTCGGCGCGCTCGTAGAATCTGGGACCACCGATCACGCGATAGGGCAGGCCGAGCGTGACAAAACGATCTTCGAATTCGCGCATCTGGAACGAGGCCCGCACCAGGATCGCGACCTCGTTGAGGTTCTCGCCGGCGCGCTGCAGCTCCTCGATCTCCTCGCCGATGGCGCGGGCTTCCTCTTCCGAATCCCAGGAGCCGGTCACGGTGACCTTCTCGCCGAGGGCGTCCTCGGTGCGCAGCGTCTTGCCGAGCCGGCCTTCATTATGCGCGATCAGATGCGAGGCGGCGGCGAGGATATGGCCGGTGGAACGGTAGTTGCGTTCGAGTCTGATAACCTTGGCGCCCGGGAAATCGTGATCGAAGCGCAGGATGTTGTCGACCTCGGCACCGCGCCAGCCATAGATCGACTGGTCGTCGTCGCCGACGCAGCAGATGTTTTTGAGGGGCGAGGAGGGAGCGAGGTTTCTCTCGTCATTCCGGGGCGCGCCGACAGGCGCGAACCCGGAATCTCGAGATGAGTCCTCTTCACCTCGAGATTCTCCGATGTGCAATTCCACATCGGAGTTCGCGTCTTCGACGCGCCCCGGAACGACGACAGGATCAAGCGAGCCCGGAATGACCGCAGCCAGGGCTTGCGCCTTGGAGGGTGACGACGGCGCCTGCGACAGCAGCCGCAGCCACAGATATTGCGCGACGTTGGTGTCCTGATATTCGTCGACCAGAATGAACTTGAACCGGCTCTGGTATTGCCGCAGCACGTCAGGGTGCTCGCGGAACAGGCGGATGTTCTCCAGCAACAGATCGCCGAAATCGGCGGCGTTGAGGACCTTCAGCCGCTCCTGATAGCTGGCGTAAAGCTTGCCGCCCTTGCCGTTGCCGAACACGGCGGCTTCGCCCGCCGGCACCTGCGCAGGCGTCAGGCCGCGGTTCTTCCAGCCGTCGATCAGGCCGGCCAGCATCCGCGCCGGCCAGCGCTTGTCGTCGATGTTCTCGGCCTGCAGCAATTGCTTGAGCAGGCGGACCTGGTCGTCGACGTCGAGCACGGTGAAATTGGATTTCAGCTGCACCAGTTCGGCGTGGTAGCGCAGGATGCGCCCGCCGATCGAGTGGAAGGTGCCGAGCCACGGCATGCCTTCGACGGCCTGGCCGAGCATCTGGCCGAGCCGCAGCTTCATCTCGCGCGCGGCCTTGTTGGTGAAAGTCACGGAGAGGATTTCGTGCGGGCGCGCCCGGCCCTGGCTCAGGATATGGGCGATGCGCGTGGTCAGCACGCGCGTTTTGCCGGTGCCGGCGCCGGCCAGTACCAGCACCGGGCCGTCCAGCGTCACGACGGCGTCGCGCTGCTCCGGATTGAGCCCGCTGAGATATTGCGGGGCCGCCGTGGCGCGCGCACGCGCGGCGATGCCGCCAGCTGCGGGCTGGTGCTCGGGAACGCCGTGATGGGGCAGCTTGCTCGGCTCTGTCATGCGAATCGTCTTGTCCCCACGATGGCACCGTGAGGCGGTGAAGGGGAGCCTTCTTAGCAGGGATTAAGGGCCATATAGGGCCTGTCCGGCCGTTTTGACAGGTTTAATCCGGCGTTATCCCGCGACCGATTTTGGCAGGCCCCCCGCGATTTTGTTCCGCCTTGTTGACAAATATTCCCGGTTTCGCACCCAGGAACCATCGCTTTCGGGCCGGATTGTTTTGGCATGAGCTGGTGCGAGCCGTCCGGGCCGCGCCGATCGCAACCAAACAGAGGTCGTGTCATGCTGAGCTGGGTCGTTACGTTTCTGGTCGTCGCGCTGATCGCAGGCATTCTGGGCTTCGGCGGCATCGCCGGCGCCTCGGTCGAAATCGCCAAGGCGATCTTCTTCATCGCCATCATCCTGTTCCTGGTCTCGGCGGTGGTCGGCCTGGTGCGCGGGCGAGGACAGGTTTAGCCCGCTCTATCTCCCGTCATCCCCGGACGAACGCGCTTGCGTTCGCTCGGGAGGTGCGCGCCCTTGCGCGCCTCGAAGGATGTACGGCCCGTGGCCCATCCTTCGAGGCTCGCTGCGCTCGCACCTCAGGATGACGATCGCATGCAGCGCTATTTCGAGGGCATCGCCACCTTTCGGCCGATGCCCTCGGGACGTGGAATGGCCGCGTGGCTATCCACCACCGCCTGGATGCGGGCGCGGATATCGGGCGGAAACGGCGCGGCCTTGCGCGCGTTCATGTCGATGTGAATGGTCATGTTCTCCGAAGTCGCGGAGATCCAGCCCTCGGTGGCGTGACGCAGCTCTTCAAACGTATGAATGCGTTTCTCGTCGGCCGCGAGCAGATAGACCGTGACCTGCACGGGATCGCCGAGGTGAATCTCGCGCAAATACCGCACATGGCATTCGGCGGTGAAGGTCGAGCCATGGCGCTCCTTCATGTACGCAGGGCCGATCCCGAGATGCAGCCACATCTGGTCGATCGCGCGGTCCATCATCACGTTGTAGTAGGCCATGTTGAGATGGCCGTTGTAATCGATCCATTGCGGCTCGATCTGCATCACCGACGACAGAAACGGTGCGGAAGGCAGGGGCATTTCGGATAGGTTATTTTTGGCGGCTGAAGCTGAAGTCATCATCCATCCCTGTTTGGCCGATCTCTCTTGACCCCTCATATATCCTTTGCCACGGTCCACTCAAAGCCGGGAGGAATTTTGCGTGGCGATGACGATATCGGGCAATGAGAAGCGGCCGGAGCCGCAGGCGCTGGCAAGCGCCGTTGAGGCGCTGGCGGCGCGGTTCGGCAACCGGCTGATCACCTCGCAGGCGGTGCGCGAACAGCACGGACATACCACCACCTGGCTGCCGAACCAGCCGCCCGATGCCGTGGTAATGGCGTTGGAAACCGTCGATATCCAGGATGTGGTGCGGATTTGCGCCAGGCATACCGTTCCCGTGATCGCGTTCGGCACCGGCACCTCGCTGGAGGGGCAGGTCAATGCGCCGGCCGGCGGCGTCTGCATCGATCTGCGCGACATGAACAAGATCCTGGAAGTCCACGCCGACGACCTCGACTGCGTGATCCAGCCCGGTGTGACCCGCAAGGCGCTGAACGAGCATCTGCGCGATCAGGGCGTGTTTTTCCCGATCGACCCCGGCGCCGACGCCTCGCTCGGCGGCATGGCCTCGACCCGCGCCTCCGGCACCAACGCGGTACGCTACGGCACCATGCGCGACAACGTGTTGGCGCTGAAGGTCGTGCGCGGCGACGGCGAGATCATCACCACGGGCACGCGGGCGAAGAAATCCTCCGCCGGTTACGATCTGACGCATCTGTTCGTCGGCGCGGAGGGCACGCTCGGCATCATCTCCGAACTCACGATAAAACTGCGCGGCATTCCCGAGACGATCGCCGCCGCCGCCTGTTCGTTCGAGACGGTGCGCGGCGCCTGCCAGGCGACGATCCTTGCAATTCAAACCGGCATTCCCGTCGCGCGCATCGAACTGCTCAACGCCGAGCAGGTGCGCGCCTGCAATTCCTATTCGAAGCTGACGCTGCCGGAGACGCCGCTGCTGCTGCTGGAATTCCACGGCAGCGCCAATGAGGTCGCAGAGCAGTCGAAGAATTTCAAGGAAATTGCCGGCGAATGCGGTGGCGGTGATTTCACCTGGACCACCAAGCCGGAGGACCGCACCAAGCTCTGGCAGGCGCGGCACGACGCCTATTGGTCGGTGAAGGCGCTGCGTCCCGGCGCCGGCGTGGTCGCGACCGACGTCTGTGTGCCGATCTCGCGGCTGGCCGATTGCGTCACCGAGACCGAGGAGGATCTGAAGCGGCTCAATCTGCTGTCGCCGATCGTCGGCCATGTCGGCGACGGCAATTTCCACTGCTCGCTGGTCTGCGACGTCGACAACGCCGACGAGATGGCCCGCGGCGAGGATTTCATGCACCGCCTGGTCGAGCGCGCGCAGGCGATGGGCGGCACTTGCACCGGCGAACACGGCATCGGACAGGGCAAGCAGAAATACCTGAAAGCCGAACTCGGTGATGAGGCGATCGACGCCATGCGCGCGCTGAAGAAGGCGCTCGATCCGCAAAACATCTTCAATCCCGGGAAGATCGTGCCGGCGGTTTAGCGCCGGGCGCAAACTCTCCTGCGAATTCCCCGAAGGCTCGTCCTCTTGCCGCTTCGCAAGTGGAACTTTCGCTCCCCGTCGGCGTCTGTCTGTTGCCGCAAATTATGACGAGTGGCGCAAGGGAGCGTGCCATGCCCAAACCGGCAATCGGAATTGTGGTCTTTGTAGTGGCGATCCTGCTTTCGAGCGTGGCGATCGGCAAGGGCGGAGGTCATGGTGGGGGTCATGGCCACGGGCATGGCGGGGGTCACCATGGCCGGGCCCACGGTGGTGGGCACGGGCATTTCGGCGGGCATCACCGTCATTTTCGTGGTCACCACGGCGGCGGGAAGTTCGCGATATCGCGCTCATATTCGCGAGGCAGTTTTCGCGGCCATCGCGGCTTTGCCGGGCGCAGCGGCCCGAATCTCAGCCAGATCCGCAACGCCTCGGTACGATCCGGAAACTTCCGCCATGCGATGAATTCGCTGTCGCGCGCCAGCGGGTCGCGTGGCGGGCGTCTGCTCAGCAATCCCATGGCGCGGGCACAGATCGCCGCCGGTCTCGCCGTCGCGGGCTGGCAGCAGGGCCGTGGCGGAGGCGGGTGGTGGCAACACGGTAATGGCGGCTATGGGTGGGTTGGTCCGCTGTTCTGGCCGTTCGCCTATCACGACATCTACGATTACACGATCTGGGGAGACCGCATCGGCTTCTGGGACTACGGCTACACTGATATTTACGCCGGAATATTCGCGCCCTACGGCTACGATGCCTTGACCGGCTATCTGGAACAGCGGCCGTCCGGCCGCAGACATCGTGGGCTCGCTCCGCTGGCGCAAATGTGCGGTGACGACAGGCGCGCCATCGCCGGCCTGCCCATTGATCAAATCCAGCTCACCGTTCTGCCGACCGAAACGCAATTTGCCGCGCTCGACGAACTCGGCAACGCATCGATCGCGGCTGCGCAGAACATTCGTGCGGCATGCCCGTCGCAAATCGTATTGACGGCGCCAAGCCGGCTCAGCGCCATGCAGCAGCGGATCGAGGCGATGATTTCGGCGGTCGCCACGGTGCGGCCACCGCTGGAGAAATTCTATGGAATGCTGGACGACGAGCAGAAGGCCCGCTTCAACGCGCTCGCGCAGGATCAGCGCCGGATATCCGTGGCCAACAATGCGAGGAGCCAATCTATCGAGGTGCCTGCGCAAGGGACTGCGCAGGGCTGTGGCGTGGCGCAGTCTGCCGCCATGGCATGGCCAGCCAGCGAGATCGAAACCAGGTTGCGTCCGAACGAGACCCAGCGCTCCGCCCTGCAAGTGCTTCAGGATACCAGCGCCGAGGCTGCCGAGACATTGAAGGCGGCCTGTCAGCCGGGCGAGGTGATGACGCCGCCGGCGCGGTTCGCCGCCATCGCCAAGCGGCTCGATACCATGCTGCAAGCCGTCAAGCAGGTCCGGGCCGCGCTTGAGGATTTTTACGCCACGCTGGACGATGAACAGAAGGCGCAGTTCGAGGCGATCGGACCAAGGCGACCGTCGTAGATAGCCGCCTGAGATCATGGAGGCCGGCTGCACGCCACGAGCAACGAACCGGATTTGCAAATCTCTGTTGCCGGAATGTCACCACCGATTGATTTTCCCGGATGAGAATGCGGCCGCTGATCGCAAGATCGCATTGTTTGTCCTGCAAACGCGCTGGCTGTTGATTCCATGCAATGGTTCAAAAAGGACGTACCCGCACCCAAGGAGATCTGGGACGAGCCCATCGAGGGGCCGATCGGCGATCTCCAGGCTGCGAACAAGATACGGGCAATCTGCCGTTCTGCGGCCAGCAGTGCGGAAAAGATCAGCGGCGCTGCCGACCGTTCGCACGCGAAAATCAAACCCGAAATCGAACGTTATGAGCGCGCGGCGAAAGTCGCGATGCAAATTGCCATGAAGATTTCCGATGGTCTGTTGCGTGACGCCGCCGTGCGCCAGATCCTCGAACTCTGCCTCCAGGCCAATCACACCACGACCGCGCGAACGCTGTTTCGCGCCATTCAGTCCAAATCGATCAGTGACGACGTGCTGAAGCAGCATCCTTCGCTGGGCACGGCGTAGCAGCCCGCTATTTCGCGCGCGGCGAAGTGATGGCTTTGCGGATCGCCGCCAGCGGGGCAGCGTCGTCGAATTCGAGGCTTTCGCCCTGCGGCTTGAGGCCGAGGTCGCGCCACAGGCCCGCGAGATCGGGCGTCACGGGCTTTGAACCCATCTCGTCATGAAGCCTCGTCAGTACGTCGACGCCGACGGCCTTGTCGGCGGTGGAGAGAAGGCGATCGAGCGGCCAATCCTTTTCATGATTGCCGCCCGCGGCGAGGACGCCGCGCATGGCGTCCTGCAGGCCGAGGCGGTTATTCGTTCGCTTGCGGATTTCGATGTCGGCGAGCAGGCAGAACAGCGCGCCGCCCCAATATCTCCGGCCCCAGGTGTCGGTGTTGTCGAGGCCCTGATCGCCGGCCTGTGGCAGGCCCTTCGGCATGTCGCGCATCATCGCCTGCCAGATCTCCGCTGCCGTGAGATCGCCGGCCTGCACCCGCGCCACCGGCTCGATATAGACGGCAAGACCTTCCGACAGCCACGTGTGGCGATGGTTCAGATCGGGCAGGGCGGTGTGCACCATCTCGTGCACCATCACCCAGTCGCGCCGCAAAACCTCTTCAGTGGAATCGCGGCCGAGCGGAATGCGGATCGCGGCGCCGCGATAGCCCCACGTCGTGCCGCCGCGAATGCGGGCGCCGTCGACCGGCACCAGCAGCAGCCGCAGCTGCTCGACGGGGAATCGGCCATAATAGGTGGCGACGGCCTTCGCCGACATCCGGACCCAGTCGAGCACCTTTTCCCTCGGCAGCGCCATCTCGCCGGGCGCGAAGCCGACATGGATAGTGCCGCCGGCGATTTCGAGATCGGTCTTGGGCATCCGGTCGAACGCGTCATACGGCATCCGGTCGCCGCGCAGATACTCCGATTGCGCATCGGCGCGGAACGAAATCACGCTTGCCGGCATGGCGGTGAGGACGGCGGTCAACACGATCCAGCTGATGCCGCCGAGGGTTTTCATCGCGACACGCTTCTGGTCGTAACGGATCGATCGGTGTCGGTGCCCATGTCTCGGGCCTCTGTTATCAGGTGGAAACCGCCGTCAGGGTTGCTGATGTAATCCAGCCGTGCAGATAGCCGGCGCCGCGCGGCGCCGCGCCATCGGGATCGTCATAGGTAGCTAACATCTCGCAGAGCACGCCGAACGGAATGCCGTTCGCGGCCTCGTCCCACATCATCGCCTCTTCAGGGGCAAGTTCGCGGAACATCGGGGTGGCGTCCTGGCGCCAGACCAGGATGCGCGACGGTTCTTCCAGCGTGGCCGCGTCCGGTGGTGTTTCGTCGTTCTTGAGCGCCAGCCAGACCGCGGAGGCGTTGGTGGAAAGATCAAGTCTCGCGGCACTGGGGTGCGGCTGGAACTTGAGATCGTTCCATTGCTCCGGCGCGAACGCGGCCATGGAGGCGAGGTCAAGCACTTCACCTTCCGCGGCGTCGAAGGCGTCGTTGAGCGCTTTCTCCAGCGCTGCGAGATCAGCGAGAACAGGATGATTGCAATAGGGCTCGGCCGATCTCAAAAACTCCGGCAGGCCTTGCGAGAACCAGCGCAGGTTCGGATGCTCCGAGGGACGCGCCTTGACATAGGCATGGCCCATCTCGTCGAACGTCTCGTCGCCGAGATACGAATGCAGCAGCCCGTGGTCGTTACGCAGCGCTTCCACCAGCCGCGAGCCATAGGCATAGCGATAGACGCCGTACAGCGTCTCGCGCTTCTCGCGGGGGCTGTCGAGGATTTCGGCGAGCACCGTGTCGTCGCCGGTCAGGATGCCGCGCTGGAAATCAGCCTGCTGCCGCGCGAAGTCGCTCATCCCGCCTGCTTGCCCAAAGGCGGCAAGACTCTTTCGGCGATCTCGCGGGTTCGGTTCACTTCCACGAGCAATTCGTCGAGCGGCGGGATGTTGTCGTCGCGCTCGATCATGGTCGAGACCCGGCCGAAGCGCTTGATGGCGGCGACATAGAGATCCCAGACGTCCTCGCAGACCGGATGATCATGGGTGTCGATGATGTGGGTGCCCATGTGGCTGTGGCCGGCCATGTGGAATTGCACGACGCGGTCGGCAGGAATCCCATTCAGGAAGGTCATGGGGTCATAGCCGTGGTTGAAGGCGCTGACATAGACGTTGTTGATATCGAACAGCAGCCAGCAACCGGAACGGCGCGACAATTCGGCAAGGAATTCCCATTCCGTCATTTCGGAATTGTTGAACTGGACATAGGTCGAGACGTTTTCGAGCACGATGGCGCGGCCGAGGAAATCCTGCACCAGCTGCACGCGGCTGACCACGTGGTCGAGCGCCTCTGCCGTATAGGGGATCGGCAACAGGTCGTGCAGGTTCTTGCCGTGCACGCCGGTCCAGCACAGATGGTCGGAGATCCATTTTGGTTCGACACGCCTGGCGAGATCTTTCAGGCCCTGCAGATATTCGAAATTCGGCGGCGCGGTCGATGCGATCGACAGCGACACGCCGTGCATCACGACGGGATAGCGTTCGCAAATCCGGTCAAGTACGCGCAGCGGCTGGCCGCCGGGCAGCATGTAGTTTTCGCTGATGACTTCGAACCAGTCGATCGGCGGGTTGCCGCCGAGGATTTCGTCGTAGTGTTGCGCGCGCAGGCCGAGCCCGAAGCCAAGGAAGGGAGGCTTATCCGACTGCAGCGGGCGCTCTGCAAGCGCCGCCGGGGAGCTGGGCAATCTGCTTGCGACGTTCATGTCGTCTCCGCTTCGCGCATCGCGATCAGGCGATGGGTATTGCCTCAAATTATCATGGAAAGGGGACCCGGCATACACCGGGCCCCGTTCCCGGAACGGAGCCCCGTTCCGGATGGCCTCGATCAGGCGGGCGAATACTTGCCCTTGGCGGCGTCGCACTTTTCCTTGGTCATGGCGGAGAAGCCCTGACCCTTGCAGGCGTTCTGACCCTTGCAGGCGCTCGCGCCGCTCTTGCAGGCGCTCTGGCCCTTGCAGGCGTTGGCGCCGACGCATTTGCCTTCGCCGGCGGCGTAGGTGACGGTCGACATCGTCGCGCCGGCCAGGAACAGAGTGGCTGCAGCGGCGGCAATCGTGGCACCGGATTTGGAAGTCATCTTCATGGACGTCTCCTCGAGAAAGAAGTGTGAAGGTGCACCACCCGCAAGCCACTGACATCAGGACCGACAGATGGTACCCGGGGATAAATACGCGGCGAGTTTGGCTTGGTTACACGGCGAGCGAAATTTATTTCAAGGATCGGGCGGGCTTAAGTGAAACATTCCCGGGCTGGAATTGAACCGTGAGGGCCCGGCATCGATGCCGGGCCCTTTTCACGTCAATTCGGGACGATCAGGCCTTGACGAACTTGCCGCCCATGGCGGTGCACGCCTTCTCGGTGGTCATCGAGAAGCCCTGACCCTTGCAGGCATTCTGTCCCTTGCAGGCGCTCGAGCCGCCCTTGCAGGCGCTCTGTCCCTTGCAGGCGTTGCCGACCATGCACTTGCCGGCGGCGGCGTTTGCCGACGTCGAGCCGGTCGACACAACCGCGCCGGCGAGGAACAAAGTGGCAGCGGCGGCTGCGAGCGTCGCACCGGATTTTGTATTCAGCTTCATGACCTTCTCCTTGATGATTGTTTGACGACAATAGGACGCCGTGAGCGTTCGATGACCTTGATGTCATCGACCCGCACAACGCTAAGGAAACAACGGATGCCAATCAGATCGCGGTGGCTCGCGAAGGCCGTTAGCCTCCGTGATTTGAATGCTCATCCGGACACAGCTACGGGGCATCGATCGATTTGGTTACAAAGTTTCGAAAGAAAGTTTTCTTTTTTCGATTTGGGTGACCCGGTCATGTCTAACCGCAGTGTCCCGGGAGTATTTCGTTGCGTTGCACAACGGAATTGTTGGCTGGTGCGCGTTTAGGGCGTGTGATCCATAAGACGCTGGCGTGCCATCCGACCTCAGACGGTGGTGCCGAGCTGAGCGAGCAACTCTCCGATCAGTTTGCGCCCGTCGGCATCTTGCGTCATCGCCAACGCGTTGCGATAGTCCGCGATCGCAAGGTCGAACCGCCGCATCATCCGGTAGGTCAGCGCGCGGTTGCGCAGAAAGGCGGGATTTGCGGGATTGATCTCGATCGCTTGCGTGAAGTCGGCGATGGCAAGGTCGTATCTGCGCAAGGTGTGATGGAGCAGACCGCGGTTGCTGATGGCGCCGGCGTGTCGCGGCGCGATCTGCAGCACCTTGCCGTATTCCGCGATGGCCAGCTCTTCGAAGCGGCCCTCGTTGACGAAGGCGTCGAAATCGGAGCCGGCCTTCTGCTGCAACGCCGCTGCACGGCCGAAGTAAGCATTGACCCACTTCGGATTGATCACGATCGCGGCGTCGTAGTCCTGCATCGCGCGGTCAACGCGGCCCTTGTCCCGATAGGCGTCGCCGCGGTTGGTTAAGGCAAGGGAATCGTTGGGATTGAGCCGGATCGCAGAATCAAACTCCGTGATGGCGCGATCGAGCTGCTTCTGGCGCAGGAACGCGACACCGCGGCTGTTGAACGGGCCAGGGGCGGTCGGGTGGGCTTTCGTCGCCGCGTCGAAATCCGCCACCGCCCGGTCGTAGACGCCGAGGGCCAGATTGGCATTGCCGCGGATGAGGTAGACACGGGCAAGTTCCCTGGCCTCGGCGGGCGGCGCATTCGTGATGACGAATGAGCAGGCCGCAGCCCTCGGGGCGGGTGGGGTGGCATTGTCCAGGCACATGCGCTGCTGCGCTTCGGCCTGCGCGCCTGCCGGCGCCAGGATGATTGTGACGGCGGTGAGAAGCACACTGGCAAGGACCCGCATCGCGCGCTCCATGTTTCCTGACTGTCCTGTTGCTGATCCGGGCCGCTGCGTCGCTTTCATGTCACGTGCGTCCTGGCTGGCGCGCGATCGTGTCGGAAGCCGTCTGCGGCGGGGACTTGGCACGCGCTTCGTCTTGCAGACGCCGGTTGGTCTCGGCGTTGCGGCGCATGAGTGTGTCTATTGCCCGCGCGATTTCGTCGTCGTGCCGGCCGAGCACGCAGCCGCCCATCGCGATCGCGCCATAGTCGAGCACCGCGTGACGCTTCGGATCGGTGGCTTCGACGAGGAGGTGGGGGACCACGTGGCCGGCCTGTCTCAGGGTCTGCACCATGGGGGTCTGCTGAGCGGCTGTCGGCACCTGCTGGTCATTCGGGTCGCTGATAACCATCATGCGCAAGGCGCGGTTCTGCGCGAGCCATTGCACCTTGCCCGTGATGTCGAAAAAAGTCCTTGCGGGATCGCCGGGCTTTGCGGGACCCCGGGTCACGATCTGTCCCGAGCCGGAAATCAGGCAGGCGACGTCGCGCCGCATCTGGGCCAGGCCGAACACAAGCCGGCCTCCGCCGGACTCCCCGAACAGATGGAAGCCTTCGAACTGGTAGCGTTGCCGGAGCGCCTCGAGCGCCATGTCCATCAGCTGCAGCTCGACGAGGGTCTTGCGTGACAGATGGGTGCCGGACGTGCCTTCGACGCCGATGCGTCCAAGATAGATCGCCGTGGTCTTCGCCATCTTCGAAAAATGGTCGGCGATAGCGACGAGTTTGTCGGTGTTGACGTCACTGGCCTTGGACGGATCCGCCCAGGTCCAACGGGCCGGATCAACCGGACCGTTGTGATCGCCGTTCAGAATGATGACCGGGCGCGAGCCCTGGCCTCCGGCGGTGGAAAGATAATAGCGGACACAGAAATCCTGGCTGTAGACGTTGAGCCAGAAGGTCTGCGGTTTCGCGGCGCACTCTTCGCGCGTCATCGTGATCCCGCGCAGCGAGTCTTCTTTCCTGATAATCTCCGCGCCGGCAGGGTCGGCCACAAACACCGAGATGGCCAGCAGCATCGCTGCGAGCGAGCCGCGCGCCACATTCGACCAGCAAGCATATTTTGAGCAAGCCATGACGACCAACACCGGTTCATTCCTGTTGGCCGTTTGTCGCTTGAAGCGGGTGGAGGCGCTGTGATGCCGGTCACACAGAATGGAGCTGGAGGCGAGTGGGACAGGTCAGATAGCAACCGCGAAGGAAGCGCACTCCCTCTCCCGCTTGCGGGCAGGGCTATCGCATATGGCTGAGGGTAGCCAAGAGGAAGGCGTCGTCCCAACCGGCGCGCTTGATTTTACGCCGG
>NZ_JAFCLZ010000036.1 GCF_018130165.1 Bradyrhizobium sp. JYMT SZCCT0180 | reverse complement strand
CGCAACCCGCCCAACGTCCGTGACGACGGCCGACGCCCTTCTGAGTAGGACGGGATGGCGATAGATGCGCACTGATTTGGGTCGGCCGACAACAGAAAATATTTTTGATTTACAGAAATTTTCTACTTGACACGATTTCCGAAACTCAGAAGTGATTTGCCCCGCCTTCGCCAAGGCTACGCCGGGCGCGGCCGTCGGGTCGTTTTGTCGCGCCCAGGCGTCATTGCATGCAGGCCCGAACGGCCTTGGCGACCATCGCGGCGGCTGGCGTGGCTTCAAGCCGATCGCATCGTATCAGGCGACCGACAGTTTTCCGGCCATACCGAACCCCGGCATGACGCCGCCAAGCATCGTCCCCAGCGCCGTCAAGCACGGCTTCATCATGCGGCGCTCACACCAATTGCCCGGCATATTGACGAAGGCAAAGCCTGCCTTGCGCGCCAGCGCCTGCATCTCATTGTTGGTCCGCAGCGTGTCGCCGAAGATATGGCGGGCGCCGAATGCCGCCGCGAGGCGCTCGAGATTCGAAAGCAATGCAGAGCCGATGTTGCAGCCCCGGTGGTCATCGTGAACGGAAACACCGAACTCCAGGCCACCGGTTGCCCGGTCGAACGCATAGCAGGCCTCGGCGACGATCGTGTCGACGCCATTCACCGTCATGACAGCGACCACAGCGAAGCGATTGTCCGCGCTGGACTGAAACAACAGGTCGAGATCCCGATCCGTGGGGCCGTGGCTGGCGCCGGTGAACCGGTTGCGCCGCGCGGCGGGCGACAGCGCCTCGAAGTAGGCCTGCAGCGCTTCGCGGTCGTCAGGTTCAAGCAAGCGGATCACCACCGACTTGCCGGTCCGCAACCGCACGATTTCGAAAACCGCCGAGGCTGCCATGGCTGTGAAGGCCGCGGCGACGTCGAGCACTTCGCCCTGGAGCATTGGTGCCAGCGCGGGAGAGTCGCAAGCCACATCCATGACTTCATGCCGCCATTCGATCGAATTCATGACCAGCTCCTCTGAACATACCGGTGAAGGGGTCGAGGAGGTCATGCCCTCCCCGGGAGCGCACTACGCAGCAACGGACTGGATGCTCTGATACCTGACCACGTCGACCAACGCCTTGCGGGCGTAGAACAAGCGCGTCTTGATCGTCGCCTGCGGGAGGCCGATGATCTCGCTTGCTTCCTCGAGGGACTTGAGCGCGAAGTCGACGATCTCAATCACCTCGCGATGCGCCGGCAGCAACCTCCTGAGATAGTGGTCGAGTTCCACCCTCGTCCTGGCGCATCCAAGCCGCAGCGTCATCTGGGACAGATCGATGCCGGCCTCGTTCAGCCAGGAGATTCCGTTCTTTCGGGCCGATGCGCTGGTCTCGGCATAAGTCGTTTGCATGATCGTCTCCTTGAACTGCGCTTCCATTCACGCGATGGAACGGACGCATAAGGAGGCCGCGTTTCTGCACGACTTCGTGAATTGCAGAGATTGGTTCTGTGGAACGGAAAATGGTTTCAGTTTCGCTTTCGCGGTGAAACCCCCAAACCGGATAAATTTGATTCAAATGATGGATATGCAGACCTCAAAACGATGCTTGAACTCAGCTTGCTGCCAGCTCGGCGAAGGTTCGGCCCGCAACGGCGCGCGACGGCGTGCCCTTTGAGAGGATCGCGAGCAGTGCCGCGTGCTGATCCCCTTCCGCGCTTTCAAGCGTTGATCTCGCCCACAGGTAGGACGCTTCGAAAACGCGCTTGTGGTTGTCGAACTCCATGACCTTGGCGCCGGGAATGGTCGGCGGACGCATCACAAAATCGGCGGGGCCCACCGGAATCGAATCCACGCGCTGATGCACCAGCAGGCTGCGCCAGAGCACGCTGACCGCCGATGGCGCCCTTGGCAGGCGCTTTCTGCCAAACGGCAGCAGCAGACTGGAAATCAGCTTGAGGCGTCCCGGAAGCGCATCGTAATCCACCTCGAAGCGTTCGATTTCCTGCTTGCCAAAATGGACCACCAGATTGGGCCCGCGCTTCAGATTGTGCATCGGCGCAAGCGGGATGTTGTCGATCAGACAGCCGTCAACCAGCATCGAGCCATCCTTGGTGTAGAATGGCGGCAAGATCCCGGGAATTGATGCCGACGCCCGCACCGCCTGCCACAGCGACCCGGTACGAATGACTTCGCCGGCCTGGGTGGAGAGGTTGGTTGCCACGGCGGCAAACGGCTTCCAGCAGTCCTCGATGTTGCAATCGGGCCCGAGCGCCTCCGCAAGCGCGCGGTCGAGCGCCTTGTGGTCAAGCAGGGAGTATCGCGGCCAGGTGGGACGCTTGAAACTCCGGCTCTTGACGAAGATATCGTCCGTGCCCCGATCAAGATCCTCGGCTTCGAGGTTCTTGGCGAAGCCGGCCATCATGGCAGCCCCGACGCTGGTTCCGACGAAGATATCGAAATCAACGCCGCGTTCGCGAAACGCCTTGTAGATTCCAAGGTGCGCCGGCCCCAATCCCCCTCCGCCAGCGGCCACAAACCCGATCGCCCGCCCGAGCAGGAAGCGCGCCAGGCTCCGCACATCGACGTCGTCCTGAAGCGATATGTGGTGATGCATGAAGACCGGCATGCGCCTCAACCAGGCGCCCGTGCCGCGCACTTCACCGCTTCGCTCATCATGAACGAGCACGAGCCGCCGCTCGTTGGTTCGATGATAGGTCGACGCCGCAGCCTCGACCTCGGTCAGGGAATCGTCCGGCGCCCTGCCCCTGCACACGAACAGGACCTGATCGGATTGCCGGATGCATTTCTGGGTCCAGCGCGTCAGCTCCCGGTCGCCAAAATAAGCGACGAGATCGGATGCCTGCTCCAGTCGATGCAGCCAGCCGGTAATCTCTTCATCGTCCGGATCCCGTCCGGGGAACAGTTGATTGATACGCTGGGAGGTCACGATCTCAACGACCGCGTTGCCGAGCGCCTGCGTCAGCAACGCGTAAAACCGCGGCGGCACCGGCTCCCTTCCCCCTTCCAGAACCACGATTGTTCGCGTGCGCGCAAGTTGTCGATTGGGAACGACGCGCGACGTCGTCTCGGCCACCCGAAGCGCCATCGCCTCGAGCAAGAAACCAACGATGCTGGGCGCTTCAATTGCAATCTTGTTGTAAGCGGCACGCGACAATGACAGAACACAGGAATCCCTGATTGCCGTTACGGTGGCCGTCCGCGGGATCTTGCCAAAAAAGCCGATTTCACCGATGAGATCGCCCGGCCCCAGTTCGGCAATCAGCCCTTCGTCACCCGCGCGCTGCACCGTGAATGCGCCGCGCACGACTTCAAAGAAAGCGTCCGACGCATCGCCCTCGGCGACAAGCTCTTCGCCGCGCAGAATGACCAGCTCGCGCATGAAACCCCGGATCTCCTGACGCTGCTCTGCGGTCAGCATCCTGAAGATCGAGACGTCGGAGGGAACGAAGGCCTCGGGAGGCGTTGCGGCATCGGCGAGAAGGGGAGCGTCGGGGACGAAGGGAGGCTCAGATGCGGTGGCACCATCTACCATTATGTTCTCCTCGATCGAGACTGCGCGGCGCACGTGACTGTTCAGGCGTGAACACATAGCAGCTAAAGCGTTCAAGCGGCTTGGCACGCAACCGGATTAGTTCAGCCATGGTGGATGGGCGGTAATGTCAATTACTCGACATTTGATCGATCGCGTTAAGCCGCCTGCAATCTTCGGCATCTCGTTGCAATTATCGGGACGAATCTGAAAAAATCCTGATATCGCGGAGTTTATCATCGGGCGCGCATTCGCGCGACCCGTTGGCTCGCCCGGGCCAAGTTCGCTAGCGTACGGGTCCAAGAAGGAGCACCGATGAGCAACGGCGATGACGTGCAGATCGAAGTTGCGCTGGCCGCGACCGATGAGGTGCGCCTGCTGATCGGCGAACTCGAGGCCGTGCTCGCGGTCGAGTATCCGCCGGAGCAGCGGCATGGCTTTTCCATCGATGCAATCTTTCAACCGCATGTCCGCTTCTTCCTCGCGCGACGTCACGGCGTGGCGGTGGGCTGCGGCGGCGTCGCCCTCTTCCCGGAATATGCCGAGGTCAAGCGCATGTTTGTGCGCGGCACCGCGCGGGGCCAGGGCGTTGCCGACGCCATTCTCGCGCGCATCGAAGACGAGGTGCGTCGCGCCGGGCTTCCCGTGCTGCGCCTCGAGACAGGAACACGCCAGATCGCGGCGATGCGGCTCTATATACGCACGGGATTTCGGGAATGTTCCGCGTTCGGCGATTACGCGCTGAAAGCGCCGCAATCCATTGCGGCGAGTGTGTTCTTCGAGAAGCTGATGTGAAGCGGATTGCGGCAGGACCCAGCCACGGTTCAAACTGTCCACAGGACGGAACCCGCGCTGCTTTCAGTTAAGAAACTCTCAGTATTTCTACGTTAGGCTGGATCGCATTGGGGCATTGTTTCTATTGTCGAGAAATTTGATCTCGTTGCTGGACCAATCGATGCTTAAGTTAAGAGATTTTCTGATCTACTGAAGGACTCGGCGGATAGCCTCGAAGGGCACAGCAGGACGGCCACTGGAAAAGCAGCGGACGAAACGGCCAAAATGATTAGAGACCTGCGCGACGCGGCCAGGGAAATCCTGACGAGTCAGGAATATCAAAATTCAAAGATCAAGTTCTAGAACCAAGACGCGACCATCAGGCGTTTAGCCCGATGATGAATTTTCTCTGTTCAACCGGAGAGTCCGTTTATGGTCGAAACTCGAATTGCGCCTCGCTTCCGTGTCGCCAAGCCCGCGAAGATTGATCACGGTGGCGACAAGATCAGATGCATGATCCGCGATATCTCCGCTACGGGAGCGGCGCTTGAGATATTCGATATCGTCCGGGTTCCTCAAACCTTCACATTGATTGTGCCGGAAGATGGCCTGAAGCTGCAGTGCCACATTGTTTGGCGCAAAGAATACCGGATCGGTGTCGCCTTCGATTAGTTATGTAGTTTCTCCGATACCCGCATATCGCTAGCGCTCATGCGGGCTAGGAGCTTCAGGTCACCTTCCCCGCCTCGTGCAGCCCGCTCTGCCAGGTCGACGGCTGCGTGCCAAAGCCGCGCTTGGCCCGCGTGCCAAGCCAATAGCCGAACTGCGGCGGCACGTTGCGGAACGGGCCTTCGACGCCGAGTTTGAGGGCAGCGTCCATCGGCCAGTTCGGGTTGTTGAGGATTTCGCGGCCGACCGCGATCAGGTCGGCCTGCTTGTCCTGCAGGATCTGCTCGGCCTGGTCGCCATGGATAATGAGGCCGATCGCCATGGTCATGATATCTGCGTGGCGCTTGACATAGTCCGACAGCGGCACCTGGTAGCTGTATTTGATTTCCTTGCCGAGGATCGGCGCCATCTCGGTGATGCCGCCGGACGAGCAGTCGATGACGTCGACGCCCTTGGCCTTGAGGATCTTCGCCAGCCGCGCGCTTTGCTCCGGTCCCCATCCAGCGTTGTCCTCCACCGACAGGCGGACGAACAGCGGCTTGTGGTCGGGCCAGTGCGTGCGCACCGCTTCGGTGATCTCGGTGATGAAGCGCATCCGGTTGGCCTCGGAGCCGCCATATTCGTCGGTGCGCTGGTTGGCTCGCTCGGACAAGAATTGATGCACGAGATAGCCGTGCGCGCCGTGCAGCTCCAGCACGTCGAAGCCGGCCTCATGGGCGCGCCGCGCGGCCTCGCCCCAGGCCTGCACCAGGTCTTTCACCTCATGGCGTTCCAGCGCCTTCGGCACCGGCCATTTTTCGCTATGGGCAATCGCGCTCGGCGCCACCGGCGACCAGGCGTCCCAATCCTCGATCTCGGGCGTCCGCTGCAGCGGCCGGTCGCCTTCCCACGGCCGGGTCGCGCGCGCCTTGCGGCCGGAATGGCCGAGCTGGATGCCGGCGACCGCATTCTGCTGATGGATGAATGTGACGAGGCGGCCGAGCGGCTCAACAAAGGCATCGTCCCAGATGCCGAGATCGCCGACCGTGCCGCAACCGCGGCGCTCGACCTTGGTCGATTCGACGACGACAAGCCCGGCGCCGCCGGCGGCGAATTTGCCTGAGTTCATCAGGTGCCAGTCGGTGGGAAAACCCTTCACGGCGGAATATTGGTGCATCGGCGGCACCACGATGCGGTTCTTCAGCTCAATGCCGCGGATCGTCACCGGCGAAAACAGCAGCGTGTTCGACATTGTTGTTCCTTGCTTGCGTTCTCGCCGGTTTCCCCGAATCCTGGCCATCGCTGTCCCGGCAAGCTGCCGGCGGCCGGCTATTATTGTTTTGCGGTGGTCTCGGTCTTGGTATCCGTTTTGGCTGCCTTCGGTTTTGCCGGCGGCTTGGCGGCGGCTTTCGGGGCGGCATTGTCGCTGCGCACGGTTCCCCAGGGATCGGTGCTCTTTTGCTCCGGAATATTGCCCAGCGACCGCTTGTAAGCCCGCTCGGCCTCCTTCTCCGCTGCGATATCCGATCGCGTCTTTTCCTTGTCCTCCTCCCCGTATCTTTGAACGGGTGCCTGCTGGGCCAACGCCGGCCCGGCCAGCAAGACCATCACAGCCACGATGCCAATCATTTTCATGCGATCACTCCCCGGACTTTCCTGGCAAACGAATAGCACAGCTCCCGCGCCGGCCTAAATGCTGGATTGGGCGGAAATTGCTCGCAAAAACACGCATTTCGCCGGCTGCAGCCAGTCGTTGCCCAGAGCGGTCCAGTTTTGTAAAGGTCTGGCATGAACGCCCCGCTTCTCCCCAACTCCGCCGACGCGCTGCTGTTCGATCTCGGACGCGTCGTGCTCGATATCGATTTCGGCAAGGTGGTCGCCACCTGGGCCGGCCATGCCCGCTGCGAGCCCGCACAGCTGGTCGAGCGGTTCTTGCCCAATGACGCCTGGCATCGTCACGAGCGGGGCGAGATCAGCGACGCCGAATTCTTCGCAGGCCTGCGAGTCTCGCTCGGTATCGGCATATCCGACGCCGAGTTCCTGGAAGGCTGGAACGCGATCTTCGCCGGCGAAATGCCCGATATATCAGCATCGCTGGCGCGCGCCGGACAACGGCTGCCGCTTTATGCCTTCTCCAACACCAATAACGCGCATGTCGTGCATTTCAGCCAGGCCTATGCCGGCGTGCTCGGCCATTTCCGCGAAATCTATTTGTCATCGACGATCGGGCTTCGAAAGCCCGACGCGGCGGCCTATGATCATGTCGTCAAGGCGATCGGTGTTCCCGCCTCCCGCATCGTGTTCTTCGACGATTCCGCCGCCAACATCGACGGCGCGCGGTCGCGCGGCCTGGCCGCGGTGCACGTGACAGGGCCCGATGACGTCGCAAAGGCGCTTGCCGCGCTGGGAATTTGAGAGGTCGTCGCCGTGGCCCTGATGCCGGTCGTTGATGCACTGGCCGCGATCCTTGCGGGCGCCGATCCGTTGGCCGAAGAAATGGTAGCACTCGACACCGCCTGGCATCGCGTGCTCGCGCGCGACCTTGCGGCGAAGCGCACGCAGCCGCCGCAGGCGATGTCGGCGATGGACGGCTATGCGGTGCGATCGACTGATGCCGCCGACCTCTCCGCGCGGCTGAAGGTGATCGGCGAAGTCGCGGCGGGCCGCCCGTTCGAACGCAGGGTGGGCCCCGGCGAAGCGGTCAGGATTTTCACCGGCGGGGTGATCCCTGATGGCGCCGACGCCGTCATCATCCAGGAAGACACGACTGCCAGCGGCGACCACCTCACGATCACGGAAGTTGCAAAACCGGGACGGCATATCCGCGCCGCCGGCGCCGATTTCCGCGAGGGCGATGTGCTGCTCACCAAAGGAAGCCACCTCACCGAACGCGATCTGTCGCTCGCGGCCGGCATGAACTATCCGGAAATCGCCGTGATCAGGCGCCCCAAGGTGGCGGTGCTTGCCACCGGCGACGAACTGGTGATGCCGGGCTCGATCCCGGGCCCCGGCCAGATCGTCTACTCCAACGGCTACGCGCTGCGCGCGCTGGCGCGGGCCGAGGGCGCCGAAACCATCGATTTCGGCATCGCCGCCGACACGGTCGAGGCGACCACCGACGGCATCCGCCGCGCCCGCGCATCCGGCGCCGACATCCTGATCACGATGGGCGGCGCCTCGGTCGGCGACCACGACCTCGTCAAGCGCTCGCTGGAGGCCGAGGGCGTCAACATGGCGTTCTGGCGCATCGCGATGCGGCCGGGCAAGCCGATGATGCATGGGCGCCTCGGGGCGATGCGGGTGATCGGCCTGCCCGGCAATCCGGTCTCGTCCTATGTCTGCGGTTTCCTGTTTCTGGTGCCGCTGATTCGCGCGCTGTCGGGCCGAAAAACCATCCATCACGTGCGTGAGACCGCCCTGCTCGGCCGCGATCTTCCCGCCAACGACCAGCGCGAAGACTATCTTCGCGCACGACTTGAAGAGCGCGAGGATGGCGCGTTGATCGCAGTGCCGGTGAGCCACCAGGACTCGTCGCTGCTTGGAAATCTCGCTGCGGCACGGGCGCTTTTGATACGTCCGCCGTTTGCGCCGGCGGTGCCGAAAGGCACGCCATGCGAGTTCCTGCGCCTGCCGGAATGACGCATCCGGGCGGCCTGTTCGGGCGAACGCGGCGCGCGTTCACCTGAAATTAAGTGGTTGCGGAACATGTATCGAACATATAGTGTCCGTTCATGATTTGTTTCGAGAGCTAGTGTCTACAAATGGGAGTTTTGGACTTCCGAGTTTGAGACCGCACTCGCAACCGAGAACCGCGAATCTGAAGATCGCGAAATTGAACGACCACGAACTACGACGCGCCAACCGGGGGATTGCTCGAGATGCTTACGCGCAAACAGTATGAACTTCTGCGTTTCATCAACGAAAGGCTCAAGGAAGCCGGCGTGCCGCCCTCCTTCGACGAGATGAAGGATGCGCTCGACCTCCGCTCCAAGTCCGGCATCCACCGCCTGATCACCGCCCTGGAAGAGCGCGGCTTCATCCGCCGCCTGCCCAACCGCGCCCGCGCCATCGAAGTCATCAAGCTGCCCGAGCTTGCGGGCGCCGGTAACGGCAACGGCCGCCGCGGCTTCACCCCCAGCGTCATCGAAGGCACGCTCGGCAAGGTCCGCGCCGCCAGCGCGCCCGCCGAGGACGACGGCAACCGTCCGGTCGCCGTTCCCGTGATGGGCCGGATCGCCGCCGGTACGCCGATCGAGGCGCTGCAGACTCGCAGCCACACCATCAGCGTACCGCCCGACATGCTGGGCTCCGGCGAACATTACGCACTCGAAGTACGCGGCGATTCCATGGTGGACGCCGGCATTCTCGACGGCGACATGGCGCTGATCCAGCGCAACGAGACCGCCGACACCGGCGATATCGTGGTGGCGCTGATCGACGAGGAGGAGGCCACCCTGAAACGCTTCCGCCGCCGCGGCGCATCGATCGCGCTGGAGCCTGCCAACACCTCCTATGAAGTCCGCATCCTGCCGCCGAACCGGGTCCGGATTCAGGGCAAGCTGATCGGGCTGTACCGGAAGTACTGAGGGCGGCCCGCGCTACTAGGCCTTCAGTAGCCGTCGTCCCTATCCCAAGTCGTCATGCCCGGCCTTGTGCCAGGCATCCACGTCTTTGGTCGATGTAACGCAAGAGAAGACGTGGATGGCCGGGTCATAGGCGAGCGGAAGCGACGCCGTCCTTCAGACGGCTATGCCCGGCCATGACGGAGCGCGTGTGGCTAGCGTCGCACAATTGCCCAGAATGCGGCAAAAACTGTGCGTGCGAGGATGGTGGTTTGACGCGTTTTCTTCGACTCGAGGACGCGAAAACCGGGGGGACGAGACGTGGTCAGCAATATGATCACCAAGATCACCTGGCAGAGGGCGGGCCTGGTGACCGAGCCGGGCCGCTACATGCTTCGGTTCGGCTGGCTGACAGTGACGGCGGAGGATCTCGCGATCTGGCAGCAATTTCCGGAGGCCGCGTTCACGCTGGTCGCGCTGCCCGGGATTGCCGACGACGGAAGGGAGCAATTCCATCTCGGCGCCTTCGAACTGCCGCTGCCGCCGATGCCCGAAAATCCGCAGCCGCCGTAGCGCGTTTGTGATCGGGCACGCCGGCCTTTCCGTCGCACTATTGCCCAGAACAGGAATACACTTTCCTCAAGTCCACTCTGATAGAGGCCAGCGCCTCGAGGGAGGCACGGGTCTCTATCTCATACGAGGGAGCGATCCGATGTGTGACTATAGTTTGCACGCGATGGCAACGCGTCCTGCTGAGGTCGGCGAGACATTGATATCGACCACCTTCCGCGGCACCTCGACCCGAGGCTTTGCCAGCGAACGCGATCCCGCAGTTGCGGTCTGCATGCTGCCCGGAACCGAACTCGCGTTCGCGCAAGACGTCAAATACGACAATCGCTGGATCTGGACGCGGACGATCGGTTTTCGCGTCGGCAAGTTCAACACCATTGATCCGCACATCAAGGAACGGCACCACGACGCGATCGAATTTCCCGACGGGAGCCATGTGCTGGTGACGCAGCTTTGCGAGGGTCAGCGCGTCACCGTGCTGCAATTGCCGGTGGTGCATCCGATTCCCGAGCGCGCGGCAACGAAGGCGGGCACGGCGACGACACCGCTTTCCACCGGTTGAATTCCGCGCCGCCGGTCGCGCCCCGCCGGGGAACGTGAATCCTTATTCCTCGGCCTGCAGGTCCGCTTCCGACGGGGTCGCATCGACCGCACGCGGCGCCGCACGGCGCGGCGCGAGGATGGTCGTCTCCGCGTCACCCTCGCCCGCGATCGCCGGCGACCATGGGCGATCGACGCCCCTAGGCTTGACGGCATCGATGGTAAATCCGCTGCCGCTTCGCCGCAGCACCATGGCGCCCTGCCGCCGCAGACGCTCCGCATCGATCACAGAAGCGCCGCACGCCGCAGGCGACGGTCTTGCAGTCACCACCAGCGCCGCGCGCTCACAATCATCCGCCAGCGCTTCGGGCCGCAGCGCCAATGCCACGAACCCGCCACCGGCGCCTTGCGTCACGCAGCCGCTCTCGTCGCATGAGACGCCCTCGGTGAGCGAGGCATCGGCAGGCTTTCGCGCGTCGGCATCCGCCGCCAGCCATTCCCTAACGAGGAAGCCATCCCTTGAGGCTCCCGTCGAAGTTACCTTGGCCGCGCGCATCAAATGCAGTTTGCCGTCCTGGCCGCGGACACCGACATTGCGCCCGTCGGCGGAGATCAGGATGTCCGGCTGCGGCACCCTCGCCGCCCACACCGCCGCCACCAGCACCACGGCCGCGCCGGTATAGCGCAGCGGCGTCCGCAACAGGCCGAGCAGGATGATGCCGATACTCGCCGCAATCAACGGGCCGATGCCGAACGCCGGCACGCGGCCGACCGCACCCGGCAAGGCCGCGACCCATTGCGTGACCACGATCATCCAGTCGATGCCGACGCCCATCACCCACCAGCAGATGCCGTCGAAGCCGAACGGCATGAAGACCAGCCCGAACAATCCCGCCGGCATCACCAGCGCCGAAACCACCGGCATCGCGGCGAGATTGGCGAGCACGCCGTAGGGCGTCACCCGGTGGAAATGAAACGCCGCGTAAGGCGTGGTGGCGAGGCCCGCCACCAATGAGGCCAGCAGCAGCATCGTGATCTCGCGGCCGCCCCACAGCGCCACCTGCGCGGTCGCGGAATGATCCGGCTGCGCGAACAGGCGCGGCATGCCGAGTTGCACCAGCGCCACCAGTCCGAGGGTCGCCGCAAACGACATCTGGAAGCTCGGATGCACCAGCGCCTCGGGTGCGATGGTCAGGACAATGAGCGCCGCAACCGCGAGCGTTCGAAACGTGATGGCTCGGCGGTCGACCATCACGGCGATCAGCACCACGGCCGTCATGAAGAACGAACGCTGGGTCGCGACTTCAGCGCCGGAGAGCAACAGATAAAACGCGGACGCGGCGAGTGCCGCCACCGCCGACCATTTCTTGATCGCAAAACCAACGTTAAGCGTCGGAAACAGCGCCAGCAGCGCCCGCACCGCAAAAAACACGACACCCGCGACGACCGCCATGTGATAGCCGGATATCGACAGCACATGGCCAAGGCCGGAGATGAACATCGCGTCATTAACGGGCTCGGAGATCGCGTCGCGCCGGCCGGTCAATAGCGCGGTCGCGATCGCGCGCTTGTCGCCTTCCAGCACGGTCCGGATCCGCGCGTCGATTGCATCCCGCATGCCTTGCATGAACGCCGAATAGCGCAGCTTCCACCCGCCGCCATCAGGCGCTTCCGCGGTCTTGATCGCGCCCATCACGAAGCCGGAGGCGCCGATGCCGGAGAAGAACATGTCGCGGCCGAAATCGTAGCTGCCGGGCCGGAGCGGCGACATCGGCGGCAACAGCCGCGCTTTCAATTCGACAAAGCTGCCGACCGCAGGCGCGGTACCCTTCTTGACCGACAGCTGCACCCGCTCGATTTTTGTCGCGTCGCGCGCGCTCTCCATGGTCACGACGCGCATGACAAAACGGTCGGTGCGCTCGCGGATGTCGCGGGTTTCGACAAATCCGGTCAGCGCCACCGAGAACATCGGCCGCGCCAGCACGCCATGCGCGATCCGCGCTGTCTTCCAGGTGGCAATCGCAAAGCCGGCGGCGACGGCGGCGATCATCACGGCAACCGGAAACATCTTGTGCCGCCGCAGCAGGAACGCCGCCGCGCACAGCGCTGTCGCGGTGACGGCCGCGACCGACAGCACCGGCTCGTGATCGGCGGCAAAATAAAAGGCGATGCCGGTGCCGAATGCGACGGGCACCCAGGGCAGCAAACGCCCGGCCCCCGCCTCCGCGCGCGCCCATTGCCGCAGGGTCTCGATCAGTGGTGCCCACAGCGCAAGACGCTGAGGCGCAAGGCCGCCGACCGGCGCCGCCCCACGCGGCGGCCACGTGCCGGCGTAGCCTCGCCTTTGGCCCGCCGTGTTGCCCTGCTCCGACATCAAGCTACCCACACGATACGCTCGCGGGGACAAAGCTACCGGAAGGTGTGAGGTGCCGGCTGGGAATGTTATACTTTGCGTACCCACGGAGATTGAGTTATGATCTCTGAAGGGCAGCGACGGGTCGTTATTAAGAGTGACCCCTATTCCGAGCCCTACCTAGAGGGGGCTGGTTTGGAATTTAGGCTGACTTATGAGGGCCCGCTGCTGTCTGACAGCAAGCGTAGCGAGTCCGTTCGCAAAACGCGGGCTGATAACAAGCAGGAAATCCGCCAAGCCTTCCACAAACAACTAAAGCGCCTTTGGGAGGTAAATCCGTTTTTGGCGGCGTCGGGAAGGGCGATCCCCATACCAGGCGTCAAAACCGTTATCTTTGGCCGGCTACCGTATTCGATCGAAGAGATCGCTTACGAGTTTCGTGAGCATGGCTACCGTTTTGTGCCCTTAGCAACGCATAAGCTGGGTGTGTTTTGCTCGGTCAATGTATTGCTGATGAGACCCAACGCTCTTGGCGGCGTCATAACGAACACGGGGGATATCGACAACGGATTTAAGGTGATTTTTGACGCTCTCAGTAAACCAAGAACGGCTTCACAACTAGGAAAGTATCAAGTGCCCCGCGAAGGCGAGGATCCATTCTTCTGCTTACTAGAGGATGACAAACTTATTACAAAGGCGACCGTAGAGTCAGACCTTATGCTCCAGCCCCTAAAGGACAGGGTAACTTGCGAGGACAAAGACTTTCTAAATCCAACTGACGCTCGCGTACTCGTAACGGTGAAGCTGGCACCGATAGAATTAAATGCGGCTACCGCTGGGTTTGCTTAATGATCTTGCGGAACGCCGCATCGAATGACTCGCCAGTCTCATCAACACCCAGCTTCCGAGCGGTTTCTTTGAACCGCTCGGATTGCTCTTTATCAGTCAGCTTAGGCTTTGCCTTTTGCTTTTTTGGCACGCCTGCTTTTCTCGCCATACGGAGCCGTCCCTTTAATTAACTGTCCTATATTTGAGGC
Source organism: Bradyrhizobium sp. JYMT SZCCT0180 (assembly GCF_018130165.1). GTDB lineage: Bacteria > Pseudomonadota > Alphaproteobacteria > Rhizobiales > Xanthobacteraceae > Bradyrhizobium. Next base: position 55,390 of record NZ_JAFCLZ010000036.1, on the reverse strand, counting down.
GCTTGCCACGGACACCCTTCAAAGCCTTCTCCGCGCGTGCGACGTCGTCGATCCCGAGAGCGATGCGGTTGCTGTACCTGAAATCAAACTCACTCAGATATCGGTGCAGATGCTTCTCTTTGCAATGCTGATAAACGCCTTTCATGCCGCGTTTGAAAATCGAATAGAAGCCTTCCACGGTGTTAGTGGTGATGACCTTTTCGCCTTCACGGCGGACGTATTCATCCTTGCTGTGATTGACGCGCTCGTGGCTACCGACTGCACCAAACTCGGCAATGTACTTGTAGGTGTACATTTCGTCGGTGTGCAGTTCGGCATTCTTGCTGACATTCTGGCGCACGATGGGAAGCAGATCGCCAGCGCGCACGCCGTCAACGTGAAACGAGCGGGCAGAACCGCCACGCTCAACGAGGGTGAAAACGACGTTCTTGTTAGACCAAGCGTTGCGGCCCTTCTTCTCGCCACCCTCGACAAAACCCACAAAGGTTTCGTCCGCTTCCACGACCTTACCGCCGCTACCCATGGGCGGCATCATCAGGCCGTCAACGCGCATTGCCTCACGCAGGCGACGCGAGATGAACCATGCGGTCTTGAGGGTGCAGCCAAGGGTGCGGTGAAGCTGGTTGCTGCTGATGCCCTTCTTGCTGGACGACATCAGGAAGATGGCTTGCAGCCAATGGCGCATGGGGACGTGGCTGGACTCGAAGATGGTCCCAACCTTCACGGTAAAGGGCTTGCGGCACTGGTAGCACTTGTAAGCGCCGATCCTGGTGCTCTTGCCGCCCATCTTTGAAATGCGCTCCACGCCCCCGCAATGCGGGCATACGGGGCCATTGGGCCACAGGCGGGCTTCCACGAAGGCATAGGCCGCTTCTTCGTTGTGAAAGTGCTTATCGGAAAGAACGGACTTCATCGGAATACCCAGTAAAGGAGGAAGGCGGCCCCGGCCACCAAGAGGCAGAGCCAGATCAGGAAAATGCGTTCCCAAGGAATTACGCGCTTCCACATGCCACTAATCCCTGTGGCAGTAAGCTAACTTATCCGCGTGGGTACGTCAAGTATAATATCCCCTGCCGGCTAGCAGAACGGAAGTGGAATATCGGGGAAAGACGCCGCGCCGCTCATCCTGCCGTTATGCCGCAGAACGAGGTGGCCGGGCCTTGCCGTCGTACGTACTTGGGTTGAGTGCGACAGCGACCCTGTCGTTCTTACCAGTACCAAAACGATGATGCGGGGCCGGAGCCCGGCTCCCCGTCCCTCTACCGCCTGCCGGGACCACTCACCCAAGCGGGTGATGGAAAGTTGATCGGTAAAGTTGTTTAATCCAGCCTGGCGGCACGCATTGAGTGTCCGCCGGTTTTCATTATTGCGCTTTAGCTGAATTTATTTTTTGCAGATTTGAGATGGTTCGGGAAATCGACAAGTTAGTTGTCGGGACTCGCTTCAAGATGAGTAAGCTAGGCGATGCTCGATGCCCCGAGCTCGCTAATCTTACCGGCATCGTTGTCGAAGTGAGCCAAAGCAACACGGGCGTTACCGTGTTGTTCGATGGCGCCAAAAGACCGACTTGCCTGCACAGGCAGTTCATATCCCCCGTGTCGGGTACTATACCGGGGAACTATTCGGCTCGCTCTGAGAAAGCGCGTCCCTGAACGCCGAATAGCGCAGCTTCGACCCGCTCAAAAGAGTTCAGTAAGGCGCGCGCTCCCCCGACCCGCGCGGCCGCAAGCTGCACTATTTCCACGACCTGTAAGCGTCCAGCGCGTGAGCGACAAGGATGCCGACGCTGAGAATTATCAGAAATGCTGCAATGGCCTCGAACATTGGCGGCCTCGAACATTGGCGATCTCGCGGGGTTGCCCAAGTAAGCAACTCGCCACGCTGCACAGTCAAAATGATTCGGCTTGTCGCCACAGATCGCGGCGCGACTGGTGACTTTGAGCAACGGTTGATCCGGTTTTCACCTGAATCTCTGAGCTTGATCGCCCCTTTTTTGCCTGTTTTTCGACGGAAACAGCGATCCTAGCCCTTAACCTAGCGGCCAACGCAGGCGGTGGCTGAAATGACGGACCGATCGCACGAAGTCGCGCCGGACGACGACCTTCGTATTCTTGTCCGCGTGGTTTCAATTTGTACTCTGGGACTCTGGTCATTTGCAGCCGGTTTGCTGATAGGCACCTTTCTGTTTTCGTGATCAATGCCCGCTGCTGCGCAATGGTCTCTCGGCCATCAAGTTGGTCGCGGGTGAGTTAACACTGCCTTCTTACATTCAGCGCCGTTCAACCCTGACTTTGGCGAGGTGCTTTATGCGACGGGCGAGCATCGGATTGTTGCGCAAGATTTTGGCCGCCCGGCGCTTCTCTTCACGCGCGCCGCGATATCGGCGGCCTATGATCGGCACCTCGAGGCGCATGTCGTCCATGCTGGTTGGCGTGGCAGCGTTCGCACTCCTGGCCCCGCAAGCCGCTTTTTCTCAAGGCCGCATCGAAATAGTGAATTTCCAAACCCTTACCTTCCCCGGCAACCTGTTTGCGCCTCCTTTTATGGCTGCCCCACAGGAGGGGTCGCCGGCAACTATCTTTGGTATTCTGAGGCTTCCGGAAACCACGGACCGGGTTCCTGCCGTCGTCATAACGCATGGTTGTTCGGGCATCACGGGAGCGGAGACATACTGGGCGGAAAGTCTCATTCAACTCGGCGTCGCTACGTTCGTCGTCAACAGTTTTGTCGGGAGGAATATTCCGCGTGTCTGCTCAGGCCCTCACACAATAAGCACAGCCAGCGTGCTCACGGATGTCTATCGGGCACGGGATCTTCTGGCGGTCCATCCGCGCATCGACCCTTCACGAATTGCAGTGTTGGGATTTTCCTTCGGTGGCCGCAACGCGCTCTGGGCAGCCTCCTCGCGGTTCCAGCAACGCTACGGTCCCGGGCTGTCACCCTTTGCAGCCCATCTCGCGTTTTACCCCACGGGCTGTCATGTCAAGCTCATCGATGAAGATCGCGTGGCGAACGTCCCGATACGGATCTTTCACGGCGCAGCCGACGACGCGACGATCATCGGCCGCTGCAGGGAGTACGTCGCAAGGCTCCGCAACGCCGGCAATGACGCCGCCTTATTCGAATACGTTGGCGCCAAGCACTGGTTTGACAACGCCGATCTCGCCAACCGTCAAACGCCGACCGGCTTCCTGAACTACAGCAACTGTACGTTCCTCGAGCAAGACAACAAGATCATCGACGTGATGACCGGCGGCCTGGCAGGAACGGGGTCGCCATGCGTCGTGTCGGAGGGGTCCTATGGTTATAATCCCGCGGCGCGCGAGCAAGCGACAGCAGACGTGCTGAATTTTCTGCGATCGTTGTTCAAGCTTTGACCGCCGCACCTTGCGCGCGCCCATGTGCGCAGAGTCTTGATGAACGGTGCACCAGCGGAACGGAAACGACCCCCGCCTCGATCGATCCGGTGGGGTGCGTCGTCCAGCGAAATTGACGGGCGAACGCCGCAGCGTCCCTACTGCTAAATCAACGATGCCTTCGACGACACGTGATGGCTGACGATTTTCCAGTCGAAGTCTTCACGGGCGATCACCCAGGTGATCTTGACCGACAATTTTACCACGCCTTCATCAGCGTCGAACGACGCCGTGCCGGCGACATTGACCAGATTGGGTCCGGCCTGCTCGGCCACGACATCGCTGAATTGAACTGATGATGTCCGCCACCGCGGCAATCCCTTGAAGTAGGCCGTGACACCGTCACGTCCGCGATACAGCGTTGGGTTCGAGCCGAAGAACAGTGCGTGCTTCGAGTAGAGCGACGCCAGCGCGTCGGCGTCCAGCTTGCTGAACGCCCTGGCCCATTTCGCCATGATACCGGATGCGATGTCGTCGGCCGCGCTGCCCATCGAGTGATCCAATCGTTGTGAGGCCGACGTCAGCCCTTCTCAGCCTTTGGCGACTTCCTTGGCAAAGGTATCGCGCAGGCCGATGGTGCGGTTGAACACCAACTTATCCGGCGTCGAGTCCTGGTCGCGCACGAAATAACCCTGCCGCTCGAACTGCATCACCTCGTTCGAATTGCTCTCGGCGACGCTGACCTCTATCCGCGCGTCGGACAGCACTTCCAGCGACTGCGGGTTGATGTCGGCGGCGAAATTGCCGGCGTCGGGGCTCGGTTTTGCAAATAGCTGGTTGTAGACGCGGATTTCCGCAGGTCTCGACTGTGCCGCCGGCAGCCAGTGCATGGTGGCCTTGACCTTGCGTCCGTCGGGCGCGTTGCCGCCCTTGGTGGCGGGATCATAGGTACAGCGCAGCTCGACCACCTCGCCGGCGTCGTTCTTGATGACGCCGGTGCACTTGATGAAATAGGCGTAGCGCAGCCGCACTTCATTGCCCGGAGAGAGCCGGAAGAATTTCTTCGGCGGGTTCTCCATGAAATCGTCCTGCTCGATATAGAGCTCGCGGCCGAACGCGATGCGGCGGGTGCCGGCATCGGGATTGTCGGGGTGATTGACGGCCTCGAGCTCCTCGACCTGGCCTTCCGGATAATTCTCGATCACGACCTTCAGCGGCCGCAGCACCGCCATGCGGCGCTCGGCCGCCTTGTTGAGCAGTTCGCGGATGCAGAATTCCAGCATGCCGACGTCGACCACGCTGTTGGATTTCGCCACCCCAATGCGCTTGACGAATTCGCGCACCGCCGCCGGCGGCACGCCGCGCCGCTTCAGGCCGGCGACGGTCGGCATCCGCGGATCGTCCCAGCCGGCGACATGGCCCTCGCGCACGAGCTGCGTCAGCACCCGCTTCGAGAGCAGCGTGTAGGTGATGTTGAGCCGTGCGAATTCATACTGCCGCGGCTTCGACGGCACCGGCAGCTTGTCGAGCAGCCATTCATAGAGCGGCCGGTGATCCTCGAATTCCAGCGTGCAGATCGAATGGGTGATGCCTTCGATGGCGTCCGACTGACCATGGGCGTAGTCGTAGCTTGGATAGATCGACCATTTGTCGCCGGTGCGCGGATGATGGGCGTGCAGGATCCGGTACAGCACGGGATCGCGCATGTTGATGTTGCCGGAGGCCATGTCGATTTTGGCGCGCAGCACGCGGGCGCCGTTCGGGAATTCGCCGGCCTTCATGCGGCGAAACAGATCGAGGTTTTCGTCGACCGGGCGGTCGCGGAACGGGCTGTTCTTGCCGGGTTCCGTCAGCGTGCCTCGGCTGACGCGGATTTCCTCCTGCGACTGGTCGTCGACGTAGGCGTGGCCGGCCTTGATCAGGCCTTCCGCCCAGTCGTAGAGCCGCTCGAAATAGTCAGAGGCGTAATAAAGGTCGGTTCCCCAGTCATAGCCGAGCCAGCGCACGTCGGCCTGGATGGAATCGATATATTCCTGCTCTTCCCTGGTCGGGTTGGTGTCGTCGAAGCGCAGATGGCACTTGCCGCCAAACTCCTGCGCGATGCCGAAATTAAGGGCAATCGACTTGGCGTGGCCGATATGCAGGTAGCCGTTCGGCTCCGGCGGAAATCGGGTCACGATCCGGCTGTGCTTCTGGGTGTCGAGGTCGGCCTGGACGATGTCGCGAATGAAATCGCGCCCTGCCTCTGCCGCTGCCGGTTCTGTGGTCATTACGTGTTCCCGCTCGGATAAGCGGCCCTTCTGCCAAATTCGCCCCGGCCCGCCAAGCCTGCTTTGGCCAAGGCGACACTAAAGGCCTCACTTTAGCGGCGAGACTTTAGTTATGCACCGTCCTGCTATACACCACGGCCGTTCAAGCATAGGCCTGCCCAAATCATGACCTCCCCCGTCGTCACCCGCTTTGCCCCCTCGCCGACCGGCTTCCTCCACATCGGAGGCGCCCGCACCGCGCTGTTCAACTGGCTCTACGCCAAGAAGCATGGCGGCAAGATGCTGCTGCGGATCGAGGATACCGACCGCGAGCGGTCGACCGAGCCGGCGATTGCCGCGATCCTCGACGGATTGAAGTGGCTGGAGCTCGATTGGGACGGCGACGTCATCTACCAGTTCAGCCGCGCCGCCCGCCACCGCGAGGCCGCCGAGTCCCTGCTCGCCAGCGGCCGGGCCTATCGCTGCTACGCCACGCCGGAGGAACTGACGGCGATGCGCGAGAAGGCCCGTGCCGAGGGCCGCACCCGCCTCTATGACGGCCTGTGGCGCGACCGTGACCCGTCCGAAGCGCCCGCGGGCATGAAGCCCACCATCCGCCTCAAGGCACCGCAGACCGGCGAGACCGTGATCGAGGATCAGGTCCAGGGCCGCGTGGTCTGGCAGAACGAGAACCTCGACGATCTCGTGCTGCTGCGCGGCGACGGCAACCCGACCTACATGCTGGCCGTGGTGGTCGACGACCACGACATGGGCGTCACCCATGTGATCCGGGGTGACGATCATTTGATCAACGCCGCGCGCCAGAAGCAGATCTACGACGCGCTGGACTGGGACATTCCGAACATGTCCCACATCCCGCTGATCCATGGCGCCGATGGCGCCAAGCTGTCGAAGCGCCACGGCGCGCTCGGGGTCGAGGCGTACCGCGCGCTCGGCTATCTGCCGGCGGCGCTGCGCAACTACCTGGTCCGGCTCGGCTGGGGCCATGGCGACCAGGAGATCTTCTCGACGAAGGAGATGATCGACGCGTTCGACCTGCCCGCGATCGGGCGTTCGGCGGCGCGCTTCGATTTCGCCAAACTGGAAAACCTCAACGGCCACTACATCCGCCAGGCCGACGATCAAGCGCTCGTGACCATGTTCGAGCAGTTGCTGGATCATGTCCCTGATGGCGCCGAGCTAAAAGCAAAACTCAACGACACCACGCGGGCGCAATTGCTGCGGGCGATGCCGAGCCTGAAGGAGCGCGCCAAGACGCTGCTCGAATTGATCGCCGGCTCCTACTTCATCTTTGCCGACCGTCCGCTCGAGCTCGAGCCGAAAGCGGCCGCCCTGCTGACGCCGGAAACCCGGGCCTTGATCGGCAAGCTGCGCGATGCGCTGGAGGCCGTCACCGACTGGACTTCGGAGACCACCGAAGCCGCCATGCGGAATTTCGCCGAGCAGAATAACCTCAAGCTGGGCGCGGTCGCCCAGCCGCTGCGGGTGGCGCTGACCGGGCGGACGACGTCGCCCGGCATCTTCGACGTGCTGGCGGTGCTGGGGCGGGATCAATGCCTGGCCCGGCTCGGCGATCAGGCCGGCGCTTGATTTCTGTTCGGACGCGTTTTCTTCGCGCGAACCGGTACCCACTTCGCTGGAGGAGCCCCTGCTATGTGCTAGCAGGGGCCATCTTGCAGTGCACAGGGCAATAAGCTACCCCTTTCCGGCCGCCTTCTAGACAATCCGGCCTGCCCCTTTTCGCCCCAGAGAATGGCATCAGGAACAGCCGGTTTTCGCAACGATTTCATCGGGGACTACACGATGGACGCAAAATCCAGCAACAAGACCGCAACGCTAACGGTAGGTAACAAGACCTACGATTTCCCGATCCTGAGCGGCACGGTGGGGCCCGATGTCATCGACATCGCCAAGCTCTACGGCCAGGCCGGGATGTTCACCTACGACCCCGGCTTCACCTCCACCGGCAGCTGCCAGTCGAAGATCACCTATATCGACGGCGATGCGGGCATCCTGGAATACCGCGGCTATCCGATCGAGCAGCTCGCCGAAAAGGGCGATTTCCTCGAGACCTGCTATCTCCTGCTGTACGGGGAACTTCCCACCAAGGCGCAGAAGGAAGATTTCGACCACCGCGTGATCCATCACACCATGGTTCACGAGCAGATGGCCCGCTTCTTCCAGGGCTTCCGCCGCGACGCCCATCCGATGGCCATCATGGTCGCGGCCGTCGGCGCGCTCGCCGCGTTCTATCACGACAGTACCGACATCAACGATCCGAAGCAGCGCATGATCGCCTCGATGCGCATGATCGCCAAGGTTCCGACGCTGGCCGCAATGGCCTTCAAATACACCGTCGGCCAACCCTTCGTGTACCCGAAGAACTCGCTCACCTTTGCCGAGAACTTCCTCAACATGTGCTTTGCGGTGCCCTGCGAGGACTACAAGATCAACCCGGTGCTGGCTGACGCGCTGGACAAGATCTTCATCCTGCACGCCGACCACGAGCAGAACGCCTCGACCTCGACGGTGCGTATCGCCGGCTCCTCCGGCGCCAATCCGTTCGCCTGCATCGCCGCCGGCATCGCCTGCCTGTGGGGACCGGCGCATGGCGGCGCCAACGAAGCCGCGCTCGCGATGCTGGCCGACATCGGCACCGTCGACAAGATCCCCGAGTTCATCGCCAAGGTGAAGGACAAGAACTCGGAAGTCCGCCTGATGGGCTTCGGGCATCGCGTCTACAAGAACTACGATCCCCGCGCCAAGATCATGCAGAAGATGTGTCACGCGGTGCTGGCCGAGACCGGTCACGGCGACGACCCGATGCTGAAGGTGGCGCTGGAGCTGGAAAAGATCGCGCTGAGCGATCCCTACTTCATCGACCGCAAGCTCTACCCGAACGTCGACTTCTATTCGGGCATCACGCTGAAGGCGATGGGCTTCCCGACCTCGATGTTCACCGTGCTGTTCGCGGTCGCCCGTACCGTCGGCTGGATCAGCCAGTGGAGCGAGATGATCGAGGATCCGCAGCAGAAGATCGGCCGTCCGCGCCAGCTCTACACCGGCGTTGCCCGCCGCGACTACGTCGAGATGGGCAAGCGCAAGTAAGGCGCGTCGTATACGAAACCGAAGAAAGCCGGATGCGATAGTCGCGTCCGGCTTTTTTCTTGTAGGGTGGGTGGAGCCAACGGGTCGCGCGAACGCGCGCCCGCTGACAGGCTCCGCGATAGCCACCGCCACGGCAAAGAAATTTGGTGGGTATCGCTTCGCTCCACCCACCCTACGATTCCAGGAGACCCTCATGCTCACCGGAAGCTGCATGTGCAAAAGCGTGGCCTATGAGGTGGACGCCGAACCCGGCGCCATCGTGCACTGCCACTGCGCCACCTGCCGCAAGGCGCACGGCTCGGCGTTCTCGACGGTGACCAGCGTGCCACGCGACCGCTTTCGCTGGACCAGGGGCGAAAGCCTGCTCAGGGGATTTGAGTCATCGCCCGGCAAGCAGCGCTATTTCTGCACGCAATGCGGCTCGCAAATCGTCGCCGAGCGCGCCGGCACCGGCAACATCCTGCTGCGGATGGGGTGTCTCGATACGCCGATCACCAATCGTCCCGCCGCACACATCTGGCGATCGGATTGCGCGACGTGGTTCGATCCGAAGGATCAATTGCCGGAGTGGCCGGAAGGTTCGGCGCCGAAAGCGTAGCTCTACCGCCGCGCTTTTCGCATCGTCGCGAGCACGATGTCGGCGGCGCGGGCGCTCGGCGGCGTGTTGCCGGTCGACATGATCCGGTCGATTTTCGCGAAGGCTTCGAGCTGCTTTCGACGCGGCGCGGACTCGCCGAGGAGTTCGCGCAGCACCTGCGATAGTTTTTCCGGCGTGCAGTCCTGCTGCAGGAATTCGGGAACGACATTTTCGCCGATCACGAGATTGGCCAGGATCACCGAACTCACATTGATCGCCCGCCGCAATATCCAGGCTTCCGTCGCGCCGGTCCGGTATGCCGTCACCATCGGCACGCCTGATAGTGCAAGTTCGAGCGTCACGGTGCCGGACTTTGCCAGCGCCGCATGCGCGATCCGGAACGCCGCCCGCTTATCCTGCTCGCCGATCACGACGCGGGGCTGCACCGTCCAGGTCTTCAGCGCTTCCGCGACCGCCTCCTGCAGATGCGGCATGGTCGGCAGGATCAGCTCGAACGCCACGCCCTCGGCATTGAGCCGCGCCAGCGCCTGGCCGAACACCGCCATGTGGTGGCGGATCTCACTGCGGCGGCTTCCCGGCAGCACCAGCAGCACCGGCGGCGGCGCGTCCCGCCGCTGTCGCTCCTCAGGGTTGGGCCGGAGCGAGGCGAGCTGTTCGGTCAGGGGATGGCCGACATAGCTGCAGGGCGGCCCGCGAAGCCTCTGGTACGCCTCCGGTTCGAACGGCAGCAGGGCCAGCACGTGATCGACATAAGTCAGCATCGCGCGGGCGCGGCCGGGCCGCCACGCCCAGACCGAGGGCGAGACATAGTCGACGATCGGAATGTTGGGATCGCTGGCGCGGACGCGCTTCGCCACGCGGTGGGTGAAATCGGGACTGTCGATGATGACGAGAATGTCGGGCGCGGCCTCGGTCACGGCAACTGCGGTTTGCTTGATCAGCCGCAGGATCTTCGGCAATTGCTTGACCACGGCGGCAAGGCCGATGATCGAGAGCTCCTCGATCGGAAACCACGAATTCAGGCCTTCGCGTGCCATCGCGCGGCCGCCGACGCCTTCGAACTGCACCGCGTCCCCGAGGCGCTGGCGCAACACTTTCATGAGATTGGCGCCGAGGCGATCGCCGGATTCCTCCGTCGCGATCAGGACGATCTTGCGCACCGTGTCGGTGGTCGGACGCGGCGGCATCACGCCGGCAGCCCCTGGATGAAGAGGCCGGCGCGGTCGGCGGCCTCGATCATGGCCTGCGCGTCCGCCACGATGGTTTGCCCGGCAATGATGGCAATGCCGGCAAGCCCTGCCTTGGCCGCGCCTTCGACCGTCGTTGCCCCCACCGTCGGCAGGTCGAAGCGCAAATCCTGGCTGGTCTTGGGCGCCTTGACCAGCACGCCACGACCCGTGCCGACGCGGATGCGGCCCTCGCTGCGCAAGCGCGCCACGCGCGCCAGCAGCCCGTCGGTGCCCTCGATGTCTTCCACCGCCACCACGTGACCGTCGATCACCACGACGGCCTGGCCGATGTCGAATGGACTTAGCGCGCGCAACACTTCCCGCCCCTTCTCGGTATCGGCGGTACCGGCCGCATCAGGCGTTGCGCGGGCAATGCGCCCCTCGGGCATCAGCATATCAGGGGCGACATCCCTGATGCCGACCATGCGGAAACCGTCCTGCTCAAAGATGCGGCCGATCCCCGACAGCAGGTGGTCGTCGCCGCCGCGAAACGCCGCCAGGATAGGGCCGATGACGCGGATCGTCCCCCAGTCCAGCCTGATTTCCGACAGCGCCGGCCGCAGCAGCGTGCCGATGAAGATCAGGTCGCGGCAGCCTTCGCTGCGCAACAGTTTTTTCGCCCGGCCGATCTGCCCGACCGAAATCCAGTGATGGCGGAAGCGTTCGGCCCGCACCGGGTCGCACGAGCCACGCAGTGCGAACAGCACCGGCGCGATGCCGCGCGCGGCAAGCGAATCCGCGACCGCGAACGGCATGGCGCCGCCGCCCGCGATCACGCCGACCGGCGAGGAAATCTCTGAAGCCGCTGAACTCATGGGCTGCGGCGATCCCGTCATCAGGATTTATGAGCGCCGTCGGCCGGCAGGCACAGCGCGCGATGCTTGCCCGCATCGATGAAGGCGAGGATTTCCGCGATCGCCGGATCGTTTGCCGCCAACGGCTGAACCTCGCTCAGCCGTTCGGCAAAGATGCCGGGGCCATGGAACAGCTTTTGATAGAACGCGCGCACCGTGACGAGGCGGTCCTTGGTGAATTTGCGCCGCTTCATGCCGATGATGTTGAGGCCTTCGAGGCTCGCATACTGGCCGTTGACGAGGCCGAACGGAATGACGTCGCCGCGCACGCCGCAGACACCGCCGACCATCACCTGCGGGCCGATCCGGGTGAACTGATGCACGGCGGAGAGCCCGCCGATGAAGACGAAATCGCCGATCTCGCAATGGCCGCCGAGCGTCGCGGACGTCGCGAAGATCACGTCATTGCCGACCTGACAATCATGGCCGACATGGCTGCAGTTCATGAAATAGCCGCGCTCCCCGACCCGCGTGACGCCGCCGCCGGCAACGCTGCCGGCGTTCATGGTAACGGATTCGCGGATGGTACAGCCGGCCCCGATTTCAAGTTTCGTCAGTTCGCCGCGATAGCTCAGCGATTGCGGCGGGGTGCCGAGCGAGACGAACGGATAGATCGTGCAGCCGTCGCCGATGGACGTCTGCGCCGTGACGTGCACATGGCCGATCAGCTTGCAATTGGCGCCGATCACGACGTGAGGCCCGATGATGCAATAGGGACCGATCGAGGTGCCCTCGCCGATCACAGCGCCATCTTCAATCCGCGCGGTGGGATCGATCGTCGTCATCAAACGCGTCCAGGTTGGGCTGATATCGCCGGGCGATATTATCTCGGGTTTTCCGGTGGTTACCGCGACAGGACCGCGCTTGTCCAGTGACGTATGGTTACGGCAGATGTCGTGACATTTGGATCAACGGCCCCTGCCCGAACCTCCGGTCTTCCGGAGTTGGGCGGTCGATGGAAATCAATACAGGAATCGCCGGCTGATCTGCGCTATCCTGTGCGCGCCATGGTCAGAATTGCGACGCTGCTTCTGCATCTGTTTGCCGCCGAGATCGGCTCCGAAACCGTTGATGTCAGGGATCGCGGCCCGATCGATCTCGGAACGTTCGAGTGCCGCGACATCACCCGCAGCAGCATCGTGCAACGCGTCTGCTACGACCGCGCGAGGCGCCACCTGATCGTCGCGGTCAAGGGAGCCTACGATCAGTATTGCGATCTGCCGGCCGAGACCTACGACGCCTTGCTGGGCGCGCCATCGATGGGCGGGTTCTTCAACCGCCATATCAGGGGACCGTCGGGCGCGGCCTTCGCCTGCCGGAATTAATCCGTCAGCATCGCGCCGACATCGGCCTCGGCGACCACGGTGCCATTGACCTTGGCGTCGCCGTGAAACCACCACATCGCCTTGCGGCGGCCGATCGAGCGCATGTGGTATTCGATGGTGTCGCCGGGCATCACGGGTTTGCGGAACTTGCACTTGTCGATGGTCAGGAAGTACACCGCGCGCGGCTTCTCGGTGCCTTCGACCGACTTGATGCCGATCACGCCGGCGGTCTGCGCCATGGCCTCGATCATCATCACGCCGGGATAGACCGGGCGTTCCGGGAAATGTCCCTGAAACGCCGGCTCGTTGAAGGTCACGTTCTTGACGCCGATGCCGGAGTAATCGGTGCGGATGTTGATCACCCGGTCGATCAGCAGCATCGGAAAACGATGCGGAAGCGTCTTGAGGATCTCGTTGATATCAACGAGTTCAAACCTGATCGGCACCTCCTCCATCACTCCCGTCCCTCGTTCTTCGGATCCGCGGCGCCCTGCGCCAGTCGCTCCACTGCAATAATCTCCCTAAACCACTGTTTGGTCGGTTTTGCAAAAAAACCGCCCCAGCGGCCATTGGGCGGGATGTCGTCCTTGACCCCGCTCATGGCGGTGACCTGGGCACCGTCGCCGATCTTGAGATGGTTATTGATGCCTACCTTGGCGCCCAGCGCGACGTTGTCCCCGATCGTCAGGCTGCCCGCGAGCCCGATCTGGGCCGCAAGCAGGCAGTGCCTGCCGATGGTCACATTGTGGCCGATCTGGACCTGATTATCGATTTTAGTGCCCTCACCGATGACGGTATCGCGCAGGCTGCCGCGGTCGATGGTGGTGTTGGCGCCGATCTCGACGTTGTTCTGGATCAGGACGCGGCCGGTCTGCGGCACCTTCAGATGGCCGTCGGGGCCGAAGAAAATGAAGCCATAGCCGTCCTGGCCGATGCTGCAGCCGGGGTGGATCAAAACGTTGTTGCCGATCAGGGAGAACTGGATTGCGGTGCGCGCGCCGACATTGCAGTCCCGGCCGATCCGCACCTCGGCCCCGATCACGGCCCCTGCGCCGATCACCGTTCCCGCCCCGATCTCGACCCGAGGGCCGATCACAGCCAGCGGGTCGACGATGACGCCGTCTTCCAGATGGGCTGACGGGTCGATGATCGCGGACGGCGCAATTGCGTCATTGTCGAACCAGGACTGCGGACGCAACGCGTCTTCATGCCACTGGCGCGCGATCTGCACGAACGCGCGGAACGGCTGGGCGGCCCGCAGCACCGCGACATGAGGTGGTACCTGCGCCTCAAAACGCGGGCTGACCAGGCAGGCACCGGCCTTTGTCGAGGCGAGCTGGTCGGCGTATTTGAGGTTGTCGAAGAACGCCAGGTGCATCGGGCCGGCCTCGTCGAGCGAAGCGAGGCCCCGGATGACATGGCCGTCCCTTGCGGGGTCGACCAATACCGACTTCGTCAACGCGGCAATATCAGCCAGCGTCGACGAAGGCGGTTGCTTGAAGAATATCGGCTGCGCCATTCGACCCGTCGCAGTCCGGCCGGTTGCTGGATTTAGAACGATGTACCGCCGCCGAACCGGAATTCCTGCGTGCGGTCATTCTTGCCCTTGGTGATCGGAACCGCATAGTCGAAGCGCAGCGGACCGAACGGTGACGCCCAGATCAAGCCGACACCGACCGAGCTGCGGACGACATTGCCTTCGTCATACTGCAGGCCGAGGCAGGTGCCCGGCGTCGCCGGATTGGTCGTCGGCCGCACGCAACCGGGAACGTTGACTTCACCGGTCTGCGCCCACGAGGTCGTTCCCCTGTAGTCAAACAGGCCGCCGGCGTCGGCATAGATCGCGCCCTTGAGCCCGACTTCCTTCGGCAAGAACCAGAACGGCATCTGCAATTCCGCCGACGCGCCCCAATATTTGGTGCCACCGAGCGCGTCACCCGTACCGTAGGGGTTGATGTCGCGCGGTCCGATGCCGTTCGGCGCAAAGCCGCGAACCAGGTTCGGACCCATCTGGAAGTGATCGAGCATGCGCAGCTGGTCGTTGCCGATCTGGTTGAGCATGCCACCCTGGAAGCGGAGCAGGCCGACGATGTCGGCGACCAGCGGCGTGTAGTACTTCGCATCGATCGCGGACTTGACGTAGGTAACGTCGCCACCGAGGCCGGCGAAGTCCTGCTTCCAGTCGACCAGCAAGCCCGTGGTCGGATTCTTGTTGTTATCCAGGGTGTTGTAGTTCAGCGAATAGCCGACCGACGAGGTCAGGGTCCTGCCGCTCTGCAGCTCCTTGCGGACCGGCAGCGAGGCTTCGCCGTCGCTGTAGCACCACAGACCGACGCCTGAGGCATCTGTAGCACCCAGTGCAGTCGCGGCCGGCGCGCCGTTCAGATTCACCCAGGCCGGCGACGGGTTGAACGCCAGCAATCCGTTGTTCGGGTTGTTGTTACAGTTCGACAGCGAACTCGGCAGCTGGATTTCCTGCTGATAGATCGAATAGCGCAGCTGCAAGGCCAGATCTTCGCGCAAGGTGAAGCCGAGGCGCGGGCTGAAGCCCAGCGTCTTGGTTCCATACGAGATGTAGCTGTTGGCAAGTTGCTGGCGCTGGAACAGGTCGAGGCCGAGCGCGACGCGATAGTCCAGCAGATAGGGCTCGACGAACGACAGCGAGTAACCGCGCGCATACTGGCCGTACGTGACCGCCGCCTTCGCATACAGGCCGCGGCCGAGGAAGTTGCGTTCCGATATACTGACTTCGGCAAGCGCGCCGTCGGTGGTCGAATAGCCGCCCGACACCGAGAAGTCGCCGGTCGACTTCTCGTCTATATCGACGATCAGGACCACACGGTCGCTGGACGACCCCGGCTCGGTGATGATCTTCACGGTCTTGAAGAAGTCGAGATTCTTCAGCCGGCGTTCGGCACGATCAACCAGCGCGCGATTGTAGGCGTCGCCTTCCGAAAGGTCGAATTCGCGGCGAATCACGTAGTCGCGGGTCCTTGTGTTGCCGCGGATATTGATCCGCTCGATATAGGTTCGCGGACCTTCGTCGATCGTGAAGACGATCGAGACGGTGTGCTGTTCGAAATTGCGATCGCCGCGCGGACGCACGATGGCGAACGCATAGCCGCGCCGCGAGGCTTCGATCTGCATTTCCTCGACGGACTTTTCGAGCGCCTCGGCGTTGTAGAGCGATCCGACGCTGACACGCGAGAAGCTGCGCATCGAGTTCGCATCGAGGGTTCCGATGCTGGTCTGGAAGTCGACGGTGGCGACGCGGTATTGCTGCCCTTCCTCGATCTTGAAGGTGACGAGGAAGCCCTTTTTCTCAGGATCGTACTCGGACAGCGCGGCTACCACCTGCACGTCGGCAAAACCGTTCTTGAGATAGAATCGGCGGATCAGGTCACGGTCGGCCTCGACCCGGTCCGGATCGTAGACGTCGGCGCCGCCGAGGAAGCTCAAGAGGTTGGATTCGCGGGTTTTGATGACGTCCTTCAACCGGTAGGACGAATAGAACTTGTTGCCGATGAACTCGATGTTCTTGACGCCGGTCTTGCCGCCTTCGGCAATCGTGAAGATCAGGTCGACGCGGTTGTTCGGCTGTTCAATGATTTCCGGGGTGACGCTGACGTCATAGCGGCCCGAGCGGCGGTAGATTTCAGAGATACGCTGGGCGTCCGACTGAACCATCGGGCGCGAGAAAGTGCCACGCGGCTTGGACTGGATTTCGGCCGAGAGCTGGTCGTCCTTGACCTTCTTGTTACCCTCGAAGGCAATGCGCCCGATGACGGCGTTTTCGACCACGACCACGATGATCCGGCCGCCGGCCTGATTGATTCGCACGTCCTGGAACAGGCCGGTTTCGATCAGCGCCTTCAGGCCGTCATCGATTTGGGCCTGCCCGAGGCGGCCACCGGGTCCCGGCTTGAAATAGGAGCGAATGGTCTCGATTTCGACGCGCCGATTCCCCTCCACGGCGATCGAAGCCACCGTCTGGGCAGCAGCCGGCGCCGAAACAAGCGCCGCCGCTAGCGCGGCAGCCACCGGCACGGCGAACATGATCGAGGCGGCCAACAAGCCTCCCCGCACTCGCATTCCAAACATCATGCGCCAGGCGCCCTTGTCATTCTTGTGCTGGCCCGCACCCCCACGAACCAGCAGATTCCCATTTTCCGCATGTCTTGTAGCCAATTTCCCCGAGGCGGCAAACGGAACATCGCCCCGCGATTCCATTTTCATTCCAAGACGTTGCCGTTGGGCAACGCCACAAAAAAGCCGCGTCACGATGCCGCCAGATGCAGGATGTCGTTATAGGTCGCAAACACCATCAGCATCAGCACCAAACCCAGTCCGATTCGGAACCCCATCTCCTGAGCCCGGTTCGACAGCGGGCGTCCGCGGACCGCCTCCACCGCATAGAACAAAAGATGACCGCCATCGAGCAGCGGAACCGGGAACAGGTTCAACAGGCCGATCGAGATCGACAGCACGGCGGCCAAGTGCACCAGCGCGCTAAGGCCGATGGTGGCCACCTGCCCCGAAATCTGGGCAATCCGAATCGGGCCCCCGACCTGGTCGGCGGCTTCCCGGCCGGTGAAGACGCCGCCGATATAGGCCAGCGTGCGGTCGATCACGAACCAGGTTTCCTTGACGCCGAGCCACATCGCGGTTGCCGGATCGACGCGTTCGGTCACGACGTCGCCCGGCGCCGTCGCGCGGGTGATACCCAAAACGCCCAGCCGGTGGACGTTGCCGAACGGATCCTTCACTTCGCGCTGCTCCGGCGTGCCCTTCACTTGCAGGGTGGAATCGCCGCGCTTGAGGGTGAAGTTCAGCTGAACGCCGGCATTGATGCCAACGACGCGCTGCATGTCGGAGAAGCTGCCGATGGTCTTGCCGTCGATCGCGGTGACGATGTCGCCGACCTGAAAACCGGCTTTCGCAGCGGCGCTGTTGGCTTCGATCTTGTCAACGCGCGCGGTCGTACTCGGCTTGCCGAAGAAGGTGAACAGGCAGGTGAAGATCACGATCGCCAGGATGAAATTCGCGATCGGTCCGGCGGCAACGATGGCCGCGCGCGGACCGACTTTCTTGTGGTGGAAGCTGCCCGCCTGCTCTTCCGCGCTCATGCTGGCGAGCGCCTCGGTCGAGGGCGTGGAGGCTTCGCTATCGTCACCGAAGAACTTCACATAGCCGCCGAGCGGGATCGCCGAGATCTTCCAGCGGGTGCCATGGCGGTCGTTGAAGCCTGCGAGCTCCGGCCCGAACCCGAGCGAGAACGTCAGCACCTTCACGCCGCACCAGCGGGCGACCAGGAAGTGGCCGAGCTCGTGGAAGAAAACAACGATGGTCAGGACGAACAGGAAGGGAATGATATAGCCGATGAGCCCACTGCTCAACGTATTGAAACTATGCAGAAAAAACTCAGTCATTCGATTCCCCTCGACGCGAGCCTAGGCTGCGCCCCCAACCCTCTAGGATGCCTTTAAGGCAATTTGAGGCAATAGGGAGGCAGCTTTATTTCGCGCGTTATGGTCAACGGAAATCGCATCATCCGCCGAGCTCAAAGGCGCCAGGTTTCCGGACCGGACCCAGTCGTTCATGGTCGCTTCGACCAGCCGTGCGATCGCGCCGAATCTGATCTTGCCGGCGATGAAGGCTGCCACCGCCACCTCATTGGCGGCGTTGAACACCGTGGTCAGACCTCCACTGGCGCGCAGCGCGTCGTAGGCCAGCCGCAAGCCGGGAAACCGCTCGAAATCCGGCGCCTCGAAGGTCAGCTGACCGATTTTGGCGAGATCCAGCCGGGCCGAGGGACCGACGATTCGATCGGGCCAGCCGAGGCAATGGGCGATCGGGATGCGCATGTCGGGCGCGCCGAGCTGGGCAACCACCGAACGGTCGGAGAATTCGACCATGCCGTGGATGATCGACTGCGGATGTACGAGGACATCGATCTCGTCGGGCGTCAGCGCGAACAAATACGACGCCTCGATCACTTCGAGCCCCTTGTTCATCATCGACGCCGAATCGATGGTGATCTTCTGGCCCATGCTCCAGTTCGGATGCTTCAGCGCCTGCGCCAGCGTCGCCTGCTCGATGTCGGTGGAGGTCCAGGTGCGGAACGGCCCGCCCGACGCGGTGATGATCACGCGCACAAGCTCGTCACGGTTGCCGGAGCTGAGTGCCTGAAACAGCGCGTTATGCTCGGAATCCGCCGGCAGAATGCAGGCGCCTGCCTTGGCGGCGCGCTGCATGAAGAAGTCGCCGGCGCAGACCAGGCATTCCTTGTTGGCGAGCGCGACCGCCGCGCCGCGGTCAACGGCGGCGAGCGCCGGCTTCAGCCCGGCGGCGCCGCTGACGGCGGCCATCACCCAGTCGGCCGGCCGCGCCGCGGCCTCGATGATCGCGCTTTCGCCAGCGCCGCATTCGGTCCGCGTGCCGGCCAGCGCTTCCTTCAAGGCACCGAGCTTGCTGGGGTCGGCGACCGCCGCAAAGCGCGCGCCGAATTCGCGTGCGAGTTTGGCGAGCCCCTCGACATTGCCGTTGGCGGTCAGCGCCTCGACCTGGTAGCGGGCGCGATCGCCGCGCAGCAAATCCATGGTGCTGTCGCCGATCGAACCGGTGGCGCCCAGCACTGTGACGGTGCGCGCGGCGGGTGCCGCGGCCTTGTTATTACGCAATGGAACCGCGCTCATTTTTTCACCAAATCATAAGACCGCGGCCGACGCCATCGGCGCCGCCGCGGAGGAAACCGATCAGCGCCGCCATCGCGACAGCTGCAACAAATCCATCCAGGCGATCCAGCAGCCCGCCATGGCCGGGAATGATCTGGCTGGAATCCTTGACGCCAAAGCGCCGTTTGACCGCGGATTCAAAGAGATCGCCGAGTTGAGAAACCACCGAAAGAACGCCTGATATCACGAGCAGCGGTCCGATTTTACCGAGGTCCAGCACCACGAATATACAGGCCACGGCAAGACTTGCGACAAAGCCGCCAATGGCGCCGGCCCAGGTCTTTTTGGGGCTGACGCGCGGCCAGAGTTTTGGGCCGCCGATGCCGCGGCCGGCGAAGTAGCCGCCGCTGTCGGTCACCCACACGATGACCAGCACGAAGATCAGCGCGACAAAGCCCTTCACGGGATCGAGCCGCAGCAGGACAGACGCGACCTCCGCCACCGCCGCATAGCAAAATCCCGCAACGCTCCAGTTTCGCTGCGCCGGCGCGATCATGGCGACCGCCACCAGGCCGACAGCCAGCACCGCGAGCGCAGCATCGATCCGCCCGATGGCGAGACAAAGCCCGGCCAGTGCGAGCGCGGCAACACCCGATACGACCACGCGTTTGTCAGCCGCGCGGCCCACCACCATCAGCCATTCGACATAGAGGCCGATCGCCGCCAACGTCACCAGCGCGGCCCAAAACCAGCCGCCGGCATAGGCGATGGCAACGGCGAGCGGGATCAATACGGCGGCTGCAACGATGCGCGTCGAGAGGTTGCGCGTATCCTGTCCGGCAGCGGCCGCCGGCGCGGCCTTGCCCTCGGTCACGATCCGGTTTTCGCGGCCAGACCGCCGAAACGGCGCTCCCGTCTGGCATATTCTGCGATCGCGCTCTCAAGTGCCGCCTTGTCGAAATCCGGCCAGTGGATCGGCACGAAGACGAGTTCGCTGTAGGCCGCCTGCCACATCAGGAAGTTCGACAACCGCTGCTCGCCGCTGGTGCGGATGATCAGGTCGGGATCGGGAATATCGGGCGCGTCGAGATATTGGCCGAGCGTGTCGGTGTCGATCGATGCCGGATCGCGCTTGCCTTCGGCCACTTCGCGCGCCAGCCGTTGCACCGCGTTGGCGATTTCCTGGCGCGACCCGTAATTGAACGCGACGACGAGATTGAGCTTGGTGTTGGCCCGCGTCAGTTCCTCGGCCTCGCTCAGGAGCGCGCAGATGTCCGGCTCCAGGCCCTCGCGCTCGCCGATCACACGCACCCTCACCCCGTCGCGGTGCAGCGTCGCCAGATCGTTGCGGATGAAGCGGCGCAGCAATCCGAACAGGTCACCGATTTCGGTCGCCGGGCGCGACCAGTTCTCGGAGCTGAACGAGAAGATCGTCAGGTAAACCACACCGAGTTCATGGGCGGCACGAACCACGCGGCGCAACGCCTCGACGCCGCGGCGATGGCCCTCCGCGCGCGGCAATCCCCGCGCGGCCGCCCAGCGCCCGTTGCCGTCCATGATGATCGCCACGTGCAAGGGACCGGTTCGATCCGGTCCTTCGGTTGCGGGGGCGGCGGCGTTCGGCATCGTTAAAGTTCCAGGACCAGTCCTAAAGTCTCGGTCTCAAGTTTCGATCTTAAGGCCTTAAACGGTAAGGATTTCCTTTTCCTTCGCCGCCAGCAATTGATCGATCTCGGAAATCATCCCGTCGGTCGCCTTTTGCACGTCATTGGCGAGGCGCTCCTGGTCGTCCTCGGAGATTTCGTGGTTCTTCTCGAGCTTCTTGACCGTATCGAGCCCGTCGCGGCGGACGTGCCGGACCGCAACCTTGGCCGCCTCGGCGTATTTATGCGCGACTTTGACCAGTTCCTTGCGGCGCTCCTCGTTGAGTTCCGGAATCCGCAGGCGCAGTACCTGCCCTTCGGTCGCGGGGCTCAGGCCAAGGTTGGAATCGACGATCGCCTTCTCCACGGCCTTGACCATGGACTTGTCCCAAACCTGGACGGACAGCAGCCGCGGCTCGGGCACGCTGACGGTTGCGAGCTGGTTGAGCGGCATGTGCGTGCCATAGGCATCGACCTGGACCGGCTCGAGCATGGACGCCGCCGCACGACCGGTGCGCAAACCGCCCAGCTCATGCTTGAGCGCCTGGGTGGCGCCCTGCATGCGGCGCTTCAATTCGTTGATGTCAAAACCAGGTGTGGGCATAACGCTCTCCCCTCCTCAGAAAACCATCCGCCGGCATTATCAGGCCCGCGGTTCAACGTGGCGCGGGCCGGTCAGCCGGCGACAACCGTGCCGTGGCCGGTACCGCGCAGGATCGCACCGATCGAACCGGGCTCGGCAATCGAGAATACGATGATAGGCAGCGCAGTCTCGCGGGCAAGCGCGAATGCGGTCGCGTCCATCACCTTGTAGCCACCTTCGATGGCCTGCGAATGCGTCAGGCGGTCGAAACGCTTGGCCGACGGGTCTTTCTTGGGATCGGCGCTGTAGACACCATCGACATTGGTGGCCTTCAGCACCGCCTGCGCCCCGATCTCGGCCGCCCGCAGCACCGCGGTGGTGTCGGTGGTGAAAAACGGATTGCCGGTTCCGCCGCCGAGCAGGACGATACGGCCCTCGGCGAGATATTTGTGCGTCGCACTGCGGGTGAACAGTTCGGAAATTTCGGGCATCACGAACGCCGACAGGGTTCGCGCCGGCGTCCCCTTGCGTTCGATGGCCGCCTCGACCGCAAGACAGTTCATCATGGTGGCGAGCATGCCCATGGTGTCGCCGGTCGGGCGTGACACGCCACGCGAGGAGACTTCGACGCCGCGAACGATGTTGCCGCCGCCGACCACCACCGCCACCTCAACTCCGAGCTGGCGCGCGGCGATCAAATCGTCGGCGATACGGTCCACGGTAGGCTGGTCGATGCCGAAGGACTGGCTGCCGGCGAGATATTCGCCCGAGATCTTGATCACGACGCGACGATAGACCGGCTCTGCCATAGCTTGTCGCCTCCTTCATTCCGCGCAGGAATCCTCCGGCGCAACGGCGCCGGAAGATTGTCGACCGCGGTTACTTCTTGCCGCTGGCCGCCGCGACTTCGGCTGCGAAGTCGGATTCCTGCTTTTCGATTCCCTCGCCGAGAGCATAGCGCACAAACGCGGTAATCTTCACAGGCGCGCCGACCTTGCCTTCGGCTTCCTTGACAGCCTGCGCCACCGACTTGCCGGTGTCGTGGATGAACGCCTGCTCCAGCAGACAGACTTCCTTGTAGTAGGTCTTCAGGCCGGACTCGACGATCTTCTCGATCACGTTCTCCGGCTTGCCCTGCTGGCGATACTTGTCGGCCAGCACGTCCTTTTCGCGCTTCACGGTTTCCGGGTCGAGGCCGGACGGATCGAGCGCCTGCGGGTTGGTCGCGGCGACGTGCATCGCAAGCTGGCGGCCGAGCGCCGCGAGTTCATCGGTCTTGCCGGTCGATTCGAGCGCCACCAGCACGCCCATCTTGCCGGCGTTGTCGATGACGGCGCCATGGATGTAGCTCGCCACCACGCCATTGGGGACCTCGAGCAAGGCCGCGCGGCGCAGCGACATGTTCTCGCCGATGGTGGCGATCGCGTCCGAAATCGCGGTCTCGACGGTGAAGTCGCCGATCTTCGCAGCCTTGATCGTTTCGACGTCGGCGCCGACGCGAAGCGCGACCTGCGCGACCATCTTGACGAGGCCCTGGAACTGTTCGTTGCGCGCGACGAAATCGGTCTCCGAATTGACTTCGACGACGACGCCCTTGTTACCCGAAATCATCGCGCCGATCAGGCCTTCGGCGGCGACGCGGCCGGCCTTCTTGGCGGCCTTGGACAGGCCCTTCTTGCGCAGCCAATCCTGCGCTTCCTGCATGTTACCAGCGGTTTCGGTGAGCGCAGCCTTGCAGTCCATCATGCCTGCGCCGGTCGACTCGCGCAGTTCCTTGACCATCGCCGCAGAGATCGTTGCCATCGTTGGATATCCTTCTTGCCTGTTAGCCACGAGCGCGGCGCGCCTTGCGCCGTGCCGCATCAGCTACAGGAATGCCGTAACAGGGAAATCAAACCGGTGGCCGGAAGGCCGGCCACGCGGCGTTACAATTATTCCGCTTCCGCGGTCATCGCCTTGGCCTGGGCAACCCAGCCATCGGCGCGGCTCGGGAGTCCGACCTCTTCACCGATCTTGTGCGCGGTATCGTGGTCCAGTTCGGCCAGCTGCCAATAGTGGAAGATACCGAGATCGTTGAACTTCTTCTCGATCGCACCGGAAACGCCGGTGAGCTTCTTGAGGTTGTCGGCGGTGCCACGGGGGCCCGCCAGACCCTGGAAGCCGGCCGGCTGCGGAGCAGCCGGGATTTCCTCACGGACCGGCTGCGCGGAAGCGCCGATGTCGATGCCGTGGTCGCCCTGGGCGCGCGAGATGCCGTCGATGGCGGCGCGGGCCACCAGATCGCAATACAGCGAAATGGCGCGGCCGGCGTCGTCATTGCCCGGCACCACAAAGGTGATGCCCTTGGGATCGGAATTGGTGTCGACGATCGCGGCGACGGGAATGTTGAGCCGCTGCGCTTCCTGGATCGCGATGTCTTCCTTGTTGGTGTCGATCACGAAGATCATGTCGGGAAGCCCGCCCATGTCCTTGATGCCGCCGAGCGAACGGTCGAGCTTGTCGCGCTCGCGCTGCAGCGTCAGCCGTTCCTTCTTGGTGTAGGCGTTGGCATCGCCGGAATTGAGCACTTCATCGAGATGACGCAGCCGCTTGATCGAACCGGAAATGGTCTTCCAGTTGGTCAGCGTGCCGCCGAGCCAGCGCGAATTGACGAAATACTGCGCCGACCGCTTGGCGGCCTCGGCAACGCCGTCCTGCGCCTGCCGCTTGGTGCCGACGAACAGGATACGGCCGCCCTTGGCGACGGTGTCGCTGACCGCCTTCAACGCGGTGTGCAGCAACGGCACGGTCTGCGCGAGGTCGATGATGTGGATGTTGTTGCGGGCACCGAAGATGAAATCCGCCATCTTGGGATTCCAGCGGTGCGATTGGTGGCCAAAGTGAACGCCAGCTTCAAGCAGCTGACGCATAGAAAAATCGGGTAGCGCCATGGTAATACTTCTCCGGTTGGTTCCTCCGGAAGCGTGTGAGCAGACGAGCCTTATGGCCCGGCTGCCACCGGACGGCCTTTGAGAGCCATGCTTCCGTGTGAGATGGCGCGGTATATAGCCGGATTCCAGCCAGAAGCAAGGAAATACGGCCGGTTTTTGTCGCCTGCTGGCCCGGTCCAGGCCCATAAATGCGGGCATTCGGGGCCCAAATCCGCCGAAAACCCCCGCGGAGACCCCATCCCGGCCGGGGCGGTGGGAACGATTCGCATTGTCGCCGGTTTCCGGCAGGCGTAACCTTCACCCAATTCGCAAGCGCCCGCATCGTGAGGCGACGACGCGAGTTCCTCCCGATGCCCGGATTGCGCGTTGCACGCGTTGCAATGGAGGAACCGTTATGACCGTCTCCCCGACCCTGCAGAACTACCTGGACCAGACCGTCACCTACGAGCTGATCCCTCATGCCCGCACCATGTCGTCGACGCGCACGGCCGAGGCTAGCCATGTGCCGGGCGACGCCCTGGCCAAAGCCGTCGTCCTCCGCCGCGAGGACGGCTACCTGATGGCGATCCTTCCGGCGTCCCGCCATCTGCATTTGCCGGCCTTGAAAATGCAGCTCGGCCACAAGGTCGATCTGGCGAGCGAAGAGGAGGTCGCGAAGCTGTTTGGCGACTGCGAGCGCGGCGCCGTGCCGCCGGTTGGCGAATGCTTCGGGCTCGATGTCATCGTCGACGACAGCATCAATGCGCAGAGCGAGATCTACATGGAGGGTGGCGACCACGCCACACTGATCCGTCTGGATCGCGAGCAGTTCGCACGATTGACCGCGAAGGCCTGGCACGGCCACTTCACCACGCACGATTGAGGCCGCTCGAGCGCCGGTCGAGCGACCTCAAACAACGCATTGCGCGCGTTCGGCGTTGAACAGCCGCGATCACTTGCTCCGGGGCGTGTCGATCGCGAGTCGTCGCCGTGCTTCAGTGATGGGCTGAAACGCTCTTGACGTACCCGGACACCAGGTCGCCGGTCGATGAATGGCTGATGTCGCCCAGGCTGATCATGCCGACCATCCGCTTGCTCTTGTTGATCACCGGCAATCTGCGGACTTTCAGCGTCTCCATGTGATGCACCGCCTTGGCGAGGTCATCGTCCTCCCGGCAGCAGTGGATACCTTCGGTCATCACGTCGCGCGCCTTGGCCCGGCTGGCATCGAAGCCGTTGCCAGCAAGCCCTTTGCAGACGATGTCGCGATCGGTCACCATTCCGATCAGCTGATCGTCCTCCCCGATCGGAATGCAGCCGATATCATGCGCTCGCATCAGCTTTGCGATTTCGGTGACAGGCGTGTCGGGGCTGACCCAGTCGACGCCCTTGTGCATCGCGTCTTTGACTTTCATGGCGGACCTCCGTTGCTGCGATTTCAGGTGGTATCCCCGTGATGCAGAACAGTTCCCCCTTGCTCGACTATACGACGGATCGGATCGGACGGCATCGCAAAAAATGCGATGACAACTCCGCAACGCAGGGAAAGCCCGCGCCGGCAGCATGTCCATCAATCCAGCATGCCTCGCCGGCGTCGAAAGGCGCGCCGGCGCGCAGACGCCGGCCTCAGCTCACCATTCGCTGGCGGTTTTCCCAGTACGGCTTGCGCAACTCACGCTTCAGGATCTTGCCGGCGCCGGACAATGGCAGCGGGGTCTGCGTGACCTCGACACTGCGCGGGCATTTGTAACCTGCGATCAGCGTCTTGCAGAAATCCATCAACTCGTCGGGGGTTGCGCTCGCGCCAGGCTTGGGAACGACAATGGCGTGAACCTGCTCGCCCCAGCGCTCGCTCGGGATACCGATCACGGCGCATTGCGCCACCGACGGATGCTGCGCCAGCGCGTTCTCGACCTCGGCCGAATAGACGTTCTCGCCGCCGGAGATGATCATGTCCTTGACGCGGTCGACCACGTAGACAAAACCGTCCTCATCCATGTAGCCGCCGTCACCGGTGTGCATCCAGCCGTCGATGACCGCCTTGGCGGTTTCCTCCGGCCGCTCCCAATAGCCGATCATCACATTGTCACCGCGCACCGCGATCTCGCCGACCGTGCCAGTGGGCACCACCTTGTCGTCGGCGTCGACGATCTTGACCTCGCAACCCAGCGTGGGACGGCCGGCGCCGCGATGCCGCCCCTTGGCGCGGCCATCGCCGACATGCTCCTTCCAGTGCAGTATCGTCGCGATCGGCGACAATTCCGTCATGCCGTAGGCTTGCGTGAACTGCACGTTCGGCAATGCCTTCATGGCGCGGCTGAGCACGGCATCGCTGATGACGGAGGCGCCATAGGCGATACCCGTCAGCGACGACAGGTCGTAATCGCCGAGTTTCGGATGATCGACGAACATCTGGATCATGGTCGGCACCAGCAGCACGTCGGTCACGCGATCGCGCTGCATCGCGCCCGCGACGCCGTCGGGCGTAAAGCCCTGGATGATGACGTTGGAGCCGCCGCTGAGCAGCACCGAATACATCGCCGCCCCGTTGGCAAGGTGGAACATCGGCGCGGCGTGCAGATAGACCGTGCTGCTCGGCCACAGGCCTTCGCCGAGTGCGTTCAGCGCATTGACCATCAGATTGCCGTGGCTGAGCATCACGCCCTTGGAGCGTCCGGTGGTGCCGCCGGTATAGAAGATGCCCGCGAGATCCTCGCTTCTGCGCATCGCATCCTGCATCGCCGCGCTGCGCGCGATCAACGCCTCATAACCCTCCGCGCCGGCGGGGGCGTCGCCATCATCGGCATAGATCAGCTTGAGGCCCGGGATCGCCTGGGCGAGATCAGCACCGACCCCAGCAAAAGCCTTGTCTACGAACAGGATGCCGGCGCGGCAGTCGCGCATGGCGTCTTCGTTCTCCAGCGGGCTCCAGCGGATGTTGAGCGGCACGATCACGGTGCCGGACCAGCCGGCGGCAAGATAAAGCTCGAGATAGCGGTCGGAATTGAGCGACAGGATCGCGACACGGTCGCCGGCCTGCGCGCCGAGGTCCCGGATGCCGGCGGCAAGCCGCGCCACGCGGTCGCCGACCTCGCGCCAGCTTTTCTTGCGGTCGCCACAGACGATGGCAAGGCCGTTCGGATTGATCTGCAGCGCGCGCCGCAGGCCGTGCGTGATGTTCATCCTGATACTCCCCGTGACTTGCGTTTCCTGATCGGCGGTTTATCCGCCTTTTTCCGTATCGATTTGATCGCGAGCCCTTCAGTGAGGCGGATCGCGAATTCTTTTGCTATTGCCTCCGCTTCGAGCGCACCGCCGGGCTGGTACCAGTGGCCGATCCAGTTCAGCGAGCCCGCAATCGCAAATGCGGAAAGCTTGACGTCGCAAGGCCTGATCGATCCGTCCTTGATCCCCTGCCCGATATAGTCGCGAAAAGCCTGGTCGATCTTCTTCTTGGCGAGGCCGACGATCTTGCGGTTGTGCTCGGTGAGGTCGCGGACGTCGAACCGCACCAGGCTCTTGCCGTAGTCGGTGGTCATGGTCTCGGCGTAGCTGACGATCAGCTTGCGCAGTTTTTCCAGCCCGGTGCCACCGGTCGCGGCGATGTCATCGATGCGCTCGTCGACGTGATCGGCGCCGATTGCCCAGCATTCGTAGAGAATTTCGTCCTTGCCGCGGAAATAATTGTAGAGCGCGGGCTTGGTGATGTTCAGCCGCTCGGCCACGTGGTTGAGCGTGGTGCCGTGATAGCCCTGCTCGAGGAACAGCGCCACCGCGGTGCGCAGCACGGCTTCGCGTTTCTCGTCGCGGGCGCGACGACGGCTTTCGAACGGCATCCAGGGTGACTGGCCGTTCGGGGATGAGGCTGATCCGTCCATTTTTGAATTCACCCGGCGCGGTTGACTCGAAAGCGAAGCTGTCCGTATATTACCCACGGGTAATAAAAAGTCCAACGGGTAATTTAAGGGAGCGCACCATGACATCCAGCGTCTATGTTGCCGGCGTCGGCATGATCCCCTTCGTCAAACCGGGCGCGAACGCGCCCTACCCGGTGATGGGCGCGGAAGCGACCAGGCTCGCGCTGGCTGACGCCGGCGTCGGCTACGAGATGATCCAGCAGGCCTATGCCGGCTATGTCTACGGCGATTCAACCTGCGGGCAGCGCGCACTCTACCAGGTCGGCATGACCGGCATCCCCATCATCAACGTCAACAACAATTGCTCGACCGGTTCGACCGCGCTGTTCATGGCGCGGCAGGCGATTGAATCAGGCGCGCTCGATTGCGTGCTGGCGCTCGGCTTCGAGCAGATGAAGCCCGGCGCGCTCGGCGCTGTCTTCACCGACCGGCCGAGCGCGTTCGACGAGTTCGACGCCGCGGCCGACAAACTGGTCGACGCGCAAGGCGTGCCGCTGGCGCTGCGCTATTTCGGCGGCGCCGGTCTCAGCCACATGAAGAAATACGGCACGCCGCTGACCTCGTTCGCCAAGGTGCGGGCCAAGGCGAGCCGGCATGCCAGGAACAATCCGCTGGCGCTGTTCCGCAAGGAAGTCAGCGCTGACGACGTCATGAACGACCAGGTGATCTGGCCCGGCGTGATGACGCGGCTGATGGCCTGCCCGCCAACCTGCGGGGGTGCGGCGGCAGTACTCGTCTCGGAGAAATTCGCCAGCAAGCACGGCCTGCGCAAGGACGTCCGGATCGCGGCCCAGGCGATGACCACCGATACCCCCTCCACCTTCAAGGCCGGCGACATGATGCAGGTGGTGGGCTTCGACATGACGCGCGCCGCGGCGAACAAGGTCTATGAGGCCGCCGGCATCGGCCCTGACGATCTCGACGTCGTCGAGCTGCACGACTGCTTCGCGCATAATGAGCTGATCACCTACGAGGCGCTCGGCCTGTGCCCCGACGGCGGCGCGGAGCGCTTCATCGACGACGGCAACAACACCTATGGCGGCAAGACCGTGACCAATCCGTCCGGCGGCCTGCTGTCCAAGGGCCATCCGCTCGGCGCCACCGGCCTCGCGCAATGCTATGAACTGACGCATCAGTTGCGCGGTTCGGCGGAAGCACGACAGGTGGACGGCGCAAGGCGCGCCCTGCAGCACAATCTCGGCCTCGGCGGCGCCTGCGTCGTCACGCTCTACGAACGCGTCTGAGGCCCTGGTATGATTGACCCCTCCCTCATCGGACGCAGCCTTTCGCCTGTCACCGCGCATGTCGAGCCCGGACGCCTGCGTTATTTCCGCGAGACGCTCGGCGAGACCAATCCGGTCTATGGCGATGCCAAGGCCGCGCAGGCCGCCGGCTATGCCGCGACGCCGGTGCCGCCGACCTATCTGTTCTGCCTTGAGATGATGGACGCGGAACAGGCCTTCGAGTTCATCACCGTCATCGGCGTCGACATCGGGCGCCTGCTGCATGGCGAACAGCGCTTCGCGTACCGGGCACCCGTGGTGGTCGGCGACACGCTGCTGTTCCAGCCGCGCATCGTCAGCGTCGCCGACAAGAAAGGTGGCGCGATGACGCTGGTCGGCATCGAAACCAAAGTCACCAATCAGAACGGCACCCACGTCGCGGACGTCTCGCGCACCGTGGTGGTGCTCAATCCCAGAACCGCATGAGCAAGCCTGTGAAAGATCAACCCGCGATAGGCGACCGCATCGTCCACAAGGTTTTTCCGTCGATCAGCCGCCACACGCTGGCGCTCTATTGCGGCGCCTCGGGCGACCACAATCCGATCCATGTCGACCTGGATTTCGCCAAGGCCGCCGGATATCCGGACGTCTTTACCCACGGCATGCTGGTCATGGGCTATCTCGGCCAGGCGCTGACCGATGCGGTCCCTCCCCCGCGGCTTCGCGTGTTCTCGACGCGCTTCGTCGCGATCACGCAGCTCGGTGCACGCCTGACCTGCGAGGGACATGTTTCCGAATTCGTCGAACATGATGGCGAGCGATGCGCGAAGCTGGCGCTGACGACCAAGGACGAGAACGGCGATCTCAAGCTTGCCGGCGAAGCCGTCATCGCACTCTGATCAGGGAAAACAAATGACCAAACTCAAGGGAAAAGTCGCACTGATCACGGGATCGGGGCGAGGCATCGGCCGCGCGATTGCGCTGAAACTTGCCAGCGAGGGTGCGAAGGTCGTGGTCAACGATCTCGATGCGGCGCCGGGCGACGCCGTCGCCGCGGAAATCCGCAAGGGCGGCGGCGAAGCCATCGCGATCAACGGCAGTGTTTCCGAAACCGGCTTCTCCGACCGTTTCGTCGGCGCAGCCATGGAAACATTCGGCGGCCTCGACATCATCATCAACAACGCCGGTTATACTTGGGACTCCACGATCCAGAAGATGACCGACGAGCAGTTCCAGGCCATGCTTGACGTCCACCTTGTCGCACCGTTCCGCCTGCTGCGCGCCGCCTCCGAGCCGATCCGGATCATGGCAAAGAAAGAGGCCGAAGCCGGCCGCGAGGTGTTTCGCAAGGTGGTCAACATCTCCTCGATCGCCGGCCTTTACGGTAACGCCGGCCAAGCGAGCTATTCGTCGGCCAAGGCTTCGCTGATCGGGTTGACGCGCACGCTGTGCAAGGAATGGGGACGCTACAAGGTCAACGTCAATTGCGTGGCCTTCGGCCTGATCAATACGCGCCTGACCCAGCCGATCGAAACCCAGCAGAAGACCATCGACGTCGCCGGCCGTGACATCAAGGTCGGGGTCCAGCCCCAGATGCTCGATGCGATGGCGAGGATGATCCCGCTCGGACGCGGCGGCACGCCGGAAGAAGCCGCCGATGCGGTCTATCTGTTCTGCAGCCCGGAATCGAACTACATCAGTGGGCAAGTCGTCGTCTGCGGTGGCGGCCTCATCATCTAGCGCGGGGATCCCATGCAATATCGTTCTTCCTGGATGACGGAGGATCTGGACGTCTTTCGCGATCAATTCCGCAAATTTCTCGCCAAGGACCTGGCGCCGCACGCCGAGACATGGCGCGATCAGAAGATGGTCGATCGCTCGGCCTGGCGGGCGCTGGGCGAGATGGGCGCCCTGCTGCCGAGCGTCCCGGAAGCCTATGGCGGGCTGGGCGCCAGCTTCGCCTATGAAGCTGCCGTGATCGAGGATCTCGAAACCGTGGTGCCGGAAGTGACGACCGGGTACTCGGTGCATAGCGCTATCGTCGCGCATTACATTTTGAACTACGGGACCGAGGAACAGAAGCGGCGCTGGTTGCCGAAGATGGCCAGCGGCGAGTTCGTCGGCGCCATCGCCATGACCGAACCCGGCACCGGCTCCGATTTGCAGGGCGTGCGCACGACGGCCCGAAAGCAAGGCAACAATTACGTCATCAACGGCCAGAAGACGTTCATTACCAACGGCCAGGCCGCCGACCTGATCATCGTGGTCGCGCGCACCGGCGAGCCCGGCGCCAAGGGAATCTCGCTGATCGTCCTGGAAGCCGAAGGCAATGACGGCTTCCGCCGCGGCCGCAACCTCGACAAGATCGGCCTGCACGCATCCGACACGTCCGAATTGTTCTTCGACAATGCGGTGGCGCCGCCGGAGAACCTGCTGGGCAGCGAGGAAGGCAACGGTTTCGTGCAGCTGATGCAGCAATTGCCGCAGGAGCGCCTCTCGCTGGCCGTCGGCGCCGTGGCGTCGATGGAGCGCGCGATCAAGCTGACCGCCGACTATACCAAGGAACGAAAAGCTTTCGGCAAGCCCATCATCGAATTCCAGAACACCGCGTTCAAGCTGGCCGAGCGCAAGACCGAGGCCATGATCGCGCGCGTGTTCGTCGACTGGTGCGTCGAACGCCTCGTCGCCGGTGAACTCGATACCGTGACTGCCTCGATGGCAAAATGGTGGACTTCGCAGAAGCAGGTGGAAACCGCGGACGAATGCCTGCAGCTCCACGGCGGCTACGGCTACATGGAGGAATATCCGATCGCGCGGATGTTCGTGGATGCGCGGATCCAGAAGATCTACGGCGGCACCAACGAGATCATGAAGCTGTTGATCGCGCGGTCGCTGTAACAGGAGAGGTCGCGACGATACCGGACTGCCACGGTCCGCGGCTCATCGCCCGGCTCCGAGCCGCTGCGGGCCTGGCTTCAGCTGGGGCTTAGTCCGCTAATTGTAGTTCGGCGAGCGTCGTTCTCGCCGTCGGCTCGTCCAGCGCAATAAGGTCGGCCGGTCCTGTATTGTCGCTGCCGGACGTTGCAACGGACGCAACCAGGGCCCCAGCCAATCCCGCAACCATGGTTGTGCCGGTTACCGCGTCATGCCTCGCGCTCGATTTTACCAGAAAGAAATAAGTGCGGCCGGACGCCGTGGTGAAATCTCGCCTGGACTCGCCGGGAAACATCACTTCGGTCGCAGTGAGTTGGTGTGGACCGGCCGGGAGATCGGCATAGGCGTAGGTTCCGACCACCACCTTGCCCATTGGACTGCCGTCCAGCTTCACATCGCAGGCGCAAAGGGACATGGACAGGCCGTCGCGCTTTCGTTGAAGCACCACTACCCGGGACAGTCCTGGTTTTGGCGGACCGATCTTCTGTGACATCGCCGCATAGTCTGTTCCGACTTTGGCGGTCATACAACCCGACAACAGCAACGCGCCCAAAAGCAGCGCAATTCCACGCCCCAACATAACGTCCCCAGCACTTGTCCCGGAAAAGGGCATAGCCGAAAACATCGTGAGGTTGCAATAGCTGTTGCTATGTCCTCCACGTAATCGGTAAACAGCGCAGCGACATCGAGATTTTGGCGATCGCGGCTAAATTGGAGGCCGACTCATGGTTCGCACAATTCGCAAGGCCGGTATGATGGAGGTTCCGTTCTCCGACCATCGGCTCGAGAACGATCCTCGATTTCTGAAGCGGATCGAGCGCGCCCGCAATAGCCTGCAGGCCGGACGCGGCGTCCGTCTCGATGACGTCGAATCGGAATAGCGCCCAACCCCGCTACAGCGTCTGGACGTCAACCACGCCGGACACCGCCTTGATCGCGCCGGCGATCTGCGGCGAGACCTTGAAGCGGCCGGGAAGCTTCATCTCGACCTCGGTTTCGAGGTCGAGCATGATCACCAGCGAGACGTCGCCATCGGCGCCGCCCAACGGTGCGGGCGCCGGTTTCGCCGGCAGACCCTTGAGCGCGCCGGGCACGACCGGCTCCGGCATGTTCAGCCGCCGCGCGATCGAATCCAGCGGCTTGGTGTCGCGCACGAAAATGCGAAGACCCTTTTGAGTTTTGGCCGCCGCGTCATCCAGCGGCTCGGCATGCAGCACCCTCGCCCGCACGTCCTCGCCCTGCAGTTCAGCGCCGAGTTGCAGCAGCACGGCTGCGCCCGGCTCCAGCACGTCGCGATATTGCGCGAGGCCTTCGGAGAACAGCACCGCTTCGAAATGGCCGGTCGGGTCGGACAGCCCCATGATGCCCATCTTGTTGCCGGTCTTGGTCCGCCGCTCCATGCGCGAGACGACCGTGGCCGCGACCTTGCCGGCGGTCGCGCCGGTTTTGACCGCGCGCGAGAATTCCGCCCAGGACTGCACGCGTAGCCGCTTCAGCACCGCAGCGTAATCGTCGAGCGGATGGCCGGACAGGAAGAAGCCGATGGCGTCGTATTCGCGCCGCAGCCGCTCGGCCGGCAACCACGGTTCGATCTGCGGCAGCATGATGGTCGGAGCATCCGCGGCGCCGCCGAACATGTCGTTCTGCCCGACCGTCGACGCCTCATGGCTCCGCTGGCAGGCGGCCAGAATAGCCTCGGCGCCGCCAAATACCCGCGCGCGGTTTGAATCGATCGTGTCGAAAGCGCCGGCGGCGGCCAGGCTTTCGATGACGCGCTTGTTGATCGCGCGCGGATTAACGCGCGCGGCGAAATCGGCAAGCGAGGTGAACAGCCCTTTGCGCCGTTCTTCCACGATCAGTTCGACAGCCTGCGGACCGACGCCCTTCAGCGCGGCCAGCGCATAATAGATGGTGTTTTCGCCAACCTCGAAGGTCGCAGCCGAGCGGTTGATATTGGGCGCCTCGACCTTGATGCCGAGCCGCTGCGCCTCAGCGCGAAACTCGCTGAGCTTGTCGGTGTTGTTGAGTTCGAGCGTCATCGACGCGGCAATGAACTC
This sequence comes from Bradyrhizobium sp. JYMT SZCCT0180, assembly GCF_018130165.1. Taxonomy (GTDB): domain Bacteria; phylum Pseudomonadota; class Alphaproteobacteria; order Rhizobiales; family Xanthobacteraceae; genus Bradyrhizobium. The sequence continues at coordinate 20,710 of NZ_JAFCLZ010000036.1, read as the reverse complement.
GACCGGATAATGCGCCTTCATGTAAGCGGTGTGGAAGGACACCAACGCATAGGCCGCCGCGTGGCTCTTGTTGAAGCCGTAGTCGGCGAACTTCGCCAGCAGTTCGAAGATCGTGTCCGCCTGCCCCTTCGGCACGCCGTTCTTGACCGAACCGGCCACGAAGATCGAGCGCTGCTTCTCCATTTCGGCACGGATCTTCTTGCCCATCGCCCGGCGCAGCAGGTCGGCGTCGCCGAGCGAATAGCCGGCCATCACCTGGGCGATCTGCATCACCTGTTCCTGGTAGATGATGACGCCGAAGGTCTCCTTCAGGATCGGCTCCAGGATCGGATGCAGATATTCCGGCTCCTCGTCGCCATGCTTGCGCGCGCAATAGGTCGGGATGTTAGCCATCGGGCCGGGGCGATAGAGCGCCACCAGCGCGATGATGTCCTCAAAGCGGTCGGGCCGCATATCGACCAGCGCGCGCCGCATGCCCTGGCTTTCCACCTGGAACACGCCGACCACATCGCCCTTCGCCAGCATCTGGTAGCTTGCGGCGTCTTCGATCGGCAGCGTTGCCAGATCAACGTGGATATCGCGCTGCCTGAGCAGTTTGACCGCGACGTCGAGCACGGTCAGCGTCTTCAGGCCGAGAAAGTCGAACTTCACGAGGCCGGCCGGCTCGACCCATTTCATGTTGAACTGGGTCACCGGCATGTCGGATTTGGGGTCGCGATAGAGCGGCACCAGTTCGCTCAAGGGGCGATCGCCGATCACGATGCCGGCGGCGTGCGTCGAAGCGTGCCGGGTCAGTCCTTCCAGGCGCTGCGCGATATCGAAGGCGCGCGCCACGACGGGATCTTCGTCGCGGAACGCCTGCAGTTTTGGTTCACTCTCGATCGCCGCGGCCAGCGTTACCGGGGCTGCGGGATTCTGCGGCACCAGTTTGGTCAGTTTGTCGACCTGCCCGTAAGGCATCTGCAGCACGCGGCCGACGTCGCGCAGCACGCCCCTCGCCTGCAGCGTACCGAAGGTGATGATTTGCGCCACCTGATCGCGGCCGTAGCGCTGCTGCACGTAGTCGATGACCTCGCCGCGGCGATCCTGACAGAAGTCGATGTCGAAGTCCGGCATCGAGACGCGTTCCGGATTGAGGAAGCGCTCGAACAGCAGGCCAAAGCGAAGCGGATCGAGGTCGGTGATGGTCAAGGCATAGGCCACCAGCGATCCCGCGCCCGAGCCGCGGCCCGGCCCGACCGGAATGTCGTTGTCCTTGGCCCATTTGATGAAGTCGGAAACGATGAGGAAGTAGCCCGCATAGTTCATGCGGTTGATGACGTCGATCTCGAACGCCAGCCGCTTCCGGTAATCCTCCTCCGAGGTGCCCTGCGACAAGCCATGCACCGAAAGGCGCCTGGCAAGCCCCTCCTCGGCCTGACGCTTCAGTTCGGCAGCCTCTTCGCCGACCGCATCGGATCCCGATCCCGCGCCAACCGTGAAGCGCGGCAAAATCGGCTTGCGCGTCATCGGCCGGAACGAACAGCGCTCGGCGATCTCGACGGTGGAAGCCAGGGCCTCCGGAATGTCGGCGAACAGGACCGCCATTTCGGCGCGGGTCTTGAAGCGGTGATCCGGCGTCAGCTGTTCGCGGTCGGTTTCGGCGATCAGGCGGCCGCCGGCGATGCACAGCAGCGCGTCGTGGGCTTCGTAGTCGTCAGTGCTTGCGAAATATGGCTCGTTGGTCGCGACCAGCGGCAGGCCCTTGGCATAGGCGAGATCGATCAGGCCCGATTCGACACGGCGCTCCTTGTCGATGCCGTGGCGCTGCAATTCGACATAGAGGCGGTCGCCGAACAGGCTGGTCAGCCGGTCGCAGCGGGTTGCCGCCAGCGCAGAATGATCGCCGAGCAGCGCCAGCGAGATCGGCCCCTCGGGGCCGCCGGTCAGCGCGATCAGGTCCTCCGAATAGCCTTCAAGCCATTCGAGCTTGATGTGCGGAGATTGATGAACCGGCGTCTCCTGGAACGCCCGCGAGTTCAGGTGCATCAGGCTGCGATAGCCGCGCTCGCGCGCCGCCAGCAGCACGATTCGCGCAGGCGCGGTGGCAAGCGCATTGCGCGCGTTGGGATCCTGGTCGCCGAAATCGACCGCGAGTTCCAGCCCAACGATCGGCTGGATGCCATAGCCCGCCATCTTGTCGGAGAATTCCAGCGCCCCGAACATGTTGTCGGTATCGGTCAGCGCCAGCGCCGGCTGGCGGTCAGCCTTGGCAAGCTCGCCGAGCTTGGCGATCTTGATCGAACCCTTCAGCAGCGAATAGGCCGAATGAACGTGGAGATGAACGAATCCGGCGTTGGACATGTCGCTTTGAGGGCTCTTGCATCGTGGCTGGGAGCGATCGTCAGGCTCTCCGGGAAACCTTCCCGGGCGCCGACTCGCCAACTCCAATGGTGATGCGTTGGGCTAGCGGAGTCCACGCGGAACGCTCAGCTTGTGCCCGCCATCCGGCTTTTCCCCAAGGGGCTGTCGAAGCCCGTTTTGGGGGTACGCCGGCCCCGATCCCGCCCCCACCTCAGAGCTGGGGAATCAGCTGCGCCCACACCGCGATCATCCCGACAAACAGCGTAATCGACGCCAGAGCAGCGGCTTCTTCCACAAACATCCTCAACATCGCAGGCACTCCCGATCCAAGAACATATGAGGAACATTGTTCCTTTTTTGTTCTAAGAGTCAAGCGCGTGCCTGGCGGGTCAATTTGAAGAACGACCCCTGTGGTTAATTCTGGGCCCCGGCCCCCGTCGCAAAGTCCATGATCGCTTGGCGAACTGGTTGGGGTCCCTAGGGCGTTTCGGGTGCCTTGCCGTTCCCGCCTTCCGTCCGAGGACGTTCAATAAGCTCGTAGGTGGGAACGTGGCCGCTATTCCACCACGACTCCAGCGCCGCCCCGCAGACCGTGCAGACCGCGTCACCTGTTTGCGGTACCAAGAACTTCTCTTCAGTACGTCTGTACTCGGCGCCGCAATTGCATTGAACAATCGTCGCCATGCCCCGAATATGCGCCCGGAACCGCGCGTTTTCCAGCCAGCAACCCTGCCACAATCAACCGATCGACTTGGCGACCGGTTGGGGTCGCGGTGTCAGATGAGACGCCGCATCAGCTTTTCGATGTAGTCATTCACGGCATCTGCAAAGTCGCACTGAGAGCCGGGCCCGGCCGCGTCTCCGTGAGCTTTCACCACCGACCGAACACTTTCCAGGGCGTCTCTTTGCTGGGGTGCGGGCGTCACGGCGACCAATTCGTCGATGGCATTTTCGGCCAGCGGAATGGTGCTCGTCTTAGCCTCCGCAATCAGCGGCGACAGCACGGAGGTACATTTGTGTACGTTTTCCATGCCCCAAATATGCGCCCGGCCCGGCGCGGTTGCCAGCCCTCAGGGAACGTTGCTTGTCACTGGCACGACATCCCCGCCTCCATCGGCCCCCAGAAGCCGCATTCCGTGGTGGGGTGATGCGGACCGCGCGCGTGAAGGCGGCCGTTGAAAATCAGCAAAGCTGCGGCGGCGAGCAGGACGGCTGAAACGATAATCGGGAATCTTATTTTCATGTCCCGACTATGCCTTCGGGAGATCATCAATTCCAGCCCGCGGGCTACGCCGTCTTTCGTCCAAACACCGGCTGCGTTCGCTTGACCGGCTTCCAGCCGAAATAATCATGGGTACCGGACCAGGCGTGGACTTCGGTCTGGCAGACCATGCATTCGAATTTGCCCGAATGCTTGTGCTGATGCTGCTCCCTCGTTGCGGAGTAATCCATCCCGCAACCGGGGCAGGTAAATTCTTCTGTGGTCCAGATGCTGCTTGCCATTGCGCAACTATGCGCCGGCGGCGAGGCGATTCAAGTCCGCGAAGTTCCTGTAGTTAAGGGCGCGATAAACGGACTCGCGCTCTCGCGTTAACAAAAACTTCCGCAATGTCGAACCGGTGGGCCCAACAAAAAAGCCCCGGGTGACGCCCGGGGCTTCAATGGTCTCGCTAGCGAGTAGCGAAATCAGTACTCAGATCAGTACTTCGCGATGATCGGGCCGCCGAACTTGTAGTTCAGGCGAGCGGTCACGAGATCGACGTCCTGGCTGACGCGATCGGTGCCGAAGAACACGCCAGCCGGCGTGGTGAAGGTGTAGGTCCGGTCCTGCAGGAAGATGTGGTTGTACTCGACGCCAATCGACCAGTTCGGGGCGAAGCCGTATTCGAGGCCAGCACCGACCGTGCCACCCCAGCGGGTGTCGTCGCCGGTGGACGCAGCAAGCGCGCCAGCAACGGTGTTGATGTGGTTACGGTTCGAGGTCACAGCAGCACCGCCCTTGACGTAGAGCAGGACGTTGTTGACGGCATAGCCGACCTGGCCGGTGAACAGGCCGAACGCGTCGATCTTCGAGTGGTTGACGAAGCCGGGGAACAGCAGGCTGGTGTTCGAGCCCTTGAAGTCAGCCCAGTTGCCCTGCGCTTCCAAACCGAACACCCAGGTGCCGGCCTGCCAGCGATAGCCAACCTGACCACCGACCGTGCCGCCGGATGCGTCATGCGAACCCTCGGGGCCAACCAGCACGTTGGGAGCAACCGCGGTCCAATCATTGCGGCTCCAGCCGCCGCCACCGTTGACGCCGATGTAGAAACCACTCCAGTCATACACAGCGGCGATCATCGGCGGCGCCTTGGTGTAAGGACGCGCAGCGAGATCAGCAGCCACTGCCGGCGCAGCCGCGCCGAGCGCGATCAGACTGGCCGTTACAAGCAAAACCTTCTTCATCTTTTTTAATTCCCGTTCCAGTTGGTACAGCCCCCAAGGCCGTGGCAGCGTCATACCATTGTTCGTTTGAATTACTGTAACTTGGCTGCAACAGCGCACGCGAAACGTCTTCAGTGAAAATGTAAGTTAATATTGTGTAACAGGCACTTTTCGAAACATTGTGTGCACGTTCGCCGCAGAAAACTCACAATGGAACCTCGCAGCGGTATCGGCGTGTGAGATTGTGTTGAAGAGATGGCGGGCGTGCGCGGCTAAAGTTGTTCAACGATCCGTGATCGAACCGACGAATGCGCTCCGAGCTCGACGCGATTCGAATGCGCGGAGCGATTCCAATTCTGAAGCTGTCGTCATTCCAGCTCGACGACCTGACCGTCCACCAGCGACACCCGCCGGTCCATGCGACCGGCCAATTCCATGTTGTGGGTTGCGATCAGCATCGCGACCCGCGTCGCCTTTACGAGCTGCATCAGGGCGTTGAAGACGTGATCGGCGGTGTGCGGATCGAGGTTGCCGGTCGGCTCGTCCGCCAGCAGCACCCGCGGCGCATTGGCGACCGCGCGCGCGATCGCGACGCGCTGCTGCTCGCCGCCGGACAGTTCGGCCGGGCGATGGGTGATGCGTTCGCCAAGACCGAGATAGGCCAGGATCTCCGTTGCCCGCTTGATCGTCTCGTTGCGCTTGAGACCACGGATCATCTGCGGAAGCATGACGTTTTCGAGCGCGGTGAATTCCGGCAGCAGCCGGTGCTGCTGGTAGACGAAGCCGATGTCGGAACGCCTGATGTGGGTGCGGTCGATGTCTGACAATTGCGAGGTCGGCACTCCCCCGACATAGACCTCGCCGTCATCGGGGCTTTCGAGCAGGCCCGCGATATGCAGCAGCGTCGACTTGCCCGAGCCCGACGGCGCCACCAGCGCCACCGACTGCCCGGCCCACAGCGCGAGCTTGGCGCCGTTGAGAATGGTCAGCGTCGCCTCGCCCTGCGTGTACTGGCGTTTTATCTCGTGGAGATAGACCACCGGTGTATCTTCCGCGCCCTCGGCCATTTTGCCCTCACTCATACCGGAGCGCGTCCACGGGATCGAGGCGCGCCGCGCGCCAGGACGGATAGAGCGTGGCCAGGAACGACAGCGTCAGCGCCATGATCACGACGGCAGAGGTCTCGCGGAAGGCGATTTCGGCCGGAAGCTTCGAGAGGAAATAGATCTCTCGCGGAAATATGTCGGTGTTGGTGAGCCACGACAGGAATATCTGGATCGATTCGATGTTGAGACAAATCAGCATGCCGACGAAAAAGCCGGTCAGCGTGCCGAACACGCCGATCGCGGCCCCCGTGATCAGGAATATCCGCATGATCGAGCCCCGCGAGGCACCCATGGTGCGCAGGATCGCAATGTCCTGGCCCTTGTCCTTGACCAGCATGATCAGGCCGGAGACGATGTTGAGCGCCGCGACCAGCACGATCATGGTCAGGATCAGGAACGTCACGTTGCGTTGGACCAGCAGCGCATTGAAGAAGGTCGAGTTGCGCTGCCGCCAGTCGACCAGGAACACCGGCCGCCCGGCCGCCTCCGTCACCAGCCTGCGGAAAACGTCGATCTTGTCCGGATCGGAGGTGAAAACCTCGATCGCGGAGACGTCATCCTTGCGGTTGAAATAGACCTGCGATTCCGGCAGCGGCATGAATACGAAGCCCGAGTCATATTCCGACATGCCGACCTCGAACACCGCGGCGACCTTGTAGGGCTTGATGCGCGGCGTGGTGCCCATCGCCGTCACGGCCCCCTTCGGGGCAACCAAGGTGATGCTGTCGCCGGCACGCAACGACAGCGTATCGGCGAGCCGGCGCCCGATGGCAACGCCCTGCCCCTCGTCGAATCCTTCCAGCGTGCCCTGCTTGATGTTCCTGGCGACCGAGGTGAGGTTGTTCAGGTCAGCGGCGCGCATGCCGCGCACCACCACGCCCGAGGCGTTGAAGGCCGACGACGCCAGCGCCTGGCCGTCAACCACCGGCGCGGCCAGCCGGACGCCCTGAATCATGCTGATCCGCTCGGCGACATCCTTCCAGTCCGTCAGCGGCGATTCCAGCGGCTGAATCAAGAGGTGTCCGTTGAGGCCGAGGATCTTGTCCAGCAGTTCCTTGCGAAAGCCGTTCAACACGGCCATCACGACGATCAGCGTCGCAACGCCGAGCATGATGCCGAGGAACGAGAAACCGGCGATGACGGAGATGAAGCCTTCCTTGCGGCGCGCCCGCAGGTAACGTCCCGACAACAGCCATTCGAACTGCGAAAACGGCGGGGTACGAACTGTCTCGTTCATGGTCTCACCCATCACTCGTACCGGAGTGCGTCGACGGGATCGAGGCGCGCCGCGCGCCAGGATGGATAGAGCGTGGCCAGGAACGACAGCGTCAGCGCCATGATCACCACCGCGGTGGTCTCGCCGAAATCGATCTCGGCGGGCAGCTTGGACAGGAAGTAGAGTTCCGGCGAGAACAGCTCGGTATTGGTCATCCACGACAGGAATTGCCGGATCGATTCGATGTTCAGGCAAACCAGCATGCCGACGAAAAAGCCGGTCAGCGTGCCGACCACGCCGATCGCAGCGCCCGTGATCAGGAATATCCGCATGATCGAGCCCTGCGAGGCGCCCATGGTACGCAGGATCGCAATGTCCTGGCCCTTGTCCTTGACCAGCATGATCAGGCCGGAGACGATGTTGAGCGCCGCGACCAACACGATCATGGTCAGGATCAGGAACATCACGTTGCGTTCGACCTGCAACGCGTTGAAGAAGGTCGAGTTGCGCTGCCGCCAGTCGACCAGGAACACCGGCCGCCCGGCCGCTTCGGTCACCAGTTTGCGGAAAGCGTCGATCCTGTCCGGGTTGGAGGTGAACACCTCGATCGCGGTGACGTCGTCCTTGCGGTTGAAATAGGCCTGCGACTCCGGCAGCGGCATGAACACGAAGCTCGAATCATATTCCGACATGCCGATCTCGAACACCGCGGCGACCTTGTAGGCCTTGATGCGCGGTGTGGTGCCCATCGGGGTCACGGCCCCCTTCGGCGCAACCAATGTGATGCTGTCGCCGGCATGCAACGACAGCGTATCGGCGAGCCGACGACCGATGGCAACGCCCTGCCCCTCGTCAAAACCTTCCAGCGTGCCCTGCTTGATGTTCTTGGCGACCGAGGTGAGGTTGGTCAGGTCCGCGGAACGTATGCCCCGCACCAGCACGCCCGAGGCGTTGAAGTAGGAGGACGCCAGGGCCTGGCCGTCCACGACAGGCGCGGCCAGCCGGATGCCCTGAACCTGGTTGATCCGCTCGGCGACATCCTTCCAGTCGGTCAACGGCGATTCCAGCGGCTGAATCAAGAGATGTCCATTGAGGCCGAGGATCTTGTCCAGCAGTTCCTTGCGAAAGCCGTTCATCACGGCCATCACGATGATCAGCGTCGCGACGCCGAGCATGATGCCGAGGAACGAAAAACCGGCGATGACAGAGATGAAGCCTTCCTTACGACGCGCCCGCAGATAACGTCCCGACAACAGCCATTCGAACTGCGAAAACGGCGGGGTTCGGACTGTCTCGTTCATGGTCTCATCCATCTTTCGATAATCCCATGATTCGGGGCCAAATGTGGCCGAGAATGGCCAAGAATACCCGCCCCCCGTGGATAATCTTTATCCCGCGATCGTCCGCTTATCGTCCAACTATCCTGGCGACCGCTTCCGCCGGGCTGAGATTCTCGCGCGAGCCGTCGCTGCGCCGCTTGATCTCGAGCTTGCCCTCGGCGAGGCCCTTGGGGCCGACCAGAATCTGCCAGGGGATACCGATCAGGTCGGCGGCGGCGAACTTCGCCCCTGCGCGCTGATCGGTGTCGTCATAGAGGACATCGACGCCCTTGGCCTCGAGCTCGCGATATAGCGCCTCGCAGGCGGCATCGACGGCCGCATCACCCTGCTTCAGGTTCAGGATCACGGCGGTGAACGGGGCCACCGCCTCAGGCCATTTGATGCCGGCATCGTCATGGCAGGCCTCGATGATGGCGCCGACCAGGCGCGACACGCCGACGCCGTAGGAGCCGCCATGGATCGGCACGTCGACGCCGTCGGCGCCCGCAACCATCGCCTTCATGGCGTCCGAATATTTGGTGCCGAAGTAGAAGATCTGGCCGACCTCGATGCCCCTGGTGTGCACCTTGTTCTCGGCAGGCACTTCGCTGTCGAAGCGCGCGGCATCGTGCACGTCCTCGGTCGCGGCATAGACCGAGGTCCATTGCTTGATGATCGGGGTCAGATCGCCGTCATAATCGACGTCGTCGCCCGGGATCGGCAGGTTGAGCACGTCGCTGTCGCAATAGACGCCGGACTCGCCGGTCTCGGCCAGCACGATGAATTCGTGGCTGAGATCGCCGCCGATCGGGCCGGTCTCCGCGCGCATCGGGATCGCCTTCAACCCCATCCGCGCGAAGGTGCGCAGGTAAGCGACGAACATCCGGTTATAGGAGCGACGCGCCGCCGCCTCGTCGATGTCGAACGTATAGGCATCCTTCATCAGGAATTCACGGCCACGCATCACGCCGAAACGCGGACGCTGCTCGTCGCGGAACTTCCACTGGATGTGGTAGAGATTGAGCGGCAGGCTCTTGTAGGACTTGACGTAGGCGCGGAAGATCTCGGTGATCATTTCCTCGTTGGTGGGCCCGTACAGCAGTTCGCGCTTGTGGCGGTCGCTGATGCGCAGCATTTCCGGGCCATAGGCGTCGTAGCGGCCGCTCTCGCGCCAGAGATCGGCGAGCTGCAGCGTCGGCATCAGCAGTTCCAGGGCGCCTGCGCGGTCCTGCTCCTCGCGGACGATCTGCTCGATCTTCTTCAGCACCCGAAAACCCAGCGGCAGCCAGGCGTAAATGCCCGCCGCTTCCTGCCGCATCATGCCCGCGCGCAGCATCAGGCGGTGCGAGACGATCTCCGCCTCTTTCGGATTCTCTTTCAGGATGGGCAGAAAAAACCGCGACAATCGCATGGGTCAACTCAGGGAATCAGGGGGACGAAAGGAAGAATGGCAGTGAAACCGGATCGGCTACGAAAATACAAGGCCGGAACACCTTAAAAAGCCGCAAGATGCGCGGATTTCCGGCCGTTTTGATCACCCGATCTTGAGCCCATAATTGCGGCGCGATCAGGTCCGGGTTGGTCCCACCAGCTCCGTCCGCGTCATTGCGAGCGCAGCGAAGCAATCCATCGGGCCGCCCTGCCGAGACATGGATTGCTTCGCTTCGCTCGCAATGACGGGGATAGTGCGGCCCCACACGACGCAGTCATCACCCGCGAAAGCGGGTGATCCAGTACGCCGCGGCTTCTCGGTTCAATCATTGATGTCTCTGGGATACTGGGTCACCCGCCCCCCGTGCGCAATTGCGCACTCGGGCGGGTGACGACAACTGAATATGCGGCCGCATTCTCGCGGCACGATGCGCCCGAGGTTTGCAGGTATTCTTCCGCCCCCGAAATTCAGAGGGCGCAGGGAATGCCGGATGCGCGCTGCACCCGCGGTCTCGTGTGCGAATAGTGCAAAGAAAGCTGCACACGAGCATACAGGGCAGCGGAGAGCATCCGACATTCCCTGCGCAATGGCTTTACGGCTTATGGCGTGCTCTCCCCGGTGAGACGGTCTCTATTGCCACCGTCGTCCCCCGGAAGCTTTAGCTCCCTTAAGGACTTGACGCCGTTACGGGTGCCAGGACCACACGCTTTCGCCGTACGCTTCAGCCGCGACCGTCAATCGCAACATCGGCGTCCACCGCGACCCGCCCCTCGTTGTGACGATGGCCAACGCCCCTCTTGATAGGACGGGATGGGTGAGAATGTGCCGGTGATTTGGGGTCGAAGGAAAGGGAAACATTTTTGATTTACAGAAATTTTGGACTTGACATGATTTCCGTAAAACAGAATTGATTTGCCCGTCGGGTTGTTTTGTCGCATGCTGGCCACAAGATTGCGCTTGCGCGCGAGGCGAAGCAGCACACCCTGTCACCGCACGTCGAAGTCTCCTTCCAGCGTGACCTTCTCGAAATCGGTCACCAGCGCGTCGATCCGCATGTGCCAACGGCCGGCGAGCGGCAACGGCACGCCGCGCACGTGCCAGGACCCATCCGGCCCGCGCGTCGCTTGACGTTCGAATGGTTCGATACCGCGCTCCGGCAGGCTCAGCGTCAGGGTTGCCTCCTTGGCCGATAGCGCGCCGAAGTCGCCGGTCAGCAATTGCAGGACGAAATCATCCGAACCCACCTTGCCCGGCGAAATCGACACCTGAGCCATCGCGCTCTCGGTGTGGATATGGATCGCCAGCGGCGCCTGCGCGGCGGCCGCCAGCACACGCGGCGGCGGCGTGAAGCGCCAGGTCGCGACCACGGCGAGGATGCCCACCGCCACGACGCATTCGATCAGGATCGAGCCGATCAATGGCCGCGTTTTCTCCGGATCGGCCGCCACGGCCGGTGTCAGGCGGTACCGGTTCAGCGCGGCGAGCCCGAGCAGGATCGCGACCAGTATCAATTTGACCAGCAGGATAATGCCGTATCGGGTCTCGATCAGCGCGCCAACGCTTTCCAGCTGGATGATCGCCAGACCCAATCCGCTCAACACCAGAAGCCCGACGACCGGCACGGCCAGGCGCGAGAACCGTTGCAGCACCGGCACCACAGCTCCCGTCGATTGGTGCGCCAGCACCACGAGGGGCGCGAGTGCGCCGACCCAAAAGGCGATGGCCACGCCATGGACGAACATTGCGGGCGCCGTCAGCGATTTCGGTGACGCCGTTGCGGCGTGCCCGCTGGTTGCCAGCGACAGCCCGACGCCCGCCATCGCGAGAACAGTCAATACTCTGGCGGTCATCCCGGTCGGGCTGCGCCGCGCGAACCAGGCGATGACCATCGACGCGATCGCAATCAGCAGCGACGGTCCGAGGCTGGTTCCGAGCGCGCTGCTCCATGGCGCTGATGTCGCCAGCCCGCCGAGCGGTCGATCGAGCAAGTCGAGACCCTGCAGACCAAGTGAGGCGACGGCGCTCGCGACGCCGACGGCAAGCGCCCCCGTGATCACGCGCGCTCCGCCCTGCCCGATCCATACGGCAAAGAATGCGCCGCCGACGCCTGCGAACAAGCCGACATAAACCCCGATGCGGGCCAGCCAGATCAGTACCGTAACCGGGCCGCCATTCGACTTGGCTGCGCTGGCCGTCACAACGCCGATCGAAAACACCACCGATCCCCCAACGGGATGTCCGTCCTGGGAAACCACGCGATAGCTGACGACCTGCGTCCCGCGCGGCAGATCGTCAGGCAACACGATCACGACGGACTGGTCGACCGCACGAACGGTGACGGCGCGCGTCTTGCCCCCAGCATCGATCAGGTTGACGACAGCGGGCGTGACGCTTTCGTTGAACTGCAACTGCACGGTCTTTGGCGCCTCGGCCACGACGCTGCCATCGGCAGGTTCGGCAGCCATCAGCGACGCATGCGCAGACGCATCAGTTGCAAGACAGAGCGCCACCAGCAGTGCCGCGACGGCTGCGATGGCGCGTAGCATCGAACTTACGGCTTCGAAATCAGCTTGAGGCCCGGCGCCGGCGAGCTGCTGTCATGACTATGCGACCCCGCCCCGGCCTTCGGAATATCGATCCAGCGGCTTACCCCCTTCTCGCATTCCTGCACCACCGGAAAATACAGCGTGGTGTTCGGCTTCAGGCCGCCGGTGAGAAAGGTTGCCATGACGAATTCGTCGTAATTGTCGTCCGCGAGCTTGCCGCCGCTCCAGGACACTTCCTTGACGCCTTCGGAGAATTTGTTGCCGTGATATTCGTATTCGGTCGCGTATTTTCCCCTTGTCGTCTCGAGGGTCCAGCCGGCCTTCGGCATCGGCTTGACGCTGATCACGCCTTCGGGGATTTGCACCCGGATTTTGACGGTGGCCGATCCAGCACAACCATGCGGCACGGCAAACACCGCCTTGTAATAGCTGCCGACGGCCGCCTCGCGCTTCTCGAGCGTGACGTGCGCGTTGGCGGAAGACGCCGCGCAAAGTGCAGCGACAGCGACGAGTAGACCTAGAGCCTTTTCCGTTCCGTTTGAATCGGAACGGGGCTCTAGATTCTTGATTTGACGCGTTTTCTTGACTCGAACCGGTATCCACTTCGCTCGAAAACGCTCTACCTTCGACATTTTTGGCCTCAAATGTTCATGCTGGATTGAATCGGACGCCCGCCGCATCAGGCGCGAACAGCCTGGCTCTGAATGGCGAACGCTTTCCATCGCCATTACTTCTTCATGCCGGAATGACCCGAATGATCATGCGCGGGCGCCTGGGCGCCGACGCCCTGCACGTCGAGCGACAGCGTCACCTTGCCCGCTTTTTCGAACTCAAGCGTGACCGGCACCTTGTCGCCCTGCTTGAGCGGGCCCTTGAGATCCATCAGCATCAAATGATAGCCGCCCGGCGCGAGTTTTACGGTCTTGCCGGGTTCAATGGCGAGCCCCTTGTCGAGCGAGCGCATCGTCATCACGCCATTGTTCATGGCCATCTCGTGGACCTCGATCTTGCCGGAGATATCGGCTGCGCCCTTGATCAGCCGATCCGGCGCCCGCCCCTTGTTCTCGATGGTGAGGTATCCGCCCGCGATCTTGGCACCGCCCGGTGTGGCGCGGCTCCAGGCTTGCGTGATCACGAGATCGCCGGCCTTGACCTCCTGCGCGTGCAAGGGAGCGGTGAATAGCGCGGCCACGAAAGCGACGCAGGCAACGGTACGGGAGAGAGAGTTCATCGGATTTTCCTTGGTTTTCTTTTTGCGGTTCGCGCCCGCAAACGGCGTCTCGAATCCTCCCGGCGCAACGTGCCGCGCCGGGAGTCGCAATCAATCACCACCGCGCTTTTACGCCCGCGTACACGGCACGGCCAGTACCGGGCTCGAATAGCGGCAGGTTCGGATTGGCCCTGTCGATGATGCTGGCGGAACTGATGTAGGCCTTGTTGGCGATGTTTCGAGCCTCGATATACATCGAATAGGTACCGCCATTGTCGACGCCCGCCTTCAACCCGACGATCGCATAGGCCGACGTCTTCAGGGTATTGGCGCTGTCCACATAGTAGGATTGCGGTACCCATTCGACGTTGGGGCCGACATAGATTCCCGTCGGATGCTTGTAGAGCAGTTCGGCCCGCAGGTAATGACGCGGCGCGCCGGGCAACTGGTTGTTTCCGAAGACGGGATCGTTGTCGAAGCGGAAATCATTGAAGGTGTAGGCAAGGTTCACCCAGACCTTGTCCGGCGCGCTGCCCGGGACGAACAGCCCCTTGACGATAGCTGCGCCCAGGCCGGCTTCAATTCCCTGATGATAGGTCCGATTGGCGTTGGTCACGTTGCAATTGCCGAACGCGCTGTAGAGGCACAGCAGTTCGTCCTTGATGTCGGCGCGATAGCCGGTCAGTTCCCAGGTCAAATCGGGACGCCGGCCGCGGGTGCCGATTTCATAGGTGGTCGCCCGTTGCGGCCGGATGCTGGTGAACGGGATGACCGCGACGCCCGGTACATTCGCGCTTTCGCCGAAGCTCGGCACTTCGGCGCTGCGCGAGATGTTGGCATAGGCCTGCCAGGTCGGATCGATGTCCCACAGCAGGCCGGCCTTGGGGCTCCACAGGTTGAATTCTGTTCGTCCCGATTGATTTCCATCGCTCAAGAAACGGTCGCGACGGTCGCGCGTGGCGTACAGGAACTGCGTACCGGCGACGGCCGCCACGTTCGGCAGGAAGTAAAACGAGTCCTGGACATAGACCGAGGTGTTTTGCGATTTGTCGACCGATGAGGACAGCAGCGCTCCCTTCTGTCCGGCGATATTGGCAAATTGCTGGTTGTCGATGCTGCCGTTGATGACATTGACGCCGGCCACGAGAACATTTCGGAAGCCGCCGATGTTGCGGTCATCGGTGACGCGGGCAAAGCCGCCGTAATCCTTGTAGCGATAGTCCAGCCACTGGAAGATCGGATGCATCAAATGGCGGTCGACGCCGAACACGCCGAAATCAACGACGGTGTCCTCGAACCGGATCGTCGTCTTGTTCGCCAGCCGCACCGTATCGATATTGCGCTGCTGATCCAGCAGGACGTTGTTCGGCGCCGCCGTCTCGGGCGACGTGAGCGCCGACTGCTTGGTAACCGTGCCGGGAATGCGCTGCCGGACCTGATTGGCGTTCACGTAGAAGCGCGTCTCGAAATCGGGCGAGAACTGGTAGCCCACATTGCCGCTGACGCGCGTCGCACTGCCGTTGCTGTGATCGCGAAACCCGTCCGCCGCCTGGGTCGATGCGGTCACGAAACCGTCCCAGGGCCCGTTGGCGCCGCCCGCGTTTGCCTGCAGCCGGCGAAACCCGAAAGCACCGCCATCGACACTTACGCCGTTCACGAACGGGTCGCGACCGCTGGGCGTGACGAAATTGATGGCCCCGCCCAGGGAATTCGCGCCAAACCGCAAGGCGTTGCCGCCTTTGAACACTTCAACATATTTGTAAGCGGTCGGATCGATTTCCTGGAAATCGCCGTAGCCGTCAGCCGTATTAATCGGGATCCCGTCCATGTAGAGCTGGACGCCGCGCAGATGGAAGTTGCGCGACAGACCGGAACCGCGGATCGAGAGCCTGGAATCGTCGCCCCATTTGGGCTGCGCGAAGACGCCGGGGACGTAATCGAGAACATCCTTGATCGTATTGGCGACGGTCGAATTCCTGTACGCCTCGGCCGGAACGAGCGCGACGCCGCCCGGTGTCTGTTGAATCTCGCGGATCGCCTGTTGCACGGTGAGAACCGTCAGCGCCGGTCCCCTCGCCGGTTCGCTGGCAACCGGCGGCGCAACCGGGGCCGGATTGCGAACACGAGACGGCCGCGCCGTGCGCGCCGCACTGCGCTGCGGGGCACGGACCGAAGTTGTCCGCTGCGGCGTTGGGGCATCCACGGTGACCGGCGGAAGCGAACTTTGCGTATTGGTTTGAGCACCCGCCGGAACGGATGCAAAGACGGCGGCGCAAGCAAGCGCGCCCGTGGGCAAGTGATAGCGAAACATGTGGTATTCCTGACACCGGCTCTAGCGGCCGGTTAATGAACTGCACCGATCAGCGCAGCCGAGGCCGCACCGATCGTTCGGATGTTCGAAAGGTCAGGAAAGAGAGGGTGGCGCGCGCGCTTGCGCGTGCGAGCCGGCGCGGGAACTGAAGCGGTCCGTTGTGAATTCGACCCAGACCACGCGCGCGTGCTGGCGTTCGAAGATGACGGCATCGGCGGTTTGCGGCACATCGACCGGCGCACCGGTGTGGAGCACGCTGCAGACCGAGCAGCAGCCGTCGTGCGCGCGGTGTCCGGTCTGGTCGCTCTGGCCGGTGGAGGCATCTGCATTGCCGTGACAGATCACGGCCGCGGCGATCGGATCGGAGGCCGCGATGCTGGCCGCCCAGCACGCGCCGATCGGTGCGAAAATCTGCACCATCAGGGCGATCAGGACTATTGGTAGGAAATTTTTCAGCCGCGCGCGCATCGCAAACCCATCCGGATCAGGAACTAATCACCGAGAGAGTCCGAAGTCGAGATCGGGTTTCCGGTTTATCCGCCTTTGTTGCGCAAATAACCCGGCTTTTCAGATGCGTTCCAGCCGATTGAGCGGCAATTTCGGCCCTCCGCGCCCGCGACCCGGTGCGGGTACTGACCCTCCGCCACAAGGAATAGTGGTGGAATTCCAATCATTTCGCAGATTGCTAGAATTTTGAACAATCGTTGCTGAAAATGGTGACAAGCGGAAAAAGATAGTCTACATGTGCTGGCTCAGGCTGGCCGAAAGGTTGAAGTCTGGTGGTCCAAGTCTCGGGAGGAGCCCTGACGCGCACAAGCAGCGTCGCCTCGTCAATCAAGATCAAACCCAAATTTTCGAGGTAAAAGGGTCGACACAATTTTTGAGCAGGGCTCCGTGCCCTGCTCTTTTTTTTGTGGTCGTATTTTCTGCGATCATCTTCCTGAATCGTTCGAAGAACCTCCAGATCGCGTACGCCCGATGAACGCGTCCTCCAATCCAATAGAACGAAGCTTTGAGATCGCCGCCGAGCGCTGCGCGGACCTGACACCATTGGTGTATGCGCGCCTGCACAGCGAACATCCCGAAACGCGCACGATGTTCCGGACCGAGGGCAGCGAGCTGGTCAAGGGCTCGATGCTGGCGCTGACGATCGATGCGATCCTGGATTTCGCAGGTCCCCGCTCCGGCCACTTCCGCATGATCGAGTGCGAGATTTCCTCGCACGACGCCTACGGCACGCCACGCGACCTGTTCATTGCATTCTTCGGTGTGATCGCCGGGACCCTGCGCGAAATCCTCGATCAGGACTGGTCGCCTGAGATCGATGCTGCATGGCGGAAATTGCTCGACGAGATCGAGCAGCTGGTCTTGCAGCGCACAAGCTAGGCCGGCTTCCGCTCGACCTGCTCGATCGAGTCTGCACCCTCAGCGATGACGTGATCAGCGAACGGGTGGCGCGTGCGCGGCGAGTGTGAGACACTGCCGGCATCCGCGGTGCGTGCAACGCCCTCGGTCATAAAAAGTGAAAGCGAGGGAGCAAGCAATGTCAGGGACGGATAAATCCTCTACGACCAGGCGTGATCTTCTTCAGTCGGCGGCGTTCGCCGGCGCAGCGGCCGCGATGTTCGGCGGCTTGGGCGTGAGCCCGGCGCTCGCGCAGGCCGCACGTTCCGAGAAACCGCTGAAGGCCGCGTTCTCCAACGCCGGCCTGCAGGCCACCTGGTGCGCACAGGGCAAGCAGGCCGCGGAATGGTGGGGCAAGCTGTTCAACGTCGAGGTCACCTGGTTCGACGGACAGCTCGACGCCGTCAAGCAGCGCGCCGCGATCGACAACATGGCGTCGCAGAAATGGGATTTCGTCGCCATCCAGGCGTTCGGGATCGGCACCCTGACCCAGCCGGTGCAGAAGATGATCAGCGCCGGCACCCCGGTCATCGACATGGACACGCTGATCGCGCCGCTCGACCAGATCAACGTCCACTCCTTCCTCGCCCCCGACAATGAATTCATGGGCGCCTCGGTGACGCAGGCGCTCTGCAATGCCATGGGCGGCAAGGGCAAGATCATCATGACCCAGGGCGCGCTCGGCCACACCGGCGCGCAAGGCCGCGCCAAGGGATTCAACACGGTCGTCAAGCAATTCCCGAACATCGAGGTGCTCGATACCCAGCCCGCCGATTGGGACGTCACGAAGGCCGCGCGTCTGTGGGAGACCTATCTGACAAAATACCCGCAGATCGACGCCGCCTTCTTCCACAATGACGACATGGCGCTCGCCGCCTACAACATCATGAAGGCGCGCAACCGCACCAACATCCTGATCGGCGGCGTCGACGCCATGCCGCCGGCGATCCAGGCCGTCAGCGAAGGCCGGATGTTCGCGACCGTCCGCAATCCCTCGTGCCGCATCCATGGCGGCGCCATCGTCGCCGGTGTCGCCGCGGTGACCGGGGGCGAGAAGAGCGGCCAGGGCATTCCGAAGCACGTGATAACGGACGGCCCGGTCGTGACCAAGGCCAACGCGGCGGGCATGCAGTGGATGGAGAATCATTTCCTGATCTGAAGTCTGATGATTCCGCAACGCTCACCCATCCTCGAACTGCGAGGCATCACCAAGGCCTTCGGCGGCGTCGAGGCGCTTCGCGGTGTCGACTTTGCGCTGTTCGCCGGCGAGATCCATGGTCTCGTCGGCGAAAACGGCGCGGGAAAAAGCACGCTGATGAAGATCATCGCCGGCGTGCATGCGGAATTCTCCGGCCGTTTTGCACTGGACGGGAAGGACACCCGTTTCCGTTCGACCCGCGATGCGCACGCGGCCGGCATCGCCATGGTCCATCAGGAGCTGAGCGTCGCCCCTGACCTGTCGGTGGCCGAAAACGTCTTTCTCGGCACCCAGCCGACCAACCGCTTCGGCCTCGTGCAGTGGCGGCGCATGGCGCGCGAGGCCGGCGAGCAGCTCGCCAAATTCGGCATCGACGTCGATCCAATGTCGCGGCTGGGCGATCTGCCGATCGGCATGCAGCAGCTGATCGAGATCGCCCGCGTCCTGTTCTCGGGCGCCCGCATCGTCATTCTCGACGAACCGACCTCCGCCCTCTCGCCGCCCGAGGTCGAGCGCCTGTTCGCGACGCTGCGGCGGCTGCGCGACGAGGGTTGCGCCATCGTCTTCATCTCGCATTTCATCGAGGACATCTTGCGCGTCTCCGATACGGTGACCGTCTTCCGCAACGGGCGGAAAGTCGCCGAGACGGAATCCGCCGCGACCAGCAAGGCCGCGCTGATCGAGGCCATGATCGGCAAGGGCAGCGAGGCGCTCGGCGAGACCTACACCGACGACATCATGCTGCCGCCGCCAACCGATCGTCCGGCGGTGCTGAAAGCAGACGAGCTCACGCTCGCCCGCAGCCTGCAGGACGTCTCGTTCGAGGCCCGCGGCGGCGAAGTTTTGGGCATCTACGGCTTCATGGGCTGCGGGCAGCTCGAGCTGGCGCGGATTCTGTTTGGCAAGATCAAGCCCGACCGCGGCACGCTGATCGTGGGCGGCGAGCCCAAGACCTTCGCCAGCACCGCGGCGGCGCGGCGCGCCGGCGTCGCCTTCGTCCCCGAGAGCCGCCGCGCCATGCTGTTCCACCAGGAGCCGGTCTACAAGAACATCTCGATCAGCGTGCTGGGCCGGATTTCGGCGCTGCTTCTCAAGCCTGCGCGCGAGCGGTCGATCGCCACCCGCCAGGTCGAGCAGTTGCAGATCAGGCCCGCCGCCGTCGAACTCGAACTCGGCATGCTGTCCGGCGGCAACCAGCAGAAGGTGGCGCTGGCGAAATGGCTGAGCTATCCGCCGCGCCTTTTGGTGCTGTGCGAACCGACACGCGGCATGGACGTCGGCGCCAAGAACGACGTCATCAACATCATCAAGGATCTGCGCGCCAAGGGACTGGCCGTGATCGTGCTTTCGACCGAACCGGAGACGGTGCTGTCGCTGGCCGACCGCATCATCGTCCTCAAGCGCGGCGTAGTCGTGCGCGAATTCACTCACGAGATGGTCAGCAAGGACCGTCTGCTGCAAGCGGCTTGAGGAGAACTTTGAATGGCGAGCAGTGAAAGCGCGACAGTCCCGGCGGATCGCAAGCGGCCGCGGAGCATCGGCAGGTTCCTGCGTTCGCAGATGCGCAACATCGCGCCGTTCCTGACGCTGATCTGCCTGACCGGGTTTTTTGCCGCCGCCAGCCCGTCGTTTGCGACGCTCGACAATTTCGGCAACATCCTGACCCAGGTGTCGGTGACCGGCATCATCGCCGTCGGCCTCACCTTCGTGATCCTGTGCGCCGAGATCGACCTGTCGATCGCCAGCATCGCCAACGTGACCGGCATCGCGGTCGCCTATTTCACGCTGCAGGAATCCTATGTGAACATCGCCAATGTCCCGATGCCCGGCTGGGCGGCGGTCATGCTGGCGCTCGCGCTATGCGCCCTGCTCGGCGTCGTCAATGCGTTCGGGCTCACCGTGATCGGCATACCCTCCTTCATCATGACCCTGGCCATGATGCAGATCGCCGCGGGCATTTCCGCGCTGCTGGTGCGCGGCCAGATCGCCTACAAGGTGCCCGACGTGATCACGACGCTCGGATCGGGATCGATCGGCGGCGTCCCATGCATCGTGATCGTGGCCGCGCTGATGCTGCTCGCCGGCCATCTGGTGCTGACCTACACCCGCTTCGGCCGCTACGTTTACATGGTCGGCGGCAACCGCGAGGCGGCGGAATATTCCGGGCTCAACGTCAAGCTCATCCTCGGCAGCGTGATGGT
>NZ_JAFCLZ010000035.1 GCF_018130165.1 Bradyrhizobium sp. JYMT SZCCT0180 | reverse complement strand
CAAGCCCAATGACCTGACACCATCGACCTTGAAAGCAGCCTCCGATCGCCAGCGCCCTACCGCGCCAAATACCGCGCTCGCAAATCATAGGGTCACAAGCTCTCAGGATGACGGGAGACAGTACGAACGCGTCGCACTACGCGTAATGCGTCAGCCGCTTGCCGGGCAGCAAATCATAGGCTGACTTCCAGCCGGGCAGAGCAGCCATACGGCCAAGCCAGGCGCTGATGGCCGGGTGGCTCACCGCAAAATCATATCCGGTCTCGTCGCTCGGATAATGCAGATAGGCCATCATGGAGATATCGGCGATGCTCGGCCGTGCGCCGATCGTGAACGCACTCTGTTGCAGGTGCGTTTCCAGAATCCCTAAGTAATCGTCGAGCCGTTTGCGGTAATATTTCAGCACCGCGGGATCGGTGAACGGGATGAACGTCCGCATGAACCGGTATGAAGCCATGTAGCCGGTGAGCTTGTGGTTGTCCCAGAACAGCCAGCGCAGGAGTTCGAACTGTTCTTGTTCAGTCTCGCCGCCGAATTGGCCGAACTGCCGCGCCAGCTTCAGCAGGATCGGCGCGGTCTGGGTGAGACGGACGCCGTCCTCTTCCAGCACCGGGATTTCGCCCATCTCGTTGACCGTGCGCCGCCATTCCGCTGTGCGCGTGATGCCGCCGCCGAAATCGGTCCAGACCGGCTCGAAGGTCTGGCCGCACAGGGTCAGCATCAGCGCAAGCTTGTAGCTGTTTCCGGACTCCGGAAAATAATGCAGGCGGTAGGTGGGCATTCGGGCTCCTTGTTGCGCGGCCGCCGTGTTGCGTTATCGTCAGTTGAGCAGATCGCGGCAGCCGAGGTCGTCAACCGCCAGAAAAATCCGCTCGAGGTTGGGCCACCATACCCGTGGCGGGATATTGAACGCCGCCTGGCCGACGGGTCGCATGGTCAGCCACAGCACCGACAGGCGGTAGTCATCATCGAGTGCCTGACGGTCGTAGCCGCGCACGCCCTGCGCGAGCAGCGCGGCATGATAGCGGTCGAGCAGCGGCCGCTCCAACCGGCGCCGCATGTCCGGGTACCACAGCATCGCCATCATATAGGCGATGTCAGATGTCGCGGTGTCGACACTCCAGCCTTCCCAATCGATCAGACGGACGTCGCCGCGGCCATCGCGCGGCACGAAGCAGTTCCACCAATGGGCGTCGCCATGGACGAGCGTGACGTTGCGGCGTGCATGAAGCCGCGCCAGCAGGCGGGGACCTGGGTCGAGCAGCCGCTGATAGAGTTCGCGCCGCTCGGGAGGCATGACTTGACCATGCTGGCCGATGAACACAGCGAGTTCGTCGGCAAAGCTCGGCAAATAGTGCTCCCACTTCGCGGCGGGCCAGGTTCCGATCGAAGTGCCGAGGCGAGGATCGTCCCACCACGCGGCATGGAATTTCGCCCAAGCCACCATGATGCTCTCGCATTGCGCCTGCGATGGCGGTAGCGGGTGCTCGGTGGCAAAGAAGTGCGAATCGGTCAGATCTTCGAGCAGCAGGTGCCAGGGCGTGGTGTCAGTACTTTCGCTGGCCTCAAAACAGCGCGGTATCACGCCGGCGGGCAGAGACGGCGAAACGTCACGATAGAACGCAACCTCGCGCCGATTCGCGTACGCAGGGCGACCAGCGCTATCGAGATGCCCCATCTTGAGGATCAGGAACTCCGGAGCGGTTCCGGCAGGGCCGTCATAGCTCAGGCGAAGTCGTCGTGTGTGGGAGCGCTGTTTGACAATTGAGTTTACCACCGCGACGCCGCCAACCCGCGCCGGCCCGAGCGCTCCGCAACCGCGAAGTACCTCGGTGAGACGTCCGGCCTCGGCTGCTGTCGGGATGGCTTCCGCTGTCATTCACCTTCTGTCTGGTTCGATGATCAAGCCGTCACGCCACCGCGCCGGACGCGCGCAGCTTCTTGATCGCGGCCTCGTCATAGCCGGCGTTGCGCAAGATCTCGTCGCTGTGCTCGCCGAGGCCGGGCGGCTTGCGCGGCTGGACTTTCTTGCTGCCGTCGACCCAGATCGGGCTGCTGATGGTCATCATGGTGTCGTTCTCGAACGGCACCAGCACTTCGTTCTCGATCATCTGCTTGTCGCCCGGAATGTCGTCCAGGATGCCGACGACGCCGAACACCAGCCCGTTGCCGTCGAGGATCTTGCGCCATTCGGCGAGGTCTTTGCCGGCAAAGATTTCGTCGAAGATCTTGATCAGTTCCAGCGAGCGCGCGTGGCGCTCCTTCCTGGTTTCAAAGCGCGGGTCGGTCACCAGGTCCTCGCGGCCGAGGCAGCGCGCCAGTGTCGGCCATTGCCGATCCTCGTTCAGCAGCGACAGGATCAGCCAGCGGCCGTCCTTGCACTGGTAGTGATTGGTCACCGCGTTCAGCGCGCGCTCGCGCGGCCGCCGCTCGCCGAATTTGGCGCCGACCAGTTTGGCCTGTGCCAGCACCGAAGCCGCCCAGACGCCGTTGGCCATCAGGTTCGAGCTGACATGCGAGCCCTTGCCGGTCTTTTCGCGCTTGAACAGCGCGGTTACGATCGCGCCATAAAACGCCATCGCGCAGGGGTGATCGCCCATGCCGGCGATCGAACGCGCCGGCGTGGTGTGCTCGTCCGCGCGCACCAGGTCCATCAGGCCCGAACGCGCCCAATAGGCGTTCGAGTCGAAGCCGGGCTTGTTGGCTTCCTCGCCCTTTTCGCCATAGCCGGTGAACGACGCATAGATCAGCCGGTCGTTGAGATGCGCCAGGTGATCCCAGGTGATGCCGAGCTTGGTGCGCACCTGCGGCGGCATGTTGGTGATGAAGACGTCGGCCTCGGCGACCAGTTTGTACAGCACCGCCTGCGCTTCCGGCTTCGTCAGGTCGAGCGCCAGGCTCTTCTTGTTGCGGGCTTCCAGCATCCACGCGAAATTGTGTTCGCTGTGCGGGTAGCCCGGCAGATTCGGCAAATTGCGATAGGGATCGCCGGTAACCGGCGGTTCGATCTTGATCACGTCGGCGCCGAAATCGGACAGCACGGTGGCGGCCGCGGGGGCTGCGATGAAACTCGCGCAGTCCAGAACCTTGAGGCCGTCAAAAATGCCTTTTTCCATTGTCGTGCCGCTCCCGTGACGTTTGTTGGTTTTGTTCCGCTTGGAAATGTTGCAGCGCCATTTGGCCCATCTTGGGCAGCGGATGCAACGGCACTTCTTGCATACCCTCCCCTGGAGGAGGAAGGTAACAGCAACTACTCCCCGCCCGAGAGCAGGGCTGCATTACCGCCGGCGGCGGCGGTATTGACGGTCACCGTCTGTTCGGTGGCAAACCGCGCCAGATAATGCGGGCCGCCGGCCTTGGGGCCGGTGCCGGAGAGGCCATGGCCGCCGAACGGCTGCACGCCGACGACGGCGCCGATCATGTTGCGGTTGACGTAGATGTTGCCGACCTGAACGGCGTCGATGATGTCGTCCACAGTATCGTCGATCCGGGAATGGATGCCGAGCGTAAGTCCGTAGCCGGAGCCCTCGATCGATCGCAACGCGTGGCGAAGCCCGTCAGCGCGGTAGCGCACTACGTGCAGGACCGGACCGAACACCTCTTCCTTGAGTTGCACGGCATCGGACAATTCAAAGATGTGCGGCGCGACGAAATTACCCTCGGGCGCGGTGCCCGCAAAGTGCACCCGCGCTTCCTGCTTCATGCGCGCGATATGAGCGTCCAGGCGCGCTTTGGCCTCGGCGTCGATCACCGGGCCGATATGGGTTGCGGGATCAGAGGGGTCACCGATCCGGAGTTCACGCGCGGCGCCTGCGATCATCTCGATCATGCGGTCGGCGACGTCGTCCTGGAGCAACAGCAGCCGCAGCGCCGAGCAGCGCTGGCCGGCCGAGCGGAACGCCGAGGTAACGACGTCGTCGGCGACCTGTTCGGGCAGCGCGGTGGCATCGACGATCATGGCATTGATGCCGCCGGTCTCCGCGATCAGCGGCACGATCGGGCCGTCCTTGGCGGCGAGCGTGCGGTTGATTGATCGTGCCACCTCGGTCGAGCCGGTGAAGACGACGCCCGATATATCGGGATGCGCGACCAGCGCCGCACCGATCCGCCCGTCGCCTTGCACCAGATGCAATGCGGAAGGTGACACGCCGGCTTCATGCAGCAGCCGCACCGCTTCGGCCGCAATCAGCGGCGTCTGCTCGGCGGGTTTTGCGATGACGGCATTGCCGGCCATCAGCGCCGCCGTGACCTGGCCCATGAAGATCGCGAGCGGAAAATTCCATGGCGAGATCGCGACGAAGACGCCGCGGCCGCGCAAGGCGAGCACATTGCTCTCGCCGGTCGGGCCCGGCATCGCCTTGCCGTTGCCGAACTGTTCGCGGCCCAGTGCGGCATAGTAGCGGCAGAAATCGACGGCCTCGCGCAACTCCGACAGCGCGTCGTCCAGCGTCTTGCCACCCTCGCGTTGCAGCAGCGCGATGAAACGCGCCGCGCGCTGCTCCAGTAGGTCGGCAGCTTTTTCCAGTGCGCCCGCTCGTATCCCGGCCGGCGTTCGGCTCCAACTCCTGAATCCGGCACGCGCGGCCGATATCGCTGTATTCACCGCGGCCGGCGTCGCATCGGCGATAGTGCCGGCCGTCGGCTTGGTCTCCGCGGCAACACCGGCAATGAGCCGACCCAACGCCGCGCGCTCGCCGAATTCCAGCCCGCGCGAGTTCGCCCGCTGCGGCGAAAAAAGATCGCGCGGCAATGGGATGTTCGGATGCATGGCCTTGTCGGCACTGCCGATAACATCCGCCGGACGCCGGAGCAGCGTCGATACCGGAATGGCCTCATCGGCGGCGAGCGCGACAAACGACGAGTTGGCGCCGTTCTCGAGCAGGCGCCGCACCAGATAGGCGAGGAGATCGCGGTGGCTGCCGACCGGCGCATAGGTCCGGCAGGCGATATCAGGATGATCCTCGCTGAGCTGGGCATAGAGCGCCTCGCCCATGCCGTGCAGGCGCTGGAACTCGAAGCCGCTTTTGTCCTTCGCCAGTTCGAGAAGGGTCGCGACCGTCAGCGCGTTGTGGGTCGCAAATTGCGGAAAGATCTGCGGCCGCAAGCCCAGCAATTGCTGCGCGCAGGCGACGTAGTTCAGGTCCGTCATCGCCTTGCGGGTGAACACGGGATAACCGTCGAGGCCGCGCTCCTGCGCGCGCTTGATCTCGGTGTCCCAATAGGCGCCCTTCACCAGCCGCACCATTATGCGGCGGTTCAGGCTTTTCGCGAGGCCATCGACATGGTCGATCACCTCGCGGGCGCGCTTCTGATAGGCCTGGATCGCCAGCCCAAATCCGTCCCAGCCGGCCAATGATGGATCGGCGAATGCCGCCGCGATCACATCGAGCGACAATTCCACCCGATCGGCTTCCTCGGCATCGACGGTGAAATTCAGGTCAAAGGTCTTGGCCTGCCGTGCCAGCTCGATCAGACGCGGCACCAGTTCGCTCATCACGCGTGAGTGGCTGACCGCTTCGAAGCGCGGATGCAACGCCGAGAGCTTGACGGAAATGCCGGGCCGGTCGGGCAAGGGACGGTTGTTGGCGGCGCGGCCGATCGCATCGATCGCACGCGCATAGGAATCAAAATAGCGCGCGGCGTCCGCGGCGGTGCGCGCGCCTTCACCGAGCATGTCGAAGGAATAGCGCCGGTGGCGGGATGCATGCGCTTCGGCCCGCGCCAGTGCGGCCTCG
Organism: Bradyrhizobium sp. JYMT SZCCT0180; assembly: GCF_018130165.1. Classification (GTDB taxonomy): domain Bacteria; phylum Pseudomonadota; class Alphaproteobacteria; order Rhizobiales; family Xanthobacteraceae; genus Bradyrhizobium. The sequence goes on along the minus strand of NZ_JAFCLZ010000035.1, from coordinate 67,242 downwards.
ATGGTCTCGCCGAGCACGAAATGGCTGCCCATCAGCCGCATCGCCTGGCGTGTCGCGGCGCGCACGGCGGGTGCGCCGAGCCGCTTGGTCAGCCGGCCGATGGTGCCCTGCGGCGTCTCGCCGGGCTGGATCACCCGCGCCGATATGCCGAGCGCCCATGCCGAGGCGTTGACGAGGAAGGCGCTGGACTTGGTCTCGTGATGCACGAAGTCGCCCTGGCCGAGCTTGTCCTCGATGAACTGGTCGGCGGTGCGGGCGTCCGGGACGCGCAACAGCGCTTCGGCGAGCACCATCAGCGCGAGGCCTTCCTTGGTCGACAATGCGAACTCGCGCAGCATGTCCTCGACGCCGCCGAGCGGATCGTCATTGGCACGAATGGCTGCGATCAGTCGCGTTGCTGTGCGGTCGATCCGCGCCTCCTGCTCGCCGCTCAGTTTGGCGGTGGCAAGCAGGCGGGCGGCGATGTCAGAATCATCGGGCGCGTAGGCCGCGTTGAGGGGCGGGAGAGGCGGTGGGCGGTCCGGCATGGCGATTCCCTCGGGTCTAACCCAATTTACCGCTGCTCCAACCGTAGTTCGATAGACAAATTCTCCATTTTGCCTTAGGAAATCTGGAGAATGGTCGAGATAGCCGGATAAACGATGGAAATCGACAAGATCGACCGCAAAATCCTCTCTATTCTTCAAGGGGATGGCCGCATTGCGAATGTCGAACTGGCCGAGCGGATCGGGCTGTCGCCGACCTCGATCGGCGAGCGCCTAAAGCGGCTGCAGCGCGATGGCTTTGTCGAGGGTTATGGTGCCCGGCTCAATCCGCATCGGCTGGGGTTGGGATTGCTGGTATTCGTCGAGGTGATGCTCGACAAGACCACGCCCGATGTCTTCGAGCGCTTCGCTGAAGCGGTGCAATCGGCCCCCGAAGTGCTGGAATGCCACATGGTGGCGGGCGGCTTCGATTATCTGGTGAAGGCCCGCCTCGCCGACATGACGGCCTATCGGCGCTTTCTCGGCGAGACCCTGCTGGCGCTGCCGGGGGTGCGCGAAACGCGAACCTACGCCGTCATGGAAGAGGTCAAACGCGACGCGCCGTTGCCGGTCGGGTAGCGCAGACAAGACGACCGTGACCAAAACGCACCACGCCAAAAATAGCCGAGGCCTGTTCCACAGGTGGCGGTCTTTGCAACTTGGCAGCGTGAAAGGCACGCGCTAATTCTCGGGCACCGCCGTGGCTTGGATAGCAGGGACCATGAGAGACGCTGATCGAGCGTTACGCCAGACGTTTGCCCGGCTTGCGGGCGTGCTCGGCGTTGTCGGGGTGATGTTATCAGGCGCGCCTTCCGAAGCGGCCGAAATGAGTTCGGCGGTCGCCGACCTCTATACGTCGGTGTCGATCTATCCGCCGTCGGCGAATTCGATGACGGTCTGTTACGGCTTCGTCTGCCGGCGCCGCCAGATACTGGAGTTCACGCCGCAAGACCGCACCGCGCTGACGCAGATCATGGCCGCGGGCCGTGCATCGGCCGTGGCCGAACGCGCGGCGGTGCAGAAGGCCGTGGTGTGGTTCGACCGCCGTATGGGACCGATCCTCGGCACCAACAAGCGCGTGGCGAAAGCGGATTTCCGCTACTTCGACGACAAGCACAATTACGATTGCTGGGACACCACTCGCAATACCACCAGCCTGTTACTGGTGCTGCGGGATTGGGGGCTATTGAAACATCATGCGATCGGTGATCCCCGCTATCGCGGCAATACGCTGGTGCTGCAGACGCCGCACAACACCGCGGTGCTGGTCGACCGCGCAACCAGGGCCGAATGGGTCGTCGACCTCTGGCCGCGAGGCTATCTGCAGCCTCCGGACGTCATGCCGGTCGAGAAATGGGTGAAGGAAGATTGAGCGGCCGGTCGGCCCAAAAAGAGTACGAGCAACTACGGTGCTCGCTCCGCCGAACGCTCACAGTTTTTTGAGAGTTTTTTTCAAGCCCGGCTCCCGGATTAGTTCCGAGAGCGCGCCGTTGCCGATCGCGCGGTAGCGCTAAACCTTGAGGTTCTCGGCCGAAGTCTTGCCGCGATTGGCAATCTCTTCGTATTCAACGGTCTGCCCTTCGTTAAGCGTCGAAAGCCCAGCTTTCTCAACTGCCGAAATGTGAACGAATACGTCCTTGCCGCCGTTGCTGGGCTGGATAAATCCATAACCCTTGGTCGGGTTGAACCACTTCACCGTACCTTTAGCCATTCACGTCGTCTCCGCGGAATCAAAAAAATATCCGAGCCGCCGGTCCCCGCACATACCGGGCATGCCCGAGACTTCAGGATACGCGGGTTGTGGCGGACTGGGTAGCGCAAACGGCACCACGGATTCCGCAAAAATCCGCCATATCGCACCGTATTTCCGCCGTTTTGCCCGTTTCGCGCTCATTTGACGCGGCGAAATCGTGGCCGCCGCCAACCTCGTCGATGGGAGGATCGACCGGAAATCCTCCCTCGCCTGGCGTGCGGGGGAGGGGTTCACCACAAAATAGACGCGGCGAGCGGGGGCATCCGCGCCTTCGTCCGCCGCTCGTTTCAGTCTTTCGCGGTGAGATAATCCACGATTCCGGAGCGGCGCCATCGGTAGCACCTCACTCTCACATTGACATTGCAACAACAGAAAACCCCGGTCGCGCTGGGCGACCGGGGTTTCTGAACCGAAATTGTGGTTCGATTAGTAGCAGACGTTGACGGTGCGGAACACAACGCCGTACGGGGTGTACACGCGGCGGCTCACGTAGCAGCCGTCGTAACCGCCACCGACGTAGCCGACGTTGAAGCCGAAGCCGTGGTGGTGATGGTGATGGCCATGGTGGTGGTGATGCGGGAAGGCGGGCCAGTGCACCGGCTTCGCCGAAGCGGCGGTCGGAGCCATTGCGATGGTGCCGAGGGTGGCGGCGGCAGCGATAGCGAGCGTAACTTTACGAAGCATGGTCTTTCTCCAGAAGTGAAGCGCGATCGACATCTTGTCTTGGCGCGGGTTGATCGTTCAGGTTTCAGTCTTACCCATCGCCCCATCAGTCGTGCGTGCGAGAAAGCCGGTTCGAGAAAGCCGCATTACATTGCGGACAACTACCTGAATGGCTGTTCAGATGTGAAACAGATCACACAACGGAAAGCCGCGATGGGCTAGGCGCGCCGGCTGCGCCGGATTTGACGTGGTTAATGGAGCGTCGCGCGCCTTCGTCATTGCGAGGAGCGAAGCGACGAAGCAATCCATCTATCGTCTCGCACGCTGCGAGATGGATTGCTTCGCGGAGCCTGTCATCGGGCGCGCATTCGCGCGACCCGTTGGCCCGCAATGACGATAGCAGTGGTAGCTGGGAGACCGCCGGCCCCATGGTCCTGAACGCCACCCACAACAGAAAACCCCGGCCGCGCTGGCGACCGGGGTTTCTGAACCGAATTTGTGGTTGGATCAGTAGCAGACGTTGACGGTGCGGAGGACAACGCCGTACGGGGTGAACACCCGGCGGGTCACGTAGCAGCCGTCATACCCGCTACCGATGATGCCGATGCGGAAGCCGTGGCCGTGGCCCCAGTGACCGTGGTGGTGATGGCCGTGGTGATGGTGGTGGTGATGCCACGCCGAAGCGGTGGTGGGAGCCAGCGCCATAACACCGAGGGAAGTGGCGGCAGCGAGAGCGAGAGCAACTTTACGCATGGTCTTTCTCCTTCAATGATGCGCGTTCGACATCTTGTCCTGGCGCGGGTTGATCTTTCAGTTTCGGCCTGGGTTTCAGTTTTCAGTCTGACCCATCGTCCATCAGTCGTACCCGCCAAAACGCGGGTTCGAGAAAACTGCGTCTCGATCGGCCAGAATTTTCTGAATGCTTGTTCAGGGAAGGTGAGGATCGCGAATGGAATCGTAGGGTGGGCAAAGCCAACGGGTCGCGCGAATGCGCGCCCGATGACAGGCTCCGCGTGCCCACCATCGTCACGGCATTCGCACGAGAGAATGGTGGGCACGGCGCAAATGCGCCTTTGCCCACCCTACGACTTCCGCTTACACCGCATCACGCCGCGGCGGCGTTCTCGTCGATCAGCACCGACAATTGCTTCGCATCTGAAACGCTGCGCACGATCATCGGCTCGTTGCGTCCGCGGATCTCGACTTCATGTTGCGGCAGCGCGTCGGCGGACAGGCCTGCCGCGGCGCGAACCTCGTCCGAAATCACCACCTCGCAGACAAGGCTCTTGGTCATGTCCTGCAGGCGTGCGGCGACATTGACGGGATCGCCGAGCGCGGTGAACACCATATGGTCGCGGTAGCCGATGTCGCCGACGATCACCTCGCCGCCATTGATGCCGATACCGAAACGGATCGGTTCGCGCAGATCATGTTCCAGAAATCTGTTCACCTCGTCGACATTGGCGGCGATCATGGCGGCGGCCCGCAGCGCCTGCCGGCAGGCCTCCTGCCTGTTCGTGGCAAGCCCGAACAGCGCCAGCATGCCGTCGCCGACGAACTGGTTCGGCCGGCCGCCGCTTTCGATCACCGCCTGCGATACCGCGCCGAGGAATCGATTGACGATGAAGACGGTGTCGAAGGGCAGGCGTTTTTCCGCAAGTTTGGTCGAGCCGCGCATGTCCACGAACATGCTGACGAGATAACGCTCCTGGCCGATCCGCGTCGGACTGGACGACGGCGCGTCGGCCGACTCCGTGTGCGGCAGGAAGAGCTGGAAAAAGGAGAGATCGTTCGCCGGCCGCAACTGACAGGCGAGGCGGATCGACGGATCCGAGGTGCCAACGCGGCCGAGCACGAAGGCTTCGCGCTGCGAGGGTTCGGGCAGGTCGTGGTGATCGCCGATGATGCGGATACGGCAGGTCGAGCAGCGCGCCCGGCCGCCGCACACGCTGGCATGGGGCACGTTGTGGCGCAGGCTGGCCTCAAGCACGCTGAGGCCCTTGGGCACCCGGATCGTTCGGCCGTTGCCATAGGACAGGTTGATCATGCCGCCGCGGCGCTCGTGGATGGCACGCGCGCCTTTTGCCAGCAGGGCAATAACGAGCAGGCCCCAATAGCCGATCAGAAGATAGTCCGTGATTTCGTTCAGCACGGCTTTTTCGGCCGGTGTCCCCGTCTGGGATGGTTTGAGGTTCTCCGCCCGCCATTCGACACTGTCGCTATCGACGACGATGCGCCCGCCCTGATAGAGGCCGAGCATGGCAAGCGTCGGAATCAGCACCGCGATGGCCAGCAGATAGGGCGCGGCGGTCTTGTAGAACGCCTTCATGCGCAGCCACAAATACAGACCGATGCAGCCGTGCGTCCAGGAAATCACTAGTACAGCAAACAGCATCCACATTTTGAGCGGCGGCCATGAGATCCAGTAGGCAAAGAACACCTGCGGGTAGAGTATTTCGAGGCCGTACAGCGAATAGCCGAGCCGCACGCCGATCACGTGGGTGATGATCATCGCGGGAATGCTCAGGCCCAGCACAAGCTGCAGCGGTTCGATTGCCTTCCAGCGGAATTGCCGGCGCTCGTACAGCGCCCAGATGCCGAGCCCGGTGTGAACGAGGCAGGCCGCATAGAACACCAGCGTGACCGGCAGGGAATGCCAGAACAGCGTGTGCCAGTAGACGCCGCTGGCCAGGGCCTCCATCGAGATATTGCCGAGCGCGTGGTTGACGAAATGGCTGACCAGATAGGCGAACAGCACCACGCCGCTGCCCAGACGGATTTGCCGCAGGCTGGTGCCGCGCAGGGTGGCTGTGATTTGCTTAGGGGACAGGGAGGCCATGCGGTCCATCAGTGAAGCTGTCGGCGACAATATTGCCTTATTCGCTTGGTGAACACCCTGCAACGTGGTCCCGGCAATCACCTTTCCGCCTGGAAATGTTGACACCCCCTCGGGAGTCGAAGAAAAAGCGCCGTGACGAACGCCCCCGACAATAGCAACAGACTGGATAGCGCCGGCCGGCCATGGCTTGCCGTGGTGGCGCTGATCGCCGCGATGACGGCGATGCGGCTGATCTATGCCGGGGTCATCGAGCTGCGCACCGACGAGGCCTATTACTGGACCTGGTCGAAGGAGAGCGTGCTGGCCTTCCTCGACCATCCGCCCGGGATTGCCTGGCTGATTCGATCAGGCACCGCGATTTTCGGCGACACCAATCTCGGCGTGCGATTCGGCGGCATCGTGGCGATGCTGGTCACGCAGCTCTTGCTTATCGATATCGTCCGCCGCGTCACGCATGATTTCCGTGCCATGGTGTTCGCGGCCCTGATGCCGGAGGCCGCGCTTTATTACGGGCTGCTGATGGCGAAGGTGACGCCCGATACGGCGATGATCCCGCTCGCGGTCGCGATGCTGTGGTCGCTGGTCCGGCTCCATGAAAGCGGCAATGCGCGCTGGTGGCTCGCCGCCGGGCTGTTCGCCGGCCTGGCGATGCTGTCGAAATTCACCGCGATCATGCTGCTGCCCGCAGTGCTGGCGTTTGCGCTGGTGCCGGACTGGCGGCGGCGCTGGCTGCTCAGTCCCTATCCATGGGCAGCGGCGCTGATTGCATTGATCATGTTCGCGCCGGTGCTGATCTGGAATTACCAGCACGACTGGGCCTCGTTCCGGTTCCAGTTCGTGCGCGCGGTCGCGACCCATCAACTGTCGCTCCGCACCGTCGGCGATTATCTCGGCCTGCAGTTCGGCCTCGTCGGCTTCGTGCTGTTGCCGGTGGTGCTGTCGGGCGTGGCGCTGACGGCATGGCGCGGCTACCGCCATCGCGAGCCGGTCGCGATCCTGCTCTCGACCGCGGTCATCGTGCCGTTCGGCTACTTCTTCTGGAAGTCGCTGACATTGCGTGTCGGCGACACCTGGCCGATGTTCCTGTGGCCGGCCGGATTTGCCGCCACCGCCATCAACCTCGCGATGCTGCCACGCGAGGGCTGGCCGGAAAGGATGATCACATCCACCAACAAATGGGCGAGGGTGGCGGTGATCTCCGGCATCGCCTTCGTCGTCGGCGTGTTCTTCTATTATGTCGCGGTTCCCTGGAACCTGATCGGCCGCGCCGATCCGGTCGGCGGCGAGGCCGGCTATGAGCAGGTGGTGGCGCGCGCCCAGGATCAGTTGCAGAAGACCGGCGCGACCTGGATCGCAACCACCGACTATCGCACCTACGCGATGTTGCGCTGGTATTTTAATGGCCGCGTGCCGGTCATCCAGATCAACGAGCGCGGCAGGTTTCAGGGCTTTCGCGATCCCGGCATGAATCTCATCCGGGATCACGCCGGCCTCTACGTCGCGCGCGAGCCGGACAACCGCCTGCCGATCTGGGATTTCACGTCAGCCAAGCGGCAGCCGCTCGAACGCGTCGAGCGCAGCTGGCGCGGCGTTGTCATGGATACCTATGCGCTGGAAAAGCTGACCGGCTGGACGCCCGAACTCTCACCGCCGCCGGACACGCCGCTGTTCCGCTGGCGCGTGTTGGCCGGGAATGCGTTACCGCTGAGTGAAACGCAGCATCAAATGATCTCAAGCAGCGGTGGCTTCATCCTTCGAGACGGCGCTTTGCGCCTCCTCCAGCGATGAGCTTACGCTCACGCGGGGATGAGGTCTTAGACCCTCATGGTGAGGAGTACGGCAACGCCGTGCGTCTCGAACCACGAGGCCATGATATGCGCTAGAATAGTCACTCCTCGCCGTCGCGCTTGCGCAGAAGGTCTTTGGCGAGATCGCCGAGCGCGGGCCGCGGCAGTGCGGTGAAGGGTAGTGGCCGCGTCACGTCGATGGCGGCGAGGCCGAGCCGGGCGGTGAGCAGCCCGTTCAGCACGCCTTCGCCGAGCCGCTGCGAAAGTTTGGCCGCGATGCCGTGGCCGAGCATCTGCTGCACCAGGCTGTCTCCAATCGCCATGCCGCCGGTAACCGCGAGGTGGCCGATGACGTGGCGCAGCAGGCTGAGCATGCCGAGCGTTCCCGGCCGGCCGCCATAGAGCCGCGCCAATTGTCGGATCAGCCGCATCGCGGCGACGAACACGAACAGCACGTCGATCAGCGCGCGCGGGCTGACCGCTGTCACGACCGAGACGCGTTGCGCTGCCGTGGAGACCAGCCGCCGCGCTTCCTCGTCGAGCGGCGCCATCAATTCGCGCTCCGCCAGCTTGATCATGTCGGCGCCGTCGATGATGTCGTCGGCGTGACCCACCAGCGTGGCGCGGGCGCGCGCCAGTTGCGGGTTCTGGTGCGCGAGCTTCAGCAAGTCGTTGACGATGGCCCGGCTGGCGGCGCGATCGTCGCTGAGCAACACTTCGGCGGCGCGCTGGTGCAGCTTCTCGATGGCGGCGAGCCGCGCCAGCCCGAACGCTTCGCGCGCGATCACAACCGTCAGCGCAAGCGCCGCGGCGACGGCAAACGTCAGCGCGACATAACCCATTGTCTGGCTGCGCGCGAACAGATCCTCGATCAAATTGACAACGCCGAGCCCGAGGCCGAGCAGCACCAGCCCGCCGGTGGCGGTCCAGAACAATGTGCCCCAGCGGAAGCCGCGCCTGGCCGGGACCAGCGGCCTGTCGATCGGCACCGGCAATTGCGCAGGGTCAGGCTCCGGCGTGATGTGCACCGTGCCGCGCGCGGGGCGGCTGGCATCATCCGGATCCATCACGATCACGCCGGGATCGTCGAGCTTGAACGTCGCCGGCCGCCGATGAGGCGTCTTCTCGCTCATTGCAGTTTGTCTCCGATCAGGAACTGGAGGGCGCGGTCAAGGCGGATGTGAGGCAGCGCCGGCTCTTCGCCGCCTTCGCGCTGCAGCAGCGGCGGCCGGAAGCGCAGGAAGCGATAGTCGGCCTTTTCGGAAGGCGTGCTGGAGAGGCCGCGGAACGTGCCCTTGAACAATTCCTCGGGATCGCTGGGCAGGTCACCCGGAAAGGTCGCGACCTCGGTCTCGCCGTCGAACGTATCGCCATTGGCGACTTCACCTGAGGCCGGTGTACCCAGTAGCGAAGGTAACTTCTCCCGGCCGCGCGCGACCATCGCCTCGCGGGTGGCGCGCACCGCGGCAAGCGCCACGACGTCGATGGCGGCGCCGGCATATTCGGCGCGGTCGGCCGCCTTGGCGACGGCACGGCGCAGTATTGCCTCCAGCCTGTCATGGCTGGAATGATGCAAGTGGTCGGCCTTGGTCGCCGCAAACAGAATGCGATCGATCCGCGGCCGGAACAGATTGCTCAGGATCGTGCTGCGGCCGATCCGGAAACAATCGAGAATGCCGGCGAGCGCGGCTTCAAGGTCGTGCAGCGCCTCCGGTCCGGCGTTGAACGCCGCGAGCGCGTCGACCAGCACGATCTGGCGATCGAGCCGCGCGAAATGATCGCGGAAGAACGGCCGCACCACGACGTCCTTGTAGGCCTCGTAACGCCGCCGCATCATCGCCCACAGCGAACCGTCGGGCGCGCTGCCGTCGATGGGCACGTCGAGCGGCGCAAACGTCAGCGCCGGCGAGCCTGCAAGATTGCCCGGCATCAGGAAGCGTCCGGGCGGCAGCAGGCTCATCGCAAAGCGTTCGTCGCGGCAGGCGCGCAAGTAATCGGTGAACAGCTTTGCGGCCATGCGCGCCGCCGGCTCGTCCTCGCGGGCCTCGGCGATCAGCGTCGCCAGATGTTCATGCCACGGCGCGGCGAGCTTCTCGCGCGGGCCTTCGCGCGAGAGGGCCAGGCTCTCGGCCGACCATTGCTCGAAACTCTTGTTGAGCAGCGGCAGGTCGAGCAGCCATTCGCCGGGATAGTCGACGATATCCAGCGTCAGCGTGCGGTCGGCGCCGTTCTGGCGCTGATAGTCCATCACCAGTCGTAACTCGCTGATGTCGACGGTGGAGGCCGGCCAGCGCCGCTCCTCGATCAGGGTGCGGACGTGGTTCTCGTAATCGAAGCGCGGCACCGCATCGTCGGGCTGCGGCTCGAGCCGCGCGCGGGCGATGCGCCCGGTCGCATACGCTTCGAACACCGGAAACCGGCCGCCGCGGGTGAGGCCGTGGATCAGCGCCGTGATGAACACGGTCTTGCCGGCGCGGGACAGGCCGGTGACGCCGAGCCGCACCGTCGGGTGGAAGAAGCTGTCGCCGTAATCCAACAGCGCCCGCGCCGACAGCCGCGCTTCCTCGACGATATCCTGAAAACTGGGGGCCATGCGTCGTGGAGGGCTCGATGAGAGGGCAGGAGACAATGGGCAGGCGATCACCCGCAAAAGTGGCGATTGGCGGGCCAAAATCAAGCTTCAGTTGCGGCGGCGGCCGGGGGATCGGACGGCGCATTGACGATCCGGGGGGCACGTTTTATCGCTCCGTGACAATTTTCCGGGCGAGGCTTACGTTTCCGATCCGGGTTCAGTTGAAAATAGTAATCAAGGGAGAACGGCCATGCAGGTGACCGGAAAAGTCGTGGTTGTCACCGGCGGCGCCAGCGGCATCGGCCGCGCGCTGTGCGAAGCCTTCCACCGCGCGGGCGCGGCCAAGGTCGTGGTCGCCGACATCAATCCGGACGGCGCGCGAACCGTTGCCACGCCGATCAATGGCGCGGCCTTCAAATGCGATGTCGGCAAGGAAAAGGATGTCCTGCACGTCATCGAGGAGACCGAGAAGCAATTCGGCCCGATCGCGCTGTTCTGTTCCAATGCCGGCATCGGCGGCGGCTTCGATCCGCTGTCCACCAACGCGGGCGGAACTTCGGACGAGCCCTGGTCGCGAAGCTGGGCCGTTCACGTCATGGCGCATGTCTATGCCGCGCGGCACCTGATCCCGCGCATGAAGGCGCGTGGCGGCGGCTATTTCCTCAACACGATTTCAGCGGCGGGTCTTCTGTCGCAGGTCGGCAGCCCGGCCTATTCGACCACCAAACATGCGGCCGTGGGCTTTGCGGAAAATCTGGCGATCTCGCACAAGGCCGACGGCATCAAGGTTTCGATCCTGTGCCCGCAGGGCGTCGATACCGCGATGCTCAGGTCGATTCCCAAGGGCCCGCAATCCGGCGACGGCGACCTGTCGGCGGAACAGGTGGCGCAGGACGTGCTCGCGGGCCTGGAGCAGGAAACCTTTGCGATCCTGCCACATCCGCAGGTGCTTGGTTACATGCGCAAGAAGACCGAGAATTACGATCGCTGGATATCAGGCATGGCCAAGATCCAGGCCAAGATGCGGGAAGCTTACGGGAAGTGAGACGGAGCGCGCCCCGCAGCGGCCGGTGCTCGACCGGCTCGCGCTGATCGACCCCCGCGCGCTAGCGCTTTGCCAGGACCGAGGCGCACGCGCAAAATTGGGGACAAAGCTTTTGGTTGCCGCCGGGGCGGAACGAATCGCGCCGGGCGCCGGACTTCGCGGTGTTGATCGCGCCATGGCGTTTGACCGCGTTGACCTAAGGCTTAGATTTTTGCCTCGTGCGATCGTCTACTTCGGGAGGCCCTTGAAGTCTGTCGAAGGGTGCCGCTGAACTTGATCCGGTCGAGGTCCAAATGACGCGACCCTGAGACACGTTCTTTGGATTGGGCCTTTGTCTCGACGAAAGGAATAGCTTTGTTTCGCCGCCATCACCATAAAGTCGATGAACGGAAGGCCGATATGTGTGGGGTTGCGAATAAATGTGCCGAAAGTCGCAGAACTCTGCGTCAATGATAAGCAAGAAACTAAAACGGGCCAAATTCATGTGAATGCCGACAACGACCCCGTTGCTGATGTGCGGGCGGTATTGCAGGCCATGTTCGTTTGCGTTCGGGTCAGCCAATACGTACATACCTGCGCCGTTTTCAAATTCTCCGCGCTCGATGGCGGCGCGCATCTTGTTATAATCAAGTGGCTGATTGTGTTTTATGCCCTGCATGCGAACGAGGCCTGCTGCGTGCGTCCCCGCAAGAACTTTTGCACTCCATGCCTCCAACTTAGGAGCGTCTATGAATACCCATCGGCTCGTTAAGGCTGCCCCGTATCGACGCTTCGTGAGGAACTGAGTGGAGGGATATAATCTCGCAAACATCTTGCCGGCCTGATCGTCCAGGGGCGAGAGCGCTTCATTATGTCTCTTACAGAGCACCTTGGAGCCCTGGACTTCTACGGGCACGATTACATCGACTGTCGGATCAGCGCCCGGAAAGCCTCTCACGGCAAAACGTCCGGGTATCTTCTTGATGAGGTTCTGCGAGATTTGATGTTCGCGAGTAAGGCCGCCGCCGCAGTTCTTTGTGAAACTCAGGTAGCAGCCCTCTTGTTCAACGCCGGTCACTTCTCCGTGCGGCGAGAAATTAAAGCGCTTCGATCGCGGCTGACCGTCAATACGCCGGCAGCAACCGGAGTATAAACTGCCGCTCTCACATGGACACTGGGGACCTGACCAGGGCAGGTTGAGTTTGAGTTTCGGCATTCTAAATCAAGGTATCCAGTGGCCGCGCGTTTAATCGTTTCACCGTCGGAGTTCAATCAAACCATGTGGTTTCGCCGGGAAGATTTTGAGTGGGAATCCAAATCCCGTGGTGGGTATCACGCTCAGGTACGAGTTCATCCCAAAATAGGTGGCCTACACGCAAAACGCCATGATGCGAAAAAATCAACGGCTTAAGAGGGATTTGCTCGGCGAGTGGCCAAACCTGTCGAATACCGAGGGCCGCGGCATAGGGTTCTGGCTTTGCTTCGAGCCAATCTACCGTCGTGCTGACTACGTGAAAAAAGCAATGACCAAAGTAGAATGTGGTTGTTTGGGCATTAAGCAGCTCTGGCTTGGGCTCGTCGTCGAGGTGAGCGGCTGCAGCTCTATGCCAGAAGGCACATGGTGACATGGCAGGCTGGCACAGTCCTAGATAGACTTGGAACGGAATAGCTTCGAGACCGCAGTCTCTAAAGGATTTGCGCTGCTCTGGCGTAGTTGCGAGCGTATTCGTGTCCGCGAACTCGCAGTTCATCGTCACCATCACGGCCCAATTCGCGATAGCGCGCGCCGTGTCGGCCGCGAGATTTTGCCATTCGCCTTTCGTAAGCAGAGGAACGAGAAAAGGAATTGCGGTATCGTGAATGTTGCGGCCCCAAATATTGTTACAGGGTCCACAAAGCAACTTCATCCTCTGCGATGCCGCGCCTCCGGGCCGATTTAGGCGGCCTTTTGCGGCCGTGCGGATCGGCTCTTCAAGATCGTCAATTGTTTCGCTGCGCGTTGTCTCATGGAGGGTCCGGTCACCGGTAAAGACGTGATTGCTCACCCAATTCCCGAAGATATGTTCTCGCGTAAGCTTGGCGCGCTCCTGACAATATATGCATACGCTGGTAGGCTTTGGGCGCGCCATTTGACTAAACCTAACGTTACTTTTGGTAGGAAGTGATATCTTAAGGTTACACCCAAGCGGAAAGGGTCACGCTTGATGTCCGTCATTTTCCACTAGTTTCTCGTCCATGACCGCATCGACGGAACAGGAGCAGGACGTGCTCGCGGGCCTGGAGCAGGAAACCTTTGCGATCCTGCCGCATCCGCAGGTGCTCGGTTACATGCGCAAGAAGACCGAGAATTATGATCGCTGGATATCAGGCATGGCGAAGATCCAGGCGCAAGATGCGGGAAGCGTACGGGAAGTGACGGAGCACTTGCTCCGTCATTCCGGGGCGATGCAAAGCATCGAACCCGGAATCTCGAGATTCCGGGTCTGGTCCTGCGGACCATCCCGGAATGACGGCGAGAGCTAGTCCTTCTTCGTGTAGAGCAGCGGCACCGCTGAATCCACCATCACCTCGATCAGGCTGGCACCCTGATGCGCCAGCCCGCGCTTCAGCGCAGCGCCGAGCTCCGATGCCTTGCTGACGCGCACGGCGTCGCAGCCCATACCCTCGGCGATCTTGACGAAGTCGATGTCCGGCAGTTCGAGGCCGGGCACATTGCGGACCTGCATCACCTGGCTGAACGAGCGCATCGCGCCGTAGCCGGAATTGTTGATCACCACCACCGTCAGCGGCAGTTTGCGCTGGGCCGCGGTCCACAGCGCCTGGATCGAGTACATCGCCGAGCCGTCGCCGATCAGGCAGACGGTGCGCACCTCGGGACGCCCCAGCGATATTCCGACCGCCGCGGGCAGGCTGAAGCCGAGGCCGCCGCTCGCCATGGTGTAGAAACTGTCCTGCCCGCGCATCGGCATGAATTTCTGCATCGCCGGGCGATGCGACGGCGCCTCCTCGACGAGGGCTGCGTCTTTCGGCATGGCATGGAACAGCGCATCAAGCAGGAATTCGGTGGGGATCGGATCGGCTGCCGTGGGCGCGGGGAGTGGCGCGCGGCCTGCCGGGATCACGCGTTTGGTTTCGGGCAACAGGTCCAGCAGCATCGCCAGCGCCGGCTTCATCGTCGCGACGATGCTGGTGCCTGACGGTGTTACCGCTGCGGCGGTCGGATCGTCGGTGATCTGGAAGATCGTGGTGGCGCCATCGAAGATCGCGGCGTGGCCTTCGACATGGAAGGTGAAAATTGGCGCGCCGATCACGACCACCAGGTCGTGGTCGCGCAGTGCGTCGGACACCTGTCCCGGCGAGGCGTGCAGGAAGCCGGCGAATTGCGGATGCCGCTCCGGAAACGAACAGCGCGCCGAGAATGGGCTGACCCACACCGCGGCGCGGGCTTTTTCCGCCACGCGCACCATCAGGTCGACGGCCTCCGCGCGGTCGACGCTGGGGCCGACGACGAGGGCAGGGCGTTTGCTCTCGTTGAGCGCTGATACCAGCGCCTTCATCGCAGCCGCATCAGGCCCGAGCTCGCGGCTGACCTGGCGCGCCTCGACCGGCTGTGTCGGCCGCGTCCAGTCGTCGACCGGCACCGAGACGAAGGTCGGCCCGCACGGCGGCTGCATCGCGACGTAATAGGCGCGGGCGATCGCGGCCGGCACGTCCTCGGGCCGCGCCGGCTCGATGCTGTATTTCACGTAAGGCTGCGGAAACTCCGTCGCCCGTTCGGCAAACAGGAACGGCAGCAGCGGCATGATCGAGCGCGCCTGCTGCCCGGCGGTGATGACGATCGGCGTCTGGTTGCGGTAGGCGTTGAAGATATTGCCCAGCGCATTGCCGACGCCGGCGGCGGAATGCAGGTTGACGAAGCCGGCGTTACGCGTCGCCTGCGCATAGCCGTCGGCCATGCCGACCACGGAGGCTTCGTGCAGCCCCAGCACGTAGTCGATGTCGTCAGGCCAGTCGCTCAGGAACGGCAATTCGGTCGAGCCGGGATTGCCGAACACTTTTTTGACGCCGAACGCCCGCAGCAGGTTGAAGGTGGCGTCCTTGACGGTGGTGGATTTGGTTTCGGTGGGCTTGCGGGACAAGGGATGTCCTTATTTCGTCATTGCGAGGAGCCAACGGGTCGCGCGAGCGCGCGCCCGATGACAGGCTACGCGACGAAGCAATCCAGATTTTTGCCCGCAGTCAAGATGGATTGCTCTGCGGAGCCTGTCATCCGGCGGCGCTTCGCGCCGACCGGGTGGCTCGCAATGACGACCTAGCTTACCAGCTGGCCGTACCCTTCATGGTCGGCTGGCCGTCCGAATTGGCGGTCCACAGCTCCATGCCGGCGCCGGTGTCGTCGGCATTGACCGAGAACTCGCTGCCTTCGAACAGCGGCTGCACGCCGCGATAGCCAAGTTTCTTCGGCGCCGCGCCGCCGTGCAGTTTGGCGGCGAACTCCACGATCAGGGCCGCCTGCAGCGGGCCGTGGAACACGAGACCCGGATAGCCTTCGACCTTGGTGACGTAGTCGCGGTCGTAATGGATGCGGTGGCCGTTGAAGGTCAGCGCCGAGTAGCGGAACAGCAGCACGGGGTCGGCCATGTGGCTCTCGCGGTGCTTTGCGACCGGTGGCGGCGGGGGCGCCTTGGCAGGGGCGGCCGGCGCCGCGCCCGACAGGTCGCGGTAGACGATGTCCTGACGCTCGCGGATCGCAACGCCGCGCGGTGTCGTGATGGTGTGTTCGACTGCGACAAAACATAATGCGCCGGTGCTGCCGGTCTTCATGGTGACGTCGGCAATGCGCGAGGTGCGCTTGGCTTCATCGCCGACGCGCAACGCATCCAGGAATTCGAGTTCGCCGCCGGCCCACATTCGGCGCGGCAGCGGCACCGGCGGCAGGAAACCGCCGCGGGTCGGATGACCGTCCGGGCCGAGCATCGACATCGGAAACACCGGCTGGGCCAGGCACCAATGCGTGGTCCAGGGCGCAGCGTCGCCGGTTTTGGGTTCGCTGATCTCCTGAAACAGCGTCGCGCGCAAACCCTTGACGAGTTGCGCGGTGACGGTGTCCGAGGCCTCGGTGGTTTTTCCGATCCAGCCGCGCAAATGGTCGAGGTCGAGTTTTTCCGTCATGACGATTTTGCCCGTGCAGAAGCCTTGGGGAGTTCGACGTGCTCGCCGATCGCAGGCACCGCGCCGTAATGCCTGCTCTCGCCGACGAAGATCGCAGCCGGCGCGGCGTAGCTGACCTTGCCCTTCGGCGTTTCGACCTCGATACGGCGCAGATGGGGATGTACGGCAAGGTCGGCCATGGTGTTGACCTCGGCAAAGGCGATGTCGGCGTCCGCCAGCCGCTTCAGCAGATCGACGCGATCCATCGTGGCAAAGCTGTCGGCCACGATCTTGTCGGTCACAGTGCGATTCCTGACGCGCTCGACCATGTTGGCCAAGCGGGGATCATTGGGCAGGTCGGGCTGATCCAGCACCTCGGCGCAGAGCTTCTTCCACTCGCGCTCGCTCTGGATCGAGATCAGAATGCCCTTGCCGTCCTTCGACTGGAATACGCCGTAGGGCGCAATGGACGGATGCGCCAGCGCCATCCGCTTCGGCGGATTGCCGGCTTCCGAATTGATCAGCGGCACCGCCATCCAGTCGGCCATCACGTCGAACATCGAGATCCGGATATCGGCGCCCTTGCCGGTGCGTCCGCGTGCAATGAGCGCTTCGAGGATCGAAGCATGCGCGGTGGCGCCGGTCGCGATATCGACGACGGAAATGCCGACGCGGGACGGGCCTTCCGGTCCGCCGGTGATCGAGGCGAGACCGCTCTCGGCCTGGATCAGGAGGTCATAGGCCTTGCGGTCGGCATAGGGGCCGTCATCGCCATAGCCTGATATGGTGCAGCAGATCAGCGCCGGATAATCCTTGCGCAAGCGCTCCAGCGAGAAGCCGAGCTTGTCCATCGAGCCAGGCTTGAGGTTCTGCAACAGCACGTCGGCGCTGGCGATCAGCTCCTCCATCGCCGCGCGCCCCTCTTTGGTCGCGAGGTCGACGACCACGGAATTCTTGCCGCGGTTGAGCCAGACGAAATAGCTGCTCTGTCCCTTCGCCGCGGCGTCGTAGCCACGGGCAAAATCGCCCTCGGGGCGTTCCACCTTGATGACATGGGCGCCGGCATCCGCCAGCCGCGAACTGCAAAACGGCGCAGCGACCGCCTGTTCGACGGCGACGACGATCAATCCTTCAAGCGGCAGCATTATGTGTTCTCAGTAGGAGCGGGGCATGCCGAGCACGTGCTCGGACACGAAGGACAAAATGAGATTGGTCGAGATCGGCGCCACCTGATAGAGCCGCGTCTCACGGAACTTGCGCTCGACGTCGTATTCCTCGGCGAACGCAAAGCCGCCATGGGTCTGCACGCAGGCATTGGCGGCTTCCCAGGAAGCGTCCGCGGCCAGCATCTTGGCCATGTTGGCCTCGGCGCCGCAATCGAGCCCGGCTTCATATTTGCGGGTGGCTTCCTTCACCATCAGTTCGGCCGCGCGCATCTGCGCGTAAGCCTTGGCGATCGGGAACTGGACGCCCTGGTTCTGGCCGATCGGACGGCCAAACACCACGCGCTCCTTGGCATAGGCGGTGGCTTTGGCGATGAACCATTTGGCGTCGCCAATGCATTCCGCGGCAATCAGGATACGCTCGGCGTTCATGCCGGACAGGATGTAGCGAAAACCCTTGCCTTCCTCGCCGATCAGGTTTTCGGCGGGCACCCGCATGTCCGTGAAGAACACTTCCGTGGTGGCGTGGTTCATCATGGTGCGGATCGGGCGGATCTCGAGGCCGTTGCCTTTCGCTTCGCGCATGTCGACGATGAACACCGACAGACCATCGGTGCGCTTCTTCGCATCCTCTTTTGGCGTGGTGCGCGCCAAGAGGATCATCAGGTCGGAATATTCGGCGCGGCTGGTCCAGATCTTCTGGCCGTTGACGATGTAGCCGTTGTTGCCGTCGCGCTTGGCAAAGGTCTTCAGCGAGGAGGTATCGGTGCCGCTGGTCGGCTCGGTGACACCGAACGCCTGCAGCCGCAATTCACCGCTGGCGATCTTGGGCAGCCATTTTGCCTTCTGCTCGTCGCTGCCGTGCCGCAGCAGCGTGCCCATCGTGTACATCTGGGCGTGGCAGCCGCCGCCATTGCAGCCGGCGCGCTGGATTTCTTCGAGGATCGCGGCCGCCGCCGACAGTTTCAGCCCGGCGCCGTTATATTCCTCGGGGATCAGCACCGAGAGATAGCCCGCCTGCGTCAGCGCATCGACGAACTCGCTCGGATATTTCATCTCGCGGTCGAGCTTGCGCCAGTATTCGCCGGGGAACTGGGCGCAGAGTTTCGCGACTGCGTTGCGGATATCGGCGTACTCGTCGGGTTGTTCGTGTGCGGTCATTTGAAGTGCCGTCGTTGTGATTGGGGATGGGCTTGCAGTTGTGAAATTACGGTGAAGTCCCTATGCTCAATTGTTATAGCGTATTAACCTGCATTCCAAGATTGGCAAGCATGGATTTCCGACAGCTGAGGACGTTCAGTTGCGTGGCTGAACTCGGAAGCCTTAGCAAGGCCTCCGACACGTTGCGGGTCGCGCAGCCGGCGCTGAGCCGCCAGATCAAGCTGCT
The DNA here is from genome assembly GCF_018130165.1 of Bradyrhizobium sp. JYMT SZCCT0180. Taxonomy (GTDB): domain Bacteria; phylum Pseudomonadota; class Alphaproteobacteria; order Rhizobiales; family Xanthobacteraceae; genus Bradyrhizobium. Next base: position 48,379 of record NZ_JAFCLZ010000035.1, on the reverse strand, counting down.
CGAACACGAGCTGCGCGCCGAGCTGTTTACCCGCAACGGCCGCGGCATGGTGCTGACCGAAGCCGGCCGCCTGCTGCTGGCGCGGACCGCCGGCATCGTCCGGCAAATCGATCAAATTCGCGACGATATCCAGTCCTCCGGCGGGCCGCCGTCGGGACGGGTGGTGCTGGGTCTGGTTCCAACGGTGAGCTGCGTGATTTCCGCGCGCCTCGCCCGCCGTACCGTGGAAAGCTACCCGGGCATCTCGCTCTGCATCGTCGAGAGCTACAGCGGGCATTTGATCGAATGGTTGCACCGCGGCCAGATGGATCTCGCCGTGATCTACGGGCCGTCGGCCGATCTGCACCTCACCGTGCAACACCTCGGCCGCGACAAGATCGTGGCCGTCGGCCCGCGCGGTTGCGGGCTGACGAAGAAGAAGCAGGTCGATATCGACTGGCTGCTGCGGCAGCGGCTGGTGTTGCCCAGTCATTCGCACGGGCTCCGGACTCTGATCGAGCATGCGGCGGCAAAGAAGAAATTGAAGCTCGATGTGCAGGTCGAGGCGGACTCGTTTCGCGTCCTGACCAGCCTGGTCGAGGAGGGGCTCGGATACGCCCTGCTGCCGCCGTCCTCGCTGCGTGCGGAAGTCGCCGATGGCCGGCTGGAAGTTGCCACGATTTCGAAACCGGCGCCGATGCGCGAACTCACCATCGCGTCCCCCATCGAGCATCCCGGTTCGACCGCCATCACGCTCGTCACTGATCTGCTCCGCAAGGAGGTCGAGGCCTGCCGCAAGGAAGGCCTCTGGGATATCCAGGTCGGCTGAGGCGATTACGTAACCGCAAACCCCAGATTTTCCCGGAACCGGTTCTTCAGGAACACACCGTCGCGCGGCGGCAGCGCACGATCGACATGGCCGGTGGCGATACGAATGCGCGCCAGCCGCGGCCCGGCGTCGGTGCGCTGCAGCGTCGGCCGATAATCGTTGACGCCCTTGATGTCGGTGATCTCGGTGACCGAGCGAAAGCCCGCGCCGGTCGCGATCACGTCGAGCTGGGCGCCGAGACCGGAATGGCTGACCTGCATGCCGGTCTCGCCAAAATGGCCGTTGTCGAGAATGACGATGGTCAAATTGCCGGGCGTCTTGGTGGCGATGGTCAGCAGGCTGCCGATCCCCATCAACTGCTCGCCGTCGCCGGTGATGACGGCGACCGGCCGCTTCGGCTGTGCCAGCGCAAGGCCAAGGCCGACCATTCCGGCTCCGCCCATCGCGCCCCACAAATAGAAATTACCGGGATGCTCACCGGCATCGAACACGTCGTAGGACGCCGAGCCGAGCCCGGTTACCACGAGCAGGTCCTTGCGATCGGCGAGCAACGACCTGACGGCCTCGCGGCGACCAAGCGTAAAATTCTGGACCATCACTTCGTCTCCGTCCATTTCTTGCGGCCGAGCATGCGCTGCGAAATCAGCACCGCGATCTGCTGGTCGCTCTCGAATGCCAGCGAACAGGCGGCCGAAATAATCTCTTCCGCGTCTTCGGGCCGTTCGAGCCTGAACACGGTGATACCCATGATTTCGAAGGCCTGCGGCGTCGCTCTCCCCATCGGGATTTGCCACGGGTTGAACTCGGCCCATTCGCCGCGCATCGTCACCAATGTCAGGAAAGGCAGGCGGCAGCTCGCGGCCAGCGAGAACATATTCACGCAATTGCCGACGCCGCTCGACTGCATCAACAGCACTGAGCGGTCGCCGCCGAGCCAGGCGCCGGCGGACAGCGCGACGCCTTCCTCTTCGGTGGTCAACACGGTGGTCTGGATCGCGGGATCGGCGTGCGACAGCTCGATCAGCCGGGTGTGGCCGGCATCCGGAACATAGGAGATTTGCGAGACGCCATGCGCTTTCAGCGTCTTGTAGATATGGAGCGGCCAGCTTTGCCCGGCCTGGGTATCGTCTTTGGCGTCATCCCTGACAGCAGCATCGTTCATGGCAGCCTCGGTTCCGGTCACGTCTCCTGCGTGACCACGCCCAAGGTTTAGCCCAGAAGACCGCAGTGCGGCCTTCTCATCTGGTTCAAGCTGCCATGCCGCGATGTTATAGGGGCCGGTAAAGCCTTGGCGTTGATAGCTTCAGACGGATTGAGCTCGCTCAAGAAATCCGCACCGGCAGGGATTCGATGCCGCGCACGAAACTGGAATAGACCCGCTTCGGCTCGCCGACCACCTCGATGCGATCGAACCGCTTCAGCATTTCCTGCCACACGATCTTGAGCTGCAACTCGGCCAGCCGCATGCCGACGCAGCGGTGGATGCCGAAGCCGAACGACAGGTGGGTGCGCGGCCGGGCGCGGTCGATGATGAACTCGTCGGGCTTTTCGATACCTTCCTCGTCGCGGTTGCCGGAGACGTACCACATCACGACGCGATCGCCCTTTGCGATCTTCTTGCCGCCGATTTCGGTATCGACCAGCGCGGTGCGGCGCATATGCGCCAAGGGAGTCTGCCAGCGGATCACTTCCGGCACCATGCTGTCGATCAATGCCGGATTGTCGCGCAGCTTCTGGTATTGCTCGGGATGCTCGTTCAGCGCCAGCACCGAGCCGCTCATGGTGTTGCGGGTGGTGTCGTTGCCGCCGACGATCAGGAGGATGATGTTGCCCATCAGATTGTCGGGGTCCATGTGCCGCGTCGCTTCGCTATGGGCCATCATGGAGAGCAGGTCGTTGCGCGGCTCGCTGTTGACGCGCTCATTCCAGAGCTTTGAGAAATAGGCGTAGCATTCGTCCATTTCCTGGCGTCGCTGTTCGGGCGATTCCACGACGCCGCTCTTGGGCAGCGCGGTCGAGACGTCGGACCAGCGCGTCAGCTTGCGCCGTTCTTCCCAGGGGAAGTCGAACAGGGTTGCCAGCATCTGCGTCGTCAGTTCGATCGAGACGCGGTCGACGAAGTTGAAGGTCTCGTTGCGCGGCAGATTGTCGAGCACCTTGCAGGCGCGCTCGCGGATCAGTTTTGCCAGCTCGTCCAGATGCGTCGGCGTGAACATCGGCGACACCGTCTTGCGCTGCGCCGAGTGCCGCGGCTGGTCCATCGCGATGAAACTCGGATAATCATAGCCGGGCGGCACGTCACGGATCGAGATGCCGCCGAGCGTCGAGTCGGATGAGAAGGTGCCGTGGTTGGTGTCGACATGCATGATGTCGTTGTATTTGGTCACCGACCAATAGGGCTCGATCGGCGCGTTGGTGCAGTAATGTACCGGCGCTTCCTTGCGCAGCCGTTCGAACCACGGCCACAACGTGTCGTTCTGGAACAGCTTTGGCGCACCGGGGTGAAATTCGCTGAGCGGCGTCGAATAGGCCTCCTCGCGCGCGGCGCGCAGGAGCTCTTGTCGGTCGCCTCGGATCGCGGTCTGGACGTTCATCGTCTGTCATCCCTGGGTGCAAGCAAACGCAATAGGAAATGTATTAGACTATAACTTGCAGACGCTCGATGCGCAAAGCCCGTGCCGATTTGGGCGGAACTGGCTCCCTAGTTCGAGATGCGGGCGGGCAGGGTCTCGTAACCCTTGACAAAGCTTGAATAAACCCGCTTCGGCTCATCCATCACCTCGATCTTGTCGAAGCGCTTGAGGATCTCTTCCCAGATAATCTTCAATTGAAGTTCCGCCAGCCGCAAACCAACGCAGCGGTGGATGCCGAAGCCGAACGAGATGTGGGTGCGCGGCCGGGCGCGGTCGATGATGAACTCGTAGGGCCGATCGATGATTTCTTCGTCGCGGTTGCCCGAGACGTACCACATCACGACCTTGTCGCCCTTCTTGATCTGCTTGCCGCGGAACTCGATGTCCTCGAGCGCGGTGCGCCGCATATGCGCCAGCGGCGTCTGCCAGCGGATCACCTCGGGCACGAAACTGTCGATCAGCGCGGGATTGTCGCGCAGCTTCTTGTACTGATCCGGATTTTTGCTCAGCGCATAGATGCTGCCCGACAGCGTGTTGCGGGTGGTGTCGTTGCCGCCGACGATCAAGAGGATCAGGTTGCCGAGGAAGTTCTTCGGGTCCATGTCGCGGGTGGCTTCGCTGTGCGCCATCATCGACAGCAGATCGCTCTTCGGCGGCTGATTGATCCGGTCTTTCCACAGCGTGGCGAAATAGGTCGCGCATTCCAGAAGCTCGGCCTGCCGCGCTTCTTCGGTCGGGACGAGGCCGCCGGGCCCGGGGATCGTCGTCGCAATGTCGGACCAGCGCGTCAGCTTGCGGCGGTCCTCCCAGGGGAAGTCGAACAGCACGGCGAGCATCTGCGTGGTCAGCTCGATCGAGACCCGGTCGACCCAGTCGAACACTTCGCCGCGCGGCAGGTTGTCGAGGCATTCGGCCGAACGCTTGCGGATGTTGATCGCAAGCTGGTCGAGATGGGTCGGCGTGAACATCGGTGCCACGGTCTTGCGCTGCGCCGAGTGGCGCGGCTGGTCCATGGCGATGAAGCTTTCGCGGCGCAGATCGGTTGCGACGTCGCGGATGGTGATGCCGCCGAGATAGGCCGCCGACGAGAACACCGCGTGGTTGGTCTCGATATCCATGATGTCGTTGTATTTGGTGATCGACCAATACGGCCCGAACATGCTGTCCTTGCAGTAATGCACCGGCGCTTCCCGGCGCAGCCGGTCGAAATACGGCCAGAAGGTATCGGTCTTGAACAGTTCGGGATCGCCGGGGTCGAACTCGGCCAGCGGCAGCGAATAAGCGCGCTCGCGTGCGGCCTTTTGCCGGGAGTCCAGTTCATTGGAATCCTGGGTGAGTTCGATGGTTCCCTGCATGGAGCGGCTCCCTGATTGTTTTCCGCGCGCCGGGATTCGCCCGGTGGCGGTATTTTGGGGTGATTACAGCCGTTCGTACGTGCCGGGGCAAGGGACAGTTTTGTTGCTTCGGCCGCATTGAACTTTACACCCGGCCGGGGCCGATACGGAGCCGTATCATTCCTCGTGACAAGCGCGCCTGCAGGGGTTAAGGCTTATCCCAACAACGATATTTCGCCGGAGGTCGCCTGACCATGATTCCCAATGCGTACCGGATGTTCAATTTCGATCTCGGTGAAACCGCGGATGCCATTCGCGAGACCGTGTTTGCCTTTTCGAGCAAGGAGATCGCGCCGCGCGCGGCCGAAATCGACAAGAGCAACCAGTTTCCAAGGGATCTCTGGCCCAAGATCGGCGCGCTCGGCCTGCACGGCATTACCGTCGAGGAGGAATATGGCGGTACCGGGCTCGGCTATCTCGAGCACTGTATTGCGGTCGAGGAAATGTCGCGTGCGTCAGCCGCGGTCGGTCTTTCTTACGGCGCGCATTCCAACCTCTGCGTCAACCAGATCCGCCGCAACGGCAACGACGCGCAGAAGCGCAAATATCTGCCGAAGCTGATCTCGGGCGAACATGTCGGATCATTGGCGATGTCGGAGCCGGATTCCGGCTCCGACGTGGTGTCGATGAAGACGCGCGCGGACAAGAAGGGCGACCGCTTCGTGCTGACCGGCAGCAAGATGTGGATCACCAACGGCCCGGTCGCCGACACGCTGGTGGTCTATGCCCGAACCGACGCCAATGCCGGCCCGCGCGGCATCACTGCGTTCATCATCGAGAAGGGCATGAAGGGATTTTCCACCGCGCAAAAGCTCGACAAGCTCGGCATGCGCGGCTCCGACACCTGCGAACTGGTGTTCGACAATTGCGAAGTGCCGGAAGAGAACGTGCTCAGCGAAGTCGGCCGCGGCGTCAACGTCCTGATGTCGGGCCTCGATTATGAACGCGCGGTGCTGGCCGCGGGCCCCATCGGTATCATGCAGGCCTGCATGGACGTGGTGCTGCCTTACGTGCATGAGCGCAAGCAGTTCGGCCAGCCGATCGGCACCTTCCAGCTGGTGCAGGGCAAGATCGCCGACATGTACACCACGATGAACGCCTCGCGCGCCTATGTATACGCGGTGGCGAAAGCCTGCGACCGCGGCGAGACCACGCGCGAGGACGCCGCCGGCGCCATCCTCTATGCCGCCGAGAAGGCGACGCAATGCGCGCTCGACGCCATCCAGCTGCTCGGCGGCAATGGCTACATCAACGACTATCCGACCGGCAGGCTGTTGCGCGACGCCAAGCTCTACGAGATCGGCGCTGGAACCAGCGAAATCCGGCGCATGCTGATCGGGCGGGAGCTGTTCGACAAGTCGGCGTGATCAGGCTGCCGCTACAGCGCTTTCGAGCGAAGTGGATACCGGTTCACGCGCGTCAAACCAAAAGGCCAGAGCCCTGTTCTGATTCAATCTCCAGGCAGCCGGTAGCATTCCCTGGGAGAACGGGCTCAGATCAGGTGATAGTCGCCGACAGACTGAGGCGGGGCCCACGGCTGGAGCACCAACACGTTGACGGCCGTTCCGCCGACGTGGCTGACATCAGCGGCGGCGCCGGCATAGTTCGTGATGGCTGCGCCATGCGAATCCAGGCCGAGGATCGCCAGCGAAGGCGTCCCGAAATCGTTGGGGCCGACCAGATAATCGAACGCCAGTTTGGTTGCGTCATGCAGGGCTGCGGTGGCCGCCGGGTTGTAGACGGCCGTGCCGCCATTGCTTAGAGCGAGCGTCGGCGTGCCGCTGCTCACCTTTACCGCCTCGTCGAAATTAAACACAAAGCCGATCAGGGATCCCAAAGCCGCATATCCCGTCGGCGCGCTGACGTGAGACAGCACCGGAGCAGTGGTGTCGAGCGTGAAGCTGAGGCTGGCCGTGGAGGAATTGCCGGCCACGTCGGTTTCCCGAACGGTCACGGTATGAAAGCCGTCTGATGAATGATCGGTCGCGAAGACCGGCGCCGTCGCCGAGAATGCGCCGCCATCGAGCTTGAACTGGAAAGTGTTGCCTGACGCCGGCGTAGAATAGACGATGGCTGCATCGCTCGTGATTCGATCGGTGCCAGATACTCCGGTGTCGTGCGCCAGCGCCAGGGTAGGTGTCGCCGGTGCCAGATTGTCGAAGGTGAAATTGAACGACGTCGCCGAAGAGACGTTGCCGGCGACATCGGTCTCGCGCACAAACATCGTGTTGGAGCCTTGCACCAGCGCCAGAGCGGCCGTGGTCCAAAGCGTGGTGCCATCAGCGGAATATTCGATGAGTGCGCCTGGCTCAGAGCCGGTGAAGGCCAGCGTTCCGTTGTTGGTGATCTTGTCGGTGTTGGAGATGCCGGTGTCGAACGCGAGGGCAACCGATGGCGCCGATACCAGCGTGTCGAGTGTGAAGTCGAAGGTGGTTACCTCCGACAAATTGCCAGCGACGTCGGTCTGCCGGATATCGACCGAGTTTGCGCCTTCGACGGCGGTGAACGAACTCGTCCAGTGCGCGCCATGATCGACTGAATATTCGACAGCGGCGCCGATTTCGATGCCGCCGAGCACCAGCGTTCCGATGCTGCTGATCCGGTCGCTGCTGGACGCGCCGGTATCGGTGGTGAGTGTGACGGTCGGCGCAACAGGCAGGCGCGTGTCGAGACGGAAGGTCAGGCTTGACGACGCGCTGACATTGCCGGCGATGTCTTGCTCTTCGACATAGACCGTATGGACACCGTCCGCAGAACCGTCGGTAGCAAAAATCGGTGCAGTGGCGGTGTAGGTGGTGCCGTCGGTCGAATAGAGCAGGGTGTTGCCGGCTGCCGGCGCCGAATAGGTGATCGACGGATCGTTGGTCAGCAAGTCTCCGGCCACACCGGTGTCATGGGTCAATGCGAGCGACGGCGCCGCTGTCGGGGCGCCCGTATCCAGCGTGAAGGTCAGGCTGGCGGTCGTGAAATTGCCGGCCGGGTCGGTCTCCCTGACATAGACCGTGTGGGGTCCGTCCGCCGAGCCGTTGGTGGCGAAAGTGGGCGCCGTGACCGTGAAGTGGGTTCCGTCGGTCGAATAGGACAGCGTGTTGCCGGGGGCCGGAGCCGAATAGGTGATCGACGGATCGCTGGTGATGTTATCGCCGGCAATATTGGTGTCATGGGTCAGCGCAAGCGTTGGCGCCGGCGCTGGCGGCGTGGTGTCGATTTGCAGCGTGCCGGCGGGGTTGGCGACCGCGGCGGTCAGGTCGGCATCGTTGGATGCGACGTCGCGCACGATAGCGCCGTTGAGATGGACCCCGGTGATGGCGAGGTCGGCGGCGTTGTCGCCGGCCGCGACGACGTATTGGAACACCAGCGCCGAGGTGCCGGATCCCGAAACATAAATGGCCGTGCCGCCGGAATTCAGCGTCAGCGTCGGTGTGCCACCGGTGGTATCGACCGTGACGTTCTCGCTGATGTTCACCGTGATTGTGACGGTGTGACCTGCGTTCAGGTCGCCGCTACCCGCCGTAATTCCGCTGCCTGACGTCACCATCGACGACACCGTCGCTGCTGTCGTGTCGATGTTCAGATGCAGATCGGCGGTCGCGCCGGTCAGCGTGGCGGCATTGCCGCTGGTGTTGGCAATGCTGCCGCCGTTGAGGTCGATCCCGAGCACCTTGAGATCAGGCGTATTGTCGCCGGCTGCGACCGTATAGCTGAAGGTCAGGGTGTTGGTGCCGGTGCCGCCGGAATAGCTGGCGACCTGGCCGTCATTGAGCGTCAGTACCGGTATGCCCGTGACGTCGACGGCGTCGGTGAAGTGCACTGTCAGGGTGACGACCTGGCCGGCGTTGAGGTTGACCAGATTGCCCGCCGTCGTGGCGGTGATCGAATCCACCGTCGGCGCGATCAGGATGCTGGTCGAGGCCGAACCGGTCAGGTTGCCGCCGGCGCTGCCATTGTTAATCGACAGCGTCAGCTGCGTCGACGCCACCGGATGCGCGGCGTTGTCGCTGTAGGCAATGGTGCCGGTGCTGGTGCCGGTGAGCAGGGCGTTGAGCTGGGCGACTGTGCCGGAGAATGTCACGGTGCCGGTATTGTTGCCGGTGATCGAGGTAATGCCGCTGTTGCCGGCAGAGATGACGATGTTGCCTTCACCGACCGACAGCGTGACGGTCTCGATTCCGGTGTTACCATCAGGGTCGTTGACTGAAAGCCCGCTGCCCTGCAGCATCAGCGGGCCTTGCGTACTGGCATGGTAATTCGGGGCGCTGATGGTCGCGACCGGCTGGCGGTTCAGCGTGAACTGCAGACTGCCGCTGGCGCTGCCGCCGGCGCTATCCGTCCCGACATAGTTGAAAACTTCGAGCAAATGGTTACCGGTCGCGGCGGCATTGATCGCCGAGATCACGTCGGCCGCATAGCTGTAGCTGCCGTCGGCATTGAGCGTGAGATGGCCGTAGGAGCCGACAAGCACCGCGCCGACCGTGCCGGCGCCGCTGACGAGGCTGCTCACCGCGCTGACGCTCAGCGAAAGGCCGTTCGGATCAGTGTCGTTATGCAATACACCGCTTGCTGCTGTCGCGGACACGGTCGCGTTGGCGGCAGCGACGGCGGTGTCGGCCACGGCCGTCGGTGCACGCACGACATTGATGGTCAGCGTGGTGCTGGCGGCCGCGCCGCCGGTGTCGATCTCGGAATAGGTGAAGACGTCCTGCAGCAGGGAGCCGGTGGCCGCGCCATTGATCGCGGCGCTGTTGTCGGCGACATAGCTGTAGCTGCCGTCGGCATTGAGCGTCAGCTGGCCATAGAGACCGGCGAGGGCCGAGCCGACCGTCCCCGTGCCGTGCGAGACATCGCTGACGCCGTTGACGCTGAGGGCGCGGTGATTGGGATTGTTCTCGTTGGCGAGAACGCCGGTCGCCGCCGTCGTGGTGACGGTCGCGCCCGCTACAACCGAATTGGTATCGGCATGCGCGGTGATCGGCGTCGAATTGTTGATCGATTGCGTGACCGGCGCTGAGGCGTTGCCGTTGACGTCGGTCAACGTCCAGGTGACCTGGTAACCTCCGCGGTCGATCTGTATCTGATCGAGGATTTGCTGATATTCCGCGGCAGTACCGTTGCCCGTGATGATGACGCTGGTGCTGTAGGCGCCGTAGTAGAGGTATGTGCCGCTATAGGGCCAGATATCGTAGAAATTATACTGCCAGGCGACCGTGAAGGTGTCGCTGCCGATGGTGACCGAGAGCGGGGCCTGTTGACCGATATTGTCGCCGGTCATGTGGCTGTTGAGCCATTGCGGGGTAATGTCCGGAATCGGCACCCCGTTGAGCAGGAAATGGGCGCCAACGTAGCCGTTGACCTGCTGCCCAATGTTCATACTGGTTTGGTTGGATTCGATCGTGGCGCTGCTGAATCTGACCAGATCGGGATTACTGATCGTCGCATGCGAATCCAGCGTGGTCGGCGACCCGTAGAACGGGACCTGCGTCTGCGTCAGGTTGATGGTCGACAACCGCGACACGTTGATGGTGAGACTGGCGCTGGCGCTGTTGCCGCCGAGCCCGTCCTTCGCGGTATAGGTGAATACGTCCTGAAGCGCGGCGCCTGCCGGCTGCGCAGCGAGCGCTGCGGCATTGTCGGCAACATAGCTGTAGCTGCCGTTGGCATTGAGGGTAAGGTGGCCGTAGGTGCCGGCGATCGACTGTCCGACGCCCGCGGCGCTGCCGTTGACGGAGCCGACCGTCACCGCGTCGCCGTCGGGATCGGTGTCGTTCAACAGCACGCCGTGTGCGGCGTCGACGGAATACAATGCTGATTGCGTCGTACCGCTGTCGTTGCCGGCGACCGGATTGCGATCGACTGCTACCGTCAGCGTTCCCGAGTCGATATTTCCGTGGCCGTCGCTCGCGGTGTAGGTGAAGACGTCGGTCAAACGACCGGCAGGCGCGGCGTTGATCGCGGCCGTGTTGTTTGCCGCGTAGCTGTAGGTACCGTCAGCGTTCAGCGTCAGCGCGCCGTAGAGCCCGGCAAGCGCCTGGCCGACGGTGCCCGCGCCCTGAGAGGCGTTGCTGATCCCGCTGACTGTCAGCGCGTAGGAATAGGCGAGCTCGACATCGTTGGCGAGGACGCCGGCATTCGCGTTGGCTTGCGAGGCCGTTGCGCCTATGACGACGGCGGCGGTATCGGCTGAGGCGCTCGGACCGGCGCGCACGATATTGGTGCCGCCATTGCCGTCGCTCTGCAACAGGAAGGTGTTGAAGCTCTTCGCCGGGTCGAATTGCAGGACGTAGGTGATGCCGTTTTCAACGAAGCTGACCGCGTGACCGCTGCCGACGGTGAAGGTCCAGTTGCTGTCGAACGCCACGCCCGCGAGGTTGATGGTGTCGCCGGAGGCGAAGCCGTCGATCTCGTTGTTGAACGTGTAGGTCGATCCGGACAGGGTCCCGAAGGCAGCGAGGTCAATTCGCAAGACGTCGGCGAACCCCGCGGAGAAGGTGATCGCGCCGGTTCCTGCGGCCTGGAATTTCGCGAGCTCCAGCGTGGTGCCCTGGATGGTGGTGCCGCCCGTATAGGTGTTGTTGTTGTTGAGGATCAGCGTGCCGCTGCCGACGACCATCAGCTTTCCGGCGCCGGCGCCATCGGCGATCTTGTCGCTGATCGTCGTCGTCGTGATCGTGTTGCTGTGGAAACCGACGGGGACGTCGTAGGTCGGATTGACGTACATCGTCGAACCCTGCAGGAAGATGCCGCTGTTCCCGCCGTCACCTCCGTTGCCGGCGCCCGTCGCGCCGGTGCCGCCGGAAGACGTGGCGCCCGACTGCGAGCCGCCCTTGACGATCAGGACGCCGCCGGCCTGGACAAAAACGTCGCCGCCCGCACCGAGACCGCCGCCACCGCCGCCGTTCTGGCTCGTATTGACATTATACGCTGCGCCGTTGCCGGCACCCCAGCCGCCGCTGCTGTTGCCGGCGCCGCCGCCACCGAAGCCGCCATTGCCGTAGCCGTAGGTGCCACCGCCGCCACCACCGCCGAAGCCGCCCTGGCCGCCCAGGTTCGAACTGCCGCCGCCGCCGCCGCCGAAGCCGCCCAGTCCGCCGAAGTTCGAGCCGCTTGAGGTGCCGCGATAGCCGCCGATGCCGCCACCGCCGCCGGCGAAGCCGCCACCGGCACCGCCACCGCCGTGATCGCCAGCGCCGTAAGTGCCGAAGCCGCTTAGGCCCGTGCCCCCACCGGGCAGCGTCAAGGCGATGCCGTCGGTAATGCCGGAATTGTTGGTGCCGGAGCCGCCTTGCGCGCTGCCGTCAAAGCCGGGTGTGACCGGGCCGCCGATGCCGCCGCCACCGCCGGAGCCGTTGGCGGTGCCGTCACCGCCGTCGCCGCCCATGCCGCCGCCGCCGCCACCGCCATTGGTGTTGCCGATGGCTGCGCCGCCATTGCCGCCCTTGGCGCTGTTGTTGTTGAAGTTGACGTTCTCGATCGTGACGTTGGCGCCTTGCGAGACCGAGAATTGCCCGCCGCTGCTGTTGTAGCCGGTATTGCCGGTGCCGGTGACGAACAGCGCGCCGCCAAGGCCCGCGCCACCGCCGCCGCCACTGCCGCCATCACCGCCGTCGCCGCCCTTGGCGACCATGTTGTTCAGATTCAGATTCTCGATCGTGACCGTTCCCGAGATCACGAAGAAGCCGCGATACAGGCCACCGCCATCGAGCGTTGAGTTGACGCCGTTTCCCCAACGCGCGGGGATGTCGGAAAAGCCGTTGATGGTCAGCGTCGAGCCGGCCGGCAATGCGATGGCCGGCAGATCCTGCGAAAGCGAGTAGGTGCTTGAATAGGGATTGTCCGGAAAGTTGATGACGTAGTTCGTGCCCGCCGGGCCGTTGTTCGCCTGATTGATGTAATCGGCGAGTTGAAGGGGGACTACCGACGCACTGAGGGCGGGCGAAATTGAAAGAACAACTGTGGTCATCTGAATCGCAAAAAAATCTTGAATTGAACTTGCATTGCGCTGACGAATTCATGCGCTAACGGTGACGTGCTTGTTTATCCGCACGCGCACGCGCGCGACAATCATTGAAAAGCAAGTCGTTCGTCAACGAGCATTTTTGGTTATTCTCAACGCGCGCTCGATTCATTCTCAATGCATGCACGATTCACCAAATCGCTGTACGGCAACGTTACGATTAACGATTAATGGCCGCATCAACGGATGTTCGACTGCGGCGTGATGCTGAATCGAGTTGCGTTGCATCTTCCGTAACTTTGCCGATGGTCGGCCGATCGAACGCGTGGTCGTCGCTATTTGCGATGGATGACGAAGTTCAATTCACGGTGGAGAGATCACCAGGCGATGTCGCTTTGATCTTCGCGATCTCGCCGACATCAGCGGTTAGGGACTGCGCCAAATTGTTGTCGACCGTCGGGTGCTGGAGCGGTCTGGGTGGAGCACCGGTACCCGCGCATTGCCAGATCGCTGTCGGCACCGGTGGAACTCGCGCATAGTGACCGGGCGAAGGCCGCTCGAGATGCCGGGTTAAGTGAACCGGATCACACTCCAGTCGACAAATTGGTGTAAACCCGATTTGTTGCAAGCTGCCCTGGAGTGACCCGTGAACGAGATGAGTTGGACCCCGCTCGGGCCGCCATCGCTGCCGCCGCTGCCGAAACCGCCCCCGATGCCGGTGGGGTTTTCCGGCAAACGTGATGAATTCTTTCAACTGGTGAAGCGCGGCGCCGGGCTGGAATTGGTGACGCTGGGCTTCTACCGCTTCTGGCTCACCACCGACATCCGCCGCCATCTCTGGAGCAATACCCAGATCGACGGCGATGGGGCCGAATATACCGGCCGGGGCCGGGAATTGCTGATCGGGTTCCTGGTTGCGCTGGCGATCCTGGTGCCGATTTATCTGGCCTACTTTCTCGCCGGCCTCGAAGCCGAGCACTACAAGGCGTTCGCCAGCATTCCGCTGGTCGCATTTTTCTATCTGTTCGGACAGTTCGCGATCTTTCGCGCCCGCCGCTATCGCCTGACGCGCACGGTGTGGCGCGGCGTGCGGTTCTGGATGAGTGGCTCGGGCTGGATCTATGCCTTGCAGGCGTCGCTGTGGGGCCTGCTGTCGATGGCGACCCTTGGCCTGGCGCTGCCATGGCGCACGGCGGCGCTCGAGCGCTACAAGATGCGCCATTCATACTATGGCGATCTGCAGGGGAAGTTCGAGGGAAGCGGCTGGGAATTCTTCAAGCGCGGCTGGTGGCTGTGGTTGCTCGCACCGATGGCGTTCCTGATGCCGCTGTTCGCACCCTTCATCTACGGCGCGTTCAAGGCGGTCGAATGGCGCTGGTGGCTGTCCGGCATCAGGATCGGCGGCGTGCGGCTGGAATCGGAATTGCCGCGCAGCCGGCTGATCGGCCTGTACTGGAAGGTCATCGGCTGGATGGCCGTGCTCGGTCTGGTTTTCTCGGTCTACCTCGCCGCTGCCACGGCGCTGGTCGCCAGCATAAGTGGTGAGGGAATTGGCGAGTTCTTCAAGTCGCAGGAATCTTCTCAGAGCATCCTGTTGCTGGTGCTCGCGGGCATCGGCTACCTGGTGTTCGCATTGGCGCTCAACGTCGTGATCCGCGTCTATCTGATGCGCGATCTCTGGGTGCGGGTGTTGGAATCGATCAACATCCACGGCATCGAGGCGGCCGCCAATGTTTCGGCAAGGGGTGAACTGGCCAATGCGCTTGGTGAAGGTTTTGCCGATGGCCTCGACGTCGCGGGCTTCTAGCTGATGACCGGTACCATCACGGATAGCGACACTCCGGATACGCCGAAATCGCCATCGGGCGGTTCGGCGATCTATTTCGACGGCAAGTCGAACCAGCGGCGCGCGGTCACGCTGCATTTTGCTGACCGGCTGGAAATCCGCGACGGTGAAACGACCCTTGCGGCATGGGCCTATGCCGATATCCGCCGCGCCGACGGTCCCTCCGGCATGCTGCGCCTCAGTGCTCTGACGGCACCGGCGCTGGCGCGCCTGGAGATTCGCGATGCCGCGGTCGCGGCCGACCTGGTCTCGCGTTGCGCAACTCTGGACGAGAACACGCCGGGCCGCCGCGGTGTCGCCGCGATCGTCGGCTGGTCGCTCGCCGCGACGGTTTCGATCATCGCGGTGGTGTTGTTCGGTGTCCCGCTCGCCGCCGATCGCTTGGCGCCGCTGGTGCCGGAAGCCTTTGAACGGCGGCTCGGCGAAGCGGCCGAAAGTCAGGTCAAGACGATCTTCGACGCCAAGGTCTGCGACAATGCGGCCGGACAAAAAGCCTTCGTCAAGCTGATGACCGCGATACGTGAATCCGCCGGGATGGATACGGCCGTTCAGTCCAGCGTGCTGTCGTCGTCGGTGCCCAATGCCTTCGCGCTGCCGGGCGGCAGGGTTTACATGTTCAACGGATTGCTGGCGAAGGCCGAGAATGCCGACGAGATCGCGGGCGTGCTGGCGCACGAACTCGGCCACCACAAGCATCGCGACAACATGCGCGGATTGATCCGCGACGGCGGCACGGCGTTTCTTGTCGGGTTGCTGTTCGGCGACATCACGGGCTCCAGCGCCCTGATCTTTGCGTCAAAGACGCTGGTTACCTCGTCCCATTCGCGCGAGGCCGAGCAGGATGCCGACGGTTTCTCGATCGACGTCATGCATCGGCTGGGCCGGCCGACCAAGCCGATGGGCGAACTGCTCGTCCGCGTCACCGGCAAGGGAGGCAAGGGCCTCTCCATCATCTCCAGCCATCCGATGAGCGAGGACCGGCTGGCGCGGATGACCCGGGAAGACCGGCCGGCCACCAAGCCGCCGCTGCTGACGCCGGAGGAATGGCAAGCGCTGAGATCGATCTGCGATTCCGATGGCAAGATCTGACGGCTAGAGCGTTTTCCAGCGAAGTGGACGCCGGTTCGCGTCAAGAAAACGCGTCAAATCAAGAATCTAGAGCCCCGTTCCGATTCCATCGGAACGGAAAAGGGTCTGGTTCGGCGGGTCTGGTTATCTTCGTGCGCTCTTCCGTGACCTTGGCGCGGCCACTGGCGCGGGCAGGGCGTTGGTCGGCTTCAAATCCCAGACCGCCTGCATGGCCGAGAACGCGTGCGAAATCACCGGCTCGTGCCGCCGCGACGTCAGGCAGGCAAAGCTGAGATCGCAGGTCACCGTTACTGTGTCGGCGATCACGAAGTTCCGCTTGCGGGTGATGCGATCGAGGGTGCAGTCGCGCGCGAGGCTGAGGCAGATGCCGGATTCGACGAAGTCGATCATGGCCTCTTCCTGGTCGGCATAGGCCACGCGCTTCGGCAGCGAGCCCATGGGGCGGAAGATGTTGTCGAGCAGGCGCCGATGCGCCGAGTGCGGCGGCGTCGCGA
The DNA here is from genome assembly GCF_018130165.1 of Bradyrhizobium sp. JYMT SZCCT0180. Lineage (GTDB taxonomy): Bacteria > Pseudomonadota > Alphaproteobacteria > Rhizobiales > Xanthobacteraceae > Bradyrhizobium. The sequence continues at coordinate 32,164 of NZ_JAFCLZ010000035.1, read as the reverse complement.
GCCACGGCAGGCCGATCAGGTCGGGCCAGTCCTTGCCGAGCACCCGGTCGCTCCATTCCGCTGGGGCAATCACCCGGTACGGGTAGCTCATCAGCGGCGCGAGCTGGTACTTTCCGTCTTCGATGTGGCGCTCGGAGAAGCTCGGGAACGACAGGGATTCGGCAGGCGTTGCATCGACATAATATCCGACGTCGAGGTCGGCCCTGCCGATCTGCGCCAGCACGTCGTCGCTCATGCCGTAGCGCAGGAAGACTTCGGTCTGTTTCAAGGAAGTGGCGAGGCTCCGCACGAAAGGCCCCAGCCGGATGAACTCGGGATCCAGGATCGTACCGACCCGAAGCGATCCCCTTACCTGCTCGCGCAGGGAATCCGCCATCGTCTTGAAGTCCGACGAGGCCGATATCGCCTTGTGCGCCAGCGGCAGCAGGGCGGCGCCGGCTTCGGTCAGGGTAAAGCCGCCCGGTGTTCGGTTGAAAAGCAGCAGGCCGGTACTTTCCTCCAGCCCTTTTAGCTGCAAACTGACGGCCGGCTGGGTCAGGTTCAGCAAACTGGCCGCGCGCGACACAACGCCCTCGCGCGCCACGGTAATGAAGCAGCGCAGCGCCTGGGTACGGGGGAGGTCATTCATTTGAAAAGCTTATACACGATTTCCTTTAACTCATTAGACAAGATTTGCTGCCGCAAGTCACAAGTTTTCGTAGGCAAAACCCAGCGTTGTCGCTCGCCGGAACCCAGATCGCAGCGCTGGCGGGCAATTGGGGAGGGCGCGACGGAGAAATTCGCTGACATGATGTGGTGGCCCCGGTCGCGCCGTTTTGCCAGGCCGGCCCGAATCGGCGCGGCAGCCGTAATAGCTGCCCTCATGGCCGGCGTAGTTTCGCCGGCCTCGGCCGACAACTATCCCGAGCGGCCGGTTCAGCTGGTGGTGCCTGCCGGGCCCGGAAGCAGCACCGACACCATCATGCGGTCGCTGGCCCAGGTCGCAGCGCCGATGCTCGGCCAGCCGATCGTGATCCTGAACAAGCCCGGCGCCAGCGGCACCATCGGCGTCGGCTTTGTGACGAAGTCCGAGCCGGACGGCTACACCATCGGCGGGGTGCCGAGCGGCGCCATCACCATGGCCCCGCATGTTGCGGCGCAAAGCTTCCAGCAGGCCGACTACCGCATTGTTGCGATGATCACGCAGGCCGCCGGTGTGCTCTGCGTCCACCCGGATTTTCCGGCGAAGAACGCAGGCGAGTTCCTCGCCGAGCTAAAGCACAACCCCGACAAATACACCTATGGTTCGGACGGCGTCGGCGCCTTCGTGCAGTTTTCGACCGCACGGATTTTTCAGCCCCAGGGCATCCGCCAGCGCATCATCCCCTTTACCGGCGCCGACCAGACCGTGACGGCCTTCCTGTCCCGCACCATCGACATCTATGGCGGCGCCATCGCCTCGATCGCGCAATTTGTCGCCGAAGGAAAAGCAAAGTGCCTGCTGCTGACCACGGCGCGGCGCTTTCCGACGCTGCCCGACGTCGAAAGCCTTGATGACGTCAAGATGGCGCCATCCCAGACATTGCTGTGGCGCGCGGTCATCGCGCCGCGCGACATCCCGCAGGACCGCTTTGAAAAACTGCGCGACGTTCTGACCCGGGCGGCGCAAAGCCCCGAATTCAAGGCGATGGCGGCCAAGCGCGGCGAGGAGGTCTGGGTGATCAGCGCCGAAGACGCCGCCAAATACGCGCAAAGCGAATTCGTCCAGATGGAGCAGCTCGCCAGAGAACTCCGTCTGAAACCGAACTGACGGGAGCGCCGCCATGCCGACCATCAAGGCCGGTGACGGGACACCGTTGCACTACGCGGTTCACGACTACACCGACCGCTGGCGCAAGGCCGAGACCATCGTCCTGATCCACGGCTTCGCCCGCTCAGGCGAGTTCTGGTTCAACATGGTGCCGTATCTGGCGCGGTTCTACCGGGTGATCTGTCCGGACTTGCGCGGGCTCGGACAATCCACGCCGCTGGACGATCCGGCGCACGCGCTCTCGCTTGCCGCCTATGTCGGTGACATCGAGGCGGTGGCCGATCACGCGGGCGCAACGAATTTTCATCTGGTCGGCGAGGCGATCGGCGGCGCCATCACGCTGATTTTCGCGGCCGAGCGGCCGCAGCGCCTGCGTACGCTGACGGTGCTGGCGCCGGCGGTGTGGGCCAATGACTGGATCCGCAACGCCTATGCGGTCGGCTTTCCAAGCTGGGTCGAGGCCATCAGGGCGCTCGGCGTCGAGGGCTGGGTGCGCAAGTCGAACACGCTGGCGCGGTTTCCCGCCGGTTTCGATCCGGCCTTCATGGATTGGTACGCCCGGGAAGTCGGGAAGGCCGACGTGGACGTCGTCGCTGCGATGGTCGAGTTCGCCGGCTCCGTCGACGCCAGGCCTAACCTGCAGAAGATCGAGGCTCCCACGCTCGCACTCTATCCGACCGGCAGCAATATCTCGTCCGCCGATCAGGAAGCCGCGCTGCGCGACAACATCGCCTCCGTGCGCGTGACGCATCTGGGCACACCCTACGCGATGCTCGGGATGCTGCAGCCGCGGGCCTGCGCCGAACAGATCCTGAATTTTGCCGCAGCCCATGACGGGATTGTCTGCCGGGAATAGGCGTTTCGCCCAATCTTGAATCTGAGCGGTCGGCTGATGTCCGCTTTGGTGCCTATTCCAGACTCAGTTCGGACACCGCATCAGGTCCGAAAAGTGCCGATGTCAGACATTTGTAGATTCTCCATTCAGCCTGTCTTCAGGATGTCTTCGCCACTGGAAATTAACAAATCCGATGCCGACATGTTGAATGGAGGTTCAAATGGCAGAAGCCGTTGTTCGCATTATAGGCGCATTGATCGAGGCGGTGTTTGAGTTAATGGCCGAGCGAATTGGCAGGAGAGTGCTTTCGTTCTGGGGTTATAAGTCGAACTCGTTCATCGAATTGCTGGTTGGTCTGGCCGTAGCGAGCGCGATCGGAATTCTCGTCATCGCGCTTATCTCGGCACTCTTGCGATGAAGACGCCGTTACCAACGGAGAGGCATTTTGGAGCTTTTTGAAGGTCTTCTTCATCTTGTCGGGCTGATTCTTGGATGGCCGATCCGCGCATTTCGGCGCTGGCTTGATCGACAGCCAGATCGTTATCCATCGCAAATATCCACATTGCACAAAGTTGGCCGGTTAGCGTTGGCCACGACGATAACGCTCGCTATCTTGTTTCCATTGGGATGGCTCATTTTCAGATAGATCGCATCGACGAGGCATCCGCTACAGCGCACGCGAGCCTAGGTTTTGACTTGCGAGCGATGACGGCTTTGGGTCGACCGCGTCGGCTGTCCGGAGATCATGATTTCTCGGAGCGGACATCGTCCACGACCGGTCGGCACGTCTAGTGCCAACAACCGACATTAGCTATGGTCAGGCATCCTGTTGCAGCATGTGAACGAAGGCTAGTTGGATACAACCGGGTGACGCTGGTTGGACGTTGAGTGCTCCAGCACAAGGCGAACAGATGGAGTTGGCTGTGACGTTCAACCTCGTTGACATCACGGTGAGCCCACCTATCGAGCTCACAAAAACTGGACGACCGCGCCTAAACCGGCTGCGAATGCTCAGCGAGCCCGTGGTAGCACTGGCCCGTGCAGCGACGCTGGTGGCGTTTGCCGCAACTCGCGCATACGCCGCTGACATTGGTAATCTTGCTCCCCCCGGAGCCGCTGCAAACGAGTTTCCCTTACCTCAGCGCCCTGTTGCGCAGATTGTCAGCCCACGCCGCTCTGCCGAAGAGCATCGCGACGCGCTGAATGAAACCGGTCAAATCGCCCGTCTTCTTGAACTAAAGCCAGGCATGACGGTCGGCGACATTGGTGCAGGCAGCGGTTACCACACGGTCAGGATCGCGCACCTCGTCGGGCCCGAAGGCTCTGTCGTTGCCCAAGACGTTACGCGGGATTACCTCGTCAAGCTCGCCCGCCGAATAGAGCGCCTGAAGTTGACGAACGTCAAATTCGCGCTCGGCGAACCACACGACCCGCGCCTGCCCGCTTCCTCGCTGGATGCTGCAATCCTTGTGCACATGTATCACGAGATAGCCCAACCCTATGCCTTCCTCTACAATCTCTCGTCCGCCTTGAAGCGGGGTGCGCGGGTTGGAATTGTCGACCTTGAGCTTCCGACGTCGAAGCATGGCACGCCAATAGAGCTCTTGCGTTGCGAACTGACCGCCGTCGGCTATCGCGCGGTCGCCACATATAAGCTCGCAGGGGGCAGCGGATACCTGGCGGTGTTCTCTCCGCCGGAGGGAGCGGGTCGAAAATCTCCCCGGGATATCGTTGCTTGTGGGGATCGTGCCGGCACGCGCTGACCGCCCGATGGACGCCGGGGGATGCTGCAGCCGCGGGCCGGCGCCGAACAGATCCTGAATTTCGCAGGCGCGCATGACGGGATCGTTTGCCGCAAATAGCCGCTTCGCCAAGGAAACCGTTCGAACTGAACGAGGACCGGAGGCAGTGCCGCAACGAGGTCGCGGTGAACGGGCTAGCCCGTATTCCTGACCGCGTCAGCAAGCATCGCGTAAAGCTGGCTCTTGCTGAATTTCTCGGGTTGTCTCCCACCTGTCTTCCGCGACACCTTCTTTGCCACCGGGCGGGCACAGGCGGCCAATAACGCCGGCCTTCGTTTCGGGACCGGCCTTATCTTGGGTTTTGCTGTTGGCGACTTGTGACCACGCTTCAGGCCCAAACGAGTTAGCCTGCCGCAGACCGCGTTACGGCTACACTCGAGACGACGCGCGATCTGGCTGGCGCTCTGTCCAGCGGCCCAGAGTTTTTTGAGCAGTGCTACGTCTTTCGCATCCCAACTCATGGGAGATACTCTACGCCGGCTGCCAACGACAGGCCAGTCTAGTCGCCGTCCGGCTCGCGCACGACCGCCGGTTCGTCGGCATTGTCCTCTTCCTCTTCGTCCTCTTCGTCTTCATCAGGATCTCGGGGCGGCACCGCGTTGTCCATGGTCACGAAGGGACTCCAGTGGATCAACCTGGTGGAAAGTTCCTCTGGTGTGTGTATGTTGTTGCTCCTCGGGTGCGGGCCCCAGGGGATTATATCCCCTCTGCTCAGGTTTCCGAATGAGGGTTTGCGCCAACACACCGTCTGCGGGCGCGGACATTCCTTTCGAGTTGCATTGGCGATCGGCCCACGCTCGGCCTGACCAGGCCGCACCGCCACGCTTATAGCCGACGACATCTTGTTGGCTTCGTCGTGCAAGCGGCACCGCCCGGAATTTGGTAGTCAAGCCTCGCCGGTCCCACGCCCCGAATCGATCCCCACTCCGTAGTAATCGGCTCGGCCCGCCGATCTGAATTTCAGAGTAAGCTCACCTGCCCGCTGGAAGGCCTTCGTCGTATCGCTCGCCGTGAGCGCCACGGTAGTTGTTATGTCCGAAAGGCTTCCGCCAGCCGCGGCGGCAAGCACCGCTGAAAGCATCGTGGGCTCATCCGGTGCTTCAGCTATGATGAGCCAATCGTAGGGCCCCAAAGTCAGATACCAACTGATCAGCCGACAACCGGCGGCCGCAAACAATTCGGCGACCGCCTCGGAACGGTCCTCCGGTTTCGCAGACATCCCTTTGATGGCCGCGGCGGTGTAACGACCTTGAGAAACGTAAATCGTCATGCTGGTCTCCTCCGCTTTCGCTGGTTACGATCCACGTCGTCCGGCACGCCGCCGCAGTTCTGAGCGCTACCTCAATGCGTGCTGAAGGTGAGGCCGGCGCGCTCGCTCAGGCGCTTGCGCAATGCCGGACCCATCAGCGCGCCCGGCGTCCAGATGCCACCCTCGCCCTGCACGTCGCGCACGAGACAGAGAGCGCTCTCGGCGATCATCTTGCTAGTCGAGCCGTAGCCCGGATCGCGGTCGCCCGTGATTACCGCTTCGACCCGTCCACCATCCGGTAGCTCGCCCAGGAACAGGATGTCGTAGAGGCCCTTCTCGCGCGCTTCCCGGGTCGGGCCTGCGCCGGGTTTGAGACCGCCGGTCGCGACCAGGGAAACCATCGTGGCGAACGTCTCCGTCGTTACGCGGGCGAGTTCTCCAAATCCCGGCGCGACCATCATCTCGTCGTAAACGAAGTCCTTGCCATAGGGATGACCCAGCAGGAAATTCGTGCGGTGCACGTTCTTGGTGTTGATCGGCGCCATGGGGAACGGCACGAGCAACACGTTCATGCGCGGGTCGAATTCGGGGACGAGGCCCGACGGCTGAGACGGCCCGGTGAACCCCGGCGTCAACGCGAAGGGATCGTTCAGCAGCCGGATCAGGGCCGGGTCGCGCGCGGCGGCGGCCAACGTCGCCCGAGCGCTCGCTGCGGTGCCGCCAGACATGCCGCCTCTCACGTTGCGCAGGCGGGCTTTGACCCGGCGCGCCGGGCGTCCGAATTTCTCGCGCGCCTTCTCCTGCAACGTGAGCACGCCGAGATCGAACGGGATGGAATCGAAGCCGCAGGAAAATACGATGCGCGCCCCGGTCCGTTTCGCCTCTTCGTGATGGGCGTCGATCATGCGCCGCATCCAGGCAGGTTCGCCGCACAGATCAACGTAGGCCGTGCCCGTGGCCGCGCAGGCCGCCACAAGCTCGGGACCGTGGAGCTGATAAGGCCCGACCGTCGTGATAATCACGGCCGCACGCTCGCACATCGAACGTAGGCTGGCCGGCTCAGCGGCATCCGCCTTCACCAGAGGCAAACTGTCCGGTGCGCCGATGTCGGCACGCACCTTCTGGAGCTTGTCGGTCGAGCGTCCCGCAATCGCCCAGGACGGGGCATCGTCGCCGCGATAGGACGCCGCCAGATATTCGGCGATGAGACGGCCGGTGTAACCCGTCGCACCATAGACGATGAGGTCGAAGTCCCGCTTCACGACGTTGGTCCTCCTGGATATCCGGGAGAGCTATCTTCTGATCCGTTTGCAATCGCAGGACACGAGGACGCTCAGCACGAGCAGCAAACCGTCCCATCGCGTTTGACGGAGGATACCACAGTTCCTGCCTTGGGGGTGCGTAACGTCCGTTTGGGGGGGGCAATGTCGGAAGTTGGGCCTCGTGACGGGGATGTCCTCGTGCCCTCAGGAGCAGACTTCGATGGACGATGGCGGCAGATTTGCTTTGTGGCAGGCGCTGCACCACAGCAAACAACCCCGCTACTCAAGCACCCTGAGGGAGCGGGCTGATGTCCGCATTGGTGACTGTTCCTGCCTCAATTCTGAGGAGCGCGCGTTGATCCATGCGACGATCTGGGCATTTGAACCGCGGGGGGCGAGAGCGTGACTAACCTCACGGAGCTCGGCGCGGGAAACCAATATCTGCAACGGGATCGGTTGCTGGATTGGAAGCACTCCCGTGAAGAACCATTTTCCCCTGCTGGATCCGCTGCGCTTCGGGACTGCCCTCGGCGTTGCGATTTTTCACCAGATGTTCTGGTCCTGGGCCTTGGGTCTCGATCGGCGTCCCGGGTTTCGAGAGCCACGTTGCCGCCGATGTTCTGTACCCGTCCGCCGCGCCTTACACCTGGTTCGGCTGGGTGGGTGTCGAAGTATTCTTTGTTATTTCCGGTTTTGTCATCGCGAATTCCGCGCCACGTCTTCACCGAAAGAGTTTCTTCTCGGCCGCGCGCTCAGGCTTTATCCGGCGATCTGGGTTTGCGCCACCGCGACCCTCCTCGTTCTCGTTCTCTTCGGCAGCGGACGGGCATCCGAATACATCGTGCCCTACATCCACGCCATGCTGTTGGTTCCCAAAGGGGTCGTGGGTGAATGGCTCGACGGCGTCTATTGGACACTGGCGGCCGAAATGGCATTTTATGGGCTCGTGTTCTGCGCGATGCTCACGAAGAAAATCACCCTTCGGCATGTGGCCTTCGGCCTCACCATCTACAGCGCGGTGTTCAACGCCGTCGCGTTGCTGGTGCTGTCATGCACGACGCCCTCCGATCTGCCCTATCTCGTGATCCTGATGTTTCGGGTGCCGTGCGCGGCATTCCTGTTGACCCATGGCTGCTTTTTCGCGCTGGGCATCTGGCTTTTCATTTCCGCAAACAGAAAATTGACGGCGCTCGAGAGGGGCGCGGTCGCCGTCACCTGTCTTTCGGGTGCCGCAGAGATCTACTTTTTTGCCTCTTTCTTTTTGACAAGCATTCCCGCCATCTCGGGTCAATCGGCCCTTGTGCCGATCATGGTCTGGGCATCGGCGGTCGGTCTCATTGGTTGGTGCGCGAACAGGAAAAGGCGCTCTGGACCTACCGTCTCGCGTGAAGCGCCGGCCTACTTTAGAACGCTCGGGCTGATCACCTATCCGCTCTATCTCACCCACAACGTCATTGGCACAGTGATCATTCGTGCCCTGGTCAGCATTGGCCTGGATGCCACCTCGGCCGTTTGGGTCGAGTTGGGCATGCTTGTCCTGATGTGCTGGTTTATCTGCACGAAGATCGAGCCGGCGATCCGAGGTGCGATGATGCAAACCATTGCATATTTCGGACAGCTTCCGGAGAGACTGCCAGCTTCGAAGCGCCCGCGGTTTTCCCGGGGCCTGGGCCTTCGGCTGCCCATGCCGGCAAAGATGACCGCCGCGCCGCAATAGCCGGTGCCCTGCCGGACCAGAGCGGGATGCCTTTCCTTCGAATCGTCATCCGCCTATCCTTTCGGAAAACCGCTGCACACTTTTCCGGACCATGCTCCAGCTTCCCGAGCCTGTTGTATCTGCTTTGGTTCAAAAAGCGGACTTCGACACCCATCAAGAAGAAGTTCCGCGAGTTACGGCAGGAAGTATCGGATGAAGGTCACCAGGAACATGGTGGATAAGGATTTGCGCGGCAGATATGCCGTTGGGCGAATTCTCGCGCGCTGTTTTCACACGGGATGGTTCTCGCTGCTCGTGTTCCGCTTCAGTGGGGCCATCCTGCGGGGAAAGAACATCAGAGGACTTGTCTGCCGAGAGCGGCATATTCCAAGCAGAAATGGCGGGGCGCCGATCCGTGTGAGGGTCTATCGGCCAACCGCAGCGATTGGACCACTGCCGGTCATGCTGTATTTGCACGGCGGCGGTTACGTTCACGGGGTGCCCGAGCAATTCGGCGCAATCATCAAGGGCTTCATCGAGACAGCGCCATGCATCATCGTCGCGCCGGATTACAGAAAGGCCGTTGAATCTCCGTACCCGGCCGCATTCAACGACTGCTACGACACTCTGCTATGGATAAGGGACAATGCTGCCTCCATCGGCGGGAGAACTGACGGATTCATCGTGTCAGGCCATAGTGCGGGCGGAGGGCTTGCGGCGGCGGTCTCGCTCAAGGCCACCGATACCGGCGATGCAAAAATAGCCTTTCAGATGCCGCTATATCCAATGATTGACGATCGCCAGAACAGCGCCTCTGCCGTTGGAAACGACGCACCTGTGTGGGATGAAAAAGCGAACAGGATGGCATGGTCGCGTTATCTCGATGGCGTGAAGAACGTTACGCCTTACGCAGCCGCGGCACGCTGCACAGACTATACGAAGTTGCCGCCGACGATCACTTATGTCGGCAGCTTAGAGCCATTTCGAGATGAAACGAAAATCTACGTCGAGAACCTTCGTCGGGCCAATGTTCCGGTTGAGTTCGAGGTATTCGACGGCGCTTTTCATGGTTTTGACGTGATGGTGCCGGAAGCTCCCATTAGTAAACGAGCAGATCAGTTTCTAATGGAAAATTTCCAAAAGTTTGCTCAGCGGTATTTCCCCTAGTAAGGGCCAAAAACAACATTACCGGCGGTAGGCCGGTCAAGTTCAGGCCGGAAGTCCCGCGCGACGCAACCCTTCCCTGTACTTCTCCACCATCGCGGCCTGCTGGTAAGGCCCCAAATAGTCCGCGAGACGCGAAACGCTGAATGCGGGATCAACGGACCGCAAGCGCTCGGCCAACTCATGCGCCGTGTCGTGGAGGCCGACAAATGCAGCGCTGGCGGCCGCGATGCGCAAGGATGGATGCGCGACCGGATTGCGGTGGAGCTGTTGCTCGGCTTGAGCCAAGGCGTCCTCATGCCGGTCCAGGAAAAAACATGCGTGCGCTCTCGCTGACATCAGCGTCGACGTATAGGAACCGGGATCAAGGCGGGCAGCACGATCAAGGTGCGCCAGTGCGAGTTGGGGATGTCCCAGCCAAAGGTTGATCCAGCCGCTGCTGGTCCACGCACTGGCTAAATTCGGGTTCAGCTCCAAGGCTCGATCGATCAACGGCTTTGCCGATGAGAGATCACGGAGCACATATGCCGAAGCCCATCCGGCCTGGCCCAAGGCTACGCCATCGTCATTTCCCTTTTGCATGACGACGTGCAGAAGGCGCTTCACTTCAATTTTCTCGTGCGTAGCATATGCGACCCCAAATCCAACTCGATTGGCATGGCAGAACATTGCCATGCCGTAAGCGGATGCGTAGTCAGGGTCGAGAACCGTCGCCTCGGTAAACAGCTCCAGTGCCTGTTCGTTGCTCTCGACCGTCACGGGAAAAATGCATGCCAGCCCCCTCAGGTAGCAATCATAGGCATCGGTGCTGCCAGCGGGCTTTCGCTTCGCGCGCGCCATCTCAGCTCGTTCCACGCGCGGCGCAATGGCTACCACCACCTTCTCCGTCACCTCATCCTGAAGCTCAAAGATGTCCTGCAGTGCGCCTTCGAATCGGTCGGCCCATACATGGGCGCCGCTGACTGCGTCGATTAACTGAGCCGTAATCCGCAATCTGCTCCCGGCTTTTCGTACGCTCCCTTCGAGGACATATCGAACGCCAAGATCGCGCCCCACCTGCCGTATATCCGGAGATTTTCCCTTGTAAGCAAAACTGGAATTGCGCGCGATCACGAACAGAGACGTAAAACGCGACAGCGCGGTGATAACGTCCTCGACCATGCCGTCCGCAAAGTACTCCTGCTCAGGATCGCCACTCATGTTCTGGAACGGCAATATCGCGATGGAAGGCTTATCCGGGAGCGCCAGCTTCTGGCTCGGCGCGGAAGAAGTTCGACTTAGCGCCGGTCCCGAAGCGTTGCCAATCAACGTTCGCCATGCCCGCATCGGCTGGGCAATATTCTTCAGGATCTGCTCACCGCAATCCTCGAAGGTGATATCGACCTTGCCTCGAACCTGCCGATAGGCGTCGTCTGACATGCAAACGCCGCCCGGCTCGGCAATACCCTCCAATCGCGCCGCGATGTTGACGCCGTCGCCAAAGATATCGCCTTCATCGATGATGATGTCGCCGACATGGACCCCAATCCGGAATTCGATCCTGGCATCCTGCGGGACATCGGCGTTCTGCGCGGCCATGGCGCGCTGGACTTCGATCGAGAAAAGGGCGGCATCGACGGCGCTGGCGAACTCCACGAGGACGCCGTCACCGCTGGTCTTGACGATGCGTCCACGATGGGAGGCGATCGTGGGATCGACGAGCGATTTCCGGGTGGCCTTCAGGCGGGCTAGCGTGCCTTCCTCGTCGATGCCCATCAAACGGCTATACCCGGCGATATCCATCGCGAGCACCGCCGCCAGCCGTCGCTCTACCCGGTCGCTCGCCAAAAGAGCCCCCAAGTGCTATTGCCCGTTCCATCAAAGCATGGCGAGTTGTTCGTAGGCTAGGGGCAATGTGGGCTTCGGGTCATGCGCGCACCCATGCACGGACGTCGGCGAGCACGTCAGGCAATACCGTCCTGACGTCCTGCACGGTCATGCCGGCCTTGATCCGGGGATCGTAGCGACTATTCGATCACCTTGTCGGCGCGAAGGAGCAACGAGGTCGGCACGGTGAGGCCGAGAGCTTTTGCAGTATTCATGTTGATCACTAGCTCGAATTTGGTCGGCTGCTCTACCGGTAGATCGGAAGGCCTTGCGCCTTTGAGGATCTTATCCACGTAGCCGGCTGCGCGGCGGAACACGTCGCCTAAATCGGGGCCGTATTACGACCAATCCGCCATTGGCAAATTCTCGGAACAAGTAGTTTGCCGGCAGATGATGCTTCGCCGCGAGCGCGATAATTCGCGGGGCCTGGACAACGGTGAGAGGATCGCCCAGATCAACTATGGCATCCGCCTGTTGGGCTGCGGCGGCGAAGGCAACGTCGAGCTCATCGGCCGTGGTCGCCTCAACTATCGACAGAGTCACGCCCCGGTTCCGTGCCGTGCGAGGCAAATACTCAGCTATTATCAGCCTATGCATTGGGTTGTTCGGATTCGCCAAGAGCGCAATTTTCGAGGCGCCCGGAACCAGTTCCTGGAGAATCTCGATCCGTTTGCCGAGGAAATCTTCAGGTACCATGGTCGCAAGACCGGTTATGTTGCCGCCCGGGCGCGATAGGCTTTGCACCAGGCCTAGCCCCACGGGATCGGCCACAACCACGAATACGATCGGGATGGTTGCGGTGGCCGATTTCAAGGCGAGGGCCGATGGCGGCCCCAAGGCAATCACCAATTCGGGAGTTGAGGCCACCAGTTCGGCGGCTAAAGCTGGCAGGCGATCCGGGGCGTAACGGTGTTCGACAAGCAGGTTCTTGCCCTCGATCCAGCCCTTCTCGCGCAGGCCGCTGAGCCATGCGGCGCGAACCGGGTCGCGAGCCGGCTCATCTGCCCACGCACCCAGGAAGCCGATTCGCCGGGGCCTTCCCTGCGCCCACGAACGCCTTGGCAGAACGAGCAGCGCCACAGTGCCCGTTATGAGTTCCCGTCGCTTCATTCGATCCTCATCGCATTCTGAGGACGACAGGGCGCACAGTATCACTTCTCGATCATCGGCGCACCCAGCAGGGCATCGATCTTACCAGGCGCATCTCCGAGCGATGTCACATTGGATCATTCGCGTCATTTTGACAGCCTGGCTACGACCACCGCTCTTCCCCTCGAAGCGACATCGCAACGGCGGCGTCGGGAAGGATAGGAAGCTAACGGAGGTCAACGCAGCGATCGTGACGGATTTCACTCCGTCAGATTATTCACCTTGCGCACCCATGCACGGACGTCGGCGAGCACGTCCGGCAAGACCGCCCTGACGTCCTGCACGGTCATCCCGGCCTTGATCCGGGGATCGTAAAGCAGGTTGAGGAGATACTGGTCGTAAACGCCGAAATAGCCCATCGACACATTGTCGTTGAACATGGTCCAGGGCACGGACGCGGTGTCGTTGATCGGGCCGAGCGATTGCAGCAATTCCTCATAGGCGCAATCGAAGAAGACGAAGTCGCCATTGTCGACGGTGAGGATCACGTCGGAATGCTCGATCTCGAACTTTTCGTTCTTGCGGAAACCGCTCAGGCATTGCGGATCGAGCGAGGAGCGAATTTCGCGCGCCCGTTCGCTGCCGTAGAAGGTTATGATGGTGCGGTTGAGGTCGCGGTCCCGCACCAGCTTGACCAGCACATTGGCGTCGTCGTTGTTCGCGGCCATCGCGATATCCAGGTGCTGAACCCGTGCCGCGATGTCGGCGACGATCTTCGCGAGCTGGGCCTTGCGGTCGGCGCGGGTGCCGTCGGCGAACACCCGCACCGGCGCCTCGTATTTCCGGATGCGGTCGACGCGGCCGGCAAGGTGATACTCGGCGCCGAAAGCGACCTTGAGGAAGCCTTCGATGATCTCGCTGTCGGTGAAAATCTTCTTCTGGGCGCGCTGACGCTGGGCGACGGCGGGATCCCCGGCCAACGCCGCGGCGGGCAGCAACACTTCGCCGAGGGCTACGGCAGCCAGGGCGGCTGCGAGCATTCGCGGGAATCGAGGCCGGCCAATTGCGCTCATTATGGCTCGACGCTGCCGCAATCGGCGCGTGCGCGCAAGACTTGTTCACGCCTGGCGAGGCTGGTTCAGGTCAACAAGTCTTGTTCGCGCGTCAAGGCAGACGCCGCCGGTTCCCGGACGGTGGATGCCGGCTAGTTCTTGACGATCACCGTGGTGCCGACCGAGACGCGGCTATAGAGATCGGTCACATCGTCGTTGGTCATGCGGAAGCAGCCGGACGATACCGCCTGTCCGATGGTCTCGGGCTCGTTCGATCCGTGGATGCGGTAGAGCGTCGATCCCAGATACATCGCGCGGGCGCCGAGCGGATTGTCGATGCCGCCTTTCATGTGCCGCGGCAGATCGGGCCGCCGCGCCAGCATCTGCGACGGCGGGGTCCAGCTCGGCCATTCCTTCTTCGCCGTGATGCGGTGGGTTCCGCTCCAGCGGAAGCCGTCGCGGCCGACGCCGATGCCGTATTGCAGCGCCTGGCCGTTGCCGGTCACGAGATACAGCCGCCGCTCGGCGGTGTTGATGTAGATCGTACCCGGGGCATAGTTGCCCGCAAAGTTCACGGTCTGCCGCCGGATCGGGCTCGACCCGCCGCCACGGAAGTTCGGGCCGCCGCCGAAGATGTCGCGCGAGTCGAACAAGCCCCCGAAGTCCTGGGCTTGCGCGTGACCGACACCGGCCAGCAAAGTCAACGCCGCAAATAACAAAGCCAAAACCCGGGTCATTTTCTTCCTCGTGAAAAATCAGAATATGCAGCGAGACAGGCCATAACTGCCGCGATTTCGCAAGCAAAGAGCCCGTGAGCGCGCCATTTTCGGACGCGGCGGTTAAAAAAGGCAACACATCGGAGGCGATGGCTGCATTGTCGGCTAAACCTTTGACGAAACGGGTGAAGAATGATTGATCTTGAGCCGTCTTGAGAACAATCGCGAACGGGGGCGAGACCATGAACGGTGCGGAAAGTCTGGTGCGGACATTGGTCGCAGGCGGCGTCGACGTCTGCTTCACCAATCCCGGCACCTCGGAGATGCATTTTGTCGCCGCACTGGACCGGGTCGAGGGCATGCGTTGCGTGCTGGGCCTGTTCGAGGGCGTGGTGACGGGGGCTGCCGACGGCTATTTCCGCATGAAGGGCACGCCGGCGTCGACGCTGCTGCATCTCGGCCCCGGGCTCGCCAACGGTCTTGCCAATCTGCACAACGCCAAGAAGGCCAATTCCGGCATCGTCAACATCGTTGGCCAGCATGCCACCTACCACATCGAATACAATGCGCCGCTGACCTCCGACATCGAGGGCCTGGCACGGCCGATGTCGTCCTGGGTTCGGACTTCGCCGGACGCGAAATCGGTCGCCCGTGACGGCGCTGCCGCCATTGCCGCCGCGAGCGGCGCGCCGCCGCAGGTCGCAACCCTGATCCTGCCGGCCGACACCGCGTGGAACGAAGCCGACGGCGTGGCCGAGGTGCCGGTGGAATCGCAGCGTCAGAGCTACTCCCCGCAGGCCGTCGAGAAGGCGGCAAAGGTGCTGCGCGGAGGCGAACAGACCTTGCTGTTGATGACCGGCAGCGCGGTGACGGAGAAGGGACTGGCGCTGGCGGCGCAAATCGCCGGCAAGACCGGGTGCAGGGTGATGGGCCCGCTGGCCAGTCCGCGAATGGCGCGCGGCCGCGGGCGGTTTTCGATCGATCGGGTGCCTTACGTGATCGAAGCGGCGCAAGCAGCGCTGAAGGGTTTTTGGCACATCGTGCTGGTCGAAGCCAACGATCCCGTGGCGTTTTTCGCCTATCCGAACAAGCCCAGCCTGCTGAAGTCTGAGGGGTGCGAGGTTCATCGCATGACTTCGAGCGGCGAGAATTCGGTCGCGGCGCTGGAGGCGCTGGCGTCCGCGCTGGGCGCCAGGCCGGCGGATGTGAAGCCGCAGACCCATGTCGAACTCGTCAAGCCGACCGGCGCCCTGAACCATGCGTCAATTGCCCAGGCGATTGCCATGGCTATTCCGGACAATGCTATCGTCGTCGATGAATCCGTCACCACAGGGCGAGCCTTCTTTCCGGTGATGGCGGCCGGCGCCCCGCACGACTGGATCCAGAACCTGGGCGGCTCGATCGGATATTCCACGCCGGTCGCGACCGGAGCCGCGATCGCCTGCCCGGACCGCAAGGTGATCTGCATGGTCGGCGACGGCAGCGCGATGTATACGCTGCAATCGCTGTGGACGCAGGCGCGCGAAGGCCTCAACGTCGTCACGATCGTGTTCGCTAATCGCATCTACCAGATATTGCGTGGCGAATTCGATGGCGTCGGCGCCGGCGAGCCGGGACAGCGTGCGCTCGACATGCTCAAGATCGACCGCCCGACCATCGACTTCGTGGCGCTCTCCAAGGGCATGGGCGTGCCGGCCCGCGCGGTCGACAATGTCGACGATTTCGTCAAGGCGCTGGCGGAAGCCGTCGCCGAGCCGGGACCGCGGTTGATCGAAGTGCAGATGTGACGGCTGAAAGCCGTCATCCCGGGGCGCGAAGCGAACCTCAGGTGCGCAATTGCGCACCGGGGGATCTCGAAATTCTGGGTCTGGTGCTAGTAGCGCACCATCCCGGAATGACGGAAGGTCGGAGGCGACATGCAGACCGAGCTGAACAAGGTCGTCACGGCGCTATCGGAGTTTTACGCGCAGGAGACGTTCCTGCTCGAAAAGGACGTCGGCGAGCGCCCGCTGACGCACCGGCTGGCGGTGCATCTTGAACATCAGTTTGCCGGCTGGCAGGTCGATTGCGACTACGACAGGCTCGGCGAGCGGACGCTGCGGCTGCCGCACGGTTCGATCATCTCGACCGACGACCATCTCGGCAAATCGATCTACCCCGATATCGTCGTGCATCAGCGCGAGATCCCCAACAATCTGCTCACGATCGAGGTCCGGAAATCCGCCAATCACCAGCCGCTGGAACACGACCAGCACAAGCTGCGGGCGCTGACCGATCCGCATCTGTGGTTCGCCTACTGGATCGGCGTGTTCGTGACGCTCGGCAGGAAGCAGGTCACGATGTCGGAGGTCTATACTGGCGGCGTGATCGATCCGGCTATGTCGATCTGGTTCGCCGAACGGCTGAAGGATACAGGCTTGAGTGCAGGCTGAGACCTGCGAGGAGAGAGGGAAGTCATTCATGAATTTCAAACGCGCGATCCTGACAATCGCCTTTGTCGCGGCAGCTTCGCAGGCCTTCGGGCAGGCCGCGCCCGCGCCGGCGATAGAGCCCATCCTCGCCAATCCCAAGGTCGCCAAGACGCTTGAGGACATCAAGGCCGACGATGCGCGAACGCTCGACGAGCAAAAGCGCATCACCGAAATTCCGGCGCCGCCCTACAAGG
Source organism: Bradyrhizobium sp. JYMT SZCCT0180 (assembly GCF_018130165.1). Classification (GTDB taxonomy): domain Bacteria; phylum Pseudomonadota; class Alphaproteobacteria; order Rhizobiales; family Xanthobacteraceae; genus Bradyrhizobium. The sequence continues at coordinate 14,979 of NZ_JAFCLZ010000035.1, read as the reverse complement.
AAAAGATCCGCGCCGAATATTATCAGAAGCGGATGCAGGAGCTCGGCTTCAAGGACGCCGCGATCGATGCCGAAGGCAACGTCATCGCGCTGCGCAAGGGGTCGGGCGGCGGCCGTCCGAAACTCGTGGTGTCGGCGCATCTCGACACGGTATTCCCCGAAGGCACCGACGTCACGGTAAAGGAAAAGGACGGCACCTTTGTCGCGCCCGGCATCGGCGACGATTCCCGCGGCCTGGCGGCGCTGCTGTCGCTGATCAAGGCGATGAACGCCAACGAGATCGCAACCGTCGGCGACATCATGTTCGTCGGCACCGTCGGCGAGGAGGAACTCGGCAATTTGCGCGGGGTCAAGGCGCTGTTCCGCGATCACAAGGACATCGACGGCTTCATCTCGATCGACGGGCTCGGCATCACCCGCGTCGTCAACCAGGCCACCGGCAGCCATCGCTACGAATTCATCTTCAAGGGCCCCGGCGGCCATTCGTTCCAGGAATTCGGCCTGCCGAGCGCGATCCACGCCATGGGCCGCGCGATCGCCAAGATCTCCGAGCTGCAGCCGCCGTCCGATCCCAAGACCACTTTCACCGTCGGCACCGTTGTCGGTGGCACCTCGGTCAACGCCATCGCCGCCGAAGCGCGGATGGCGGTCGACATGCGCTCGAATTCGACCGAGGAACTGCTCAAGCTCGAGGCGCGCCTGCTCGATCTGGTCAAGGAGGCGGTGGCGGATGAAAACGCGCGCTGGAAGTCCGACAAGCTTAGCGTCGAGGCCAGGATGATCGGCGACCGGCCCGCCGGAATCGTGCCGATGGATTCCCCGATCGTTCAGGCGACGCAGCGCGCGGTCGCCGCCGTCACCCGCGCGCCGCGCGTGACCTTTGCGGGCTCCTCGACCGACTCCAACATCGCGATGTCGCTCGGCATTCCCGCCGTCACCATCGGCGGCGGCGGCGAGGGCGGCAACTGGCACTCGCGCAACGAATGGTACAAGCCGACCGACGCGTATTTCGGCCCGCAAAACGCGCTGCTGACGGTTCTGATGCTGACCGGCCTCGACGGCGTGACCAAGCCGGCGCTGGTGACAAGGCAGGGGAAGTAGGGTGAGGTCTTAATCACAGCCGTCATGGCCGGGCTTGACCCGGCCATCCACGTCTTTCTTGCTTAGGTGAGGATAAGACGTGGATGCCCGGCACAAGGCCGGGCATGACGAGCAAGGTGCCAGAGCTACGCCCCGATCACCGGGAACGACAATTCGCAGTCCAGTCCTTCGGGCTTCCACTGCCGCGTGATCCGGCCGCTGAGGGTGCGGACCATGCCGTCGATGGCGTCGACGCCAAAACCTTTCCGCATCGGCTCGGCAATCTGGGGACCGCCGGATTCCGTCCAGCGCAGCTGAAGGCTGTCAGCCGCGTCGATCTGCCAGTGGATGTCGATCTTGCCCGCGGGACCCGAGAGCGAGCCGTATTTGGCGGCGTTGGTCGCGAGTTCGTGGATGGCCACCGCGATCGCCTGCGCCAGTGAGGCGGGAAGCCGGATGTCGGTCCCGGTCAGGCTGACCCGCGTCGAGCCATAGGGCTTCAGTTCTTCATGAATGATGGTCTGGATGCTGGCGCCGGTCCAGCGCGACACCGAGAACAGCCGTTGCACATTGGCAAGCGCACTCAAGCGCCCCTGGAACGCGGCCTGAAACTCCTCCGCGCTGTCGGCCTTGGTCAGCCGCAGCATGGCCTGGATCACGGCGAGCAGATTGTTCGAGCGATGATCGACTTCGCCGGTCAGGAGCATCATGCGCTCTTCGGCCTGCTTGCGGGTGGTGATGTCGACCAGCATGTTGACGGCGCCGAGCAGCCGGCCGGCCTCGTCGCGCAGCGGTGTCGGGTAGGGCATGAAACAGATGCGCGAGCCGTCGGGCCGTTCGGCGACCGCCTCGACGTTCCGCACCGGGCGGTTTTCCCTCAGCGCAATTGCCATCGGACAGTCTTCGTGGCGCAGCGGCGTGCCGTCCGGCCGGAACAGCTTCCAGGTCACGCACCACATCTCGCCGATCTTCGGCGTGCGGCCGGCGAACTCGATGCAGGCCTGGTTGAAGAACGTGATCCGGCCTTCGGCATCTGTCGTGTAGATGGCGGCGGGCAGCGCCTGCAGCAGATCGCGGAACTGCTTCTCTTGCGATTCCGTGTCGTCGGCCGCGGCGGTGTTCCTGATGGCATGCCGGGCCAGGATGTTTTCGAGCTCGGCTGCTTCGGAATGCCTGAACAAATTCAACATAGTACTCTCCCCGCCACTGACGCTAATTCGTCACAAAGGCAAACGTTCCGCGTGGCTCGGCGAAATAAGGCGTTTTGCGGTCCGGCGCCGCCCGGAGGGCCGCCAATTGGACAAATTGTCAGCAAATTGCGGTCAAAGCCGGATTCAAATGTTCCACCAAACCACTACGCGTAGAGGGGAACTTGCATGGCGTACAGGATCGTGGCGGAACGGGAAAACGAGACCGTCAGGATGGACAGGATGAGTTCGCTGATGGCACTCGCCAAGGCGCGCGTATGGGCCAGCGAAGGCTGGGACGTCACCATCATCGTCAAAGACGAGGATGAGCTGGCGCCCGCGAAGACGGACCGTCTGTTGCTGGTGTGATGGTCTTCGCCGACGGCGCAAAGCACTCAGAGGGCCGCCCGGGGGGCGGCCTTTTTTTTGTGTCCTGCTCGGGGCGCCGGTTTTTGCCTTGGTCCTGGCCACCTTCAAACCGGCGATCAATGCTCGATCGTGTGATCTGGGGATGATGGAACCGGGAACCCGGCGCGGCGTTGTCAGCGCGGGCAGGCTCTGTGGAGATGCGCCATGCACTGGCGATTAGAAACCGCGGATGCCGACGCGATGCGCGGCACCGGCGAGGACAACCTTCTCTACGCAACCGGATGGACCATCAGCGGGCTCGCGACCCTGGGCACCATCGTCGCGGTCTGGGTATTCGGAATCTGACTACGCGATTGCTCGCGCGACTGCTTGTCGCCGGTATGCGCAGGCCTGCGCCTGCGCCCGTTCACCAGCCGATCGGGTGCGACCCACAAGGACCCCACAAAGATTGACCCAAAAAGATTCTTGGCTCCGTCCGCATTGTTAACTTGATATTTGTTCTTTGTTTGTTCTCTATAGGCTCCAACCCCCGGTGAGGTGAGCCATGGACAACAGATTGAACGAAATCCGCAGGAAAATCAGGTTCTTGCGCTCTCAAATGCTGGATGCCGAGAGCACCATCCGCCAACACATCAACCGCGACGAAGACTGCGCCGAGGGCTCGATGCAGCTGATGGCCATGCGCGTCGTGATGCTCGGGCTGATCGGCGAGCGGAACAGGCTCGGCGGCGAAGAACGCCTGCTCAATGTCGATGAGCGGCTGAAAGCGGATTGCCGCGCTGTCGGCCGGGGGCCCTTGAAGGGTGCGCGCGGCCGCCGTGTGCGATGAGGCTGGAAATCAAGAGGCCTGGAAATCGAGAGTCGAAAAGCTGCGCAGGCAGCTTGCCGAACTGGGCTCGGCAGTTCGCCGGCTGGATCAAGCCGGCCTCGACAATGCGAGGGCTGAGCTCCTGCTTTCGCGCAAGCGGGCGGAGCTGGAAGATTTGATGAAGCGAGGCCATTCCGATGCCGTCAGATCCGCTGAAATGGTACGACCACAACGCGGATAATCCGCCCTGGATCAAGGCGCTCGCCGAAGTCCGGACGTTGGCCTGCCGCGAAGGCTGGTGCTACCAGCACGTCCAGGCCATCATCGTCTCGATCGACCAATACGCGGAAGCCGCACTCGGCAATCGCGGATACTTCCTCAACAAGCCGCATCGTATCGGCGGCAGCAGGAACGATCACGTTCCTTAGATGCGCGACGTCGCCCGAACCACTGGCGCGCGCGGCTTACGTTAAGCGGCAGATGGTTGCTTCAAGCGGCAGATGGTCGCGGAACAGGTCATCCCCGGCGGCGTTTGCCTTCATGACCGAGACGCTGATGACAACGATTGAAGATTCCTTCCAGGTCGCCTGGGACTATCTGGAGGCAACGGGCGAACTCGGCCATCCCGACACCGCGGCCAATCACCTGCTCGACACGATCGAAACGATGGTTCGCCGCGGCGAGCGCCGCCGGCTGCTTCTCTCCAACACCGCCATCGCCTCCTACCAGCGTTTTCGAGCCGAACAGGGCCTGTCGCTGGCGTCATAGGAACAGGGCTCCGGCTGGAACGTTCTGCTCCCCACGCGGGGTTGGTCGCACCCCGCGAAAGCCGGGGAGGATCTTATGGAAAGCGGTTTCAAGAGCGCTGAAGCGTATCGCGCGACGGCCTTGCTCTGCCGTCAACAGGCCGCGTGCGATCCTGACAATAGCTGGAGGTTGCTCGGTGAGGCCGAGCGGTGGGAATACCTCGCTGAACAGATCCTGGCTTCCCGCCAGAATCGCGCGGGCGAGGGCGCCAAACCGGCCATCGACACAGCGATGCCGCACGTCGCGCCTTCGCAGCCGAAGGCCACTCCGTCGCGGCCGCCCCGCTATGGGTAAACCTGTCGCAGCATCGCTGCCGGTGGCCGTTTAGTCCGCTTCACCGACCGATCCTGCCTGGGTCGCTATGTCAGGGAACGCGACATAAAGATCGGAGTTGCCGTGTTATCGCCGTCCTGCCTTGGCCTCCACCGGCGATGAGAGTGTCGTGCTCCCGTCTGAATATGCAGGGTGAGCGATGTGCAAGCGGTGCGCCGAACCCGACGACAAGATCGAACACTAGCAGCGATTATCAACCCATGTGACTGACCAGCTTACGCTGGACGGGATCGCCGGTTTGGTCACGCTCTGACCGTTGACGTGGGTCGTGGCCGTGTCCTTCAGGGCGGACCGGTCGTAAGCGGTATCGCGACAACGCGTGCAACGAGCGTCTTTGTAATTTTGCTACAGCCGCTGCAGCGCCGCCGAAAAACAAAATGAGCCGAGAAAAATGAATCGTCTCGGCGGGACGCTGTTGAGGAACAACTCCCGGTACGGCTGGTTCTACCGCAACACAATCCAACAGCTGGAGGCCGGTATGGCGAAAGAGAAAGCACTGCAAGACTTGTTTCTCGATACGTTGAAGGACATCTATTTCGCGGAAAAGAAGATCCTCTCGGCATTACCGAAGATGGCCAAGGCGGCGCAGTCCCCAAAACTCAAGGCGGCTTTTGAAAAGCATTTGGCCGAGACCGATGGCCAGGTCGAGCGGCTGGAGCAGGTGTTTGCGTCGATCGACGAGACCCCGAAGGGCAAGACCTGCGACGCCATCATGGGAATTCTCGACGAGGGCAAGGAAGTCATGGACGAGTACAAGGGCATGCCCGCCCTTGATGCCGGCCTTCTGGCTGCCGCGCAGGCCGTCGAGCACTACGAAATTTCCCGTTACGGCACGCTGAAGACCTGGGCGAGTGAACTGGGTTACAAGGACGCCGTAAAACTGCTCGACGCGACGCTCAGGGAAGAAAAGGCGACGGACAGCGCCCTGAGTCAGCTCGCGGAATCCGAGGTCAACCGTCACGCCGAGACCGCGCAAGCCGCGTAATCAGGCAAGCGGACTCATCGACGAAGGGCTCCAGCCTCACGCTGGGGCCCTTCTGCGTTTGCTACTCGTGATCACATAAACGCAACGGAACCGACCGCGCCCCGGTTCATTGGTGTCTTGACCTTTAAGGAGAAAGACAATGGCAAAGCAAAATCCAGCCAGAACGGACGGCAAGGTTCCGGCACGACCGCACGATTCAGGCAGCCAGGCCAATGAAACCGTTGACGGCCTCGACGCCGAGACCGAGTCGTTGCGACACGCTGCCGAAGATACGCCGTCTGCCGCTGCACCCGACGATGTCGAGAAGGTGCCGGTATTCGACCGGGCAGGCCAGGCGCCGAAAATCTGATCGGAGCCAAGTGCGCAAGTTACGAGACTGCGAGTGAAATGCGAGGGTGAGGCGATGAAGTTCGGATACGCACAACCATTTTCCTTCAACATCGGCCATCGCCCGGAAACCGTCGTTTCCCGCGTTCGTCACGGCGTCACCGAGATCACCCTGAGCGACGGCCGCCTGGTTCGCGCGACGCTTCACGTCAACGCGGTCAGGATTGACCCGAACAAGCCCGGCTCGGTTGACGTTTCATACAATATCATTGCCGAGATCATGAACACGCCGGACGTGCCCATTCTCGACGTGCATGAGACGATTCAGTGATGAAAGACCATTGAGCGGATTGGCCCGGCCAAGCGCGGCCCGATGAAAGGCGCCGGCGTGGTCCACTTCATCGATGACAACGAAGCGGGTTATGCGCACGCGCTCTGACGACCGCGGCGAGGCGTACGGTCCTCGCCACAGCATACCGAGCAGGGATTGGCGGAAACATTCAGTCCTGTTCACGCACGCGGATCTCCAACCGGGCGTCAGCCAGGGCCTCGACGACGCATTTTGCTATTTGTTTGGCTTCCTCAAAGCCAATGCTTCGCTCGGGATGATCCTTGAAGCATTCGCAAATTGCATCCGCGATGATCGAATTAACCTGATGTTGGTCAACCATGATTTGCCCACCTCCATAGGCGGCGCGCTTTTCGTGTCGCCTGAAGAATCCCAATCGTCGTAGGCTGCTTGAAAACGGCTCGACGAGGCCGGGCCATTCCAATCAGTATTTGAATTCCGGCAACGCAGATGATCCTTGGTGGCGTTGTAGAAGACGTGATCAGCCGATCAAACCGCAGTGGTCAGATTTGGTTCCGTTCCGGTCTGCGAAGATGCAACGAGCCGCGAAGCATCGCAACTTACCGCTTCTTCCCGACCAATACTGCAGTGCAATCCAATCGTCCGGGGCGGAATATTTCGGCAACCGGTCCGCGCGCTGAGTGGTCCTCATCCTGGTGGGACAAATTTGACCTGTCGCGCGCGCTGCGAACGAGATTCCGCGCTCGCAGGAGTCAATGGCATCGTCGCGCGTCGACGAGAGGTTGGCTATGCATGCAGCCGATTGCTTGGCTTCAGCTCGTGGTGCGGGTTGGCGTTGGCGTAACTCGCCTCGTTTGTCGTCAACGAACGATCGGGGATGGAGCTGATAAAATCCCTGTGCAGGTAGGTTGGTCTCTTGGTGCCATCGAACAACACGGCAACGCCCGTGTTGCGATAGCTGATTCCGATAACGGTCCCGGTCTTGCCGGCCAGCGCCGGGCAGCGGACTGTTCCGAGTTGATTCACCTTGAAACGCGTGCCGACAATCAATCGGTTGATCTGGTGAGCCATCCTTCCACCTGTTCAATTGAGCGATTCCACAGCCTTCAGGCGGGGGTCGATTGAAATCGTTCCTGGTTTCGTTGTCTGCCCGCTAGCCGACAATCCATTACAGTCAGTTGCTGCTTGTTCTCGATCCAGGCGAAGCTGTCCCAGGCTTGCATCGCTTCGGCGACCTTGCGCGTCCAGCGAATAGCGCGGAGCGGTAGGTATTGCAGGCTGACCCTTTGGACGGGGCGCGCCTTCGAATTCATTTGGAATAGTTCGCGCCCCCTCGTACTATGTCAGGGACCTGACTTAAGGTCTGACCCCTCAAAACAAAATCGGCATGGAGGCGGTTATGGAATTAATCCGCGGTGAGGAGGTGGCTGTTTTGGAAAGCCACACCAACAAGATCTGCAGCACATGCGGGAAGCGGTTGGCCCTGATTCGAACGATAGTGAATCCTCGCACCGGCTGTATCGTCCACATGTTTGAATGCCGGTGCGGCCAGCGCACGTGGGAAGAATAGATTCGCTTGTCGGCAACCCGCTGCCAGGCAGGCGCTACCTGGGCGTCGCTTTTCCGGCATGCCGGCGGACGAACTCCTGCAGGAAGCTCGGCAGCTCTAGCATCTGATCTGAGCAACGTTTCTGCAACTCGTGGGCGACGTCTGCTGAAACGTCCCTGCACCATCCTTCGGCGACATTAAAACCGGCAACGCGGACGGGGTTGCAGTATTGACCCTCCAGCAGATCGCGCACCACCGTTTCCAGGCCGGTATCGCCGACACCGCTTCCCCGCCACGCTCGGCCGAGGGAGCCAAAGTCATCGACCACCAGATAGACTTCTCGATTGTGCTCGCTTGGGACGATCGATGGCGTCCAAATGGATTTACTCATAAAGCAACTCCACGCAACGATACCCGTAACCCAACAGCGCAGAGTGATTGCTTCAGGACGGCGAAAAGGCCCCGGATTGCTCCGGGGCCCTGGCATTGGCAAGAGGTACATCCGCTCTTGCCAACCGCCGCACTTCTCCGTGGCATCAATAGCCAAGACCCTGCAGAGACCTGCACCGCATTCGGCCGGACCCGTCAGGCAGATAGGTGAGAGAAGAGGCAGTCAGATACTGCCTATCCCCCACTCAACGGCATGAAGGCTGCAGTGATAAACGAGCCGATCAGCCCGGCTACGCCGACCAGCGCGAAGTAAATCTTGTATTCCATCCAAAGTCGCGATCCTGCGGCACTTCCGGGCATCATAGCCCGGCTCGTCAGCGAGCTGCAGTCACTCTTCCGGAGTACTCCGGAACGCGACGGCTATCGCAGGTGACCAAAGCGATTGCGGATGAGCAGTCGGAAAACGCGAAAGAACGCGACGCTTCCGAATCCGCCTCGGCAAATGCAGTCTGCGCGCTGATTGGTCTGCTCCTTTGCGCGACAAGCTGACCCGACGGGCAAATCACTTCCGATTTTAAGAAATTGTGTCAAGTCCTAAATTTCTGTAAATCAAAAATATTTTCCTTTCCTTCCACCCCAAATCACCTGCACATCAATAGCCATCCCGTCCCACTGAGAGGGGCGTTGGCCATCGTCACGACGAGGGACGGGGATGCGGTGGACGTTGACGTTGCGATTGACGGTCGCGGCTGAGGCGTACGGCGAAAGCGTGTGGTCCTGACGCCCGTAACGGTGTCAAGCCTTAAGGGAGCTAACGCTTCCGAGGGGTGACGGTGGCAATAGAGGCCGTCTCACCGGGGAGAGCGCGTTATAAGCCGTAAAGCCACTGCGCAGGGAATGTCGGATGTTCTCCGCTGCCCTGTATGCTGGTGTGCAGCTTTTGTTTGCACAATCGCACACGAGACCGCGGGTGCAGCGCGCATCCGGCATTCCCTGCGCCCTCTGAATTTTTTGGGGGCGAGACGATTTTCACAACTCGGGTGCTTTGCGCCGCGTGAATGCGAAGGTGTGTCTGACGCGTTTTCGAGAGAGCGCCTTTGAGGCAGCTTGCCAAGCCGTAGCTCGCGGGCCGCGCCCGCCTTCGCCCAAGTGGGCTTCGGCGCGGCAGCCTCCACTCGCTTCGCGAGCGAAGGCTGGTGGACGCACAAGGGATCGAACCTTGGACCTCTCCCGTGTGAAGGGAACGCTCTCCCGCTGAGCTATGCGTCCGGGATCCGGCGAAATCAGCGCCGTCAGAGCCCGCGATTTACGAAGTGAGGGCCCATAGTGTCAAGCAAACAAAGGGGCGATTTGGAACGAATTGCGCCGGAAATCACGCCCCTTGCTGGCGGGCGCGGGAGGCGTGCGACTGCAGGGCCCGGATTCGCTCGGCCAGGGTGCCGCCGCCTTCGGAAGGCGTGGTGGCGGCGGTGTCGTTGGCCGGCTTGGCCGGCTTGGGTGCCGCCGGTTCCGCGGCCAGCATGGCCTCGATCGCCGAATTCGGCCCCTCCAGCTGGATCGCCAGTTTGGCGACCTCGGCGGCGATGTCGTTGATGCGCTCGCGCAGCAGCGCGTTCTCCATCCGCTCGGTGGCCCAGGAGCTTTCGGCCTGCTGCTGGATCGCGTTGATGTCGCGCTGCAGCTTGGCGCGTTCGTCGCGCGCGACACGAAGCTGTTCCTCGACCGCGGCCTTCTCGCTGCGCAGCTTTTCGATCGCGGGCGAATGGCCGCCCTGGCTCAAGGCCGCGATCTCGACACGCAATTCCTTGGTCGTGCGCTCGGCGACGTCGTTGGCCTGCTTGAGCTGGTTGTTCTCGAATTCGCGTTCGGCCAGCAGCTTGCCCTGGGTGGCGAGCCGCGCTTCGAGATCGCCAACGCGGTTGCCGAGCATTTCGGCTTCCTTGACCTGGATGATCAGCTGCCGGTCCAGATCGGTGACGCGCTGGCTCAGATTTTCGACGCGGCTGCGGGCCTCATTGAGTTCGCGCGTCGCGTTTTCGGATTCGCCGCGCTCCTGCGCGAGCCGGGCTTGCGTCGCGGCGAATTCCTTTTCGGCGTCGCCGACGCGGCCCTTCAACTCCTCGATCTGGGTGCGCACCGCGACCAGCTCGACCTGGCGGCTGTCCGCCACCATCGAACGGTCGGACAGTTCATGATTGATCTTGGCAAGTTCGCCCTGCTTGTCGGTCAGCGCCTTTTCGGCGCCGCGCAGCATCTCGGTCTTGGCCGAAAATTCCTCTTCGGTGGCGCGCAGCTGTTCCTTCACCGCCTTCTCGCGCGCCTCGAGCCCGAATATCGTGGCGTTCTTCTCGCCAAGCTCGATCTTCATACGGTTGATCGCGTCGGATTTCTTGCCGAGTTCGGCAAGCTGGCTGGTGGTCTTGTTCTTGAGTTGGTCGACGCTCATCTCGAGCCGGCGCGCCGACATCGCAAATTCCGCGCGCAGCTGGTCCTTGTCGGCCTGGATTTCAGCCATCGACAGCGGGGTGGCCGCTTCCAGTCGCCGGGTCGTCAGCCGGACCGCGCGGTTATGCACCAGCGGCACGATCATCAGGCCAAACAGCATCGAGACCAGAAAACCGATCGCCAGATACATGATCGGTTCGATCATGGATGGTCACTCCCCGAGGGCGTAAAGAATTCGTTAATCACAATGCCATGGGGGACCGGCAAAAGGCCAGCCCAATGCCGCGTTAACCTGAATCGTGAAGATCAATGTGGGGGCATAGCGTTTTCGAGCGAAGTGGACCCCGGTTCGCGTAAAGAAAACGCGTCAAAACAAAAGCTGGAGCCCGGTTCTGATGCAATCAGAACCGATCAGGCTCCGCTGTTCAGGAAACCGTTGCTCAGGAAAAGGTCAGAACGGGTTCCAGGTCGCGCGCGGGGTAAACTTGAGATAGCCGATGTTGGCGCCGAGCCGCAGACCGATGCCGGAGCGGATCGGTACCAGCACGATACTGTTGGCGGTGAGCGCGGTCATGCCGAAGCCGCCGACGATATAGGCCGAGCCGTCGATGCCGGCGAAGCGCTGATAGATCGCGTTGGTGGCGGGCAGATTATAGACCAGCGTCATGGTGCGGGCGCCGTCGCCGCCCCAGTCGAAGCCGACCGACGGACCCTGCCAGTAGACCCGCAGGTCGCCGGCGTTCTTGGTGTAGAGCGTGCCTTCGCCGTAGCGCAGGCCGGCGACAAAGGCGCCGGAGCCTTCCTCGCCGAGCACGTAACCGTTCGGCAGGCCCCATTGGCTCACCGCGCGCTCGATGATCGATGCCAGCCCGCGCGAGACGTTGCCGAAGAATTTGTGGCCGGCGTTGACCAGTTCGTCCGGCCCATAGGTCGCCGGGCCCTGCGCGCGCTGTGGCGGCGGCGCCTGCTGGACCGGAGCCTGCTGGTACGGCGCTTGCTGCACAGGAGCCTGCTGGTACGGCGCCTGTTGGCCCGGTGCCTGCAGCGGCGCCTGTTGCATCGGCCCCGACTGCTGCGCAGGTGCGGGCACAGTCCAGCACATCAGCGCGGCGAGCGTTACCGCGGCAAGGCGTGAGACGAAAATCATCAAAGAACCCCTGGTATCGAAATTCTGGCCGCAGCCTTAACCTGACGCCAACAAGCACGGCTCTAGGTTGCGCCCAGTGTCCCCTCGACTCGTATGTTATCGGTATCAACTATGACGGCACAACGGCAGGAAAGATATGCTTCGCGCCCCGGAATGGCCATTTTCGCCCTGTGGGCAGGCTTTTTCGGCGTTCTCTGCCTTGATTTCACCGCCCTTGCCGCGACCACCGAACGGGTAGTCGTCAATCGCTATTCCGGCCTTGCGATCGAAGGGTTTGATCCCGTCGCCTATTTCACCGATTCAGTGGCCGCCCAGGGCGTGGCGGATTTCGAGGCCGCCGAGGCCGGCGCCGTCTGGCGCTTTCGCAACGAGGGCAATCGCGCTTCCTTTGTCGCCCACCCCGACGTCTATGGCCCGCAGTTCGGCGGCTACGATCCGGTCGATCTCGGGCGAGGCGTTACCTATGCCGGTAACCCGCGGTTCTGGGTGGTCGCAGGCCAGCGGCTCTATCTGTTCGGCCGCGAGGAAAACCGCGATGCCTTCAAGGCCGATCCTTCGCGTTTCCTGAAAGACGCCGCCGCCCGCTGGCCTCGGCTCGAGCAGGGCCTGGCGCAGTAAATCAGAGGGAGGCCACCGGATCGCCCCAGGCGATGAATTCCGGCACGATGAAGTCTTCGCGGCCACAACCAAAATGCAGCTCGGCGCCGGTTGAATCCGTGATTTTGCCTCCGGCGGCCGTAACCACCGCATGGCCCGCGGCCACATCCCATTCGCAGGTCGGCGACAGGCGAGGATAGATATCGACCGCGCCTTCCGCCACCCGGCCGAATTTGACCGCCGAGCCGAGTTCGGCGCGCACGGCTCCGGGCCTTGCGGCAATAAAGGCTTCGGTGCGGTCATCGCCATGCGAGCGGCTGACGGCCACCGTCCAGGCTTTTCCCCTGATCGGGCAGGGCCGCGTCCGGATCGGCTCGATCCGCGGCGCGCCGCCGTCAATAAGGGTCAGGCGCTCGGCGCCCCGGCCGACGATGCCGCGCCAGATCAATCCAAGCGCGGGCGCGCTGACGATGCCGAGCAGCGGCACCCCGCCGGTCACCAGCGCCAGGTTGACGGTGAATTCGGCGCGGCCGGCGACGAATTCCTTGGTGCCGTCGAGCGGGTCGATCAGGAAGAAGCTGTCCTTGTAAGGCAGCTTCGCCAGATGCGTCCGCTCCTCGGACAATGACGGTATATTTGGCGCCAGCCGCGCCAGGCCTTCGCCGATGATGCGGTCGGCGGCGAGATCGGCTTCCGTGACCGGCGATCCGTCGGTCTTGCCATCGACCGTCATGGCGGCGCGGTTGACGGCAAGGATCGCGGCGCCGGCCCGGATCACCAGGTCGGTCAGCGGCTCGATCAGGGCGCTAGCGGCCACATGATCGATAATGGCCGGAGTTGCCTCATTCATAAGCGGGGCTCATTTGCTGTTCGTGTTCCCTTGACCGGTGCCGCCTGACGACGGGTACCGGCGCTCCTGTGCTGGCAGCACGCGCCCGCGCAGTGTATCAAACCACCGAGCATGCGTGATTCGTAACTGTCCGCCGGCAGTCTTGCAGCGATTGGGGACTGCGCGGCCTTCCAGGAAGATCTGATGTCTGACACTCCCACTCCCGGCGTCGCTCCTGACGCCCTCGAACTTGCGGCACTGCTGTGTTCGCGGGTCTGTCATGATCTCATCAGTCCGGTTGGCGCCATCGTCAATGGGCTGGAGGTCCTCGACGACAATCCCAAGCCCGAAGATCGTGAATTTGCGCTCGATCTGATTCGCAAGAGCGCCAAGACCGCCTCGGCCCGGTTGCAGTTCTGCCGGCTGGCGTTTGGCGCGGCCGGCTCGGCCGGCGCGCAGATCGATCTCGGCGACGCCCAGACCATGGCGCGCGGCCATATCGAGGACGGCAAGATCACCATCACCTGGAATTTGCCGCGGCTGCTCTTGCCCAAGAACCGCGTCAAGCTGCTCCTGAACATGCTGGTCATTGCGCAGCAGACCATTCCGCGCGGCGGTACGCTGACCATCGACCCGATCGGCGACGGCGAGACGATGAGCTTTCGCGTCACCTCGGCCGGCCTCAACGCCCGCGTGCCGCAAAACATCGCCGACCTCTTGAGTGCGAGTTCCAGCTCGGCCATCGATGCACATGCGGTGCAGCCTTATTATACGCGGCTGTTGGCGCAGGCCTGCGGGCTCGCCGTGACGCTCGTGCTCGACGGCGACAAGGTGCTCGTTACCGCCGCCTGAGCGCCGCCACGCGGCGATTATGGTTAACCAGAGGTTGATATCGGGCGGCTGGATTCATTGCAGCCGTCTTATCTCTTTGTTGAGGCCGTTCTTTTCCATTTGCTCAACCAATATTAAACGCTTTGCATAGAAGCTGGCCAAGTTCCGTCGGGGCACGTCGATGTCGCGTGCCGGTGCGTTACGAAGGCCGGTTTCATGGATGATTTGTTGCGGGAATTTTTGACCGAGACCAGCGAGAGCCTGGATACGGTCGACAATCAGTTGGTGCGGTTCGAGCAGGACCCGAACAACGCGAAGATTCTGGATAACATCTTTCGCCTGGTGCACACCATCAAGGGCACCTGCGGCTTCCTCGGCCTGCCGCGGCTGGAAGCGCTGGCCCATGCCGGCGAGACCCTGATGGGCAAATTCCGCGACGGCATGCCGGTCACCGCCGGCGCCGTGACACTGATCCTGTCCTCGATCGATCGCATCAAGGAAATTCTCGCAGGTCTCGAAGCGACCGAGAACGAGCCGGAAGGCAGCGACGAGGACCTGATCGAGAAGCTGCATCTGTTGGCGGAAGGCGGGGCGCACGACGCGCACGCTGAGGCCGAAGCCGTCTCCGTGGAAGCGCCGGCGCCGATCGTAGCCGCGCCCCCCATACAGCCCGCGAAGACACAAGAGATTGCCAAGGGCACGCTGGTCGAGCAGGTGCTGGAACGGCCCCTGCGTCCGGGCGAAGTCTCGCTCGACGATCTCGAGCGCGCCTTCCGCGAGACCGAGATCGAAGTCGTACCCGCGCCCGCAGCTGCTCCCAAGGCAGTAGCTCCCGCACCGGCGCCGGAAGCCGCCACTGCGCCGCAGGCGACAAAAGAAGTAAAGGCAAAGCCGGCCCGTAAGGCGGCGGCCGCCGCCGACGTCGGCGACGTGCAGGAAGCCGACAAGATCGCCAACCAGTCGATCCGCGTCAACGTGGACACGCT
>NZ_JAFCLZ010000034.1 GCF_018130165.1 Bradyrhizobium sp. JYMT SZCCT0180 | reverse complement strand
TACATGGTCGGCGGCAACCGCGAGGCGGCGGAATATTCCGGGCTCAACGTCAAGCTCATCCTCGGCAGCGTGATGGTGATCGCGGCGGTCTGCTCGGGGATCGGCGGCATGCTCGGCGTCGCCCATTTCGGCAGCGCGCAGCAGAACGAGTTCGACACCTACCTGCTCGACTCGATCGCCGCCGTCGTGGTCGGCGGCACCAGCCTGTTCGGCGGCCGCGGCGGCATCGGCAACACCGTCGTCGGCCTGTTCGTGCTCGGCGTCCTCAACAACGGCCTCGACCACGTCAACATCGACAGTTTTCTGAAGATTTTGATCCGCGGCCTGATCCTGCTCGCAGCGCTGGTGATCAACGTCTATGCGCAGAAGCTGCGGGAACGGTCGGTCGATTGACGGCTTGTGTTCTGGGACGTCATCGTGTCTTTCTAAAGCAGTCGAGCAGCATTCCCATCGCTTCCTTGGTTTGTTTCAACGGAACGACCAGCTTGACCGAACCACGTTCTGTAAGCTTGACCGAGGGCGCCTCCAGGAAAGCTTGAGAGAGCGCGGCATCGAAAGGAGCCACAACACCTGGTGTTCCTCGATAGCCATACGGCGCAAGTTCTCCTCTTCTCCAGTCTCCAAGTACAAGCTCAACGCTTTCGACATACGGTTCCGCGTCGAGGTTCGATGTAAACAACTTTCTAGCTACCTCAATAACTATGGCTAGTTTCTTTGGCGTCTCGCCGCCGACGGTAACCTTGGAAGTGTCGTCATAGCCGTGCACGGCCAAACACCCAATGCCAAATCGAGCCGTTGAGATCTTCCAATCACCGATCGTTCCGAATTGTTTGTCGGGCTCTACCAGCACATACCCTGGTTTATTCGCACTATTTGTAACAGAGGCGCCGATAGAGGAGGATTGGGAGTTCGGCGGACTAGCAGATTTTGCGACGTGAGACCCAGACGGACAGCGAATGAACAGTTGACTCGGATAGTTTCCTTCCTTGAGTTCAATCTTGTCTGACGTAAGCAGCCGAAGCTTATATGAACGGCGCCTCAATCCTGGGCGCCCTCCTCCTTCGCCATCGTGATAATAACTGTCAATCACTTGATACTCGCTCACGCCGATCTTTCGTACGGTCAAATTGTTGACGGTCTCCTCTTCAAGATAGCCTCCATTGAATTCTGTTTTTTTCGAGCCGTTGAAAACCAAGAGATTGCCCCTCGGCGCCTTGCGATCCTTGGAATATGACGCGCACGCTTGAACAGCTTCAATTCCCGCTGGGTCCTTTGCGTTAGCCCACACACCGACAACTGGGTATTCGACGGCCTGCACGTCCGACGAAAATGCTATAACGAAAACTGCTGCCAAAAGTCGCCTAGTCCACATCCCTGCTCCTGCATCAAATCACAATTCGATTGATTTCGGTCAAAGTAGCAGCAACGCCATTTTCTGTCATAGATTGTTGTGATCTATATGCGCCCACTCCGGCTGCCAATCGCGGACATCCTGTGCCGCCCGGGTGACGGCACCGATGGACGCAAACGCGTGCCGGGTCCACTATCATCGCCCGCGCCAGGCGCAGGCTTCGCGCTATCACGACGCTCGGGTGAGGATCGATAGGCGGTATCCCATGCATCGTGATCGTGGCCGCGCTGATGTTGCTCGCCGGCCGTCTGGTGCTCACCTACACCCGTTTCGGCCGCTACGTGTACATGGTCGGCGGCAACCGCGAGGCGGCGGAATATTCCGGGCTCAACGTCAAGCTCATCCTCGGCAGCGTGATGGTGATCGCGGCGGTCTGCTCGGGGATCGGCGGCATGCTCGGCGTCGCCCATTTCGGCAGCGCGCAGCAGAACGAGTTCGACACCTACCTGCTCGACTCGATCGCCGCCGTCGTGGTCGGCGGCACCAGCCTGTTCGGCGGCCGCGGCGGCATCGGCAACACCGTCGTCGGCCTGTTCGTGCTCGGCGTCCTCAACAACGGCCTCGACCACGTCAATATCGACAGTTTTCTGAAGATTTTGATCCGCGGCCTGATCCTCCTCGCAGCGCTGGTGATCAACGTCTATGCGCAGAAGCTGCGGGAGAGAGCGGTCGAATGACGCCGGCGTTTTAGCCCGTGAAGCCATAAATCTGCCGAGGGCAGACATTTTGCCAGAGTCCGCATTGCGTCCCGTGGACGCGACGGGTCGGTCATCTCGCCACGAAATCATCCGCGTCAAAGTCATCGTATTGTCAGCGCAAAAATTCGAGGCGCGCTTCCAATCCGCCGCCATCACGATTGGCGAGCGTGAGCGTCCCGCGAAGCGCGCTGGCAAGTTGCTGGGCGATGGCAAGGCCAAGCCCGGTGCCGCCGGTTTCGCGATTGCGCGAAGCCTCGACCCGATAAAACGGCAAGAATACCGACTTCAGATGCTCGTCGGGAATACCGGGGCCCCGGTCCGATACGGTGATCGTGATGCCGTTCGACCGCTGCGCATCGATGGCGACTTCGACATCCTCGCCGAATTTCAGGCCGTTATCGATCAAGTTGATCATGATGCGGCGCAAGGCCTGCGGGTGCGTGAGAATCGTCACCCCGCGTTCTCCGGAAAATCGAAGAGATTCTCCGGCGTCGGAATAGTCGCAGACCAGGCTGTCGATAAGGGCATGCAGGTCGGTCTGACACCGCTGCTTGCTGAGCTCGTCGCGTCCGCGGGCCAGGGCAAGACCCTGCTTGACGAGCGTCTGCATTTCCTGCAGGTCGCCCTGCAGCCTTTCCTTGGCGTCGCTGTCACCCAGGAAATCAGCGCGCAGCCGCATGCGCGTGATCGGAGTCTGAAGACGGCGCGCTATCCCCGCCAGAATCTGGATCCGCTCCGCAGCCTGCCCGGCAATGCGTCGCTGCATGGCGTTGAATGCGGTAGCGGCGCGCGCCACTTCCTTCGGGCCATCCTCCGGGAGCAACTCGCCGCGCAGATCCGAACCCAGGCTGTTGGCCGCGCGCTCGAGGCGCACCAGCGGTTGTGTCGCGAGCTTCACGGCAATCCAGGTGAGGAACGCGAGAGCAAAGAGTTGAACGGCGAACGCCGTCGGCAACCAGGGCGAAATCACCGTCCTCTGTGCGACGAATTCGACCATCAACGGGCTGCCGTCCTTCAGGTGAACGAGCCAGCCCAGCCGCCGTCGATTCAGTGGATCGAGGTAGAAGATAGATTTCGCGTCGTGGCCGGCCCCTAGCATGGCCCTCAAACGCGCTAGGCGCTCTTGTCGTCGTTTGGATGGCGCCGCTTCTATCTCTCCCCCACCTCCGAGAACGTACCGATATGTAGGTCGACTAAGACGTTCGAGCCAGGCGGACCGTTCTTCGGTCTTAACCCGGTCGAGGATAGCGACCGTGGTCGCGATGTACCTGATGAAATAGTCATCCCCTATCTCGCGGCTGAGGCCGAAGACATTAAAGGCAACCAGACCAAAGGACAGCACATGTGTAGCCAGGAGACCGCCGAACAGGATGATCGCCAGCCGGCGGAACAGTGAGTCCGGCCAAACACGCGCCGCCATGCGCCGAAAACGGGCGCTCATGACGACTCCGGCGATGCTTCGACGGCGACATGCGCGGTGGCCCCGGGGCCAATGTCGTCGTACTCCCGCGCCAGGGCAAGCCCCTGTTTGACGAGCGTCTGCATTTCCTGCAGGTCGCCCTGCAGCTTTTCCTTGGCGTCGCTGTCGCCCAGGAAATCAGCGCGCAGCCGCATCCGCGTGATCGGAGTCTGAAGATCGTGCGAGATCGCCGCCAGAATCTGGATCCGTTCCGCGACCTGCTCGGCAATGCGGCGCTGCATGGCGTTGAACGCGGTAGCCGCGCGCGCCACTTCCTTCGGACCATCCTCCGGGAGCGGCTCACCGCGCAAATCCGAACCCAGGCTGTTGGCCGCGTGCTCCAGGCGCGCCAGCGGTTGCGTCGCGAGCTTTACGGCAAGCCAGACGAAGAATGCGATAATACAGAGTTGAACGGCGAGCGCCGCCGGCAACCATGGCGAAATGGTTGCCCCCTGCCCGAAGATCTCGAGCGTCAGCGGGCTACCGTCCTTCAGATGCATGAGTATGCCCCGTCGCGATCGCGTCGGTGGATCGAGGTAGACAAAATTCGCCTCGTAGGCGGGCCCCAGCAGGGCCCGCAAACGCGCGATGTTTGCTTGCCGTCGTTTGGGTGGCTCCGCTTCCAGCTCTCCCCCATCTCTGAGAACGTATCGATAGTGCAGTCGAGAGAGTCGGTCGAGCCAAGCGGGTCTTTCTTCAGGCTTGACGTAGTCCAGGATAGCGACCGAGTCCGCGACGTCCACGGCAGCAAATTTATTCCCCAGTTCGTCTTCGATAGCCATGTGGTCGAGGACAATCAAAACGAAGGCCAGCACATGTGCAGCTACAAGGCCGGAAAACAGAATCATCGCCAGCCGGCCGAACAGGGAGCCCGGCCAAAGACGCGCCGCCATACGCCGAAAACGGGCGCTCATGACCGCTCCGGCAATGCCTCGACGGAGACTGCAAAGACGTAGCCTTCGCTGCGCACCGTCTTGATGTAGGACGGCTCCCGGGCGTCGTCGCGCAATCGCTGGCGAAGGCGGCTGACAAGAAGGTCGATTGACCGATCGTAGACTTCGGTCTCACGGCCTTGCGTCAGGTCGAGCAGCTGATCGCGATTGAGGACATGTTGAGGGTGATCGAGAAACACGCGCAACAATCGGTATTCGGCGCCACTCAACGAGACCACGGTTTCGTTGGAGTCGACCAGGAAACGCCCGGTCGTATCGAGCTTCCATTCGCCGAAGCGAAAGAGGCGGGCTTTTTCCGATGCCGCAAGGTTGCGGGGCAGCATCTCGGCCCTGCGCAAAACCGAGCGGATTCGTGCGAGCAGCTCGCGCGGGGCAAACGGCTTCGTGAGATAGTCGTCCGCCCCCATCTCAAGGCCGACGATACGGTCTGCTTCATCGCCGCGCGCCGTCAGCATCAGGATCGGAATGTCATAGGGTTGATTTGCGCGCAAGTTGCGACAGAGCGTGAGGCCGTCGTCCCCGGGCAGCATGAGGTCAAGCACGATCAGATCGACCCGGTGGTTTGCGAGAACCTCGCGCATCTGCCGGCCGTTGGCCACCGTAGTGACCCGATAGCCGTTGCCGACAAAATATCGGTCCAGCAGTTCGCGCAAACCCAAGTCATCGTCGACGACGAGAATGTGGTCCGAATTGCCCATACACGCCATAGTACCCAACCGGCGAGGCAAGCGACATCCTATTTTGTAACGTAATGTATCGACCCGCCGGCCCGACATGGAAAATTTCAAAACGGGCACAAGCGGAAATTCGCGAGATACATCGGACACTTCCAGTGGGGCTTCTCGTCTTTTTTGGAGGCGATGTCGATGAACCTGGACAAGGACATGCTCGCCTTGCCCGCCGAGGCCAAATTGAGCGCGCCCGCGCCGTCCTGGGACGGCATTAATGTCCGGATTTGGGAGAACGTCTCATGAGAATGTCGTCAGGCCTATTTGCACCCTCAGCTATTGCTATCTTGTCAATCTCGTTGCTGTGCGGCCCGAGCGGCACGGCAATGTCGCAAACCGCAACAGGCTCCGCCACCCCGCTTCCTAGCATCACGGTCGACGCGCCGAGGCGGGCGGCAAGGCCGTATCGGCCGGTGGTAAGGCCACAAAGGTCCGCTCGGGTGGCAAACACAGTTGCATCTCGCCGGACATCGCCAGCCGCGGCAATACGATCGACTTCGCCAGGTGCCATACTGGCGGGGCCAGGTACAACCATGGAGAAGCTTGCCGCGTTCGAGAAAATCTCCAACAATTGCAACGATGGTTGCCAAACAAGTTTCAAGTACGGCAACCAACCCTGGAATGGATGCTCGGCGTCGGGGGGGGTTCCGCCTCCTTTTTCGCCAACGTGCAGAAACGTACACAACTACAAAACCTATGCTGAGTGCCAGAACAGCAGACTGTTTTTGGGTGGGAGCAACGCTGGCGCCTGGTGGTATTGCAGCAGCCTGCTCGCCGGAGGGAAGTTGGCCGGGGAGAAGCCTCAGGTCGCCGAACTCAAGCGATCAGGGCGTCGCTAGTGTTCCGGATCGGCGCCGGAGTGGGCGCTTGCAACGGCACACTTGGCCGAGGGCTTTCGCCGAGCTGATATCTTTCTCGATCATATGTTGAAGGACGCCGCCTATTCGGGAATGCCGGCCTTGATCAAGCCCTCCGCGAACACCTCGCAATGGGCGAAGCCGCGCAGATTGTTGCGCAGCACGCTCACCCTCAGCGGTGGCCCGACCTTATTGCGGCGGGCGGTGAATTCCACCGCCTCTTCGATCAGGCCGAGATGCCCGCAGCAGCTGATGAGCGCATTGTAGTGCCCAGCGAATTCGGCATCAGCGGCGACCGATGCCCGGACATACGGCAGCGCCTCGGCAAAGCGCCGCGCCGCGAGCAACGCCAAGCCGTGGATGGTGGTGTAAAGGCCGGCAAAGGAATCCAATGGGCTCATGCGAAGCGCTTTTGCAGTTTCGGCGATCGCATCGTCGAAGCGACCCGCCCGCAACAACGCCCAGCCATAAGCCGTGCGCGCGAGCGCGAAGCTGGGATTGAGGTTAAGGGCGGCCTGGTGCTCGGCCAGCGCGCGCTGGTGTTGGCAGGAGGTGCTCAAGTTAAGGCCGACGGTCATGTGGGCCCACGGCTCGCTCTGGTCGAGGCGCAACGCCTCCTGGGCATGTAGGGCGCTCTGCCTGTAGCCCTCGGAGCGGTCTTCAACGTAATAGTAGAGCGTGGCCCACCAAATCGCCCAACTGAGGGTGGCGTGCGCTCGTGCATAGTGCGGGTCGATCTCTATGGCGCGGCGCAGCAAGCGTTGCGCCTCTTCGTTTTGCTTACGGCCAAACTTGTTGATGAGGTCGATGGCGCGGACCACGAGTCCCCAGACATCGACGCTTTCAGGCGGCTGTCGGGCGGCACGATAGCCCTCCTGAGCGTAGAGGTGCGGCTCGATCGCGGCAACGATGTTTTCCGTGATCTCGTCCTGGACCGTGAAGATGTCGTGCAGTTGACGATCGTATTTCTCCGCCCAGATGTGCTTGGCCGTCTCCCCATCGATGAGCTGGCCCGTGATGCGGATGCGCTGGCCAGCCGTGCGTACGCTGCCCTCCAGGGCGTAGCGCACGCCCAGATCGCGGGCGATTGTCCTCACATCGACGGCTTTGTCTTTGTAGACAAAGGCCGAGTTGCGGGCGATGACGAAGAGCCAGCGAAGCCGGGACAGCGCCGTGGTGAGATCCTCGGTGACGCCGTCCGCGAAGTACGCGCGCTCCGGATCTTCACTGAGGTTCGTGAAAGGCAGGACCACGATGGACGGCCTGTCCGGCAATGGCAGAATTGGCGGAGCCGACGCGGCAGCGGCCAAGCCGAAATTGACCCGAAATACCTGCAACGGGTCAGCGATGTTTTTCAAGCGCTGCTCACCCATATCCGCGTACTGGGCGTCGATCTTTCCCTTGACCTGTTCGTATGCGGACCGCGACAAGCAGATTCCGCCGGGTTCAGCAATTCCTTCGAGTCGCGCTGCGATATTGACACCATCGCCCAGAATGTCATCGCCCTCGACCAGCACCTCGCCGAGATTGATGCCGATGCGGTATAGCACGCGCTGTTCCGCGATCAGCTTGGCGTTGCGTCGGGCCAATAGCTTCTGCACTTTGATCGCGCATTCGACCGCTGCCACCACCGATGGAAACTCAATGAGCACGCCGTCGCCCATGGTCTTGAAAATTCGTCCGTCGTGCTTTCCGATGATCGGCCGCATTGCCGCTAGATGGTCACGCAAGCGGCGCGCTGTCCCCGCCTCGTCCAAGCCCATGAGTCGGCTGTAACCAGCCACATCGGCGGCAAGGATCGCTGCAAGCCTGCGTTCGACCCGCTGCTGTGCCATGGACTGCTCTCCAGGCTACGGCTTGCGGCACTGTACCACAATGAGCGCACGGCTATCACCACGCAATCCGCCGAAAGCGGAAGCGGATCACGCCCTAGCCAGCCGCCTTCCCTCACCCACTGAAATCCGGCTGCCAGTCGCGCAGCGCCTGAGCCGTCTTGGTTATCGACCCGATGGTGGGGTACTTCGCTGCTTCCACCAGCATCGAGCAAGCCAGACGCAGGCTCCGCGCCTCGCAGATGGCGCGAACCTTCGGATCCTCGATCAATTCGAAGTCGATGTTGTGGGCGAGACCGAGGATGCGGCGGATGATCTTGGCCGCGGCAAACCCGACGGTGTCGCCAAACAGCTTGGCCATATAGGCCTGCCGTTCGGCCTCGAGGCACGCCGCCCCATCCGCGCCGGCAAACAGCGATGGCGGATAGGCGTCGCCCTTCGCTTCGGTGCGCCACAACTCGACGAATTTTCGCGCGAATTCTGTCCACACGCCCTCGACCGTCTGCAGCAGCCATGCCTCGAAGGCACGCCGGTCGCCGGGCGAATTTTCGTGGCCGCTGGAGGCCAGATAGGCCATGAGGAGATTTGCGATCACGGCGCCGATATCGAACCCCATCGGCCCATAGAACGCGAATTCGGGATCGATCACCCGCGTCTCGCGCTCTGTCACCATAATCGAGCCGGTATGCAAGTCGCCGTGGATCAGCGCTTCCGGTGAGGCCATGAACTTCAGCTTGAGCCTTGAGATCGCGACATGCAGGTCGAGGTCTTCGCGAAAGCGCGCAGCGGTCGCGTCCAGCCAGGGTGATGTCCAGCGGTTCTGTTCGGCGACGCGGTATGGATCGGTGAAGATCAGGTCCTCTGTGATCTTGCACAGCGCATGATTGCCGGCGAAGGCGGCAATGCCCTCCTTCTTTTCCGCAGCCGGGACCGCGAGGTCGGAACTGAAGAACAGCGTTCGCGCCAGAAAATTCGTGATGTCCTCGACGAAGCGCGGATAGAGGGTGCCGGCCACCAGCCCCTTGCGCATGATGATATGCGGCTCAAGAAACTCCATCGCGATCAGGGCAAGCGCCTCATCGTGGTGGAGGACCGCCGGCACCAGGGCGGGCGCCAGCCGGGCCTGATGGGTGAGCGCCAGATGTTCATAGTGCGAACGCGACAGCGGCAGCGGCCAGCTCTCGCCGACCAGGCGCACATAGGGCAGCGCCTGCTTGACGGCAATGCTGCCAGCCCCGCCGCGCACGATGAAGACGAGGTTGAGATTGCCGTCGCCGACCTCGCTGATCGACCAGGCCGCCGGCGCTCCGCCAAGCTGGCTTGCGATCGCGGGAAGCTGCGCAAGGTAATCGCGCAGGTCGGCTTCGCGCAGAATTCGGTATTGGTCCGCCCGGGGGATATCCAACGGTCGCTCGTGTGCGGTCATCGGTCGTCGCCTCCGGTTACTGCCTAAGCTTCGGTCTCAATCCCGCTCGAGGAAGTTGGAACCGATGTCAGCCTTCTTCTTGATCGGATCGTAGTCGCAATAGACGCTGTCGGCGACCAGCGTGTAGCTCGCGATAATCGTATCCTTGTTGAGCTTGACCGAATTCAGGCCGATCGCCGCGGTCTGTTTGCCACCGTTCCATTTGAACGGCGTCGAGCTCTGCGCTTTCTCGCAGGCCACAACGGCGTCGGGAAAGACCGCCTGTTCGACGAAGGCTTTGACCGTTCGAAGCTGGTTCAGCGTCTTCCAGTTCATGTAGAACGACCCGCCAAGGCCGGCGGCGAGCAGGATCACCAGAGCAATCATGATGCGTTGAAAAGTCATTTCTGTTCTCCCGCCAAGCTAAAGCCTGGCCTCGCCGCGCCGCAAAATGTGCATTGACGCGCCCCTGTGTTCTAGAACGGCATCCCCATCAGCTTGGACAACCGCTCGATATTGAGAAAACCCTGATAATAGGCCCACATCGCGATGGCGAAAATCACCGCCGATATGATCGTGGTCCAGATCAGCTTGCGGCCCATCCGTGCCATGATAGGCGCGCCGGGATCGGTACCGGGGGCGCCCTCGCCGTCCTCGTGCTGGCTGCGCACGCCGAACGGCAGCGTCACGAACAGCACGAGCCACCACAACACGAAGTAGATCGCGAACATCGTCGAGATGTTATAGACCATGCTGGTTCAGGCCTGTTCGATTTCGACGAGCGCGCCGGAAAAATCCTTCGGATGAAAGAACAGCACCGGCTTGCCGTGGGCGCCGATCTTGGGCACGCCGTCGCCGAGCACCCGCGCGCCCTCGCTGATCAGCTTGTCGCGCGCCGCGATGATGTCGGGCACGTCGTAGCAGATGTGATGGATACCGCCGTCGGCGTTGCGCTCGACGAATTTGGCGATCGGTGACGCATCGCCGAGCGGCTGGATGAACTCGATCTTGGTGTTGGGCAACGTCACGAACACGGTGATGACGCCATGCTCCGGCAGCGGCACCGCGCCGGAGATTTCGGCGCCGAATGCGCCGCCATAGATTTTGGCCGCCTTCTCGGCGTCCTTGACCGCGATCGCGACATGATTGAGCCGGCCCAGCATCGTTGCTCCTCCCCTAGTACCCAATTCCGCGGAACACGCGCTAGATCGTCAGCACATGCACGAGGCAGATCGGCTTCTTGCCCCAATGTTCGTTCAGCACCGCACGTACCGCGCGACGTACCGATTCCGCTGTCGCGTCCGCATCGCGCCGCCGGGCCCGCGGCAGGCCTTCCACGGTCGATACCACCACATCGAACACGATGTCGTCGAGGGGCTCGCCGGCCGTATTCTTCTCGGGGATGCCGACCAGATCGACCTCGGGATCGTCGGCCAGCTCGCCCTTGTCGGTCATCGCGATCGCCACGAAGGCACAGCCGGCGAATCCCATCCGCCGCCGCTCCACCACGGCGCGCGACTTGGAATCCTCCAGGATGGTGCCATCCTTGTAGATCCGGCCCGAAGGTAGTTGGTCGATGATCCCTGGGTCGCCAGGGCCGAGCTTGACCAGGTCGCCGTTGCGGCAAATCAGGACCTTGGGAACGCCCGCGGTGCGCGCCAGCTTGGCGTGCTCCGACAGATGCAGCGCTTCGCCATGCACGGGGATCAAGAGCTGCGGACGCACCCAGGAGATCATGTCGCGCAGCTCGTCGCGGCGCGGATGGCCGGAGACATGGACCAGGTCGGTGCGGTCGGTGATGACCTCGATGCCCTGCGTGACCAGGCCGTTGATGATGCTGCCGACCGCCTTTTCGTTGCCAGGAATGGTGCGCGAGGAGAAGATCACGCAGTCGCCCTTGTTCAGGGTCACCTGCGGATGGTCGTCATTGGCAATGCGCGCCAGCGCCGCGCGCGGCTCGCCCTGGCTTCCCGTGCACAGCGCCAGCACCTTGTCCGGCGGGAAATGGCCGTAAAGATCGGCGCCGCGGAAACTCTGGACGCCGTCGAGATAGCCGGTTTCGCGTGCGACCTGCACCACCCGTTCCATGGCGCGGCCGACCACGACCACTTCACGGTCGGCGGCCTTGGCGGCATCCGCAACCGCCTTCAGGCGCGCGACGTTGGAGGCGAAGGTGGTGACGGCGACGCGGCCCTTGGCGGCCTTGACCAATTTCGTAATTGTCGCGGCGACCTCGGTTTCCGAGGGCGAGCGCCCGTCCCGTACCGCATTGGTGGAATCGCCGACCAGCGCCAGCACGCCCTCGTCGCCCAGTTGGCGAAGGCGCCGCTCGTCGGTCGGCAGGCCGATGATCGGCGTCGGATCGATCTTCCAGTCGCCGGTGTGCAGCACGGTGCCGACCGAAGTGTGGATCGCCAGCGCGTGCGATTCCGGAATCGAATGCGCGACCGGGATGAATTCGACGTTGAACGGACCGAGGTGGACACGCCCCCCTGAAGGCACCACCGTGACCGGGATTTTCGGCGGATTACGCTCGGCCGCCAGTTTGGCCTCGAACAGGGCCGCGCTGAACTTGGTCGCGTAGATCTTGCATTGCAGCTTCGGCCAGAGATCGATGATGGCGCCGAAATGGTCCTCATGGGCGTGCGTCAGCACCAGCCCCATCAGGTTCTTGCGTTCCTTCTCCAGGAAGCGGATGTCGGGCATGATCAGGTCGATACCCGGCAGATGTTCCTCGTCGCCAAAGGAGACGCCGAGATCGACCGCAAGCCAGGACCGCTCGTGGCGGTTGCCGAGCCCGTAGATCGACAGGTTCATGCCGATCTCGCCGACGCCGCCGAGCGGCGCAAAGGTCAGTTCATCTGGTCTAGCCATCAGGCAGCTCCCACGGAGGCCGCCGAGCCAAAATAAACCTCGCCCGCGGCGATCGGGAGGTGTTTGCCTTCTGCGGTCCGGACGATCAGGCAGCCGCTTTCATCTATCGTGTCGAACGTGCCTGCGATAGTCGCCGTTCCGGTCTGGATGGCGACCGGCTCGCCGAGGCCCGCGGCGCGCGCCAGCCACAGCCGGCGGATTTCGGCAAAGCCACGTCCATTGTCCCAGATCCCACGGAATTCGACCCAGGCGTCCGACAGCACGGTGAACAGCTCCTCGGCGCCGACATGGACACCCAGCGCCGCCAGCGAAATGGCCGGCGTCGGCGTGCCCGTGGGGGCTGCGACCACGTTGGTACCGATCCCGACCACGACAGCCAGCCGGTTGCCGGCGACCGCTTCGGCTTCGAGTGAAATACCGACCAGCTTGTGCTTCTCGACCAGCACATCGTTCGGCCATTTCAGCTGGAATTTCAATGGGTCAGAGCCGGCCCTACGCAGATTGGCTTCGATGCTCACCTGCTGCAGGGCGCTTGCGATCGCGAGCCCGGCGGCAAAGCCCAATGTCGCGGCGGTCGCGGGCGGGACGTCGATGACCTCGAGCACGCTGCTGGCAAGGTTACCGCGCGGCGCGATCCAGGCGCGCTGGCGCCGTCCCTTTCCGGCCGTCTGCTCCGTCGTGACGAACCAGGTCGATCCGGGTTCGCCGCTGCGGGCGTGCGCCATAGCCTCGGTATTGGTCGAGCCGACCTGGTCAAAGGCGGCGAGACGGTAACCCGCCGATAAGGCCCGGGAACCGAGCGCGAAAGTCATTTCAAATTTCTGCGCATGATCTTCTCCGAAAACCGGTTTCCACTTTTCGGGATCATGCGCGCTAGAACAGCGACTTCGCCGCGGCCGCGGCTACGCTGACCAGCAGCCCCGGATAGACGAAGAAGAAGATCGTGAAGACGCCGGTGATCGCCAGCACCACGCGTAGCTCGGTGCGCATCGGATCAAGCTCGCCCGCCGGCTCGTCGAAATACATCACCTTGATGATGCTGAGATAGTAGAACGCGCCCACGACGCTGGCGAGCACGCCGACCACAGCGAGCGTGAACAGGCCTGCCTTGATCGCGGCGACGAAGACGTACCATTTGGCAAAGAAGCCCGCGAGCGGCGGTATGCCGGCCAGCGAGAACAGCAGCATCGCAAAGAAGAAGGCGAGCAGCGGATTGGTGCGCGACAGACCGGCAAAGTCGCTGATCTGCTCCATCGGCTGGCCGTTGCGCTTCATCGTCAGGATGACCGAGAAGGTGCCGAGCGTCATCGCGACATAGATCGCGATATAGACCAGCACGCCCTGTGCACCCTCGACGGTGCCGGAAGCGAGCCCGACCAGTGCAAAACCCATATGGCCGATCGACGAATAGGCCATCAGGCGCTTGATGTTCTTCTGTCCGATGGCGGCGAACGAGCCCAGCACCATCGAGGCGATCGCCACGAACACGATGATCTGCTGCCATTGCGAGACGATGCCCGGGAATGCCGTCAGCGCCACCCGCGTAAACACCGCCAAGGCCGCAACCTTCGGCGCGGAGGCAAAGAACGCGGTCACCGGCGTCGGGGCGCCCTCGTAGACGTCGGGCGTCCACATGTGGAACGGCACGGCGGACACCTTGAAGCAGAGGCCGGCGAGCAGGAACACCAGGCCGAACACCAGCCCGATGTTGCCGGTTTTCGCAGCCGCCGCGATGCCGGCGAAGCTGACGGTGCCGGTAAAGCCGTAGACCAGCGACGCACCATAGAGCAGCATGCCCGAGGACAGCGCGCCCAGCACAAAATACTTCAGGCCGGCTTCGGTGGACTTGGCGTTGTCGCGGTTGCTGGCGGCGACCACGTAGAGCGCCAGCGACATCAATTCGAGCCCGAGATAGAGCATGATCAGGTCGCCGGCCGAGATCAGCACCATCATGCCGAGGGTCGAGAGCAGCACCAGGATCGAAAATTCAAAGCTCCGCCGCGACGGGTCGGAGAGGAATTCGGCCGACAGGATCAGGGTTGCGCCCGAGCCGATCAGCGCCAGAATTTTAAGGAAGCGCGCAAAATCGTCGACGATGAAGCTGCCGCCGAAGGTCGTGAGCTTGCCGGCCGGCAACATCAGCTCCAGCGCGCCGGTCACCACCAGCAGGCATATCGCAAGGGTGGTGACGAGGCGGGTCGTCCCCTCGCCGCCGCGATAGGCGCCGAGCATCAGCAGCGCCATGGCACCCGCGGCCAGCACCAGCTCCGGCAACACCGGCAGCAACTGATAACCTGCACTCTGGAAGCTCATGGTGGCGGCCTTAATTGATCAACGCGGCTGCCTTCACGGCAGTCACGGCGGTGTTGTAATTGTTGACGAGTTGCTGAACCGAGGCCGCCGACATGTCGAGCACCGGCTTCGGATAGACGCCGAACAGGATGGTGAGGAACACCAGCGGGAACAGCATCAGGCCTTCGCGGAACGTGAGGTCCTTGATGCTGGCGAGCGCCGGCTTTGTGAGTGCGCCGAACACCACCTTGCGATACAGCCAGAGCGCATAGCCCGCCGAGAGGATCACGCCGAGTGTCGCGAAGGTCGCGGTCGGGATCGAGACCTTGAAGGTGCCGAGCAGCGTCATGAATTCGCCGACGAAACCCGACGTGCCGGGCAACCCGACATTGGCCATGGTGAACACCATGAACACCAGCGCGTAGAGCGGCATCCGGTTCACCAGCCCCCCGTAGGCGGCGATTTCGCGGGTGTGCATGCGGTCATAGACGATGCCGACGCAGAGGAACAGCGCGCCGGAGACGATGCCGTGCGAGATCATCTGGAACACGCCGCCGGCCACGCCCTGCGTGGTGCCGGCGAAAATGCCCATGGTGACGAAGCCCATATGCGCCACCGACGAATAGGCGATCAGCTTCTTGATGTCTTCCTGCATCAAGGCCACCAGCGAGGTGTAGATGATCGCGATCGCCGACAGCGAGAAGACGATCCAGGCGAAATCATGCGACGCCAGCGGGAACATCGGCAGCGAGAACCGCAGGAAGCCGTAGCCGCCCATCTTCAACAGGATCGCGGCCAGGATCACCGAGCCCGCGGTCGGCGCCTCGACGTGCGCGTCCGGCAACCAGGTGTGCACCGGCCACATCGGCATCTTCACCGCGAACGATGCAAAGAACGCCAGCCATGCCCAGGTTTGCAGGGAGCGCGGCACGGCGGTGTGCATCAGCGTCGGGATGTCGGTCGTGCCGGCGTTCCAGTACAGCGCCATGATGGCGAGCAGCATCAAGACCGAGCCGAGCAGCGTGTAGAGGAAGAACTTGAAGGACGCGTAGACCCGGCGCGGGCCGCCCCAGACGCCGATGATCAGGAACATCGGGATCAGGCCACCCTCGAAGAACAGGTAGAACAGCACGAGGTCGAGCGCCGAGAAGGTGCCGATCATCAGCGTTTCCAAGAGCAGGAACGCCATCATGTATTCGCGCACCCGCATCGTCACCGACTTCCAGCTCGCGATGATGCAGAGCGGCATCAAGGCGGTGGTCAGGATCACGAACGGCAGTGAAATGCCGTCGACACCCATGTGGTAGGTGATGCCGCTCGCCAGCCACGACGCCTTTTCAATGAACTGGAAGTCCGGATTGGTCGCATCGAAGCGCCAGACCAGGATCAGCGAGATTGCAAAGGTGACCAGCGTGGTCCACAGCGCGATCCAGCGCGAGTTGCTTCGCGCCGCATCATCGTCGCCGCGGCTGATGTAGATCACCAGCGCGCCGAACAGCGGCAGGAAGGTGACGACCGAGAGAATGGGCCAGGTTGTCATCACTGGCCTCCCAAGCCGAACATGAACCAGGTGATTAGTCCGGCAACCCCGATCAGCATCGCGAACGCGTAGTGATAGAGATAGCCGGTTTGGATCTTCACGACGTTGCGGGTGACATCGAGCACCCGCGCGGAAATACCGTCGGGGCCGAAGCCGTCGATGACGTAGCCATCGCCCTTCTTCCACAGGAAGTGGCCGATCCACTTGGCCGGGCGAACGAAGATCAGGTCATACAGCTCGTCGAAATACCATTTGTTGAGCAGGAACTGGTAGAGCATCGGGTGCTGACTGGCGAGTTCGACCGGCAGATAGGGCCGGCGAATATAGAAGACGTAGGAGATGTAGGCGCCCACCACCATCATCACGGTCGGCAGGTACGCGATCCACGCCGGGATGTGGTGCATCTCTTCGATGATGTTGGGGTGCATCTTGAGGGATTCACGGAAGAACTCGGCCACGCCATGGCCTGCGAACAATTCCTTGAACGGGAAGCCGGCCAGGATCGAGCCTGCGGCGAGGACGCCGATCGGGACCAGCATCCACAGCGGCGCCTCGTGAGCGGCTTCATAGTGCTCCTGATCGTGCGGCTCGCCATGGAAGGTCTTGAAGATCAGACGCCAGGAATAGAACGAGGTCAGGCCGGCTGCGACCACCGTCATCAGGAAGCCGTACATCGCGAACGGATTATGCGAGACGAACGCGGATTCGATGATCGCATCCTTGGAGAAATAGCCGGCGGTAAGCGGGAATCCCGTCAATGCCAGCGTGCCGATCACCATCACGATATAGGTGAAGGGAATCCGGTCCTTCAGCCCGCCCATGTTGCGGATGTCCTGCTCGTGATGCATCGCGTAGATCACCGAGCCTGAGCCCAGGAACAGCAGCGCCTTGAAGAAGGCGTGCGTGAACAGATGGAAGATGCCGACCGAATAGGCCCCTGCCCCCATCGCCACGAACATGTAGCCGAGCTGCGAACAGGTCGAGTAAGCGACGATGCGCTTGATGTCGTTCTGCACGAGGCCGATCGTCGCCGCAAAGAACGCGGTGGTAGCGCCGAAGAACATCACGACGGCCTGCGCGTTCGGCGCCAGTTCGAACAGCGGCGACAGCCGCGCCACCATGAACACGCCGGCGGTGACCATGGTCGCGGCATGGATCAGCGCCGAGACCGGCGTCGGGCCTTCCATGGCGTCCGGCAACCAGGTGTGCAGCAGGAACTGGGCGGACTTGCCCATCGCGCCCATGAACAGCAGCAAGCAAGTCAGCGTCAGCGCATCGGCGTGCCAGCCGAACACGTCGATGGTCTTGCCTTTGAGCCCCGGCGCGCCCGCGAAGATGGTCTCGAAATCGGTGGACTTGAGCAGCATGAACACGGCGAAGATGCCGAGCGCGAAACCGAAATCGCCGACGCGGTTGACCACGAAGGCCTTGATCGCCGCCGCATTGGCCGTCGGCTTCTGGTACCAGAAACCGATCAGGAGATAGCTGGCGAGGCCGACGCCTTCCCAGCCGAAGAACATCTGGACGAGGTTGTCCGAGGTCACCAGCATCAGCATCGCGAAGGTGAACAGCGACAGATAGGCAAAGAAGCGCGGCCGGTGCGGATCCTCGTCCATGTAGCCGATGGAATAAAGATGCACGAGCGCCGAGACGGTGTTGACCACGACCAGCATGACCGCGGTCAGCGTATCGACGCGCAGCGACCACGCAACCTGCAGATCGCCTGAATTGATCCAGGGGAACAGGGCAATGCGGGCGTCATGGTGCATGAAGCCGACATCGACCAGCGTGACCCAGGAAAGGGCAGCCGAAATCATCAAGAGACCGGTCGTGATCAGTTCCGCTGCGCGCGAGCCCGCAGCTGGCGGCTCGGCCACGTGATGGTCGTCATGGCCGTGGTCATCATGGCCATGATCGTCATGGGCCGCCGCCGCATGCGCATCGGCGCCATGACCGTGCCCATGGCCGTCATCATGATGTTCGACCGTATCGCCGCTCGGGTTGCGCGCATGCGCCCCGAACAGCGCGATCAGGCCGGCCAGAATGGCGCCCAGCAGCGGCAGAAAGACGATTGCCTGAATCATAGCTGCGCCTAGCCCTTCATCAAATTAACGTCTTCAACCGCGATCGAACCGCGGTTGCGGAAGTACACCACCAGCACCGCAAGGCCGATCGCCGCCTCGGCTGCGGCGACCGTCAGCACCAGCAGCGCAAACACCTGGCCGACGATGTCGCCGAGGAAGGTCGAGAACGCCACCAGGTTGATGTTGACCGAAAGCAGGATCAGCTCGATCGACATCAGGATGACGATGATGTTCTTGCGGTTTAAGAAGATGCCGAGGATCCCGAGCGTGAACAGGATGGCGCCGACCGAGAGGTAATGTCCGAGCCCGATCGTCATTTCACCCACTCCGCCGCGTCCGCGTCCTGCAGGCCCTGGCCTGCGGCCACCTTGCGCACGCTCATCGCGAGCTCCGGCGTCCGCGCGTTCTGCACATTGATGTCCTGCCGCTTGACACTGACCTTGTGGCGCAGCGTCAGCACGATGGCGCCGATCATCGCGACCAGCAGCACCATGCCGGCGAGCTGGAAGTAATGGATGTACTTCGTATAGAGCACGAGGCCGAGCGCCTCGGTGTTGCTGACATTCGTCGGGATCGCCGCCGTGATGTTCTTGGTCACGGACGGATTGATCGCCCAGCCGCCGACAACAAGCAGAAGCTCGAACACGAAGATGCCGCCGATCACGAGTCCGATCGGCAAATATTGCATGAAGCCTTCGCGCAGTTCGACGAAATCGACGTCGAGCATCATGATCACGAACAGGAACAGCACCGCGACCGCGCCGACATAGACCACGATCAGCATCATGCCGAGGAATTCGGCGCCCATCAGGATGAACAGGCCCGAGGCGTTGACGAAGGCCAGGATCAGGTACAGCACGGAGTGCACGGGATTGCGCGAGACAATCACCATCACCGCCGACGCCACGCAGATGCCGGCAAACAGATAGAAGAACAGCGCGGGAAGGATCATGCCCTCACCTCACCGGTACGGCGCGTCGAGTTCGATCGATTTTGCAATCTCTCGCTCCCAACGGTCGCCATTGGCGAGCAATTTCGCCTTGTCATAATAGAGTTCCTCGCGGGTCTCGGTCGCGAATTCGAAATTCGGCCCCTCGACGATGGCATCGACCGGGCAGGCTTCCTGGCACAGGCCGCAATAGATGCATTTCACCATGTCGATGTCGTAGCGCACGGTGCGGCGGGTGCCGTCGTTGCGGCGCGGGCCGGCCTCGATGGTGATGGCCTGCGCCGGGCAGATCGCCTCGCACAGCTTGCAGGCGATGCAGCGCTCTTCGCCGTTCGGATAGCGGCGCAGCGCGTGCTCGCCGCGGAAGCGCGGCGAGATCGGGCCCTTCTCGAACGGATAGTTCAGCGTCGGCTTCGGCTTGAAGAAGTAGCGCATGGCGAGGAAGAACGCCGATACGAACTCGGTCAGGAGAAGCGAGCGGGCTGTTGCGTTGATATTGACACTCATAGCGACCTCATTTCGGCGCGAGCCCCGCGAATTGCAGAACTCCGGCGACGATCACCACCATCGCCAGCGACAGCGGCAGGAACACCTTCCAGCCGAGCCGCATCAGTTGATCGTAGCGGTAGCGCGGCACGATCGCCTTCGCCATCGCGAACATGAAGAACATGAAGAACACTTTCAGCGCGAACCAGATGATCCCGGGCACCCAGGTGAACGGTGCGTAGGGAATCGGCGGCAGCCAGCCGCCCAGGAACAGGATCGTCGCCAGCGCGCACATCGTGGTGATCGCAACGTATTCGCCGAGCATGAACAGCAAATACGGCGTCGAGCCGTATTCGGTCATGAAGCCCGCGACCAGTTCGGATTCCGCTTCGACCAGATCGAACGGCGGCCGGTTGGTTTCGGCCAGCGCCGAGACGTAGAAGATCACGAACATCGGAAACAGCGGCAGCCAGTACCAGCCGAGCAGCCCGAATCTGGTGTTCTGGGCCTGCACCACGTCGGTCAGGTTCAGCGAGCCCACGCACAACAGCACCGTGATGATGACGAAGCCGATCGAGACTTCGTAGGACACCATCTGCGCCGCCGAACGCAGCGCGGCGAGGAACGGGTACTTCGAGTTGGACGACCAGCCGGCCATGATGATGCCGTAGATCGACAGCGACGAGATCGCAAAGATGTAGAGCACGCCAACATTGATGTTGGAGATCACCCAGCCGAAATCCATCGGGATCACGGCCCAGGCCGCCAGCGCCAACACGCAACTGACCAGCGGCGCGAGCAGGAACACGCCCTTGTTGGAGCCGGAGGGAATAACCGGCTCCTTCAGCACGAACTTCAAAAGATCGGCAAAGGATTGCAGCAGGCCCCAGGGGCCGACGACGTTGGGACCCCTGCGGATCTGCACCGCCGCCCAGATCTTGCGGTCGGCAAGCAGGATGTAGGCGATCGCGACCAGCAGCACGACCAGCAGCAGCAGGCTCTGCGCGACCATGATGATCAGCGGCCAGAGGAAACCGGTCCAGAACGAGCTTGCGAAGAATTCAGCCATCAGATCACGCTCACTCCGCTGCCGTCAGCATTTGCCCGGACGCCAGCCGCGAACATTCCGCCATCACCGCCGACGCGCGCGCGATCGGGTTGGTGAGGTAGAAATCCTCGACGGGCGTCTTGAACGGCGTCTTGTCGACGCTGCCGCCCTTGCCGGCCAGCGCCTTCACCTCTTCCGGCTTACCGGGCTCGATCTGGTCGATCCGGATCAGATGCGGCACGGCCTTGAAGAGCTCCTGGCGCAACGCCTGAAGCGAGTCATAGGGCAGCTTCTTGCCCAGCACATCCGACAGCGCACGGACGATCGCCCAGTCCTCGCGCGCCTCGCCCGGCGGGAACGCGGCGCGGTTGGCAATCTGCGCCCTGCCCTCGGTGTTGACGTAAATACCGGATTTTTCGGTATAGGCCGCGCCCGGCAAAATGACGTCCGCGCGATGCGCGCCGCGATCGCCATGGGTACCGATATAAACCACGAAGGTCCCGTCGGGCACCTTGACGTCATCGGCGCCGAGCAGGAATAGCACATCGAGCGTGCCGAAGGTGGTCATTTGCGCGAGATTCAGGCTGCCCTTGCCGGCGGCAAAACCGATGTCGAGCGCGCCCGCGCGCGACGCCGTATCCTGCAGCACGCCAAAACCATTCCAGCCGTCCTTGAGTGCGCCGACGTCGACCGCGAGTTTGGCAGCGAGCGCCAGCACCGCGGCGCCGTCGTGGCGCGCCAGCGAACCGGCGCCAACCAGCACGATCGGGTTCTTGGCGCCCTTGAGCACTTCGGCGAAGGAATGCTTGCCGGCCGCGAGATCACCGAGCGAATCGGTACCGGCGCCGAGATAATCGTAATCATAGGTCAGGTCGGCCTTGGCGCCGATGACGCCGACCTTGAGCCTGCCCGTGCGCCAGCGCTTGCGGATGCGCGCATTGAGGACGGCGGCTTCCTTGCGCGGGTTCGATCCCACGATCAAGAGCGCGTCGGCCTGCTCGATCCCGGCAATGGTCGGATTGAAGATGTAGGACGCACGGCCGGCGCTGGGATCGAAGGCGTCGCCGCCCTGCACCGCCAGGTTGGCCGAGCCGCACTTCACCAGCAGCTCCTTCAGCGCGAACATTTCTTCGACCGCGGCAAGGTCGCCCGCGATCGCACCGATCCGCTTGCCGTCGAGCCGGCCGGTCTTGGCAGCGATCGCCGCAAACGCCTCAGACCATGACGCGGCGCGAAGCTGGCCGTTCTGGCGGATATAGGGCCGGTCGAGCCGCTGCGTCCGCAGGCCGTCGACGATGTGGCGGGTCTTGTCGGAAATCCATTCCTCGTTCACGGCTTCGTTGATGCGCGGCAGGATCCGCATCACCTCGCGGCCGCGGGTATCGACCCGGATCGCCGAGCCGACGCCGTCCATCACGTCGACCGACTGGGTCTTGCCGAGCTCCCAGGGCCGCGCCGCAAAGGCATAGGGCTTCGAGGTCAGCGCGCCGACCGGGCAGATGTCGACGAGATTGCCCTGCAATTCGGACGTCAGCGCCGATTCCAGGTAGGTCGTGATCTCCATGTCCTCGCCGCGGCCGGTCGCGCCCATTTCCGGCGCGCCGCAGACTTCGGCGGAGAAACGGACGCAGCGCGTGCACTGGATGCAGCGGTTCATCGAGGTCTTGACCAGCGCGCCCAGATATTTGTCCTCGACCGCGCGCTTGTTCTCGGCAAAGCGCGAGGTGTCGACGCCGTAGCCCATCGCCTGATCCTGCAGGTCGCACTCGCCGCCCTGATCGCAGATCGGGCAATCCAAGGGGTGGTTGATCAGCAGGAACTCCATCACGCCTTCGCGCGCCTTCTTCACCATCGGCGAACGCGTCGAGATTTCCGGCGGTTCGCCCTTCGGACCCGGACGGCAATCGCGCACGGCCCAGGCGCAGCTGGCCACCGGCTTCGGGCCGCCCTTCACCTCGACGAGGCACATCCGGCAATTGCCGGCGATCGAGAGCCGCTCGTGGTAGCAGAAGCGCGGAATTTCGGCGCCCGCGGCCTCACACGCCTGCAGCAGCGTGTACTCCGCGGGGACATCGATCTCTTTGCCATCGACGATGAGTTTGGTCATTGCGCTCTCAAGTCTTTCCGAGCTTGCAGTCGGGTGGTGTAACGCTTGATGTCTTCAGCGACGCCTTGATCCATTGCTGGGTCTCGGCGCCATAGGTGGCGAGATAGGCCGGCTGCGCCGCGTTCTTCTCGCACAGGAACGGCAGATGCGGTTTCAGGTCGTAATCGCAGGAAGCCAGCCACTCGCGCTTTCCCGCGAACGCGCCGAGCGCTTCCTCACAGGCGTAGAGGAAGTAGGTGACGAAGCTCTCGTACTGGACCTGCTCGTCGCGGCCGCCGGCCTTGATCTTCTCGTAGTCCGGCTGCGCGAATTTCGGATTCTTGAACGCCAGATCGGTGTAGCCCAGAAACGCCTGCCGCGCGCTGGTCGCGCGGTTGCCGGTGCGGATCTCGTTGATCTGGAGCAGGATCGCAACAAAGCCGAGCAGCGCCACGGTCGCCTGCGCCATCTGCGCAAGCGTCCCGTATCTCTGCCACCAGAAGCTCGGTTGCGACATGGACATTACTCCGCCGCGACCATGTTGACGGGGTCGCGCACGCCGATATCGTCGATATCGGCCTTGTGCGAATACTGATCGATCCGCTCTTCGATCTCGTGACGGAAATGCGCGATCAGGCCCTGGATCGGCCACGCCGCGGCATCGCCCAGCGCGCAAATGGTGTGGCCTTCGACCTGTTTTGTCACCTCAAGCAGCATGTCGATTTCGCGCTTGTGGGCGCGGCCGTCGGCCATGCGCGTCAGCACCCGCCACATCCACCCCGTGCCTTCGCGGCACGGCGTGCACTGGCCGCAACTCTCATGCTTGTAGAAATAGGAGATCCGCGCGATCGCCCGGATCAGATCGGTCGACTTGTCCATCACGATGACGGCCGCGGTGCCGAGGCCGGAACGCAGCTTGCCGAGGCTGTCGAAATCCATCGGCGTATCGATGATCTGTTCGGCCGGCACCATGCGCACCGACGAGCCGCCGGGGATGACAGCCTTGAGATTGTCCCAGCCGCCGCGAATGCCGCCGCAATGGCGCTCGATCAGTTCGCGGAACGGAATCCCCATCGCCTCTTCGACGTTGCAGGGCCGTTCGACATGGCCGGAAACACAAAACAGCTTGGTGCCGACATTGTTGGGCCTGCCGATCGCGGCGAACCACGCCGCGCCGCGCCGCAGGATGTCGGGCGCAACCGCAATCGACTCGACGTTGTTGACGGTGGTCGGGCAGCCATAGAGACCGACATTGGCCGGGAATGGCGGCTTCAGCCGCGGCTGGCCCTTCTTGCCTTCGAGGCTTTCCAAGAGCGCGGTCTCTTCGCCGCAGATATAGGCGCCTGCGCCGTGCGCGACATAGATGTCGAACGGCCAGCCATTGAGGTTGTCCTTGCCGACCAGCTTGGCGTCATAGGCCTGGTCGATCGCGGCCTGCAGATGTTCGCGCTCCCGGATGAATTCGCCGCGCACATAGATGTAGCAGGCATGCGCGTTCATCGCGAAGCTCGCGAGCAAGCAGCCCTCGACCAGGAGATGCGGATCGTGCCGCATGATCTCGCGGTCCTTGCAGGTGCCGGGCTCGGACTCGTCGGCGTTGACGACGAGATAGCTCGGCCGGCCGTCGGTGGATTCCTTGGGCATGAACGACCATTTCAGCCCGGTCGGAAATCCCGCCCCGCCGCGCCCGCGCAGGCCGGAGGCCTTCATCTCGTTAATGATCCAGTCGCGGCCCTTGTCGATGATCGATTTGGTGCCGTCCCAGGCGCCGCGGCGGCGTGCACCCTCAAGGCCCCAATCGTGCAGGCCGTAGAGATTCTTGAAGATGCGATCCTTGTCGTCGAGCATGACCAGAACTTCCCGGGATCAACGTTTGGACTGAGAGTAAGCGAGCCCCGCGGCGCATCCGCCGAAGGTCAGCGCCCACAACAAAGCGGAATCGAACGAGGCGTTCAGCGCGTAGCGCTGCAGCAGAAAAATGAACGTGGCCGCGGCCAGCGCGTGAAGGGTCATCAACTGCCAGGTCTTCATCGCAGCGGCCCTCCCCGGCCCGCCCGCTCGCAACAAGCGATCGCGCGTCATGTGGTTTCCTTCAGCGTGGTCGGGCCGCCTACCGGCGCCGAGAACTGACGGTCGATCTGCGGTCCAGGTTTCGGCGGATTGCCGGAGGCAAAGCCGTCGAGCACCTTGCCGAAGTTCTCCTTGTTGAGGTCCTCGTAGGTGTCCTTCCAGATCAGCACCATCGGCGCGTTGACGCAGGCGCCCAGGCACTCGACCTCTTCCCAGCTGAAATTGCCGTCCTTCGACAAATGGAAGGGATCGTGATGGATACGGCTCTGGCACACCTTGATGATGTCTTCCGCGCCGCGCAGGCGGCACGGCGTGGTGCCGCAGACCTGGACATGGGCTTTCTTGCCGACCGGCTGCAGCTGGAACATGGTGTAGAAGGTCGCGACCTCGAGCACGCGGATGTAGGGCATATCCAGCAGATCGGCGACGGCGCGGATCGCGACTTCCGAAACCCAGCCCTCATGCTGCTCCTGCACGCGCCACAGGATCGCGATCACCGCCGACGCCTGCCGTCCGGGCGGATATTTCTCGATCTGCTTTTTTGCCCAGGCGAGGTTCTCCTCGGAGAACGTAAAGCTCGCGGGCTGCAGTTCCTTTGGTGCAAGGCGGCGGACGGACATCGTTCAGTCTCTCATTGCGCGCGGGGCTGCGGCTTTCGCATTGAGCGCATTGATCCGGTCGAGCCAGAATGCGCTTGCGGTGCCGAACACGTTGTAGCCGACGTGGGTTGAAACCTTGATGCGATCGAGGATGGAAAGGTCGGTCACGGTTTCAAGGCGATTGCTGCGCGGATCGTAGACGATCAGCTTCAGCGGGGTCTGGTCGAGGATGTAGCGCGAGACGGTATGCTGCGGATCGTTGCCGTGCTCCTCGCACAGGATCACGCTGTCGGCCTCCAGCAGCCGCTTGCCGCCCTTCATGGCCTCGATCTCGACGCCTTCGACGTCGAGCTTGATCAGGAATTTTCCGCCGGCGGCAACCTTGCCGTCGTCGATCAGATTGTCGAGCGCGATGACCGGCACTTCCTCGCCAGCGCTCTGGTCGCCGGCGATGCTGAAGGCTTCATGCTTGGTGCCGCTCAATCGCGCGGTGCCGCGCGCGGCGCCGATCGCGCATTTCATCGCTTCGAAGCGGTTGCCGTTGAGTCTCGCGTTGTTGGCCAGCTTCGGAAAATTCTGGCCCGACGGTTCGATCGCGATCGCCTTGTGCGAACCGAACGGCTTGCTCGAGACCAGCACCGACCAGTAACCGTAATTGGCGCCACAATCGAGCAGCGTGTAGTCGACGTCGGCAGAATGCCTGAACAGCAATTCGAGTTCGTCCTCATAGGCGAACGTGCGGTTGAGCAGCTTGCTCCAATAGCCGTCGCCATAGGGGAATGCGAACGTCGCGTCCGCATTCAGCCGGACGTCGATGTCGCGTGCAGGCAACGTCCTGCGCAGGAGATTGGCGCACATGTTGTAGCCGCGATGCGAAAAGTTCGACGATATTTTCGATCCCAGCGTCAGCGCCACCGCAGCCAGCCGCTCCCACGGGTTGGCGCCTTCAAGCGCACCCGAAGCCCGGTCAAACTGGATTGGCGGCTGCGCCATCACCGATCGACCTCTCCGAACACGATGTCGAGCGAGCCGAGGATGGCCGAGACGTCGGCGAGCAGATGGCCCTTGCAGATGTGGTCCATCGCCTGCAGATGGGCAAAGCCCGGCGCGCGGATCTTGCACTTGTAGGGCTTGTTGCTGCCGTCAGCGACCAGGTAGACGCCGAACTCGCCTTTCGGCGCCTCGACCGCGGCGTAGACTTCGCCGGCCGGCACGCGAACGCCCTCGGTATAGAGCTTGAAGTGATGGATCAGCGCTTCCATCGAACGCTTCATTTCGCCACGACGCGGCGGCGCGATCTTGTTGTCCTCGACGACGACAGGCCCCTGCCCGTCCGGCGCCCGCAGCTTGGCGATGCACTGCTTCATGATGCGCACCGATTGGCGCATCTCTTCCATGCGGATGCAATAGCGGTCGTAGCAGTCGCCGTTCTTGCCGATCGGAATGTCGAAATCCATCTCGGCGTAGCATTCGTAAGGCTGCGCCTTGCGCAGATCCCAGGCCGCGCCGGAGCCACGCACCATCACGCCGGAAAAGCCCCACTCCCAGGCTTCCTTCAGCGGCACCACGCCGATGTCGACGTTGCGCTGCTTGAAGATGCGGTTGCCGGTGAGCAGCGTTTCGAGGTCGGCGACGACCTGCAGGAACGGATCGCACCAGGCGTCGATGTCGTCGATCAGCTTCGGCGGCAAATCCTGGTGCACGCCGCCGATGCGGAAATAGGCCGCATGCATCCGCGAGCCGGAAGCGCGCTCATAGAACACCATCAGCTTTTCGCGCTCTTCAAAGCCCCACAGCGGCGGGGTCAGCGCGCCGACGTCCATCGCCTGCGTGGTGACGTTGAGCAGATGCGACAGGATGCGGCCGATCTCGCTGTAGAGCACGCGGATCAATTGCCCGCGGCGCGGCACCGTGATGCCGAGCAGCTTTTCCGCGGCGAGGCAGAACGCATGCTCCTGGTTCATCGGCGCGACGTAATCGAGCCGGTCGAAATACGGGATCGCCTGCAGATAGGTCTTCTGCTCGATCAGCTTTTCGGTGCCGCGATGAAGCAGGCCAATATGCGGATCGACGCGGGCGACGACTTCGCCGTCCAGCTCCAGCACCAGACGCAGCACACCGTGCGCTGCCGGATGCTGCGGTCCGAAATTGATGGTGAAATTGCGAAGATTCTGTTCGTTCATGGTCAGGCCTTCGGCTCCGCTTTCTCGTCGCCGGGCAGCGGATAGTCAGCGCCTTCCCATGGCGAGAGGAAATCGAACTTGCGGAATTCCTGGTTGAGACGGACGGGTTCGTACAACACCCGCTTCTCCTGGTCGTCGTAGCGCACCTCGACGAAGCCGGTGAGCGGGAAATCCTTGCGCAGCGGATGGCCGTCGAAGCCGTAATCGGTCAGCAGCCGCCGCATGTCGGGATGGCCGGTGAAGATCACGCCATAGAGATCGTAGCATTCGCGCTCGAACCAGTCGGCGCCGGGAAACACGTCGATGATCGAAGGCACCTGCGTGGTTTCGTCGGCCTCGGCGCGTACGCGGAGGCGCCCGTTCAGCGTCGGGGACAGGAAGTGATAGATCACGTCGAAGCGCTTTTCGCGGCCGGGATAATCCACCGCTGTGACGTCGATGATGCTGACGAAACGGCAGGCGGGATCGTCGCGCAGGAATTTGACGACCTCGACGATCCTGGTCGCGTCGACCGTGATCGTGAGCTCGTTGTACGCGACCGCATGGCCGCTGGCCGCACCCGGAAGCGCGCTAACAATCGTCTGCCCCAAGGCGTCGAGCTTGCCGTCGTCCATTGACCTGAAACCTTAGCGTTCGATGGTGCCGATGCGCCGGATCTTCTTCTGCAGCAGCAGCACGCCGTAGAGCAGCGCTTCCGCCGTCGGCGGGCAGCCGGGCACGTAGATGTCGATCGGCACGATCCGGTCGCAGCCACGCACGACCGAGTAGGAATAGTGATAATAGCCGCCGCCATTGGCGCACGACCCCATCGAGATCACGTAGCGGGGCTCCGGCATCTGGTCGTAGACCTTGCGCAGCGCCGGCGCCATCTTGTTGGTCAGCGTGCCCGCAACGATCATGACGTCGGACTGCCG
This sequence comes from Bradyrhizobium sp. JYMT SZCCT0180, assembly GCF_018130165.1. Lineage (GTDB taxonomy): Bacteria > Pseudomonadota > Alphaproteobacteria > Rhizobiales > Xanthobacteraceae > Bradyrhizobium. The sequence goes on along the minus strand of NZ_JAFCLZ010000034.1, from coordinate 45,314 downwards.
CGGCGAAGCGCGCGGCGCAAAGCCGAAGCGCTCGACGTCGTAACGCGGCATCGACACCTGCATCATCTCGACGGCACAGCAGGCGAGACCGAACGTCATCCACATCAGCGAGCCGGTGCGCGCCCAGGTGATGAGATCGTCGGTCGCGGCGACGAAGAAGCCCTTGTCGGAAAGCTCGTGATTGACCTCGAGGAAGTACGGGTCATTGGCGCCGACCGGCTTGCCGGTCGAGGGATCGATAATGCCGGTCGCGGCCGGCGCGATCACCGGCGAAGACCCGTGCGATACGGCGGTGGGGCTCAATCCCATTCGAGCGCGCCTTTCTTCCATTCATAGGCAAAGCCGACCGTGAGGACGGCGAGGAACACCATCATCGACCAGAAGCCGGTGGCGCCGAGCTTGCCGAACGCCACCGCCCACGGAAACAGGAACGCGACTTCGAGGTCGAAGATGATGAAAAGGATCGCCACCAGATAGAAGCGGACATCGAATTTCATGCGGGCGTCATCGAAAGCGTTGAATCCGCATTCATAGGCGGAAAGCTTTTCGGGATCGGGCTGCTGGAACGCAACGAGGAACGGGGCAATCAACAGCGCCAGACCGATCAGGCTTGCCACCCCGACAAACACGATAAGTGGAAGGTAATTCTGCAGGATGCCGTTCATCGGCGGGACCTTTTCCTGCGGTTTCGGACAGCCGCAGATTCGCTGATTGGAATTATTCTTGAGGCTTAGCGCAGCGCAACAGAGGGCGCAAGACAAGCTATTTTGTGGTCTAACCGGGGCTACCACGCCGTGGACAACTCAGGAAAGCAAGGGCGTTCCCGTCGCCACCCTGGCCAGCGTTTCGCGCCGTGCGCCTCGCGCAATCCATCCATGCGAACCCTGCTCGCGCGTCGCGCAACTGGTGTACCGATCAGCCAACCAAATGTCCGGGCTCACCGCTCCGGTTTTCGCGATGTGCACGCTGACGCAGGATTGCAAAACCATGGCGTCGGCTTCCCGCCTCGGGCCGACTTTTGCGATCGCACACACCGCCGCCGAGCATGCGAGCGCTGGCGTCCGCGATGATCCTGATTGACCCCAACCTGCTTTGGCCAGGGCCCGTCTGCCTGCTCGCGGTCGGCATGATCAACGGACGAACTGAAGGACGACTATGGCGCAGGCGCCCCGCGCTATTCGCTTCTGTCGGCCGAGGTCACGACTCGGCGCACTGCAGTTCATCTCGGCCGCCCGGTCGAGACGCGTAGCCATCAAACAAACGGGTTAGCAGAACCGATCTTGGCTTATCCTGTTGTTATTACTTATATTTCATGCCATGTCGCCTGTCTGTGCCTTCGCCGCGACAACAGGCTGGCGGCCTAAGGACGCCGAAATGGCGCAAAATCGCCCCGAAAACCCAGCGGACGAAACCATTTCACGGAATCCACGAAACCGTCCCGAAACAGACGGGGCGTACATCTCTTGCCATCAGATGGCGCATAGACGCCTCGGAGGCATCACATGAACCACTCAATTCACTCGGCAGACCGTTCGACCCACCTGAAGATCGTGGTTGTCGCGCTCGTGGCTGGTATCGCGGTGGCAGCTTTCGGCATCTCGGCGCGCACCAATTCGGAATACACCCAGACGGCCCAGACGACCCAGGTCGTGAAGGCAGGCAAGCCGGTGGTCATCACCAGCTCGCAGACCTCGACGGTCCGCTAAAGGGGTTTCGTTCTCAGCACCGGCAAGACGGCCGCCTTCGGGCGGCTTTTTTGTTGGCTGCGCAGCCACTTCCGCCGCACGCTGGAACTATCGGGCCGCGCTTGAGCGCAACCGAGTTCCAGTCCGGCGATCGGGGGATTTGTCCTTAAGCCATTGAAAAATGGCGCGAGAGACGGGACTCGAACCCGCGGCCTCCGCCGTGACAGGGCGGCGCTCTAACCAACTGAGCTACTCCCGCGGATGCGTAATCACGTCTTGATCCGCGCAGAAGCGAGGACTTAAAGGGCCTCCTTGTTTTAGTCAAGGACGTTGCGAATCCCCTTGTCAAATGGGCCTTTTTGCGATGCCGATGCAAAAAACGGCCTATTTGCAGGCAAAACAGCGTAGGCACCCGCCACCCGAATCGTTTAAGGCCTGATACGCCTAAGTTTCCGTAAAGCCATTCACCACCGAGGGAGGGCCGAATATGGCGAAGAAAGCAGCGACTCCGGCGACGATCACGCTGAAGCATCTGGCAGCGGCCATCGCCGAGGACCAGGAACTGTCCAAGAAGCAGGCTGAATCGATTCTGACCGACACGGTCTCCCTGATCACCAAGCACCTGAAGAAGGGCGAGCGGATCCGCATCGTCGGCCTCGGCATCCTCCAGGTCCGCAAGCGCGCCGCCCGCATGGGCCGCAACCCCGCCACCGGCGAAGCCATCCAGATCAAGGCCAGCAAGAAGGTTGCCTTCCGCGCGTCCAAGGAACTCAAGGAAGCCGTTTAAGTCACGGTACTTCCGATCCGACGTTCAAGCGCCGTTCCGGGGGCCCGGAATGGCGCTTTTCTGTTATAGAGCGCCGTCGTTTCTCCAATCCTGTTGTGGTTGTCATGCTGGCTTCGCCCCTCGCCTTTACCCACGGTGTTACCGAGCGCTTCCTGCGCTATGTCGTGATCGACACCCAGTCGGATCCGGCGTCACCGACCTGCCCCTCCACCGAGAAGCAAAAAGACCTCGGCCGCGTGCTTGCTGCCGAACTCAAGGCCATGGGCCTCTCCGACGCCCATCTCGACGAGCACGGCTATGTCTACGCGACGATCCCGGCCAATTCAGACAAGAAGGTGCCGGTGATCTGCTTCTGCTCGCACATGGACACCTCGCCGGATTGCAGCGGCAAGGACGTCAAGCCGCAGATCGTGCGCAATTATCGTGGCGGCGACATCGTGCTGCCGGCTGATCCGACGCAGGTGATTCGATTCGCCGACCATCCGGCGCTGGCCGACCAGATCGGCAACGACATCGTCACGACAGACGGCACCACGCTGTTGGGCGCCGACAACAAGGCCGGTCTCGCCGAGATCATGGATGCCGCGCAGTTCCTGATCGACAATCCGCAAGTGAAGCATGGCGCCATCAAGATCCTGTTCACGCCGGACGAAGAGATCGGCCGCGGCGTCGACAAGGTCGATTTGAAAAAACTCGGCGCCGACTTCGCCTACACGATGGACGGCGAAACCGCGGGGAATATCGAGGACGAGACATTTTCGGCCGATGGCGCCACCATCAGCATCGAGGGCGTCAGCACCCATCCCGGCTTCGCCAAGGGCAAGATGGAGCACGCGATCAAGATCGCCGCCGCCATCGTCGATCGCCTGCCGAAAGACACCTGCTCGCCGGAGACCACTGAAGGCAAGCAGGGTTTCCTGCATCCGATCGGCATTTCCGGTGCGCTGGAGAAGGCGACTATCGGCTTCATCGTGCGTGATTTCACCGACGAGGGCTTGAAGGAAAAAGAGGCGCTGCTGGAGGGCATCGTCAAAGGCGTGATGAAGGACTATCCGCGCTCGACCTACCGGATGGAGGTCAAGCACCAGTACCGCAACATGAAGCAGGTGATCGACCGCCATCCCGAAATCGTCGACTACGCGATCGAGGCGATCCGCCGCGCCGGCTTGACGCCGGTGCGCTCATCGATCCGCGGCGGCACCGACGGCTCGCGGCTATCGTTCATGGGGCTGCCCTGCCCCAACATCTTTGCCGGCGAGCACGCCTTCCACTCGCGGCTGGAATGGGTCAGCGTTCAGGACATGGAGAAAGCCGTGCAGACCATCGTGCATCTGGCGATGATCTGGGAAGAGAAGGCCTGACGAGCGGGAGCGACACTGTGAAGATCAGAAATTCGATTTGTCTGGTGTTGTTCGCGTTTGGCGCAGCGCCTGCCCTGGCGCAAACCGCGGCCGAGAAAGTCACCGTGAGCTCCCTGCTCGCGCAGGACTATGCAATCGCCGGGACCTCGGCGACGCCGAGCGGCGGCGCCGGACTGTTTCTGCGCAAAGGCGCAAAGCTCTATTTCTGCTTCGTTTCCGAGACCCGGCAATCGGCAACGGTTGCGACTGAGTATTGCAAGCCGGTTGAGTAGACCGCGGGGCCGGACACAAAATCGCGAAAACAACCCCATGCAAAGATAGCAGGGTTGAATCACCGGTAATTAGGTGGCGCGCGCGGTCACGATCCAGACCGAGGCCGGGAGCAGCACCGCGTCGCCCTTGGCGTACGGCGTGAGCGCGTCTCGGATCGAATTGGCCGCCGCAACACGAAGCTCCTCCGGCTGCCCATCGAGCGCGCGGCTCACGGGGCCGATTTCGAGCGCGCCCTGCACCGCCCCATCGACGCCGCGGCCGATCGCGGCGTCCAGCAACAGCGGACAGGCTTCCATTTCCACGCCTTCAAAGCCGGCTCCCTCCAGGATGCGGCGGACGCGCGCTTCCGAGGCAAACGCAAACGGTCCGGGATCTTCCGGCCCCATCTGCGGCAGCTTTGGCACGTGCTTGTAGGCGGCCTGCAACGGCGCCATGAAGAACGGGTTTTCGCGCGGCTCGCGCCAGCAGGCGAATGCCAGGCGGCCGGTGGGCCGCAGCGCCTTGCGCATGTTCGCGAACGACGCCACCGGATCGGCAAAGAACATCACGCCGAACCGCGAGGCCAGCAGATCAAAACTGGCGGGCTCAAACGGATAGACGGTGGCATCCGCCAGCGCGAACTCGACCGGCAGATCCTTTGGCGCACTCGCCCGCGCCCGTTCCAGCATCGGGCCCGATATGTCGACGCCGAATGCGTGGCCCGACGGCGCGACCTTTTTCGCAAACGCGACCGTCGTGACGCCGCTGCCGCAGCCGATATCGATGACCCGTTCGCCGGGGTTGGGTTTCGCGCGATCGATCAGAAGGTCGGCGACCGGCCCGAGCACGACGTCCTGCTCCGCCTGCCGCGCCGCCCAGCGTTGCCCGGCCGGTCCGTTCCAGTAGGCGATCTGGTCGGCGTTCTGCTCGTGGCCTGTCGGGGTGGTCATGTTTGGAAAACTTTCTGAAGGTCCGCCTTCGCTCTACGAGCTACGGCGAGACAGCCTTCGCGCTTCGCACCCGTGGCTGGCATGCCCAGCCGTAGCGCGAAGCGCGAAGGCTGGTAGGCGGCGACGGATTCGAACCGCCGACCCTCTCGGTGTAAACGAGATGCTCTAACCAGCTGAGCTAGCCGCCCTCAAGTCGCCTGTTTAGCGCCGCCCTGCCCCTCGGCGCAAGCGGGGAACCTCCAACAAAAAGGCGGCGTCCCGAGAACGGGACACCGCCTTTGTCACATTGCCTGATCTCAGTGCGCTGTCAGGCCACCGGCGTCATCCGCAGCGTCGGATTTCACCGGCACCTTGCTGTCCTCTTCCCAGACGATCGCCACCGGTGGGCGCACCAGCGCCTTGGCGACGACGTCATCAAGCCGGGCGACCGGGATGATGTCCATGCCGCCCTTGATCGCATCGGAAATCTCCGTGAGATCCTTGGCGTTGTCCTCGGGGATGAACACCGTCTTGATACCGCCGCGGGCGGCAGCGAGCAGCTTCTCCTTCAGACCGCCGATCGGCAGCACCCTGCCGCGCAGCGTGATCTCGCCGGTCATGGCGACATCGTGCCGGACCGGAATGCCGGTCATGACAGAAATGATGGCGGTCGCCATCGCAACACCCGCCGACGGTCCGTCCTTCGGGGTTGCCCCCTCCGGAACGTGGACGTGGATGTCACGCCGGTCGAACAAGGGCGGCTCGATGCCGTAGTTGATCGAGCGCGAGCGAACATAGGACGCCGCCGCCGAGATCGACTCCTTCATGACGTCGCGCAGGTTGCCGGTCACCGTCATCTTGCCCTTGCCGGGCATCATGACGCCTTCGATGGTGAGCAGCTCACCACCGACATCGGTCCAGGCCAGGCCCGTCACGATGCCGACCTGCGGCTCGCTCTCGATCTCGCCGTAGCGGTACTTCGGCACACCCAGGAATTCCTCGAGGGACTTCTCGGTGACCTTGACCGACTTCTTCTTGGAGATCATCAGCTCCTTCACCGCCTTGCGGGCGAGTGTGGAGAGCTCACGCTCCAGGTTACGCACGCCCGCTTCGCGGGTGTAGCGGCGGATCATCAACAGCAGCGCATCGTCGTCGATCGACCATTCCTTGGAATCGAGGCCATGCTTGGCGATGGCGTTCGGGATCAGATGCTTGCGCGCGATCTCGACCTTCTCGTTCTCGGTATAGCCGGCGATCCGGATGATCTCCATGCGGTCCATCAGCGGTCCGGGAATATTCAGCGTATTCGCGGTCGTGATGAACATGACGTTCGACAAATCGTAGTCGACCTCCAGATAGTGGTCGGCGAACGTGCCGTTCTGCTCGGGGTCCAGGACCTCAAGCAGCGCCGACGACGGATCGCCGCGGAAATCGGCGCCCATCTTGTCGATTTCGTCCAGCAGGAACAGCGGATTCGAGGACTTCGCCTTTCGCATCGACTGGATGATCTTGCCGGGCATCGAGCCGATATAGGTGCGGCGATGACCGCGGATCTCGGCCTCGTCGCGCACGCCGCCAAGCGACACGCGCACGAACTCGCGCCCCGTCGCCTTCGCGATCGACTTGCCGAGCGAGGTCTTGCCGACGCCGGGAGGTCCGACCAGGCACAGGATCGGTCCGGTCAGCTTGTTGGCGCGCGACTGCACGGCCAGATACTCGACGATCCGGTCCTTGACCTTCTCAAGCCCGTAATGGTCGCTGTCCAGGACCTCCTGCGCGGCCACCAGGTCCTTCTTGACCTTGGACTTCTTGTTCCACGGGATCGACAACAGCCAGTCGAGATAGTTGCGCACGACGGTGGCTTCCGCGGACATCGGCGACATCTGGCGCAGCTTCTTCAGCTCGTGCTGCGCCTTCTCCCGCGCTTCCTTGGAGAGCTTGGTCTTGGCAATCTTCTCTTCCAGATCGGCGAGCTCGTCGCGACCTTCGTCGTCGCCGAGTTCCTTCTGGATCGCCTTCATCTGCTCGTTCAGGTAATACTCGCGCTGGGTCTTCTCCATCTGGCGCTTGACGCGCGAGCGGATGCGCTTCTCGACCTGCAGCACCGAGATCTCACTCTCCATCAGGCCCAGCACCTTCTCCAGGCGCTGCGTGACGGACAACGTCTCCAGGATGCCCTGGCGATCGGCGATCTTGACGGCGAGATGCTGGGCGACCTGATCGCTCAGCTTGGCGAAATCAGTGATCGCCTGAACCACGCCGACGACTTCGGCGGAGATCTTCTTGTTCAGCTTCACATAGCTTTCGAAGTCGGACACGACCGAACGCGCGAGCGCCTCGGCCTCGACGGAGGTCGCATCGGTATCGGCGAGCGCAACGGCGGTTGCTTCGTAATATTCGCTGCGGTCGGAATATTTCTGGACGCGTGCGCGCTCCAAGCCCTCGACCAGCACCTTCACGGTGCCGTCGGGCAATTTGAGCAGCTGCAGGACGCTGGCGAGCGTGCCGACTTCGTAGATCGAGTCCGGGCTCGGATCATCGTCGGACGCGTTCTTCTGCGTCGCGAGCAGGATCAGCGCATCGTTCTTCATCACCTCTTCGAGCGCGCGGATCGACTTCTCGCGGCCGACGAACAGAGGCACGATCATGTGCGGGAATACGACGATGTCGCGGAGCGGCAGCACCGGATAAGAGTGGGTTTCGCCGTGGACGATAGATGGCCGGGGTTTGGCTGAAGTCATGGCCTAATTCCTTTTGTTGTGCCCCCTTGCACGCAGTCCGCTCGATGTGCGCAACCGCCACAAGGTGCCGGGAGGTTCCGGGGCTGCAAGCCACCTTCGCAGCCTGTTTTTCCGGATCGTTTGGCGACGAATCTCAAGCATGAGCTGCGCCACCGACAGCATTAGGTGGCTATCGGGTACGGGGGTGTCAAGTCACGAAAAATGCCCGTCAAATGGGGCTAAACGCGAAGGATTGCTGCGCAAGAACTACGCCGCTGTGGCCGCCGGAATGTCCCGGCAGCCGTCCTGTTTGGGACGGAAATCCATCCCCGACCAGGGCCTATCAGGCGCTGGCGCTGCTCTCGACGGCGCGGTCGGAACGGTCCGCGTAGATGTAGAGCGGACGGGCAGTTCCCTCGACCACTTCGCGCGAGATCACCACCTCTTCGACGCCTTCCAGACCCGGAAGATCGAACATGGTCTCAAGCAGGATGCTTTCGAGGATCGAACGCAATCCCCGCGCGCCGGTCTTGCGCTCGATCGCCTTGCGGGCGACCGCGCCAAGCGCCTCGTCGGCGAAGGTGAGTTCGATATTCTCCATTTCGAACAGCCGCTGGTATTGCTTCACCAGCGCGTTCTTCGGATCGGTCAGGATCTTCTTCAGCGAAGCCTCATCCAGATCTTCCAGAGTCGCGACCACAGGCAAGCGGCCGACGAATTCCGGGATCAGGCCGTACTTCAAGAGATCTTCCGGCTCGACATGGCGGAAGATTTCGCCGGTGCGGCGGTCTTCCGGCGCCAGGACCTGCGCCGCGAAACCGATCGAGGTCGAACGGCCGCGTGCGGAGATGATCTTCTCGAGGCCTGAGAAGGCGCCGCCGCAGATGAACAGGATGTTCGTGGTGTCGACCTGCAGGAATTCCTGCTGCGGATGCTTGCGGCCGCCCTGCGGAGGCACGGAGGCAACGGTGCCTTCCATGATCTTCAACAGCGCCTGCTGCACGCCCTCGCCCGAGACATCGCGGGTGATCGACGGATTGTCGGACTTGCGGCTGATCTTGTCGATTTCGTCGATATAGACGATGCCGCGCTGCGCGCGCTCGACATTGTAGTCGGCCGACTGCAGCAGCTTCAGGATGATGTTCTCGACGTCCTCACCGACATAGCCGGCTTCGGTCAGCGTGGTCGCATCCGCCATCGTGAACGGCACGTCGAGAATCCGCGCCAGCGTCTGCGCCAGCAGCGTCTTGCCCGAACCGGTCGGACCGATCAGCAGGATGTTCGACTTCGCGAGTTCGACGTCGTTGTGCTTGGTCTGGTGATTGAGCCGCTTGTAGTGATTGTGGACGGCGACCGAGAGCACCTTCTTGGCGTGGCTCTGGCCGATCACGTAGTCGTCCAGCACCTTGCATATTTCCTTCGGCGTCGGAATGCCGTCGCGCGACTTCACCAGCGAGGACTTGTTCTCCTCACGGATGATGTCCATGCACAGTTCAACGCATTCGTCGCAGATGAATACGGTGGGTCCCGCGATCAGTTTGCGGACCTCATGCTGGCTCTTGCCACAGAACGAGCAATACAGCGTGTTCTTGGAGTCGCTCGTGCCGACCTTACTCATTCTATTCTCCGTCCGCCGTTCGATCCCGTCACTCGATCGACCCATTCCGGTACCAAACCGGACCTGAAAGTAGATAGAGCAAATTCCGTACCAAAAAAGACCTTAACTCAATACGCGTCGTTCGAATCACGGTTTACTCGAATCCCCGTGAACCTACCCGATCCGTCACAGCCAACCATGCTGACACCCGACTATCAAGAATTCGCTAACCGGGCGCGGACCGGACACCGTGACAATACCGTGATTTTCGGCCTTCGCACGGGGAGAAGTTGTCGAAATCGCCCGGGCGTTGCGCGATTACCACGCTGCCAAACCAGCACGAAAGCGGAACTTTCTGCCTACGTGCGGGCATAGACAGCCCGCTAAGAGCGTAATTTGCCGATTGGGCCCGCCTGTCAAGGTCAACCCGTGGGTACCTCCACCCGTTACCTTACGGGGTCTTGGTCATCGCCGGCTCTTCCGGACGCTTATCCATCACCTTGTCGACAATACCGAAGTCCTTGGCCATATCGGCGGTCAGGAACTTGTCGCGCTCCAGCGCATCCTCGATCGCCTTGTAGGTCTGGCCGGTGTGCTTCACGTAGATTTCGTTGAGCCGCTTCTTGAGATTCAGGATCTCCTGCGCGTGCAGCATGATGTCGGTGGCCTGGCCCTGGAAGCCGCCTGAGGGTTGGTGCACCATGATGCGCGAATTCGGCAGCGAGAAGCGCATGTCCTTGTGGCCGGCCGCCAGCAGCAGCGAGCCCATCGACGCCGCCTGCCCGGTGCACAGCGTCGTCACCGGCGGACGGATGAACTGCATGGTGTCGTAGATGGCGAGGCCCGATGTCACCACGCCGCCGGGCGAGTTGATGTACATCGAGATTTCCTTCTTCGGATTCTCGGCTTCAAGGAACAACAGCTGCGCGACCGTCAGCGTCGCCATGCCATCCTCGACCGGACCGGTCAGGAAGATGATGCGCTCCTTCAGCAGGCGCGAGAAAATGTCGTAAGCGCGTTCACCGCGGTTGGTCTGCTCGACCACCATCGGAACAAGGTTCATGTAGGTTTCAACGGGATCGCGCATGAATCACCTAAGGGGTTGGCGGGGGCGGACATCCATCGGCAACCAGGCTTGATTTGCCCGAAATGGACGAACGTCCCGTGATGCAGGACTTCACAGACAGAGCTCAGATATGAGCCAATTCCCCGGCGACAAGGCCGGGCAATGGCGAGCTGAGTTAGACGAGTTCAAACTGATTCGCAGCCGAACTCATAGCGACGGATGCCGGAGCCCCGCCGCTTTCGCCGTTCATCATTAACATCAGGTGCCGGGATTAAGCGGCAGTTTTCTCAGCGTCCTCGTCCTTGAACAGGTCTTCGCGCGAAACCTTCTTTTCGGTCACGTTGGCGAGTTCGAGGATGAAATCGACCACCTTGTCTTCATAAATCGGCGCACGAAGCTGGGCCAGCGCATTGGTGTTGTTGCGATAGTAGTCCCAGACTTCCTTCTCGCGGCCCGGCATCTGGCGGGCCCGCTCGATCACGGCCCGGCTGACTTCGTCGTCGGTGACGGTGATCTTGTTCTTCTCGCCAATCTCCGACAGCACGAGGCCGAGGCGGACCCGGCGGTCGGCGATCTTCTGGTATTCTTCTTTGGCGGCGTCCTCGGTGGTGTTCTCGTCGGCAAAGGTCTTGCCGCTGGACTCCATCTCGGCCTTGATCGAGTTCCACATCAGATTGAACTCTTCGGCGATCAGCGACGGCGGCGCTTCGAACTTGTGGCTCTCGTCGAGACGGTCGAGCAGCGCGCGCTTGACGCGCTGGCGCGTCGCACCGGCAAACTCAGCGACCAGGCGCTCGCGCGCGGCTTCCTTCAGCTTGTCGAGCGATTCGAGGCCGAGCGTTTTTGCAAATTCGTCGTCGACAACGGTTTCGCCGGGAGCTTCGATGGCGGTGGCGGTGGTCTCGAACTCGGCCGGCTGGCCGGCCAGCTTTTCGCTGGCGTAGTTCTTGGGGAAAGAGACCTTCAGCGTGCGGGTCTCGCCCGCGCCGATGCCGATCAACTGCTCTTCAAAGCCCGGAATGAACTGGCCGGTGCCGATCACGACCTGGATGCCCTCGCCGGTACCACCCTCGAACGGCGTACCGTCGATACGGCCGGTGAAGTTGATGGTGACGCGATCGCCGTTCTCGGCCTTCGCGCCTTCGCTCTTGGCGTTATAGGGGCGGCTCTGGTCGGCGATGCGCTTGATGGCGTCGTCGACATCGCTGTCGGACACGTCGACGACCGGCTTCTCGACGGTAAAGCTCTTGAAGTCGGCGAGCTGGATCGTCGGCACCACCTCGATCGCCACCGTGTAGGTGAGATCGCTCTTGCCGGAGAGGAGTTCCTCGACCTCTTTTTCCTCGGTCGGCATCGTGATCTTCGGTTCGGTCGCAAGGCGGAAGCCGCGATCGGTGAAGATCTGCGTGTTGGTGTCGCGGATGGTCTGGTCGATGGTCTCGGCCATGACCGAGCGGCCATAGACCTTCTTCAGATGGCTCACCGGCACCTTGCCGGGACGGAAGCCGTTGAGCTTCACCTTGTCCTTGAGGTCGATCAGCTTGGCGCCGGCCTTGGCATCGAGATCCGATGCGGGAACGCTGATCTTGAACTCGTGCTTCAATCCCTCGACGAGGGTTTCGGTGACCTGCATGGCGTCAATCTTCTTCCGTTTCGGCAGGGCCTGATGGCCCCGACATTGTCAATTGGATCGACGCAGGGCCCTTAAAGCCTGCGCCGGTGGTTCGGCTGACCCAACTCCCCAACCGGGGAACAGGCCCTCCAGTATTCGTCATGCAAACGCTTGAATAGAGCGCTTGGTGCGGGCGGAGGGACTCGAACCCCCACAACTTTCGTCACTGGAACCTAAATCCAGCGCGTCTACCAGTTCCGCCACGCCCGCGTAAAAAGCATCCAGTCCGGCCGCGATGCCGCGAGCGGCGGGCTTATAACATGCGCCCACCGGTCCGCAGCAAAAAAATGGCGCTTTTTGCGGGCCGCCCGAGGCAAGGCGTCACAGCTGGACAGGGCCGCCAGAAAATGGTCCGCATCGGTCTCATGACAAGCCCCAAATCCCTGCTGCACCGACGCGAGCTGATGGCCGGACTGGGCGCTGCCGCCTTGCTCCCGATATGGCCCGCCATTGGCTCGGCTCAAGGCCGCGCCGCGCTGGCGCTGCAAGCCAAAGCCGATGTCGTTGCGCTTCGGCCAGGGGCGCCGGGGACGCCGGTTTGGTCACTCGCCGGTTCGGAAATGAGATTCAAGCGCGGCGATACCGTTGAAGTCACGCTCGCCAATGAGCTGCCGCAGCCCGTTGCCCTCAATTGGCGGGGGCTCGACGGGGCCGCGAGCGTCGAATCGCTGACGGCCCGCGCGCCGCTCGCGGCCGGGGTGAAGGAAACCCTGCAACTGCCGCTGCGACATGCCGGGACGCTGCTGTGTGACCTGACCCTTCTCGGCGACGGCCAGGCACGGCCTTCGCGGGCTCGCGCATTGGTGGTCCGGGAAACCGAGACCGTTGCCGTCGATCGCGACGAGGTGTTTCTGGTCGAAGACTGGCGGCTGCGCCCGGACGGGTCAGCGATCGCACCCGGGCTAGACCCCAAGGACGCTGCAACGGTTTTGACGGCCAACGGCCGGCTTTCGCTCGATATTACAGCGCGAACCAATGAACGGATCAGGATTCGCTTCATTAATGGCTGCCAGCGGTCTGTTATCGCGGCCAAAATCGAGAATATCGACGTCCGCGTCATGGCTATCGACGGCCAGCCCTCCGAGCCGTTCCAGGCCCGCAACGGCGCGCTGGTGCTGCCCCCCGGCGGCCGCGTCGATGGCTTTATCGATGTGACGGCGCCCGCCGGGACCACCGCAACGATTCTGGTCCACGACGGCAAGGAGGCCCGCCCCATCGGCAGGCTGATCGTCTCGGGTGAACCGCCGGTTCGCGCCGCCCCGCTTCCCCCGGCGCCACCGCTACCTTCCAACGGCCTGCCGGCGCGGCTCGACCTCAAGGGCGCAACCCGGGCCGAATTGGCCCTTGGCGGGCCGCAAGGCGACTGGGTGCCGCCGGCGAGCTTCGCGGCGACCGCCGCGCCCGCAGTTCGTACCAAAGCGGGACGGACCGTTGTACTGGCCCTGAACAACCGCGGCGCCACCCCAACGGTATTCCATTTCCACGGCCATCATTTCCGGCTGCTCGACCGGCTCGATGACGGCTGGAAGCCGTTCTGGCTGGACACGCTGGCCATCGAACCCGGCCAAACCCAACGCATCGCCTTCGCCGCCGAATATGCCGGACGCTGGCTGATCGAATCCGCCGCGACCGATTGGGCCGCCCCCCGCCTGGTGCGATGGTACAGTGTGGAATGAGGAGATCAGCATGAGCGCATCCGTTGCCGCCATTCGCAGCGTCACCGCCCGCGGCCTCGTGGTGCCGATCGCACGACCAGTGAAGACCGCATTCGCGCTCATCGAAGCCGCCCACATGGTGCTGATCGATGTCGAAACCGACCAGGGCGTTACCGGCCACGCTTACATCTTCGCCTACACCGAACTGACGGTGAAACCGCTGGTGCATCTGATCGAGGGGATCGGCCGCGATCTCGTCGGCAACCCGGTTGCGCCGTTTGATCTGATGAAGGCGATGGACGCGAAATTCCGCCTGCTCGGCTGGCAGGGCCTCGTCGGCATGGCGGTGTCCGGGCTCGACATGGCCTATTGGGACGCGCTCGGCCAGATTGCCGGTCGGCCATTGGCCGAGCTGCTCGGCGGCGCGCCGCGGCCGATCAAGGCCTATGACAGCTATGGCGTGGTCGATCCGATCGCGGACGAGAAGGCGCTGCGCCGCTCGCTGGAGCAGGGATTTCGCGGCATCAAGATCAAGGGCGGCGACGGCGACGCCGCCAATGACGAGCGGATGGTCAAGGGCGTGCGCGCCCTGCTCGGCCCCGATGTCGCATTGATGATCGACTTCAACCAGTCGCTCGATCCCGCGGAAGCCACCCGCCGCATCGCGCGCCTCGCCCCTTATGACCTGCACTGGATCGAAGAGCCGGTGCCGCAGGAAAATCTGTTGGGCCATGCCAAGGTGCGCGAGACGTCGCCGACGCCGATCCAGGCCGGCGAGAACTGGTGGTTCCCGCGCGGCTTTGCCGAGGCGATCGCAGCCGGCGCCAGCGACTTCATCATGCCCGACCTGATGAAATGCGGCGGCGTCACCGGCTGGCTGCAAGTCGCAGCCCAAGCGGAAGCCGCCAACATTCCGGTGTCGAGCCATCTGTTCGCCGAAGCCAGCGCCCACATGCTGGCGGTGACGCCGACAGCGCACTGGCTCGAATTCCTCGACTTTGCCGGCGTCATCCTCGCCCACCCCGCCGAGATCATCGACGGCACGCTGACCGCGCGAGGTCCTGGCCTTGGGCTGGAATGGAACGAGGCGGCGGTGGCGAAATATCTCGTGAGCTAACGACCGACTTATCCGCGCGTCCAGAGATAACGTGCGTCCGGCTCTTTCTCTTCATTGCCGGCGCCATCGGTCTGCTCCACCAGCACAAAGCCTCGCGCTTCATAGAAGCGCCGCGCCCGTGCATTCCGCTGGAACGTCCATAGCTGCAGCCGCTCGGAAGCACGCTTAGCGACGTCAAGCAATTCGGCACCGACGCCCTGCCCCTGCGCTTCCGGCAGCACATAGAGTTGCTCGATCCAGTCGTCGTGGAAGGCGATCACTCCGGTCAGGGCATTGTCATCGAACGCGCCCCAGAGCGTGCACGTTTTGAACATGCGCTCGCGATAGAACCAGCGATCTTCCTCGGGCGTGTGCAGACCGGCGAGCCAGGGCAAGGCATGGTCGAAGCTTGTTCGATGGACCCGCGCAGCGGCATCCATGTCGGCCAGTTCGAGTTGCCTAATACTCAACACCGAACTCGTCATAGAGCCGCCGGAACACCGCGGGCAGCACTTCGGTCAAATCTTCCGCGATCAGGCCGGGCCCCGCCTCCCGCGCGCCCTCGCCGTGCATCCAGACGCCGATACAGGCGGCCTCGAAGGCCGGCACGCCCTGCGCCAATAACCCTGCGATGATCCCCGCCAGCACGTCGCCGGCGCCGGCGGTGGCGAGCCAGGGCGGCGCGTTGGCAGCGATGCTGGCGCGGCCATCGGGCGACGCCACCACCGTATCCGGCCCCTTCAGCAGCACCACCGCGCCGGAGCGTAAGGCGGCATCACGCACCCTTTCGAGTTTGGAGCGGCCCGGATGCTTGTTACTGATGTCGCTGAACAGCCGCGGAAACTCGCCCTCGTGCGGGGTCAGCACCACCTGCGGATCGCTCGACGCCTTGATCGATTCAAACAAACGCTCCGGTTCTTGCGCAAAGCTCGTCAGCGCGTCGGCATCGAGCACGAGGTGACGTTTTGCCGACAATGCGGTGTGGACAAGATCGCGCGTGCGCGCGCTGATTCCGGCGCCCGGCCCGATCACGCAGGCATTGAGCCGCTTGTCGTTCAGCATGTCAGCGAATTCGACCGCGCTATCGACCGCGCGGATCATCACCGCGGTTAGCGCCGAAGCATTGACCGCCAGCGCCTCGCGCGGCGAGGCCAGCGTGACGAGGCCGGCGCCGGCGCGCAGCGCGGCGCGTGCCGCCAGCCGCGCCGCACCCGTCGAGGCCATGTCGCCGGAGACGACGACAGCGTGACCGCGCGCATATTTGTGGCCATCGATCCGCGGCACCGGAAAGCATCCCTGCCAGGCCTGCGGAACGTTTTCCGTTGCCTGCGGCTGGATCTCGCCCAGCACATGCGCATCGATGCCGATGTCGGCGACGCGGACGCGGCCGCAATGCATCCGTCCCGGCAGCAACAGATGCGCCGGCTTCTTGCGGAAGAACGTCACGGTCTCGACGGCGTTGATCGCAACATCCATCACGGCGCCGGTGGTGCCGTTGATACCGCTCGGCAGATCGACGGCGAGGACGGGCGCGCCGTTGGCGTTGATCGCGTCGATCATCTCAAGCGGATCGCCCTTCACGGGACGGTTGAGACCGGCGCCGAGCAGCGCATCGATGATCAGCGCCGGCTTTCCGATCGCCTGGGGATTGAACGGCAGCACCGGGTATTTCCAGCCCTTCGCCGCGAGTGCCGCGTCGCCCGTCAGACTGTCCCGCTCGCACAGTAGGATCACCGAGACCTCGCGGCCGCGCGCGGCAAGTTCGGCCGCAGCGACAAATCCGTCGCCGCCATTGTTGCCGCGGCCCGCGACCACCACGATCGGGCCCTCCTCGACCAGCTCCATCGCGGCTTCGGCGACGGCCTGGCCCGCGCTCATCATCAGCGCAAAGCCGGGCGTGCCGGCGGCAATGGTCATTCGGTCGGCACGCTCCATCTCAGTGGTGGTCAGTACTTCCATGCCGAATCCTCGATCTGTCAGCCTTTTCCGGAGGCATTTCCGATATCGGCCGTAGCCAATTCTCCAATAGCTGCATACCAATTGATCGGTTTGCCTATTTGGTAGGCTTGGGTATCATGCAGCGTCCGGCTCGACCTCTGCCGATTGCCTGTTAAAAGTCTGATAACATTCCAAAATCAGGCCCGTTAACAACTTGGCATAGACCCTGCTTTTGGGGAAGCCGGTAAGGAAGCCGGCTCAGGACCGTCGTCGTTCGCAGCAATTGCGAGCGTTTCGGGCCCTGATCAGGGATCGACCACCAGACGGCGCCACGCGCGACATCGAAACTATCTGCTCTGCAATTTGAACTGCCCGGGAGGCGCTCAGTGAAAAAAATCGAAGCCATCATCAAGCCGTTCAAGCTCGACGAGGTGAAAGAGGCGCTTCAGGAGGTCGGACTGCAGGGCATCACCGTGACCGAGGCCAAGGGTTTCGGCCGGCAAAAGGGCCACGCCGAACTGTATCGCGGTGCGGAATACATCGTGGACTTCCTGCCCAAGGTCAAAATCGAGATCGTGATATCAGACGAACTGGTCGAGAAAGCCATCGACGCGATCCGCCGCGCCGCCCAGACCGGCCGCATCGGCGACGGC
The DNA here is from genome assembly GCF_018130165.1 of Bradyrhizobium sp. JYMT SZCCT0180. GTDB lineage: Bacteria > Pseudomonadota > Alphaproteobacteria > Rhizobiales > Xanthobacteraceae > Bradyrhizobium. The sequence goes on along the minus strand of NZ_JAFCLZ010000034.1, from coordinate 27,903 downwards.
AAAATCTTCGTCTCCAACATCGAAGAAGCGATCCGGATCAGAACCGGAGAATCCGGGCTGGACGCTATCTAAGCCGGGTGCTATCCCGCATTTTGCGACTGAAAAACAAGAAAAGGGCTGCTTCGGCGGCCTGATTTCGTTTGCGATATCTCACCACTCTGTCTGTGCGTGCGTGTTGTTTGCGAAAATGTCGTTGTCGCAGAGTCCTGGAAACCAAAAGGGGTATTCATGAAGACCGCCAAAGACGTCCTGAAATCGATCAAGGACAACGACGTAAAATACGTCGACCTGCGCTTCACCGACCCGCGCGGCAAGTGGCAGCACGTGACTTTCGACATCGGCATGATCGACGAGGAAATCTTTGCCGAAGGCACCATGTTCGACGGCTCGTCGATTGCCGGCTGGAAGGCGATCAACGAATCCGACATGTGCCTGATGCCCGATCCGGTCACCGCGACGATCGATCCGTTCTTCGCCGAAACCACCATGGTCATCACCTGCGACGTGCTCGAGCCGACCACCGGCGAGCCCTACAACCGCGACCCGCGCGGCATGGCCAAGAAGGCCGAGGCGATGGTCAAGTCGATGGGCGTCGGCGACACCGTGTTCGTCGGACCGGAAGCCGAGTTCTTCGTATTCGACGACGTGCGCTTCTCCTCTACCCCCTACAACACCGGCTTCAAGCTCGACTCCTCGGAATTTCCGACCAATTCGGACACCGAATATGAAGGCGGCAATCTCGGTCACCGCATCCGCACCAAGGGCGGCTACTTCCCGGTCCCGCCGCAGGACTCGGTGCAGGACATGCGCTCGGAAATGCTCGGCGCGATGGCCAAGATGGGCGTCAAGGTCGAGAAGCATCACCATGAAGTCGCTTCCGCCCAGCACGAGCTCGGCATGAAGTTCGACACGCTGACGCTGATGGCCGACCACATGCAGATCTACAAATACTGCATCCATCAGGTCGCGCACATCTACGGCAAGACCGCCACCTTCATGCCGAAGCCGATCTATGGCGACAACGGCTCGGGCATGCATGTCCACCAGTCGATCTGGAAAGACGGCAAGCCGGTGTTCGCCGGCAACAAATATGCCGACCTCTCCGAGACCTGCCTCCACTACATCGGCGGCATCATCAAGCACGCCAAGGCGATCAACGCCTTCACCAACCCGTCGACCAACTCCTACAAGCGTCTGGTCCCGGGCTATGAAGCCCCCGTGCTGCTTGCCTACTCCGCGCGCAACCGTTCGGCCTCCTGCCGCATCCCCTACACCGCCAACCCGAAGGCCAAGCGCGTCGAGGTGCGTTTCCCCGACCCGATGGCCAATCCGTATCTCGGCTTCGCCGCGATGCTGATGGCCGGCCTCGACGGCATCAAGAACAAGATCGATCCGGGTCCGGCGATGGACAAGGACCTCTACGACCTGCCGAAGGAAGAGCTGAAGCAGATCCCGACGGTGTGCGGTTCGCTGCGCGAGGCGCTGGAAAACCTCGACAAGGACCGCGCGTTCCTCAAGAACGGCGGCGTGTTCGACGACGACTTCATCGACAGCTACATCGAGCTGAAGATGACCGAAGTCGAGCGCTTCGAGATGACCCCGCATCCGGTCGAATTCGACATGTACTATTCGCTGTGATTTTGGGCGGCGTCCGCGCCGCCGATATCACGGTTCACAAATGCGAAAGGCGCCCCCAACGGGGCGCCTTTTTGCTGTTCTGATAGGGCATGCGAAGAAGCACCGGCCGTCACAACGAGTCTACCAATAACTCACCCGGCATTCGACTTTCGTCCTTGCTAGGGCAATTCCCGGAGTGCGTCGACGCACTACTTATGGTAGCGTTATACAAACGCCTTAGGATCTCTCGAACGTCAACAACTATGTGTCGGGCTTTTCGGGGTCGTCTCTTTTGCGACGGAACGTTAGATGATGCTAGATGACCTGGTGATGGAGCTTGACGAAACCGCCGACTGGCGGCGTCGGATGATGAAAGAATATCCAAGCGACCTCCGAAATGAGACCGCGGCCGAGTTGTTGGAGCGCTTGAGCCGCGACTTGAGGAGAATGCCGCATTCAGAACTTTTGGATGAGATTTCGAACACAAATGACCTATTGCAGCGATCGTCCGAACAAGGCCGATCATACGACCTGACTAGCTTGATCGAGGAATGTAATGCCTATCGAAAGAGCATTGGATTCTCTGAGACGCCTCCTGACAGCAACGCCTATCTAGCGCGACTGCTCGCGATCTACAAAACCCATCAAGAACTCGCGTTGGCTCAACCCAGCAGTGACGACTTTGCAACTCTAGACGGCGGACTGACACCTACCCGCATAAGAATGCAAGGCAACGAAGCCGACGCCTTTGAACTCTTTTCTCGTAACTATGGCCTCAGCGATTCAGTTCTGCTGATTCTGGGACGAGCGTTTGACGTAGTATCCGGTTATGCCGATCGGGGCGTTCGAGATGGCGTCCAACCACTAAGTGTATTTCTGTGTATGCTCGAACGCGGCACAGATCCTCTGGAAAAACGCTACGAAGAATCGTTGCCCGTTGCACTCGCTACGGCATTAAAAATCGACCATCAATACGTTGACAACCTATTGCACAAATATCTTGGTGGATTGCCGCAGGCCGATGAAAGCGCGCAAATCGCACCGTCGACCGAGCTGGTCTTGGTTCTGAATTGGGCGAAGCGCCTCAGCGATGAAGTCTCTGACGGAGAATCTGTAGCCGCCCGACATCTTCTCGCGGCGCTGCTCACATATTTTGTTGATTTTCCGAGCCGTAACGAACCAGCGCTGGAAACGACAATATTCGATCCACAAATCATCCGCAAAGTCTTGAACGATCACCTTACCCTTTATTGGGGAAAGGAGCCAACTGAGCATTGGCAACGCGCGCTAAACAACTTGGTGGGTGATGCCGGAAAACGAACTGCTCCTGCGACTGGAGGAGCCTTAAACATTTCCCGACAAGCAAACGACGACGAACTCTGTCTTAACGTCGACGATTATGCCGACGCCCTAGCTCAACTATTCTCCCGCGCTGACGATGGAGAGTTCTGTTTCGCGGTGTACGGGCATTGGGGTCGCGGCAAGACGTTCCTGATGCAACGAATGAAACGAGCACTGGTCGAACTGAATGCAGGGTATCACACAATCCATTTCAGCGCGTGGCGATACCCAACCGCACCAGAGGTCTGGGTCCATCTCTATGAAACATTTGCGAAGGAGGCTTTTGAACGACCTTGGTACACCGCTGTTCCAAACATAATTCGTACTGCCATTGCAAAACATCGCGGCGACGGATTGCTGAAGGGATACGCCCTGTTTGCCTTAGGCATAGTACCGCTATTCAGCTTGATTGGATTTGCCGGCCATTTGTTGAATGCGATCTACTTGGCTTTCGGCATCACTGGGGGATTCTGGCTTTGGAGCGTAGCGCGCGGTGTTCGGAAAACGAACGCGCGGTTGTCAAAAGAGTATCTAACGGCAACGAGACACACCGAGAAATTGGGGCTTCAGGCAACCATCGGTTTTGACCTTCGGGCACTTCTTATCGGATGGTTACCGAAAGAGCCCATCAGTCCCTTTTTGATTACCGGTTATTGGATCATCACCGCAATCCTGCTCACCGGCACATGGTTGCGATTGACTGGATTAGAATCGCTTGAAGCGATAAGCGTGCATTTTACTTTGAAATTATTTTTCACTTGGAATTTCTGGGGAGCTTTTGCCTTCGAAGTGTTCCTGGTTCTGGTTGCTACCGCGGCCATTCACTGGATTAGAATAGGCGGGTCTTCTCCTCGGCGGATAGTTCTAGTGGTTGACGATCTCGACCGGTGCAAGCCAGAGCATCTTCTTTCCGTAATGGAATCGATCAAGCTTCTAATTGAGGATCCTGAAATCAGTCGTCGAGTCCAAGTAACAATGCTGCTTGAGGAGGAAATCCTAAAGCATGCAATCTTTGAGAAATACGGCGCGCTCACGGATACGGAGCGGGCGGAACTGCTTCAAACGTCATTTAGCGCCGATCGCCTTATGCGAGAAAACTGTGAGAAGCTATTTACAGCGAGTATCAGGTTGCCCAAGCTAACAAAATCCGATGTCAAAGACCTAGTTGAAACATTTTCCGGCCGCCGTCGCCGGATTGAGGAGCACATCCACGAATTGGATGAAGAGAAAAACATCCTTCAGGCTCGAATGAACGACAAGCCCGCTTCGAAGATGCCCTCCGGAAGCGAGCCAACGCATATTCCGGTGATGCGCCGAGGTGAAATAGCCTTCTACAAGGACGGTCCAGCAAAAACTGTATTTCGAGATACGACAGACGAAGAAATTGCCGATCAAAGACTCAAACAGGCCGGGTTTGTTCGTAAGGCGGAGCCCACACTTTCGAAAGTGGACGAGGTATTACGCGATCTGCAGAATTTGCTACCTATCAGAGCCGCTGCGAAAGCCTCACTAGGAAGGAAACAAACTCCCCGTGTACTTGAGGAAGACGAGGTAAAGGCGGTTTCTGCCGTTCTGACTGATGACAGCATTCAGTTGCGCGACAATATCGGTCCGAGGTCCATCCGTGCCTTTCTATTTCGATATCAGTTAGCTCGCCTCTTGCTGACCAAACTAGATATCGAGTGGCATCCGAGCACGTTGGCACGAGAACTCGCCTCCCAATTTCTAGCAACCTCGTCAAACCGAAATGTAGCTACCGGCGACAAACTTCGTATGCCCGACGCAGAAAAAGTTAAACGAATCGTGGAGGAGGTTTCATAACGGGCCTAGGCTCTAAACTACCGCTACCCCTCCTTCGGCGGATACTTGCGCAGGAAACGCTCGAGCTCCGGCTGCACGGAATAAGGCGTCGGTATCGGATCGCCGGCCGAATCGACCGCAATATCAAGACAACGGCGCAACGTTCGCGCCAGCTCCGCGCGCCGGTAAGGCTTGGTCAAAAGCGGAATCCCGTGGCCTGCGCGGTTTTTCAGCGGCAGCGCGCCGTCGCTGTAGCCGGAGGTGAAGAGCACCCGCAGCGACGGCCGGCGGGCCATCAGCGTTTCGGCCAGTTGCCTGCCGTTCATGCTGCCGGGCATCACGACGTCGGTGAACAGCAGATCGAACACGGCGCCCCGATTGACGATGGCGAGGGCCTCGTCGGCATTCGAGGCCACGATCACCTTGTAGCCGAGGCTCTCGAGCTGCATCGTCACATAGTCGCGGATCTTGCGGTCGTCCTCGACGCACAGGAGCGTTTCGCTGCCGCCCTGCACCGGCGAATCCTCGTCTTGCGTCGACGGTTGAAGCGCGCTGGAGTCGGCTTTGGGCAGATAGATCGTGAACGTCGTGCCGCTTCCCTCCTCGCTGCGCACGTCGACGCTTCCGCCCGACTGCTTGGCGAAACCAAACACCATGCTGAGTCCGAGCCCTGTACCCTGGCCGACCTCCTTGGTGGAAAAGAACGGTTCAAATATCTTGTCGAGAATGGGCTGCGGAATCCCGGTGCCGGTGTCGCTCACTTCGACCACGACATAATCGCCGGCGCGTTCGACGCCGCGGGCCACGGCCTCCGGCACGCCCAAAGTGATATTGCCGGTCGCAATGGTCAGCTTTCCGCCATCTGCCATGGCATCCCGGGCATTGATGGCGAGATTGACGACCGCGGAGGAGAGTTGGCTACGATCGACGAATGCCGGCCACGCGTCGTCGCTCAAGGCGGCCTCGATTTCGATATCCTTGCCGACGGTTGGCGCGAGCAACCGAACGGCCTCGTGAACAAGATCATTGACGTCGATCTCGGCCGGCTGCAACGGCTGCTTGCGGGCGAACGCCAGCAGGCTGGCGGTGAGATTTGCACCGCGGTCGGCGGCGTCGCTGATCAGTTTGGTGATCGACGCGAGGTGCGGAACGTCCTTGACGCCATCGGCCAGAATTTCGATCGTGCCTGTGATCACCGTAAGCATGTTGTTGAAGTCATGGGCAATGCCGCCGGTCAATTGCCCGACCGTATCCATCTTTTGCGCCTGAATCAGCCGCTCCTCGGCGAGGCGCCGCTGGGTAATGTCCCTGACAAAGGCGTTGATGATGTAACCGTCGCCGCGGCGCAGCGCCGTGAGCGACACTTCGACGAAAAATTCGTGACCGTCCCGGTGCAGCGCCGGCGCCTCATAGCGCATGCCCATGGCGCCACCGGCGGTCTCACGCAGGAATTTGGCGATCCGCTGCCGGTGCGCCGCGCGAAGGTGTTCGGGAAACACCAGCTCGACCAGCTTCACACCAACCGTCTCCGCCCGCGTCCACCCGGTCAAGGCTTCGGCCTGCGGACTCCATTCGAGAACGAAGCCGTTTTCGTCGGTCTGGACGAAAGCGTCGAGCGCGGTGCTCACGATGGTCTGCGCCATCTGTTCGCTGTCGACCAGGGCCTGCAGGGCGCGCTTTTGTTCGGTGACGTCGCGGAGCACGGTCACCGCCCCGCAAAGCCTGCCGCGTTCGTCGCGCAACGGCCGGGCGTTGGCGACGATGTGGGCTTTTGCGCAGGACCCTTCGGGCTGCACCATGAGCTCGAAATCATCGACATGTTCGCCGCGCAGCGCCCGCGCCAGCGGCGAATCCGGGATCGGCAGCGGCGTGGTGCCGTCCGAAAGGAAACAGGCGAATTTTCTTACCCCCGTCAGGCTGTCGAAGCCGCGGTCCACACCCAGCAGCTGGCGGGCCGCGCCGTTGGCAACGACGACCACCGCGTTCTCGTCGGCCACGACAACGCAATCGCGGATGCTTTCGACCGTGTTTTCCAGCAGGTTTGGCCTGGCGCCGAGATGGTCCGACAATTCGGCGAAAGCCGCTGATAGCGGAGCCATCTCCCGGCTACCTTCGGCCGGCATCGCAACCGGTTTGCCGCGCGACAGGCCTTCGACCGCCCGGGTCATTTGGGTCAGCTGTCGGGACAACGAGCCCGCGATGGCGGCCGCAAGCACCAGCGCGAGCAAAATCGCGATCGCCCCGACGACCAGCGTCGCGCGGCCGAAACCATCACCGAACACAGCAAGTGCGCAAATGGTGCCCACGACCAGGAACACCATCGCGAACGCAAGGCGGCTCCATAAAGTCATGACGACCAACTGCCCAATAAAATCACTAAGAAAACCGCCAGAGAAACCGCCCAGGAAATGATAACGACAATGGTGTGAGTATGAATGCGGGTCCGGCGCCTTGCGCCGGTTGTTCGGCGCCCTCAGCTACCCCAATGCATAGCCGAGTTCTGGGCCGCGCTCCCGCGTTTTCGGTTCCGTAGAATTACGGACAGCACCCCGGAGAATGGATATTTCGAATCAAATTATACCCCGAATATCCTGGCGTAGCGCGCCTTGATCTCCTCGCTTTGGGCTTGCACGGCGGCGGGATCGGCCTTTAGCAATTTCAGATTCGCCAGCGGGATGTGCTCGCCCTTCTCCTTCACCTGCGCATGAAACGAGCGGTGTGCAAACATTTCGACCAGCATCTGCTGGGTCTCGGCGCTGAAAAAGAAGTTGGCCTCCTGTTCGTTCTAAACCGCCAGCTAGCTCGCCCGCTGATGCGCTTTGAGCGCCTCGCCGAACGCCTCAAACAGCGCACGGTTGATCGGATTGCGCTGCGGGTCGTACTCCGCATGCCATTGCACGCCGAGCGCAAAGCTCGGTGCATCGGCAATCCGGATCGCCTCGATGGTGCCGTCTTCCGCCACGCCCTCGATGACGACGCGCTCGCCGGGATCGAGAATGCCTTGCCCATGCAGCGAGTTCACGCGAATGGTTTCGCAGCCGAGCAGCTTTGCAAAAGCGCCGTCCCGGGTGAGATGGACGTCGTGCCGGTCGGCAAAGATCACCAGGGGATCGGGATGGATTTCGCCGTTCTCCAGCCGCGGCATGCGGTGATTCATGCGGCCGGGGATTTCGCGAATCTCCGGGTGCAGCGAGCCGCCAAAGGCGACGTTCATTTCCTGCAAGCCGCGGCAGATGCCGAAGATCGGCACGCCGCGGGCGACGCAGGCCTCCGCCAGTGCAAGGGCGACGTCGTCGCGGTGAATATCGTAGGGCTCGTGCCTCTCATGCGGCTCGGTCTTGAAGCGGGTCGGATGGACATTGGCACGGGCGCCCGTCAGCACCACCCCATCGACGGCTTCGAGCAAGGCGCCGATATCGGTAATCTCGGGCGATCCAGCAAACATCAGCGGCAGCGCGCCCGACACGTCGGCTACAGCGCGGAGATTGCGCTCTCCGACCGCCTGGGTCGTGAAACGATTTTCGATGCGATGGGCGTTCCCGATCACACCGACCACGGGCCGTCTCATCGCCAAATTTCTGCTTTCATCGTCCTGCGCAAGGATCTTCTAGGTTGAGCCATGATGTTGGCCGATCATGCCTGCGAGATCGTGCCGGATCAACATGATATGCTGCCCACTTCTGCTTTACAGCTCCGCGCGAATCCCAGGCCGGGCCGGCAAGCCCGGCGTCAGAAACAGGCGCTACCACGCGTTTTGGCTTCTGGAGCCGCCGAACGCGCGGCAAGGCCGCTACGTCCGGGTGCAGCTACTTCCGGGTAAAGGCTTCTCTGGCGTCAACGGCCTCGACGCCGGGTAGACCGGCCGCCCGAAGCGCGGTCGCGGCGGAATTGTCGGCGCCGTTCAGCCACGGCAGTTTCGCCTGAATGGCACGGGTCACCGGCTCGCCCAGCACGCCGCCGAAATCAAGCGGCCAGAATCCGTTCGGCACCGCCTCGGCTGATATCCCGTGGAGGCGATAGCCCTTCCCCAGCACCGCCTCCGCTTCGTCGGGTTGCACGTTGCGCGCGGTTCCGGGGTTGGCGGGATCGGAAAAGGTCACGAGCACCGGGATCAGCGCGCCCGTTACCGGCACGACGCCTGTCTGGCGGTTCATTTCATTGAACGACACGCGCTTGCCGCCGGCGGCGGCCGTATAGGCGCGCAAGGCTACATAATTGATGCCCTCGAGTTCGAGGTTCTTGTCGATATGCGCCAGCAGCGCGACCAGATTCTTGCCGCCGCCGAGGTCGACGTAGACGGCATCGCCCACGGTTCGGGTTGGGCCGATACCGCTGTAGCCGCGATACGGATGGACCGCCAAAACTCCGCTCGCCGATTTGCGTCCATCGGGGGTCTCGACTTCAACGATCAAGCGATATTTGTGGCCGGGACGGTTGATCCTGATCTGGTCACCGACATAGATCGCCGCCAGCAGCACAACCGGCCCCAACCATTTGAAATTCATCTCATCCTCGCCGAAGCGCCCGTCGCTGGAGCCTTTTCCGTTCCGATGGAATCGGAACGGAGCTCCAGATTCTTGATTTGACGCGCTTTCTTGACGCGAACCGGCGTCCATCCCGCATCAAGTGCGGGACAGGCTTTCGCTGGAAAACGCTTTAGTTTGCCTGCACCGCTTGGCACACCGGGCATGGTAGCGTCAAACCGGCGCGCGCCTCGCCGCTTGATCCCGGGCGAATTTTCGCGAAAGACTGGCGCAGGATGTTCTGCAGGAAGGAATCAACGTGACTGGTCCGGCTGACGGTCGTCTTTTGGCCCGCAACGATCTGGCGTGGGCGATCTCGGTCGGAGGCATCGGTGTCGTGCTGTTCACGGCACTCTTGCTGTTCACCTGGTATTTCGCCGCAACGCTGTTCCTGATCTTTGCCGGCGTGCTGCTAGGCGTCGCCCTCACCGCGATGGCCAATATGCTCGGCCGTGTCGTCAAACTTCCCCATTCGCTGCGGCTAACCGTCGTGGGTCTGGTGTTGGCCGGGCTCCTGTCGGGTATTCTTTTTCTCGGAGGCGCCACCATCGCGCAACAGACCAAGGTGTTGAGCGACACGATCAAGTCGCAGTTGGTCGACCTCAAAGCCTTCCTGGACAGGAATGGGGTCGATACCAGCTTTTTCGACTTCGGCAGCCTCAATGCGGCTTCGGATGCGTCTGCGCCGGCGGCGCCAACAACGCCGCATAGCCTTCCCAGCGCCAGCACCATCGCATCCAGCGGCGGCGCCATTTTCAGCCAGAGCCTGAAGCTGATCCTGGGCACCGTGAGCGCGGTCGGAAACTTCTTTATCGTGCTGTTTCTGGGCCTCGCCTTCGCCGTGCAACCGAGCGTTTACCGCAACGGGCTGTTGTTCATGGCCCCGGCCAGGCACCGCGCCCGTGCCACCATCATCATCGACCGCATCGGCTGGACGCTGGAGCGCTGGCTGATCGCGCAGATCATCACCATGGCCGCGGTGTTCTTTGTGACCTGGGTCGGGCTTGCCATCATCGGCATCCCCAGCTCGTTCATTCTGGGTATCCAGGCCGGCCTGCTCGCCTTCATTCCGACCGTCGGCGCGATCCTCGGCGGGCTGATCGTGGTGCTGGCGAGCCTCGCCTCCGGATGGGTCGCGGCGCTCAGCGCGTTCATCCTGTTCCTCGGCGTGCACGCGCTGGAAAGCTACGTGCTGACGCCGATCATCCAGCGCCAGGCGCTGGATATTCCGCCCGCCACCCTGTTCGCGTTCCAGATCCTGCTCGGCGTCGTGTTCGGCATCTGGGGCCTCGCGCTTGCCCTGCCCTTGATGGCGATCGCCAAGGTGATGATCGACCATTTCAAGGCAGAACCGACGGTGGCGTAAACCTAGAGCCCTGTTCCGATGGAATCGGAACGGAGCTCTAGATTCTTGATTTGACGCGTTTTCTTGACGCGAACCGGTGTCCACTTCGCTGGAAAACGCTTTAGCCCGCCGACGTCAGCACCGTCTCGGTGTGCTCGACCTCGGGGGGTGCCGCGAAGTACTGCCCGACCAGGCCGCGCCATGCCGTAAAATCTTCCGAGCCGCGGAAATCGACGGTGTGATTCTCCAGCGTTTCCCATTGCGCCATCAGGCGATAGCGCTGCGGCTTCTCGATCGACTTGTGCAGTTCAAACCCCTTGCCGCCCTTGGCGCGCAGGAACAGCGGACGCGCCTTGGCCACCGCGGCTTCAAAATCCTTCTCGGTGCCGGGTTTGACGTCGATCTGTGCGATTTCGGTGATCATTGATGAAGGCCTTCTGCTGGGACTAACCGTCTCTAGCTGAAGGCGCCGAAAAGAAAAAGGCGCCTTGCGGCGCCCGGCATCAGCATCCCGAAAGTCGGCCTCAATTGAACAGCAGCACTGCGCCCACGACCATCATCGCGCAACCGATGAACAGAATGGCAGGCCAGCGCGTTCTGCGCTGATCGTAGCGGCCCTGCGCCCGGCGCTCGGTGATGAGCGCCGTCTCGAATTCTTCCGAGCTGGAGAACATGCAGGCGAAGCCGCCACGGGCGGAAACTGCGGCCGCTTCGAGCGACATCAGGGCAGCCTGGGGGTTTCGCGAGCCTATCGATTCCATAAGTAAATAATATGGATGGAATGGTAAACGCGAGGTTACCGCCGCGTTATCCTGCAGCGCGTTTCAGCGATGCGGCTACCGGTTTCGCGTTCAAGAAAACGCGTCAAAGCAAGAGTCTTCGGTTCTGATCAAATCAGAACCGATCAGCCCTAGGTCGCGGCAGCCTGCGCGCGGACCGGGGCCGGAAGGCCCGCGGTCTTGCGCCGCCAATGCTCCAGCGACAGCGGCAGCTCTTCGGCGGCCTCGACGCGATTGCGGCCGCTGCGCTTGGCCTGATAGAGCGCGGTGTCGGCCGCCGCCAGCAGCACTTCGAGCTCGGTGCCCGCCGGCCCGCCGGCCACACCGATGCTGACGGTGGTATCGACAGCGCCTTCCTCGCACACGATTCCGGACGCCTCGAACGCTTCACGCACGCGCTCGGCCACCAGCACGCCCTCTTCCAGCGCGCACGGCAACAGCGCGGCGAACTCTTCGCCGCCGATGCGGCCCGACAGATCGCTGATGCGCAGATTGTTGACCACGACGGTGGCAAACAGCTTCAGGATTTCATCGCCCGCCGGATGGCCGAAACGGTCGTTGATGCCCTTGAAATGGTCGATGTCGAAGATCATCACCGTCACCGGCCGGCCGGCCGTGGCCTCGCGTTCGATCACCCGCGCACAGGCTTCGGCAAAGCCACGGCGGTTGAACATGCCGCTCAAGGGATCGATCGACGCGGCCGTCTTGTGCACGGTCACGGCACGATCCGACACCAGCATGAAGATCACGAACACGGTGCCGATCGCATAGAGCACGAGCTCGATCGAAAACGCCGTCACCCAGATGCTGCTGTAGAAGGTTTCGTCATGCGGACGCAAGAGATCACCGAGCAGGATCGGCAGCATCAGCACGCAGCCATGCATGACAGGCACCACAACGGTCGGCCAGCGCTTCTGCATGCTGCGCCGCCGCTCGCTCCACAATTCCGAGGCCGTCAGCGCCGCGTAGATCGCAACGATGGCCGCACCGGCGGTCAGGCGCATCGCCGGATCCAGCCACGGCAAGCCTACGGATACACCGACCCAGACGATCGCGCCGAGCACCAGCCCCGGCAGGTTGGGTGCGCGGCCGAGGAAGACGCGCGCGGCATTCCAGACCATGCCGCAGGCGATGAAGCCGACCGCGTTCAACGCCAGCGTCAGCGGTCCGCCAAGTGCGGCGCCGCCGACGGTCCAGATCGCGACCGAGGCCGCACCGAGCAGATAGGCCGTGCCCCACCACTTCAACGCCGGGACATTTTCCTGCTTGCCGAAGAAAATGAGCATGGCCCCAAGCATGCCCGCAACCATGGTTGCGAACAGATATAGCGTGGACGTATCGAACGACATGAGCCCCACCGTAAAAGTGTGATGCAATGCTGGGAGCGTATTTGGAAATGTGATGCTGCGCCCCCGCAGTCCTGGCACGCTAGGCCGCTCGGGTTCCAATTTCGTGTGTACGCGCACGAAAGTTTTCGCGAAAATCTGCGTTAATTCATCTCTAAACTCACAACAAAAAGGGCGCTGAAAAGCGCCCTTTTTCTTCGTTTTTGAATGCAGCAATCGCTGCAAATTTTAGCGAAGCAATTAGCGCTTCGAGAACTGGAACGACTTGCGCGCCTTGGCGCGGCCGTACTTCTTGCGCTCCACGGTACGGGAGTCGCGGGTCAGGAAGCCGCCCTTCTTCAACACGCCGCGCAGATCCGGCTCGAAGCAGGTCAGCGCCTTGGAGATGCCGTGACGCACGGCACCCGCCTGGCCCGACAGACCGCCGCCGGCGACCGTGCAGATGACGTCGTACTGGCCGGCACGGGCAGCTGCGACCAGCGGCTGCTGGATCAGCATGCGCAGAACGGGACGCGCGAAATAGACTTCGACTTCGCGGGTGTTGACCACGATCTTGCCGGCGCCCGGCTTGATCCAGACGCGGGCGACCGCGTCCTTGCGCTTGCCGGTGGCATAAGCGCGGCCGTACTTGTCGACCTTCTTGACGTATTTCGGCGCGTCGGGCGAAGCCGTCTTCAGCGACGACAACTGGTCGAGCGACTGCATGGTATCGGACATCTTATGCGGCCCTCATGTTCTTGCGGTTCATCGAAGCGATATCAACCGTCTCGGGCTGCTGGGCTTCATGCGGATGTTCGGCGCCGGCGTAAACGCGCAGATTGCCCATCTGCACGCGGCCGAGCGGACCGCGGGGGATCATGCGCTCGATGGCCTTCTCGACGACGCGCTCGGGGAAGCGACCCTCGAGGATCGACTTCGCGGTGCGTTCCTTGATGCCACCGATGAAGCCGGTGTGCTTGTAGTAGACCTTCTGTTCGCGCTTGCGACCGGTCAGAACGACATGCGCCGCATTGATGATGACGACGTGATCGCCGCAATCGACGTGGGGCGTGTAGGTAGGCAGGTGTTTGCCGCGCAAACGCATGGCGACCAGGGTAGCGAGCCGTCCGACCACCAGACCTTTGGCGTCGATCAGCACCCACTTCTTCGTCACCTCGGCGGGCTTAGCCGAAAAGGTTTTCATGTGAGGAAATCCGTGAAAGGGGACTGCGGCGCAGGCTGCGCCGAACTGCGCGGTTTCTAGAGAACCGCGCGCGGCGCGTCAATGCCAAATGATGGTAATTACAATAGCAAAAACAGTGACTTATAAATATGGTGTTATATTACCGTATAAATGCCTATTTGTTTGGAATGGAATAGGTCGACGTCACGTGCGCGATCGGATCGGGCGACGTGCCCGACAGCAGATTGACCTCCCCCACCGCCAGCCGCTTGCCGAGCTTCAACAACCGCGCTGCGGCCAGCACGTCCTGTCCGGGCTGGCCCTTGCGCAGGAAATTGATGTTGAGATTGGTGGTCACGGCAAGCCCAACCGGTCCGATCGCCGACAGCAGCACCACATACATCGCGAAATCGGCCATCGCCATCAGGGTCGGGCCCGACACCGTGCCGCCCGGGCGCAGCATGTTCTCGTTATAGCGCTGGCGCAGCAGGCAGGTCTCGCCATCGGCGCTTTCGATGGTGATATCGCCGCCTTTGAAGGCTTGCGGGAATTCGTCGTGGAGGAACTTCTCCAGTTCAGCCACGCTCATTTTCGCTGCCGCCATGCTGACCCCTGCCCTCGCTTCAGATCGCCTGTTACATTAAGTTGTCATCAAAGCCCAAACAAAACCCAAGCAACCACTTAGTGGAAATTTCTGAGATGTCGCCCCAGACCGCCCGCGCGCCCGCCGCTCAATCGCCGATCCTGCTGCGCGAGAAAGTCGGCAGTATCGCTGTACTTACCCTGAACCGGCCGGCGGCGCGCAACAGCCTCTCGGAAGGTCTGATTGCGGAACTGCATGCGGCGCTGAAGGACATTCACGACGACAAGAACGTACGCGCGCTTGTCATCGCCGCCAACGGCCCGGCGTTTTCGGCCGGTCACGACATGAAGGAATTGACCGCGCGCCGCAGCGATGCCGATCGCGGCCGCGCCTATTTCGCAGAGATCATGAACGCCTGCAGCGCGATGATGCAGGCGATCGTACAACTGCCCAAGCCCGTGGTCGCCGCCGTTCAGGGCGTCGCCACCGCGGCCGGCTGTCAACTGGTCGCGAGCTGCGATCTGGCGGTCGCTTCCGAAGCCGCGAGTTTTGCTACGCCCGGCGTCGATATCGGGCTGTTCTGTTCGACGCCGATGGTGGCTTTGTCGCGCAACGTGCCGCGCAAGCAGGCGATGGAAATGCTGCTCACGGGTGAGCCAGTGGACGCCACGACGGCGCAAAGCCTCGGCCTCGTCAACCGCGTGGTTCCATCAGGCACCGAACGCGATGCGGCGATTGCACTCGCGCAGAAGGTCGCGCTCAAATCCGCCTACACCATTAAGCTCGGCAAGGAAGCTTTCTACCGCCAGATCGAAATGAACCTTGCCGACGCCTATCGCTATGCCGCAGAGGTGATGACGGAAAACATGATGGCGCGCGACGCCGAAGAAGGCATCGGCGCCTTCATCGAGAAACGCGAGCCGAAGTGGCAGGATAAATAAGATTGCATCTCCTCATCCTGAGGAGCGGCGTCTTCGCCGCGTCTCGAAGGACGAGGCCCGACTGTGGCCTCATGGTTCGAGACGCGCGAAGACGCGCTCCTCACCACGAGGAATTGGGAATTGTGTAAATGAACCACGACGCCTACGACGACAACTACATCCGCGCGATCCTCAACAGCGTGAAATCGATCGCGATGGTTGGCGCCTCGCCGGTCAACGTGCGACCGAGCTACTTCGCGTTCAAATACCTGGCACAGCGCGGCTACGACATGATCCCGGTCAATCCCGGCCATGTCGGCAAAAGCCTGCTCGGCAAACCCTTTGTCGCGCAGCTTGCGGATATCGACCGCCCGATCGACATGATCGACATTTTCCGCAACTCCAGCCACATCATGCCCGTTGTCGATGAGGCCCTGAAATTGTCGCCGCTGCCGAAGGTAATCTGGATGCAGCTCGGCGCG
The DNA here is from genome assembly GCF_018130165.1 of Bradyrhizobium sp. JYMT SZCCT0180. Classification (GTDB taxonomy): domain Bacteria; phylum Pseudomonadota; class Alphaproteobacteria; order Rhizobiales; family Xanthobacteraceae; genus Bradyrhizobium. The sequence goes on along the minus strand of NZ_JAFCLZ010000034.1, from coordinate 12,005 downwards.
CGTGACGACGCTGCGGCGGAAAAAGCCGAAGCCGCCGGCGTCAAGGTCGTGATGAACCGCTGCCCCAAGATCGAATACGGAAGGCTGTCATCGGAGATTTCCTGGATGGGTGTCAATTCGCGAACGCTCAGCTCGAAACGTGCGCCGATCCCGACGCAGGGCATGCGGCTGTCGCTGAACCGGATGAGCGTCGGCGGCGGTGAAACCGCGGCATCCGACCGCGCCGCGAAAAACAAGAGCGAGCCATAGCGTTTTCAAGCGAAGTAGGTACCGGTTCGCGCCAGGAAAACGTGTCAAAACATAAAAGCAGAGCCGACAAGGCTCTGTCGTAACGCATATGCGAAACGATTGTTTCGCAAACGTGGCATCATGAAGCACGTCCGTTCCTAATCCCCGATATGTGAAACGGTCGCCTTGACGGCGGACGCGGCTTGCGATCAGCATGCCGCGCATTTTCGACGAACCAAAAACAGGATGCATAGAATGACCGATCGCCACCCGGGATTTTCGACCCTTGCCGTGCATGCGGGCGCGCAGCCTGATCCGACCACCGGCGCGCGGGCGACACCGATCTATCAAACCACGTCTTTCGTTTTCAACGACGCCGATCACGCTGCGTCCCTGTTCGGCCTCCAGGCCTTCGGCAACATCTATACCCGCATCGGTAATCCGACCAACGCGGTGCTGGAAGAACGCGTTGCCGCACTCGAAGGCGGCACCGCCGCGCTTGCGGTTGCGTCCGGACACGCCGCCCAGGTGGTCGTATTCCAGCAATTGCTGATGCCCGGCGACGAGATCATTGCCGCGCGCAAACTCTATGGCGGATCGATCAACCAGTTCACCCATGCCTTCAAGAGCTTTGGCTGGAACGTGGCATGGGCGGATTCAGATGACATCGCAAGTTTCGAACGCGCGGTGACGCCGCACACCAAGGCGATCTTCATCGAGTCGATCGCCAATCCCTCCGGCAGCATCACCGACATCGAGGCGATCGCCGCCGTCGCCCGCAAGGCCGGCGTGCCATTGATCGTCGACAACACGCTTGCTACCCCCTATCTGATCCGCCCGATCGACCACGGCGCCGACATCGTCGTGCATTCGCTGACGAAATTTCTGGGCGGCCACGGCAATTCGCTCGGCGGCATCATCGTCGATGCCGGCACCTTCGACTGGTCGAAGGACAACAAATATCCGATGCTGAGTGAGCCGCGCCCCGAATATCACGGCATCAAGCTGCAGGAGACTTTTGGCAATTTCGCCTTCGCGATCGCCTGCCGCGTGCTCGGCCTGCGCGACCTCGGCCCGGCGCTGTCGCCGTTCAACGCCTTCATGATCCTGACCGGCATCGAGACGCTGCCGCTGCGCATGCAGAAGCATTGCGAGAACGCCAAGGCCGTCGCGGAATTTCTCGCCGGCCATCCCAAGGTCGCCGCGGTGAACTATGCGGGCCTCGCCAGCGACAGGTACAACAACCTCGCGCGCAAATATGCACCGAAGGGTGCCGGCGCGGTGTTCACCTTCAGCCTCAAGGACGGTTATGACGCCGGCGTCAACCTGGTGTCGAACCTGAAACTGTTCTCGCATCTGGCCAATGTCGGCGACACCCGCTCGCTGGTGATCCACCCCGCCTCGACCACCCACAGCCAGCTCGACGACGCCGCCAAGGTGAAGTCAGGCGCCGCCCCCGACGTGGTCCGGCTGTCGATCGGCATCGAGGACAAGGAAGATCTGATCGCCGATCTGGAGCAGGCGCTGACGGCGTAAGGCGACCGGCCGCCAAGCAACCCGTCGTCGTACCCCGCGAAAGCGGGGTACGCAGTACGCAGCGGCTTCTCGGTTCTTTCACTGACGTCTCTGGAATACTGGGTCACCCGCTTTCGCGGGTGATGACACCAGGGAGAGCATCCGCCCCGTCCCAGCCGGCCATTTGGCCTGAAATCACAAGCCTCTCATTAACGGTCATTCCGGCATAAAGTGGCGCTGAGCCGCCCTTGATGATTCGGAGCAAACGATGCTGCGCTGGATGACGCCATTTCTGGTCGCTATTTTCTCGATCGGAACTGCTGCCGCGGACGAGGGCCCCGGTGCCGCCAAGGCCACCGATGGCACCGCAACAGCAAAGCCTGCCGACAGCCCGGCCGCGACCACATCCGCCAAAAGCCCAGCCGTGGCGAAGCGCGCCAATAACCTCGCCGCCGGCAAGCGCGCAGCGGTTCGCGCCACAAGACAATTGCCGCCGGGCCTGCCCCGCGCGCACTACAATTACCGCACCACGGTCGCCCCCGCGACGGCGCCTCTATATGTGCGCCGCGGCCGGCAATTGGTGGTGGTCGAGGAAGCCGATCCCGACGTGCTGTTCACGCCGGTCGGGGTCGTGCCCTATGCGCCGCGTGTGTACGGTGTGCCATTACTGCCGGGCTCCAACACCCTGCCCGGTTACTATGGGACCAGCCATTCCTACAGCTATGATGGCCCCTATTACGGCGGCCCCTACACGCCCTACTGGAGTCGCCTGCCTTACGCCGGCGGCGTCTACGGCTATCGCTAGCCGCGACTGCAACAGAAACGGACTTTTGGACGTGGCAGGGCCACCGCGAAAAACTAAAACACCGGATTCCGCGCGCGCGATCACCGCCGACCTCGTCGCCGTGCTGGTCGCGGTGACCGACGGGCAACCCAAGATCATGACGATCGCCAATGCGGGTGCGCTGCCGAGCGGGCCGTTCGAATTCAAGCACCGATCGCTGCAATCGGGTTTGCGGGCGTGGGTCGAAGCGCAAACCGGCCATCCGCTCGGCTATGTCGAACAGCTCTATACGTTTGCCGATCGCGGGCGGACCGGCGATGGCCCATCACCGCACTCCGTCTCGATCAGCTATCTCGGGTTGACCCGCGAGGATCAGGTCGCGGACGGGGCGTCGGCGCATTGGTCCGGCTGGTATGATTATTTCCCATGGGAAGATCATCGGGAAGGGCCGCCTTCTCTGCTGGCGAAGCTGCTGACGCCGCGACTGCGCGCATGGGCGAAATCCGCGCCCTCGGCGGCGTTGCAGCGCGAACGCTGGCAGCGTGCCGCGATCACCTTCGGGTTCGAAGACCGCGAGTGGAATGAAGAACTCGTGCTGCAACGTTACGAGCTGCTGTTTGAGGCCGCACTAATTCCCGAAGCGGTTCGCGAAAGTGGTAACGCCGGCACGCTGGTGCCCGGCCGGCCGATGACGGCCGATCACCGCCGCATTCTCGCGACCGGAATCGCAAGACTGCGGGCCAAAATCAAATACCGTCCCGTGGTGTTCGAACTGATGCCGGCGGAATTCACCCTGCTACAACTGCAACGCAGTGTTGAAGCGCTTGCAGGACGGCTGGTCCACAAGCAGAACTTCCGCCGCCTGATGGAACAACAGCAACTCGTTGAGGAAACTGGCGCAATCGCCGCCGACACGGTCGGCCGCCCCGCCAAGCTGTTCCGCTTCCGCCACGCCGTCCTGGCCGAACGGGCCGTCGCCGGAACCAAGCTGCCGCTTTCCCGCACTTGACTTAGGTTATGCTCAGGATAAGTATAAGCCATGATATGCTCATGGAGAGTATAAATGGCCAGCCTCAATGCCGACGCCCTCGCCCGCACCGCGCCGCTTTATGAGAGGGTGAAACGCGTGATCCCGCCGCCCGAATGGGCTGTATTCGCAGGCGACGTCGACGCCATCCTCGACCTCAAGCGCAAGCGCAACGCAGTCATCTTGGCGCACAACTACCAGACGCCCGAAATCTTCCACGGCGTCGCCGACATCGTCGGCGACAGCCTCCTCCTGGCGCGCGAAGCCACCAAGGTCGACGCCGATATCATCGTGCTCGCCGGCGTGCACTTCATGGCCGAGACGGCCAAGCTGCTCAATCCGCAGAAGATCGTCCTGATCCCTGATCTTGCGGCCGGCTGTTCGCTCGCGGATTCAATCACCCCGGCAGACGTGCGCCTGATGCGGCAACGCTATCCCGGCGCGCCCGTCGTCACCTACGTCAACACGTCGGCGGCTGTGAAGGCGGAATCCGACATCTGCTGCACGTCGGGAAACGCGCTCAAGGTCGTGGAGTCGCTGGGCGCCGAGCGCGTCATCATGCTGCCGGACGAATATCTGGCGCAGAACATCGCCAAGCAGACTGGCGTGAAGATCATCGCGTGGAAGGGCCACTGCGAGGTGCATGAGCTCTTTACGCCCGACGACATCAGGCAGATCCGGGAGAACCACCCCGGCGTCACCGTTCTGGCGCATCCGGAGTGCCCGCCCGAGGTGGTGGCGGAGGCTGATTTCTCCGGCTCGACGGCGGCAATGTCCGGCTATGTCGAGCAGCAGCGCCCGCCCCGCGTCGTGCTGCTGACCGAATGCTCGATGAGCGACAACGTCGCGGTGCTGCATCCCGATGTCGAATTCATCCGGCCGTGCAATCTGTGCCCGCACATGAAGCGGATCACGCTGAAGAACATCCGCCATGCGCTGGAGACCAATCAGCACCAGGTGACGATCGATCCCGCGATCGCCGCCCCCGCGCGGCGCGCCGTCGAGAGGATGCTGGCGATATGAGCACGGATATTTCAGCGCTGGCCAACCGTCCCGTGATCATCGGCGGCGGCGCCGCAGGACTGATGACGGCATTGCAACTGGCGCCGGAGCCGGTGCTGGTGGTGTCGAAGGCGCCGCTGGGGGCGGAAGCCTCCAGCCTGTGGGCGCAGGGTGGGCTCGCCGCGGCGATGGGCGCGGACGACGACCCTGCGCTGCATCTCGCCGACACCATCGCCGCCGGTGCCGGCCTTTGCGATGAGACCACCGCAAGCCGGATCGTCCACGCGGCGCCGGCGGCGGTCGAACATCTCGCACAACTCGGCGTCGCCTTCGACCGCCGGCCGGACGGACGCTGGCGGCTCGGCCTTGAAGCCGCCCACAGCCGCAACCGGATCGTTCACGCGACCGGCGACGGCACCGGCCGCGAGATCATGCGGGCGCTGATCGCGGCGGTGCGCCTCTGCCCGTCGATCACACTGCTCGAAGGGGTCGAGGCGCGCCGGCTGATCGTCGAGGACAACGCGGTCAAGGGCGTGCTCGCCGTCAACGCGCACGGCCCGCTGGTGATCGATACCGGCCGCGTTGTGATCGCGACCGGCGGCATTGGCGGGCTGTTTCTCGACAGCACCAACCCGTCCGGCTGTTTTGGTCAGGGCCTTGCGCTGGCGGCGCGCGCGGGCGCGCAGCTGTCGGATCTGGAGTTTGTCCAGTTTCATCCGACCGCCTTCGATGGACCGTCGCGGCCGATGCCGCTGCTCACCGAGGCTATCAGAGGTGACGGCGCAACCCTGATCGACGAGACCGGCGAGCGCTTCATGGCGGATGAGCCCGGTGCCGAACTCGCACCCCGCGACATCGTCGCCCGCGCCGTCTGGCGCCGCCGTACCGAAGGACATCGGGTGTTCCTCGATGCACGGAAACATCCAGGCAAGGATTTTGCCGCGCGTTATCCCGTCATATCAGCGTTCTGCAAGATGGCCGGGATCGATCCCGCGACCGATCCGATACCGGTACGGCCTGCGGTGCACTACCACATGGGCGGAATTGCCGTTGACCTCGAGGGCCGCAGCACGGTCAGCGGCCTCTGGGCTTGCGGTGAGGTCGCCCGCACTGGTCTGCACGGCGCCAACCGACTTGCCAGCAATTCGCTGATGGAAGCCATCGTCTGCGCCGAGTGGGTTGCGGCGAGCGTCAGCAGGGCAAGCCGCGGACCATCGAAGGCGAGTACGCCCCTTGCGTCACTGCCTGCTTCCGATCCATCGTCGATACGGCCGATGATGTCGCAAGGCCTCGGCGTGCTGCGGGACCGCAACGCCATCGGGCGGCTGGTTCGCAGCCTCTATCCGATGGCGAACGGCAACAGCGCGGCATCCGATCCGGCGCTGGTGGGGCTGATGATCGCCGTGGCCGCCTACCAGCGCGAGGAAAGCCGCGGTGGGCATTATCGAACGGATCATCCCGACACGCTGCCATCGGCCACGCCGTCATCGCTCTCGCTTTCCGAGGCGCTGGAAGCCGCGCGCGAGATCACCGAATCCGAAGCCTTGTCTCTGGGGAGTGCACAATCATGACGCTCAATCCGCTGTTGCCCATCATGTACGAGCCGATCGTGCGCACCGCCCTGCTCGAGGATCTCGGTCGCGCCGGCGACATCACGGCGGATGCGATCGTGCCTGCCGACCAGCGGGCCGCGCTGGTGCTGCGCGCGCGGCAGCCCGGCGTCGTGGCTGGCCTCGACATCGCGCGCTGCGCTTTCCAGCTCGCGTCGCCTGCGATCACGCTTCGTGCGGAGCGGCCCGACGGCAGCGTCGTCGCGCCGGGCGAGGTCATCGCGACCATCGAAGGACCGGCGCGCGGTTTGCTGACCGGCGAGCGGACGGCGCTGAACTTCCTGTGTCATCTCAGCGGCGTTGCGACGGCCACCGCCTCGCTGGTATCCGCCGCGAAAGGCACCAAGGCTCAGATCGTCTGCACGCGCAAGACGACGCCGGGGCTGCGCGCGCTGGAAAAATATGCGGTCCGCGCCGGCGGCGGCAGCAATCACCGCTTCGGCCTCGACGACGCCATCCTGATCAAGGACAACCACATCGCGCTGGCCGGCGATATCCGCACTGCGATCGAGCGCGCGAAGGCGCATGCCGGACACCTCGTCAAAATCGAGGTCGAAGTTGATACGTTGGCGCAGCTCGAACAGGTGCTAACGCTCGGCGTCGATGCGGTGCTGCTCGACAACATGTCGAACGACGAACTCCGCCAGGCCGTGGCCATGACCGCCGGCAGGGCAATCACCGAGGCATCCGGCCGCATCACCGCCGCCACCGCGAAGGCGATCGCAGCGACCGGCGTCGACCTGATTTCGGCCGGCTGGATCACGCACAGCTCTGCCGCGCTCGACATCGGGCTCGACTATCTCGATCTCAAGCGGCAGGCCGCTTGAGAATTAGGTGAGGATTACTCGGCAGGACGCGCCGCGGCCTTGTCCTCGCGCATCAGGCGGGCATTGCGCTGGAACACCGAATAGGTCGCGAACGTAAACAGAATGACCAGAGCCTGGATCGACAGCGCCTCCACGCTCGGATTGAGCCCGATCGCGCTGAAGAACGCGCTGCCCTTGAAGTCGGTGACCGTGATGATCGCCTGCTCCTGGAATTCCTGCACCGCCTCGCCGATGAACTTGATCGCCATCGCGAACAGGAACGCCGAGGTGACGACGAACAGCGGCCGCAGCGGAATCTTCTGAGCGATCATGTTGATGAAATAGAACAGCACGGCAAGCCCGACCGCCGCCGCTGCAAGGCCGCCGAACAGGCCTGCGCTCCAGCCACCTTCGGTCTTCGCCAGCGCGTTGATGAACAGCACGGTTTCGGCGCCCTCGCGGAACACGGCAAGGAAGGCCAGCGCGCCGATCGCCCACACCGTGTCCTGCGCCAGCGCGCTGTCGGCCTTGTGCGCCAGATATTCCTGCCAGCCGCGCGGATCCTGCTTCACCATCAGCCAGCCGCTGACGTAGAGCATCAGGGCGGCGGCGAACAGAATGATGACGCCTTCGAGGACGTCGCTATGGTCGCCGGAATTGAACACCGCAAACAGCCAGGCGGCGATGAAGCTGGCGCCAACCGCGGCCAGCGCACCGCCATACAGCGCGCCGACGCGGTGTGCGGAGCCGACCTTTCTCAGATAGCCCGCGAGCGCCGCGATCACCAGCATGGCTTCAAGCCCCTCGCGGAGCAGAATGACGGCGGCCTGGATGAATGCTGAGGACATGATGGAAACCCTGATTTCCGGTTCGTTTTATCGTCCGGATATTTCAAGTAAAGCGCGGCGCCCGACACAAGCGCGTCAAGCCATGGCAATAGATTAGAATCGTTTTAGAGTTCTCCCTCTCAGCCGGGCTGCCCCACCGGCTGAACCAATCCTTCCCGGCCCGGTTCCGCGCGGCGCGCGACCAGCCGCTCGGTCTGAAGAATCGCCAGCGTCAGGACGACCATCGCGACCGCCTGGTGGGCCAAGGCCAGATCAATCGGCACCTGATGCAGCAGCGTGAGGATGCCGAGGACCGCCTGTACGACGATCGCGGCGACCAGCCACCAGGCGCCGCGCACCACGGCCGTCCCGGCGCGCGAGGCGACCGCATCGATCGCGTGCAGCACCGCCAGCGCCAGCAGTGCATAGGCGGTCATGCGATGCTCGAACTGCACCGTGAGCGTGTTGTCGAACAGATTGCGCCACCACGGATCTTCGAAGAACAGCCGCTCTGACGATGGAATGAAGGCGCCGTCGATCTGCGGCCAGGTGTTATACACCTTGCCCGCGCGCAGGCCCGCGACCAGCGCGCCGAAATAGATCTGCACGAAGGTCAGCGCCAGTAGCGCGACGCCGGTGATTTTCAGTCGCGACGACGCGGCGGGTTGTGGCCGGTCCGCTAGCCGCAATAGTGTCCACACGATCGCCGCAAAAATCACCAGCGCCAGCACCAGGTGCGTCGCCAGCCGATATTGCGAGACCTCGATCCGGTGCGTGAGGCCCGAGGCGACCATCCACCAGCCGACCGCGCCCTGCAGCGCGCCGAGGCCGAAGATCACCCACAACCGCCGCTTCAGCTCGGTGCCGAGCATGCCGCGCCAGAGGAAGAACAGGAACGGCAGCAGATAGACCGCGCCGATCACGCGCCCGAGCAGCCGGTGGCTCCATTCCCACCAGAAGATGGTCTTGAACTCAGCCAGACTCATGCCGGCGTTGAGTTCGCGATATTGCGGAATGGTCTTGTAGCCCTCGAACGCCTGCGCCCATTGCGCATCGGTCAGCGGCGGCAAGGTTCCGGTGACGGGTTTCCACTCGACGATCGATAATCCGGACTCCGTGAGCCGCGTGGCGCCGCCGACCAGCACCATGATCGCGATCAGGGCCGCGACCGCAAACAGCCACCATCTGACAGCGCGGTTTGGCGGCCCCTCATTGGTGGAAATACCGGTCATTGAACCCGTTCGATGCCCATGCTTGATTGAATTGCTGCGCCCCTTATAGTCCGCCCCTTCCCGCGCGCAACAGGCTCTAAGCTCCGTAAAGGCTTCACATATCCGCCATGACAATCCGTACCCGCAAATTCGTCGGAACCATCTTTTTGCTGGTGCTCGTCGTGGTCTGGTCGCTCCTCGGAATGACCATCGCGCAGACGCCTTGGCTGGCCAATTCGGGGCTGTTGCAATCGATTTTCTACGTCGTGGCGGGCCTTGGATGGGTACTGCCGGCGATGCCGATCATCAGCTGGATGTCGCGGCCCGACGCCTGAATTTTGCACTCACTCCTGATCGGTCCGTTTCGCCTTTACCTTCGGGAGAAGCGCCCCCGACAGCATCACCCGCATCATGCGCAGCGAACGCTGCCGTCCGTCCCAGGCGACGCGCGGCAACGCGTGCAGATTGGTATACCCCTTCGAAGCGACCACGCCGGGCAACACGGTTGCCGCGCTGGCGAGGCCCAGCTCCTGCGCCATCGCCACGTGCGCCCGGCGAAAGGCGTCGCGATCGCCGAACGGATAGGCGAAATGTTTGATGGTGCGGTGGAAGGCGGCTTCCGCCACCGCCTTGCCCATCACCATCTCGCGCTGGGCGTCGGCGTCTTTCAGATTCGACAGCGCCGGGTAATTCACCGTGGCGCTGCCGACCGTCACATTCGGGTCGGCGGCGAGCGTCGTCAGATCGTCCCAGTCCATCGACGCGCTACGCGACAGGCCCGCAAGATCAACCGAATAGCGCTTGCAGAGATCTTTGATGGCGAATGACAGATCCGGCGGCGACAGTGTCCGCATCCAGCTCGAGAGAAACTCGTAGATCACATATTTATCCGGCGTGGTTGGGATGGTGAAGTGCCGCTCCCTGCGATCGATCACCAGGCTGATGCGGTTTTCCCGCGCGATCATTTCCTCCAGCGCCAGCCACCACGCTTCGCCGAGCCCGTCCGGAAACGCGGTCGGGAGGTAGATGGTGAAGGGAACCGCGTGCTTCGCCAGCACCGGATAGGCTGCGGTGATCACGTCCTTGTAGCCGCCGTCGAACGTCAGCGCGACAAACCGATTGGCCGTCGGAAGCGTGACCGCGCGCCGGCATACCTCGTCCATCGAGACGATGTCATACTTCCAGCGCTTCAAAGCCCGGATCATCCGGTCGAGAAATTGCGGGGTGATCTCGTTTGCTTTGAGCGGCTGGAACCGCCGCGGCTGCCGCGCGCGCACGCGTTCGAACCGCAGCACGACACCGGCGCCGCCGCTTCCGCGCTGCTTCAGCCGCGCGTAGCCGCTGAAATAAGCGAGCTCCATTTGGGCCCGCTTCAAAATCCCGACGCCCTGACCCAACGTCCCGCCCCCAAATACGGTCGCGCGGTGCTCCGCCGCGCCCGCATTGTTATTACTCTTTGTTGACATTTCCCTGCGAAGGTCGGCCAAAGCCGAAAATTGTAAACAATTTCCTATACAGGTTCTGCGATGACCATGGCTGCCGCGATTGAAAACGGAACGGCGGATACGCAAACCTGGTCGAAGCCGGGGCGCATCGCAGACATCGAGATCATCCGCGATCTGACCGGCGCCGAGGCGATCTGGCGCAGTCTGGAAAAAGCGCAGCAGCAATCCTCCACGCCCTTTCAGCGTTTCGACTTCGTCAGCGCCTGGCAGCGCAATGTCGGCGCGCGCGAAGGCCTCGTCCCCTTCATCGTGATCGCCTACGACGCGGAGCGCCGGCCGTTGATGCTGCTGCCGCTCGCGGTCAGGCATGTCTACGGCGCACGCTGCGCCAGCTTCATGGGCGGCAAGCACTCGACCTTCAACATGGCGCTGTGGGACAGGGATTTTGCCGCGACCGCAACGCAGGCCGATATCGAAGGCCTGATCGCGGCCATCGCGCAACGTTCCGAGGCCGACGTGCTGGCGCTGCATCAACAGCCCCTGCGCTGGCGCGATCTGCCGAACCCGATCGCACTGCTGCCGCATCAACCCTCCGCCAACGACTGCCCGCTCCTGAAGATGGAGAGTGGTGCTGATCCTACGACGCTGATCAGCAAGTCGTTCCGCCAACGCCTGAAGGGCAAGGCGCGCAAGCTGCAGGCCCTGCCCGGCTATCGCTACTACGTCGCCAGCACCGACGCCGACATCACGCGGCTGCTCGACTGGTTCTTCCGCATCAAGCCGCTGCGGATGGCCGAGCAGAAACTGCCTGACGTATTCGCCGAGCCCGGCATCGAGGATTTCATCCGCAGCGCCTGCGCGGCACAAGTGGCCGGCGGCAACCGCGTCATCGACATCCACGCGCTCGAATGCGACGAGGAAGTGATCGCGATCTTCACCGGCGTCGACGACGGCCATCGCTTCTCGATGATGTTCAACACCTACACGATGTCGGCCAATTCGAAGTACAGCCCCGGCCTGATCCTGATGCGCGACATCATCGATCACTTCGCCGGTAAGGATTATCGCGCCTTCGATCTCGGCATCGGATCGGACGATTACAAGCGGCTGTTCTGCAAGGACGACGAACCGATCTTCGACAGTTTCATCCCGCTGAGCCAGCGCGGCAAGCTCGCCGCGGGCGTGATGTCGGGGCTGAACCGCACCAAGCGCATGGTGAAGCATAATCCGGCCTTGCTGGAGATGGCGCAGAAGCTGCGCAATGCGTTTAGCTAGGGTTGGGCTCGCGAATAGCGCGCCGCTGTATTCCGCCGTCGTCCCCCGCGAAGGCGGGGGACCCAGTACGCCGCGGCTTCTCGATTCAATCATTGGCGTCTCTGCTATCTCGAACCGTCACCCTGAGGTGCGCGCTCTTGCGCGCCTCGAAGGGCGACGGCCCCGCCTGTGGCCGCTTCATCCTTCGAGGCTCGCTGCGCTCGCACCTCAGAGGCTGTGAATCTATGTGATCTGGCGTGTTTTTTTGTTTGCGGAACCGTGAGTCGAATGATTCG
>NZ_JAFCLZ010000033.1 GCF_018130165.1 Bradyrhizobium sp. JYMT SZCCT0180 | reverse complement strand
GTGTCCGCGCTGGCGCTGGCCAACCAGAGCCAGCAGAGCGTGCTCCAGCTGCTCCGCTAAGTTCAGCCACATCAACGATCAAGGCGGCGGGGGAAACCCCGCCGCCACCATCGATCCCAAATTTCTGAATCCCGGATGGCGGCGTGTTTGCCGCGTATCTTCTCGAGAGATGTTTCGCAAACGTCGTGGGCGGCTACGCTCGCGGGGTCTTCGAGCTGGAGATAATTTGTGCCGTTACGCGTCGAATTGAAGCCGTTTGAGCGGATCGTGATCGGCGAAACCGTTCTCATCAATTCCGGCACCCGCACGTCGTTCCTGATCGACGGCGAGGCGCCGATACTTCGCGAGCGCGACACCGTTACTGCCGAAACCGCCAATACACCGGCCAAGCGGCTCTATCTCTGCGTCCAGACCATGTATCTGAAGAGCGATATCCCGAAATACCTGCCTGCGTATCAGGGCTTCCTGCGCGATCTGCGCAACAGCAGTCCGGGCGATCGCCTGGCAATCGATGCCATCAACGCCCACATTTCCAGCGGTGCGCTCTACAAGGCGCTCAAGGAAATCCGGAAACTGACGAAGCGTGAGGACGCGCGGCTGGCCGCCTGATTCACTTCGGCCTCGCGCGACGACGCAGGATGCGTCCGCTTCCTCGTCCATGAAATCATCGACCACATTTCGCGGCTGATCGCTGTTGGATTTTCAAGCGCCGGCAACTGCGTTTTGCTGGCACCATCGCGCTGTCCGCACGGTATTTTACGACAATTTATTTGGTTTATCCGTATTTGCACGGACAGTGAAATTAACGCGGACGCGAAATTCAAAAGGGTATGCCTAACAGACGACCGTTACATCGATAGTTGAAGGGCGCGCTCTGATGGATGATCTTTTGCGGGAATTCCTGACAGAGACCAACGAGAGCCTTGATACGGTCGATAATCAGTTGGTGCGGTTCGAGCAGGATCCGAGCGACGCGAAGATCCTCGATAACATCTTCCGCCTGGTGCACACGATCAAGGGCACCTGCGGCTTTCTCGGCCTGCCGCGGCTGGAAGCGCTGGCCCATGCCGGCGAGACCCTGATGGGCAAATTCCGCGACGGCATGCCGGTCACCGCCGGCGCCGTCTCGCTGATCCTGTCCTCGATCGATCGCATCAAGGAAATCCTCGCAGGGCTGGAAGCCACCGAGACCGAGCCGGAAGGCAGCGACGAGGACCTGATCGAGAAGCTGCATGAAATGGCCGAAGGTGGTAGCCATGCCGAAGCGAATTCCGAACACGCGCCCGTTCCCGTGGTCGCCGCACCCGCGGTGCAGCCGGCGATCACCGCAGGCACGCTGATCGATCAGGTGCTGGAACGGCCCTTGCGTCCGGGCGAAGTTTCGCTCGACGATCTGGAGCGCGCCTTCCGCGAGACCGCCATCGAAGTCGAACCCGCGCCCGCAGCCAGGGCCGCTACCCCCGCGCCGGAAGCCGCCAAGAAGGAAGCCAAGCCCAGAAAGGCTGCCGCCGCCGACGTCGGCGACGTGCAGGAAGCCGACAAGATCGCCAACCAGTCGATCCGCGTCAACGTGGACACGCTGGAACATTTGATGACCATGGTCTCCGAGCTGGTGCTGACCCGCAACCAGCTGTTGGAGATCTCCCGCCGCAACGAGGACACCGAGTTCAAGGTGCCGCTGCAGCGCCTCTCCAACGTCACCGCCGAACTGCAGGAAGGCGTCATGAAGACGCGGATGCAGCCGATCGGCAATGCCTGGCAGAAGCTGCCAAGGATCGTCCGCGACCTAAGCGGCGAACTCGGCAAGCAGATCGAACTGGAGATGCACGGCGCCGACACCGAGCTCGATCGTCAAGTTCTCGACCTGATCAAGGACCCGCTCACCCATATGGTGCGCAACTCCGCCGATCATGGCCTCGAGACCCCGGCCGAGCGGGCCGCCTCCGGCAAGCCCGAGCAAGGCACCATTCGTCTCTCCGCCTACCACGAGGGTGGCCACATCATCATCTGCATCGCCGACAATGGCCGCGGGCTCAACACCGAGCGGATCAAGGCCAAGGCACTGCAGAACGGGCTCGTCTCCGAGGCTGAACTGGAGAAGATGACCGAAGCCCAGATCCACAAGTTCATCTTCGCGCCGGGCTTCTCCACCGCCGCCACCGTCACCTCGGTCTCCGGCCGCGGCGTCGGCATGGACGTGGTGCGCACCAATATCGACCAGATCGGCGGCACCATCGACATCAAGTCGGTGGCCGGCGAGGGGTCTTCCGTCACCATCAAGATCCCGCTGACGCTCGCCATCGTCTCGGCCCTGATCGTGGAAGCCGGCGGCGACCGCTTTGCGATACCCCAATTGTCCGTTGTCGAGCTGGTCCGCGCCCGCGCCAACTCCGAACACCGCATCGAGCGCATCAAGGACACCGCGGTCTTAAGGCTGCGCAACAAGCTGCTGCCGCTGATGCACCTGAAGAAGCTGCTCAAGATCGACGACGGCTCCTCCTCCGACCCCGAGAACGGTTTTATCGTGGTGACGCAAGTCGGCAGCCAGACCTTTGGCATCGTGGTCGACGGCGTGTTCCACACCGAAGAAATCGTGGTCAAGCCGATGTCGACAAAACTGCGTCACATCGACATGTTCTCCGGCAACACCATCCTGGGCGATGGCGCCGTGATCATGATCATCGACCCCAACGGCTTTGCCAAAGCGCTCGGCGCCGCCGGCTCCTCCGCCCAGGGGATGGCGGACGAGAACGCGGCGGCCCACGCCAACACCGGCGAACAGCTGACCTCGCTGCTGGTGTTCCGCGCCGGTTCCAGCCAGCCCAAGGCGGTGCCGCTCGGCCTCGTCACCCGGCTGGAGGAGATCGCCACCGACAAGATCGAACTCAGTAACGGCCGCTACATGGTGCAGTACCGCGAGCAGCTGATGCCGCTGGTGCAGATGAACGGGGTCAACGTCCAGACCTCGGGCGCCCAGCCGATCCTGGTGTTCGCCGACGACGGCCGCTCGATGGGGCTGGTGGTCGACGAGATCATCGACATCGTCGAGGAGCGGCTGCACATCGAGGTCGCCGGTTCCAGTGAGGGCATTCTGGGTTCGGCCGTGATCAAGGGCCAGGCCACCGAAGTGATCGACGTCGGCCATTTCTTGCCGATGGCGTTCGCCGACTGGTTCTCCCGCAAGGAGATGCGTCCCTCGGTATCGGCGCAGTCGGTGCTCCTGGTCGACGACTCAGCCTTCTTCCGCAACATGCTGGCGCCGGTGCTCAAAGCCGCCGGCTACCGGGTGCGGGTCGCCCCCAATGCGCAGGAAGGCCTCACCGCGCTGCGCTCGGGCCAGACTTTTGATGTGGTGCTGACCGACATCGAGATGCCCGACATGAACGGGTTCGAGTTTGCCGAGACGATCCGGGCCGACCAGCACTTGAGCGCGATGCCGATCATCGCGCTGTCCTCGATGGTCTCTCCGGCGGCGATCGAACGCGGGCGGCAGGCCGGCTTCCACGATTACGTCGCCAAGTTCGACCGTCCCGGCCTGATCGCGGCGCTGAAGGAACAGACCGCTGGCGAGACCAGGCGCGCGGCATAAGGCTAAAGGCAAGACATCATGACAACCAAGACCGACACCATCGAGGGCACCGTGGTCGAATACGTCACCGCCGTGATCGGCGGGCAGCTGTTCGGCCTGCCGATCTCCCGCGTCCAGGACGTGTTCATGCCGGAACGGCTGACCCGCGTTCCCCTGTCCTCGGCCGAGATCGCCGGCGTGCTCAACCTGCGCGGCCGCATCGTCACGGTCGTCGACATGCGCGCCCGGCTCGGGCTGCCCAAAAACGACGACGGCAAGCCGCCGATGGCGGTTGGCGTCGACCTGCGCGGCGAATCCTACGGCCTCTTGATCGACCAGATCGGCGAGGTGCTCAGGCTCCCGGACGACAGCCGCGAGGAAAACCCCGTCAATCTCGACCCCCGCATGGCCAAGCTCGCCGGCGGCGTCCACCGCCTCGACGGCCAGCTCATGGTCGTCCTCGATGTCGATCGCGTCCTCGAAATCGTGCCCACCACACTCGCAGCATAGAACGATCGGCATAAGGAGGCCGAAAAATGAAAACATGTCTTGTTGTCGATGATTCCAGCGTCGTTCGCAAAATCGGGCGTCGCATCCTGGAAGAGATGGGCTTTGAGATCACCGAGGCTGAGGACGGTGAGAAGGCGCTCGAAGTCTGCAAGCGCGCCATGCCGGATGCCGTCCTGCTCGACTGGAACATGCCCGTGATGGACGGTTATGAATTCCTCGGCCATCTGCGCCGATTGCCCGGCGGCGATGTGCCCAAGGTGGTGTTCTGCACCACCGAAAACGGCATGGACCATATCTCGCGCGCGCTGCATGCCGGCGCTAACGAATACATCATGAAGCCGTTCGACAAGGACATCGTCGCCGACAAGTTCAAGGAAGTCGGCTTGATCGAAGTCACCGAACCGACACCCGTCTAAATCCTTTTCCGCTTGCCGTTGAGAGGCCACCCGTGACCCCGCCAGACTATGAGTATCTGCGTAAGCTCCTGAAGGATCATTCCGGTCTCGACCTGTCCGCAGACAAACAGTACCTGATCGAAAGCCGCCTGCTGCCGCTGTCGCGCAAATGCGGCCTCGCCGGCATCAGCGAACTCGTGCAGAAAATGAAGGGCGGCGCGCCAGCGATTGTCGCCCAGGTGGTCGAAGCCATGACCACCAACGAGACCTTCTTCTTCCGCGACAAGGTGCCGTTCGATCATTTCCGCGATTCGATCATGCCCGAGGTGCTGAAGGCACGCGCGGCCCGCAAGAGCATCCGGATCTGGTGCGCCGCCGGTTCGACCGGGCAGGAGCCGTATTCGCTGGCCATGTCGCTGAAGGAAATGAGTGCGGCACTTGCCGGATGGCGGGTTGAAATCATCGCGACCGATCTCTCCCAGGAAGTGCTCGAGAAATCCAAAGCCGGCATCTACAGCCAGTTCGAGGTCCAGCGCGGCCTGCCGATCCAGATGCTGGTCAAATATTTCAAGCAGAACGGCGAGCTCTGGCAGATCAATGCCGACATCCGCGCCATGGTGCAGCACCGGCAACTCAATCTGCTGCACGATTTTTCGCAGCTCGGAATGTTCGACGTCATCTTCTGCCGCAACGTTCTGATCTATTTCGATCAGGACACCAAGATCAACATCTTCGGCCGTCTTGCCAAGTCGATGGAAGCGGACGGCTTCCTGGTGCTGGGCGCGGCGGAGACGGTGGTAGGCTTGACCGATGTCTTCAAGCCATTTCCGGACAAGCGCGGGCTCTATCGGCCGAACGCCGCGCGTGCGGCGACGGCAGCGATGCCGAAAATTGCGGCAATGGCGGGGCGTTGAGGAATGTCGGACGAGAGCAAGGCAGCCGAGCGCGTCACGTTCAGCCGGGGTTACGACGTCTGTATCATGGCAATTGACGGAACCTGGCGCCGGGATTGCCAACTCAACTCGATCTCTGATACCGACGCCACGTTGACCGTGGAAGGCTCCATTCAAGGCCTCAACCTCAAGGAGTTCTTTCTGTTGCTGTCGTCGACCGGGCTCGCCTATCGCCGCTGCGAATTGGTGCGCGTCAACGGCACGGACATGGATATTCATTTCCTGAGGGGCAAGCACGCCAAGAAGCGACCGGGCGCGACGTCGAAGTCCGATGAGATGATGTCCTGAGCGGCTAGCTTCCGCACCGAACCGCCGGTCAGGCGGTGAAACCGCGCCTTGTGGAAAGGCCGGAGCAACGTCCGGCGCGGGATGGCGGCAAAACGCCCGCTGGCACAGGCTGGCCGGTTCGATGTCTTCAATTTTCAGATGGCCGTAGTGGGCGGGCTGCTGCCTTACGCGCTGAGAACCGAAAGCGCCGGCGGGCCCCAGACATAATCGCTGGCGCCGTGCTCCGGCATATTGGACGGTGTCATGGGATCGAGCAGCGAGTGGAGGGCGATGGCAAGATTGGCGTCACAGGCCTTCAACGCCACGGTCGCCCTGACATAGGGCGGCGTCACGTCATCGAGCACAACGACATTGGTGGAGATGTCCTGGCTGCCGGACGCGGTTTCGCGGGCGATCTCCTGTTCGATCAGCCTCAGGCTCGCCTGAACATGCTCGATCAGGGATATGACATCCGATACCACCGAGCGGTACGCGTTACCTCGGTCGTCAGGTTCGATCGCGATGCCGCCGCCTTGGGGGTTCTGCATAACTGCACTCCTCGGGCTACTTTTTAGGTGCGCGTTGCTACTTGTGCGTTAAGCCAACGTCCCGTACAAATACGGGGGCGTTTTGATGCGGTATGGAGTTGAGTACCGATATCGGGTGCGCGTCACGTTTCACCATGCATGGAAGATGAAACATGGCTGAGAAAGCCCACTCCCGCGGGGAGATCTTTGTAGTCGATGACGACCCCGCCGTTCGCGACACGCTTTCCATGGTGCTGTCGGCTGGCGGTTATCAGGTCATCTGTTTCGCCGACGGCGCGGCATTGCTGGCCGTTGCAAGAACCCGGACGCCGTCCTGCATCCTGCTCGACGTGCATATCCCCGGCAAATCGGGCCTCGACATCCTGAAGGAACTGCACGGCGAGGACTATCCTGCGCCGATCTTCATGATCTCCGGGCAAGGCGACATCTCGATGGCCGTCAACGCCATCAAGAGCGGCGCGCTGGACTTCATTGAAAAGCCGTTCCGTGGCAGCGAGATCGTCGCACGGCTCGACGAGGCGATCGAGGCCTATGCGCGCCGGCAGGCGGAAAACAACTCCGCGTCCCGGATCGCGACGCTGCATTTTCCCGGACGCGAACCGCTCACCCGCCGCGAACGCGAGGTGCTCGAGCAGTTCACCGCCGGCGCGTCCAACAAGGAAGCGGGCAGGCACCTTGGAATCAGCCCGCGGACCATCGAGGATCACCGCGCCAACATCATGAAGAAGCTCGGGGCACGCAACGCCGCCGACCTGGTCCGAATCGTGATGACCACTTCGCGTCAAGCGTGAGTGGACGACGCAGCTTTCGCGAGAATACGCGGCAGCTGTAGGCCGCTAGAGCGTATTCCAGCGAAGTGGACACCGGTTCGCGTCAAGAAAACGCGTCAAATCTAGAATGTAGAGCCCCGTTCCGATTTAATCGGAACGGAAAAGGCTCTAGTCGCCGAGGGCCTTGCGGATCATGATGGCCATATCCGATTTGCGATAAGGCTTGGCCAGCAGCAGCACGCCCTCGTCGAGCCGGCCGTGGTGGATGATCGCGTTTTCGGTATAGCCTGACGTGAACAGCACTTTCAGCCCGGGTTTGATTTTCAGCATCTCGTTGGCGAGCTGGCGGCCGTTGAGGCCGGGCATGATCACGTCGGTGAACAGCAGGTCGAATGGACGGCCGGCGTTGACGATCGCGAGCGCCTCCGTCGCGTTTCCCGCATCCAGCGTGACGTAGCCGAGCGAATGCAATTGCGTCAGCACGTAATTGCGCACCAGCGCGTCGTCTTCGACCACCAGGATCGTCTCATTGCCGCCCTCGACCGTGGGCCCGTGGCTCGGCACGGCCGCAAGCGACGTGCCTGAGGCCGGCGGCAGGTACATCTTGATCGTCGTGCCGTGGCCTTCCTCGCTGTAGATCATGACGTGGCCGGCGGATTGCTTGACGAAGCCGTAGACCATGCTGAGCCCGAGGCCGGTTCCCTTGCCGGGCCCCTTCGAAGTGAAGAACGGATTGAACACCTTGTCGAGGATCGCTGCCGGAATACCGGTTCCGGTATCGCTGACCGCGATCATCGCGTAGCGGCCCGGCCGGACGTCATTGTGCGTCCTGGCGTAATGCTCATCGAGTACGACCATGCCGGTTTCGATGATCAGCTTGCCTCCGTCAGGCATCGCATCGCGGGCGTTGAGGGCGAGATTGAGGATGGCGGTGGCCAGTTGATTGGGATCGACGATCGCCGGGCAGGATTCGTCTTCAAACACCGATTCGATCTCGACATGCTCGCCGAGCGTCCGCTGCAGCAGTTTCGCGGTGTCGATGATCAGCGTATTGACGTCGGTTTCCTGAGGCTCGAGCGGCTGCTTGCGGGCGAATGCCAATAGATGCTGGGTGAGGTCGGCGCCGCGCGACGCGGCTTCGTCAATCATCCGCGTGATGGCCGCGAGTTGCGGCTCGTCCTTGACGGCGTCGGCCAGGATTTCGATCGTTCCGGTGATGACGGTCAGGATGTTGTTGAAATCATGCGCGATGCCGCCGGTGAGCTGGCCGACGGCTTCCATCTTCTCGGACTGCCGGATGCGGTCCTCGGTGGCGATCTTCTCGGTGAGGTCGCGTATGAAACCGTTGAACACGAAGCCGTTGCGGCGCTTTAGCGCGGTGACGCTCAGTTCGACCTTGATCTCCTTGCCGTCGCGGCGCACCGCGTCGATCTCGAGACGGCGGCCGAGGATCACGCCTTCACCAGTGCGCAGGAACCGTTCCAGGCCGGCCGCGTGCGCGTCGCGATGGACGTATGGAATGATCAGTTCGCTGAGTTTTGCTCCGACCGCTTCATCACGTGTCCAGCCGAAGATGTTCTCGGCTTGCGAATTCCAGTCCGCGATCGTGCCCTGATCATCCATCTGGACAAAGGCATCGAGCGCCGTGTTGATGATCCCGCGGGCCAGCTGGGCGCTTTCACGCAAGGTTTCCTGCGCCCGGCGGGTCTCGGTCATGTCGCGGCCGACAAAGAAGAACCGTCTCACCGGGTGGGACCAGACCCCGAGCCAGGACAGCCACACTTCGCGTCCGCTCTTGTGGAAGCAACGCGTGTCCGCAATCGTCGGGCGTTGCCCGCGCCGCAGGGCGCGCAATTCCTGGCGCGAGTTCTCGAGATGATCGGGATGGATGAAGTCTTCTCCACTGCGGCCTATCATCTCGCCGGGCGAGTAGCCCAGGATGACGGCGCAGCTCGGGCTGATCTGGACCACGGATCCCTGTGAATCCGTCACCATGATCAGGTCCTGCGAAGTCTCGAAGACGCGGCGAAGCTCCTCGGCCTGCTGGCGCAGCGCCAGCCGGGTCTTGTTGCTGTCGGTAATGTCGCGGGCAACCTTCGATATGCCGATGGTGGCACCCGAGGGCGCCTTGATCGGCGAAATGCTGAGCGAAACCTCGACCGGCGTGCCGTCCTTGCGAAGGCGCGTAGTTTCGTTGTGCTCGATGCTTTCGCCCCAGCCGATCCGGCGCAGGATGTCCTGCGCCTCGGGCAGCCGGCCGGCGGGCATCAGGATCGCGATGTTCTTGCCTGCCGCTTCCGCCGCGCTGTATCCGTACAGACGTTCCGCAGCCGAGTTCCAGCCGGTGATCGTGCCGTCGAGCGACGTCGTGATGATCGCGTCGTTGGATGATTCGACCGCCGCGCTGAACAGGCGCTCGCGCTCGGCGTGGTGGTCGCGCGCCGCGATGGTGCGGCGATGCTCCTGAACCTCCTGCTGCAGTGCTGCGGTCTTCTCGTTGACCTCCTCGATCACTTTCGCGAACGCGCGCGCCAGCACGCCGGTCTCGCCGCGAGCGTCAACCGGAATGGCGACTTTCCCGTTCCGGGCGGCGCCCTGTACGGCGGCGGTCAGACGAACGATCGGCCGGGTCAGCGACCTCGCGATCAGCAGGGCCAGCACCGCCGCGCACAGTACGGCGATCGTTCCGACCAGAAGGGAGGTGTTCCTGATGCTGGCGGCCGGCGCCATGATCACGGCATTGGGGGTGGTTTCGATCACGCCGACCCATTCGGTACCAGCCAGCAGGGCAGGCGCCAGAGCTATCCCGCCCGGGCGGGCCGCGTGATCCGGTGCAATATCGGCGATGCCCCGGGATGTCCCCGCCTGCGGCGCCAGTTGGGGAAAGTCGGCTTTCCAGTCGTTGGGCGTGCCGAGCAGCGTGCCGAACTCGCGTGAACGATCGGGATGAATGAGGTAGTCGCCCTGCCGGTTGACGAGGTAGATCGTCTCGCCCGGCAACACCGACGACCGCACGCGGTCGAATGCCCGCCGCATATCGACATTGATCATGAAAATGCCGAACAGCTTGCCGTCATCGGCGAAGACCGGCGTCGCGATCCGAATCGTCGGCCTGTGCCTCTCCTCGATCAGTCCATCGCGGCGCCCAAGATCGAGCGGCGAAACGTAGATTTGTCCGGGACCGAGCGCGAGCGTTTCCGTGAAATAGTTTCGGTTGCTTCGCTTCTGCAGTCCCTCTTCGGGAACGATCCGAACCGTGTCGTTTGGGCCCATGCGGTCGACGCGGACGATCTCACGGCCGTGATCATCGAAGCTGAAGATCCGCAACATCGCATAGGTGGGCTTGGCTTCGAGCTCCGCCGCAAAGCGGGTTGCTATCCGGTCGCGCCAAGTCTTTTCGGAGACGCCATCCACCGGGTCGATGCCGCCCGCCCGTCGGGCGCGGACCAATCCGTGCAGCGCCGCCGCCGAACGAAAGCCCGCGACATCTCCGGTCGCGCTGGCTGCGTGATATTCGAGGTCGGTCGCCACCTGCCGCGAATGCGTCTCGATGCGGTCGCGGGCGCGCAGCAGCAGTGCCTGTTCCAGGTTGCGATAGCTCAGCCAGCCGACCGCGGAAACCGCGAGCGCGACCAACGCAATCATGGCGATGGCAAGCCTGGTTGTGAGCGTCATCTTTTGATTCGTTCGCCCTCCCGTTCATCCCGGGCAAGCGGCTGGGCGAACCCGGCAATGCTATTTCGCATTACGGGCAGGAAGCAACTCCGCCGGGGGCGTGGGACGAACTTGACGACAGGCGTTTGGCGGCCTCAAGGCAGCTCGTGACCGTCGCCAGCAGGGCCGCCGGTTTGAACGGCTTCTGCAGACTGGAGACGGCGCCAAGCTTGGTCGCCATGGTCAGGAAGTCGGGGGCGGCGCCTTCTTCCGAAGATATCGGCCGTCCCGAGATCACGACGATCGGGATCAGTGGCCGCAGCTGGTGAGCCAGCCGCATGGTCTCGAACCCGTCCATTCCCGGCATGAAGATGTCGAGAAACAGCAGATCGAAATCTTCCTTTTCGAACAGCGCAAGCCCCTTACGGCCGTCACCGGCGGTGACCACGCTATGGCCTGCGCGCTCGAGCAACAGGCGGACGGTGGCCTGAACCGCGGTATCGTCGTCTACAATCAGTATTCTTGCCAAAAGAAGGTTCTCCGGGCGCCCGCTGGAATCAGATCAACGGCAGGTTGCGATTTTCGCTGAAACCTTGTTCTCCTGCAACGGTTTCCCGGCTGCAGATGTTCCTGCCAAAAACCGTATATCGCCTGTCGTCGGGTAGACAGCGCAATTTGCCGCCGCAACGGAGCCGTTTCGTCCTGATGGCGCGGGTAATCTGCGGCGTTCAGTCGCTCAGATATTCCGGATACCGTGCCCGGATCTGGGCGAGTTCGCTGAGCGTTCCCGACAGATGGGTGCGCAGATGCTTCTGCGCCCCGTCCGGATCGCCGGCGTCGATTGCCTTGGCGATCAGCCTGTGGTGCCGCACGATGTCCTGCGCCTTGCCGGGGGAGGGCAGATGCAGCCGGCGCAGCCGGTCGATATGCCCGCTGCGGCTGCGCACCAGCGTCCAGATGTCCTGCTTGGCGGCCGCCGTGTAGAGCTGGGCGTGGAATTCATTGTCGGCGGCCATGAACTTCTCGAACTCGCCGGCCTTGGCGAATTGCTGTTGGCGCAGGATTGTTCCATTCAGCTCGGCGACGAACGCTTCGTCATGGCTGATCGCCAGGGCGCGCACGATCTCCAGCTCGACCGCCTGCCGCAAGAAATGCGCCTGCTGGGCCAATCGCACATCGACCCGGCTGACCACGGTCGCATATTGCGGGAACACGTCGACCAGGCCTTCCTCTTCCAGCCGCATCAGGGCGTCGCGGATCGGCGTCGAACTGATTCCGAACTGCCCGGCCAAAGCGGCCCGCGACAGCGGCGATCCCGGCGGCAGTTCCAGCGAAATGATCATGCCGCGCAGGCGCTCGAAAACCTGGGGCGCAGCCTGCCGGTCGCGATCGAGCCGCTCGGGGGAACGCGGTGCGGCGCGGCGGGCGGCGATTGGCGTTGGCCCCATCGGAACAGCGGTCCTTTCAGAAGGCGCTTGCCTCAAATACACTAATACATTAGTGCATCTCCAAGAAGCCTGTCAACTGGGCGTCAATGCGTAGAGACCGCCGGAGGAAACAACGATGAAGAGTATGATGTGGCGCGCCGCCGCAGGCGCAATCGCGGCACTCGGAATGACGCTGTCGGGCGTGCCCGCGCTGGCGCAACAGAAAAGCGAGATCGCGCTGTCGCGGCAGCCCGGCATTTTCTACATGCCGTCGCACATCATGGAAAAGCAGAAGCTGATCGAAAAGCACGCCGCGGCGCTCGGCGTGCCCGGCGTGTCAACCAAATGGATCAATCTGAGCGGCGGCGGTGCGCAGACCGACGCGCTGCTTGCCGGCGGCGTCGACATCCTCAACACCGGCACCGGCAATCTGCTGTTGCTGTGGGATCGCACCCGCGGCGGCGTCAAGGGCATCGTCGCGACCTCCGCGCAGCCGATGACGCTGATCAGCCGCGACGCCCATATCAAGTCACTGAAAGATATCGGCCCCAACGACAAGATCGCGGTGCCGACCGTCAAGGTCTCGACGCAGGCCATCGTGCTGCAGATCGCCGCCGCCGAACTGTTTGGCGCCGATCAATGGTCGAAGCTCGATCCCAACACCGTGCAGCTCGGTCATCCCGACGCCTATGTGGCGATGACCAACGCCCAGCACGAGGTCCGCAATCATTTTGCGATCCCGCCGTTCACGTTCCTCGAACTGAAGAACGTGGCCGGCGCGCATGTCGTGCTGTCGTCGCCCGACGTGATGGGCGGACCGCTCAGCCAGGCGCAGTTCTTCACCACCACCAAATTCGCCGACGCCAATCCGAAGATCGTCCAGGCGGTGCGCGACGCCACCAAGGAAGCGCAGGACCTGATCCGCAGCGATACCAAGGCGGCGGTGGAAATCTACAAGGAGGTCACCGGCGACAAGACCAGCGTCGAGGATCTGCTGGCCTGGCTCAAGGAGCCCGGCATGATGGAGTGGAACCTGCAGCCGCAGGGCACCATGAAATTCGCCAACCATCTGTTCAAGGTCGGCACGCTGAAGACCCAGCCCAAGGCGTGGACGGATTATTACCTGCCGATGTCGCACGACCTGAAGGGCAATTGACCAAATGACGGCGCTTCTCGACGTCAGCGACGTAACGCTACGCTACAAGACCTCGAGCGCGGTGGTGACCGCGACCGAGCGGGTCAGTTTTACGGTCGATCGTTCCGATCGCTTCGTGCTGCTCGGCCCCTCCGGTTGCGGCAAGTCGACATTGCTGAAAGCGGTCGGTGGCTACATGACGCCGAGCGAAGGCAAGATGCGGATCTCGGGCCGCGAGATCACGGAGCCCGGCGCCGACCGGATGATGATCTTCCAGGAGTTCGACCAGTTGTTGCCCTGGAAGACCGTGCTGGAAAACGTCATGTTCCCGCTTCTGATGACGCGGCGGTTGCCGCGCAAGGAGGCCGAGGTTCGCGCCCGCGCCTACATCGAGAAGGTCAGCCTCACCCGCGTCGTCGATTCCTATCCGCATACGCTGTCGGGCGGCATGAAGCAGCGCGTTGCGATCGCGCGCGGCATGGCGATGGAGCCGGACATCCTCCTGATGGACGAGCCGTTCGCCGCGCTCGATGCGCTGACGCGGCGCACCTGCCAGGACGAATTGCTGCAGCTCTGGGCCGAAACCAAGTTCACCGTGCTGTTCGTCACCCATTCGATCGCGGAAGCGATCAAGATCGGCAACCGCATTCTGCTGCTGTCGCCGCATCCCGGCCGGGTCAAGGCCGAGATTGTCGACGTCGATCAGGTCTCCAGCGAAGACGGCAGTGCCGCCCGGCTCGAAAAGCAGATTCACGATCTGCTGTTCTCGAACGCCGAAACAGAAACCGCAGCGGCGCACTGAGAGGTACATGCGATGGGTGAAGCGAGAATCCTGCTGCGCGATACCGCCGCAGTGGCCGCGTCAGTGGAGGTGGAGCGTAAGCTCTCCGTCCTCGAATTGCTGTGGAACGACGGCTTTGTCCGCAAGGGCGTGATCATCCTGTTCCTCGCGGTGGTGTGGGAAGC
This sequence comes from Bradyrhizobium sp. JYMT SZCCT0180, assembly GCF_018130165.1. Lineage (GTDB taxonomy): Bacteria > Pseudomonadota > Alphaproteobacteria > Rhizobiales > Xanthobacteraceae > Bradyrhizobium. Next base: position 65,676 of record NZ_JAFCLZ010000033.1, on the reverse strand, counting down.
CTACGGCACCTACCTCGACAATCCGCTGCTGTTCCCGACCTTTCACGACACCATCATGACGATGTGGGAAAAAGTACGCGACGGCACCATCCCGATGCGCGCCTGGGCGTCGCTGAAAGTCCTGTTCATGGGCTATGCGGCCGGCATCGTGCTCGCCGCGATCTTCACCATCCTGGCGATCTCCACCCGCATTGGCACGGATTTTCTTGAAACCGTCACCGCGATGTTCAACCCGCTGCCGGCGATCGCGCTGCTGCCGCTGGCGCTGATCTGGTTCGGGCTCGGCAATGGCAGCCTCGTCTTCGTGCTGATCCATTCGGTGCTGTGGCCGGTCGCGCTCAATACCCATTCCGGCTTCAAGAGCGTGTCGAACACGCTGCGCATGGTCGGCCGCAATTACGGCCTGCGCGGCCTGCCTTACGTGGCGCGGATCCTGATTCCGGCGGCGTTCGGCTCGATCCTGACCGGCCTGAAGATCGGCTGGGCGTTCGCCTGGCGCACGCTGATTGCCGCCGAACTGGTGTTCGGCGTCTCATCCGGTCAGGGCGGGCTCGGCTGGTTCATCTTCGAAAACCGCAATTTGCTTGACATACCTGCTGTCTTCGCCGGCCTGTTGACGGTGATCATCATTGGCTTGATCGTGGAAAACCTGATCTTCCGCACTATCGAGCGCAACACCGTCCAGAAATGGGGTACTCAATCATGAGCAGCAAAAACAAGACCCCCGACCAGCTTCGCAGCGCGCGCTGGTTCGCGCCCGACGATCTTCGCGCCTTCGGCCATCGCTCCCGTGCGATGCAGATGGGCTACGCGCCGGAGGAGTGGAAGGGCCGCCCCGTCATTGCGATCCTCAACACCTGGTCGGACGCGCAGCCCTGCCACATGCATTTCAAGTCCCGCGTCGACGACGTCAAGCGCGGCATCCTGATGGCCGGCGGTTTTCCGATGGAGCTGCCGGCGCTGTCGCTGTCGGAATCGTTCCTGAAGCCGACCACGATGCTCTATCGCAACATGCTGGCAATGGACGCCGAGGAACTGCTGCGCGGCCATCCCGTCGACGGCGTCGTGCTGATGGGCGGTTGCGACAAGACGACGCCAGGCCTTTTGCTGGGCGCCACCAGCATGGGCCTGCCGACGATCTATCTGCCGGCCGGGCCGATGCTGCGCGGCAACTGGAAGGGCAAGACGCTGGGCTCCGGTTCGGACGCCTGGAAATTCTGGGACGAGCGGCGTGCCGGAAAAATCTCCGACAAGGATTGGGTCGATGTCGAGGCCGGCATCGCCCGCAGCTACGGCACCTGCATGACCATGGGCACCGCCTCGACCATGACGGCGATCGCCGAGTCGATCGGCATGACCCTGCCGGGCGCGTCCTCGATCCCGGCCGCCGATGCCGGCCATATCCGCATGGCATCCGAATGCGGCCGCCGCATCGTCGAGATGGTGTGGGAGGATTTGACGCCGAACAAGATCCAGACCCGAAAAGCCTTCGAGAACGCGATCACGGTGGCGATGGCGATGGGCTGCTCGACCAACGCGATCATCCATCTGATCGCGCAGGCTCGCCGCGCCGGTCAGGACATCGGGCTCGACGATTTCGAGATCGCCAGCCGCAAGGTGCCTGTCATCGCCAATGTGCGTCCGAGCGGCGACACATATCTGATGGAGGATTTCTTCTATGCCGGCGGCTTGCCGGGCCTGATGAGCCGCATCAGGGAGCATCTGCACCTCGACGTCATGACCGTGACCGGCCAGACGCTTGGCGAGAACATTGCGCGCGCCGAAGTCTATAATGACGACGTCATCCGCACGGTGAAGGATCCGATCTATGCCGAGGGCGCGCTCGCGGTGCTGAAGGGCAATCTCGCGCCCGATGGCTGCGTGATCAAACCGTCCGCCTGCGAGCCGCGCTTCCTCAAGCACACCGGGCCGGCGCTGGTGTTCGACGATTACCCCTCGATGAAGAAGGCGATCGACGATCCCGATCTCGATGTGACCGCGGACCACGTGCTCATCCTGCGCAATGCCGGGCCGCAGGGCGGCCCGGGCATGCCGGAATGGGGCATGCTGCCGATTCCAACCAAGCTGGTAAAGCAAGGCGTGCGAGACATGGTACGGCTGTCGGATGCGCGCATGAGCGGCACCAGCTACGGCGCCTGCATCCTGCATGTCTCGCCGGAATCCTACATCGGCGGCCCGCTGGCGCTGGTGAAGAACGGCGACCGCATCACGCTCGACGTCAACGCCCGCACCATCAACCTCGATGTGCCCCAGGCGGAGCTTGCAAAGCGTCGCGCGGAATGGAAGGCGCCGGAACGCCGGTTCGAGCGCGGCTATGGCTGGATGTTCACCAAGCACATCAAGCAGGCCAACGAAGGTTGCGATTTCGATTTTCTGGAGACTGGCTTTGGCAAGCCGGTGGGAGAGCCGTCGATCTACTAGCCTCGTCGTTCCGGGATGGTCCGAAGGACCAGACCCGGAACCTCGAGATTCCGGGTTCGATGCTACGCATCGCCCCGGAATGACAAGAGAGACCATTACCAAACAAAAAATATCCCAGGGAGGACCACCATGAGCATCACACGACGCAACATCCTCGCCGCAGCCGGCGCCACCGCGGCCACCACGCTTCTCTCGCGTGCCGCAGGTGCACAATCATTTCCGTTCACGATGAACCAGCGCTATCCCGATCCGTCGGTGCAGATCCTCGATCCGAGCTTTGCAAAATACCGGATCTATTCGTCCACGATCGAACAGGTCGCTACCGGGATGCGTTGGGCCGAAGGCCCGGCCTATTTCCCCGAGGGTGGCTATCTCCTGTACTCCGACATCCCGAACAACCGGATCATGAAGTTCGACGAGAAGACCAACCAGACCAGCGTGTTCCGGAGCCCCGCCAACTATGCCAACGGCAACACGCGCGATCGCCAGGGCCGCCTCGTCACCTGCGAGCATTCGGTGACCCGCCGTGTCACCCGCACCGAGAAGGACGGCAAGATCACGGTGCTGGCCGACAAGTTCGAAGGCAAGCGGCTGAATGCGCCGAACGACGTCGTGGTGAAGTCCGACGAGAGCATCTGGTTCACCGATCCCTTGTTTGGCATCAATGGCGAGTGGGAGGGCAACAAGGAAAAGCCCGAACAGGCCACCACCAACGTCTACCGCATCGACAAGGACGGCAAGATTTCAGCCGTCATTACCGACATCGTCAATCCGAACGGCCTGGCGTTCTCGCCCGACGAAAAGAAGCTTTATGTCGTCGAGTGGAAGGGCTCCCCCAACCGCAGCATCTGGGCCTATGACGTCAACGCCGACGGCGGACTCGGCAGCCGGACCAAGCTGATCGACGCCGCCGACCAGGGCGCGCTCGACGGCTTCCGGGTCGATCGCGACGGCAATCTGTGGTGCGGCTGGGGCAGCAACGGTGCATTGCAGGCCGAACCGACCGAAATCGGCGGACGAAGAGTCTTCCAGCTCAAGGGCAAGTCCGAAGACCTCGATGGCGTGATGGTGTTCAACGCCGCCGGCAAGCCGCTCGCCTTCATCCGGCTGCCGGAGCGTTGCGCCAACCTCTGTTTCGGCGGGCCGAAGAACAACCGCCTCTATATGACGAGCTGCCACTCCGTGTACGCGCTGTATGTGGAGTCGCATGGCGCGGTGTGATTAAAGTTGTCGTTCCGGGGCGCGCGAAGCGCGAGCCCGGAATCCATACGCCCGATCGTGGTTATGGATTCCGGGCCTGCGCCAAGCGGCGCATCCCGGAATGACGAATTAGGATAGAGAAAATGACAAAACTGAGCGACGCCACCCGCAACAAACTCAAAACCGTCTCCACCGCCACCGTCGCCACCGCGCTGTTCAAGCGCGGCCTCCGCATCCAGATGATCCAGGATGTGCATCCGCTCGGGCCGAATCAGCCGGTGCTGGTCGGGGAAGCCTTCACCCTGCGCTACATGCCGGCGCGCGAGGACCTCAACAAGATCGAGGTGTTCCGCGACCGTGCCCATCCGCAGCGCAAGGCGATCGAAGACTGCCCGCCCGGCGCGGTGCTTGTCATGGACAGCCGCAAGGATGCGCGGGCGGCTTCGGCCGGCGCCATCCTGGTGACGCGGCTGATGAAGCGCGGCGCGGCCGGCGTCATCACCGACGGCGGGTTTCGCGATTCGGCTGAAATCGCCGCGCTCGGCTTTCCCGCCTACCACCAGCGGCCGAGCGCGCCGACCAATCTGACGCTGCACCAGGCGATCGAGATCAACGTGCCGATCGGCTGCGGCGACGCGCCGGTGTTCCCCGGCGACGTCATTCTCGGCGACAGCGACGGCGTGATCGTGATCCCCGCGCATCTTGCGGACGAAATCGCCGACGAGGCGGTCGAGATGACAGCGTTCGAGGATTTTGTTACCGAGGAGGTGCGCAAGGGCCGTTCGATCCTCGGCCTCTACCCCGCAACCGACGAGCAAACGCCCAAGGATTTTGCGGCTTGGCGCAAGGCCAACAGACGGTAGTTTCCGTTCCCCGGCTCTGCAGCGCAGCGCGAAGCGGTGCGCTGCAGAGCCGGGGTCCATGACCGCGGAAGACAAGTATGGGTCCCGGCTCTGCGGAGCAGCGTTACACGCTGCACCGCGTCCGGGACGCGAGATTTGAAGAAGACACAACGATGGAGAAACCACCCATGCTGATGTTCAACAATCTGATCGACGGCGAATGGCTGTCCGATGGCGCCCGCGCGCCAAACGTCAACCCATCCGATACCAAGGACGTCATCGGCCAGGCCGTGCGCGGCACGCGCGCGCAGGCCGAGGCCGCGATATCAGCTGCAAAAGCCGCATTCCCGGCCTGGTCGCGATCGACGCCGCAAGTGCGCTACGACATCCTGAAGAAGGCGTCGGACGAAATCCTCGCGCGCAAGGACGAACTCGGCCGACTGCTGTCGCGTGAGGAAGGCAAGACGCTGCCGGAAGGCATCGGCGAAGTCGCGCGCGCCGGGCAGATCTTTGCGTTCTTTGCCGGCGAATGCCTGCGGATGGCGGGCGAGAAGCTCGCTTCGGTGCGCCCCGGCATCGACATCGAGATCACGCGCGAAGCGCTCGGTGTCGTCGGCCTGATCACGCCGTGGAATTTCCCGATCGCGATACCGGCCTGGAAGATCGCGCCGGCGCTGGCCTATGGCAACACTGTGGTGATCAAGCCCGCCGACCTCGTGCCGGGCTCGTCGTGGGCGCTGGTCGATATCCTGCACCGCGCCGGTCTGCCCAAGGGCGTGCTCAACCTCGTGCTTGGGCGCGGCTCCGAAGTTGGCGCCGTCCTGCTCGAACATCCTGATGTCGCGGCCATCAGCTTCACCGGCTCGGTCTCCACCGGCCAGAAGGTTGCCGCTGCCTGCATCGCCTCGCGGCCGATGAAGAAGTTTCAGCTCGAGATGGGCGGCAAGAATCCGCTGGTCGTTCTTGACGACGCCGACCTGAAGGTCGCGGTGGAATGCGCCGCCAACAGCGCGTTCTTTTCCACCGGCCAGCGCTGCACCGCCGCTTCGCGCCTGATCGTCACATCAGGGATCCACGACAAGTTCGTCGAGGCCCTGACCGAGCGGATGCGCGGCCTGAAGATCGACGACGCCGTCAAGGCCGGCACCGATATCGGCCCCGTCGTCGACCAGAGCCAGCTCGATCAGGATCTCAAATATATCTCGATCGGCAAGGATGAGGGAGCAAAACTCGCCTTCGGTGGCGAGCGCCTCAACCGCGATGCGCCCGGCTTCTATCTGCAGCCGGCCCTGTTCACCGACGTGAGCAACAAAATGCGGATAGCGCGCGAGGAAATTTTTGGGCCGGTGGCCGCGGTCATCAGGGTCAAGGATTATGCCGAAGCGCTGGCGACCGCGAATGACACCGACTTCGGCCTGTCATCCGGTATCTGCACGACCAGCCTGAAATACGCCAGCGACTACAAGCGCAATTCCGAGGCCGGCATGGTGATGGTCAATCTGCCGATCGCCGGCGTCGACTACCACGTGCCGTTCGGCGGCCGAAAAGGCTCCAGCTTCGGCGCCCGCGAACAAGGCCGCTACGCCGCGGAGTTTTATACGACGGTGAAGACGGCTTACACGTTGCCGTAACAATTGCGGGCGGTGCCTTCTTAACCTCTCCCCGCCTGCGGGGAGAGGTCGGATCGCCCTTGCGATCCGGGTGAGGGGGTACCGCTCTCACCGCACCTTCAGTATTCGCGGATAGAGCCCCTCACCCCAACCCTCTCCCCGTGAAGGACGGGGAGAGGGAGCGAGCTACACCTTTGCCCGCCCAAAGCGCAAAGCCCTCACTCCGCCGGATGGCGCGCGGCGTGTCCCACCGATGCCTCGCCGTGCTGCGTCAGCGGCCGGTTACCGGCCAAGGCGCGCAGCAGCACGTAGAACATCGGCGTAAAGAAGATGCCGAACGCCGTGACGCCGATCATGCCTGAAAACACCGCAACCCCCATGGCATGACGCATCTCGGAACCTGCGCCGGTGGAGATCACCAGCGGCACCACGCCCATGATGAAGGCAAGCGAGGTCATCAGGATCGGCCGCAGCCGCAAGCGGCTGGCTTCGATCGCGGCCTGCACCGGCGTACGTCCGGCGAACTCCAGCTCGCGCGCGAACTCCACGATCAGGATGGCATTCTTGGCCGACAATCCCACCAGCACGATCAACCCGATCTGCGTGAACACGTTGTTGTCGCCCCTGGTGAGCCAGACGCCGAGCATCGCCGCCAGCAATCCCATCGGCACGATCATGATGATCGACAGCGGCAAGGTCAGGCTCTCGTATTGCGCGGCGAGCACCAGGAATACCAGCAATAGCGCCACCGGAAACACGATCAGCGACGAATTGCCGGCAATGATTTCCTGATAGGTCAGGTCGGTCCACTCGAACGCGATGCCCTTCGGAAAGGTCTCTGCCGCGATCTTCTCCACCGCTGCCTGAGCCTGCCCGGTCGAATAGCCGGGCGCCGCACCGCCATTGAGGTCGGCGGTGAGGAAGCCGTTGTATCGCATGGCGCGTTCCGGCCCGGCGCTCTCCTTGATTTTCAGCAGCGCCGATAGCGGCACCATCTCGCCGGTGTCGGAGCGCACCTTCAGCAGCCCAACATCGTCGGCGCGGGCGCGAAATTTCGCGTCCGCCTGCACCCGCACCGAATAGGTGCGGCCGAATTTGTTGAAGTCGTTGACGTAGAGCGAGCCGAGATAGATCTGCATGGTATCGAATACGCTGGTGACGGGCACGCTGAGCTGCCGCGCCCGGGTGCGGTCGATATCGGCATAAAGCTGCGGCACGTTGACCTGATAGCTGGAGAACAGCCCGGCCAGTTGCGGCGCCGCGCCGGCCTTGGCGATGAACGCCTTGGTGGCGTCGTTGAGCGCCTCATAGCCCAGCCCGGCGCGATCCTCGATCTGCAGCTTGAAGCCGCCGATAGTGCCCAATCCCGCCACAGGCGGCGGCGGGAACATGGCAATGAAGGCTTCCTGGATCGCGGAAAACTTGCCGTTGAGCTGGCCGGCGATCGCGCCCGCGCTGAGATTGGCAGCCTTGCGCTCTTCGAACGGCTTCAACGTGACGAACACGATTCCCGAATTAGAGCTGTTGGTAAAACCGTTGATCGACAGGCCGGGAAACGCCACGGCGCTTTCGACGCCCGGCAGCTTCAAGGCGATATCGCCCATGCGGCGGATCACCTCTTCGGTGCGGTCCAGCGTCGCACCGTCGGGCAGTTGTGCGAAGCCGACCAGGTACTGCTTGTCCTGGCCGGGCACGAAGCCGCCGGGCACCGCCTTGAACAGCCCATAAGTGACGCCGATCAGCGCGACATAGGCGACCATCACGATCGCCCGCCGCGAGATCACCCGCTTGACGCCGCTGCCATAGGCTTCGGAACTGCGATGAAAGAAGCGGTTGAAGCGCCGGAAGAACCAGCCGAGCACGCGGTCCATGCCACGGGTCAGCGCGTCCTTTGGCGCGTCGTGGGATTTCAGCAGCACGGCGGCCAGCGCCGGCGACAGCGTCAGCGAATTGAATGCCGAGATTACCGTCGAGATCGCGACCGTCAGCGCGAACTGCTTGTAGAATTGGCCGGTCAACCCGGTGATGAACGCCAACGGCACGAACACCGCGATCAGCACCAGCGCGATCGCGATGATCGGCCCGGTCACTTCCTGCATTGCCTGATACGCCGCCTCCTTTGGCGTCAGCCCCTGCTCGATGTTGCGCTCGACGTTCTCGACCACGACGATGGCGTCATCGACCACGATGCCGATCGCCAGCACCAGCCCGAACAGGGTCAACGCGTTGATCGAGAAACCGAACACATGCATGACGGCAAAGGTGCCGATGATGGAAACCGGCACGGCGATCAGAGGAATGATCGACGCACGCCAGGTCTGCAGGAACAGGATGACCACCAGCACCACGAGGGCAACGGCTTCCAACAGCGTGTGCACCACCGCCTCGATCGAGGCGCGAACGAATTGCGTGGGGTCATAGACGATACTGTAATCCATGCCGTCGGGCATGTTCGCCTTCAGCTCGACCATCATCTTGCGGACGGTGTCGGAGATCTGGATCGCATTGGAGCCCGGCGACTGGAAGATCGGCACCGCGACCGCGGACTTGTTGTCCAGCAGCGACCGCAGCGAATAGTCCGCTGCACCGAGCTCGATCCGGGCGATGTCGCGCAGCCTCGTGACTTCGCCATTGGCGCCGTTCTTGACGATGATTTCGCCGAACTCCTCCTCGGTCTGCAGCCGTCCCTGCGCGTTGATGGAAAGCTGCAAATCGAGCCCGACCTCGCTTGGCGACGCGCCGACCACGCCGGCCGCGGCTTGCACGTTCTGGGCGCGGATCTCGCGCACCACGTCGGAAGCCGACAGCCCGCGCTCGGCGACCTTCTGCGGATCGAGCCAGACCCGCATCGAATAGTCGCCGGAACCGAACAACTGTACCTGGCCGACACCTTCGATGCGCGCCAGCCGATCCTTGACGTTGAGCACGGCGTAGTTGCGCAAATAGGTCATGTCGTAGCGGCCATTCGGCGACAACAAATGCACCACCATGGTGAGATCAGGCGCGCTCTTGATCGTGGTGATGCCGAGGGTGCGGACTTCGGCGGGGAGCCGCGGCTCGGCCTGCGCCACGCGGTTCTGCACCAGTTGCTGTGCCTTGTCGGGATCAGTGCCGAGGCGGAACGTGACGTTGAGCGTCATCAATCCGTCTGTCGTGGCCTGGCTGCTCATGTAGAGCATGCCTTCGACCCCGTTGATCTGCTCCTCGATCGGCGTCGATACCGTCTCGGCGATGACCTTGGGGTTGGCGCCCGGATATTGCGCGCGCACCACCACTGTCGGCGGCGCGACTTCCGGATATTCCGAGATCGGCAACGCCGGCAGCGACAGCAGGCCCGCCACAAAGATCAGGGTCGACAGCACGCCCGCAAAAATCGGTCGATCGATGAAGAATCTGGAAAAATTCATGACATGGTCTCGCTGATATCAAGGGTTTTCGGAGCGCAAGGCTCCCGGCGCGGCCGACACGTGATCGGCCGCACTGATTCAATTCTGTTGTTTTTCGAAACTTGCCCGGTGCCCTTGCGAGCACCGGGATCAGATCAGCGTTGCGCCACCTCGGTTGCGGAGTTGGCAAAGCCCATCGCGACGACCTCGGGCGCGACCAGCGCACCGGGACGCACGCGCTGCAGTCCCTTGACCACGATGCGCTCGCCGGCGTGCAGGCCGCCGGTCACCACGCGCATGCCGTCGATCGATACGCCGAGCGCAACTTCGCGATATTCCGCCTTGCTGTCCTTGTCGACGACCATCACGAATTTCTTGTTCTGGTCGGTACCGACGGCGCGTTCGCTGATCAGCAACACCGGCTCGGCCTTGGGTTGTCCCATCAGCAGCCGCGCGAACTGGCCGGGCATCAGGCGTCCATCGGCGTTGTCGAATACCGCGCGCACGCGCACCGTACCGCTGCGCGCATCGACCTGGTTGTCGATCAGCTGCATCCGGCCCTTGTAGGGCGTGCCGTCGGAGGTGCCGGTCCCCATCTGCACCGGGATGCGCCCGATCTCGGATGGCGTCGATTCATCCGCCAGCGTTCGCAACGCCCGCGTCACCACCTGTTCATCGGCATTGAAGCTGGCGTAAATCGGATTGACCGACACCAGCGTGGTCAGCACCGGCGTGCCGGGTCCGGCGGCAATCAGATTGCCGACGGTGATCTCGAGCTTGCCGACCCGGCCTGTGACCGGGGCCCGTACTTCGGTATAGCCGAGATTGAGCTTTGCCGTTTGCAGCGTCGCCTCGGCCGCCTTCAGATTGGCTTCGGCTTCGCGGTAGGCGTTGACGCGACCGTCAAAATCCCGCTGCGAGATCGTGCGCGAATCCGCCAATTGCTGGCCGCGCTCGAAATCGCTCTTGGTGAGGATCAGGCGCGCCCCGGCCGCGGCGACCTGGCCCTCGGCGCGCGCCACATCTGCCGCGTAGAGCGACGGATCGATCAGGATCAACAGGTCTCCCTGTTTGACCAGCGCACCCTCCGTAAAGTGAATTTCCTGGATGGCGCCTGCGACGCGGGAGCGGATTTCGACCCGTTCGACGGCTTCAAGCCGGCCGGAAAATTCGTCCCAGGGCACGGTCTGCCGGGGTGCCACGACGGAGACCGAGACTGGCAGCGCCGCCGGGGCTGCTGCGGCCGCCTCTGCCTGCGCGCTACCGCCGCGACCGCTCAGGAAGGTCGCGCCGGCGGCGATCGCCAGCGCGGCCAGCACCAGTCCTGTTCCAACCAAACCTTTGTTTTTGATAATATTTTTCATGATGACCCCAGACATTCGGCGCCGTTCCCCGATTTGAACAGACTGGAGCGGGCACGACACCCGATCCATGTCTACGTTGCAGCGCACACATTCATAACGCTCGGTATAGATGGGCCATCGACATCCTCTGTCAAGTCACTTATCTAACGATCGGTAGGAAATTGGAGGAGGACCCCATCATGGCCATGGGACGGCCCCGCGAATTCGATGTCGACAAGGCGCTCGACCTGGCGCTCGAGGTGTTCTGGAGCAAAGGCTATGAAGGCGCGTCGATCGCGGATCTCACGGAAACGATGGGGATCACCAAGCCGAGCCTCTATGCCGCGTTCGGCAACAAGGAAGAACTGTTTCGCAAGGCGCTCGACAAGTATGTCGACGGCCCCGGCGGTTACTTTCAGGTCGCGTTGGCCAAGCCGAACATCCGCGCCGTGGTGGAGCACATGCTCTATGAAAGCGCCGACGCGGTCACCGGCCCCGACCACCCGCCGGGATGTCTGGCGGTGCAGGGCGCGCTGACCTGCGGCGATGCGGCCGAATCCATCAAGCAGGAATTGGTGGCGCGCCGCGCCAAGGGCGAACAGGATTTGCGCGAGCGCTTCGAGCGCGCGATCGCCGAAGGCGAACTGCCGCCGGGATCCGACGCTGCCGATCTCGCGGCCTATCTCTCCGCGATCCTGCAAGGCATGGCGGTGCAGGCGGCCGGCGGCACCACGCGCGAGCAAGTGCGCAAGATCGCCGAGATGGCACTGCGCACATGGCCGCCGCCACCCAGTTCTACATGACGGTGAATCCGTTCCCCGGACGCATCGCAGCGTGAAACGGTGCGCTGCAGAGCCGGGGTCCATATGACGGTGACGCAAATTTGGGTCCCGGCTCTGCGGAGCCATAGCGTGTCGAAGACGCGCGTAAACGCGCTAATGGCACGCTGCACCGCGTCCGGGACACGGCCTCCTCACGCCTCCGCGCTCTCGGCCAATCCCACCGCCCACAGCGCAAACGCATACACGATTGCGATTTCGTCGAGGCGGTTGAAGCGCCCCGACGCGCCGCCATGGCCGGCGCCCATGTTGGTCCGGAGCAGCACCGGGCCGCCGCCCTTCATGGTCGCGCGCAATCGCGCGATCCACTTTGCCGGCTCCCAATAGGTGACGCGCGGATCGGTCAGCCCGCCCATCGCGAGGATCAGCGGATAGTCCTTGGCTTCGATGTTGTCGTAGGGCGAATAGGACAGGATGGTGCGGAAATCCTTTTCGCTCTCGATCGGGTTGCCCCATTCCGGCCATTCCGGCGGCGTCAACGGCAGCGTGTCGTCGAGCATCGTATTCAGCACGTCGACGAACGGCACTTCCGCGACGATGCCGGCGAACAATTCGCAGGCGCGGTTGGCGACCGCGCCCATCAGCATGCCGCCAGCGCTGCCGCCATGGCCGACGATGCGCTTTGCGCTGGTGTATTTGGCCTCAATCAACGCACGGCCCGCCGCGGCAAAATCGTCGAACGTATTGGTTTTCTTTTCGCGCTTGCCGTCGAGATACCAGCCCCAGCCCTTGTCGGCGCCGCCCCGGATATGAGCGATCGCATAGACAAAACCGCGATCGACCAGCGACAGCCGGTTGGCCGCGAACGAGGCCGGCATCGCCATGCCGTAGGAGCCGTAGCCGTACAGCAGCAGCGGCGCGTTGCCGTCGCGCACGAGATCCTTGCGATGCAGGATCGAGACCGGCACTTTGGCGCCGTCATGCGTCGTCGCCATGATGCGGGTGGTGACGTAGTCGGCCGGGTTGTGGCCGGACGGAATCTCCTGCCGCTTGCGTAGAATTCGCGTTCGCGTCGCCATGTCGTAATCATAGACTTCCGACGGCGTCGTCATCGACGAATAGGAAAACCGCAAGTTCGTGGTTTCGAATTCATAGCCGCCCATGGTGTCGAGCGAATAGGCCGCTTCATCGAAGGCGATGGCGTGTTCTTCGCCTGATTTGAGATCGCGGATGATGATCGCGGGCAGCGCGTTGGCACGCTCCAGCCGCACCATGTGGCCGGCGTAAAGCTCGACATCGAGCACATAGATGCCCTCGCGATGCGGGATCAAGTCGCGCCAGTTGGCGCGCTCCGGCGCCGCCAGCGGCGCGCTCATCACCTTGAAGTCGATCGCGTCATCGGCGTTGGTGAGGATGAACAGCTCGTCGCCGCGGTCGGCGATCGAATATTGCACGCCTTCCTCGCGCGCCGCGACCAGCCGCGGCGGCGTCTCGGGATTGGCCAGGTCGATCAGGCGCTGCTCGGACGTTTCATGGTCGCCGCCGGCGATGACGCAAAACCGTCCGCTGGAGCTTTCATGCAGATGGGTGAACCATCCGGAATCCTGTTCCTCATAGATCAGCGTGTCGTCCGCCTGCCGGGTGTCGAGGCGATGCCGCCACACCTGCATCGGCCGATGATTGTCGTCGAGCTTGACGTAGAAGAAGCTTTGTCCGTCCGTGCTCCAGACCACGCCGCCATCGGTCTCCTCGACGAGGTCGTCAGAGTCCTTGCCGCTGGCCCAGTCGCGCACGCGAATTGAAAAATATTCCGAACCCTTGGTGTCCGCGCTCCAGGCCTGCAGCTTGTGGTCGGGCGAATGCCGCGCGCCGCCGAACTTGAAATAGCTGTGGGATGCCGCCAGTGCGTCGCCGTCGAGCACGATCTCAACGTCGCCGCCATCGCGCGAGGTGCGGCCGAACATCTCGTGCTGGCCGCCCTCGCGAAACTTGCGCAAATAGGCAAACGGGCCATCCGGCGATGGCACGCTGGAATCGTCTTCCTTGATGCGCCCGCGCATCTCCGCGACCAGCATTTTCTGCAGCGGCGAGGTGTGTCCGAGCAGGCTCTCGGTGTAGTCGTTTTCGCTTTCCAGATACTGCCTGATGTCGGCATCGAGGATCGAGGGATCGCGCAGCACTTCCTGCCATTTGGCGTCCTTGAGCCACGCATAATCGTCCGTCACCGAGATGCCGTGGGTGGTGAAGGAATGCGGGCGGCGCGGCGCCACCGGCGCCTGCAGTGAACGGCCTTTGGTCGTCGGTTGGGTCAAGCGATCCTCGTTTCAGTCGGCATTGCCACTTGCTCTATTGTCATGCGCGGGCTTGACCCGCGCATCCATCAAAAGAAAGCCTTCTTCAAGCTGATGGATTGCCGGGTCAAGCCCGGCAATGACGGCAAGAGGCTGTTGGGCATTATATCGGGTCGAAAGCGCCAATTGCCAGACGGGATTGCCTTGGTCAGGCGTTGTCGGTTAGCTATTCCTGAGCCTTGCAGCGGCGTTGCCGCCCGGGATGCGGTTGACGGCGAGCACCACCGCGAAGGTGATGATCAGCATCGCGATGCCGAGCACGGCGATCGCGGCAAGGTCGCCGCTTTCGTTGAGGTCGTAGATCAGCACCGACAGCACCTTGGTCTGCGAGGTAAACAACACGATCGCCGCCGACAATTCGCGCATCACGCCGATGAAGATGAAGCACCATGTCGCGATCACGCCGGTGCGCAGCAGGGGCGCGGTGATCTGGCGCAGCGACTGCAGCCGCGTCGCGCCGAGGATGCGGCTGGCGTCTTCGAGTTCGGGGTGGATGGTTGCGAATGCCGCCTGCAATTGCTGATAGGCCGACGGCAGGTTGATGGTGAGGAACGCCAGCAGCAGGATCCACAGCGTGCCGTACAGCACGAAGGGCGGCCGCGTGTAGCTCAGGAACAGGCCGACGCCGAGCACGATGCCGGGCACCGCGATCGGCGCGGTGGCGAGAAAGCCGAGAAAACGATGCCCCGAGATCACGCGCCTCGTCGTGACATAGGCGATGACCAGCGCCAGTAACGTTCCGATGGTCGCGGTCGAGGCGCCGAGGATCACGGTGTTCTTGAGCGCGAGCTGGGTCGACGACAATTCGGTGAACACGAACACGATGTTGTGCAGCGTCGCGGTCGCCGGTGTCACCAGCGTGGTCGCGTTCGGCGAAAAGGCGGCGTTGAGCAGCGCCAGATAGGGCAGGAACACGGGGTTGAGCAGCACGATCAGGCAGAACGCCAGCGCCACCCAGCGCCAAGCCTTCATTTCGATCGGGCGCGGCGCGCCATATTTGCCGCCCACCACAGAGTAGCCGCGGCGGCCGAGCAGGAATTTCTGGCCCTGCAGCAGCAGGATCGTCAGGAGCAACAGCGGCACCGCGGCCGCCGCGGCGAGTTCGGGCTTGGGCGGATACTGGAACAGGCTCCAGATCTTGGTGGTCATGGTGTGGAAACCGGCCGGCAGCGCCAGGATCGCCGGCGATCCGAACAGCGTCATCGCCTGCAGGAAGGCAATCAAGGCGCCGGCGACCAATGCCGGCAGCGCCAGGGGGATCGTGACGCGCCGCGCCGTGGTCCACGCCTTGCCGCCGAGAATGGCGGAGGCGTCCTCAAGTTCGCCCGGCATGTTGTCGAGCGCGTTGGCGACCAGCACGAACACGAACGGAAACGTGTAGCAGGAGATCACGAAGATGATGCCGGTCAGCGAGTAGATGTTGAACAGATGCACGTCCGATTCGGCGCCGGTCAGGAACCGATAGAGCTGGTTCAATAGCCCGCTGTTGGGCGCGGCCAGCAATTCCCAGGCTACCGCGCCGAGAAACGGCGGCGTCACGAACGAGGCGGTGACCAGCGCGCGGATGGTCTGCCGTCCCGGCATGTCGGTGCGCGACACCAGCCAGCCGATCGGGGCGGCGATGATGCAGCAGATCGTCGCCGACGTGGTCGCGATGATCGCGGTGGTCGCTAAGGGATCGAGGAAGTCCGGATCGGTGAACAGCTTGACGAAATTCTGCAGCGTCGGGTTGCGCGCCTTGTCGGTGAAGGCATACACCGCCAGCCACGACATCGGCATCACGATCAGCACGATCATGACGGCCGCGAACAGCCACAGGATAGGTTTGGTCCAGTCGAGTTTGGCTTTGGTGGGGGCGATGTCGGCGGCGAGGGTCATTTCAAACTTTCTCCGTCATTCCGGGGCGCGCGTAGCGCGAGCCCGGAATCCATTCATCAGCGAGTAGGCGGCGCAATGGATTCCGGGCCTGCGCCAAGAGGCGCATCCCGGAATGACGGGGTGAGAACGGTTACGCAAACTCACACCCTGAACAACTTCGCATATTTCGTCTTGATCTCTTCCGTCATCGCCTCGACGCCGACAGCATCCTCCTTCATCAGCTTGATGTCGGAAAGCTTGCGGCGTCCCGGCTTCGATTGCACCTGCGGATGAACCGAATATTGCGCGGTGTAGTCGACGAAGAATTGCTGGGTCTCGCGCGTGTGCAGCCAGGCCTGGAACAGTTTTGCCGCGTTCGGATGGGGTGCGGTCTTGAAGATTGCGGTCGGCCCCGAGATCGTCGGCGTGCCCTCGGTTGGATAAAGCGGCTCGACCGGCTGGCCGGCCTCCTTCAGAAGCACGACGCCGTATTCATTGCCGTCGGCCATGACCGCACGTTCGCCGAGCGCGAGCTTCTTCGGTGGATCGGTCGAGGATTGCACCTGCATCACGCGCTGCTTCGAAAGTTTTTCGAGATAGCCCCAGCCCAGCTCACGCACCAGCTGGAAGGTCGCGGTCATAATGGTGCCGCTATAGGACGGATGAGCCTTGACCATCTTGCCCGCCCATTTCGGATCGAGCAGGTCCGCATAGCTCCTCGGCGCGTCCTCAGGCTTTACGAGGTTGGTGTTGTAGGCGATCGACGACAAGTAGATGCGCGAGGTCGCGGACATTCCGTCGGGATCGCGATAGTTTTCCGGAAAATGCTTGGCGACTTCCTCGGGCACGAACGGCATCAGCCAACCGTTCCTTTTCCAGGTGATGATGTGCGAGGCGTCCGACGTGTTGATGATGTCGGCGGCGCGGATGTTGCTGGCGAATTCCTGGTCGACCCGCGAGAACAGCCGCTCCGAGCCGGAGCGCTCGATCTGCACGCTGATGCCGGGATATGCCGCCTCGAACGCCTTGCCGAGCTTTTCGCCGACCGGCAAGTCCATCGAGGAATACAGGACGACCTTGCCTTCCTTTTTGGCCGCTTCGATCAGGCCAGCATTGATCGCGATCGGTTCCGGCGCCTGGGCGCGAACCGGCGACGCGAATACGGTGCCGAGCGCGAGTGCCGCCGAACCCTTTAGGATGCTGCGGCGGTTGATGTTCCTGTGCATCATTTCGGCTCCCTCTCCGTCATTGCGAGGAGCATAGCGACGACTTGTCCGCCGAAGCTCGCAGAGCGAAGGCGGAAGCAATCCATCTATCCCTTATGCCGCGAGATGGATTGCTTCGCTGCGCTCGCAATGACGCCGCTCTACACACGGAAAATCTTCTGATAGCGCGCCTTGATCTCGTCGCTCTGGGCCTCGGCGCCCGCGGCGTCTTCCTTCATCAGCTTGATATCCGCGAGCGGCTTGCGGCCGGTATGTTCCTTCACCTGGGCGTGCAGCGACCGCAGGCCGCCGGCATCGATGATGATCCGCTGTGCGTCCGGCGTGAAGCAATAGTTCTGGAACAGCTTTGCCGAATTGGGATTCGGCGCCGCCTTGAAGATGCCGTTGGGTCCGACGATGAACGGTGTGCCTTCGGTGGGGTACACCACCTCGACCGGCTGGCCGGCCTCCTTGAGCAGAAAGATATTGTACTCGGTGCCGTCGGCCATCACGCTGCGCTCGCCGAGCGACAGCTTCTTCGGCGGGTCGGTCGCCGATTGCACCTGCATGATGTTCTGCTTGGCGAGCTGCTCGTAGTACTCCCAGCCGATGTCGCGAACCATCTCGAAGGTCGCGGTCAGGATCGTGCCGCTATAGCCGGGATGCGCCTTGACGATCTTGCCCTTCCATTTCGGATCGAGCAGGTCCTTGAAGCTCGCCGGCGCGTCTTCGGCCTTCACCAGTTTGGTGTTGTAGGCAATCGGGCTCAGCGTGGCGCGAAAGCCGGCAAACGTGCCGTCGGGATCGCGGTGCTCGGGCTTGTAATGCCTGGCGACGTCCTCCGGCACGTAAGGTAACAGGATGCCCTGCCGCTTCCATGCCAGGAGATGCGCGGCATCGGACGAGTTCGCGATATCGACGGCGTGCACGTTGCTGGCATATTCCTGGCCGATGCGCTGGAACACCCGTTCGGCGCCGGTGCGTTCGACGCGCACCTCGATGCCGGCGAACTTCGCCTTGAACGCGGCCGCGATCTTCTCGGATACCGACAGATCGATCGAGGTGTACCAGACCACCCTGCCTTCTTTTTTCGCGGCCTCGATCAGTTGCGGCGTGATGGCTTCCGGCGGCGGCGCCTGTGCGCGGGCGGCGGAGGCGAACACGGTTCCGAATGCCAGCGCCGTCGAGGCTTGCAGCGAGCCCTGCAGCACCTCGCGCCTTGAGAGTTTTCGCTTCATTGCATCCTCCGCTTCTTGTTCTTTGTCCGGCTGTTGGCTCGTTATCGGCTGAGCGCCCGGCAGCGGTCGGGCGGCAGCGTGAGCCAGACTTCGGTTCCCTTGGCGACATTGTTCGCGGTCGGCGTGGTGACGCGCAGCGAGGTGCCGTCGGCCACCTCCACCATGTAGTCGCGCGCCACGCCGAGATAGACCTGCCGCGTGACCGTGGCCTTGATCGCATTCAGCGCCGCCGCCGGCGTCTGCGTCGAAAGCTGGATATCGTGCTGACGGATCGCGACCGGCGCGCTCTGGCCTGATGTGAGCGGCGCACCGACCACCTGCAAGGTCGCGCCCGCGAACGAGACATGATTGCCATCGCGTGCGGTGCCTTTGATCACGTTGCTGGCGCCGATGAAGCGCGCGACGAATTCGGATTCGGGACGCGCGTAGATATCCTCGGGCGTGCCGAGCTGGTCGATCTTGCCGCCGTTCATCACCGCGATCATGTCGGCCGTGGTCATCGCCTCCGATTGGTCATGGGTGACGTAGATCGTGGTGTAGCGATATTCGTCGTGCAGCCGGCGGATCTCGAACCGCATCTCTTCGCGTAAGTTCGCGTCGAGATTCGACAAGGGCTCGTCGAGCAGCAGCGTTTCCGGCTCCACGATCAGCGCGCGTGCCAGCGCCACGCGCTGCTGCTGGCCGCCCGAGAGTTCACCGGGGTAACGCTGCGCCAGCGCCTCGAGTTTCGTCGTCGCCAGGATCGCGGCGAGTTTCTTCGCGATGATATCGCGGTCCAGTTTGCGCAGGCGCAAGCCGTAGACGATGTTCTCGGTCACCGTCATATGCGGCCACAGCGCGTAGCTCTGGAAGATCATCGACATCTTGCGCTGTTCGGGCGGCAGCGTCCGCGCCGTCGACGACACCAGCCGGTCGCCGACATGGATCTCGCCGTCGGAGGGTTCTAAAAAGCCTGCGATCAGCCGCAGCGTGGTGGTTTTGCCGCAACCCGATGGTCCGAGCAGACAAACCAGTTGCCCGTGATCGATCCGCAGCGAGACGTTATCGACCACCGCCAGCGACCCAAATCGCTTGGTCAGGCCGCGCAATTCGACGGACGCCAATCGGAATCCTCCAACGTTTCTTGCGCCGGAGTCTGCGCCCGGCTTTCACTGGCATGCAGTATAAGCACTAAATGCGACGCGCGGGAAAGCCTTCCGCTTCAGAAGTTAGTTGGATTGAATCAAGCGCATGGCCGGGCTTAGCCGTCTGAAGGACGGCGTCGCTTCCGCTAGCCTATGTCCCGGCCATCCACGTCTTTCGTGCTTTGGATGAAGCTAAGACGTGGATGCCCGGCACAAGGCCGGGCATGACGACGCGTTGGATATTGGACGTCCCTTACGCGCTCACGCTTTCGCCGAGCCATTCGATCGCGGCTTCGGTTCCGCCCTTGCCGTGGGGGATGTTGAGGGCGTTGAGGCCGACTTCGATGACGCCGAGCGTGCCGAGGACCATCGGCGCGTTGACGTGGCCCATATGCGCGATCCGGAATGCCTGGCCGGAGAGGTCGCCAATGCCGGTCCCAAGCACCACGCCGCATTTTTCCTTGCAATAGCGCTGCAGCGCGGCGGGGTCATGGCCGTTCATCGTCACCGTCGTCACGGTGTTGGAGCGCTCGTTTGCTTCCGCGATGTTGAAGCCGATGACCTGGCCCTCGGCCCAGACCGCAACGGCGCGGCGAACCGCTTCGGCGAGCAGCCGGTGGCGCAGGAAGGCATTTTCCAGACCTTCGGCGTGCAGCAGATCGATCGCCTTGCGCAGCGCGAACAAGAGATGCACCGGCGCGGTGCCGGCATATTTGCGGTAATGCTCGCTGCCGTCGCGCTCGGTCCAGTCCCAATAGGGCGTGCGCAGGTTTGCCTTCTTGTGCACCTCGCGCGCGCGGTCGTTGGCGGCGACGAAGCCGAGGCCCGGGGGCGTCATCAGGCCCTTCTGCGAACCGGACATCGCGACATCGATGCCCCAGGCGTCCATCTCGAACGGCACGCAGCCGAGCGAGGCAACCGTGTCGACCATGAAGAGCGCGGGATGTCCCGACGCCTTGATCGCCTTGCCGATCGCTTCGACGTCATTATAGGCACCCGAAGCGGTATCGATCTGCACGGCGACGATGGCCTTGATCTTGTGCTCCTTGTCCAGCTTGAGGCGCGCCTCGACCTCGGCCGGGCGGATCGCGCGGCGCCAGTCGCCCTTCAGCACCTCGACTTCAGCGCCCATCGCGGCCGCGGCATTGCCCCAGCCGATCGCGAAGCGGCCGCTTTCCAGCACCAGCACCTTGTCGCCCCGCGACAGCACGTTGGAGAGCGTCGCTTCCCACGCGCCATGGCCATTGGCGATGTAGATGTAGGAGTGGCCCTTGGTCGCGAACAGCTTGGAGAGATCGCCGAGCAGGCCGTGCGTCAGGTCGAGCATCTCTTTTGAATAGATATCGAGCGCCGGACGGTGCATCGCCTGAAGCACTTCGTCGGGCATGGTGGTGGGTCCGGGGATGGCCAGAAATTCCCGGCCCGCGCGAACGGTCATTTTTCTTATTCCTTATCGGTGGAACGCGGAATCAAGGCGCCCGAGGTTTGGTAGGACTGGAGCATGACAATAATCGATTGAAACCGTCATTGCGAGCGCAGCGAAGCAATCCAGGGCCGCAAAAAGACTTGATCGCTTCCTGGCGTTGCTCCCTCGCGCAATTGCTCCGAGTTTGTCGCGGACAATGGCGGCAAATGGCAGCTTATTTTCCCATTGCCCCCGCGATCGCATGCCAGATCTGATCCTTCAGCTCGGTCGCAGGCGGGCTCGGGATCGTCACCGCGGGGCCGTCGCGCTTCCGGCACGCCTCGACCAGCCGCAGCACCCAGATCTCGCCGTCGGTGTAATAGAGGTCGCCGCCGCCATTATAGCCCGCAATCGTCGGCCCGATGCCGGTGACCTGGTATTTCGCGGTCACCATGCCGGCATTTGCTAGGTCGGTACTGAGCCGCGCGCGCTCGGTGTCGAGATCGGCGCTGATGTGATGCGTCACCGCGCCGGTGTATCGGCTGACGCCGACGCCGCGGTCTTGCGTCGCCGCGCCGAGCCACACCGGGCGTTTTTCCTCGCCCTGGTCCAGCACCTTCCAGTAACGCACGTGGTTACGGCGGTCGGCGCTGGCGCCGATCGGCTTTTCGTACGCCAGATCCTCGCGGCGTTCCTGATAATAGAGATTGCTGACCGGCGCATCCTTGTAGGGGCGGTCGAGCAGCACGGAGCCTATGATCTCGATCGATGATTTCAGCGTGATCGGATCGGCCGGATACCAGCCGGCCTGATGCATTGCGCAGATCACGTCACGCTGGTCTCCGATCAGGCCGACATTCATCGGGTCGCCGGGAATGCCTTGTCCCGTGCGCGTCACCATCGGCAGATCGGCGAGGCCTTTCTGGTGCTCATAATGCGTCCACAGCCCGGGCAGGATCAGATAGGCGAGCAGGCCATAGCCGCAAAGGATGAACAGGGTGAGCGTAACCGCGCGGCGCAGCCCGCCGCGATGCTGTCGGGGTGGGAGATTACTGGGTTGGGTGCCGGGCACGCGTCGTGCACTCAGTTGCACTTCTCCCTCTCCCCGCACTTCGCGGGGAGAGGGTTGGGGTGAGGGGCTCTATCCGCGAGTTCAGTGATCATGGAAATACCTGTACCCCCTCACCCGACGCTTCGCGGCGACCTCTCCCCGCAAGCGGGGCGAGGTAAAAAGAAAGCCTAACGTTTGGTCTCGCGGCAGCCCGCGGCTTCTGCCTCTTCGACCGAGCAGAACCAGCGCGTGCCCTTGCTGATCTTCATCTCGATCTTCGCATACCAGCGGCTGGTGGGCTGGTGGAAGATGCACTCCCCGGAGCGGTTGACATTGCCCTTGATGGTGCAGTCGGGCGACGGCGCGACCGAGCCGGAGGCCGATGCCAATAGGATGGTGATGGCGTTCTCGGGCGGCTTGGCGGCGCCGAGAATGGCGGTCTTCTTGTTGCGGGCGCGCCAGTCCCACGGCGCGATGAAGGCGCCCTGCCACATGCCGGCCTTGGCCTCGCGCGCGGCCTTTTCATCCGCCTCATAGTCGCGGGAAATACGCGTGAACGCCAGCGCCCAGCCGTTGGCGACCAGCCATTTCTGGACGTCCTCGCCGCCAACCTCGCATCGCGCCACGGTGCGGCCGCGGCGATCGATGCTGCGGGCCCGGCAGGTCCAGCTCTTGTTGCCGAAATGCTTGATCATTTCGTCACGCGCGGCGACGCCGCAGGTCCAGCGTTCGCCCTTGTTGTTGAGGCAGAGCTGGTCCACCGCCGGCGCGTCGATGCCGCCGAGCCGAATGCGGGTATTGCCGATCTGCAGCTTATCGCCTTCGCGTATTTTCGGGACGCCGCTGATGTCGGCGGCGTGCGCCATCGTGGACGGCAACAACATCAGAACGGCGCAAAGCCAAATCCTTGATTTCAACAGTGTTGATTTCATCGGCAATCCCGTCGCGCAATGGCGTACAACAATTGCGCGGATTGTGCGGACATTGAGGCTGGCTTGCCAGTGTTCTGGGGCCGCATGGCTTTCAACTTCCCGTCAGAAATCGGCGCTCTTGGCGCTTCATGAGCTTACGATCTTGCGTCGTGCAGGATATCCCTCTTTCGTGGGGTATGAGCGGTTAAGCGCCTCTACCCCGCATCATCACTCCCCGTGCCAGCGCCAGCCCCATCAGCACGAAGGCCGAGGTCACCTCGGGGCCGCCGACCAGGATGCGCGTCGGGGTCTTCATCTTGTTCCACTCATAGGCCTTGAAGGGACCATGGCGACCACCTTCGCCGGTAGCGGCGACGATGCAATGCAGCGCAGGCGCAAAACTCGAAGCGTCGGCGCCGAGATGCGCCAGCGCCATCAGGGCCAGCGCCGCGTCGAAGGCGTTCATCTCGTGGGTGATCAGCTCGCCCTCGACATAGGCCAGCACGCGGCTGCGGATGAAGTCGAAGGTGTTTTCGGGATCGATCGCCAGCCGCGCCGCCGGCGGCAGCGCGATGAAGGCCGCATAGCAGCGGCCGAAATAGGCGCAGTACAGCTCCGGCAGATAATAGATATGCGAGCGCGGATTGCTGAACGCGCCGCTTTCCACCAGCCGCTTTTGGAAGCCGATGATGCGGTGAACCGTCTCGAGCCGTGACGGCGTCTCGATGATCTTCCAGCGGCTGAGGTTGCGGAAGCTGACCTCGAGGATGTCGAGGTTGAGCGTGGGATCGAGGTCGTTGCCGTAGGGCCGGTCGCCGGCGAGGTTGTCGATCCAGGTAACGACGCCGCCCTCGTACTCGACATTGTCGTTCAGCGGCACCGTCACGCGCGGCTCGTTGGCGCCGCTGCGGACCTGATAGCCGGCGTAGAAATCCAGTAGCGGCTGGTCGAGGATCGGATCGGTCGAGCCGGCCTGCGTCGCCGCCGAAAACGAGCAGGCGGTGGTGTCGCAGTCCGGCACGTAGATGCCGAAGCCGAGATCCTGCTTGATCTGGGAAAAGAACTTTGAAAAGCGCGGATGCGGCAGCGGCGCCAGTGCGGTGATGACGCGCACGGTGGAGCCGTCATGCGAGGGCACTTCCTCGGCGCTGGTGGCGAGGCAAAAATCGACCATCTCCGAGATGGCGCGGCGCGACGCCGCCGTCTGGTCCCCGGAGGCCAGGCCGGTTTCGACGAAGCTGAGCAGCGCCTCGGTGAAGAAGGCGTCGTAATAGGCCGAGCGGTGCCGGATCTGCATCGGCTCCCACATCGGCTCGGCGATGCCGGTCCAGGGCGGGTTGATCAGCGCGCGGGCCGGCGAATGCGCGATGAAGATCCGCGCCAGGCTGAACAGCAAGGTCGAGTTCTTGTAGCCGCGCGAATTGAGCCCGGTCAGCGCCATCAGCATTTCGCGCCCGCCCATATCGGCATCGCCGAGCAGGTTGAACGCGGCATAGGTCGGAATGAAGCCGTTCTTGGCAAACGAGCGCAGCAGATGCGACCCGCAGGTCCGGATCACGCGCTCGATCTCGGCGAGGTCAGGCGCTTTTGCCGGCGCCACGGCCGGTGCCGGCTTGGGATGACGGATCTCGATGCTCTCCATCAGTTCGGCAATGGGTGTACCTACCGCTTCCCAGTCGGGCGCGTCGTCGTCGCGGGCGCGGGTCAGTGCCTCACGCAGCGACTGCAGCCGGCCTTCGTCGCGCAGTTGCGGCAAACCGGTCCGGCGCAGCAGCGGGCGCAGCGCCGGGTTGCCGAGCGCGGTCCGATAGAATTTTCCGAGATGGGGATCGCCGCCGGCATAGTTCAGCAGCAGGGGGTCGCAGACGTCATACAACGACGGCCCGTCCTTGCGGGCGGTCAGCGCGCGGTAGGCGGCGCCGGCGAAATATTGAAAGCCCATGCAGTCTCTTTTCGCCGGAACCGTGAACCGAGGGCCGTCGAATCCACCGCCGGCCTGCAAGCCATTGAAAATGATACAAATCAGCGGGAAATACAAATGTGACTGATGTCACGTAAAATGTCCCGATTTGGTACCATCATTCTCTTGGGGAACGTCATGCGCCAAAGGAGGTTGCCCGCAATGGCCGTGCGGGTTAAGGGTTTCTTTGTTGCGGTGCCGCAAATTGCCATAATTCGACGGCACACCAATTCGCAACCCCTCAAACCTAAACGGCACTGGCGCGACTAACTGGCGCGCCCTGGTCAACGATTGGGAATTGAAACAATGGACGGTAGCAAGCCAAGCATCTCTCGCCGCTCGATCACCGTGGCCGCCGCTTTGGTCGGCCTGGTGTCACTGGCGATCGGCGCCCATGCTGCGCTCAACAAGCGTTCGCTCGATGCCGCCAAGGCGATCGCGACCGAACAGAATTCCGACGTCGCCACCAAGACTTCCCGCGTCGCACTGGTCATCGGCAACGGCCACTATCCCGACGCCTCGGCGCCGCTGGCGCAGCCGATCAATGACGCGCGCGGCCTGACCGCGGCGTTGCGCGGCAAGGGCTTTGACGTCGACGTGGTGGAAGACGCCACCAAGGACGACATGGCCCGCGCCATTGGCCGGCTCAAGTCCAAGATCAAGCCCGACAGCGTGGTGATGCTGTTCTTCGGCGGCTACGGCGTCCAGGTCGGCCGCCAGAGCTACATGATCCCGGTCGATGCCGCGATCTGGAAGGAAGCCGATGTCCGCCGCGACGGCGTCAGCATCGAGGCCGTGCTCGACGCGATGAAGGAGCAGGGCGCCAAGGTCAAACTCGTCGTGGTCGACGCCTCCCGCCGCAACCCCTATGAGCGCCGTTTCCGTTCCTACTCCCACGGCCTGGCGCCGATCTCGGCGCCCGAAAACGCGCTGATCCTGACCTCGGCGACGCCGGGCAAGGTGGCCGATGATTCCAAGGGCCAGTACAGCGTGCTGATGTCCGAGCTGCTCAATAACCTCGACGCGCAAGCGGGCGTCGAAACCGCCTTCAACAAAACGCGCGCGACCATCTCCCGCGCCAGCGAAGGCGAGCAGGTTCCCTCGGTGTCGTCCTCGTTGCTCGAAGACGTCAGCATCGGCGGCTGATTTCAGACCTAGGGTGGGCAAAGGCGCACTTGCGCCGTGCCCACCATCTCTCCCGGAATCATTGACTTGAATGGTGGGCACGCTTGCGCTTTGCCCACCCTACGATTCCAGCCAATCCTTACTTCGCGTCCGAGGCCACCATCACCGGGCGCACCGGATCGCCTTCGCGCAGCAGGGCACCGGCGCGGGCGACCACGATATCGCCTTCGACGATGCCCTCGCGGATCTCGACCTGGCCCTGTGACATCAATCCGGTTTCCACCCGCCGCGTCTCGACGCGCTGGCGCTTCACCACCTGCACCACGGTGCCGGCATTGCCATAGAGGATCGCGGTCAGCGGCACCGAGATGCCGCAGCTCTGGCCAGTCTTGATCTGCGCCCGCCCGGAGGAGTTGACCAGTAGCCGGCGGTTGGTGGTGACCGCGATGAAGACCTGGGCGAGCTGGCTGTTGGGCTCGACTGTGGTCGACAGCCGCCGCACCCTGCCATCGACTTCGCCGGCGCCGATCACCTTGATCCGTGCGTTCTGGTTGATCTGAAGTTTTGCGATGTCGCGGGTCGGCACCAGCCCGACGAGGTCGAATTCGCTGCGGGCGATGATCGAAAACAGCGCCTCGCCCTTGCCCGACGCCATGGCGCCGACCGCGGCGGTCGAGGCCGAAACCAGCCCGGCGACGGGCGCCTGCACCAGCACCGTGCCGCCTTCCGGCAACGTCAGCCGGGCCAGCGTCTGGCCAGCGGTGACGGTATCGCCGGCATCGATCAGCACTTCGGCGACCTTCAGCCCCATGCGCTCGGGCCGCACCTGCGTTTCCTCGCGCGCGATGATGGTGCCGGACACCTCGACATTGTTGCCGAAGCAGGATTTCGCGGCCTTGAACACGGTGACCGCCGCGCCCTTGGGCGCCGTTTCCTCGTCGGCGGCAAACGCCTGTGGCGCGGCCAGGCTGAGTGCCCCCGCAAGCATCAGGGCAGGCAGCTTGAGGTCGCGCGCGGTGATCATCGGCGTTTCATTTCCAGTTTCGGGCCCATAAATACCAGAAATGGATACCAGATGCCCGACCGGCGCGCCAAGCGGCAAGAAGACCACCAAGATGGTCCAAATCGCCGTTCAACCGCCTGCCAGGCTGACCAGCTTCGCCGCCGGCTGACCGGCCGCCAGCGACACGCCGGCGAGTTCATCGGCGCGGGCGATGTGGGCCGCGATCACGGGGTTGATGATGGCGGCATGGGTCATGGCAAGCATATGGCCGGCATCCGGCAGATGGCGCAGTTCGGCGCCGTCGATCACCGCGGCCAGCCGGCGGACGATGCGCTGGGTCAGGTTCGGCGATTGCCCGCCGGACAACAGCAGCGTCGGTACCCGTAGCGAGGCCGCCGCCATCGTCACGTTCTGTTCGGCGAACGCGGCAGCGAAATCGTACGGTAATCTTTCCGCATGTTCGATCATGCGGATGCGCGCGGCCACTGACAGCTCCTCGCGCGGGCCGGAGCCGAACCAGAACTCGGAAAACTTGTCGATCGCCTCCAGCACTGACCCGTTCCAGATATCCTCTCGCACCTCGGCGGCAAGACCTTCGAACTGGTCGTGCAGCCGCCGGTCCGGCGCGCTTTCGCGCAGCAGCGTCGGCAGCACCGGCTCGATCAGCGTCAGACTGCGAATGCGATGCTCATACGCCGGATCGGTCGCGATCTTGAACGCGATGGCGCCGCCATAGGAATGCCCGACCAGATGGATCGGGCCATCAACCGGATCAAGCGTCTCGCGCAGGCACGCCACTTCCTGCGCCAGCGTCAGCGGCAGGTCGAACGTGCAGACCTTACTGCCATAGCCGATCAGGTCCGGCGCGATCAGCTTTGTGCCGGGCCCAAATTCGGCGGCGAGTTTTGCCCATTGGCGTCCCGCACCGAGTGAGCAATGCAGCGCGACGACGCAGGCGGTAGCGCTTTTGCGTGAAGGTACTTGAGTCAAAACATTCATCGAACTCATCCTGTATGTTCTTTCGCGCAATCTCCCTCTCCCCGTTCTTTACGGGGAGAGGGGCGGGGTGAGGGGCTCTCACCGCGAGCGCTTGGGCCAATGGAGAGACCTGTACCCCCTCACCCGGATCGCGATGCGATCCGACCTCTCCCCGCAAGCGGGGAGAGGTAAGAAGAGGCGAGCGGGGAGTCTGGAAGTGAATCGTCATCGCTTCGTGATCACCACTTCGAGATATTCGCTCGGCACCACCATGCTGCCGTTGGTGGCGCGGTTCATGCGGACGATCAGCGCGTGCAAATCGTTGTGCAGCTCTTCCTGTTTTGTGGGTTCGAGCGCGGCGAACGCTTTCAGCACCGGGCCATAGAACGTCTTGAACACGTCGAGGAAATGCTCGGCCGATCGGTAGCGGAAATTGAACAGCCGGGATTCCGCCTTGATCGAGGCCGCGCCGGCGTCGAACATCTCGGTGAGCCGCGCGCGCGTGCCCCACATCGCCGGCGATTTTGCGCCCGCGGGCGGCGGCAGATGCTTGCCGAGCGTCTTGAACACCTGGCCGATAAAACCGTCCGGCGTCCAGTTGGCGAGCCCGATCTGGCCCTTCGGCTTGCACACGCGCAGCAATTCTGCCGCCGCCTTGTCCTGGTTCGGCGTGAACATCACGCCGAAGGTCGAGAGCACCACTTCAAAACTGTTGTTGTCGAAGGGGAGGTTCTCCGCATCGGCCTCGCGAAACTCTATTCCCATGCCTTCGGCATTGGCGCGCGCCCGGCCGCGTTCCAGAAGCGCCGGCACGTAATCGGTCGAGGTCACGTCGCACCAGCGGCGCGCGGCGGCGAGCGAGGCCATGCCGTTGCCGGCGGCGACGTCCAGCACCTTGGCGCCGGCCTTGAGGTCCATTGCTTCGCACAGCTGCTCGCCGACGATCTGCAGTGTGGAACCGACGATGGCGTAGTTGCCTGACGACCACGCTGCCTGCTGCCTGGTCTTCAGCGCGGCAAGATCGGGGGCGGGGGTGGCGGTTGAAGCCGGCATTGTGGCGGTAGCTGTGGTGGCCATGCAGTTTCCTCCTCTGTGGCATGCGGTCACGGGGGTGACAACGCTGAACCGAACATGCCGCTCGGAGGACCTAAAGACTCTGAGACGGGGCTGATTTTGCCTTGAGGCCACCCTGATTTTTCTGTGAGGCGGGAATCTGTGAGGTAAGACACGTCATGGCTGACTTGAGCGCGCTAATTGAGCGCCCCCGCCAGCAAAACCCGGCAAAACCGGGCGACAAGCGGGTCCGATCAACCGGTCACGGGGATCCTCGCGTGCAGTTTCACTTCTCAAACCATGTGCTCGACGGCGCCGTGCGCGAATTGACCCGCGATGGCCAAATTGTCGCAGTCGAGCCGCAGGTGTTCGATCTCCTGATGTACCTGGTCGAGCACCGCGACCACGTCGTTACCAAGGACGATCTGATCGAGAGCATCTGGCACGGCCGCATCGTCTCCGAATCCACGTTGACCAGCCGCATCAACGCCGCGCGCACCGCCATCGGCGACAGCGGCAAGGACCAGGCGCTGATCCGCACCATCGCGCGCAAGGGTTTTAGGTTTGTCGGTGACGTCAGCAGCGGCAGCGGCGCTCTTGCGGCGCGACCCGCGCTCAGCGGCGCCCTTGCGCCGCAAAGCGCGACCACTGCCTCCCCATCGCCCGCGCCCGAACCCGCCGGCGCGTCCCTGCCTGCGCTCGATCGCCCCGCCATCGCTGTGCTGCCGTTCACAAACATCTCCGGCGAGCCCGAGCAGGAATATTTTTCCGAAGGCATTTCGGAGGACATCATCACGGCGTTGTCAAAGCTGCGCTGGTTCTATGTCATCGCCCGCAACTCCTCGTTCGTCTATCGCGGCCGTCAGGTGCATCTGAAGCAGATCGGCGAGGAGCTCGGCGTCGACTATGTCGTCGAGGGCTCGGTGCGCAAGGATGGTGACCATGTGCGCATCACCGCGCAGCTCAACGATGTCGTCACCGGCAGTCATTTGTGGGCCGAGCGCTACGACCGCAATCTCGCCGACGTGTTCGCGGTGCAGGACGAGATCACGCAGGCCGTGGTCGCCGCGATCGAGCCGCAGCTCTATGCCGCCGAGAATTTCCGCAGCCAGCGCAAGACGCCGGACAACATGGACGCCTGGGATCTCGTCATGCGCGCGCTGTCGCATTACTGGCGGGTGACGCGGTCGGACAATCTGGTGGCGCAGGCGCTGCTCGAAAAAGCCATCGCGGTCGATCCCGGCTACGGCCAGGCGCTCAGCCTGCTCGCGGCCTGCCACATGTTTGCGGCCCATATGGGCTGGGAGGACATGCCGATTGCGGTGCGGGCGGCGGAACGCGCCGCCCTGGCGGCGATCCGCGCCGACTCTGAGGATGCCTGGGCGCATTATGCGCTGGCGAGCGTCTATCTGTTCAACCGCCGCTTTGACGATTGCATCGCCGAGTTCGAGCTGGCGCTGCGGCTCAATCCGAATTTTTCGCCGGCGCGCGGCATCTATGGCGTGGCGCTGTCCTATCGCGGGCGCTGGGAGGACGGCGACGCCGCCGCCCGGCAGGCGCTGCGCTTTTCCCCGCGCGATCCCTTTGCCGGCATCTATTGCGGCGTCGCCGCCTATTGCCAGTATGTCGGCCGCAACTACGAGGAGGCGATCCGCCTCTCCCGCGAATCCCTGCGCCAGCGCCCCGATTTCGTCGGCGCCCACCGCGTGCTGACGGCCTCCCTCGGCATGTCCGGCTTCACCCAGGCGGCCGCCGCCGCGCTGGAGGGGCTGCGGAACGTACAGCCGAATATCTCGCTGGCCTGGCTAGGAAGCGAGATGCCGTATGAGCATGAGGTGGAAAGGGAGCATTATCTGGAGGGGTTTAGGCGGGCGGGGCTGGGGTAGGCGGTAATTCCAACGTCTGAGCCCATAGTCTGCCCAAGCTTCGTCTTCTCCAAATTGTTTGCTATTCCAACCTGCGCGTAATGCAATCGAGGGTTGGAATGTTGACCAGGGGGACTTCGCTCCAAGGATCAGCTTTTTGATGCCGAGAAGGTCACGCAGTTGTTCACGAAAATCAAAGCGATCAACGACAGCGGCGTGGCGTTCGGCTTGCCATATGGTAACATAAGAGGTACCATTGATCCTCGTCGAGGAATTCGTCACAGATGAGGATGTCAGCCCCTTCAGGCGTTGGTTCGATGATCTCGACGATCAGGCCGCGGCTTGGGTCACGATTGCCATCGATCGGCTAGGCGAAGGTAACACTTCGACCGCGAAGTCGCTCGGCGAAGGTGTCTCGGAACTGCGGATCAATCGTGGCCCCGGTTATCGGGTTTACTTTGGCTGGGACGGCAAGCTGCTCGTCATCCTGCTCGGCGGCGGCACCAAGAAACGGCAGCAGAACGATATCCAGAGCGCGTTACGCCACTGGCGCGCGTACAAGGCGCGCAAGGCGGCCGGACGGACAAGAAGGAACTGACCATGCCCTTGACGCGAAGTTTTCGCGAGACGGTGCAGGCGCGGGCGCGCCGCGACGTTAAATTTCGGCAAGCTTTGCTCGCGGAGGCGATGCAGGCGCTGCTCGATGGCGATCTGGAGGAGGGGCGCGCCGCACTGCGCTCGTGTATCAACGCCACGGTCGGCTTCGAAAAACTTGGTGACGCGCTTGGCAGGTCGCCGAAGAGTCTGATGCGCATGTTCGGACCGTCGGGCAATCCGACGGCTGAGAACCTACTCGGCGTCATCAGCCTGCTGCAGGACGAGACGGGCGTTCGTCTGCGCGTGCGCGCGGTGGCCGACGCAGCCTGACGGAAGCCCCTAATACAAAGACCGCCAGCCCGACTAAGCTGGCGGTCCATGTCTACGCATCCGGCACTCACCGCACCGAACAACCTCACCTCACAGAATAAAGTCCGCCGTCGTGAACTGGTGGCTGTTGGTCGAGATGATTTCCATGTCGGCCGCGCCGCCGTTGATGTTGAAGAACACGTGCTGGCCGTCGTCGTGGGTCTCGAACCAGAACTTGCCGGCCTGGGTGGTCGCGCCGCTGGACGAGAACGTGAAGGTGCTGTTGCCGTTGGCGGAATTGCCGTCGGCGTCCATGAAGGACACGTCGATCTTGTCGCCCACCTGGAAGTCGGTGATACGGTCCGCGGCGCCGACCGCGCTCTCGTTCTCAGTGCCCAGGCCGACGAAGTAGACGAAATTGTCGTTGCCCGTGCCGCCCGACATCACGTCGGCCTTGCCGCCGCCGTAGAGCGTGTCTTCGCCGCTGCCGCCGAACATCGTGTCGATGCCGTGCAGGTTGGACGCAACCGCGTCATTGTCGCCGACCAGATAGTCGTTGTCGCTGCCGCCGCTGATGCGGTCCGCGCCGGCGCCGCCGAAGATGTGGTCCTCGCCCGACTGGCCGTTCAGATTGTCGTCGCCTGCGCCGCCGTCGATCGTGTCGTTGCCGGAGCCGCCGAACACCTTGTCGGCGGAGTTGCCGTCCAGGATGATGGTGTCGTTGCCGCCCTGGCCGTTGACGTTCTTGGTGGCGGTGCCCGTCAGCTGGAAGTGAAAGTTGTTGCCGCTGCCGAGATTCAGAAAACCGTCGCGGGCGTCGTCCTGGGTCAGTTCGGATTGTTGTTCGGCGTAATCCAGCTTGTTGAAAGGCTTCCAAGGAAAGATCGGCATGGTCGTGTTCCCTCTGTGTCGGCCGCCCGGAATGGGCTTGCCTGTGACCGAGAACATCGCAGGGAAGGCCGGCCGGCGCTGTTCCCTGGGGAACAGGCGGCGCATGGGGTGGTTCGCGGCGCGATCGAGGTGTCGTGGTGCGTTCGCAATGACGGTTGAGTGCGACAAAACAACCCGACGGGCAAATCAGTTCTGATTTACGGAAGTTGTGTCAAGCAGAAAATTTCTGTAAATCAAAATATTTCTGTTGTCGGCCGACCCAAATCAGTGCGCATCTATCGCCATCCCGTCCCACTCAGAGGGCGTCGGCCGTCGTCACGGACGTTGGACGGGTTGCGGTGGACGCTGGTTCACGTCTGACGACGGCGTGGACGGGCGTACGGCAAAACCGTGTGGTCCTGGCGCCCGTTGCTGGCGTCAAGCCGTCGGCTAGGCGCAAGCTGAACCGGTGGTGACGGAGTCAACCAAGAACTCGTCTCCGGGGAGAGCACGGCATAAGCCGTAAAGCCATTGCGCAGGGAAGGCCGGGTGTTCTCCGCTGCCCTGTATGCTCGTGTGCAGCATTTCTTGTGCTAACCGCACACGGGACCGCGGGTGCAGCGCGCACCCGGTCTTCCCTGCGCCCTCTGTATTCGAGGGCGGGAAGTTTCTGGCAAAGCTCGGGCCAATGCGTCGCGAGAATGTCGAAGTGTGTGTCACACCCACATGTGTGTCACACCCACAATTGTCGTCCCCGCGAAGGCGGGGACCCAGTATCCCAGAGACAGTAGTGATTGAACCGAGAAACCGCGGCGTACTGGATCCCCGCATGCGCGGGGATGACAATCCAATTTGGAATGAACAGAGCGGGCGATAACGCGCGACACACGCATTGGATGTGACTCCACGCACAGTGTGACACGGCAGAAAATCTTAACGTCGCGCTGTCTCCGATGGGGAGATTTCAACACGAAAGGTCTTCAACAATGTTCCGCTCAGCTCTCATCCTCACCGCCGCCGTCGCCGTTGCGCTCACCGCTTCCTCGGGCGCTTACGCAAGGGGCAAGCACCGCATGGCGATCTACGATTCGAACGGCAAGAAACTGTTCGATGACGGCAAGCTCGACGGCAAGGGTTGCGTCGTCGGCAAGCAGGCCAAGTTCGATCCCAAGACCGGTGGCATCAAGGTCGTCAACGCGGCGAAGTGCAACTTTTGACCTTCGTCACGACGGGCCGGCGACGACATGGAGCTTGAACGTTCCATGTCGCTCGTCGTCCTTAATCGTTTAGTGGCAAGTGGTGGCCATCACGGGGTGGCCCGGATTGGTGGTCCGATCGACGTATTTGTGACAATGCAGCTTGAGATTCGATTTGATCGTCGGCAACGGCGTCTGAACGCGGGGCGGCGTCGGCAGCGGACGGTTGATCACCGTTTTCGAGCCGGCGAAGTTGGAATTGCCGACCATCCCGGCCTGCGCGACCGAGGCGGAAGCAATGGCGGCGACGGCGCTGGCAAGAGTGATCATGGATACGTACGCGGTGCGGGAAAACATGGGGTGGCTCCTGGTTGTTGGGTGTTTGTCGTCTTGGGACGCCTAGCGGCAACGGTAGGAAGCAAAGACGTTGCCCGCCGCGTCCCGATCGCGGTATGCGCGGCAATCCAGCTTGAGATTCGATTTGATCATCGGCAGCGGCGTCTGAACGCGGGGCGGCGTCGGCATCGGGCGGTTGATCACGGTTTTCGAGCCGGCGAAGTTGGAATTGCCGACCATCCCGGCCTGCGCGATCGAAGCGGAAGCAATGGCGGCGACGGCGGCGGCAAGGGTGATGACGGATACATAGGCGGTGCGGGAAAGCATGGGGGCGGCTCCTGGTTGTGGGCGTTTGAACTGTCCAGGCCGCAACCTCTATGCGAACTGACCGCCGTTGGTCGCATCCAGCGGGCAACGGGTTCTATGCGATGTGGGTGCGGAACCGTGTTTTTGTGTGAGAAATCAAATATGTCGCCCGGGCACTCTGCTCTCTCCCCCTTGCGGGGAGGGAACGCAGCGTCGCCCGTCATTGCCTGCGACAAACGCGAAGCGTTTGCGCAAGGGAGCGCAGCGACGCGGCAATCCATCGCTCCCCGGGGCCGCTATGGATTGCTTCGCGGAGCCTGTCATCGGGCGCGCATTCGCGCGACCCGGTGGCTCGCAATGACGAGGAGGGACCGTCGCCCGGCTACGACTTCTTCTGCCTTCGCGCGGCCGACGCCGCATCCACGACATTATCCACCTCTTCCCGCCAGCTCGTAATTTCCGCTGCAAGAATCGGATGGTTAAAGCCCTTCAAATTGAGATCATCGATCGGCCGGCCCTCGACCCATTGCTCGACCATGCCGTAGACGCGCCTGGACACCACGATCTGGTTGGCCTTGGCTTCGTCGCACAGCCGCGAGGCGAGGTTGGTGACGCTGCCGATCGCGGCGTATTCCAGCCGCTGCTCGAAGCCGATCTGGCCGAGCGTCGCATAGCCCAGCGCAATGCCGATGCCGAAGCCGAGATTGTGGCCGCGGTTGCGCCACTTCTCGGTCAGCGCGCCCACCGTGTCGCGCATCTCCACGCTCATCTTCACCGCGCGCTTGACGTGGTCCTCGAACTGGATCGGCGCGTTGAACAGGATCATCACGCCGTCGCCGGCATAGCGGTCGAGCGTGCCTTCGTATTTGAAAATCAGCGCGCCGAGCGCGGCGTGATACTCGCGCAGCACGTTCATCGCCTCTTCCGGCTCGGTGGTCTCGGTGAACGAGGTAAAGCCGCGCATGTCGCAAAACACGACGGTGACTTCGCGGCGGTGGCTGTCGAGCAGGCCTTCATGGCCGTCGCCGGAGGCGATCAGCTGGGCCACCTGCGGCGCCAGGAAACGCTCCAGGCGGCGGATGCGTTCGATCTCGCCGAGCTGGGTCTCGACCCGCTCCTCCAGCGACCTGTTCCAGTCCTTGAGCTGGTCGGTCTGCTCCAGCAACTTGTCGGCCTGCTCGCGCACCGTGGTGTTCGCCATCTCCAGTTCGCGGCTCTTGTGATCGACTTCGCTGAACAGCCGCGCGTTGCGCATCGCCAGCACGCTCTGGTGCGCAAAGGTCTTCATCAGGCCGATCAAATTGTCGGAAAACTCGCCGGCGTTTTGCCGCAGCACCACCAGCGATCCCAAAATGCCCTGCTGGTCGACCAGCGGCACCACCAGCACCGAATGAAAACCGGCCTCGACCACGACGTCGCGCAACGGATGATCCGCCGTCGCATCGAGGTCGGGGATCGCAATCGGCTCGCCCCGCGCGGCGGCTTCGCCGAGCGGAGAGTTGTCGGCCTCGATTGCAAGGTGCTTGCCTTCGGCCGCCTTGTCGATGCCGATCGATTCGGTGAGGTTGAATTTGCGGTTCGCGGCGTCATAGCCGTAGATCAAGACCGCGTCGGCATGGGTGATTTCGAGCGCGCGCGCGGCGACCGTCGGCAGCACGGCGTTGAGGTCGAGCGAGGACGACACCGCGCGGCCGACCTCTTCCAGCACTTTCAGCTCGTTGATCGACTGCGCCAGATCCCGCGTCCGCTCCTTCACCTTGGCCTCGAGGCCGGAATAGGTTTCCGCCAGCTGGCTCGCCATGCCGTTGAACTGGTCGGCGAGTTCTTCCAGTTCGTCCGATGTTTTCACCTCGATGCGGTGGCTGAAATCGCCGCCGCCGAGCCGGTGCGCGCCGGCGCGCAGCGCGTTGATCGGCACCAGCATCCGCCGCGCCATGACGGTGCCGGCGATGATCGCGGTCACGAGGCCCATCGCGATCAGAAGCGCGATGCGCAACAGTTGCTCGCGGATCGGCGTCAGCGCCTGCGCCGTCGGCTGCTCGAAGAACACGAACCAGCCGATCCGCGGCACCGCGCTCACCGTCGTCAGCACGTCGTTGCCGGCAATGTCCGTGCCCTCCGACAGCAGCGAGCCCTTGATGGCGGCGACCTGCGGCAGGCTTGAGACGTCCTTGCCGATTTCGGGGCCCTTCGACGAACTCGCCAGCACCTGGCCCTTGCTGTCGACGATATAGGCAAAACCTGTCCTGCCGACCTCGGTATCGCCGAAGAAATCCTGCAGGAAGGTAAGGTTGATTTCGGCGACCGTGACCTGGGAATCCGAATGCGGCAACGAGATCGACGTGAACGGCCGCCCGTCCCGGAAGTAGGGCGTCGCAAAGCTGGTGCCGCGGGAAGCGGACTCGGTGAAGCGCAGGTCGCGGGAGAAATCGGCGTTGCTGCCGTAGTGGACCGTCTGGCGCGTCAGGCGGAGCTGCTCGCGGCCCTGGGCCGAGAGCAGCGTCAGCTGGCTCACATAGGGCACCTGGGTGAGCAATTGCGCATAGTCGGCGCGGCGGTCCTCGATCTTGTAGGAAGAGGTCCGCGTCACCCAGTTGATCTGCCGTTCGAGGTCCGACATCGATTGCTGGATGCGCTTGGCGGTGGCTTCCGCCTTCTCCGACATGCCGTCGGTCAGCGAGGACTTGATGCCGCGATAGCTGATCCAGATTTCCATCGCGCCGTTGACGGCGAGCACGAACACGACAAGGCCGACCAGCGCGACGACGTATTTCGCGAACAGGCCCTCACGCAGAAACCTGACTTTCTCCTTGACGGCGCTCACATCCACAACCCTCGAGCGTCACGCATCTTGCGCGCGCATCGGTTTTGCCGTTGGCGGCATTCCCCGGCCGGGAGCCGCCGCGGTTGGGCCTGTTTAGCACGATTTGGGGGGCCGAGCAGGTGGCCTATCCCACACATGGTTAGCCCCGACTTTGGGCGGATATCCCGGGATTCTCGTCATGCCCGGGCATGGGCGAGCGGAAGCGACGCCGTCCCTCGGACGGCTATGCCCGGCCATGACGGACAACTCAGCGATTAAACAGCTGTCGCAAGACGTCGTTCATCGGCTGGCTGTCAGCTTGCGGAGCACCGTCATTTTGCGCCAACGGGGCGGCGGGCGCCGCGGGCTCGGCATCAGCGGGCTGCTGGCCGGGAATCGGAATGCTGCGCGGGCTGTTCGGCCGCGGGGCGGCCTGGCCGGCACTCCCTTGAGCGGGTCTGCCCTGACCGCCTTGACCGCTATTCAGGCCTTGCTGCAGCAGATTGCCGATGGCCTCGCCCAGCTGGCCGCCGAGCGGGTCGTTAGGCCTGCCGCCGCCTTGGCCACCTTGGCCACCCTGTCCCCCCGGCTGGCCGCCGCCGAGCAGTCCACCCAGAATCCCCTCAAGCCCGCTGCCTTGCTGGCCACCCGGTCCGGCCGGTTGTCCCCCCGGGACACCCTGTTGTCCGCCGAGCAGGCCGCCGAGGGCGGAGCCGAGGCCGCCACCATTGGGACCGAACAGGCCCTTGCCCATCTCCTTGAGCTTGGCATAGGCGGCGTCGGGATTATCCAAAATGCCCTGCATGTCCGGATAGATTTTCGGCGCGCCCCACGGCCCCTCGATCATCACGGGAATACCGAACCCGACCGGCTCGTTGGCGCGGCCCTGGCCTTCAGTGGTCATCACGAGCTTTGGTTCGACGCGGAACCCGATCTGCTTGGTGTCGAGCGCAATGGTGCCGACGCCCGTCATCCGCACCAGCGGGCCGATCAGATTGAGATCGGTGGTGACGGCCTGCCCCTTGTCGATCTTGAACGACGCCGAAAGCTGCGACAGATCCGTCTTCAGCTCCTGCCCCTCCTGCCAGCCGGACAGGGTGCCCGAGGTTAGCGAGCGGATCATCTGGGCGACGTTGAGGCCCTTGATGGCGCCGTCCTGGAACACGACGAACGCCGTGCCCTGCAAGCCCGCCATGATCGCGCGCTGGCTGTTGC
The DNA here is from genome assembly GCF_018130165.1 of Bradyrhizobium sp. JYMT SZCCT0180. Taxonomy (GTDB): domain Bacteria; phylum Pseudomonadota; class Alphaproteobacteria; order Rhizobiales; family Xanthobacteraceae; genus Bradyrhizobium. The sequence goes on along the minus strand of NZ_JAFCLZ010000033.1, from coordinate 27,316 downwards.
CGGTGGAACGCACACTGATCTTGGTTTGCATCTTGCCGTCGAGCTTGTCGAAATCGGCCAGACTCCTCAGCAGCGGCAGCGCGCGCACGCCGGTGAGATCGGCGCGCAGCGCAAACGAAGGATTGGCGGTCGAAGCATCGATGGTGAGATCGCCATTGGTGTTGCCGTCATAAGCGCCGAGGTTGGAAACCTGCGTCTTCAGCACGCCGCTGCTCAGCGTGACGTCGATAGCCGCCGGCGCGAAACGCGCGTCGCCGATATTGAGCGCCGCCGCGGAGATCCGCGCCTGGGCGTCGACATAATTGAGGCCATTGAGATTGATCGTGGCGTTGCTCCAGGGCTGCGCCGCCGAACCGCTGTCACCACGGCCCATCGCGACATCGAGCCGCTGGAAATCGAGATCGAGCTTCACCAGCGGCTTGCTAGCGGTATCGACCGAGGCCCAGCCATTGAACGCGCCGTCGCCGAGCGTGCCGGTCAGGCCGTTGATCATCACCACCGGGCCGTTGAGCCGGACTTCCGCCTTGCCCGACAGCTGCCCGTGCAGGATGCCGGGCGCGTCGATCTTGAATTCGGTCGGGATGTTCTGCCGTTCGAGCGGCGGTGCGGGGGCCACCGCCTTGATGTCGAATTTCAGCGCGTGCTCGCCGGCGCGGGCATTGCCGGTCGCCCGGATCTTGCGGTCGGCATCGATCGTCATGTCGGCGTTGATGGTCTCGATCCTGTTCTCGACGCGGTCGCGCAGATTGGAAAACACGATCGTGCCGCCGGTGACGCTGACATGCTCGATCGTAAAGGCCTCGCCCTTGATCGCGGCGGCCGGCTTCGACGGCGGATTGATATCCTTGATGCGTTCGCGCTGCAGCGGCAGGTTCAGCACCGGACGAACGATGACAAGTTCGGTAACCTGCGGTTTGCCGGACCACAGGCTCGCCAGTGTCACGTCGGCCTGGATGCTGACCGCGGTGAGGCGGTGGTTGATGTCGCGGTCTTTCGGATCCTGCAGCGCAACGTCGTTCAGCGTGATGTTGAGCGACGGCCAGAACCCGACCCTGGTTCCGCCGTTGATGGTGAGCTTGTAGCCGGTCTCGCGCTCGACCCGTTCCTGGATCTGCGACGTCATGAAGCCGGACGGGATGCCGATCACGAGCAGCAGCCCGATGATGACGATCACGGTGCCGATGGCGGCCCCGGCGAATTTCAATGCTCTCATTTCGACTTTCCAGGCCGGGCAAACGGCGTCGGTTTCGGCCGCGCCCGATGGGGCACAGCCGGACAAGCGAGCTTATCCCGGAAGGGGACATCGCTCAAAGAAGCCAAAATTATTCCAAGCCTGCTGCAATGCTATGTGACTTATGACACACTTCGGTCGGGGTGAATCTTGCTAGGGCCTTTGGGGACGGTTTTGGGATCGAACTGGAAGGCAAACCAATGAGCAAACAGGCCGAATTTGCGGTCATTTTGAAGATGAACCCGATGTTCGCGGACCTTGGCGCCGACGAGCTGCAGCGAATCTCCGGACTCTGCCACACCCAGCAATTGGGGCTCGGCGAGATGCTGTTCCAGAAGGGGGACCCCGGCGACGCCCTTTACGGGGTCCGCCGCGGCCAGATCCGGATCGAGACCGGCGCCTCCGACGGCAGCCGCTTGACCCTGAACTTCATGGGTTCGGGCGATCTGTTCGGCGAAGTCGCCGTGCTCGACGGCCAAAGCCGCACCGCGGACGCTACCGCCGGCGAGGCGACGGAACTGTTCGTGCTCCGGCGTGAGGACTTCCTCGCCTTCCTCGAACGTGAGCCGAAGGTCGCCATCAAGATCATCACGCTGCTGTGCCAGCGCATCCGCTGGCAGAGCGAGCGGATGGAAGAATCCATGCTGCAGCCGCTGCCGGTCCGGCTGGCGCGAAGACTGGTGGCGCTGGCTGCCGATTTCGGATCGGAAGTGCATATTTCGCAGGAGCAGCTCGGCGTGTTCGTCGGCGCTGCGCGCGAAAGCGTCAACCGTCAACTGCAGGCCTGGCGCAAGGACGGCATTCTGGATCTGCAGCGCGGGCGCATCCTGCTGCAGAACCTGAACAAGCTGACGACGGTGGCGCGCAACGAGTAAAGCGTTTTCCAGCGAAGTGGATTCCGGTTCGCGTCAAGAAAACGTGTCAAAAGAAAGATAGAGCCCCGTTCCGATTCAAATCGGAACGGACAAGGCTCTGGTCGCGCCTCACTTCGCCGCGGGTGACATCGCCGGCGGGACCGGGGGCGGTCCCTTGGCTGGAGGTGGTGCGGTGTGATGGCCGCCCGGCGGAACATCGTCGCTCTCGGCTTCCGAGGCCAGCAGCAGCTTGCCGTAGCGCCAGATCAGCGCGCCGAGATCGTCCATCATCATGAACATCGCCGGCACGAACACCAGCGACAGCACCGTCGAGAACAGCAGGCCGCCGATCACCGCGAGCGCCATCGGCGAACGGAACTCGCCGCCGGCGCCGAATGCCAGCGCTGACGGCATCATGCCGGCCGCCATCGCGATGGTGGTCATGATGATGGGGCGGGCGCGCTTGATGCCGGCGTCGATGATCGCAAAATCGCGCTTGTTGCCTTCGCGGATCGACTCGACCGCGAACTCCACCAGCATGATGGCGTTCTTGGTGACGATGCCCATCAGCATCAGGATGCCGATCCACACCGGCGTGGTCAGCTGCTTGCCGGTCAGCAGCAAGGCTGCAATCGCGCCGCCGATCGAAAGCGGCAGCGAGAACAGGATGGTGATCGGCTGCAGGAAGGTGCCGAACAACAGCACCAGCACGGCGTAGACCATCATCAGGCCGGCGGTGATGGCGGTGGCAAAACCGTCCGACAATTCAGCCAGGCTTTCGGCGTCGCCCGACGGGCTGACCTTGACGCCCTTGGGCAGGCTCTTCATCACGGGCAGGTCGTAGATCATCTTGGTCGCATCGCCCAGCGCCGCGGTGCCGACGAGGTCGGCTGCGACGGTGGCCTGCCGTTCCCGGTCGTAACGGTTGATGCTGGTCGGGCCCTGGTCGAGCTGGATGTCGGCGACGACGGACAGCGGCACGCCGCCGCGCTCGCCGCGCTGGCCGAGCGGCACCCGCAACTGCTGCAGCATCTGCAGGTCGCCGCGCGCGCTGTCCTCGAGCTGGACGCGGATCGGCACCTGGCGGTCGCCGGCATCGAACTTGGCGAGCGCCGGGCCGACGTCGCCGATGGTGGCGACACGGATGGTTTGCGACAGGCTTTCGGTGGAGACACCAAGCCGTGCCGCCAGTTCGGCCCTTGGGCGAATCCGAAGCTCCGGCCGGTCGAGCGAGGTTTCCGAGATCACGTTGGCGATGATCGGAATCCGCTTCATCTGGGTCGCGAGTTCGTTGGCGACGTTGCCGACGATGTTGCTGTCGATGCCGGTTACGACGAGCGAAATCGCACGCAGGCCGTTTTCATCGAGGAACCAGAACCGGATGTCCGGGACGTTTTCCAGTTCCTTGCTGATATCGAGCTCGAGCAGGCGCTGGGTGTGCTTGCTGTCGCGGTCCTTCTTCGGCGTGTAGTTGATGATCAGCGCGGCACGCCGCACTTCCTGCGTTCCCGGCGGCACCCTTCCGCCATCGACGAATATGCTCTTGATCTCCGGGCGCTTGCGCAGGCGCTGGACGATTTCCTCCGTCACCTTCTCGGTGTAGGCGAGTTGCGAGCCTGGCGGCAGCTCCATCGCCAGCAGCGAACGCGCGGTGTCCTGCGCCGGCAGGAAGCCCTGCGGCAGCAGCGTGATGCTCCAGATCGAGGCGGCGAATATCGCAAGTCCGGCCAGCACGGTGATGAAGTAGTGTCTCACCGACCATGTCACGAGCCTGGTGTAAGCCTTCAGCAGGCGACCGGGCGGCGGGTCCTCATGCGGGTGATCCTTGAGGAAGTAGGCCGCCAGCACCGGCGTGACGAAGCGCGCCGCCAGCAGCGAGAAGAACACCTGCACCGACACGGTGATGCCGAATTGCTTGAAGAACTGTCCGGCGATCCCGGACATGAAGCTCGCCGGCGCGAAGATCGCGATGATGGTCAGCGAGATCGCGATCACGGCGAGGCCGATTTCGTCGGCGGCTTCCAGCGCGGCGCGGTAGGGCGTCTTGCCCATGCGCATGTGGCGGACGATGTTTTCGATTTCGACGATGGCGTCGTCGACCAGAATGCCCGTCGACAGCGTGATGGCGAGGAAGCTGACGAGGTTGAGCGAAAAGCCGAGCAGATCCATCACCCAGAATGCCGGGAAGATCGACAGCGGCAGCGAGATCGCGGCGATGATCGTGGCGCGGATGTCGCGCAGGAAAAGCAGCACGACGACGACGGCGAGAATTGCGCCCTCGAACAGGGTCGAGATCGCCGCCTCGTAATTGCCCTTGGTGAAATCGACGGACGTGTCGATCATCTTCAGGTCCACGTCGGGATAGGCCGCCTTCAGCGCATCGATGCGTTTTTGCACGGCGGCGGCGACCACCACGTCACTGGCGCCCTTCGAGCGCTTGATGCCGAGGGCGACCACCGGCTCGCCATTGAAGCGGGCAAAGGTCCGGCGATCGGCGATGGTGTCGGTGACGGTGCCGAGGTCGTCGAGCCGCACCTCGCCGCCGCCGAACAGCGGGATCATGGTGCCGGCGAGTTCGTTCAGCGTCTTGGCGCCGGCCAGGGTGCGGATCGCCTGGTCGTTGTTGCCGATGCCGGCGCGGCCGCCGGCGAGGTCGACATTGGTGCCGCGCAGGATCTGGCTGACATTGACGGCGGTCAGCCCCGAGGCCTGCAACCGGTCGGGATCGAGCGAGACCAGAATCTCGCGCTCGACACCGCCGATGCGCTCGACCTGGGCGACGCCGCGGACGCCCTGCAGCGCGCGTTTGACGACGTCGTCGACGAAATAGGAGAGCTGCTCCGGCGTCTTGCCCGGAGAGATCGCGGCATAGGTGACGATCGGCAGGCCGATCACGTCGACGCGCTGGATCAGCGGCTCGGTGACGTTTTGCGGCAGACTGGCGCGAACGCGGGTGACGGCGTCCTTGATGTCGTTCAGCGCGCGGTCGGTGTTGGTTTCGAGCGCGAACTGGATCGTGGTCAGCGACAGGCCGTCGGTGATCGACGACGAAATGTGCCGCACGCCCTCGACGCCGGATACGCCGTCCTCGATCGTCTTGGTGACCTGAGATTCAAGCTCCGAAGGCGCCGCGCCGAACTGCGAGACCGCCACCGAGATCACGGGGATGTCGGCGCTCGGCAGCCGCGTGACCGCGAGCTTGGTGAAGCTGACCCATCCCAGCACCAGAAGGATGATCGAAAAGACGATGGACGGAAGCGGGTTCCGGATCGACCATGCCGAGATGTTCAAAGCCATTATCGTGTCCGCGTGCGCTCGAGTTCGTCGGCAAACATGGTCTTGATCTGGTCACCGTCATGCAGCGAGGTTCCAGCATCGGCCACGACGGTTTCGCCGACGGCGAGGCCTTCAAGAATTTCGGTAGAGGTGTCCGACGTCAGGCCGACCCGGACTTTTCGCGTCTCGATCCTGTTGTTCTCCTTGACCACTTGCAGGGTCAGGCGGTCGATGGCGGTACGCGGCACCGCGACGCCACAGCTGCGCTTGGCGTCGATATTGGCGCGGGCGAACATGCCGACCTTGAGCGAGGGATTGTTGTTCAGCGAAATCCTGACCTTGCCGAGCTGGGTCGCGCGGTCGATCTGCGGCGAGATTTGCCTTATCTTGCCGACCAGATCGGGCGCGTCGTCGCGGCTGATCCGCACCGTGGCGCCGGGATTGAGCTTGAGCAGGTGGACGCTCGGCACTTCGGCCTCCAGCTCGATCTCGTTGTTGACCGAAATCCGGAACATCGGTCCGGCCTGCGGCGAGGCCGGCGCGCCGACGGCGGTCCTGACTTCGGTAACGAGACCTGGGCCAGGCGTGCGCAGCGATATCGGTCCGCCCCTGCCGCCTGGCGCTCCCGGCTGCTGCGGCGGCGCGGTCAAGCGTGCCAATTCCTGATTGTCCGTCACCATGTCGCCTTCGCGGACGAAGACATCGGTGACCCTGGAGCCTTCCTGATCGACGCCAACCTGCGCTTCGCGGCGCGGCACGATAAATCCGGTGACCCGCACCATGTCGGAGAAGCAGGCATTGGTGGATTTGGTCACGATCACCAGCGCCTGGCTGGGCGCATCCTTGGGCTCGGGACGGGAGCGGTGCTCGAACCAGTAGTAGAAGCTACCTACAACAACAACGAACGCTACTCCGAGCGCAGGTTTGAGGTATTCGGAGAGTTTCATCGCCGGATCAGTCCAGACTGGAAGTCAAATGAAGCGGGGTGCATCCGGTTCACCGAAAAATCACAATGAACCCAAAACAAAATGCGTCCCGCAAGGGTGCTGCGGGACGCATTGTAGCCGGAAAATCTAGGTCAACGCCACGGCCTACTTGAACAGGCTATTTCGACGCAGTGGCCTTGTTCTCCATGTTCACAACCTGCACGCGGCGATTGGCTTCGGCCATCGGCTGGTTCGCGTCCTTCAGCTTGCTCTTGCCGTAACCGACGGTCACCAGATCGGTGCCGTTGATGCCGTATTTGTCGACCAGATAGCGCTTGATCGCGTCGGCGCGCCGCTCGGAAAGGTCCTGGTTGTAGCCTTCGCCGCCGGCTGCGTCGGTATGACCAGCGACCACGAAGGTCGAGCCTTTCAGGTCGGAACTGGACAATGCGCGGCCGAGCGCCTGAACCGATGCCAGCGATCTCGGGCTGATATCGGCCGAGTTGTAGTCGAAGTTGATTTCCAGATCGATCTTGGGCTTGTCCTTGACGATCGCGGCGATCTCTTCACGCTCGGTGAACGTCAGCGAGCGCGTCGAGCGGCCGCGGATCTTCTGGACGAACTGCCCTTCGGCGGCGGCTGCGGCCTGGTCAACCTGCTGCGGACCGACCGACAGGCCGCGGGTCAGCGGCTTCTTCTCCGGCGCCAGCGCGCGGAGGATCTGATCCTCGGTCACGTTCTTGTCCTTGGCCTTCTCCTCGGCAACAGCGCCCGTCATGCCAAAGCAGAGGGCGGCGCCGAGCGTCGCGATCGAAAGGAGTCCGGTCAGGGTCTTTGTTCCAGAGCTCTGTGACATTACCAGTCCCTCCTGCGCGTGGTTCCAAAACGTGATTCAAAATGAGCTGCCGGACCAATCCGGTCGCGGCCTATTACGGTTAGTCTAGCCGCCCGCCTGCCGGTTCGAGGGGGCCGCCAATTAGCGTCAAATAATCGTCACTGTACCCCGTAATCGGCGAATTCCTTAACGATATTCGGATCCATCGCCTTGGCGTTGCTGATATCCAGATCGCCTTCCGGGATCGAGCCGTTGCGCTTCTTGGCAATGCCCCTTCCGTACAGCGAAGAGGTCAATCTCGGGTTGATCTTCAGCGCGGCGTCGAAGTCAGCAATTGCATTCTTGGTCTGTCCGCTCTTGAGGTTGACGAGGCCGCGGCTGTCCAGCGCATCGACGAAATTCGGCCGCAGCCGCAGCGCCTCGTTGCAATCCTTCAGCGCGGCCTGCAGGTCGCCGATCACCGTGCGGGCCCAACAGCGGTTGTTGTAGGCTTCCACATCCTTCGGGTTGAGCCGCAGCGAATTGTTGAAGTCCTTGATCGCGAGTTCGTAGGCACCCTTGCTGGCATAGACCTGGCCCCGCCGATACAGCGCGGCGCCATCGTCGGGGTTGTCGTTGAGCCTGGCGGTGAGGCTCTTGATGGTCGGATCATCGGCGAGCGCCGCGATCGCCGTGTTGCCCTCGGGCGGCTTGGCTGGCGGTGCGGGTGGCGGAACCGTGACTTCGATCTGTTTTGGCGGTGGCGGTACTACGGTCGGCGGCGGTGCGGGCGGCGGCGGTGCCGGCGTCGCAATGGCCACCTGGGCGGGCGGAGGTGACGGAGCGGGTGTCGGTGTTGGCGTGGGTGGAGCCGGAGGAGCGATGGCGACCGGAGGCGGAGAGGGGGTGACAACCGGAGGCGGGGCCGGCGGGGGCGGACTCGAAGGCTTCGGCCCTGCGCCACCACCCGGGATGAAGGAGAAATCCTCGGCCAGCGACGACGAAATCCACGGCACCTGTTCCTGGCGCGAGGCGCGGGTGACGCCGACCCGGGTGCGATTCAAAGTTTCCTCGGCCATCAAATCGGGGGTGCGGATTTCCTTGAGCAGTTCCCGCACAAACAGGCTGCGATCGCTGCCATTATCCGAAATGACCGACGAAAGGGCCGCCGAATACATCACCAGAGAGCCGTTCGGCGCAATGACCGGCGCAAGTCCGGCGGAAAAACTGCGGAACCGGCGCTCGAACGGATTGCGCCGGGAGGCGTCGACCAGGGCGATCTTGACGCCGGCGCCGCGGCTGTTGATCTCGCCCAGCACCATCTCGAGGCTGAAGCCGTCGCGCCGCACGTCGGCCTCGGCCCAGATCTGCGCGTCGACCGGGATCATGTAGCTCTGGCGGTTCGCCTGGATGCCGAAACCCGAGAAGAAGATCAGGGCGACCGAGCCGGGCTTGATCTTGCCGTACAGGCGCTCGAAGGCCCGGCGCATGCCGTCGCCGGTGAGGTTTTCGCCGATATCGACGTTGAAGCCATCGCGCTTGAGTTCTTCGGCGACATCGCGCGCGTCGTTGATCGGCTCTTTCAGCGGCGCTTCGGCATCCGGATATTTCGAATTGCCGATCACCAGCGCAAAGCGCTCGCCGGCCCCGAACGACGGGGCGATCGACGCCACGGAAAAAATCACTGTGAGCAGCAATGCAAGGCGGATTTTCATTATCACCGCAGTCCAGCCAAAAAAGCGCCGATCCCAGCTTGCGCCGCGGCGACCATACTCCACGCAAACCGCATTATCAAACGAGCCCCGCAGGCCGTCAACCACTTGCGAAGGCGACGTTAATTGCGACAATTCACCGCGATGAACCTCTGGGGATTCCTTGGGGATTGAGGGGGAATAAATCCCGTTCGTCGTGAAATTGCGGTGCGTGATCATCCGGTGGTTGCGTGAACCCTTTCCCAAGGGCCAGCCGTGGCCCTGGTGCCCGGCCAGCCACCGGCGGTGTAACCGGTCTCACATTGGGTGCGCCCGCCCAGTCATGTGATGGTCATTCGCACTGGAGGTTTGACCTTTGCGGATGGCGATGGCTTGTTGTGGACGTCGGCCAAAACTCAAACCTCAAGAAAAGTGACACCGATGGGAAATGCCTACGAAATCTACGCACTGCGCTATGCGACGATGTCGCCGCGCACCCCTCATCTGAACTTCCTGATACCGGATCCGCACGACACCACGGCGCAGGACCTCGACTACTTCGTCTGGCTGATCCGCGGCCACGGCCGCGAGATCCTGGTCGATACCGGCTTCAACGCCGAGGAAGCCAAGGCGCGGTCGCGCAAGCTCAACCTCAATCCGGTCGACGCGCTGGAGGCGTTTGGCGTCAAGGCCGACAGCATCAAGGACGTCGTCGTCACCCATCTGCATTACGACCACGCCGGCAACCTCGACCGCTTCCCCGGTGCCCGGTTCCATCTGCAGGATCGCGAGATGAGCTACGCGACCGGGCGCTGCATGTGCAACGGCCTGATCCGGCACCCGTTCTCCGTCGAACACGTCACGCTGATGGTGCGCCATGTCTATGGCGAGCGCGTCACGTTCCATAATGGCGATGGCGAGATCGCGCCCGGCGTCACCGTGCATCGCGTAGGCGGCCATTCCGATGGTTTGCAGGTGGTGCGGGTCGAGACCGCGCGCGGGCCGGTGGTGCTGGCCTCGGACGCCGCGCATTACTACGCCAACCTGCAGAAGCGCAGCCCGTTTCCGATCGTCTACAATGTCGGCGACATGGTGCAGGGCTGGGAGATCGTTGAAAAGCTGGCCGGCCACCCCGATCGTTTCATTCCTGGCCATGATCCGATCGTGAGCGAGATCTATCCGCGGGCCAGCGACAAGGTCGATGCATTCGCCTTGCATCTGGCGCCGTCGCGATCGTTCGTGTAGTAGGAGCAAGCCATGATCGAGCGCTTTCCCGGCCTCACGCCAACCCGCAGCCGCGCCGTCGTTCACGATGATCTGGTGCTCACCGTGGCGGTCGCGCCCGATCCTGTGACGCCTTCGATGTACGAGCAGAGCGTCAAGGCGCTCGCACGTATCGACGAGAGCCTTGCCCTGTGCGGTTCAAACAAGAGCAAGATCCTGTCGGCGATCGTCTACATCTCCGACATGAAGTGCAAAAGCGAGATGAACCGCGCCTGGGACGAATGGGTCGACAAGGCCAACCCGCCGATGCGCGCCTGCCTCGGCGTCGAACTCGAACCGCCGCATATCGTGGAAATCGTGGTGACGGCGGTGAAGTAGGCGGAGCGGTTGAAAGTTCGCGCTGGCATGCTGACAGATCCTCATCCTGAGGAGCCGCGAAGCGGCGTCTCGAAGGATGCAGGCCCGTCTGTGGCCTCATGGTTCGAGACGGCGCTGAAGAAGCGCCTCCTCACCATGAGGGTTGAAGACTAATACGCTTCCTTCGCGTCGGCCTCGGCACTGGTCTGCACGAGATCCAGACTTGCCTCGATCTTGCCGAGCAGCGCGGCCAGCGCCTTTCGCTCCGGCGCGGAGAGGCACGACAAAATCTCCTGTTCCCGGCGCAGCAGGCGCGGGATCAACTCCTCATACAGCGCCTTGCCTTTCCCGGTCATGCGCAGTCGGAATTCGCGGCGGTCCTCTTCGTTCTCGACGCGCTCGATCATCTGCCGTTTCATCAGCGTGGTGACCGCGCGGCTGATGGTCGATTTATGAGTGCGGGTGCAGTGGGCGATGTATTGCGCGCTGCAGGGCTCAACGCGGAAACCGAGCGTCGCCAGCACGCGCCATTCCGGAATGTCGAGCCCGTACCGCACCTGATATTCGGCCGAGAGCGCCGAGGAGACTTCTGCCGCCAGCCGGTTCAGCCGGAACGGCACGAACTTGAAGAGGTCGAGACGTCCGCCGTTTTTTGCGACCTTTGATGGCGTTCCGTCCTTATCGCCGTCTTTGCGCGCGTCGCTGTCGGGCGCGGATCGGGATCGGGCGCTGTTCTCGCTGGACGACGCGTTGGCCAAAATCGCTCCAATTTCAGTTGACGCCGGGGGCGCCAGCGGGTTTAAGATAGTTGCAGATGCGACTAATTTAGCAAGTCCGCGCACCCTTGGCCAGAGTAAACCTTCCAATGGTCCAGACCAAAACCCAATTCGGCTACCGCAGGCACCCCGACCAGAATCGGGCGGGTGCTGATGTGGCCGAACATCCCGTCGTGGTGGTCGGCGCCGGGCCGGTCGGGCTGTCGCTGGCGATCGATCTGGCGCAGCGCGGCCAATCCGTGGTGCTGCTCGACGATGCCGACCGGATCGGCGAGGGCTCGCGCGCGATCTGCTTTTCCAAACGTTCGCTGGAATTCTGGGACCGGCTCGGCGTCGGCCAGCGCATGGTCGACAAGGGCGTGGTCTGGAGCGTCGGCAAGATTTTTCACGGCGCTTCGCAGCTCTACCAGTTCAATTTGCTGCCGGAGGAGGGCCACAAGCGGCCGGCCTTTATCAACCTGCAGCAGTTCTATGCCGAGGCCTATCTGGTCGATCGGGTCCAGGAGCTTTCCGGCATCGACCTGCGCTGGCGCAACAAGGTGATCGGCCTCGAACAGCGCAACGACCATGTGCTGTTGACGGTCGAAACGCCTGACGGACCGTACCGGCTGCATGCCGGCTTCGTCGTCGCCTGCGACGGCGCCCGCTCGTCGTTGCGGCAGATGGTGGGTGCGGAATTCGCCGGGCAAGTGTTCGAAGATCAATTCCTGATCGCCGACGTCAAGATGACGGCGGCGTTCCCGACCGAGCGCTGGTTCTGGTTCGATCCGCCGTTCCACGCCGGACGCTCCGCGCTGTTGCACAAGCAGCCGGACGACATCTGGCGCATCGACCTGCAGCTGCATCCGGATGCTGATCCTGTCGTCGAGAAGCGCCCGGAAAATGTACGGCCACGGATCGCGCGCATGCTTGGCCATGACAAATTCGATTTCGAATGGATCTCGCTGTACAAATTCCAGTGCCGCCGGATGGACAAGTTCTTGCACGGCCGGGTGATCTTTGCCGGCGATGCCGCACATCAGGTCTCGCCGTTCGGCGCCCGCGGCGCCAATTCAGGCCTCGAAGACGCCGAGAACATCGCCTGGAAACTCGATCGCGTGTTGCGCGGGTCGTCGCCGGAAGCGCTGCTGGAGAGTTACCACACCGAACGCAGCGCCGCGGCGGACGAGAACATCCGCGAGTCCACGCGCTCGACCGATTTCATGGCGCCGGTATCGCAGCAGGAGGCGCGGCTGCGCAAGGCGGTGCTGTCGCTGGCCAAGGAAACCGAATTCGGCAAGCGCATGGTCAATGGCGGACGGCTGTCGGTACCTTCCACCTATGACACGCCGCTATCAACCGCCGATCGCGATGCGTGGCGCGGCGGCCCGCGACCCGGCGCGTCGATGCCGGATGCGCCGATTGCGGCAGCGAGCGGTCAGTCGATGTTTCTGACCGAAGCCTTCGTTGGCAAGGGAGCGCAATTCACATTGCTGGAATTTGGCAACGGTGCCGCGATCGATGCGCCCGAAGGCGTGGAAACCATTCGCATCGGCGGCGGCGACGGCCTTGCCGACACCAGGGGCCTTGCGGGTACGCGCTACGACGCCGAGCCTGGCACCACCTATCTGCTGCGGCCCGACGGCTATGTCGCCGCGCGCTTCCGGCATCCGACCCGGCCGGCGCTGGATGCGGCGTTGGCGCGTGCGGCGGGTCTCAATCGAGGACTGTCATGACGCTGTCCACCAGTTCGAATTTCGCAAAACCCGACGACGCCTTCCGCGCCATCGTCGAGGCGCATCGGGGCTTAAGCGATGCGCAAAGCGCCGATCTCGACGCCGCGCTGGTTCTGGTGCTCGCTAATCATATCGGCGACATCGCGGTCTTGTATGAAGCCATCGCGCTCGCCAAGCGGCGGATGCTCGATGCCAGCCAGCAGCAACAGCAGCAACAGCAACAACAGTAGAAGTATGAACATGCCGTCATTGCGAGCGCAGCAAAGCAATCCATCCCTCCACAGGCGAGGTGACAATGGATTGCTTCGCTACGCTCGCAATGACGGGGATAGAGCTAGCGCAAAAGGATTAAATTGATGGCCAAGGGTTTCGCGTCCACCACGGACATGGCAGAGAAGAAGATCACTTTCTCCGAGATCGGTACTGATCTCTACGCCTTCACCGCTGAAGGCGATCCGAATTCGGCAATCATTGTCGGCGACGACGGCTGCCTCGTATTCGACGCGCAGTCGACGCCGGCGATGGCGAACAAGGTGATCGAACGGGTGCGCACCGTCACCGACAAGCCGATCAAATATGTCGTGCTGTCGCATTACCACGCCGTGCGCGTACTCGGTGCCTCCGCCTACAAGGCGCAGGGCATCGTGGCCTCTGCCGAAACCCATCGCCTGATCGAGGAGCGCGGCCAGCAGGATTGGGATTCCGAATATGGCCGCTTCCCGCGCCTGTTCCAGGATGCTCAGAGCATTCCCGGGCTGACCTGGCCGACGCTGACCTTCGAAGGCGAGATGTCGATCTATCTCGGCAAGCGCGAAGTGCGCCTGATGCAGCTCGGCGCGGGGCACACGTCCGGCGACATCGTGGCGTGGGTGCCCGATGCCGAAGTGATGTTCTCCGGCGACCTGATCGAATATCATTCGGCCTGTTATTGCGGCGATGCGCATTTGCGCGAATGGCCGACGACCCTTAACGAAATCCGCGCCTTCAATCCCAAGGCGATCGCACCCGGCCGCGGCGATGCGCTCAAGGGGCTGGCGACCGGACGCGATGCGATTGCGATGACGCGCGATTTCGTCACCTCGCTCTACGGTGCGGCCGAGACCTCGGTCGCCCGCGGCCGCAACCTCAAGGAATCGATGGCGGCGACGCGCGAGGTGATGGACCCGAAATTTTCCAGCTTTGCGATCTATGAGCACTGCCTGCCGTTCAACGTCTCGCGCGCGTTCGACGAGGCCTCGGGAATCGACGACCCCGTGATCTGGACCGACAAGCGCGATCAGGAAATGTGGGCCGCCCTGCAAGGCGCATGATCCCGAAAAAGCCTGCCCCGCACTTGATGCGGGGTGGGTACCGGTTTTCGGACAAGATCATGCGCAAGATGAAGGAGGATGACCATGAATATCAACACCTCGCCTGATACGATTTCCCGAGGCACCGTTGGGGTCACGCCGGGCTACATGTCCGGCTTCGGCAACAGCTTTGAGACCGAGGCGCTGCCGGGCGCGCTGCCAATGGGTCGCAACTCGCCGCAGCGCTGTGCCTATGGCCTCTACGCCGAGCAGCTTTCCGGCTCGCCGTTCACAGCGCCGCGCGGCGCCAACGAGCGGTCGTGGCTGTATCGCATTCGCCCCTCGGTGAGGCATTCGGGACGTTTTGAGAAGGCTGATGCGGGATTGTGGCGTACCGCGCCGTGCCATGAATATGAACTGCCGATCGCGCAATTGCGCTGGGATCCGGCGCCGATCCCGAAGGAGGACACCACCTTCCTGCAGGGTGTGCAGACCATGACCACGGCGGGCGACGCCAACACCCAGGCCGGCATGGCGGCGCACGTCTATCTCATCACCAGATCGATGGTCGACCAGCATTTCTACAATGCCGATGGTGAGATGATGTTCGTGCTGCAGCAGGGCAAGCTGCGCCTTGTCACCGAGTTCGGCCGCATCGACGCCGAGCCCGGCGAGATCGTCGTGATCCCGCGTGGGGTCAAATTCCGCGTCGAACTCACCAACGGCCCGGCGCGAGGCTATCTCTGCGAGAACTATGGCGGCGCCTTCACGCTGCCCGAACGTGGTCCGATCGGCGCCAATTGCCTGGCCAATTCGCGCGACTTTCTGACGCCGGTGGCGGCGTACGAGGACAAGGATACGCCGACCGAACTGTTCGTGAAATGGGGCGGTTCGCTGTTCAAGACGACCTTGCCGCATTCGCCGATCGACGTGGTGGCGTGGCACGGCAATTACGCGCCCTACAAATACGACCTGCGCACCTTCTCGCCGGTCGGCGCCATCGGCTTCGACCATCCGGATCCCTCGATCTTCACGGTGCTGACCTCGCCGTCGGAAACCGCCGGCACGGCGAACATCGACTTTGTGATTTTCCCGGAGCGCTGGGCGGTCGCGGAAAACACCTTCCGTCCGCCCTGGTATCACATGAACATCATGTCGGAGTTCATGGGGCTGATCTACGGCGTCTACGACGCCAAGCCGGAAGGCTTTGTGCCCGGTGGCATCAGCCTGCACAACATGATGCTGCCGCACGGCCCGGATCGCCAGGCCTTCGATCATGCGAGCAACGGCGAGCTGAAGCCGGTGAAGTTGACAGGCACCATGGCCTTCATGTTCGAGACCCGCTACCCGCAGCGCGTCACCGCGCACGCGGCGAAGTCGGCGACCTTGCAGGACGACTACGCGGATTGCTGGCAGGGACTGGAAAAGCGATTCGATCCGAACAAGCCGTGACTTCGTTGCGCTCTAATTTTTCGTCATGCCCGGGCTTGTCCCGGGCATCCACGACTTTCTTCTCTGTCGCCTAAGTCGTGGATGGCCGGGTCAAGCCCGGCCATGACGATGTTCAATCGGAGAAACACCGTGCCCCACCCCAACGACCCCAAATTGAAATCCTTCATCCCGGTCGATCCCGCGTCGGATTTCCCGATCCAGAATCTCCCCTATGGCGTGTTCTCCGCCAAGGACGGGCTCGCCCCGCGCGTTGGCGTCGCGATCGGCGACTATGTGCTCGATCTATGGCAGCTCGCGCAGGATTGCCGGATCGACGTCGTCGAGCCCGGCGTGTTCGCGAACGCATCGCTGAACGCCTTCATGGCGCTCGGGCCAAAAGTGTGGTCGCGGACGCGGGCGCGGATCAGCGAGCTGTTGCGCCACGATCATCCCGAACTGCGCGACAATGAAAAGCTGCGCCAGCGCACGCTGGTGCCGATGGCGGACGTCACGCTGCATCTGCCGATCGCGGTGTCCGGCTACACTGACTTCTATTCCTCCAAGGAGCACGCCACCAATGTCGGCGTCATGTTCCGCGGCAAGGACAATGCGCTGCAGCCGAATTGGCTGCATATGCCGATCGGCTACAACGGCCGCGCATCCACCGTCGTCGTCAGCGGCACCAGGGTCCGTCGGCCGCGCGGGCAATTGAAGCCGCCGACCGCCGACGTGCCGAGTTTTGGGCCGTGCAAGCGGCTCGATTTCGAACTGGAAATGGGAGTCGTCGTCGGACAGGCGTCAGCGATCGGCGAGATGCTGACTGAAAAACAGGCCGAAGAGATGATCTTCGGATTCGTGATCCTCAATGACTGGAGCGCGCGCGACATCCAGCAGTGGGAATATGTGCCGCTCGGCCCGTTCCAGGCCAAGGCGTTTGCGACCTCTATCAGCCCGTGGGTCGTGACGCGCGAGGCGCTGGAGCCGTTCCGCGTCCAGGGACCTGCGCAGGATCCGCAGCCGCTGGAGTATCTGCGCCAGGCGCAGCCGAACAATTACGACATGCAGCTCGACGTCGCCCTGCGCGCCGGCTCGATGAACGAGGCGGCAAATATCTCGCGGACCAATTTCAAATACATGTACTGGTCGTCGGTGCAGCAATTGGTGCACCACGCCTCGTCCGGCTGCGCCATGAATGTCGGCGATCTCTTAGGGTCCGGCACCATCTCCGGCCCGGAGAAGGATCAACGCGGCAGCCTGCTGGAGATCAGCTGGAATGGCACAGAGCCGGTTGAATTGCCCGGCGGCGTCAAGCGCACGTTCCTCGAAGATGGCGATTCGCTCGTGATGCGCGGCTGGTGCCAGGGCGACGGCTACCGCGTCGGATTTGGTGAGGTCGAAGGCACGATCACGCCGGCGGGTTAGCGATCCTCGGGACGAATATCCTTCAGCCGCGCCGAATGCGCCGCGCAATCCTCGACGCTGAACTTCAGATGCACGCGCTTGTCTGACGGCGCCTGCTTTACAACGCAGACGCCCGGCCGCCATTCCTGCGCGGGGCGGATCGGCCGCGGCACAAAACCGCCGCCGCAGTTCGGGCACACATTGTCCAGCTTGTTGTCGGCACAGTCGGCGCAGAACGTGCACTCATAGGAACAGATCCGCGCGTCGATCGCGTTCGGCGGCAGGTCCTTGTCGCAAAATTCGCAGTTCGGCCGGAGTTGCAGCGCCATGATCGTCTCTTCGCGTTGGTTCGAACGGGATCATCGCAAACTGGCTGTCGAAAGCGAATGGCGAATACCCCTCGATTTCGGCCATAAGCCTCAAACTCTATCGCGCCAATTCCTTTAGCGGCAGCTTCGCGCTTTCCTTCAGCCGGTCGAGCACGATCGACGAGCGTACATGCGCCACGCTCTGGTGCGGCATCAGCACGTTGTTGACGATGTCGGACAGGCTCTTGAGGTCGCGCAGCACGGCCTTCAAGAGATAATCGGCATCACCGGTCAGCGAGTATGCCTCCTGGATCGCGTCGACGCGGCCCACCAGCGCACGGAACTTCTTGGCGTTGTCGGGCGAATGCGTCGCCAGCGTGATGTGGATGAAGGCGATCAGGTTGAAGCCGAGCGCCTCGGAGGCGAGGTCGGCGTGATAGCCCGCGATCACTTTCTCTTCTTCGAGCCGCATCCGCCGCCGCGAGCATTGCGATGCCGACAGGCCGACCAGATCGGCCAGTTGCTGGTTGGTCAGCCGGCCGTCGTCCTGCAGCGCGGCCAGCATTTTTAGGTCGAAAGCGTCTACCGGAATCATGCGCGAAATGTCCATTTGATGCACGAACTGTGCATGACTATAGCCAATTCCGTCGCCATTTGCATGCACATTGCGCCTGATCTGGCGGAAACTCCTGACATCAAATCAGGGAGATTCCGCCATGGGTCCATTTCCGCACGACGCGCCGGCCGCTACCATCAGCGCCGACAATCCGATGGGCACCGACGGTTTCGAGTTCGTCGAATACGCTCACCCAAAACCGGAAGAACTGCACGCGCTGTTCAAGCTGATGGGCTATGTGCCGGTCGCCCGCCACAAGACAAAGAACATCACGGTCTATCGCCAGGGCGACATCAATTACCTCATCAACGAGGAGCCCGGCACGCACGGTTTTAATTTCGTGGCCGCCCACGGCCCCTGCGCGCCGTCGATGGCGTTCCGCGTGGTCGATGCGAATCAGGCCTATGAACGCGCGATTTCGCTCGGCGCGGAGCCTGCGGATGTCCCGTCAGCGCAGAAGACGCTCGACGTTCCCGCCATCAAGGGCATCGGCGGCAGTCTGCTGTATTTCGTCGATCGCTACGGCGCCAAGGGCTCGGCCTATGCCGCCGAGTTCGAATGGCTCGGCGCCAAAGACCCGCGGCCCGCCGGCGCCGGTCTGTTCTATATCGACCACCTCACCCACAACGTTCATCGCGGCCGCATGGATGTATGGACCGGCTTCTACGCAAAACTGTTCAATTTCCGCCAGATCCGTTTCTTCGACATCGAGGGCCGCGCCTCCGGCCTGTTCTCGCGCGCGCTGACCAGCCCGGACGGCAAGATCCGGATTCCGATCAACGAGGACGCAGGCGATTCCGGCCAGATCGAGGAATATCTCAACATTTATCGCGGCGAGGGCATCCAGCACATCGCCTGCGGCGCGCGGGACATTTACGGCACGGTGGAGGCGCTGCGCGCCGACGGTCTGCCGTTCATGCCGTCACCGCCGCTGACTTACTTCGAGAAGATCGATGCACGGCTGCCCCGGCATGGCGAGGACGTCGCACGGCTGCAGCGCGACGGCATTTTGATCGACGGCGAGGGCGTCGTCGAAGGCGGCCACACCAAGGTGCTGTTGCAGATCTTCTCGGCGAATGCGATCGGGCCGATCTTCTTCGAGTTCATCCAGCGCAAGGGCGACGATGGATTCGGCGAGGGCAACTTCAAGGCGCTGTTCGAATCGATCGAGGAGGATCAGATTCGCAGGGGCGTGTTGAAGGTGGACGCGGCGTAACTCGTTCGTCGGAACTCAGATGCGTAGGGTGGGCAAAGCGAAGCGTGCCCACCATTCCTTGCGTTGCTCGTGATGGTGGGCACGGCGCAAAGTGCGCCTTTGCCCACCCTACCGCTCATCGCTTGGTCCACTCTTTCGTCAGCTCCCCAATATCAGCCTTCTCCGCATCCCGGATCGCCGATGGTGTCCGCGAAAAACGCGGCGCCGGCGCGGGCTGCGTAACCCCGTGGCGCTCGACGAAGATCTTCCGCGCCGCGTTGTGCGGATGCTTCGGCGCTTCCGCCATGGTCAGGATTGGCGCGAAGCAGATGTCGGTGCCTTCCATGATCTTGCACCAGTCTTCGCGGCTCTTGCTCTTGAACACTTTTGTCAGTTTTTCCTTCAGTGCCGGCCAGGCGTTGCGGTCCATCTGAGCGTCGAAATCGGCATCGGTAAGCGCGGCATGCTCGCGCAGCAGCGCGTAGAATTGCGGCTCGATCGATCCGATCGAAATGAAATTGCCGCAGGAGCATTCATAAACGCCATAAAAATGCGCGCCGCCGTCGAGGAAATTCTGATCGCGGCCTTCGGTCCAGCGGCCGATCGCGGTCATGTCGAAGAACATCGACATCAGCGATGCCGCCCCGTCGCACATCGCGGCATCGACCACTTGGCCCTTGCCGGATTTCGAGGCTTCCAGCAGCGCAGCGAGGACGCCGACCACGAGATAGAGCGCGCCGCCGCCGAAATCGCCGACCAGATTGAGCGGCGGCACCGGCTTCTCCTTGGTGCCGATCGCGGCGAGCGCGCCTGACACCGAGATGTAATTGATGTCATGGCCGGCGGCCTGCGCCAGCGGGCCTTCCTGGCCCCAGCCGGTCATGCGGCCGAACACCAGGCGCGGATTGCGCGCCATCACGATTTCAGGCCCGAGGCCCAGCCGCTCCATCACGCCGGGACGAAAGCCTTCGATCAGCGCGTCGGCATTGGCGAGCAAATCGAGCACGCTTGCGACTGACGCCTTGTCCTTCAGATCGAGTTCGACGACTTTGCGGCCGCGGCCCGCCACCGATTTCAAATTCTTTTTGGCGCCGACGCGGTCGAGCGTCACGACCTCAGCGCCCATGTCGGCCAGCATCATGCAGGCGAACGGCCCGGGGCCGATGCCCGCGAACTCGACGATGCGAAAACCGGCGAGCGGGCCGGAGGCGCGAACTGCGGATTGGGCGGCGGGTTTGTCGAGCACGTCTTGTTCTCCCACAGAGGTATTTTTAATTAGCTGATTAGCTAAATTGTCTCGCCTCCGGCTGCGCGTGGCAAGCATTCTTTGCCCAAGAAACTGACCAAATGCAGAGCGGCGCGCATCGCTGCGCGCCGCTGGCATAGGAACTTGTGTCTAGAAGCTAGCCCGCCGCGGTCACCGCGCGCTGCGCCATTACCTTGACCAGGTTGGCACGATAGGCCGCGGAGCCGTGGATATCGGCGAGCATGCCGCTGTCGGAGACTTTGATGCTGTCGAGCGCGCCGGCCGACCAGTTCGCCTTCAGCGCGGCCTCGATCACCGGTACCCGCATGACGCCGTTTTGCGATGCGCCGGTGGCGGCGACGCGAACGTCACCTGCGGGGGTCCTGGCGACGAACACGCCGGTCAGGGCAAAGCGCGACGCCGGGTTGTTGAACTTGGAATAGCCCGCCTTGGCCTGAACCGGGAACGACACGGCGGTGATGATTTCGCCGTCGTCGAGCGCCGTCGAGAACAGGCCCTTGAAGAAATCATCCGCCGATATCGACCGCTTGTTGGTTTTCACGGTGGCACCGAGCGCCAGCACCGCCGCCGGATAGTCGGCCGCGGGATCGTTGTTGGCAAGCGAGCCGCCGATCGTGCCGCGATATCGCACGGCCGGATCGCCGATCAGCGAGGCGAGGTAAGCCAGCGCGGGGATCGCCTTTTGCACGGTTCCGCTCGTGGCCACGTCGTAATGGGTTGTCGCCGCCTTGATCATGATGCCGTCGCCGGTTGGCTCGATGCCAATCAGTTCCTTGATCCTGGCGACGTCAATAACGTCGGATGGTGCAGCTAGACGCTGCTTCATCACCGGAAGCAGCGTTTGTCCGCCAGCCAGGAACTTCGCTTCTTTGCCCTTGCCGAAAAGCGCCACGGCTTCGTCGACCGAGGAGGGGCGATGATAAGTGGTCTCGTACATGATGGTGCTCCCTCTCAACCGTGAATGGCGTGCCAGACGCGATCGGGCGTCGCCGGCATTTCGATTTTGTTGTTGCCGATCGCATCCGTGATCGCGTTGATCACGGCGGCCGATGCACCGATCGCCCCGGCTTCGCCGCAGCCCTTGACGCCGAGCGGGTTGCCCGGACACAGCGTCGTGGTGTGGTTCAGTTTGAACGACGGCAGATCGTCGGCGCGTGGCATGGCGTAATCCATGAACGACGCCGTCAGCAGCTGACCCGAACTGTCATACGCTGCGCCTTCCAGCAGTGCCTGGCCGATGCCCTGGGCGAGCCCGCCATGGACCTGGCCTTCGACGATCATCGGGTTGATCAGCCGGCCGAAATCGTCCGCCGCCACGAAGTTGACGAAGGAGGTCTTGCCGGTGGCGGCATCGACCTCGAGTTCGCAGATATAGGCGCCGGCCGGGAAGGTGAAGTTGGTCGGGTCGTAGAACGCGCCCTCCTTCAGGCCCGGCTCCATGCCGTCGGGCAGATTGTGCGCGGTGTAGGCGGCGAGCGCGACCATCGGCAGCGCGATCGACTTGTCGGTGCCGGTGACTTTAAACTCGCCGTTCTCGATCACGATGTCGCTTTCGGAGGCTTCGAGCGCGTGGGCTGCGATCTTCTTCGCCTTGGCCTCGACCTTCTCCATCGCCTTGAGGATCGCGGTCAGGCCGACGGCGGCCGAGCGCGAGCCGTAGGTGCCCATGCCGAACTGCACCTTGTCGGTGTCGCCATGCACAATCTGCACCTGGCTGATGGGAACGCCGAGGCGCTCGGCGATCAGTTGACAGAACGTGGTTTCATGGCCCTGGCCGTGGCTGTGTGATCCGGTCAGGACTTCGATCGTGCCGACCGGGTTGACGCGGACCTCCGCGGATTCCCACAGGCCGACGCCGGCGCCGAGACTGCCGACCGCTTTCGACGGCGCGATGCCGCAGGCCTCGATGTAGCAGGACAGGCCGATGCCGCGCAGCTTGCCTTCGGACTTGGCTTTCGCCTTGCGCGCCGGGAAGCCGGCGTAATCGATCGCCTTCATCGCCGAATCCAGCGAAGCGCCGAAATCGCCGACATCGTAGGCCATGATGACCGGCGTCTGATGCGGGAACTGGGTGATGAAGTTCTTGCGGCGCAGTTCCGCCGGATCGACCTTCAACTGCCGCGCCGCCGTCTCCAGCAGCCGTTCAACTACGAAGCTCGCTTCGGGCCGGCCCGCGCCGCGATAGGCGTCGACCGGGGTGGTGTTGGTGTAGACGCTGATCACCTCGGCGAAGATGTTGGGGATGTTGTACTGGCCCGACAACAGCGTTGCGTAGAGATAGGTCGGCACCGACGACGAGAACAGCGACATATAGGCGCCGAGATTGGCATAGGTCTTGACGCGCAAGCCGGTGATCTTGTTGTTGGCGTCGAGCGCCAGTTCGGCATTGGTCAGGTGATCGCGGCCATGGGCGTCGGTCAGGAAGGCCTCGGTGCGATCGCCGGTCCACTTCACCGGACGTCCCACCTTCTTGGAGGCCCACAGCGCCACCATCTCCTCAGGGTAGATGAAGATCTTGGAGCCGAAGCCGCCGCCGACGTCGGGCGCCACCACCCGCAGCTTGTGCTCGGGGGCGATGTTATAGAACGCCGACAGCACAAGACGGGCGACATGCGGATTCTGCGAGGTCGTGTAGAGCGTGAAGTGCTCTTCCGCCTCATTATATTCGCCGATCGCTGCCCGCGGTTCCATTGCGTTCGGCACCAGCCGGTTGTTGGTGATGTCGAGCGAAACCACGTTGGCCGCCGCTTTGAACGCGGCTTCGGTCGCGGCCTCCTCGCCGATCGTCCAGTCGTAGATCACGTTGCCGGGCGCTTCAGGGTGAAGCTGCGGCGCGCCTTGCTTGATGGCCGCGCGAATATCAGCGGCGGCCGGGAGCTCTTCGTAATTGACGACGACGGCTTCGGCGGCGTCCTTGGCCTGGTTCTTGGTCTCGGCGATCACGACGGCGACCGCCTGGCCGACAAAGCGCACGGTCTCCGGCGCCATCGCCGGCCAGGCGCCCATCTTCATGCCGGTGCCATCCTTCGACGTGATGGCCCAGCCGCAAATCAGATTGCCGACCTTGTCGTCGACGATCTGCTGGCCGGTCAGGACGCCGACCACGCCGGGCATGTCCTTCGCCGCCGAAATGTCGATGCTCTTTACCTTGGCGTGGGCGTGCGGGCTGCGGATGAAGTGTGCGTGGGTAAGGCCCACAATCTTGATGTCGTCGACGTAACGGCCTTTGCCGGTAATGAAACGGCGGTCTTCCTTGCGCACAACGCTTGCGCCAATGCCTTCAACGCCCATGTCCTGTCCTCCCGACCGGAGTTATTGTTTTCCGCCATTTCCATCGAAACGCGGTCTTGGATTCAGTCTTGGTGGCCTGCGGCAGCTATTCGGCCGCCTGTGAGACCTTCATGCGTCCGGCGGCATCGAGCACCGCCTTGACGATGTTGTGGTAGCCGGTGCAGCGGCAGATGTTGCCTTCCAGCTCCTGCCGGACGGTTTCCTCATCGAGCTTGCCACCATGGCGATTCACGATGTCGATCGACGACATGATCATGCCCGGGGTGCAATAGCCGCACTGCAGGCCGTGATTGTCGCGGAACGCCGCCTGCATCGGGTGCAATTCGTCGCCCTTCGATATGCCCTCGATGGTGGTGACGTTGGACCCGGCGGCCTGGCCCGCCAGCACGGTGCAGGATTTGACCGCCCGGCCGTCGATATGGACGACGCAGGCGCCGCACTGGCTGGTGTCGCAGCCGACATGGGTGCCGGTCAGGTTCAGGTTTTCGCGCAAGAGATGGACGAGGAGGGTCCGGTCCTCGACGTCGGCTGAGACAGCCTTGCCGTTCACCGTCAATTTGATGGTAGACACGCGTGATACCTCCCGATGTTTTATAATTATTCCAATTAGAAACACGGGCGAGGGAACTTGCAACTAGGATTTTGGTCGCCCCTGTCATTGTGATGACATCCTCGCGGCGACGCGGCGTCGATCAGCCGATTCTTCGGCCGTCTTCCAGCGGGCGAGTCGAGCTGCGGCCAAAGCGCTGCGCGTGGCGATTGACGGGATGAGGTCTCGTCCACCCCGCACCGCATCATACTTTCGGAGATCGTCCGGGCCCCCAGGGGACCAAGACAAAAAAAGCATGCTTCCAGCCCTGCAACCCAAGGGGAATGCGGCCGGAATTTACGCACCCTTATCCATTGTGCCTTAGTTTTGCGCACTGGATCGGGGGCAGGGCCTGCCGATACGGGTTTTCAGAATGAAAACGGGGGGCTTGAGGTGGGATTGAAGAAACGTACGGGCTTGTTCTCGATCAAACTCCCAACCCTTCGATTCCGCGCCAAGATCATGCTTGGCTTTGCCGTGACGCTGGCCATCTCGGCGGTCAGCATGGGCATTGCCTATATGGGATTTGAGCACGTTTCCGGAGGCGTGGACGCCTACCGGCGCAGCGTGCTGGAAGCCGATCTGGCGCGCGACATCGACCGCGAGCTGATTTCCTATAGTTCGCTCGCCCGCTATTTCGTGGTCACGGCCAAGGAAGAGGATGGCAAGGCGGCGCTGGCGGCCGAAGCCAGCCTGAAGGCAGCCATTACTGCCTCGATGAAGGGTACCACCGATCCAGGCCGGCTTGAACAGCTCGCCAAGCTGGAGCGGGAATTCCGCGCCTTTGCCAAGATCTTTGCCGATGTCGTCAAGGTCAAGGACGAGAGCGCGCGGATCACCCAGAACCAGCTCACACGCAGCGGCATGTCGCTGCACTACAAGCTCGACGATCTCCCCAGCAACGCCGAGGAGTCCGAGCAGCAGCTCATCAGTCTCGGCGCGAAGAAGGTCTACGAGCAGTTTCAGGCTGTCACCGCACTGGTCAACACGTTCGTCATCAATTCGGATAAGGCGGTGGCCGCCAGCGCGTTGGCGCGCCTGAAATTCGTCGAGAACTCGCTGAAGTCGATTTCCTCGAAGACTGAAAAGGTCGTGGCTGACCTCAAGGATTCCGCCGGACTTCTGGAAGCCTACCGCGAGGCGCTCGCCAAGCTGATTCACAACGCCAAGGAAATCGATGATCTGACGCTCGACATGACGGATTCCGTCACCGCGATCAGCAAGGGCGCTGCCGTCATGAAGTCCAGCCTGCTGGCCGATCAGAAGCGGCTCGAGGCCGAGTCGAACGCGAGCATTGGCGAAACCGAACGGCTGATCCTGATCCTGGCGGCCGGCGGCTTCCTGCTCGGCTGCATCTGGGCGTTTTTCCTCGGCAAGGGCATTTCCAAGCCGATGACCGCAATGTGCAAGGCGATGCGTGAACTCGCCGCCGGCAATTTCGACGTCGTGCTGCCCGGCCTCGGGCGCAAGGACGAACTCGGCGAGATGGCCAGCGCGGTCGAGGAGTTCAAGGTTCAGGCGGTCGCCAAGGCCGAACGCGACGCCGCCACGCAGGAGGCGCAGAACAAGGCGAGCAGCGCCGCGCGCCGCACTGAGCTGATTCGCTTTGCCGACGAATTCGAGGCCGCTGTCGGCGCCATCGTCTCCAACGTCTCGGCCTCGGCCGTGCAGCTGGAAGCATCGGCGGGAACGCTGACGCGAACGGCGGAAACCACCCAGAGCCTGTCGAGCCAGGTCGCCGGCGCTTCGGAACAAGCGTCCGGCAACATGCAATCGGTGGCATCCGCGACCGAGGAGCTTTCGGCGTCCGTGGACGAGATCGGCCGCCGCGTCAAGGAATCCAGCCAGATTGCGGAAGCCGCGGTGCGCCAGGCCGAACAGACCGATAACCGCATCGGAAAACTGTCGCGCGCGGCACAAGAGATCGGTGACGTGGTCAAGCTGATCACGGCGATTGCCGAGCAGACCAACCTGCTGGCGCTGAACGCGACCATCGAGGCGGCTCGTGCCGGCGATGCCGGCCGCGGCTTTGCCGTCGTCGCCTCCGAGGTCAAATCGCTCGCCAGCCAGACCGCGAAGGCGACCGACGAGATTTCCAATCACATCTCGGGCATGCAGGGCGCAACCCAGGAATCGGTCGCCGCGATCAAGGAAATCGGCGGCACCATCGGCAAGATCTCCGACATCGCCACGACGATTGCGGACGCGGTCGAGCAGCAGAGTTCGGCGACGCAGGAAATCGCACGCAGCGTCCAGAACGTCGCGCAAGGCACCGAAGAAGCCGCTGCCAGCATCATGCAGGTCAACCGCGGCGCGACCGAAACCGGCACGGCCTCGGAAGAGGTGCTGCACTCGGCGCGCACGCTGTCGAGCGAAAGCACCCGGCTGCGCGAAGAGCTCGACCGCTTCATGGCGAACATCCGCGCGGCGTAGTTCTCTTCGTTTGTACTTCGCTCCGTCATTCCGGGGCGCGCGTAGCGCGAACCCGGAATCCATCGGGCCGCGCACGCTGCCGCTCAATGGATTCCGGGCTCTCGCTACGCGAGCCCTCAGATGCGCAATTGCGCATCGGGGAATGACAGCTTGATTTGGATGTCGTTCTCTCCTCGTCATTGCGAGCGCAGCGAAGCAATCCATATTGCTCCCGACCGCGTCGTAGATTGCTTCGCTCCGCTCGCAATGACGGTTGAGTGCGACAAAACAACCCGACGGGCAAATCACTTCTGATTTACGGAAATCATGTCAAGTAGAAAAGTTCTGCAAATCAAAAATATTTCTGTTGTCGGCCGACCCAAATCAGTGCGCATCTATCGCCATCCCGTCCTACTCAGAAGGGCGTCGGCCGTCGTCACGGACGTTGGACGGGTTGCGGTGGACGCTGGTTTACGCCTCGACGACGGCGTGGACTAAGCGTACGGCAAAACCGTGTGGTCCTGGCACCCGTTGCAGGTGTCAAGCTGTCGGAGAAGCGCAAGCGGAAACGTCAGTGACGGAGTCAACCAAGAACTCGTCTCCGGGGAGATCACGGCATAAGCCGTAAAGCCATTGCGCAGGGAAGGCCGGGT
>NZ_JAFCLZ010000032.1 GCF_018130165.1 Bradyrhizobium sp. JYMT SZCCT0180 | reverse complement strand
ACACCACTGCTGACGGGCGGCAGCATTGCTGTGCCGGCGAACTTTGCCATCGTGGCGCTCGATGAATGGCTCGATGCGCTGCGGCCGACCTGGTACTCGGCGGGTCCCACGCTCCACACTGCCGTGCTCGACAAGGCAAAAGGCCTTGAGGATGCGCAGGCGGCGCACACTCTGCGGTTCGTCGTATCGGGCGGCGCGCCACTCCCGAACGAGGTGCAGAACGACCTGCAGCGCAGTTTGGGTGTGCCGGTGCTGGAACATTATGGCTCCAGCGAAGCCGCGCAGATCGCCGCCAACCTGCCGCCGCCTGGTCCAAACAGGCCAGGGACTTGCGGGCAACCCTGGCCTGATACCGTGGCCATTGTTGGTGAGGATGGACATCCCTTACCAGCCGGTGAGCGAGGCGAGGTCTGGGTTCGTGGGCCCACCGTGATATCTGGCTATTTCGATGCGCCGGAACTCAATCAAGCTGCTTTCAAAGAGGGCTGGTTTCGCACGGGCGATATCGGCAGCCTCGACAAGGACGGCTTCCTGTCGCTGCACGGCCGCCTGAGCGAACTGATCAACCGCGGCGGTGAGAAGATTGCCCCTGCTGAGGTCGAATCCGCGCTACTGCGCCATCCCGCCGTAGCCGAGGCCGCTGCTTTCGCAATCCCCCATCCACGCCTTGGCGAGGACGTCGCAGCCGCCATCGTTCCCCGTCCTGGTGCGCAGGCGACACCTGCGGAGCTTCGCCAGTTCCTGCAACGCGCCTTGGCCTCGTTCAAGATTCCGCGGCGCATTCTGATCCTCGACCAACTGCCAAAAGGGGCGACGGGAAAAGTGCAGCGGCGACGGCTGCGCGAGTCGTTCGACGGGCTGTCGGGCGATCAGGGCGCGATGCCCGTGCCTGCCGTGAACAAAGGGCCATTGGATCTGGAAGCTGAATTGCTGACCCTGTGGCGGAGGCTGCTGAAGTCCGAGGCCGTGACGGTCGACGATGATTTTTTCACCAGCGGTGGTGACTCCCTTCTGGCGATGGAAATGCTCATCGAAATCGAGCGGCTCATCGGCCACCGCTTACCGGGAACGATTCTGTACGGGGCAGAAACGATCCGCCAACTTGCCCCAAAAATCGCCATGCAGACAGGCACCCCGGCGACGCCGTTCTTCCAGTTTGGTGCCGGCGGCGATCGGTCCCCTCTGTTCTTCTTCAACGGGGACCTCGTCAGCGGCCACGCGGGTATGCGGCGGATGGTCGAGCTTTTCGGGCCCGATTACCCGATCATTTCGATCGATCCCCATGGTCTTCGTGGGGAGCGGATTCCGCCGTCGATCGAGGAGATGGCCGCCGACCGCCTGCCGCTTGTTCTGGAGAGGCAGAGCAGCGGTCCTTTCCTCCTGGGCGGCAAATGCAACGGCGCCATGGTGGCGTTTGAAACAGCCCGCCTGCTGATGGCAGCCGGCCACAAGGTTGAAATGGTTGTGATGGTCGACCCGCCGACCGTCAGTGCCCGTCCCGCGCCGCGGGCGATCATCGGGCTGATGAAGCCCCTGGTTCCGCCTTACCTTCTGCGCTGGACGTTTGAACGAATGGCGCGGCTGGAGCGAGATACAAAGGCGTCGACGAGCGCGCCGATTACCATCGCCGAACTCGAGATTCCACCGGTGTTGTGGCATGCTTATTCAGCCGCAATGGCGCAGTATCTTCCGGCACCGCTTGATATCCCTGTGACTTTCTACGCGGCCGAACACGACGGCCGGGCGTGGCGGCATCTCAGTTCTCAACTCGACGTGGTCGAGGTGCCGGGGGGACATCATGGCTGCCTGACTATCGGCGCCGAACATTTGGTTGATCATCTGCGGGGAAGAATTGATGAATCTGGTTGACGACTCGCCTTCCGCCCTTGAACCGCATACAATTCCTGTCAGTGCAGATGCTACTCCACTCGGCTTCGATCGCGCCAGCGGCGCCATCCGGTGCGCGCATTAGACATATTGGAACCTTCACGCGCTTTGCGCGACTGTCGGAGCATTTGGCCTATTTTCGCCGGGGGGCAAATGATTGGTTCGGAAATGACGATGTCGCCGGCCGTTGGATGACGATGAAGCCTCGGTTAGCCGCTTCATGGCAGCTATTGCAGGCCTCCGTGAGTCGATCAAAAGCAGCCACAAACTTTGCGCTGTCGCGTGCTTTGATTGCGGCTTCAATCTTCCCGATTGGCGGCATTGTGGCGGCCTCGATCATTTGTCCGACAGGGACGTCCCGATATTTTGGAACTCGCTTTGCGATTTCCTCGAGCAACTCCTTCAACTCGTCGAGCTGATAATCCGCGAGTTCCCAGTTGCGTGCGTTGCCGGCGAGCCAAAGCTTCACATGATGGGTTTGGACACTCATCATGAATTCTACAAGGCCCGGCGAATACGGTTGAGCAGACTGGCCGGTCGCGGAGCTTGCCGCGACAACGATGGCTAGCCCTGCCATCAAGGCAATTGCACTGTTTCTCATGTGCGGTTCCTCACGTCATGGGATCCTGTGAATGTCCAGTTCACACAAAGCGTACGAGCCTTACATAGCATCAGGACCGCTTTTCAGAGAATCTGCAGCGCCACCCAGCACATTACTAAGTTGTAACTTGCTCAAGCCCCCATGCTACCTTGAAATCTGCGTCCCACTCTTGGGGCCCATGGAGAGATGGCATGAAACGTGTCCTTCAGATGGCTCTGGTTATCGGAAGCTTTGCACCTTCCTACGAAGCAGCAGCTACCGGGCTTGCGACATGCAATTCGGGCCCGCAGAGTGGCTGGCAATCGGAGGAATCGCTGAGTAAGAAGCTAATTGACCAAGGCTGGAAAATCCGCCGGATCAAGATAGACGGTGGCTGCTACGAGGTGTACGCCATAAATGAAAAGGGTCAGCGCGTGGAATCATATTTTCATCCCGTGACATTCGAACCCGTGCTGACCAGCGTCCGCTGATCGGCTATGGCACGGCTGTCGGCATCCGCTCTGAAAGTCTGGGACCCACTCGTAAGGCTTGTTCATTGGGGCATGGTGGCAAGCGTATCGGTTGCCTGGCTTGTTACCGAAGGGCGCATCCACGACGCGGCGGGCTACATTTTACTTGTTCTCATAGCGTTGCGTGTTCTGTGGGGCTTTATTGGAGCAGAGCGCGCCCGGTTCTCGAGCTTCGTTTGCACGCCTCACTCTGTTTTCCAGTACGCGCAACAGCTTTGCGCTGGCCGCGAGCCGCGCCACATCGGCCACAATCCCCTCGGCGGCTGGATGATCGTCGCACTTCTCGCCACCGGCGTTGCGGTATCTCTGTCCGGCTGGCTCTACACCACCGACGCGTTTTGGGGCATCGCCTGGGTTGAGCGTATTCATGTTTTCTTTTCCGAACTTCTGCTTGTCCTAGCTGGACTCCACATTGCGGGTGTTATCTTCACGTCGATCCGGCAGCGTGAAAACTTGATCGCCGCAATGATCCACGGCAGGAAGCGGGTCGAGGACGAAGACAAGACGGTCAGTTCGGCAATTGGTGATTCAAATGTCCACGCGATCAAACGGGAATGATTGAATGGATTGGACGGCGTCTTTTTGACCCGCTTGCCAAAATCGAGTTTCGCCCAATAGCCAAGCGGCGGGGTCGGCACTTGGTAGCGCACGCAGGTTTTTCGCAAGCCGACGTCAGAAAGGCCAAACTCTTTGGCGAGTTTGACGATCGGGGTTGCCCAGACGAGGTCGTAGAGTTGTTGGCGGGTGAATTCCCGGAATTTGCTCATGGCGAGATCCTGAGATGGCGGGGTCGGTCACTGACCGACTTGTTCCGTAACATCTCATTTGCGAAGCCTGCCGTAAGCGTGGCAGTGCTGCATGCACCAGATTGATAGTCCTCTAGCCCTGATATCGTCATGTAACGGGCGCAGGCGATGCGCAGCTTTTTCGTAAATTCGGCAAGAAGTGGATCGAGTCACCGGAATTCGCTCGCAGCCGCTGGCCGCCCCGTAACTTGACTGCGCATCGGTTCCGGCCTGATAGTGCCCACCTTTCATATTTACATTTTTTGGGGCATCACATGGGAAATGGCTTTACGAGGAAGGAAGCAACCACCGTACTTGGCTCGCTGAATGATATGTTTGATGGCGGTATGCCTGCAACGCGCGCGAAGTACACGCATCTGAAATATGTTTATCCTGAACTCCTCCAATACACCGCCGATACTAGTGATCGACACGTTTGGAGAAAGCGAACACTGCGCTTTGCCGCCATGCTGCTGACGTCCGAGATCGACTTCAGGGCTTCCGCGCACCCTTACCCGGGAAAAAATTTCAAGAGGTGGTTGAGGTGGTTGACTTGGCTCCAAGTCATGCCTCCTGCCAGTGCGCGCGTGAAAATTGATGGTGTGCCGACGAACGACTCGCCGGCACAGGTCATTATGGAGACGCTCAAGCTCGCGCTCGACCATCCCAATGGAACGGTGGTATTCGACTGGAACGAAGATCCGGGGGTGATGAAGGTCGACATTAAGAGGGCGACTGCACCCAAATATGAAGTATCGGTCTTTTCAAAGAAGGAGCACGATGTTCCCGGCGGCCATCACGACAATGATGAGGACGACCTCCCCTAATCTTCTTCCGGCGCCTAACTGGTGGGCAGCGTCCGCAATCTAAGACGTTCAGCGCCCGTTACCGAAATCAAACGATCGAACTCTTCGGTAAGCGCGGGTTCGACTGCAAGGGCTGCTCTGTTTAGGATACGTATCTTGGTGGAGAGAGCGAATAATTCAGCGACGCGCTGGGAGCGGCGGCGCGCCAACGCCTGGGCGCGGTTGGCTATTTCGATTGCCTCCGTGGCCTGATCGTTTCCGAAGGAATCGGATAGGTTGGCCAACATCAAGGGTTCGAGCTCAAGACCGGTCCTGTCGCGGTGAGCTTGTTCGAGGGCCTTTGACAGCCTTTCGTGAGCTTTTTCATTTTCGCCGGCCACCAGCAAGGCGATGCCCCTAAAATAGTTCGTCAAGACGGACACGTAGGGCGAAGAATTTTGTCGGGCAATGCTCTCAAGTTCGCCCGCAGCTTCGAAGGCCCGCGAAGCGTCCCGATTGAGCGCTGCTGCATCTACTCGCACCCCAAGGGCGACTGCCCGGTGGGTCAAATCCAGTTTGGCGGTGTCGCGCAGCAACTCGTCGATGAGGTATTCCGCCCCAGCGTGGTCGCCGGTCTGCATCAGGTATCTTGATCGCAAAGCCACCAGCCAATGCTTGACATCAAATCCGATCATTCGCTGGTCGGCGACCTCCACATCAGAAACCCTTTCCAGAGCTCTCGAGTTGAGTTGCAGAGCGCTTTTGAGGAAACCAGCCTGGCCGGTTGAGTGACTTTCAACCGCGAGCAACAGGGCTGCGACGCTGGAATTGGGGGTCTCGGATAACATCTCCTGAGCCTTCTTGACGCCACTCAGGTAGTCGTCGGCAGAACCGGATGCCAGCAGCGCCCGGCCATACGCCATCGTCACAAGCGCGCCCGCGCGGGCGTCCTTCAGCTGTCCTGCAAGCCTGGTCGCCTCCTCATAGATGGGCTCAAGCAGTTCAGGTGCCGCGTTTTCTCGCCAAGAGAGATTGATAATCTGGCCGCAGGCCATCATACGCATAAAGGCGCTTGGGCCTTCCGCCGGCAAATTAGAAGTCAGGTCACGAACATGCTTCCAGGTTCGCACCGCTTGAACGGGATCGCGCGTTCCCATCCAGGTCGCCGAAGTCATGTAGAGAGATGCGGCCTGAATTGGGTCGCCGCCTTCTTCCCAGTGGCGTGCGATCAGCGCTGCGTGTTCATTCAATTCCTTTGAGAAATGTGAACTCAGTGCTTTGGCTGCTCTCCTGTGGAGCAACTTCCTTCGCTCACTAACCAGGGAAGCGTAAGCAACTTCCTGCACAAGTGGATGCTTGAATGCCAATTGTTCGAGGCCGCCCTGGGGTGCGCTATAGATCATTTCGAGGGCAAGCAAGGCATCAATCTGAGTCTGAGCGTCCGACCGATCTATCCCGCTTATCTCGGTGGCGACTTCTGCCGAAAACTCCCGGCCTACTACGGATGCGGCTTCCACGAAGCGCTTCTGCTGATCATCGAGGCGGTCTATACGAAAACTGATCAGGCCTCGCACCGTATTGGGAAGCATATTGGCAGCGTTGGGCTCCGTAGTGCTGTAGTTTCCGCGTGCGCCAGTCAGAGCTTTTCGGTCTAGAAGCGCACGCGTGATTTCTTCGGCAAAGAACGGATTTCCGGCGGATCGTTCGGCGATCTGGGTCCGTAATTCAGCTGTGGAAGGATCGGCACCGATAAGCTCTCGGGCGATATCGTTGATTGCTTCGCGCGGCAATGGTTGCAGGGTGATTTGACTGTAGTTGGAAGATTTCATCCAGTCTCGGATGTATCCGGGACGAAAGCTGAGCAGCAACAGAACCCGGCTCTCGCTGAAGGCCTCGATCAAGGCCAGCAGAAATGAGTCACCAGCCGCGTCGAGCCAATGCAAGTCCTCGAAAAGAATGACCATTGACTGCTCGCGGCCTATGGCTCGGCACACGCGGCGGACAAGCGCGACCGTTGCGATTTCGAGCGTCGGCTCGCCTCGAACGTCTCTCTTAGAGATGCCGAGAAACTCAGCAAGATGTTTTGCCTCGGCGGCCAGGCCAAACTGAGACAGGCGATCAGTCAGCAATTCGAGGCCGGTCCCTTCGGGTGAGGTCGTTCTGATGTTTCCGATAAATGATTTAAGGAGATCGACGATCGGTTGCAGCGAGGTTGTCTGGCCATGGGCTGTCGCTCGCGCCTCTATCACTGAGACGCCCTCGCGGCGACAGTCGGTCGCAAATTCAAAGCCGAGACGGCTTTTGCCGACTCCGGGATCGCCAGAGATTCCGACTATTTTCGAGGCGCCGGAAAGCGATCTATCCAAATGGGCGTGCAACTCGCTTAAGCTGTCGGCTCGAGCGACAAAGTTTGATATTCTCTGACCGCCGAGGAATTGCTGACTTGCTGCAAACGGTCTGATTGCTAGCAAGGAATAAAGGTTTATTGACTGAGACAGACCCTTGAGGAGGCGGGGGCCCAACGCTTCAGCCTCCAGCAACTCCCGTGCGGAATGAAGCGTAGTATCGGTAATGATGATCTCCGACGGACGCGCAACCTGTTCAGCCCTTGCCGCAATGTGAACGGCAATTCCCATTGCCTCGTACTGCGATGAGAGATCGTTGCTGACTTCCTGGACAACGGCCTCACCCGTGTGCATCCCGATGCGCACCTGTACCTGACCGGCTTGCATGATCGAATCGCGAATCGCAATCGCGGCACAACACGCTTGAATCGCATGATCTTCTTGCGGGATTGGGGCCCCAAAGATGGCCATCAGACCATCGCCTTGCAGCTTATTGACCGCTCCGCCAAATCGACTGATGCCGGCACGCATGGAGGCAAGGATACCGTTGAGCTGTGTTGCCGCCTCGTCCGGCTCCAGGTGCTCTATCAGCTTCGTCGAATCGACGATGTCGGCGAAAAGGACGGTTACGAGCTTCTTCTCCGGTCGATATCTGGTCGAATCCACGATAGAGGTGAGGGCGTCATGACTGTTAGGGCTGGCTTGGCCCAGACGAGCGCCGCATTCGATGCAGAAACGGGCAGCCGGCTCACTGCGGTGACCGCAGGCGACACATTGTTGAAAAAAGGGAGTTCCGCAGCTCCCGCAAAATGGGGCCGCGTCCGGTTGATCGGATTGACAGGTTAGGCACCGCATGACTGCACTCGAGGCGGTTATTTCTTTGAGTATTGCAGCAAATTGCTGATTTCAACAATTATTGACTTCGTGGCTGGACCAGCGCGAACCGGGGCGATATGGGCATCAGGCAATGCTCGGGTCTTGTCTGGGCCAGTGGCCTGCTTCTTCCATAACATCGCATACGCGAATCCAATCACGCCAATGGCGCTGCGTCGCTAATCCTGCAGCGCCCGGGCAATCCGGCTGAGCCGTTCATCGATCGCCGCGACTTGTGCCTTGAGCGCTTCAATCTGAGGTCCCGTCGCCGGGTCCATCATGCCAATCGGTGTCCCGCAATTCGAACATTGGACCATCGAGAGTTTCCGGCTGTCGCCGATCGGCGTGAACAGTACGACTTCAAAACTGTGCCCGTTGCAATTGACGCACGTCGAGACCGCCATTTGATGCTCCGATTTTCCAATAGGGCCCGTTCCCGACAGCAGGTCGTTCATTTGCCGACGGATGAGGTGCTGCCCTTTCTGACAATCTGATATCCGTTGGCCGCCAGGTCTTGAAGGATAGCCTTGGCGATATGGACACTTTGGTCTGGCGCTATCCATTCATAGTCGAGGTTCGGACCGCCGTCGCCTTCGGGATACTTGATGAAAGCCGTGTGGATCGCATTGGTTATAAGAATTTCGACTGCTTGGTCGGACATTTGCTGAGCTCCAATACATGGTCGAGCTTAAGCTAATGGGAAGGCTGGTAAATGTCGGCAAGCCGGACCGCGAGCGACACCATTCAATTGATAAAGGATCGCCTTTGTGAGCTGAGCGGGCGTTTGAAAGCGACAGCTGTCAAATCGATGCAATCCCGCTTCCATGAAACGAATCTTCGACTTTGTCATTGCCTTGGTGGGCAGCAGAAGATAGTCGAGTATCTTGTTGTTTCCCTCATCAAGCCGGATCGCGACGATATAGCCCTTGGGCAAGACCGTGCGGCGATTGATCGTCCAGATCACCTTTCTATCTGGCCCTCGCCAGCAGCGGGCAAGGCGAAGCGAGAAAACGAAACGCTTGTTGATCCTGAGCACGTCTGCCCCAGGCTCAAACTTGGCAATCGCGCCTGTCCTCGCGAGACGGCAAACGAGATCGGCGGCGTTGTTGTGCAAAAGCGCCTTGAACTCACTTTTTCGTTCAATCCAGTCTGTATCCCATCTGAGGTTGTAGCCGATGCGACGGTAGGCATTGCGCATGCTGCCGAAACGCTCGTCGTAAACCCTGATGCTGGGAATGCCCAACGTGCGATTCATGATCGTTTGACTGAGTCGTCCTTCTTTTTCGAGCAGCGACTTCAATCGAGATAGCAATTCGTCGTCCGTCAGGTGTTGCCATCGAAGCGTCAAGCGCCTTTGCGCAAGGTGAAAGACATTACGATCAATCACGGGCGGCATCGAACCCTTGCTTCTAACCCAAAGGCTGGGGGGATTCTTTGTTGCTTTTCCGCCCAGCGGAGATGACTCGCGATTGTACACGGTATTGCCGATGTAATTTTCATTCCGAAGAATGTAATTGACCATCACTCTCGTCCACGGACGCTCCCGATGATTGGGAATGCCTTCACGATTGAGACGTCGCGCGATCTCCTCTTCGGACTTTCGGCCTTCGACATACTCATTGAATATTCGCTGGATCACCGCGACTTCGTTTGGGAGACCGAGACGCAGGACCACACGGTCCGTTTTCAGGTTCTTCTGTTGGCCGCGCTTGAGATACCCTTTTGAGATTTGATTTTCGTCGATCACTTCCCGGCGCAGGCCAAAGCTCAATGGGCCACCTTGTCGGAAGCCTAACGAAGCGCCGCGCAGCTGTGCTGCGTGGATCTTGGTGGAAAGCTCGCGACTGAACTCGGCAGCCATCACGCGCTTGAGATTTTTGACGATACTGGATAGGAGGCTCCCGTCGTTGTCGAATTGCTCGGCGCAGTATGCGACCTTCATTCCAGCGTGCCGGCATAGAAATTCGTAATGGGCGCTTTCGTCCACGTCCTGGAAGCGTCCCCACCGGCTGACGTCATAGACCAAGATGTGATCGAAGTCGGCGCGTCCTGACTGAACATCATCAATTAGTTCGATGAGGCCCGCGCGTCCCTTGATCCGTAGGCCGCTGCGACCTTCGTCGATATAGGTCCGGACAATGGTCAGGTTCTTCTGTTGAGCGTGGACGGCGATAGCGGCAGCCTGGTTCTGGACCGAGTATCGCTGATAGTCGGTCGACATTCGGATGTACTGCGCGGCTCGAAGCGCTCTGTTGCGCTTCGCCAAATCCGTTCCCTTGCGTACGACAAGCGAATTGGCCATCAGCCGATGTCCGGTTTGAACGAGCCATTCTAGCAAATCGCTCGTATAGCAACAACGCTAGCCGCGAAACTTGAACCAGACCTGTAGAGCCAGGGCCGCGAGAAAGAGAAGCGACGCAAGTAAGCTTACCATGCCTGATGGTCGCCGCGCGAAATACAGGCTGGCCAAGGTTATGAGAGCCGCCAGTTTACGGCCGAATGCCCTTTCCAAGCGGGGAGCATTGGCGAGCACGATTCCCACTTCCGAATCTTCAGACATGGCTTCTCCTTTGGGCACACGCGATTGCGGGGCCGCTAATCAGTTTTTGAGGGTGAGGGGTCATAAAAATGCCGCCCGGGGGCAACCGAGCGGCATTGGATATTTGGATCACTGATTTGCCCGACGGGGCAAGTCCTAATTCGGATGGAACCCGGCGGTACCGCGAAACGGGGCTACCAGCTATATCGGGCCACGCCTTTGCCGGCATAGGAGCGTGTGACGCTGGAAAATTCGCCTTCGAAGGTGGCGGCGAGCGAGAGGCCGTTCAACCATTTCATTTCGGCCGAGCCGGTCACGAGTGCGGCGTCAGCGGCTTGCCGGGCGCCGTTGACGACAAAGCTGGCGCCCGGCAGCGTCTGGAAGGTGGCGCCGATGCTCCGATCCGGATTGAAGTCGTGGGCCCAGGCGGCGCGACCGCGCAGCGTGAGGATGCCGTCCTGCATCGCGAACGATTTGTCGCTGCGCAGGCCGAGTTCGCTGCGGGTGTTGGTCACGCTCCTGGCGCCATAAGCCAGCGCGAAGGTGTTGGCGCCGACGATCGCCTGCTCGGCATAGGCGGGCAACTCGAACGTCGTGAATTGCCCCGCGGCGTAGGGCGTCAGCCCAAATCCGTTCGTGACGAAGCGGTAACCGCCTTCGACGCGGCCGGACCAGGCATTGGCGTTGAACTGCGCGCGGAGGCGGTCGACACCGGCCACCGTCACGGTGCGGTCGGTGGTGATGTCCTGCCAGCCATAGGCGAGGGCGCCGCTCAAATAAGCCGCGCCAACGTTGTGCCGGATAAATGCGCCGGCCTGGAACAGGTCGGACCGGCCGGAGCCGAATCCGTTGACGCTGAAATTGGTGCCGCCGCCGGCCAGCGCGAAGCCGGCCAGCGCGTTCGGCGAGAGGCGATAGTCGGCGCCGGCCGCCACGCCGTAGATGCTGCTTCTTGTGTCGTTCGATCCGACGACGGTACTGCCATCGGTGGTCTGCGATCCGCCAAAACCTGCCGCCCATACGCTCCAGCGCTGTTCGAAGGTCCGCACCGGCGGCGCCTTGGTGTAAATGGCCGCGTAGGCGTCGCGCTCGCTCTTGGAACGTGACCTGCCGCGTGCGGCATAGGCGAGGGGCTCCTCCTCCACATAGGCATTCGGGCCGCCGCCGCCGCTAATCGGATCGCCGCGGCCGGCGATGAACGGGTCGGTCATCACGCCCACGAACTGGTTCATTGCATTGAACGTGGTGTGCTGCGAACCCGCAGCTGTCTCGCCGGATATCTGCGTCAACCCGGTCGGCGTCAGCCCACCGAACACAAGCGGAATGCTTCCATCTCGATTGAAGTAATTGATGATGGCGTTGCCAACATTCTGCTGATTGCCGGAGAGACCGCTGCCTGGCGGTGGAACGAACACCAGAGAGAGATCAAGGTAGGCGTGCGTTGCGTCGTAGCTTAGCGCCGTCTTGAAGCCAGAGGGCAGGTTGGAGTTAATCGTCGAACCAAAGGTGCCGCTCAGGGTGCTCGCCGTCAGGATGGTGTACTTCTTCTCGACGTAAGCACCATTGGAAAACGTCGCATTGACGGCGGCGCCGCCAAGCGTCGCCGTGCCAGTTACGTTGGCGAATGACGACGTCGTTGGATTGATCCGCACCATGTATTGCGCCCCGGAAGCCAGCGCGAGGCTTGTAACTGTCATGGACGAGCCGGCGAAACTATTGCCGGCCGCCAAAATGCCGCCGTTGGCGATGACGGTGTCGCCGATCGTCCCGGTACCGGTCAGCGCTGCATTGGCATTCACCGTGACGAGACTTGATGAGCTAATCCCTCCTTGGACGTCGAGCGTGCCCGCGTTCACCGTCGTGGTTCCGGAGTACGTATTGTTGCCAGACAGCACCGTTCTGCCACTTCCAGATATGACCACCTTACCTGAGCCAGAGATCATGCCGGAGTACTGGGAATAATCCGAACGGTTGAAGACCAAAGATGCCTGTGGGTCTCCCGGATTTGGTGTTGAGAATATGACGTTGCCCGCAAGAGAGCCTGTCGTTCCTCCATTGCCGATTTGGACATTGCCCTTCGAAATTGTGGTTATGCCGGAAAGGCCGTTGTTGCCTGACAACGTCAATGTCCCGGAGCCGACTTTTGTTAGGGACCCGCCACCCTGAATGACACCGCTAACCTCAGTGCTCAGGTTGTTGCTACCAACAGTGAGATTGGCCGTCATAAGAAAAAATATCCCTGCGCCTTCTATGGAAGCAGCAGTGACCTTGTTGTCGCCAAGCAATCCGGTCCCAACAAAAGATATCGAGCCCCCGGCGCCATTGATCAGGCGAGCGTTGCCCGCAGTGCTGTTGTCAGCAAAAACTGTCTGGCCACCATTATTGTTGGTGATCGTCGCATTGCCCGCAGTACTCGTCGTGAGGAAGCTGGTGACGCCGCCGCTGTTGTTGGTGATTGAAGCGTTCGCGGCTGTCGCGGAGTCGCTAAAACCGGTGCCGCCGAACTGATTGTTGATGATCGTAGCGTTACCGGCGGAGCTGTTGTTTTGGAAAGAGGCAGACCCCTGAAACCCGGTAGTAGTGTCCTGCCCGCCATTTGTGATCTTCGCAGTG
The DNA here is from genome assembly GCF_018130165.1 of Bradyrhizobium sp. JYMT SZCCT0180. GTDB lineage: Bacteria > Pseudomonadota > Alphaproteobacteria > Rhizobiales > Xanthobacteraceae > Bradyrhizobium. Next base: position 70,292 of record NZ_JAFCLZ010000032.1, on the reverse strand, counting down.
CTTGCCGTGGTCGTGTTGTAGAATTCGGTGCGCCCGCCATCGGTATTGGCAATCGTCGCATTGCCCGCCGTGCTGGTGTCCACAAAGCTGGTCGTGGTCGGGATGTTGGCAGGGTTGCCCAACGCGCCGATGTTGTTGATATGGGCGTCCGCCGCGGTTGACGAATGGACGAACAGAGTGCGCGCACCGTTGTTGTTGTTGAGCGTGGCGTTCGCCGCTGTGCTTGAGTCTTGAAAGTAGGTGAAGCCTCCGTTGCCTACGAAAAGAACCGAGGTATTGATGGTTGCATTGCTAGCGGTGGCAGTATCAAAGAAATATGTAGCGCCACTCTGCGTTATTGTTGCGTGGTCCGCCGTGCTAGTATTGCGAAATTCAACATAATTGAATGTTCCCGCGGACGCTGTCGTTACAATGTTGGCATTGCTTGCAGTGGCGCCATTCTGAAATCCGAGCGCCGAAACCGGTGCGAAATTGGGTGCGTTGCTGGAATTGTTTATGACACCTGTACCGGTAAGAAAAAGATAGCTTGGCTTGAAGGTATAGACGCGAGCGCCAGCGTCCAACTGGATTGCGCCGATCGACACTGGGTGAAAAAAATCATTATTTGAAAAAGTCAGCGTGGTCTGGCTGGAGTTTCCAAATATTGCTGTTGCCGTCGGCTGTGTGGCCGGGCTCCAGTTTGCGTCCGTTTGCCAATCGCCAGAAACTGCGCCAGTCCAGGTCGCGTTCTGCGCCGACACCTTCTCGGTTAAAAAAAACAAACCAACAGCACTTAATAGCGCCAAACCCGCACTTTTCACTTTTTGCCCCGGACCGCCTGCCCAACTACCGTAGATGGTATAGAAGTCAGCACGCACAGACAAGTAACGTGCTACTTTACTTCCGCTCGCGCGCTAGTTGCGGGGAAGCCCAAGTTGAAGCAGCGTTGGCGATTGATGAGTTGAGCGTGTATTAAGGCAGATTGAGAGCTCGCGTAAGGCAACTCCGTCGCGCATGGCGAACTCAGGAGAGCGGCATTGAAATCATGTGCCGGTGATTTACCCGACGTGGTGGCTGGGTTGTGCGGCCGCCTTGTCCTCCTTATCGGCCCCGCGCGCCACGATCTGTAGCACGTCATCCGGCAATGGCCGCTGCAGCGTCTTCGCTTCGTCCCCATGGCGCACGCAGCCAGACATCGCGCTCCTCGTCCGTTGTCAGGATCAACGGCATGCCCTTGGCGTGGACCGGCTCGATGACCGCGTTTGCCGCGATCGTCAGGAAGCCGTAGATGAGGTGAGGGCCGGGGATCGGCTTCCACTTGGTGCCCCCCGGTCGCCCTTGAACTCGGTCTAGATACCCGGGGTGGCTTCCGTCGCCGCGGTCCTTACGGACGCGCCGTAGATCGTTTCTCGGGATTAGGTGCCTATTGGAGCAAGAAGGGCCCCGGAGGGTCGGCGTCGGCAAGCAGCTAGGCCTTGCTGCTCGACAATGAGATCGATCCATATGAGGGGACGGGGCCATCGGCAGAGCGCCAGAGAAGTGGCTTAAGTTCGAAGTGCTAGATGGGTTTCGTACTTAGACCCACTTGAGGTAATGGCCGTTCTCGGCCTTCACAGGCGCGTCCTGCGCCCTTGGGTACCAAAATGGCGGCCTAGGGAGGCTCTGGCGGCCGTTGCGCCGCAGCATAATTCATCGGCCGTTGGAAACACGTCGGCCAATTTGGAGAAGGTTCGACGCCAGTTCCTCTCCCTCCGCCACCCGCCTTCGCTTCGGCTTCGGCGCGGCGAGCCCGCGATGAATGCATGCGAAGGTGGGTGCCGCGCCATAGCTGCGGAGCAGCGACGGCGGGCCGCTTCTTCCGCGATTGCTTGGTAATGCCGAGGAACCAACGCCGGAGCATTCGTCTTATTGGCGCATGAAGGCGTCGAAGTCTGCCACGACCGATATCATCGCCGGCCTTGCGCTCGCCATCGCGCTGGGCGCGACCGGCTATTACGGCTATTTGGCGTGGCTGCTGGTGTCGCCGGATTGAGCGTGCCTACGCCTTGCCGATCTTGCGCGGTGCAATCATCAACAGCCCCGCCGCGACAAATGCCAGTACCGCTGCCAGCTGAAACGTCTGCTGGAAGGCTTCGAAGAAGCCGTGCTTGGCTTGCAGAATCTCGAACACCAGAAAGAAAACCGACGCCGCGGTCACGGTGCCGAGCGTTCTCGTGAGGAGCGCAAGGCTGCCGGCAACGCCGCGCTCCGTCAGCGGAAGTGTTGCCGTCACGATGTCCGAATAGGCGAGCTGGAACAGGCCGAGGCCGATACCCTGCACGATCAGCCCTGTCACCCGCAGCGCGGTCGGGGTCTGCGCCGTCCATGCGCCCAGCAGCAGAAGCCCGGCGCCAATGATGGCGGCACCTGCGATGGCCAGCCGCTCCGATGAGAATAGCCGTCCGGTGAGGCGGCCGCCGATCGGCGCTGCCAGTGCAGCACCGGCCGCTCCAGCGGCCAGGATGGCGCCGCCCTCTGTCAGCGTGTAGCCGGGCATTCGCGCCAGATAATAGGGCACCAGCAGCCAGACCGAAAAAGCTGCGAGATTGGCCAGCACGCTGACGAGATTGAGCAGCGCAAAGCCCGGCAGCTTCAGAACTTCCATCGCGATGATCGGTCGTGCCGCGCGGGATTGGCGGAAGGCAAAGCCTGCAAAGGCGAGAGCGGACAGCAGTGCGAGCCAGACGGCGGAAAGCTCTCTGACGCGGTTGATCGCCATCAGCATCGTCACCAGGCCCAGCGCCAGCGCGATGCCGCTCGAAATGTCAAAGCGTTCGCTTGTCAGGCGTGGCGGCGCTGTGGGCAGGCCGCGCAACAGCAGCAGTGCCGCGATCGCGATGGGAATTCGGAACCAGAACACCGCCGGCCAATCCCAGATCGCCGTCAAGGCGCCGCCGAGCAGGGGACCGAGCATCCAGCCCAATGCCATCATCATCGTGTAAGTACCGAGCGCCCGGCTGCGTCGCTCCTCGCCGTAGAGCGACGTCACCAGCGCCACGCCGCAGCTCATCACCAGTGCCGCGCCGATCCCCTGCAGGCAGCGAAACACCAGCATCGTGCCGTAGCTGGGCGCACAGCTGACGAGCAGCAAAGCCACCGCGCTGCAGATCAGGCCGGCCCGGTAGACGACCGCGTGACCGATGGTGTCGCCGATGCGTCCGAGCGCCAACAGCAGGCTGGCGTAGGTCAAGACGTAGCAGATCACCACCCACTGGATGTCGCCGATCGAAAGTTCGAAGCCGCGGGTGATGGCAGGGAAGGCAATATTGACCGACGTGTCGAGCTGCGCCGTCGCCGTGCCCAGCCCGATCATCGCGATCTGCCAGCCCTTCGAGTGGAGCAGGCCGGCTGATATTTTGGGAGGCTCGGGTTCGGTTGCGGAAGACACGTTGTGTTACGCCGGTGCGAAGCTGATCGCACCATTAGCATCGACATCGCGCGTCAATCTGCCGATCGAAGCCAGCATGTTCAGATGCGCAAGCGACTCGCCAAAAGCCTGGCGCGGATTGGCGTACAGCACCCGCGGAAACACTTCCTGTGCGATTGCAAATGCCGTGGACTTGCCCGTGACGACGGATGCCACGTCGTCGAGCCGCACCTGATGATGTTCGCGCAACTGGGCGAGCCGGGCATGCAGCCCGCGAAACGGCAGGCCGTGCGACGGCAGCACCAGCGTATCCGGCGCCAGCGCCTCGAGCCGCGTCAGCGCCTCCAGATACTCCTTCATCGGGTTGGCTTCCGGCTGCGCCGACGGCACGATCACCGACGGCGCCATGTGCGACAGGATTTGGTCGCCGGCGATCAGGAGCTTGTCGCTTTCGCAATAGAACATCGCATGCTCGGGCGAATGTCCGCCCGCCGTGATCACCTGCCAGTTACGCTGCCCCATGGCGATCACATCGCCGTCCCGGATGCGAATGAATTCGCGCGGCGGCCGCAGGCCAAGATAATTCGATGGGCGCTGCGCCTGGATGATCCCGGCGGCGTCCTCGTCGGAGGCGCCGTTCCGCTTCATGAAGGCGGCAAAATGCTCGTCGGGACCCTCTTCGCGCTCATGCCACATCTTCCAGCCGTTGAGCCATTCGGCGAGCGGCATGCGCACCGTGCATTTCATTTCCTTCACCAGATACCCAGCGAGGCCGAAATGATCGAGATGGGCGTGCGTGAAGGTGAGGTTCTGCAACGGACGGGCGCGCAACAGCCCGCGCCAGAGCTTGTCCCAGATCTCAAAACTGTCGTCGGTGTTCAGCCCGCAATCGACCAGCGTCCATCCCGGACCGTTGTCGAGCAGCCAGCAATTGACGTGATTGGGGATCGTCGGCATCGGCAGCCGCACCCAGAACAATCCGGGCAGCACATCGGTCAACTCGCCATAGGCCGGCGGGCGCTGGACCGTGAATTTCAGATCATCGGACATTCGTTTCCCCTGCCGCATAGCTTACGCGATTTCGTCAGGCCATCAACGCCAAAGGGATTTTCATGCCTCCCATGCGGGCTTGGGCAGCAAAATCTTCCATTGGGGCCTTGAGGGAGAGCCGTTTTTCCTAGAGAAGGTGACATGCGGCCTCGCGCGCCCGGCGACGCGCGACGCCTCCCGAGGTCTGTTGGGCAAAAAACAATAATGGATGCACTGAACCCCCAATCAGGGCTCAAGCCGGAAGCTGATCCCGCGCAGGATCTCGACCGGCGCGCGCGTCGCAATCTCCTGCTGCTGGCGTGTTGCCAGGCGGTCGGCCAGTCCTGCAACACCATGATGTTTGCGGCGACGGGATTGTCCGTCATCACCTTCTATCACCATCCCGAGTTCGCCAACCTGCCGGTCACGATGCAGCACCTCGGCGTCATGATCTGGGTATTCCCGGCGGCGCTCCTGATGCAGCGGGTCGGCCGCAGCATCGGCTTTCGCGTCGGCTCGCTGTTCGGCATGGCCGGCGCCATCATCATGTGCGCCGGACTGTACACCGCCAACTTCATGGTCATGTGCGCCGGCGGCCTCGTCCTCGGCTACGCGGTAGCGTGCCTGCAGATGTACCGGTTTGCCGCGGCGGAATTGGTGCCGATCCATTACCGTGCCAAAGCGATTTCGTGGGTCACGGCCGGCGGCGTCGCCGCTGCGGTGATCGGTCCCAGCCTCGTGCGCGTGACGCATGATCTGGTGATGCCGCTTTATCTTGCGACCTATGCCGCCATTCTCGGCCTGCATGTGATCGTCTTTGCGGTCATGTCCTTCATCACCTTCCCCTCGGTCTCGGCTTCGGCCACTGCCGAGGGTGCGGCCGTCTCTTCAGCGCCGCCGCGTCCGCTATGGGTGATTGCCAGCCAGCCGCGCTTCATCGCCTCAGTCATCGCCGGCATGCTGGCGTTCGGCACGATGTCCTTCATCATGAGCGCGTCGCCGCTGGCCATCGTCGGTTGCGGTTTCCCGCATGCGGAAGCCCACTGGGTCATCTTCATGCATGTGCTGGGCATGTTCGTGCCGTCGTTCTTCACCGGCAATCTGATCAACCGGTACGGCGCGACGACTGTGATGGCCTGGGGCGTCATGCTGATGCTGGCCGGCGTTGCTGCCGCGCTCGCCGGGCTGAGCGAATGGAATTTCCGGATCGCGCTCACCGTCAACGGCGTCGGCTGGAATTTCCTGTTCGTCGGCGCCACGACTGTCGTGACGACCTGCTACCGCCCGAGCGAGCGTGGCAAGACCCAGGCGCTGAACGATCTCCTGGTTTTCAGCACCACCGCGACGTCGAGCTTCATGGCGGGGTTTCTGCAGGATCGCTGGGGCTGGCATCCGCTCAACTGGTTTTCGGTGCTGCTGATGCTGGCCGCCGCCGCCGCGGTCCTATGGCTTCGCTACCAGCGCCCGACATTGAGCGCGGCGCACTAGGAATTCCCGCGTCGCATTGTATTTGATTTGCTGACGTACAATCAGCATGATCTGAACTCCCGCGATACCGCCTGCTTTGATGCAGTGCGATTTCGCGGACGCGTGCACGACCGCAAACATGCGGCATGACAAGAAAAACCATGGGAAGGACGCCGTCGTGATCAACCGGCTTTTTAGCAGCGCGCTTATCGGCCTTGGCCTCTTGCTTGCTGCGCTTGTGACGCAGGCCCAGGCGCAATCGTCGCCCAAGACGATAACGCTGGTGGTTCCCTATGCGGCCGGCGGCGGCACCGATACGGTCGCACGCCTGATCGGCGAGCGGATGTCGGGCGCGCTTGGCCAGACCATCATCATAGAGAACGTGGTCGGCGGCGGCAGCACGCTGGCCAACGACCGTGTTGCCAGATCGGCGCCTGACGGCTCCACCATCCTGATCAATCACGTCGCGCTGCTGGCGGCGCCCAGCCTGTTCATCAACCTGCGCTACGACACGGCAACCGCATTCGAGCCGGTCGGCCTCGTCAACAACGCGCCGATGGTGTTGATCGGCCGCAAGTCGATCCCCGGCGCGGGACCGAAGGACTATGTGTCCTGGATCAAGGCGCAGGGCGACAAGGCGAACTTCGCGCATGGTGGTATCGGCACCAACAGTCATTTGTGCGCTGTCATGATGGGCAATGTGCTCGGCTTCAAGCCGACCGTCGTGGCTTATCGCGGATCGGCGCCGGCGATCGGCGATCTCCTGGCGGGGCAGATCGATCTGCTGTGGGACCAGGTGACCAATGCGTTGCCGCAGATTCAGGCCGGAACGCTTCACGGCATCGCCATTACGTCGCCAAAGCGGCTTGAACAGTTGAAAGACGTGCCGACCACCGCCGAACTCGGCATGCCCGAGGTCAGCTACACGATGTGGCATGGGCTCTACGTGGCCAAGGGCACACCCAAGGAGACCGTCGGCGCGCTGAACTCGGCGCTCCGCAAGGCGCTAGCTGACCCGGTGCTGCTGGAGAAGCTGACGCAACTCGGCACCCTGCCATTTCCTGAGAACGAGTTGACGCCCGAGGCGCATGCACGCCTGTTCGCCGCCGACCTGCCGCGGGTGGCAAAGCTGGTTGAAAGCTCTGGCGTCAAGGCGAGCGAAGCGAAATAGGGCGCTGTGCCCCGCAGGTCAATTTCCGGATTGACACGCAGGAGTTGAAAGAACAAAATAGGAACTTGTGGGCTTTGGCTGCACTTCGCGCCGGTCGCGGTGACGCGGCGCTGAAGATTCGCGCAGCGCTTGCGGTTTGATTTCAACGCCTCTTATGATGGACGCTCATTTGAGTGGATCGAAATGAAATTTGCTATCAGAGCAATTGTTGCCGCGTTTGGCCTGATTGCGACGCTTTCAACCTCGGATGCCCGCGGCCCCTATGGCACGATCAATGTCGGTAACTGGAAGGGCGGAGCCTACACCCACGACCAGAGCGGCGCTTTCACGCATTGCGCTGCGGGGGCGCAATACGCCAGCGGCATCTATTTTGCCGTCACGATCGACAATAAAGCGGGATGGAGTCTGGGATTTGCCCACGACGGGTGGGCGTTTGCGAACGGACAGGCATTTCCGATTGTCCTGACGTTTGATGGTCAGACGCCGTTCAATGTCCATGGCGTTCCGCTCTCCGGCAAACTGCTCCAGGTGCCGATGCCGGATAACTCGGCGCTCATTGCGCAATTCCGCAAGGCCAAGACGATGACGGCCTTTACGCAAGGGCAGCTTTTCCAGTTCAAGCTCGATCAGACCGCGCAATTGTTGCCCGCGCTCGCCAATTGCGTGGCTACCGTCAAGAAAGGCGGCGTTGCTGCCGCCGGCGAGTTCGCGGTCGCCCCGAAGCAAGTCGCCGCGGCCGGGCCGGCACAACCGAACGCAGCGCCGCCGAAGGGCGGCAGGTCTGTCAACCAAACGGGTACCGGCTTCGTCGTCAGCGCCTCCGGGCACGTTGTCACCAATCAGCACGTGATCAATGGCTGCGTTGGCGACATCCTCGGAAATTTGACCGGCGAGGCCCCGGTCAAGCTGCGGCTCGTTTCAAGCGATGAAACCAACGATCTCGCGCTGCTGCAGGCGCCGAGCGCCTTCAAGGAAGTGGCGACAATTCGGGGCAAGGCGATCCATTCGGGCGATAGCGTCGTTGCCATCGGCTATCCCTTCCACGGCCTGTTGTCCTCCGATTTCACGGTCACCACCGGGATTGTAAGTTCCCTGAGCGGCATCATGAACGATACCCGCTTCCTGCAGATCAGCGCGGCGGTTCAGCCCGGCAACAGCGGCGGGCCGCTGCTGGACACCAGTGGCACGATCGCCGGAGTGGTTGCAGCAAAACTCAATGCGTTGAAAGTTGCCAGGGCGACCGGCAACATCCCCGAGAACATCAATTTCGCGATCAAGACCGGCGCGCTGCGGGACTTTCTGGACAACAGCGTCGTGCCCTACCAAACCGCCGTCGAGGCAAAGGCCGAGCTGAAGACGTCCGACATCGCGCGTAACGCAAGGGCGTTCACGCTGCTGATTTCCTGCACGGCGACCGAACAGAGTGCGAGCGCGAAAAAATCGAGCGAGTGATCCCGCTCGCTTTTCAAAAATCCAGCGGCGCGTTGTCGACGACTTCCTTCATGACGAAGAAGGTCCGGGTCTGGCGCACGCCCGGCAGTGCGATCAGTTGCTCGCCATGGATGCGGTTGAAATCTTCCATGTCGCCGACGCGGATCTTGAGAAAATAATCGAAATCGCCGGCCACCAGATGGCAGTCGAGGACGAATTTCAGTTTCGCAATCGCGCGCTCGAACGAGGCAAAACTTTCGGGCGTGGAGCGGTCGAGCACGACGCCGACCATGACCAGCGCGCCCTTGCCGACCCTGCGCGGCGCCACCATGGCGCGGACCGTGCTGACAAATCCGTCGTCGAGCAGGCGCTGGGTGCGGCGATGACAGGTAGCCGGGCTGACCCCAACCGCTTCGGCCAGCTCGGCATTGCTGAGCCGTCCGTTATTCTGCAGCAAACGCAACATCTTGAGGTCGATGCGGTCCAGTTGGGTACCCACGGAAGAATCTCTCATAGAACCGGTAGTAGATGGACGAAAACTACCATCTGTGACCATTCTGGCAACAAATCTGTCAAAATCCGGAAGCAACTTAGAGAGCACCTTTCCGCCGTCTGATGATAGGCGTTCCCGCAAGATCAGACATCAACGGGGATGACGCATGCTGGAAAAATTCGAACGCTATCCGCTGACATTCGGGCCGACCCATATCGAGAAGCTGGAGCGGCTGACGCAGCATCTCGGCGGCAAGGTCGAACTCTACGCCAAGCGCGAGGACTGCAATTCGGGGCTCGCCTTCGGCGGCAACAAGCTGCGCAAGCTCGAATACATCGTGCCCGACGCGATCGCTTCCAACGCCGATACGCTGGTCTCGATCGGCGGCGTGCAATCCAATCACACCCGCATGGTCGCCGCCGTTGCGGCCAAGATCGGTATGAAATGCCGCTTGGTGCAGGAAAGCTGGGTGCCGCATGAAGACGCCGTCTACGACCGCGTCGGCAACATCCTGCTCAGCCGCGTGATGGGCGCCGACGTCCAGCTGGTGGATGAAGGTTTTGACATCGGCATTCGCCAGAGCTGGGAAGAGGCGATTGCGGACGTGAAAGCCAAGGGCGGCAAGCCCTATGCAATTCCGGCGGGCGCGTCCGTGCACAAATATGGCGGGCTCGGCTATGTCGGCTTCGCTGAAGAAGTCCGCGCCCAGGAAAAAGAACTCGGCTTCGCGTTCGACTACATCGTGGTCTGTACCGTCACCGGCTCGACCCATGCCGGCATGCTGGTCGGATTTGCAAAGGACGGCCGCGCGCGCAAGGTGATCGGCATCGATGCCTCGTTCACCGCTGCGCAGACCAAGGCCCAAGTGCTCGACATCGCCCGCAACACGGCTTCCCTGGTTGAACTGGGTAAGGAGATCGTCGAGGACGACGTCGTTCTGATCGAAGACTACGCCTATCCCGCCTATGGCGTTCCCTCGGAAGAGACCAAGGAAGCGATCCGGCTTTGCGCGCGGCTCGAAGGCATGATCACCGATCCGGTCTACGAGGGAAAATCCATGCAGGGCATGATCGACCTCGTGAACAAGGGCTATTTCCCCAAGGGATCGAAGGTGCTGTACGCCCATCTCGGCGGCGCGCCCGCGATCAACGGGTACGCCTACACGTTCCGCAATGGGTAAGGCAGCGCGCGCATAGAGCGGGATAAGTCTGGGTTGAAGAGACACGCTCTATCGCGTCATCCCCGGGATGAACGCAATTGCGTTCACCCGTAGGTGCGCGCACTTGCGCGCCTCGAAGGATGAGAAGCGCCCGTGGCCCATCCTTAGAGGCTCGCCCAGCGGTGCAAGTGCACCGCAAGGCTCGCACCTCAGGATGACGTCTGCTGATTCTAAAATCACCTGGCCTAGCACTCCGCGGACTTCACCAGCGCGATGAGCTCGTCGCCATAGTGCTCGAGCTTCTTGTCGCCGATGCCGGGGATGTTGCGCAGTTGGTTGAGCGTCGCGGGGCGGGAGGCGGCGATGCCGTCGATCGTCGAATCGTGCAGCACGACATAGGCCGGCACGCCGCGCTTGCGCGCGATCTCGGAGCGCCAGGCCCGCAGCGACGCCTGCAGGCCGGCATCGGCGGGCGCTCCTTCTCCGGTCGACCGTGGCGCCAGATCGCCGCGCCTTGATTTGGCCCGGCTGGCGCGAACGCGGGTGCCGGCGGGCGCCTCGCGCAGCATCACGGCGGTCTCACCCTTCAGCACGCCGCGCGCGCTCTCCGTCAGCTTCAGCGCGCCAAAGGCTTCGCTATCGGCATGGAGGTGGCCCATGGCGACGACTTGCCGGATCGCGGCACGCCATTGCTTCTCGTTGAGTTCGGCGCCGACGCCGAACACGGATATCTTGTCATGGCCGAATTGCGTGACGCGCTCGGTCATGCGGCCGACCAGCACATCGATCAGATGCATGGCGCCGAAACGCTGTCCGGTGCGATAGGCGCATGACAATATTTTCTGCGCGATCACCTTGCCGTCGAGAAGCTGTGGCGGTGAAAGACAATTATCGCAATTGCCGCAATTGCCGGCGCTGACCGCTTCGCCGAAATAGCCGAGCAGGCGGCTGCGCCGGCAGCCCGCGGTCTCCGCGAGGCCGACCAGTGCATCGAGCTTGCCGACCGACACGCGCTTGAACGCGTCCGAGCCGGTGGATTCGTCGATCATGCGGCGCTGCTGCACGATGTCGGACAGGCCATAGGCCATCCAGGCGCTGGAGGGCTTGCCGTCGCGGCCCGCACGTCCGGTCTCCTGGTAATAGGCCTCGATGCTCTTCGGCAGGTCGAGATGCGCCACGAAGCGCACGTCGGGCTTGTCGATGCCCATGCCGAACGCGATGGTGGCGACGATCACGACGCCGTCTTCGTTGATGAAGCGATCCTGGTTGCGGGAACGCAGACCAGCGTCGAGGCCGGCATGATACGGCAGCGCCGGCACGCCGGCCTTGTTCAATGCCGCGGCGGTATCCTCGACCTTGGCGCGCGACAGGCAATAGACGATGCCGGCGTCGCCGGCATGGCGCTCGCTGATGAAAGCTTTTAGCTGGGCGGGTGCGTTCTGCTTGTCGACGATCTCATAGCGGATATTGGGTCGGTCGAAACTGGCGACAAAGCGCGGCGCATCGGTAAGCTTGAGCCGCTCGGCGATCTCCTGGCGCGTGAGGTCATCGGCGGTGGCGGTCAGGGCGATCCGCGGCACATCGGGGAACCGCTCTGATATGACGGATAGACCAATATATTCGGGACGGAAGTCGTGCCCCCATTGCGACACGCAATGCGCCTCGTCGATTGCAAACAGCGCGATCCTGGCGCGGGCAAGCAGGCCGAGGCAGCGCGGCGTCAGCAGCCGCTCGGGCGCGACGTAAAGCACGTCGAGATCGCCGGCCAATAGCCGCTGCTCGACCTGGTTGGCTTCCTCATACGACAGCGTCGAATTCAGCACCGCGGCCTTGACGCCGGCTTCGAGCAGGCCGGCGACCTGGTCGCGCATCAGTGCGATCAGCGGCGACACCACGATGCCGCAGCCTTCGCGCAGCAATGACGGCAGCTGATAGCACAGCGACTTGCCGCCGCCGGTCGGCATCAGCACCAGGCAGTTGCCGCCGTCCGTGACGTGACGGACGATCTTTTCCTGCTCGCCCCGAAAGGCCGGCAGGCCGAATACGGAGTTCAGCACGGACAGCGCGTCGGGGGCTTTGTCCGGCTTACGGTTAAGGGCTGCTTCCATATCGGCTTCAAAACGGGGTGAACAGGCGGGAATCGGGGTGCGCGAGACGAACAATACAGGATTCAGGCGCCTTGGGGTGGAACTACTGATAGCTCGCCACGATATCCGACACTGCGCGTTCCAGCTGTTGCGCGGTCGAACATTGCCGCACGACGGTGCAGAAGGTCGAATAACGCGGCATTTCCGAGTCGCCCCAGCCCCAGGCCATGCGCCCTTCGGGATTGAGCCACACCAGGCGCTTCGATCGCTCGCCGATACGGCGAAGAATATCCGCGCGAGGGTCGAGATTGTTGCTGCGGGCGTCGCCGAGGATGATCACCGTGGTCTGCGGCGTGATCGCGTTCATCCATTCGTGTTCGAAATCGGCAAAGGAATTACCGTAATCCGACGAGCCGAAGCCGACTTTGGACATGATCTCGGCCATCGCCTCTTCAGGCGATTTGGATTCCAGGATGTCGCTGACCTCGATCAAATGTCCGGAAAAAGCGAACGAGCGGACATCGGAGACCACTTCGTGCAGGCTGTGGATCAGCAGCAGGAAGAAATCGGATACCCGCGCCACCGAACCCGAGACGTCGCACAGCGCAATGATCTTCGGCTTGTCGCGGTGGCGTCGTTTCCATGCGGTGAGGAACGGCACGCCGCCCCAGGCGGCGTTGCGCCGGATAGTCCGGCGCACGTCAAGATGCCCGCGGCGCTGGCGCTTGCGCGGCTTGCTGTAACGCTCGCGCAGGCGGCGCGCGATCTGGCGGATCAGAACCCGCATCTGCGCGACCTGCCGCGGCTCGATCCGCGACAGCGGCGCGTTGCGCAATATCTCGTTGCGCAGATTCTCGGCTTCCTCGCGGCCGTACAGCATCAAGGCCTGCGAGACGGTTTCGCGCACGGTGTCACGCAAGCCGTCCAGCGCCGTCTGCAGCCGTTCCGCCAAGGCGGGATTAGTCGCGGTCAGTGCGTCGAGGTCGTCGCGCAGGCGCTGGATGCCCATCTGGTCGAGGATGCGGCCCGAGAAGATGCCGCGCTGCGTGAAGTAGCGGATGTCGGACAGATATGCGGCATTCGAAGCGTTGGCGATGGCAGCCGCCATCGCGTTGCGGTCCTGCGACAGCAGCATCTGCGCGAGCTGGCCGAGATCCTGGGCCTGGTCGCCGCCATCGGCGTCGCCTTGCGTGTCGGATGCCGCACCGGGGTCTTGCGTGTCCGACTTGTCCGTCTCGCTGTCTTCGGGCGGCGGCTGCGACGGTTCGGGCTGATCGAAGAACAGATCAAAGCACGCGCCGAGCGCCTTCTTCTCGTCCTGGGTCTTAGCGAGCGTGAGGAGGAAGGTGTCGCGCAGCACGGTGCGGTCGCTGAAGCCGACCTTGGAGACCGCGCGCATGGCATCGATGCTTTCGGCCGGCGAGAGCCTGACGCCTGCGCCCCGCGCCGCACGAAAGAAGCGATGCAGGTTTTCTCTCATCCGCTTTATCCGAAGACGACGCTCTGCCGCGATGTCTTGGCGATGAAGGTGGATACCTGGGGCAGTGTGGCCTCGATATCCGCCTCGTACTTCAGCAGCACGTTGAGCGTATCCTTGACGATCTCGCTGCCGAGTTCGGGCGCCTGCAGCAGAACCAGAACCCGCGCCCAATCGATCGTCTCGCTCACCGACGGCAGCTTCTTCAGATCGAGCGAGCGAACCTCATGGATGAAGCCGACCATCTGCTTGCGCAGCGTCTGCGAAATTCCGGGCACGCGGCTTTCGACGATACGCTCCTCCAGCTTCTGCTCGGGGAAGCCGATGTGTAAATGGAGGCACCGCCGCTTCAGCGCGTCGCCGAGATCGCGTTCGCTGTTCGAGGTCAGGATCACGGTCGGCGCGGCGATGGCGGTAACGGTGCCGAGTTCCGGAATCGTGACCTGGAAATCGCTGAGGATTTCCAGCAGCAGCGATTCGAACTCAGCGTCCGACTTGTCGATTTCGTCGATCAGGAGCACGCAGCCGGCAGGTTGTTCCAGCGCCTGCAGCAGCGGCCGCGGTTCGACGAATTCCTTGGAGAAGAACACGTCGCCGAAATCATGCAATTGCGCCAGCGCGTCGTGCAGCGTTTCGGCGCCGCCGAGCACTTCGCCGAGCTTGTCCTTCAGGATCTGCGTGTACAGCAGCTGCTTGGCGTATTTCCACTCGTAGAGCGCCTTGGCTTCGTCGAGGCCCTCGTAGCATTGCAGGCGGATCATCTTCAGCCCGCGCCACGCCGCGATCGCCTTCGCAAGCTCGGTCTTGCCGACGCCGGCGGGACCTTCGACCAAAATGGGCTTGTCGATCTGCTGCGACAGATAGACCGCGGTCGCGATCTGCCGGCTCGCAATATAGCCCTGCGCGGCAAGGCCGCTTTCCACTGCCTCGATCGAGGCGGTCGGCCCTTTGTCAGCCACGGGTTTCAACTCCGAAATTCACTGGATTTCAAAGTGTTCTGCCCCCGTTCCCTGCAAAGAACAAGCCTCGTTTGGTCATATGCAGGCGGCAAATTCGGCTAATTCCGCCTAGCGCAATGTGAGCCCGGTCGCCGTCTCCAGCTCCGCGATCGCCTGCGCCGCATTGAGCACCTTGATCGTGGTCATGCCCATCTGCCGCGCCGGCTTCAGATTGACGCCGAGATCGTCGAGATAGACGCAGTTTTTGGGATCGACCTGCAGCGTTTCGACCATCATCTGGTAGATGCGCGGGTCGGGCTTGCGCAGGCCGATCTTGGCGGACTCGATGACATGATCGAATAGCACCATGACTTCGGCGACATAGAGCGAGCGGCCGCTGTGGCTGCCGATCGCGTTGGCCGGAAGGTTGTTGGTGATGCAGCCGGTCTTGAACTTGGCCTTCACGCGTTTGAGCGCCTCGACCATTTCGGGGCGCAGGTCGCCCGAGAGCAGCGGCAACACGTCCCTGCCGCGAACCTCGGCGCCCAGCGCCTTCGATTCCGTTGCGAACAGCGCATCGAAGGCTTCGATGTCGACTTCGGCGCGCTCGAACTTCGCCCAGGCGTTTTCCAGATGATTGGCGGCGTTGGTGCGCCGGATGATGTCGGCGGGCAGTCCGCGCTCGGTCTCGAACCGCGTAAACGCCTCGAACGGCGAAGTGGTCAGCACCCCGCCAAAATCCCAGATCACCGCCTCGACCATTATTTCCCCGCCATATCAATACGCGACGGAGGAGCGGCTAACACGGAATGCCCTTCTGAGCCAGTCCGATCCGCGGCTTGGCGATGTCGGTTGCGCGGGGTATTGCTGCGGCCATGAAAGTCCTCGCTCGAATAATTGCCAGTCTTGCGCTGCTGGCGGCCGCACCCGCTTACGCCATCGTGGGCGGTGGCGCGCCATCTGCCGACGGTGTCGGTCGATCGGTCGTCACCATTGTCGGTTCCCGCGGCAACTTCTGCACCGGCGCGGTGATCGCGCCCAAAATCGTGCTGACCGCGGCACACTGCGTGCAGCCCGGTGCCGATTACAAGATCGTCGAATATGGCGCGGACAAGCAGCCTTCGTTGCAGGACGTCAAGAGCGTCGCCATTCATCCCGGCTTCAAGATGCAGGCGATGCTGGCGCACCGGGCGACGGCCGATGTGGCGCTGCTGCAACTGGGTTCTCCTGTCAAAGGCAAGACGCCGTCGACGCTCGGCATGCCCAACATTCCGATTCTCGTCGGCAGCCGCTTTACGATCGCCGGCATCGGCGTCACGACGCGCGGCGACGGCAAGAGCGGCGGCACCATCCGCGCCGCCGGATTGGTCGCAACCGGCAAGCCAGGGACGCTGCAGATTCGGCTGGTCGATCCCGTGAGCCAGGGCACCCGCGACGGGCTCGGCGCCTGCACGGGAGACTCTGGTGGGCCGGTGTTCGAGGACAAGCAATCAGGTCCTGTTATCGTCGGCGTCGTCAGCTGGTCGACCGGAGCCAATAGCTCGGCCGGTTGCGGCGGGCTCACCGGCGTCACGCCGCTGACGCTCTACCGCGACTGGCTGGTGCAGACCGCGCGGCAATGGGGCGCGGGGTTGTGAGCTTTACTTAACCTCGCCCCGCTTGCGGGGAGAGGTCGGATCGCTCTTGCGATCCGGGTGAGGGGGTACAGGTCTTTCAGTTAGCACCGCCGCTGCGGATAGAGCCCCTCACCCCAACCCTCTCCCCGCAAGGGCGGGGCGAGGGAGGAGAGGCACCGTCAGTGCCCCGCCGCCTTGTTGGCCGCGGCGTTGTTGAGCACGATCAGGCCGTCGACGGCGACGCCGACCTTGCTGTTGATCAGGAACGGATTGACGTCGATCGACGCAATGCGGGTTCCCGCGTCCGCCATCAGATTGGATAGCCCAACCAGCGCCTTCACCGCGGAAGCCTCGTGCAGCGCGGGCTTGCCGCGATAGCCTTTCATCTTGACGCCTGCCTTGGTCTTGCCGATCAGTTGTTTCGCCTCGTCGGCATCGAGCGGCGCGCCGGCGAGCGCCACGTCCTTCATCAGTTCGATATCGACGCCGCCGGTGCCGAACAGCACCACGGGGCCCATTTCGGCGTCGAGCGAGGCGCCGACCACGAGTTCGAAATCGGACTTGACCTGCTGCGCGATCAGAATGCCTTCGAGCTTCGGCTTGTTCTTCAGCTTCCTGACCCGCGCGGTGATGTCGTTGAACGCCTTCTTCACCTCGGCGGCATTGTTGATGTTCAGCACCACACCGCCAATGTCCGACTTGTGCAGGATCTCGGCGCTGACCACCTTGGCGACCACGGGGAAACCGATCTTCTTGGCGATCTTCACTGCGTCCGCCGCGGTCTGCGCGATCTCTTCCTTCGAGACCGGAATGCCGTAGGCCTTCAGCAGTTTCTTCGAGGCGACTTCGTCGAGCGCCGCGGCGCCGTTGGCGCTCTTTAGCGTCTTCTCCAGCACGGCACGGGCGGAAGCCTTCGAACTCGACGCGATCTCCGGCACGACTTTGCGCAAGCTCGCATATTCGATCAGCGACTTGATCGCGCCCACCGCGCGGTCAAGGCCTTGCATGACCGCGATGTTCGGCAGCGACTTGCGCAGGCCCTTGGTGAACTCGGTAAAGCCGATCGACATCGCGCTGATATAGACCACGGGCTTGCTGGCGGCGCCCGCCATGTCGTTGACGATACGCAGATTGCGCTCGCGCAGTTCATGCGGCGCCTTCGGCAGTTCGGCGTCGATGATCACGATATCGGTGTCGGGATCGTCGATCATGATCTTGATCGACTGCATGTAGACGGAGGGATCGACCACGGCGGCAAATCCGGCGTCGAGCGGATTGCCGACGATGCTGCCCGGTCCGAGCATCTTTGCGAGCTTCTCGGTCGCGTCCGCGCTCAGCGGCGCGAAGGCGAGCCCGGCTGAATCGAACGCGTCGATCAAGAGGCCGCGCTTGCCGCCCGACAGCGACACCGCGGCGAGGCGATTGCTCTTCGGCGGTTCGGCATGCACGAAACATTCGGTGGTCTCGATCAGTTCATCGAGGCCGCGAACGCGGATCACGCCTTCGCGCGTCGAGATCGCATCGAAGGTTTGGATCGAGCCGGCCAGCGCGCCGGTATGCGCCATCGCCGCCGCACGGCCGCCCTCGGAGGCGCCGAGCTTGAGCGCGATCACCGGCTTGCCGGCGGCACGCGCCGCCTTGCAGGCCTCGCGGAACACTTTGGTGTTCCGCACGCCTTCCAGATAGACCACGATGACGCGGATCGAGGGATCGGCCGCGAAATAGGCCATCAGATCCGGCGTCTCCAGCCCGGTCTCGTTGCCGGTCGTGACCATGTAGCCGACACCGACGCCGCGATCCTCCAGCGCCTGCCGGATCGCCATCACGATCGCGCCGGATTGACCGGCGATCGCGACGGGACCGGCTTCCATCGTCACGATGCGGTCGTCGATATTGGTGAACAGGTTTTCGCCCGCGCTCAGATTACCGAGGCAATTCGGGCCGGTGACTGCCAAGCCGGTTTCACGCACCGCCTCTTTCAGTTCGACCGCCAGCCGCTGGCTTTCGGCGTCCTGCAACTCGCTGAAGCCCGAGGTGACGATGGTGGCGGAACGCGCACCGGCCGCCGCGGCGTCGCGGATCACCTGCACCGCGAAACGCGCCGGCACCAGCACCAGCACGTGGTCGGGCTTTTCCGGCAGGCTGGCGAAATCCTTGTAGCAAGGTACGCCCCAGATCGTTTCGCGCTTGGAATTAACGGGGAACAGTTTGCCCTTATATTGATACTTGACCAGATTGTTCCAGATGCGCTCGGCGTAGTTCCCGGGCTTGTCGGTCGCGCCGACCAGCACGATGTTGCGCGGGTGCAGCATCGCATGGATGCTTTTGACGATGTCGCTGGCGTCGGACGAGGGCGACCAGTTTTCGGCCGAATGCTGCGCGTTGACTACCCGAGCTTCCATGGAGCGTGCCCTTACCTTGTTGTTTCCTTTGGCAGACGGCGATCTCGTGCGAGCGCTTCGGCCATGCGTTTTCATTCTTTCTATTGAGACTTGAGGAGGGTGGCAACACGCGTTGGCCCGATAGCGCCCTTCGCGTAGCGCACGATATCCCGGCAGGCGGAGTATTTGTCGCGTCCCGGGATTGACGGGCGGATGAACTCAGGGAACAGGCCCGATCATGGTGGCGTGCAGGAGATAGCGATCCGGCCCTGGCGTCAGCGCCTCGAACGGCCAGCAGGTCGACAGCACCAGCTGATATCCGTCGCGCAACGGATCGATGCCCGAAGCATCGAAACGCACGATCGAGGTCGAATCGGCGCGATATCGGAATTTCTTGCCGTCGCGGCGCGTGACGTCGATCTCGTCGCCGATGGCGACACTTTGCAGGAAGCGGAAGTGCGTATCGCGGTGCGCGGAGTAGACCGCCACGCCGCGTTCGCCCGCATCGGGCGTGTTCTCGACATGACCCGGCCCGAACGCGAGCGCCTGGCCGCTGCTGCCGGCCAGCACGATGGTGCTGGCATGGATCCGCTTTATTTCGATGCGGGCCACCGGCCAGATATCCGCCCATGACCACGGTTTTGTCTCGCGACCGGTGGCGATGGATTCAGTGAAGGCGCGCTCGAGCAGGATTTGCGCGAGCAGCGCCTTGGCGTGGATGTAGCCGCCCTGGCCGAACAGGATGAGGCCGGAGAGTGCGAGGAGGAGAGGGAGGATGCGGCGCATTTGGGAACCTCCCGTCATTGCGAGCGTAGCGAAGCAATCCATACTTTCTTTGCCGCGAGGTGGATTGCTTCCGCCTTCGCTCGTTGAGCTACGGCGGACAAGTCGCTTCGCTCGCAATGACGACGGTGAGGAAAAAGTCGCGCGCGCGACCCTGGGGGACGGAGGGCCGCGCGCGCATTCGGGAGGAGCTTGGGGGGCCTCCTCCGTCAAGGGGGCGTCAGGGGATCAACGCCTGGCGCCGATTGAACGCGAACAGGGCAAGACTGAATATGAGGAAGATCACACCCAGGATCATTTTCAGCTCGGCGTCGGTCGCCGTCTTCGGGAGCTGGACCGTGCTTGGCGTTGCCGTGACCGCAGGGGCGGCGCGTTTCAATGCCGCAACCTGAACCCTGGCCTCGCCGGCCTCGGCGCGACGTTCCGTCGGCGCGACCGGCAGGCGTTGGCGTTCACCGAACACTTTGGCGAAATCCCAACCGGCCGGCAGGTTGATCGGCAGTTCCGAGACCTTCAGCGGCTCGCCTTCGGGACGGCTCGGCGTCTTGTCGACCGCAACGAGGCTGGTCAGTCGCGTCACCAGTTGATGATCGAGCGCCAGCGCGAGGATTGTCTTGTCGGCATCCTCCGGGCTCTCCTGCCGCGTGGTGCGCGCAACTTCGGCGTCGGCAATCTTGCGCCGCGCCCACAGTTTCGACAGGCCCTTGCCCTCGGCCGCATTCGCCAGCGGAAGCGTCACCACCCACGGACGGTCGCCGATCCGGCCCTTGATCTCGACCGAGCCGGCGAGCTTGTCGAGCTTGGCGGCAAGGATCAGCGGCTCATCGCGGTAGAGGTCCGGGATCGCCGATGGCGTGATGTCAGCCGCTGCATCGGAGAATTTGGCGGTGAGATTCGTCACCGCGGGATTCTCCAGCTTGGAAAACAGCCCGCGCATGCGCTCCTCGACCTGCTCCACCGAGCCGATATGGGTGAAGGCACCGCGGCCCAGTTCGGCGGCGCGCGTCATCAGATGGGTGTTTGGCGCGGAGCCGATGCCGACCATGAAGATGCGCGAGCGGCCACGCAGCGCGTTGATGGTCTCGAACAATTGCTGCTCATTGCCGATCGCGCCGTCGGTCAGGAACACGACCTGACGGACATAGTTGGTATCGCCGCCGGGGGCGGTGTCGCTGAGCGCGGCGCGCATCGCCGGCACCATTTCGGTGCCGCCATTGGCCTGCAGCGCGCCGACGAACGAGGTGGCCTGACCGACTCGCTCGCGGTCAGCCGGCACCGAGGCCGGGAACAGCATCTCCATGGTGTGATCGAAGCGAATCACGTTGAAGCGATCGGTGGGCTGCAGGCGGCCGAGCGCGTAAGTGAGGCTGGCCTTGGCCTGGATGATCGAGACGCCGCCCATCGAGCCGGAATTGTCGATCACGAAGATCACCTCGCGCGGCAGCGGCTTTTTGTCGTTCTGTTCGACCGAAGGCGGTGTCACGAAGGCGAGCAGATAATCATTGCCGCCGACATGTTCACGGAACAGGCCGACCGACGGCGCCTTCTCCGCGGCAGGCTTCCAGGTCAGCTCAAAATCGCGATCCGCCGGCACCGCGCCTTCGGCGAGCTTGATGATGAACGTGCTGCCGTCTGGGCTTTCGGTCTTGACGGTGTGATGATGGCTCTTGATCTCGCCGAGCGGGAAGCCGGCCTGCAGCCGCACCGTGATGCTGGTCGGATTGACCGGCGCGTTGGTCGCGGGGTCGAGCACGTGCGGAGAGATGCGGTCGCGGTCCGGCACTGGATCGGATTTGCTGGCGCCCCAGCCACCGTTACCGGGCCGGAAGTCGACGCTCTGCACGACAGGTGCGGGATTGTAGCGCGGTCCGATCACCATCGGCAGCCGCAGCGAGAATTCATTGCCGCTCTGTTGCACCGGCTCCTGATACTCGATCTGCACCAGCACGGTTTCGCCGGGGCCGATATTGGCGACCGAGTTGGTGAAGATGTTCGGTCGCTCCTGTTCGGTCAGCGCCGCCTTCTGTCCGTTGCGTGCCGCCTGCTCATAGATGATGCGGGCCTGTTGCCGCTCCTTGATGTCGCCGACGATGACGCGGTCGCCGACCACCATCTTCAGCGTATCGACGGCGCCGCCGGACGGCAGCGGATAGACGTAAACCGCCTCGACCCAGTCTTGTGTCGGGTTGCGGAACACTTGCGTGACGCGGGCGCGGACCGTAGGGCCGGACACGGTGATATCGACATCGATGCCGAGCCGCGAGGCGTCGGCATAGCCGTCTTCGGTTTTCAGCAGCAGCGAACCGGAACGGGCGTCGCCGGGCTTGAGGAAGGCGGTCTGCGTGCGCTCGGCGGACCAGGCCGGCAAACTCAAAAATAAGGCCGCAAATCCGATCAGGAGTGCGGCGGCGCCTTCAAAGGCGAAGAACAGGATTACGCGCATTTTGCGCGACAGGCGCGATCGCCTGTCGGGCTGGATTTCACCGCAAATCATCATTTCCTTCACTCCGTGCGACGTGTTCGTCGTGGGAAGGAATCTCCGGTAACGCGCTGACTGGCGCGAGCGGAATGATCGGCCTTGTTCAGCCCGACGCCAGCGCCGTGCGCCACGGCAGGGGCGGCTTTGTGCGGGTTTGTGATGGATTGTGCGTCTGGTAGACTGCCCAAACAGGCCGAACAGGGGTGACGATGCCGACGCCGGACAAGCAGCTTTCCGCCGAACAAAGCCGGCAGATCGCCGATACCATTCGGGAGGAGATCGCCCGCCGCCGCATCTCCCGCCAGTCGCTGGCCGAGCTCGCAAAACTCAGTCTTTCGACGCTGGAGAAGGTGCTCGGCGGCCGCCGTCCGTTCACGCTCGCGACCACGGTCCGGCTCGAACAGGCGCTCGGCGTATCCCTGCGCAAGACGCCTGACGCGCCGGCGCCGGCCGCACCGGTCAATGGCGACATCGCGCCGGATGGGTTGGGTGCTTATTCGCGCCGCGCGGTGGCGTGGATCGAAGGCGCCTATGTCACGATACGGCCGTCGTTCGGCGACAAGGACGCGATCTTCGCCTACCTCACCGAGATTGTCTGGAGTGATGCGGCTTCATCGCTCGTATTCCACGAAGGCGAGCGGCAAGATGCCCTGTACACCCAGTTCGGCGAAGTCGCGGTGCCGAACCAGTCCGGCCACATCTATCTCGTCACCAACCGGAACGGTCAGCATCGCCTGATCACGGTGGCGCGCGTGGCCATATCTGGCGAAATGTACGGCATCATCACCACGCTGCTGGCGGGGCGCGGCTCCATGCTGACGCCGATTGCCGCTCCGATCGCGTATGTCCCGATCAAGATGGTCGCAAACCCGAGTTTTGGGCGCATTTCGTCCGATAATGCCAATTATGCGCTGTATCGCGAACGTCTGCGGCGGACGATCGACGAGCCGTTTGCCATGTTTTTACCCGGTTAACTGTTGCGCCCTTGTATTTGCCACAATCGTCGCCTATATCCCATCTATTCGAATTGTCGTTTGCCTTGTTGACTACGCCGACACCGGCCCATCCCCAAGACATCGTTGAAATCGGATCAAGCTCACGCGGAGGTCGTGTGAGCAAAGCGCATTTGCGCATCTTGGAGATAGTTACATGGCTACCGGAACAGTTAAGTGGTTTAACGCGACCAAGGGTTTTGGCTTCATTCAGCCCGACGATGGCGGAACGGACGTGTTCGTTCACATCTCGGCTGTCGAACGCGCAGGCCTGAGCTCGCTCAACGAAGGTCAGAAGATCTCGTTCGAAGCGAAGAAGGACCCGATGCGCGGCAAGACCAGCGCTGAGAACCTTCGCGTCGACTAAAGGTTGTCGCTGATTACGGATTACCACGGATGTACTGGGATCCTCTAATCAGCCTCTGAGACAAGGGCCCGCCGGTGATGAACCGGCGGGCTTTTCGTTTGTCGGCGCGATCACGAGGCAATGGCCTTGTCGGTCGGCTTCGAAACGCTGAAATTCTTTCGCAGCGTCGGCTTGTGAATCTTCCCTGTCGCGTTGCGCGGCAGGGCGTCGACGAACTCGATCAGCCGCGGGCATTTGAACCGCGCCAGATTGGCCTGGCAATGCGCGTGGATTTCGTCGGCTGACAGCGTATGGCCGGGCTTCACGGCCACGATCGCCATGCCGACTTCGCCCCATTGCTCGTTCGGGATGCCGATCACGGCGGCTTCGGCGATAGCCGTCAATTGATGCAGCACACTCTCGACTTCGGCCGGATAGACGTTCTCGCCGCCGGAGATGTACATGTCCTTCCAGCGATCGACGATGTAGTAGAAACCCTCTTCGTCGACGCGCGTGGCGTCGCCGGTGTGCAGCCAGCCATCGGTGAAGGATGATTGATTGGCGTCCGGCCTGTTCCAGTAGCCGGGCGTGACGTTCGGTCCCTTGACCCAGAGTTCACCCAGCTCGCCGACATCGGCGTCTGACCCATCAGGGCGAACGATCCGCACTTCCGTATGCAGCACCGGCTTGCCGGAGGAGCCGGCCTTGCGCGCGGCGTCCTCCTTGTCGAGCGTCAGCACCGCGGGGCTGGTCTCGGTCATGCCGTACCCCTGCTGCAGGGCGACGCCGCGGGCTTCCCATATTTTCAACAGCGGCACCGGCATCGGCGCGCCGCCGACACCGCCGATCACGAGCCGGCTGAAATCGGCTGCAGCAAACGACGGATGCTGCGACATGAACTGGTAGATCGCGGGCACGCCGAAGAACTGGTTGATGCCTTGGGAGGGATCGCTGATCAATTGCAGCGCGAGCGCTGGATCGAACGCGCGCATGATCAGCACGGTGCCGCCGGCGTGCAGCACGGGATTGGTGTAGCAATTCAGCCCGCCGGTGTGGAACAGTGGCAGCACCGTGAGCTGCACCGACGACGGCGAGATGTACGCGGGACCGCCGAGATTGACGCAATTCCAGAACGTCATGCCGTGGGTAATGATCGCGCCCTTCGGCTGGCCCGTGGTGCCCGAGGTGTACATGATGGTCGAGATGTCATCGAGCGTGACCATCTCGGCGCGATCGAGGGGTTTCGACGCGGCGATCGCTGCCTCATAGGAGCCGCCGGGACCGAGCAGCAGTGCCGATGAAACGTTGCAGAGTTTGGCGACCGATAGCGCGACCTCGGCAAGGTCCGTGTCGTGGATCATGACTTTGGGCGAGGCATCGCCGACAATGAACTGTAGCTCGGGAACGGTGAGGCGGGTGTTGAGCGGCAGGAACACGGCGCCGATCCGGAAGCAGGCGAACTGCACCTCCAGCGTATCTGACGTGTTCAGTGCCAGCACCGCGACCCGGTCGCCGCGCGCGATCCTGAGTTTGTCGCGCAGATGCGTGGCGAGCAGCGAGATCCGCGCATCAAACTCCGCATAGGAAAGCCGGCGCTGGCTGGCGAGGTCGATCGCCGCGATTTTATCCGGCGTGCGGCGGCCAAAATGGGCGATCCAGTCGTAATAGCGGACGGACAAGGTTTCCTCCACGTCCGGCGGTCTCGTGCTGCCGGTTTTGCTTGATGGCATTCTAGCAGTTGAGAGGTCATCTGGGGATGCTGTCTTGCGTGGAGTGGCTGGGATGGGGTGGTTGGACAGCAGCACCGACGCACCAGCCGGTTTAGATAGATCGTGCGTCGTCCCGGCGAAGGCCGGGACCCATACCCCGCGGCACTCGTTGTTGCAGAAGGTCTCTAACGCCAGCATTCTCGCCGATGGGCTGCGGCGTATGGGTCCCGGCCTTCGCCGGGACGACAGGGATAGAATCACGCAAACACAGCTTCGCACTCTCGCGGCTCAAATGCCCGAGACTTGCTTTCGATCTCCTACCTCGATCGCGCGGGTGATGCGCTCGCGCGAGCGGCCAACTCTTCTGCTGCGCCTTCCGCGGCGCCTGGTCCGGCGTGCACATGGACCTCCTTGGCGCGGATCGGCTGGCCGCACTCGGAGCAGACCAGCACCGGATCGAACACCTTGCCGCAATTCTTGTGCTCGTGAAGCAGGGGGCGGCCGCGCTCATCCACCATGTGAACGTCGCCCCAATGCACGATCGCCATCATGACCGGATATAAATCCAGTCCCTTCTGCGTCAGGATATATTCGTAGCGCGCAGGCTTGTCCTGATACGGAGCCCGGCGCAGCACGCCGAAATGAACGAGTTTCTTCAGCCGATCGGCCAGAATGTGCCGTGGCGCGCCGAGCCGCGACTGAAACTCCTCGAACCGCCGCACACGCAGGAAGCAGTCGCGAAGGATCAACACGCTCCAGCGATCGCCGATGACGGCGACCGTCCTGGCGACCGAGCACTGTTCCTGCTCAAGCGAATCCCATCGCGCCATTTGTCCTCGAAACAGCTGATTTTCCAACGCGTTCGATTGCCATCCATATAACATTCGAAAATCGAATTAAAGGAAATCATGGCTGCCAGGTTGACCTTTGTTTCCTTATATCCTGAAATTTATTGACAGTTCGATTTTCGAACTATATGCCTCTCATCCGAAACGGAGCCATTTCGGGCTCCTTGAAACGCAGATGACGGAGGACGCGGCATGTCGAGCGCGCGAGCGGTGCAGGCGCAGTTCCTGTTCGATTTCGGCAGCCCGAATGCCTATCTCTCCGGCCTTGTGATTCCTGACATCGAGAAGCGGACCGGCGTCAAATTCGATTACGTGCCGGTGCTGCTCGGCGGCATCTTCAAGCTTACGGGCAATTCGTCGCCCGCGGACTATCTGAAGGGGATCCGGAACAAGCGCGAATTTATGGAAGCAGAGACGGCACGCTTCCTTCGTCGGCACGGCATCACGAGCTTTCGCCCGAATCCGTTCTTCCCGGTCAATACGCTGCAACTGATGCGCGGCGCCGTTGCGGCTCAGGCAGAGGGGCTGTTCGAGCCGTATTGCCGTGCGGTCTACCGCCACATGTGGGAAGAGCCCAAGAAGATGGATGACCCCGCCGTGATGCGGTCGGCATTGGCCTCCTCCGGGATCGATGTCGATTTGATTGCCGCAAGATCGCAGGACGCCGCGGTGAAGAACCGGCTGATGGAGCTGACGCAGGACGCGGTCAACAGCGGCGCGTTCGGCTCGCCGACCTTCTTCGTCGGTAGCGAGATGTTCTTCGGCAAGGATCAGCTCAGGGACGTGGAAGAGGAAATCCTGGCCCAACAGGCCAAGGCCCGTTCCCGCGTAGTTCCTGCCAGCGTTTCCTAGGCTGTTTGTTTCGACTGCTAGCGCACAGAGCCTGACAAGGGCCGGCGCTGTCTACCAGGGAGGATGGCAATGCCTGTTCACGTCACCGACACTGATATGGCCGAACTGATCGCGCAACTGCCGGCGCGGGTGCACGACGTCTATTCGCCTTTTGTCGAGAACGCGCCTGACCTGCCCGCCTTCATCGAGGCGGGGCGCGTATGGACCTATCGGCAGTTTTCCGATGCCGTTGATGGCGTCGCGCAGGACTTTGTCGGTCTCGGCATCCGGCCCGGTGACCGCGTCATGGTCGCGAGCGAAAACAGCGTCGCGCTCGGGGCCATGCTGTTTGCGGCCGGCAAGCTCGAGGCCTGGGCTATTCCCGTCAATCCGCGGCTGTCGGCACGTGAGCTCGATCTGATCGCTTCGCATAGCGGTGCCCGGCGCGTGCTGTTCAATGCCGCACTGTCGAAGGAAGCCGCCGACCATGCGAACCGGGCCGAAGCAACGCTCCGCGCCATCGGCCCGTTCGGCGGTATCGGACTCGGGCCGTTGAATGAGACGGCGCAACCCGAACCGGTCGTGGGCCACAGTGACGGCCAGGTGGCCGCCTTGATGTACACCTCCGGTACGACCGGCGCGCCGAAGGGCGTCATGCTCAGCCATCGCAACCTGCTGGTCGCCGCGAGAGTCTCGGGCATCCTGCGCGGGACCGTGCCCGGCGATCGCATCTATGGCGTGCTCCCGATGTCGCACATCGTCGGCTACTCGATCCTTCTGATCTCGACCCTGATGCACGGCGCCGCGCTGCACGTCGTGGCAAAGGCCGATCCCGCGGCCCTTGCCCATTCCATCGCCAATGAAGGCATCACCACGCTCTACGGCGTACCGGCAACCTATCAGCGCCTGCTGGAATACAAGACGGTCAACGGCATTCCAAAACTGGCGCGCGGCAATCTGCGGCTGATGGGGGTTGCCGGCGCGCCGCTCGACCTCGACCTCAAGGCCCGCGTCGAAGACGAATTCGGCATCCCGCTGCTCAACGGCTATGGCATCACCGAGTGCTCACCGGGCCTCGCCGGCGTTCGCGATGGGGATCCGGCAGCGGACGATACGGTCGGTCCATTCCTTCCGGGAATCGAACACAGAATCGTTAGCCTCGACGGCAAGGAAGTTGGCCTTGGTGAGATTGGCGAGTTGCATGTGCGCGGCGCGAACGTGATGCTCGGCTATTATCGCGCTCCTGATCTGACGGCAGCCGCGATCGATCGCGACGGCTGGTTCAATACCGGTGATCTCGGCCGCGTCAACCAGCAGGGTCAGTTCTACATCGTCGGACGCACCAAGGAGATGATCATCCGCTCCGGCTTCAACGTCTATCCGGCCGAGATCGAAGGGGTGATGAACGCGCATCGGGACGTGGTGCAATGCGCGGTGGTCGGCCGCCCGGTCGACGGCAATGAGGAGGTCGTTGCCTTCGTGCAGCTCCTGGCCGGTGCCGAGGTGACGGTCGCCGATCTGCAGGCCTATGTCGCGGAGCAGCTCACGTCCTACAAACGGCCGAGCGAGATCGTGATCCTCGACGCGCTGCCCGCGGCATCCACCGGCAAGATCCTCAAGAACAAACTCAAGGAAGCCGCCATCGCGCGCGGTACTGCCACAACGACACGCGCCGCATCCGCGGTCTGACCGGTACTGGCGGCTGCCGCTGTCCGATGCCGCCAAGGAGAGCAACATGAACAAGCGAAACGCGACCGCGGCGATCATCGGCGCAGGCGACTATATCGGCGCCGAGATCGCCAAGAAGTTCGCGGCGGAGGGATTTTCGATCTTCGCCGGCCGGCGCAACGGCGACAAGCTGGCGCCGCTGGTGAGGGATATCGAGGCGAGCGGCGGCACCATTTCCGCGCGCTCGCTCGATGCGCGTAAGGAAGATGAGATCATCGCCTTCCTGAACGACGCCGACCGGCAGGCTCCGCTCGAGGTCTGCATCTTCAACATCGGCGCCAACGTCAATTTCCCGATCCTCGATACGACCGAACGGGTGTTTCGCAAGGTGTGGGAAATGGCCTGCTACTCCGGATTCCTCGCAGGGCGTGAGGCGGCGCGCCTGATGCTGCCGCGCGGGCAGGGCAACATCTTCTTCACCGGCGCGACTGCAAGCCTTCGTGGCGGCTCCGGCTATGCCGCGTTCGCCAGCGCCAAGTTCGGCCTGCGCGCGGTGGCCCAGGCGATGGCGCGCGAATTGGGCCCGAGGAACATCCATGTCGGGCATCTCATCATCGATTCCGGCGTCAACACCGCGTGGGTGCAGCAGCGCCGCCTCGAGGCGCTCGGGCCCGACGCGCTGAGCGATCCGGACGCGTTGATGCCGCCGGCATCGGTGGCCGAGGCGTATTGGCAGCTCTATCAGCAGCCGCGCAGCGCCTGGACGTTCGAGCTGGAAATACGCCCGTTCAAGGAAAAGTGGTGAACACGACGGTACGGGCAGTTCAATCAAACAGGGAGGGGAGACAATGTTGGGAAGAACAGCTGCGGCTGCAGCCACGATCCTGGCGCTCGTGGTCGGCACGGCGCATGGCGAAACGGCAGGTATTACCGAATCGGAAGTCAAGATCGGCGCCACGTTTCCGTTCAGCGGTCCGGCCTCCCCGCTAAGCAACACCGGCAAGGGGCTGATCGCCTATGTCAACTCGGTCAACGATCGCGGCGGCATTAATGGCCGGAAGATAAACCTGATTACCTACGACGATGCGTATAGTCCGCCGAAGACGGTCGAGCAGACCAGGAAGCTCATCGAAAGCGACGAGGTCGCATTTCTGTTTGGCCCGCTCGGCACGCCCGGAATCAGCGCCACCATCAAATACGTCAATGCGAAGAAGGTCCCGCACCTATTCGTGGTGAGTGGCGTGACCAAATTCGCGAACTTCGCCGAATTCCCCATGACCACCACGGGACTGCCCAGCTACACGACCGAGGGGCGGATCTACGCGAGGTACATTGCTCAGACCCAGCCGAACGCAAAGGTTGCGATCCTGTATCAGAACGACGATCTCGGTAAGGACTTCATCAACGCTTTCAAGGGTCATCTGAAGGACGATTTCGACAAAAAGGTCATCGCGTCCTCCTATGAGGTGAGCGAGCCGACGATCGATTCCCATGTGGTCTCGCTGAAATCGTCGGGCGCCGAGGTGTTTCTGTTCGCCGGCACACCTAAATTCGCGGCGCAGGCCATCAAGAAGACCGACGAGATTGGCTGGAAGCCGCTGTTCCTGATTAATCTGGTGTCGACCTCGGTCTCTTCAACCATCGTCCCCGCGGGGCCCGAGAAGGCGGTCGGCATCATCGCCGCGACGATGCTCAAGGATCCCGGCGACAAGAAATGGGCCGACGATCCCGGCATGAAGTGGTACCGCGAGCACTTTGCGAAGTACCTGCCGGGCGCCGACATCGGCGACGCCAATTATCTGTTCGGTACCCAGCAGGGACAAATCCTGGAGCAGGTGCTCAAACAGTGTGGCAACGATCTGTCGCGTGAGAACATCCTCAAGCAGGCGCGCAGCATACGGGGGCTATCGCTTCCGACCCTCATTCCGGGTATCACGGCCAACACGGGGCCGGACAACAGCATGGCCTATACGCAGCTTCAACTGCAGCGCTGGACCGGCAGCTCGTGGGAACAGTTCGGTGAAGTGCTCAGCGGCGAGCAAAAATGAGGGTGATGGCGACGGGCCGCATGCGCGGCCCGGTCTGTCCATCCGCAAGACAGAACGCGCAGTTCTGAAGCGATGAATCAGGGAGTGCGAATGTCTATCGACGTCCTTTTCCGGCCCTTCAAGTTCAAAGGGTTGCACTTGCCGAACCGCGTCATCATGGCGCCGATGACGCGCTCGTTCTCTCCGGGTGGAATAGCCACCGAGGACGTCGCGCAATACTACCGCCGCCGCGCCGAAGGCATGGTCGGGCTCATCATCTCGGAAGGGACGGGGGTAAGTCGCCCGGCGTCGCTGAACGATCCGAACGTTCCCCGCTTTCACGGCGAAAAGGAGCTTGCGGCCTGGCGGCGGGTGGTCGACGAGGTGCATGCCGCCGGTGGCCTGATGGCTCCGCAACTTTGGCATGTCGGAGCCGTCCGCACGAAGGCCAAGGACTGGTCGCCTCCCGGCGCGTATGACAGTCCGTCCGGCCTGTCGCGGCCGGACAAGAAGTTCGGCGACCCCATGAGCGAAGAGGATGTCGCCGATACCATTGCTGCCTTTGCCGATGCGGCGCTTGCGGCGAAGCGCCTCGGCTTCGATGCCGTGGAATTGCACGGCGCCCATGGTTACCTCATCGATCAGTTCTTTTGGGACGGTACCAACCGGCGCGAGGATGCCTATGGCGGCAAGGACCTGCCCGGCCGGGCGCGGTTTGCGGCCGATATCGTCCGCGCCGTGCGCAAATCCGTCGGCGCCGAGTTCCCGATCCTGCTACGCCTCAGCCACTGGAAGCAGCAGGACTTTGCGGTGAAGCTGGCGGACAGCCCTCGCGCATTGGAAGCCTGGCTCAAGCCTCTGGTCGATGCGGGCGTCGACATCCTGCATTGTTCGCAACGTCGCTTCTGGGAGCCGGAGTTCGAAGGCTCCGACCTGAATTTCGCCGGATGGGCCAAGAAAGTGACGGCGGTGCCGAAGATCACGGTCGGCTCGGTCGGTCTGACCGGCGAGTTCGTCGCAGCTTTTGGCGGAGAGAGTTCACAGCCCGCCTCGCTTGACGAACTGATCCGCCGCCTCGATCGCGACGAGTTCGATCTCGTCGCGGTCGGCCGGGCGCTGCTACAGGATCCGGAATGGCTGCTCAAAGTGCGTGACGGCAGGAGCGACGATTTGATGCCGTTTGAACGCGCGGCACTCACGGCATTGAGCTGACAACCACGGCAAGTCACCCGGTTCACGAACCCCGCAGCAACTCGCTGATCACGTTGAACTGGCTGTCGCGAAACTCGACCATGTAGCCGTCCTTGATGGGTCGATAGTCCTTCGGTGAGGTGTTGAGCTTGACGCCCGGCATCAGCAGCGGCAGTTGCACGTCTTTGAGGTTGGCGGCCTGCGCCATGATGTTCTCGCGGCTCAGATCGTTCTTGCACTGCTCCAGCACCACCACCAGCGCCTGAGCGACCATGTAGCCATAGCCGGCGGCGAAATTCGCCGGATCGACGTTCGGCACCCGCGCCTTCATGAAATCGCGGTAGGCGACCAGGTCAGGATCCTTGGAATCGGCCGTGTACGGTTTTAGCGAGCCGACCGACATGATGCCGCTCGCGGCTTCCAGGCCCGCCGGCACCATCACCGTTTCCTTGTTGGCGCAGCCCGAGGAGATGAAGCGCATCGGCCGCCAACCGGTCTCATACGCTTTGCGGATCGCCTGCGCGCAGGCGCGTGGCGTCACGCTGTAGATCAGGAAAACGTCGGCCTTGGTGTTGGCAAGGGTGAGGATCTGCGAATCTACGCTGGGATCGGCGACTTCGAAGCTCGATGCCAGCGCGATCGCCTTGTCGGCGTCGGCCCCAAGCGCCTCTTTCACGCCGCGCAGGTAATCCTTCCCGGCGTCGTCGTTCTGGTAAAGGATCGCAAAGCGTGCATTGGGATTTTTGGCGCGCGCATAGCGCACGTCGATGCCGGCTTCCTCGACATAATTCGGTGCCCAGGGCAGCGCCATCAGCCAGGGCTGGTTGACCGGATCGTTCCATTTCGACGCGGATGAGATCAGGAACAGGTGCGGCACCTTGGCGTTGTTGAGGTATTTCGCGGTCGCCGAACTCGGCGCGGTGCCCATGGTGCCGAACATGAAGGCGACGTTCTCGCTTTCGACCAGCCGTCGCGTCGCCTCGACCGTCTTCGGCGGCGAGAAGCCGTCGTCAAGCGAGACCATGTTGAGCTTGCGCCCGTTGACGCCGCCCTTCTCGTTGACCATGTCGAAATAGCCGGCAAAGGCCTTGCCGACGACGCTGAGCGCCGAGGCCGGGCCGCTATACGGCATGATGTTGCCGAACTTGATTTCGGTCGCGGTGATGCCGGGCTGTTGCGCGAAGGCAGCCGACGATGCGGCGAGCGACAGCGCGAGGAAAATGGCCGGGACAGATTGGCTCCATCGGATCATGCTTCATCTCCCCGGCGTTTTGCCGATTTTGTGTTATTGCTTTTTTGCAGAAGGCTAGGGCATGGCCGGGGAACCGGTCTTGCGTTGAGTTGCTGGCGCGGGCGCCGGTCAGCCGCTCAACGCAAGTTTAGGCCGGCCGATTCAGGGCATCGTGATTCCGTCGGGAGGACAGCATGCTGGAGCGGACAAAGGCGAACAGCCCGTTTTACAACGCGGATCACGAAGCGTTTCGCGACGTGATGCGGCGCTTTGTGACGCGTGAGATCGAGCCCTATGCCCATGAATGGGACGAGGCCGGCGAGTTTCCGCGCGCACTATATGCCAAGGCCGCCGAGATCGGCCTGCTGGGGCTGGGTTTCCCCGAGGAATATGGCGGCGTCGCTGCCGACCAGTTCATGAAAATCGTGGCCTCGCAGGAACTCGCGCGTGCCGGCGCCGGCGGTGTCTCCTCCAGTCTGATGAGCCACACCATCGGCTCGCCGCCAATCGCGCGCGCCGCCCGCCCCGAGATCAAGGCGCGGGTGCTGCCCGAAGTGCTGTCGGGCAAGAAGATATCGGCGCTGGCGATCACCGAGCCGAGCGGCGGCTCCGACGTCGCCAATCTCCGCACCAGGGCGCGCCGCGACGGCGACCATTATGTCGTCAGCGGCGAGAAGACGTTTATTACGTCAGGCATGCGCGCCGATTATCTGACGGTCGCCGTGCGCACCGGCGGTGAGGGCGCCGGCGGCGTCAGCCTGCTCTTGATCGAGGGCGATACGCCGGGGCTTTCGCGCACCAAACTCAAGAAGATGGGCTGGTGGGCCTCGGACACCGCGACGCTGCATTTCGACGAATGCCGCGTGCCGGTCCAAAACCTGCTCGGCGAGGAAGGCCAGGGCTTCAAGCTGATCATGCACAATTTCAACAGCGAGCGGATGGGCATGGCGGCGAGCTGCACGGCTTACGCGCGCGTCTGCGTCGAGGAGGCGATCGCCTACGCCAAGGAGCGCCAGACATTCGGCAAACCGATCGCACAGCACCAGGTGATCCGCCACAAGCTGGTCGACATGGCGCAGAAGGTCGCGGCGTCGCAGGCGATGCTGGAAATGCTGGCATGGCGGCTCGGCCAGGGCGAAAGCCCGGTTGCCGAGATCTGCATGATGAAGAACCAGGCGACCCAGACCATGGCGTTCTGCGCCTCTGAAGCCGTGCAGATCTTCGGCGGCGCCGGCTTCATGCGCGGCATCAAGGTCGAGCGCATCTACCGCGAGGTGAAGGTCAACGCGATCGGCGGCGGCACGGAGGAGATCATGAAGGATCTGGCGTCGAGGCAGATGGGGCTGTGATGTTAACTCCCCTCCCTCCACGCGCATCGCGCGTGGCGGGGAGGGGTCGGGGGTGGGGGGTGTCTCCGCAGACTCGCTGAGAGTGTTGTGCGTGGATAGACCCCCCACCCCCGACCCCTCCCCGCCGCTGCGCGGGGGGAGGGGAGCAGAATGTCGGTGCGCTATTTCGCATCGGAGAATGACGACGAGGGATAGACTGACAAAATGCTCTTCACCGCCGACCACGACGAACCGCGCCGTATTCTACAAAAATTCATCGCCGCCGAGATCAATCCGTTCGTCGATGAATGGGAGGAGGCCGGACAGTTTCCCTCGCATGCGCTGTTCAAGAAGCTCGGTGATCTCGGCTTTCTCGGCCTCAACAAGCCCGTTGAATTCGGCGGGCAGGGGCTCGATTACAGCTACGCGCTGATGATGGCCGAAGAGCTCGGCGCCATCCATTGCGGCGGCGTGCCGATGGCGATCGGGGTGCAGACTGACATGGCGACGCCAGCGCTGGCGCGGTTCGGCTCCGATGACGTGCGCCGCGAGTTTCTGGCGCCCGCGATCGCGGGCGATGCGGTGGCCTGCATCGGCGTGTCGGAGCCGGGCGCCGGCTCCGATGTCGCTTCGATCAAGACCAATGCTCGTTCGGATGGTGACGATTACGTAATCAATGGCGGCAAGATGTGGATCACCAATGGCGTAAAGGCGGACTGGATCTGCCTGCTCGCCAATACCAGCGACGGGCAGGTGCATCGCAACAAGTCGCTGATCTGCGTGCCCATGAAAACCAAGGGCGTCGAGGTCGCACGAAAACTCGACAAGATGGGCATGCGCTCCTCCGACACCGCGCAGATTTTCTTCGATAATGTCAGGGTGCCGAAGCGCAACCGCATCGGCGAAGAAGGCAAGGGCTTTACCTACCAGATGGTGCAGTTCCAGGAGGAGAGGCTGTGGGGTGCCGCGGCATGCCTGAAGGCGCATGAATACATTATCGCCGAGACCACCGAGTACACGCGCAACCGAAAGGCGTTCGGCAAGACCATCCTCGACAACCAGGTGGTTCATTTCAAGCTTGCGGAAATGCAGACCGAGGTCGAACTGCTGCGCGCGCTGATCTACCGCGCCGCCGAGGCGCTGATCGCGGGCGAGGACGTCACGCGGCTGGCGACCATGGCGAAGCTCAAGGCCGGACGGCTGGGACGCGAACTCACCGATGCCTGTTTGCAATTCTGGGGCGGCATGGGCTTTATGAACGAGACACACGTCAGCCGCGCCTATCGCGACAGCCGCCTGACCTCGATCGGCGGCGGCGCCGACGAGGTGATGCTGACGGTATTGTGCAAGATGATGGGCACGCTGCCGGGTGCGAAGTAAAATTCAACTTAACGAGCCATGAACGGATATCGATATGCTCTATCAGGAGAGCCAGAAGGTCACCGAGCTGAAGCACCGCCTTCAGTCCTTCATGGATCGCCACGTCTATCCGAATGAGGAGCGCTTCTATAAAGAGGCCGAGGAGCTGGGGGCCTGGAAGGTTTTCCCGGTTGTCGAGGAGTTGAAGCCGAAGGCGCGGGAGGCGGGTCTGTGGAACCTGTTCCTGCCGGAGAGCGAGCATGGCGCCGGCCTGACCAACCTCGAATACGCACCGCTGTGCGAGGTGATGGGGCGCTCGCATCTTGCGCCTGAAGTCTTCAACTGTTCGGCGCCCGACACCGGCAACATGGAAGTGCTGGCGCGCTACGGCACGCGCGAGCATCAGGAGCGTTGGCTCAAGCCGCTGCTGGCTGGCGAAATCCGCTCCTGCTTTGCCATGACCGAACCTGCGGTCGCCTCCAGCGACGCCACCAATATCGAGAGCTCCATCCGGCGCGACGGCGATGATTACGTCATCAACGGCCGCAAATGGTACACCACCAACGCGACCGACCCGCGCTGCAAGATCTGCATCTTCATGGGCAAGACGGATCCCGATAATCCGGATCGCCATCGCCAGCAGTCGATGATCCTTGTTCCGATGGACACGCCAGGCGTCAAGGTGCTGCGGTCTATCCCGGTGTTCGGGTTTTATGGCGTGCCTGACAGGGCCTCGGAAGTGGTATTCGAGAATGTCCGCGTGCCCGCCACCAACATGTTGCTTGGAGAGGGCCGCGGCTTCGAAATCGCGCAGGGGCGTCTCGGTCCCGGCCGTATCCACCACTGCATGCGGTTGATCGGGCTCGCCGAACGGACGCTGGAGAAGATGTGCGGGCGGACGAGAAGCCGCGTTGCGTTTGGCAAGCCGGTTTCGGAACAGACCGTCACGCAGGAAAGAATTGCGGAATCGCGCATCATGATCGAGCAGTCGCGGCTACTTACGCTCAACGCGGCGCATATGATGGACACCGTCGGCAACCGGGCGGCCAAGGCAGAGATCGCGATGATCAAGGTCGCGGTGCCCAACATGGCGTGCCAGGTGATCGATTGGGCCATTCAGGCCCATGGCGGCGGCGGCACCAGCAACGATTTCGGTCTGGCTGCGGCCTATGCTACCGCGCGCCTGCTGCGCCTCGCCGACGGTCCGGACGAGGTTCATCGCAACCAGATTGCCCGCCTCGAACTGCGCAAGCACAGCAATGCCTGATGCTGGCCGCCAAGATGATATTGCGGGCGCCGCTTCGGCGCTCCAAACTGGCCTGAATCGAGATTGAAGGAAAACGCCTGATGATCACGCTTTATCACTGCGACGGAGCGCGCTCGTTCCGCCCGCTCTGGATGCTGGAAGAGCTCGGGCTGCCCTATGAGCTCAAGATGCTGCCGTTTCCGCCGCGCGTGTTCGCCAAGGAATACCTCGCGATCAATCCGCTCGGCACCATTCCCTTCATGGTCGATGGCGAGACCAAAATGACCGAGTCCTCAGGCATCTGCCACTACATCGGCACCAGATATGGCCCGACGCCGCTGATCGTCGGGCCCGACGAGCCGGCCTATGGCGCGTTCCTGAACTGGATGTATTTTTCCGACGCCACGCTGACCTTTCCGCAAACGCTGGTGCTGAGATACAGCCAGCTCGAGCCCGAAGAGCGTCGCAATCCGCAGGTGGCCGGGGATTATGCAAAATGGTTCCTCGGGCGGCTGCGGGCCGTGGAAGCCGCCACCGGCAAAGCGGAAACGCTCTGCGCGGACCGCTTTACCGCCGCCGATATCGCCAACGGCTATGCGTTGCGGCTGGCCGGAAATATCGGGCTGGCCAAGGATTTCGGGCCCAATGTCGCAGCCTATTGGGCGCGGTTGCAGGCCCGTGACGGTTATAAGCGGGCGGTGGCCGCGGAACAAAAGGCCGGCGTCGAGCAGAGTGTGGCGCCGCGGGTTCGGGGCTGACGCTCCCCGTCATTCCGGGGCGCGAAGCGAACCCGGAATGACAGCGGTTCTGTCGGTGACAGCCCCCCATTTTGCGCTATGGTTGCCCCCATCGCAGCGGCCCAAGAGCCGCGCGAGGAGGATGCACCATGGACGACGCCTTGGACGACATCGGCCGCAAATCGGGCCATCTGATGCTGATCACTCCGGAGCGCGTGTTCTACGCGGGCCTGCTCGGTCGGCCGCGGGAACGCTGCTCGGGTGCGTTCAACATCTATGTCGCGATCGAAGGCGGGTTGCAGCTTACAGCCGATGGCCGGAACAGCCACGCCGAAATGTTCGCAGTGCTGCCGAACACAGGGCATACCATCGCCAGCGATTATCGTTCGGTGCTGAGCGTCGTGATCGAGCCGGAAAGCGTTTGTCCCGGCGTGCTCGAAGACCTCGCCGCGCGGCTGTCGGGGGCTGAAGGCAAAGCCTTTGCCGACCGCATTCGCGCCGCCTATCTTACCTTGCGCGAGCACCATGCGGGCGAGGATTTCTCCAGCGCCGAGTTCGATTTCCTGTGCCTTGGCGAAGCCCTTCCGCAACGCGTGCTCGATCCACGTGTGGCGCGCGCGATACTGCAGATCGGCAAATTCTGCGGCGAACCGGTGACGGCCGCGAGCTGCGCGGCGGAGGCAGGGCTGTCGCCGTCGCGCTTCCTGCATTTGTTCAAGGAAGAGACCGGAATCTCGTTCCGCTCGTTCCGCGCCTGGAAGCGGGCGCGGCATCTGCTGCATTTCGCCAACCAGGACATCAACCTCGCGCATCTCGCGCAGGACATCGGCTATCCTGATTCGACGCATTTCAGCCACTCGATCCGCCGCTTCTACGGCTTGAAGCCGCGCGCGATCTTTTCCGGCTCGCGCGATCTGGCGATCTACCGCAGCAATCGCACAGGCTTCGGCAATAGCGGGTTGACGCAAGAAGCGGGCTGATGCGGGCTCCATGATCGGCAGCGCATGATCCGGAGAAGTGTGTAGCAGTTTTCCGAACGGATCATGCGTAAAACAAGGGCGATTTCCGCCCATTTCCGAAGGCTGATCCAAAGGCTGATTCATGAGCGACAAGGCCGTCATTACCTGTGCGCTGAACGGCGTGCTGACCGACCCGAAACAGCACAACGTGCCTGTGACGCCCGAACAGATGGCGCGCGAGGCCAGGGCCGCATTCAACGCCGGCGCCAGCAT
Organism: Bradyrhizobium sp. JYMT SZCCT0180; assembly: GCF_018130165.1. Classification (GTDB taxonomy): domain Bacteria; phylum Pseudomonadota; class Alphaproteobacteria; order Rhizobiales; family Xanthobacteraceae; genus Bradyrhizobium. The sequence goes on along the minus strand of NZ_JAFCLZ010000032.1, from coordinate 31,651 downwards.
CATGCACATCCATCTGCGTCAGCAGGAGCCGAACAAGGGCCATCTGCCGTCGTGGGACGTCAGCGTCAGCAAGGAGATTCAGCAGGCGGTGCGCGAGGCCTGCCCCGGTGTCATCATCAACCACACCACCGGCACCTCGGGCCCGAATTATGGCGGCGCGCTCGATTGCGTGCGCGAGACGAAGCCGGAAATCGCCGCCTGTAACGCCGGCTCACTGAATTACCTCAAGGTGAAATCCGACAACACCTGGGCCTGGCCGCCGATGATGTTCGATAACGCGGTCGAGAAGGTGCAGGATTATCTCGACGTGATGAAGGTCGCGGGCACGATTCCGGAGTTCGAATGCTTCGATGTCGGCATCGTGCGCTGCGTCGGCATGTACCGGCAGACCGGCATGTATTCAGGGCCGCTGGAGTACAATTTCGTGATGGGCGTCGCGTCCGGCATGCCGGCCGATCCGGACCTGCTGCCGATCCTGCTCAAGCTCAAATTGCCCGAAGCACACTGGCAGGTCACGGCCATTGGCCGCGCCGAAATCTGGCCGCTGCACCAGCGCTGTGCCGATCTCGGCGGACACCTGCGCACCGGGCTTGAGGACACCTTCTATCTCGCCGACGGCGCCAAGGTGACTTCCAATGGCCAGTTGATCGAAGCCATCGCGGCTTGTGCGCGTAGAGCTGGGCGTGAGATCGCCAGCCCGGCCGAGGCGCGGCAGATATTTGGGACCAAACACTAACCGTCATTCCGGGGCGCGACGTAGTCGCGAGCCCGGAATCCATAACCACGATCGTGAGTATGGATTCCGGGCCTGCGCCAAGAGGCGCATCCCGGAATGACGAGGGACAAAGCTCGGATCACACATGGCCATCATTGAATCGACCATCGCCCCAGGCAGCGCCGGCTACAAGGCCAACCGCGACGGCATGCTGGCGCTGATCGCGCGCATGCGCGGGCTTGAGGAGCGGACGCGCGCCGCCTCCGCTGCCGCCAAGGACCGCTTTCACAAGCGTGGCCAGTTATTGCCGCGCGAGCGCGTCGCACTGGTGCTCGATTCCGGCTCGCCCTTCATCGAATTGATGACCCTGGCGGGCTACATGTTCGACGTGCCGGATGCCGACAAGAGCATCCCCGGCGGCGGGGCGATCGCCGGCATCGGGTTCGTCTCCGGCGTCCGCTGCATGGTCAGCGCCAATGATTCCGGCATCGACGCCGGCGCGTTGCAGCCTTATGGCCTCGACAAGACCTTGCGCGTGCAGGAACTGGCGCTTGAGAACAAGCTGCCCTACGTGCAACTGGTCGAAAGCGCCGGCGCCAACCTGCTGCGCTACCGCGTCGAGGATTTCATTCGCGGCGGCAATATCTTTCGCAACCTGGCTCGGCTGTCGGCGGCGGGCTTGCCGGTCGTGACCGTGACGCACGGTTCGTCGACCGCGGGCGGCGCTTACCAGACCGGGCTCTCCGACTACATCGTGATGGTGCGCGGCCGCACCCGCGCCTTCCTCGCCGGGCCGCCGCTGCTCAAGGCCGCGACGGGCGAGATCGCAACCGAGGAAGAGCTTGGCGGTGCCGAGATGCACACCTCGATTTCCGGCCTCGGCGATTATCTCGCCGAAGACGACCGCGACGCGCTGCGGATCGCGCGCGACATCATGACCAACATGCAGTGGGACCGGCCGAAGCCGGCTGAAATCTCGTATCGGCCGCCGCGCTATGATTCGGAGGAACTGCTTGGCATCATGCCGATGGACCACAAGCGTCCGGTCGACATGCGGCAGGCCATTGCACGCTTTATCGACGATTCCGATTTTACCGAATTCGGCAGCAATTACGGGCCCGCCACCGTCTGCGGCCACGCCCGCATCGAGGGGCAGGCGATCGGCATCATCACCAATAACGGTCCGCTCGACGTGCCCGGCGCCAACAAGGCGACGCATTTTATCCAGGCCTGCTGCCAGTCGCGCACGCCGATTTTGTATATGAACAACACGACCGGCTACATGGTCGGCAAGGCCTATGAGGAAGCCGGCATGATCAAGCACGGCTCCAAGATGATCCAGGCGGTGACCTCGGCCACCGTGCCGCAGATCACCATCTATTGCGGCGCCTCGTTCGGCGCCGGCAATTACGGCATGTGCGGGCGCGGCTTCCATCCGCGCTTCTGCTTCTCCTGGCCCAATGCCAAGACCGCCGTGATGGGCGGCGAGCAGGCGGCGGAGACGATGGCGATCGTCACCGAAGCGGCGGCTGCGCGGCGTGGCAAACCGATCGAGAAGGAAAAACTCGACGCCATGAAGGCGCAGATAACAGGCGTGTTCGACGGCCAGATGGACGTGTTCTCGACCTCGGCACGCGTGCTCGATGACGGCGTGATCGATCCGCGCGATACCCGCAGCATCTTGTCCGAGGTGCTGGCGATCTGCCGCGAGGCAGATGCCCGCACGCCGCAGCCCATGCAATTCTCGGTCGCGCGGCCATGACTGTCATGAAGCCGACGCCGTTCTTCAAGATCCTGATCGCCAACCGCGGCGAGATCGCGCTGCGCATCATGCGCACCGCGCGCCGTCTCGGCTATGGCGTGGTCGCGGTCTATTCCGATGCCGACCGCGACGCGCTTCATGTCCGCGAAGCCGATCAGGCCGTGCGGATTGGCGAGGCGCTGCCGGCGCAATCCTATTTGCGGATCGAGGCGATCATTGCGGCGGCCAAGGCCAGCGGCGCCACGGCGGTTCATCCCGGCTACGGCTTCCTCGCCGAGAACGAGGATTTTGCTCAGGCCTGCCGTGAAGCGGGCCTCGTCTTCATCGGACCGTCGCCGGAAGCGATCCGGGCGATGGGCAACAAGGCCGGCGCCAAGGACATCATGGAAAAGGCCGGCGTGCCCTGCGTGCCCGGTTATCAGGGCGCAGACCAGAGCGACGCTGTCATGCTGGCGGAAGCCAGGAAGGTCGGCTTTCCCGTGATGATCAAGGCGGTTGCCGGTGGCGGCGGCCGCGGCATGCGGCTGGTCGCGGACGCCGCGGCGTTTCCGGATGCGCTGCGCAGTGCGCGATCGGAAGCTCAGGGCGCGTTCGGTGATCCCACGGTCATTCTGGAGCGCGCCATCGTCAACCCCCGCCATATCGAAATCCAGGTGTTCGGCGATCGTTACCGTAACGCGGTCCATCTCGGCGAGCGCGATTGCTCGGTGCAGCGGCGCCACCAGAAGCTGATCGAGGAGGCGCCGTCGCCGGCGGTGTCACCGAAGCTGCGGGCGCGGATGGGCGCAGTTGCGGTGTCAGCCGTCAAAGCGATCGGATATGAGGGCGCCGGCACGCTGGAATTCCTGCTCGATACCAGCGGCGAGTTCTACTTCATGGAAATGAACACGCGGCTGCAGGTCGAACATCCCGTCACCGAGGCGATCACAGGCCTCGATTTGGTCGAGTTGCAACTGCGCGTCGCCAGCGGTGAGCCGCTCGGGCTGGTTCAGGAAGACATCAAATTCTCCGGCCATGCCATCGAGGTGCGGCTGTGTTCAGAGGATGCCGGCCACGATTTTATGCCGCAATCCGGCACGATGGCGTTGTGGCAGATGCCGGACGGCATCCGTGTCGAACATGCGCTGCAATCCGGCTCCGCGATTCCGCCGTTCTATGATTCGATGATCGCCAAGATCATCAGCCATGGCGCGACCCGCGATGAGGCGCGGGGCAAGCTGATCGTTGGTCTGGAGCAGGTGACTGCATTCGGCGTCACCACCAATCAGGGCTTTCTGATTTCATGCCTGCGCCATCCCGGCTTTTCCGCGGGTGAGGCGACCACGGCGTTCATCGGCAGCCATCGCGATGAATTGCTGGCGCCGCGCGAGGATGCGGCTTCGGAAGCCGAGCTTGCGGCGTTGCTGCTGTATGTCACCGATCCCTCTGCGCCGAAATGGAAGCCCGGACGCTCGCTGGCGGCGGCGTTCCCGGTTCCCGTCCGTGTCGAGATCGGCGGCGCGGTCCATGAGATCGAGATCGTGCGCGAGCGTGACGGCAGCTATCGCGGGCTTAACGACGCGCTCTATCGAATCGAAGTTCACGCCGTCGACGGCGATACCATCCGCTTCAGCCGCGACGGTCTTGCAGAGTCCGTCAAATTCCTGCGCGACCGGGATCGGCTCTATTTCCTGCACCGCGGCGCCACGATTGCGGTCCGCGATTTGACGCTGGCGGCGCCGGTGTCAGCCGCGGCCAGCGGCGGTGACGGCAAGGTGAGGGCGGCGATGAACGGCCGCGTCGTCGCTGTGCTGGTCAAGCCGGGCGAACAGGTCACGGCCGGCCAGCCTGTGATGACGCTGGAAGCGATGAAGATGGAGCACGTGCATACGGCGGGTGTTGCGGGCAAGGTCGCGGCGATCGATGTCGCCGAGGGCGAGCAGGTGACGACGGGGAAGATCGTGGTGGAGATTGAGGCGGCTTAGCATCGTCGTCCCGGCGTTCGCCGGGACGACGATAGATTTTACTCCGCCCGCCCCGTCCCCTCATTGAGCCAGCACGCCACCTCATGCCGCGCGCCGGCATCAAGCAGCGTTGGCCGTTCCACCTTGCAGCGATCCATCACGTAACGGCAGCGGGTGTGGAAGGCGCAGCCCGACGGCGGGTTGATCGGGCTCGGCACGTCGCCGTCGATCATGGGGGCGAGCTTCTTCGCCTTCGGGTTGGCGACCGGCACCGAGGCCAGCAGCGCCTGCGTATAGGGATGGCGCGGGTTGGCGAACAGCTCGGTCTTGTCCGCGATCTCGACGATGCGCCCGAGATACATCACGGCGACGCGGTGGCTGATATGGGCGACCACGGCGAGGTCATGGGCGATGAACAAATATGAAAAATTGTTCTTGCGCTGCAGGTCGATCAAGAGATTGATCACCTGCGCCTGGATCGAGACGTCGAGCGCGGATACCGGCTCGTCGCACACGATCAGGCTCGGCCCGAGCGACAGTGCGCGGGCGATGCAGATGCGCTGCCGCTGGCCGCCGGAGAACTGATGCGGATAGTTCTTCATCTGGTCCGCGCGCAGGCCGACCTGGGCGAACAGTTCGGCGACCCGCTCCTGCTGCGCGCGTCCGGTGGCGAGGCCATGCACGCCGAGCGGTTCGCCGACGATCTCGCCGGCGGTCATGCGCGGATTGAGCGAAGCGAACGGATCCTGGAATACGATCTGCATCGAGCGTCGATGCGGTCGCAGATCCGTCTTGCTGAGGTTGGTGATGTCAGTGCCGTTGAGCTTGATGGCGCCGCTGGTCGGTTCCACCAGCCGCAACACGCTGCGCGCCACGGTCGACTTGCCGCAGCCGGATTCGCCGACCAGTCCGAGCGTCTCGCCTTTACCCACCGAGAAGCTGACGCCGTCGACCGAGTGCACGGTGCCGATGCGTCGGCGCAGGATGCCGCCGCGCACCGGGTAATGCTTGACGAGGTCGGTAACCTCCAGGAGGGGCGCTCCGTCGGTCATATCGCGGCCACCATTTCCGCCGCGCGCCAGCACGCCGCAAAATGATTGTCGCCGAAATCCATCAGCGGCGGATACTCGGCGCGGCAGCGGTCGATCGCGAACGGACAACGCGGCGCAAAGGCGCAGCCCGGCGGCAGATTGGTCAGCGACGGCACCATGCCGGGAATTTCGTTCAACCTGACATCCTCTTTGGCGCCGAGCGAAATCACCGCCGGCATCGAGGCCATCAGGCCGCGGGTGTAGGGATGCCGCGGATTCTCGAACAGCGCCTCGACGGTCGCTTCCTCGACCTTCTTGCCGGCATACATCACGATGACGCGCTGCGCGGTCTGGGCGACCACGCCGAGGTCGTGGGTGATCAGGATCAGTCCGGTGCCGAGCGTCTTTTGCAGGTCGACGATCAGCGCCAGGATTTGCGCCTGGATCGTGACGTCAAGCGCGGTGGTCGGCTCGTCCGCGATCAACAGCGCCGGCCGGCACGCCAGCGCCATCGCGATCATGGCGCGCTGGCGCATGCCGCCGGAAAGCTGGTGCGGATATTCATGCGCACGGCGCTCTGGTTCGGGAATCCGGACGAGGCGCAGCATTTCGACCGCTTTCGCCCACGCTTCCTTCGCCGTCATGTCCTGGTGCAGGCGCACCACCTCGGTGATCTGGTCGCCGATCCGCATCACCGGATTGAGCGAGGTCATCGGCTCCTGAAAGATCATCGACATCCGGTTGCCGCGAATCTTGCGCATGTCGGCTTCATCGATGCCGAGTAAATCAGTGCCCTCGAGCGTCACCGAGCCGCCGACGATCCGGCCCGGCGGATCCGGCACCAGCCGCATGATCGAGAGTGCGCTGACGCTCTTGCCGCAGCCGGATTCGCCGACGATCGCCAGCGTCTCGCCGCGGCGGACGTGGAACGACACGTCGTCGACTGCCCGGAACAGGCCCGAATTGGTGAAGAACACTGTCTGCAGGTTCTTCACATCGAGAACCATCTCATCCGCCCGTGCCAGCGTCATCAGCCGCGCTGCCTCGGGTCGAGGATGTCGCGCAGCGCGTCGCCGAACAGATTGGTGCCGAACACCGCAAGGCTGATCGCGACGCCGGGGAAGATCACCAGCCACGGCGCGGTGCGGACATATTCCGCCGCCGATTCCGACAGCATGCGGCCCCATGACGGGTAGGGTTCGGGAATGCCGAGGCCAAGGAACGACAGCGAGGCTTCGGTGAGGATGGTGGAGCCGAGCTGCGCGGTCGCCAGCACGATCAGCGGCGCCAGTGTGTTCGGCAGCACGTGGCGGATGGCAATGCGCGTCTCGCTCATGCCGATCGACTTGGCGGCCTCGACGAACGGCAGTTCGCGCAAAGCCAGCGTGTTGGCGCGGATCACCCGGGCCACCGTCGGTATCAGCGGGATCGCGATTGCGATGATGACGTTCGGCAGCGACGGCCCCAGGGCCGCCGTCATCACCAGCGCCAGCACCAGCAGCGGGAGGGCCTGCAGAATGTCGGTCACGCGCTGGAACAGCAAATCGACCCAGCCCGAGAGATAGCCGGAGACGAGGCCGACGATGACGCCGAGCGTCGAGCCCAGCAGCGTGGCGCCGATGCCGACGGCCAGCGAAATCCGGGCGCCATGGACGATCCGGCTCCAGACATCGCGGCCGAATGAATCGGTGCCCAGCCAATGCACGGCATCGGGCGCCGCCAGCCGGTGGGTGGAATCGACGCTGAGCGGGCTGAAGCGGCAGATCAGATCGGCCGATATCGCCACCCAGACGAACATCACCATGATGAAGAGGCCGATGGTGCCGAGCATGTAGCGTTGCGCGAGAAACGTCAGCCGGCGCCAGCCATGCGTCGAATGGGCGCCGGCGCGTTTCAGTTCGCTATCGTAATTGACTACAGCCAAACCTGAATCTCCTAATCCCCGTACCGGATGCGCGGATCGATCGCGGCATACAGCAGGTCGACGGTGAAGTTTGCGAACACGACCACCACCGCGATCAGCATCACGAGGTTCTGCACGATCGGATAGTCGCGCCAGCGCAGCGCCTCGACCAGGAAGCGGGCGATGCCCGGGATGTTGAATACGGTTTCGGTGACGATCAGCCCGCCGATCAGGAAGGCGGCCTCGATGCCGATCACGGTGATGACGGGCAGGATGGCGTTTTTCAGCGCATGGCGGTAGTTGACCGAATTTTCCGAGGCGCCCTTGGCGCGTGCGGTGCGAATGAAATCCTGGCGCAGGATTTCCAGCATCGAGGAGCGCGTGATGCGCATCGTCAGCGCGGCGCTGCGAAAGCCGACCGCCATCGCCGGCACGGCGTAGATGGCGATCGCTTCGGTCCAGGTTTTCGGATTGGGGTTGAAGATCGGCATGGTTCCGAACATCGAAACCGACGCCATCAGGATCAATAGTCCGAGCCAGAACGAGGGCAGCGACAGCCCGCTCAGGCTGACGATGCGCAAGGCGTAATCGAGCCTTGTGCCCTGATGAACGGCGCTGATGACCCCGAGGGGAATGCCGATCGCTGCGGAGAACAATAGCGCCAGCCCCGCCAGCCGCGCCGTGATCGGAATCCGCGGCAGGATCTCCTGCAGCGCCGGTTTTTCCGACACATAGGAATAGCCGAGATCGCCGTGCAGCAACCCGCCGATCCAACGGAAATACTGCACCACGATCGGGTCGCTGAGGCCGAGTTCCTTTTCCAGATTGGCCTTGTCGGCGGGATCGACGAACCCGGCCGCGTCGAACAGGATGTCGACGATATTGCCGGGAACGACGCGCAACAGCACGAAGATGATGATCGAGATCCCGATCAGGGTCACGAACATCAACGCGAGGCGTCGCACGATATAAGCAAACACCTGGCTATTCTCCCTGGCCGGCCGACGTAATGGCGGACGTTACTTGTCCAGCCATACGTCTTCGTAACGATAGCCGTTATAGGAGCTGTTCACCATGATGGTGATGCCCTTGACGTAGGGCTGCCAGCAGGAACCCGAGCGGCCGTGGTAGATGATCGGGCGGGCGACATCCTCCTGCAGCTTCTTGTCGATCTCCCAGACGATTTTCTTGCGCTTGGCGACGTCGGTTTCCTGGGACTGCTCGCCGAACAGCTTTTCGATGTCCTTGTTGCAGTAGTTGGTGTAGTTGCGCTCCGAGCCGCAGGAATAGTTCTCGTAGAACGACTGGTCGGGATCGTCGACGGCATTGCCGGTCAAATTGAGGCCGAGCGCGTAATCCTTGCGCGCGACTTTCGAGAACCAGTTCGCCGTCTCGACCACGTCAAGCTCGCCGTCGATATAGATGCTCTTGAGCTGATCGATCAGGATGATGGCGGGGTCGCGATAGATCGGAATGTTGCGCGTGGCGACTTTGACCGCGAGCCGCTTGTCCGGCCCGAAGCCCGCCTTCTGCATCAGCTTGCGGGCTTCTTCCCGGTTGGCGTTGATGTCGGGGCCGTAGCCCGGGATCGTCTCCAGCATCTCTTTCGGCATCGCCCACAGCCCGCCCGGGGCGGGAAGCATGGTGCCGCCGATATCCGCCTGTCCCTCGAACAGGATCGAGATGAACGCCTTGCGGTCGATCGCCAGCGCCATCGCGCGGCGGATATCCAGGCTGTCAAACGGCGGTGAGGACGAATTGACGATGATGTTGGTCGAGACGTTGATCGGTTCGACGACGCACACGGCGTTCGGAGACTGCTTCTTGACGTCCTTGAGCAGCGGTATCGACACTTCGGTGGGGAAGGTCATGTCGAACTGGCCGGAGATAAAGCCGAGGATGGCGGTCGACCGGTTGGTGATGATGGTGAATTCCATGCCGTCGAGATGCGGCAGGCCCTTCTTCCAGTAATCCGGGTTGCGCGTCAGCTTGATCGATTCATTGGCCTTGAACTCGACGAATTTGAACGGGCCGGTGCCGGTCGGCTTGGTGCGCATGTCGCCGGGCGAGACGTGGCAGGGATAGACCGGTGTATAGCCGGAGGCGAGCAGCGCCAGCAGCGCCGGCTGCGGCCGTTTCAGGTTGAACGACGCCTCGAAATCGCCTGACGTGGTGACGTCGACGACCTCGTCGTACCAGGATTTGCGCGGGTTCTTGCGGAACTTCTGCTGCGACTTGCCCATCAGCATGTCGAAGGTGCATTTGACGTCGGCGGAGGTGAACGGCTTGCCGTCGTGCCATTTGACGCCCTGCCGCAGCTTGAAGGTGAGTTTCTTCTTGTCGCCGCTCCAGGCCCAGCTCTCCGCGAGGTCAGGGACGATCGACTCCATGGAGTTCTGCGGGACGTCCTGCTTGTAGATCACGAGGTTGTTGAAAACCGGCATGAAGGGAATGTTGACCGAATAGGTCGCCTCCTCGTGGATCGAGGCGCTGGCCGGGCTGTCGCGGTGGTAGACCTTGAGGATGCCGCCCTGCTTGGGCTCGCCCGCCGATGCAACATGGTAGGCCGGCAGCAATAACAACGCCGCGACGGCAAGCGTTCGCACGCTCCGCATGGTGTCCCCTCCCGAGAATGTTCGGTCTCAATGGCCGATTGCCGCCGACGATAGCATGACCATCCTGCCGGGCAACCGGCCAAGGCCGTGTGGAGGTTGGCAATTCGAACTACTGAAACTCCGCATGGCGGAACTGGCCCGACTTTTGCGGCGATTTGCGCGGAAATGGCTGAGCAATTGCCGGCGTCGTTGCGACGCACACAAGATGATCGCGCCATATTGCCTCACCCGAGCGTTCACGCAATCCGTGCTCACACGATCCGCGAGGTCTTGTTGCCCCAATAGCGGTCGCGCAGCAGGCGCTTGTAGAGCTTGCCGGTGGGCAGCCGTGGCAATTCCTTCTCGAAGTCGATCGAGCGCGGCACTTTCTGGCGCGACAGCGACTGGCTGCAGAACGCGATCAGTTCCTCCGCGAGGTCCGGTCCCGGCGCAACGCCGGGCATCGGCTGCACCACCGCCTTCACTTCCTCGCCGAGATCCGGATTGGGGACGCCGAACACCGCGGCGTCGGCGATCTTGGGATGGGTGATCAGCAGATTCTCGCATTCCTGCGGGTAGATGTTGACGCCGCCGGAGATGATCATGAACGTCGCGCGGTCGGTGAGATAGAGGAAGCCGTCATTGTCGACATAGCCGACATCGCCCACCGTGCTCATGCTGCCGTCCGCCGAGCGCGCCTCCTTGGTCTTGGCCGGATCGCCGAAATACTCGAACGGGGTCGCGGTCTTGAACCACACCGTGCCCGGCGTGCCGACGGGAACGGCCTGCATGTTCTCGTCGAGAATATGCAGATCGCCGAGCAGCACCCTGCCGACGGTGCCGCGATGGGCCAGCCATTCCTGGCTGTTGCAGGAGGTGAAGCCGAGCCCTTCGGTGGCGCCGTAATATTCGTGGATGATCGGTCCCCACCATTTGATGATGTCGTCCTTGACCGCCGCGGGGCAGGGGGCGGCGGCATGGATCGCGATATCGAGCGAGGAGAGATCGTATCGCGTGCGCACCTCCTCCGGCAGCTTCAGCATCCGCGAGAACATCGTCGGCACCAGCTGGGTGTGCGTGATGCCCCATTTGGGGACCAGCGAAAGGTAATGTTCGGGATCGAACTTTTCCATGATGATGGCGGTGCCGCCCATCTTGATCGTCAGGTTGACGGCGGCCTGCGGCGCCGAGTGGTAGAGCGGCGCGGGCGACAGGTAGATCATGCCCTCGCGGTATTGCCAGATCTTCACCAGGAAATCGAACAGCGGCAAATTCTGATCGGCCGGCAGTTCCGGCAGCGGGCGCAGAATCCCCTTCGGCCGGCCGGTCGTGCCTGACGAATAGAGCATCGCGGTGCCGACGCATTCATCCGATATCGGCGTGTGCGGCAATCCCGCCGTTACGTCCAGCAGGCCGACGATGCGGTCGCTTTCGCCCTCACCATCGGCGACGATGCAAAGCTCGACCTGCGGACATTCCTGCAACGCCTCGCGCGCGACATCGAGTTTTTCCCTTGATGTGATCAGGATGCGCGACTGGCTGTTGGTCAGGATGTAGGCGAGCTCGCTCGCGGTGAGGTACGAGTTCACGCAGGTGTAATAGAGGCCCGAGCGTTCGCCGGCGCCGCAGGCTTCGAGATAGCGGCTGTTGTTCTCCATGAAGATCGAATAGTGGTCGAGCCGCTTCAGGCCGCGTTGACGGAACAGATGCGCCAGCCGGTTGGAGCGCGCGTCGAGTTCGCGATAGGTGACGGTCTCGCCGGTGCCGGCCATGATGAAGGCGGGCTGCAGCGGGCGAAGTTTTGCATGCTTGCCGGTGTACATTTGTTGCTCTGTTCTCCCTAGGCAGCCAGTTCGAGAATTTCGCGGACCTGTGCCGGCCCTTCAATCTTGCGCGGATTGCGCGGCACCCACGGTGTCGCCATCGCCTGCTGCGCGATGCGGTCGAAATGCTCAGGCCCGACTTTGACTTCGCGCAGGCTGCGCGGCATGCCGAGGCCGCCAATGAATTTATCGAGCACTTCGCTGGCGTCCTTGCCCGGATGCCCCATCGCGGCTGATACCAGCGCCTGGCGCTCGGCATTGACGGATATGTTCCAGCGCATCACGGAGGGGAGCATCACGCACGACGTATGGCCGTGCGGCACGCCGAACTCGGCGCCGAGCACATAGCCGATGCCGTGGCTGGCGCCCATCGGCACGCCCGCGGCCAAGGGGCCGGTCGAGAGCCAGGTCCCGATCTGGCAATCCATCCGCGCGTCGAGATCGCGGCCATCGGCCTTCACCCGCGGCAACGCCTGCGCCAGCAGTGACAGTCCCTTCAGCGCCTGGGCGTCGGCATAGGGATGCGCCTCGCGCGCGCAGATGCCCTCGACGCAATGGTCGACGGCGCGGATCCCGGTCGAGAGCCATAGCCATTCCGGCGTGTGCAGGCCGATCGCGGGATCGAGGATCACGGCGCGCGGCATCACCAGCCGGTGGCGCAGCGCTTCCTTGACCTTGGTCCGCTCATTGGTAACGCCGGCGTTGGCGGTGAATTCGCCGCCGGCGATCGTCGTCGGCACGCTGATCTGGCGCACCGTCGGCGGGTTCATCGGTGGCGGCGCGCCGGCAACGGCCCTTATTTTGTCGATGCCTTCGACGGTCGTGATGTCATTGGCGAGGCAGAGCTGCACCGCCTTGGCGCCGTCGGTGATCGAACCGCCGCCGATGGTGACGATGAGGTCCGCCTTGGCGACGCGGGCCTGTTCGGTGGCCGCGATCACGGCCGCGCGCGGCGTATGGGCGGGCATCGCGTCGAAGGTCGCGACGCAGCGCGGCCCCAGCATCTCGCGAATGTTCCTGATCACGTCGGTCTCGCGGTTGAGCGTACCGCTGACCATCAGGAACGCTCTGACCGCGCCGAGCCGGTCCATCTGCTCGACGATCACCTCGGATGCCGGCCGCCCGAACACGACCTCATCCATGGCGCCGAATACCACACGCCCTCTATGCACGCTTGTCCTCCCCGGACATTTTGGTCTTGTTGGCAGGGAGGTTAGCGGAGGAAATTCCGGACGTCATGCCCGAAGATGATGCGGAGGGTGGGCGGATGGCCGGGTGGCGGCCATGCGTCGCAGTTTGTGCGGCGCGTTTGCGATGGTGTCGCTCCACCCCCCGCTGTCGTCACCCGCGAAGGCGGGTGATCCAGTACGCCGCGGCTTCTCGGTTCTCTATCACCGGCGTCTCTGGGATACTGGGTCGCCCGGTCATAGGCGGAGCGGAAGCGACGCCGTTCTTCGAACGGCTATGCCGGGCGATGACAGCTGAATGTGCGTCCGCGATCTCGCGACGCATTGCGCCCGAGGTTTGCAGGTAATCTTCGCCCCCCCGAATCCAGAGGGCGCAGGGAATGCCGGATGCGCGCTGCACCCGCGGTCTCGTGTGCGAATAGCGCAAGAAAGCTGCACACGAGCATACAGGGCAGCGGAGAACATCCGACATTCCCTGCGCAGTGGCTTTACGGCTTATAGCGCGCTCTCCCCGGTGAGACGGCCTCTATTGCCACCGTCACCCCTCGGAAGCGTTAGCTTCTTCAGAGCTTGACGCCGTTACGGGCGCCAGGACCACACGCTTTCACCGTACGCCTCAGCCGCGACCGTCAATCGCAACATCAACGTCCACCGCATCCCCATCCCTCGTCGTGACGATGGCCAACGCCCTCTGAGTGGGACGGGATGGCGATAGTTGTGTCACTGATTTGCTTTCTGTAAAAGCAAAATATTTTTGATTTCCGGAAATTTTGAGCTTGACACGGTTTCCGTAAATCGGAAGTGATTTGCCCGTCGTGTTGTTTTGTCGCAGTCGGAATGACGGAGGGGGCATTATTTTGGACCGCACAGAAAATCAGGGCGTGTCATTCCGCGATATGTTAGACGCTTGCCACAACCAAGGGGGATATTCGATGGCTTCATCGCCGGACCTTGCGACGCTCAAGCTCGACGATTTCGCATCCCATCTCGAAGCTGACTTCGAGATGCAGACGACCGGCGGCGGGTTGCCGCTGAAGCTGGTGAAGGCCGAGCCGGCTGGCGCGGGCGGAAGGGAGGGCGCGGCGTTCTCGCTGCTGTTCGCAGCACCCGCCGGCACATCGCTGCCGCAAGCGATCTATCCGGTGACGCATCCTGTGCTTGGGGTGATGGAAATATTTCTGGTGCCGATCGGACCGCTCGCCGACGGCCGCGGCTATCAGGCGATATTTTCGTGAGGCGAGGGATCGTAGGGTGGGCAAAGCGTCAGCGTGCCCACCATTGCCGATCCGGATAGATGGTGGGCACGGCGCAAGTGCGCCTTTGCCCACCCTACGCATCGTCACGCCGTCCCCGCCCTCCACCGCATCAAATCGTAGACGCCCTTGTCCTCCTCGGCCACAAAACCGAGACGCCGGTAAAGCCGCATCGCCGGATTGAACTTCTCGACATGGATCGAGACGTCCTTGCCGGCGGCGGCGGCCTCGTCCAGCAGGTCGCGCAGCAGGGCTTCGCCAAGCCCTTTGCCGCGATGTTCGGGGAGGAACGCAATGTCGATGATGCAATGCTGGCTCGGCCAGCGTTCGATGTAGAGCCGGCCGATGTCTGCTCCGGCTCGTATCACCACCAGCCGGTCGGCTGCGGGATGTTGATTTTGGTAATGCGTGTGCTGCGCGCGGAACTGCATGTCGAGGAACGCCGCCTTCTCGGCCTCGCTCCACGGAAAGGCGGCGAGCTCGCTGGTGCGGGTCGAGGCATACAGCCGGGCGAGGAACGCCAGGTCGGTGTCGGCGATGCGGCGAAAGCCGAGACCTGCGCCGGCTGCGCGCAACCAGCCGAACGAAACTGGCGAGATGTCGGCGGGCCGCAGGTTCATCCGCGCGGCGGGAAAACGCCCTGCAAGGCGATGATGTAGGTCAGCGTCAGATACGGCTGCATGTTGTTATGAGGATGCGAGCTGCCGGTGAGAGCCAGTGTCTGCGCATTCATCTGGACGAGATTGGCGATGTTGGACTGATAGATGGTGCCCGCCTTGGATCGCGAGAGGAATTCGGTAGGTGTGGGCTCCTTGAGCGTGGCGTTCTCGGTCGAGCCTTGGATAAAATGGTTGTGGAGCGGCAAGTTCCCCTGCAACAGGGTCACCGTCTGGCCGCCGCCGGGTTCGCCGAGATAGCGGTCGCTCAGTCCCGTCCCTTGCCCCTGGCTGATGGCGCCTGAGCCCATCAGGTTGGGGAGCGCAAAGGTCGATTTGCCGTCGCCGCCGTAATAGGTCCCGAGTATCGAAAACAAGGCCGTGTTCTGCGAGATCGGCATGAGCTGGCCGTTGCACAACGCCCATCCTGTCGGCGCAAAGTCGCCGCCGAATATCCTGATCTCCGCAACGAACGGGTCTGACATGGATGGCCTCTAACTTTGCGTCGGGAAAATGCCGTACAGCGAAATGATGTAGCTGACGGTCAGGAAAGGCATCATGTTGTCGTGCGGATGGTTGGAGCCGATGCCTTGGACGGCGGTGGAGACCAATTGAGGGCCCGCCACATCGATCACGAAGGGGCTGATGGTTGGCGAGGTCGCCAGCACATTGCCGCTTGGGCTCGGGTTCGTCGCGATCGCGGTCGAGGCCATGAACGCATGATTGTGGATCGGAATCTGCTGGGTAGTCAGCGTCACCGTTTCGACGCCGCCAGTTTCGCCGATGGCGTAGGATTGCACGATACCGGGTCCCTGTCCCTGATGGATCGGGAGGCGGCCCCGCAAATCGGGCAGGGCGAAAGTAGACTGGCCGTCTCCGCCATAGGTGGTGCCGATCAGGGTGAAGAGCGCGTCGTTCTCCGAGATCGCAATCAGGGATCCGTCGCAGAACGCCCAGCCGGCTGGTGCAAAGTTGCCGCCGAACATTCGAATTTCGCCGATATAGGGATTGCTCATGGAAAATCTCTAGTTTCGCGACGGGTAGATGCCCGTCAGGGAAATGATGAAATTGACCACGAGAAATGGCTGCCGGTTCTCGTGAGCCTGGCCACCGCCGACGTTCGATACGGTCTCGGGATGCAATGTCGTTGGAGAGGTGAGAGCCCCATAGGGGATGCCAACCTCGCGTGCGAGGATGTTGCCCTGCACCGTGTTCACGTTGCCCTGCGTGTCGGATGCGACCAGTCCATGATTATGTGCGGCCATTTCACCGGTAATCAGCGTGTGAAACTCCTCGCCGCCTTTCTGGCCCATGGCGAAGCCCGGGGCCTGATGAAGCCCGGTTCGCCCGCGCAGATCGGGGAGCGCGAAGGTGGTCCGTCCGTCGCCGCCATAGAATGTCTGGAGTATCGAAAACAGCGCCTGATTCTGATTGATCGGCAGAAGCTGCCCGTTACAGAACGCCCAGTTCTTCGGCGCAAAATTCCAGGAAATAAGCTTGATTTCACCCAGGTAAGGTTGACCCACGCTCTCTCCCCTTGCTTCCAGTCAATCTACCTAAGGTATTAACCTATCATATCTTCGCCGTCGAGATGAATCTGCGGCGACGCGCGCAGGAGGGGCGCGCCCATTCATCTGTAATGGATGGCGCCGCATCAGCGCGATCCGGAGCAAGCCATTGCGGCGTCAACGGGCAAACGCAGTTTGTTGGTTCTAGACCAGCAAACTGACGTGGATTTGAGCGAGGTGAACGCCCGAATGACTGTCGATCAACACGTTCAGGGCATCGCCGGAATGCGCGCCATCGATTTGCGCGACGCTCACCCAGTGCGGCGCGGCCGGCGGGCCGAAGGGGTCCGTCGCGTTCACCTGCAGCGTTGCGAACTGGCCGCTGCCATCCTCGACCGCACGCACGATCATCCCGTCGCTGAAACCGGTCGCGTGGAATTGCGAGGTCAGCGCGGAGAAGTCGAACCGGTCGCCCTCGGCGTAGCTGTAATCCCCGACATGCGTGACCGGCGGCGCCGTCGCCGCATGGACGTCGACATGTGCGAATACGAAATTGTCCGCGCCGGCGCCGCCGAACAGGAAGCCGCCGCCCGTGCCGGCGTCGATGGTGTCGTTGCCGGGATTTGCGACAGCTCCCGTTGACGCGGTGGGTGTCACCGGTCCGAGCGAGATCGTCGGCGTCAAGGTCGTGGTCGGGGCCAGCGCGACGTCGATCGTGTCGGGCAACCTGCGTTCGCCGGTATCGAGAACGACATTCATGAGGCCGGCGATGTCCGAATGCTCCAGGCCGATCACGTGACCGAGTTCGTGCTCGATCACCGTCAGCAGATCGATGCGACCGGCGGCGCTCCCGCTGGTTGCCGTCAGCTGGTTCGGCGCAGTCGCGGTATCGAATTCGCTGTTATTGGCCGGCGTCGGATCGACGAACCAGCCCCAGCCTGCGCCGTTGCTGTCGATCGTGATTCCATGCTCGTCGCTGTTGGCTAGGAAGCCGGAATTGGGCAGGTCCGCGATGCGGATCTGGGCATTCTGCATTTGCTCGATCTGCGCGGCTGACGCGCCGGCAGCGGCCCAATGCGCAATCGCAACCGCGAGCAGCGGCGCCAGCGCGTCCATCGTGAGGACGTCCGAACTGCCGGGGCCCTGGCCGTTCAACGCCATTTGCGGTGTCGGCGGCGGCGACGGCGGGGCGGGCTGGCTGAAGAACACGTTGGTGTCGACCCGCATCGTGTTGCCGGGTGCGCCGCTTGCGGTCAGGCCGTTGGCCGCAGCCAGCGCCGCAGCGTTGGCCTGGGTGACGTTGACGTGATCGGACCCTCCGGGCGCGCCGCCGACGCGCGCGGTGGTGTTGGCGCCGCTGGCGTTGGCGTTGGAGAACGTGTTGCCGCTGATATTCGCGTTGATCACGCTGAGGCCGGCGGTGTTGAAATTATTCACGAAGAGTCCACGATCATCGATGATGTCGCGGATGGTGTTGCCGGTCAGGGTGAGATTGAAGGTGCTCGCCGAGTTCTGGGCACCGACGCCGACCTGGGCAGTGATGCCCTCGAACCCCAGGCCGCCGCCGCCGACGCTCTGAATGATGTTGTTGGTGACGCTCAGCGTCATGGTGCCGCTGGCGGCCTCATCGTGGAGGTCGAGGCCGTTGCCGATCTGCGCGCCGGAACCCGCTTCGCCCTGGGTGCCGACCGTGTTGTTGCGCAGGAAGCCGGTGACGGTGCCGGTACCGAAATGGTTGACGGCAATGCCGACCGCGCGATTGTGCGTGACGAGGTTGTTGTTGACGTCGAAATTGAGATTGCCGGCGAGCGCGCTGCTGAGGGTGATGCCGGAATTGTTGGTGTCGAAGGTGTTCAGGCCGCCGGCGGTGCCGTCGCCGAGGTGGACGTTGAGCGTGCCGTCGTTGGACGAGCCCTGGAAGCCCGTCGCGGTGAAGGTCGCCGGCGAGGAGAGATTGCCGCTGAACGTATTGTGGGTGGCATGCACCGTCGCGGTCGGCGTTCCCGCGACACCGCCGGTGGCGAGGTTGATCACGAACTCGCTGCCGGCCACCGTCGAGGCGCCGTTGTTGGAGAACGTGCTGTCGGTCACCACCAGTTCGGTCAGCGTGCCGCCGGTGTTCTCGATGAAGACGTTGTGGACATAGGAATTGGTGACGTTGAGGTCGTCGAAGGTGGTGGCGTGGCTGGCGTTACCGGTCAGTTCGAACAGATAGATATTGCCCTCGCCATTGCCCGCGGTGGAGTCGCCGCTGCCTGAAATGTTGAGGTTGCTCAACACCAGGCCGTTGATTGTGTTGCCGTTGATGCCGTTGCCGTCGGCGCCGGTGATGTTCATGTTGCGCAGGGTGACGTCCTGCGTATTGGTCAGGCTGATGGCGTGGCCGGTAGTGTTCTGGATGGTGCCGCCGGTGCCGTCCGTCGTGCCGGTGCCGGTGACGTTCAGATTGCCGCTGGTGCCGGTGTTGTTGAGCACGATGCCGCTGGCCGCGCCGTTGGCGGCGACGCTCTGGAACGTCAGGTCGTTCGCGCCGATCGTGGTGTGGACGACATTCAGCGCGATGCCGGTCGTCGACGTAATCGTGTTGCCGCTGCCCTCGACCGTGACCGTCCCGCCTGAGGTGGCAGCGGCGCCGGGGCCGGTCGCGTTGAAGCCGTTGCCGGCGGTCGTATTGATGACCAGCCCGCCGTTCGTGAACGCGATCGTCGCACCCGCGTTGTCCGTCAGGTTGACGGCCGTCGCTGTTGTGCTGGTGATCGCCTTGCTTGAGCCCGAGAACGTGATCGTGCCCGCAGCGTTGTCGTCGAGCAGGATGCCGGTATTGGCGGCGAGATTGTGGGTGATGTTGCCGGACAGCGTGATGTTGCCGGCGCCCGCGGCGCGGTCCTGGATGTCAACGGCCTGGCCGGTGCCGTCGGTCTTGGAGATCGAGCCCGCATAAGTGATCGCGGACGTGCCGCCGGCGTTGGCGGTTCCGACGCCGTCGCCGACCCGGAACGCATCGCCGTCGGAGCCCGAAATGCTGCCGGTGCCGAGCGCGATCGCGCCGCCGGTCACGCCGGCGATGGCGACGGCGGTACCTACGCTGTTGGTCGAACTGGTGGAGTCGAAGGTGATGCCGCCGGCACCGACCGTCACGTTCGACAGGTTGAGCGCCGCGCCGTTGCCTGTGGTGTTGATGGTATTGCCTGCCCCGGTGACGCTGTAGGTGCCCGCGACGGTGGCCTGGAAGGCGGAGCCGTTGGTGGTGTCGATATCAAGCCCGCCACCGGTAAAGTTGACGTTCGACGTGCCGGTATTGCCGGTCATCGAGACGCCGTCGCCGGCGCCGGTGTTCAGCGTCTTGGTGGCGCCGGTGAAATTGACTGTGGTGTTGGCGTTGCCGGAAATGCCGATGCCGCCGCCGGTGTCGGCGCCGTCGGTGATGTTGCCCGAAACCGTGACGGTGCCACCGGTCTTGCCGACGATCGAGGCCGAGAGGCCGGTGCCGTCGCCGATGGTGCCGCCGTACCTGATATTGGCGGCACCGCCGCTGATGCTGATTTCGGAGGCGCTGTGGCCGGACAGCGTGCCGCCCGCCGCGTTGAACGTGCCGTTGGCATTGGCCAGCGTGATGCCGATGGCGCCGGCGCCCGACGAAACGCTGGTGAACTGCATGTTCATCCCGGCGGTGCTGCCGTTGATGTTCACGGCGCTGGCGGTGGTGTTGTTGATCGAACCGGCCGAGGCGGCGTTGGCGTCGTTGACGTGCAGGTTTCCGACATTGGTGCCGGTCAGTGAAACGCCCGCGCTGCTGCCCCAGCTGATGGCCTGGATGCTGTTGTCGCTGCTGGCGGTGATGGTGCCGTTGATCTGGGTGAGACCGGCGCCCGCATTGGACGCGAGCAGCGTGGTGGTGCCGGCGCCGCCGCCGCCGTCCGGCGCGTCCAGTCCGTGACGCTCGCCATAGAGCTTCTGGCTGGCCTCGAGCTCGAGGTTGCCGGTGTAGGTGCCGTCATAGACGAAGATGGTGTCGCCCGCGGAATCGACGTCGCCGGCGCCGCCGGCGCCGTTGAGCTGGCTGAAGTCGGTGAACGGCCGCAGCGAGCTGCCGTCGCTGGGGCCGTTGGCGCCGGCATACGACGCGTCGACATACCAGATGGTGGAGTTGGGGACGAAATTGATGGTGACGGTGGCGGTGGCAGTGCCGTTCTGGCCGGCCGCATTGCCGTCGGTCACCGTGTAGGTGAAGCTGTCCGATGCGTCGACCGTGCCGTCGGTGTTCGGCAGCGGCACGTAGACGAAGCCGCCGTCGGCATCGAGGGTGACGGTGCCGCCCTGGGCGGTGGTGATCGTTCCCGCCACCACGGTCAGCGGGCCGCCATCGGCGTCGCTGTCGTTGGCAAGGATGTTGCCGGTGATGACCTTCTGCACGCCAAAGGGATCGGCGGTGCCGGCGCTCGGGCCGTCCACCACCAGGGCGGTGTTGGTGATCGCCGCGTTCACGCCCGTGAAGGTATCGTTGACGGCCACCGGGCCGTCATTGGTGGCGACGACGGTGACGACGGTGGTAACGGCGGGCGAAGAGGTGTTGTCGTTGGGGTTGACGTTCGAGCCGCTGTCGGTGATCGAGCTCACGCTGATGGTATGCGTGGTCGCGGTCGGCGTGTTGTCGTCGTTGCTGTAGGCGAGGCTGTCGACCATCGCATTGACGTTGGCCGCGGTGAAGGTCGCGGTCGGCGTCACGGTGATGGTAGCAAGGCCGCCTGCGACCGACACGGTCGCGGTGCCGGCGGCGCCGCCGACGGTGACGGCTTCCGAATTGCCGTTCACGAGATCGACGAGCGTGCCGCCGATCGTGAGATATTCGGTGGTGTCGGCGACGTTGCTGACGGTCAGCACCACTTGCGTGAGGGTCTGGCCGGCCTCGACGGTCGAGGTGCTCGGCGCGGAGAACAGATCGACCGGGCCGCTGCCCGGGAAATTCGGCAACGACGTTTCGGTGAAGGTCACGGCGCCGCCGCCGTTCGCGGTCGCGGTCAGGGTCGGCTCGTCGTTGACCGAGGTGATCGCCAGCGTCTTGGTGGCGAGGTTGCTGTCGACCAGGGCGTCATTGACCTTGAATTCGATGGTCTTGCTGACACCGGGATCGTCGCTGGTGCTGTTGAAGGTGATGGAGCGCAGCGCCGCCTGATATTCGGCGACCGTGGCGGTACCGCTCAGCGCAAGCACGCCGGTACCGGAATTGTAGATGCCGGTAATGCCGTTCTGGTCGGTGAAGTTGAGCTGGTCGCCGCTCTGGAAGCCGACCGAGACGCGGACCTGGGCGGATGCGATCGAACTGTCGGGGTCGGTGACGGTGAGCGCCCCGTCGATGACGGCGGCGGCCGCGTTCTCGGTATAGGCGGTGGAGCCGCCGGTCGGCGTGACCACCGGCGCGTCGTTGACCGAGGCGACGTTGATGGTCGCGGTCGCCGCGGCGCTGTCGAGCGTGCCGTCATTGACGATGTAGCTCAACGTGCGCTGCACGGTGGTGGGATTGTCGCTGGTGTTTTGGTAGGTGACCGATTCCAGCGCCAGTTCGTAATTGGCTTGCGTATCGGTGCCCGTCAATGTCAGCACGCCGGTGACGGGGTCATAGGTGCCGGTGATGGCGCCGACGGGCGTAAAGTTCAGCACGTCCTGGGTGTTGTCGAAGCCGCCAGATATCGCGACCCTGGCGCCCGTCATGGTGGCGTTGTCGGGATCGGTGATGGTGATGGTCGGGTCGACGACGCTGGTCGCGTTCTCGGTGTAATTGAGCGTATCGCCGGCGGCGACGGTCGGCGCGATATCCACGACGACATTGACCGTGAATGTCTGCTGGCTGTGCAGCGTGCCGTCGCTGGAATCGACGGTGATGTCATAGCTGGGATCGGCGAGGAGGATCTTGCTCGGATCGGCGACAGTGACGATTCCGGTCGCGGCATTGACCGTGAAGCCGCCGTTTGAGGTGTCGTTGACCAGCGAATAGGTGACGGCCGGACCGTTGACGTCGGTGGAAGACGCGGTGACGCCGACCGTGGCGCCGGCCGCAGCGCCGACGGCGACCTGGTTGGCTGCGGCATTGCTGTCGACAGGCGTCGACGGCGCGATATCCGATACGGAGATGACGAAGGCCTGCGAAGAGGCCAGCGTGCCGTCGCTGGCCTGCACAACGACGGTATAGCTGGCGCCCGAGGTTTCGAAATCGATCCTGGTGGCGTCGGCGACGGTGACGACGCCAGTAGCGGCGTTGACGGCGAAGCCGCCGCCCGAGGTGTCGCCGACCAGCGAGTAAGTCACGCCCGGGCCGTTGATGTCGGTCGAGGACGCGGTGACGCCGACTGTCGAGCCGTTGGCGGCGCCTTCCGCGACGGTGTTGGCGGCTGCGTTGCCGTCGACGGGCGTCGAAGGCGCCGCGTCGGTGACGGCGATGGTGTAGGACTGCTGGCTGAATAATCCGCCGCTGTCGGTGGCCCGCGCCACGATCGTATAGCTGTTGCCCGGCGCGCTCTCAAAGTCGATGGCGCTGGAGTTGGCGACGGTAACGACGCCGGTGGCGGCATCGATGGTGAAGCGGCCGCTGGCGCTGTCGGCGAGGCTATAAACTACGCCGGGTCCATTGATATCTGTCGAGGAGGCGGTGATGCCGACGGTTGAACCATTGGCAGCGCCTTCGATCACCGAGTTGGCGCCGGCATTGGTGTCGACCGGGATCGATGGTGCGATATTGGTCACGCCGATGGTGAAGGTTTGCGAACTGGCGAGGGTGCCGTCGCTGGCTTGCGCGGTGACGGTATAGACGTTACCGGGCGCGGTCTCGAAGTCGATCCTGCTCGAATCGGCGACGGTGACGATGCCGGTCGCGGCGTCGATGGTGAAGCCGCCGCCGGACGTATCGCCGGTCAGCGAATAGGTCACGGCTCCGCCATTGATGTCGCTCGAGGCGGCGGTGATGCCGACGACGGTGCCGTTCGCGACACCCTCCAGCACCGAGTTGGCCGCGGCATCGCTGTCGGTCGGGGACGCGGGCGCGACATCCGTCACGCCGATCATGAAGGTTTGCGCCATATTCAGTGCGCCGTTAGACGCCTGCACGACGACGAAATAGGCGTGACCGGCCGCAGTCTCGAAATCGATCTTGGCGCCGTCGGCGACGGTGACGATTCCGGTCGTGGCGTCGATGGTGAAGCCGCCGCCGGAGGTGTCGCCGATCAGCGAATAGGTCGTCGCCGGGCCGTTCGGGTCAACAGCGAACGCGGTGAGGCCGACGGTCGAACCGTTGGCGGCGCCTTCGGCGACGCTGTTGGCGGCGGCGTTGCCGTCGACCGGCGTCGCCAGCGCAACGTCGGTGACGTTGATGGTGAAGTTCTGCGAGCTCGACAACGTGCCGTCGCTGGCGACCGCCGTGATGTTGAGAGTCGCGGTGCTTTCGAAATCGATCTTGGTGGGGTCGGCGACCGACACCACGCCTGTGGCCGCATCGATTTTGAAGGCGCCGTTGGCGCTGTTGCTCAGGCTGTAGGTGACGCCCGGTCCGTTGATGTCGGTGGAGGAGGCGGTGATGCCGACCAGCGTGTTGGCGGCGGCGCCTTCCGCCACGGTGTTGGCGCCGGCATTGCCGTCGACCGGGGTCGAGGGCGCAATGTCTGACACGTTGATGGAGAAGCTCTGCGACGAGGTGGAGAAGCCGTCGAACGAATTCACCGTGATGGTGTAGGCGTGGCCCGCCGCGGTCTCGAAGTTGATCTTGGCGGGATCGGCGACCGTCACCACGCCGGTGGCCGCGTCGATCTTGAAGCCGCCGCCGGAACTGTCCGACGCCAGCGTGTAGGTAATGGTCTGGCCTTCGGCGTCCGTCGAGCGGACGGTGACGCCGACCAGCGTGTTGACGGCGGCGCCTTCGACGACATTGTTGGCCGCGGCGTTGACGTCTGTCGCGGTCGCTGGCGGCGTGTTGGCTGTCGGCGGCGGTGGTCCGGGCCCAACGATGACCGTGCCAGGGCCACCGGGAGGCGTGCCGGGGCCCGGCGGCGGCGGATTCACGCCGGGAGGTGTGCCGCCGGTCGCGGGCGGCGGCATCGAACCGGGGGGCAATTCGTTCGCCATTATTCGTACTCCCAACGCAAGTTTCTTGTCCGCGTCACACAGCCAGTCGCGCGGCTAGCGCGATGCGTGAACACGTCGAATGTTTTGATGGATGGTGCGCGCGGTGTTGCAGCAGCCCGGTCCGCCCGATGAACGGAGGACTGCAAACGCTCTTCGGGGAGACCTGTTACCAGCGACAGAAATTTCGCTCGTCACTCCGAAACGCCTCTCACTCACGCCGCAACGAAAAAGGGGTAATCAAATGTTCAAGAAATGCGGCTGTATAAAAATTTACGCTTTAGCAACCATGATCGTAGCCGAGCGTACAACCTTGAGTCAATGTCCTCGGATTATTAACCATGAGGGCGTGGGCAGTAACGTTGATGCGGAGGTGCTGCCGGTCGTCCTCTTCCCCCAAGTGGAACTTTGGGCGACTCGACCGACGACAATTGTGTGATGTCACGTTTTCGTCATCTCGAGCACGGCCTCGAGCGTTGGGGTAATCATCGCGCCATCGGCGATTTTCCTTCAGGCCAGCGCTTCTGACCCATACGTGCGAGCCATTACCCGCAACCGGCGCAAGGCGTGATCGCCCTCCATGCATAACGATTGTGCTTGATCCGATCGGCTTCTTGAACAGACTGGGAACCAGTCACATCTGTGACCTCCGCCGGGGAGCGGAGCCGCCTCCATCGATCGAGATGTCGGGAAGTGCCAGGGGAGATCGAGCAGATGGAATTGAGCGCGACTGAAAAACGGAATCGTCCGGTTCAACCGGCAGGCCGTCAAGTCTACTTCCCCTCGCTTCGCAGTCTCTCGCCGCTGATCCTGGTCTCCGCGCTGGCGCTGTCCGGATGTAACGACAAGCCGCCGCAGCCGGCCGCGGCCGCGGCGCCGCCGGTTACGGTCGCGCAGCCGGTGAAGCGCACCGTCACGGATTGGGATGAATTCACCGGGCGGTTCGAGGCGCTGGAAGAGGTGCAGGTGCGCGCCCGGGTCGGCGGCTTCGTCAACACCGTCGAATTCCGCGATGGCGCCATCGTGCGTGCCGGCGATCTGCTTTACACAATCGATTCCCGCCCCTTCGAGGCCGTCGCCGCGCAGGCCGAGGGCCAGCTCGCGGATTCGCGTGCCAAAGTGGAGCTTGCCAAGCGCGAACTCGATCGCGCGCTGAATCTGGTCCAGACCAGTGCGGTCTCCGAACAAACCGTCGACCAGCGCCGCCAGGCGTTGCAGGCCGCGCATGCCGCGGAGATGCAGGCCGATGGCGCGCTGAAGGCGGCTAAACTCAATATCGAATTCACCCACGTCCTGGCCCCGATGACCGGCCGTGTCGGCCGCCATCTCGTCAGTCCCGGCAATCTCGTGCAGGGCAGCGAAGGCAATGCCACGCTGCTCACCTCGATCGTCACGCTCGATCCGATCTACATCTATTTCGACGTCGACGAGGCGACCTATCTCAAGAACAACAGGCTGTGGTTCGAGGGAAAGCGGCCGAGTTCGCGCGACACGCCGAACCCGGTGGAGGTCGCTCTGACCGGCGAGGACAAGCCGTCGAAAGAAGGCAAGATGGATTTTCTCGACAACCGTCTCGATGTCTCGACCGGCACGCTGCGCAGCCGCGCCATCATTCCCAACAAGGACTTCTCGATTCTGCCGGGGCAATTCGGCCGCGTGCGGCTGATCGGCTCTTCGCCCTACGAGGCATTGCTGCTGCCGGACACGGCCATCGCCACCGACCAGTCGCGCAAGATCGTCTTTGTCGTCAAGGATGACAACACCGTCGAAGCAAGGGCTGTGAAGCTCGGACCGCTCGACGAAGGCCTGCGCGTGGTTCGCGAGGGGTTGAAGGCGGAAGATCGCGTCATCGTCGATGGCATCCAGCGCGCCCGGGTCGGTGCGAAGGTGACGCCGCAGACCGCGCCGGCCGGTGGCAAGTCATGAACCTCGGCCGGCTCTCCATCAACCAGCCCATCCTGGCGATGGTGCTGTCGATCGTGCTGCTGATCGTCGGCGCGATCGCCTACACCACGCTGCCGGTCTCGGAATATCCGCAAGTGGTGCCGCCGACCGTCGTCGTCACCACGCAGTATCCCGGCGCTACCGCGCAGACCGTCTCCGACACCGTTGCAGCTCCGATCGAGCAGGAGATCAACGGCGTCGAGGATATGCTGTATCTCTATAGCCAGGCGACCTCGAACGGCAATCTCACCATCACGGTCACCTTCAAGCTCGGAACCGATCTCGACAAGGCGCAAGTGCTGGTGCAGAACCGCGTCGCCATCGCGCAGCCGCGATTGCCGGAAGAGGTGCAGCGCAACGGCGTCGTCACCCGCAAGAACAGCCCCGACATCCTGATGGTCGTGTTCATGCTGTCGCCGGACGACAGTTTTGACCAGCTCTACATCTCCAACTATGCGCTGCTGCAGGTGCGCGACGAGCTGCTTCGCCTCGATGGCATCGGGGACATCCAGATGTTCGGCGCCCGCGACTACTCGATGCGGCTGTGGCTGGACCCGGACCGCATCGCGGCGCTCGGCCTGACCTCGGCCGAGGTGATAGCTGCGATCCGCGCGCAAAACCTGCAGATCACGGGCGGGCAGATCGGCGAGCCGCCGATCGCCGACCGCGCATTCCAGCCCAATCTCACCTTCACCGGACGGCTGAAAGATCAGAAGCAGTTCGAGGACATCGTGGTCAGGGCCGGCGCGGACGGCCGCACGGTGCGGCTGCGCGACGTGGCGCGGGTCGAGCTCGGTGCGTTGTCCTATTCGACCAACAGTTTCCTGCTGCGGAAATCGGCGGTCGCGCTGCTGGTAACGCAGCGGCCTGGCTCGAACGCGCTGGCGACTGCGAAAAGAATCTCCGATACCATGGAGAAGCTGAAGGCGCGTTTTCCAAAGGGCCTCGACTACAATATCGGCTACAACCCCACCGAATTCATCGCGCAGTCCGTCCACGAACTGATCAAGACGATCTACGAGGCGATGATCCTCGTCGTCATTGTGGTGCTGGTGTTCCTGCAGGGCTGGCGTCCGGCGATCATTCCTATCATCGCAATTCCGGTGTCGCTGGTCGGCACCTTCGCCGTGATGGCGGCGCTCGGATTCTCGATCAACAATCTCACGCTGTTCGGGCTCGTGCTCGCGGTCGGCATCGTGGTCGACGATGCGATCGTGGTTGTGGAAAATGTCGAACGGCATCTCGAGCGCGGCATGAGCCGGCGCGACGCGGCGCTTAAGACCATGGAGGAGGTGGGCGCAGCCCTGGTGTCGATCGCGCTGGTGCTGTGCGCGGTGTTCGTGCCGACCGCGTTCCTCGGCGGCATTTCAGGACAGTTTTTCCAGCAATTCGCCGTTACGATCGCGGTGGCGACCGCGATCTCCTGCTTCTGCTCGCTGACATTGTCGCCGGCGCTGGCCTCGCTGATCCTAGTGCCGCACGCGGAAAAGAAGCCGCCGGCGAGCTGGAATTTCATCGCCCGCGGCTGGGACGCATTTGCGGGCGTCTTCAACCGGACTTTCGACCGGCTGTCCCACGGTTATGCCAATGCGGCCAATTTCGTGATCCGGCATTCGACGGTCATGCTGCTCTTGTACCTGGCGTTGATCGGCAGTGCCGGATGGCTGCTTGCCATCACCCCCCAAGGCTTCATCCCCGCCCAGGACCGCGGCTACGTCATCATATCGGCGCAGTTACCGGGAGCCGCATCGCTGGCGCGCACCACCGATATCGTCCGCCAGATCGAGAAAACGGCGCTGGACACCCCGGGCATCATTCGCGTCGCGGCATTCGCCGGCTTCTCGGGCGCGACCCGGACGCAGTCGGGCAATGCCGCGGCCCTCTTCCCGGTGTTCGAAGAACCGGAGGTGCGTCTGAAGAAAGGCCTGACCGCGCAGGCGATCACCGCGGATCTGCGACAGCGCCTGGCCGCGATACAGGGGGCCTTCATCATCGTCATTCCGCCGCCGCCGGTGCCGGGCATCGGAACAGGTGGAGGTTTCACCATGCGGGTCCAGGATCGCCAGGGCCGCGGCCCTGAACTCCTGGCAGCCGCCAACGACGAGCTTGTCGCCGCGGCGCGCAAGGCGCCCGAGTTGACGCAGGTGTTTTCGCCTTTCACCGCCAATACGCCGCAGCTCTTCGTCGACATCGATCGGGTCAAGGCGCAGAAGCTCGGCGTGCCGATCTCCGGCGTCAACGAAACGATCCAGACCTATTTCGGCTCGACCTACGTCAACGACTTCAACCTGTTCGGCCGCACCTATCACGTGACGGCCCAGGCCGACCTGCCGTTCCGCAAGGAAGCGTCGGATCTGGCGCGGCTGCGCACCCGCAACGCCGCAGGCGACATGGTGATGCTCGGCAGCGTGGTGGATTTCCGCGACGTATCCGGCCCCGACCGGGTGGCGCGTTACAATCTCTATCCGGCGGCGGAACTGCAGGGCGAAGGGACGCCGGGCACGAGTTCGGCGACGGCGATCAACACCATGAAGAAACTCGCGGAGGACACGCTACCGAGCGGGTTCTCCTTCGAATGGACCGACCTTTCGTACCAGCAGGTTACCGGCGGCAATGCGGGTCTCTACGTGTTCCCGATCTGCGTGCTGTTCGTGTTCCTGGTGCTGGCGGCGCAATATGGCAGCTGGAGCCTGCCGTTCGCGGTGATCCTGATCGTGCCGATGTGCCTGCTCGCCGCCACCATCGGCGTGCGGATCATGGGGCAGGACGTCAACATCCTGACCCAGATCGGTTTCGTGGTGCTGGTGGGGCTGGCGGCGAAAAATGCGATCCTGATCGTCGAATTCGCGCGCGACATCGAGCTTGAAGGCAAGCCGCGGCTGGAGGCGGTGATCGAAGCCTGCCGCTTGCGGCTGCGGCCGATCCTGATGACGTCGTTCGCCTTCATTCTCGGCGTGCTGCCGCTGGTGATCTCGTCCGGCTCGGGATCGGAAATGCGCCAGGCGGTCGGCGTCGCGGTGTTCTTCGGCATGATCGGCGTCACGCTGTTCGGCCTGATCTTCACGCCGATTTTCTACATGATCGTTCGTGGGCTGGCCGACCCGAAGAAGCCGAAGGATGCCGCCGCGGTGTGATGGCGGGCAGAACTATCGCCACCGTCGTCATTCCGGGGCGCGCGTAGCGCGAGCCCGGAATCCATACTCACGATGGTGGTTATGGATTCCGGGCTCATCGCTTCGCGATGCCCCGGAATGACGGGGCTGACTTGAATAGATGGGCCGCCGCAGGGTTATAAAATATCATTGACCTGAAATTTCCAAACAGACACTGCCGGGAGACAGATATGAAATCGGGTTTGTTGGCGGCCGCAGCATTGAGCGGTCTTTTGTTCGCCGGATCGGCCTCGGCGCAGGGCGTCAAGATCGGCATTCTGAACGATCAGTCCGGGGTCTATGCCGATTACGGCGGCAAATGGTCGTTCGAGGCCGCCAAGATGGCGATCGAGGATTTCGGCGGCGAGGTGCTCGGCCACAAGATCGAGATCGTCTCCGCCGACCACCAGAACAAGCCCGATCTCGGCACCGCGATCGCGCGGCGCTGGTATGAGGTCGAGAACGTCGACATGATCACGGAGCTGACGACTTCCTCGGTCGCGCTCGCGATTCATGATCTGTCGAGGCAGATGAAGAAGATCGACATCGTCGTCGGTGCGGCCACGTCTCGCCTCACCGGCGACGCCTGCCAGCCCTACGGGTTCCATTGGGCCTACGACACCCACGCGCTGGCGGTCGGCACCGGCGGGGCGCTGGTGCAATCCGGCGGCGACAGCTGGTTCTTCCTGACCGCGGACTACGCGTTCGGCCATGCGCTGGAAAAAGACACCGGCGATCTCGTCAAGGAAAAGGGCGGCAAGGTGCTGGGCGCGGTCCGCATTCCCCTGAACTCGTCGGATTTTTCGTCGTTCCTGCTGCAGGCGCAAAGTTCGAAGGCGAAAATCATCGGGCTCGCCAATGCCGGTCTCGACACCACCAACTCGATCAAGCAGGCCGCCGAATTCGGCATCGTCAGGAGCGGCCAGAAGCTCGCCGGCCTGCTGCTGACGCTCGCCGAAGTCCACGGCCTCGGGCTGGAAGCGGCGCAAGGCCTGGTGCTGACCGAAGGCTATTACTGGGATCGCGACGACAGGAGCCGCGACCTTGCCAACCGCTTTTTCAAGCGCACCGGCCGGATGCCAAACATGATCCAGGCCGGCACGTACTCCGCGACGCTGCAATATCTCAAGGCGGTCAAGGCGGCCGGCACCAAGGACACCGAGGCCGTCGCCAAGAAGCTGAAGGAGCTTCCGGTCGACGATCTCTTCGCGCAAGGCAAGGTGCTCGAAAACGGCCGCATGGTGCACGACCTCTATCTGTTCGAGGTCAAGAAGCCGTCGGAGTCGAAGAAGCCGTGGGACTATTACAAGCAGCTCGCCGTGGTCCCCGGCGACAAGGCGTTTCCGAGCGCCAAGGATTCGGGCTGCCCGCTGACGAAGTGATTTGTCGTCCCGGCGAACGCCGGGACCCATAACCACCGGCGGCTGTTGTTTGCAGAAGGTGTCTGCCAGCTTGCCTTAAAACTTCTGCACGGCGTATGGGTCCCGGCGTTCGCCGGGACGACGTGGGGAGGGAGTTGTGCGAAACTCACCCCTGCACGATCCGCCACACGATTGCACCTGTTGCGCCCACCCAGAGCACGATCGCAGCCGACGCCTGGATGCCGAAGCCGCGGCCGCGCTTGGCGGCGGCTTGCGAATAGCCGAACATGTAGAGGAGGCGGCCGGCGATCCAGACCAGGCCGAGCCCTGCGGCAAAGGGGTCGCTGATGTAAATGGCAAACAGCCACAGCGACGGCAGGAAGATCGGCATCCATTCCAGCGTGTTCATCTGGACGCGGAAGACGCGCTCGAAATCCGGATGGCCTGACGTCGCCGGCACCTTGATGCCGAACGCGCTGCGCGCTTTCGAGACCTGGATCGAGGTGAAGAAGTAGAACAGGATGGCAAGGCAGGTGACGAGCGCGGTGAAGTGATACATTGGAGAAATCCCCATGGAATGTGTTGGCTCATAGCGTGATCCGTCACCCTGAGAGCTTGTGACCCTATGATTTGCGGGCGCGGTATTTGGCGCGGTAGGGCGCTGGCGATCGGAGGCTGCTTTCAAGGTCGATGGTGTCAGGTCATTGGGCTTG
>NZ_JAFCLZ010000031.1 GCF_018130165.1 Bradyrhizobium sp. JYMT SZCCT0180 | reverse complement strand
GTGGCGCCGGTGGCTCCAGTCAGACCGGTCGCACCCGTGGCTCCAGTCAGACCCGTGGCGCCGGTGGCTCCAGTCAGACCGGTCGCACCCGTGGCTCCAGTCAGACCTGTGGCGCCGGTGGCTCCAGTCAGACCGGTCGCACCCGTGGCTCCAGTCAGACCTGTCGCACCCGTGGCTCCAGTCAGACCGGTCGCACCCGTGGCGCCGGTATCACCCGTGGCTCCAGTCAGACCTGTGGCGCCGGTGGCTCCAGTCAGACCCGTGGCGCCGGTGGCTCCAGTCAGACCTGTGGCGCCGGTCGCACCTGTTGCGCCGGTCGCACCCGCACCGGTGGCACCAGTCGCACCCGTGGGGCCTGTCGGGCCTGTTTGACTCGCGACGTTGATAGTACCAACATCAAATAAATTGCCCCCATCGCCATTACTTGTACCCGCTACGAAATTGAAAGTATTACCGACACCTGGGGATAGTGTACCATATAAGTTGAAGCTGTTGTCGTAAATGGCGTAAGTATGACCAGTGTCGGGGACTGTTACTGTTACTGCAAACTCAGCTACAACACCGTTACCTGATTGCGGAAGTACAAAGCTACCAACTAACACGTCAGGATTGGCCGTTGTATCTATTAGATAATACGTATTAATAGAGGCACTGCCACCTTGATTAGTTAAGTTGCCAGTGAGCGTCAGATCACCCGCGACAAGCACCCCGGTGTAAGTTGCGACGCCATCTGAGGTGAGCGGCGGCAGGGGCGTGGATGCACTCACGCTCGCGGATATTTTCCAGGCGCCGCCCAGGGCCGCTGCGCCAACAAGCGACGTAGACGCGCAGACGTCCGCGCCCACGGCCGTACCCAGCGCCTCTATGAAGGCTTCGCCCGCATCCCCTGATGCCGTCTCGCAGCTCCACAGCCGCAGGTCGCCGTCCCCGGCCAGGGCCCGGCCAATGGCGGCTAGATGGCGCGCGTCCCGCTCAAGCGTCGCAAGTTCACCCTCATCACGCGCCAACGACCATTTGTCTGAGCTGAAGATCACCTGGCCCGGTGCACCGTGCGCAACAACGTGGATCGCGTCGAGTCGCTCAACACCGTTCAGTGCTTCTGCCATCTGCTGAGCCGCAGGCCTCCCGCGATCGAGCACGACAGCCCGCACTTCGGGGCGCAGATTTGACAGCAGTGTTGCCAGATCCGGAACGGCGGGGTCAACGAACAGAAACTCTGATTTGTGGGCCATGGAATTGGTCCTCTTTTGACTTTGACCTTCACGATTCACGGGAGACCGAGTGTGGAGGAGGTCAACAAATAGACGCCCTGTGCAGACAGATTACTCTCCGCTAGGTCCATCTGGCTGTAAGGGATTCAGAGAGCTACGAACGGAAATAAA
This sequence comes from Bradyrhizobium sp. JYMT SZCCT0180, assembly GCF_018130165.1. GTDB lineage: Bacteria > Pseudomonadota > Alphaproteobacteria > Rhizobiales > Xanthobacteraceae > Bradyrhizobium. The sequence continues at coordinate 82,691 of NZ_JAFCLZ010000031.1, read as the reverse complement.
CTGGCAGAGCTTGAACTCTCCGTTCGCACCAAAGGTGCCGATGTCGTAAGCGCTCGCGTAGCGTCCGACCTTCAACCGCATCTCGACCGCGTTAAAATTGTTCGATGCGTCTGGCAGATTGACTTGGGAGACGATCGTCTTCGTAGCCCGATCGACAATGAAGTAAGTGACGGTTTGGGTGGTCTCGCCGCGTGGCAAAGATCCGATCACGACAATTTCGTGCGAGACGCCGGCAGAGAGAAGGCCGCCATATTTGGCAATACCTACGGCCGTTAGCGGCGGCAGAACATGCTGATGCTGATAAGAAATCGCCAACTCGTCGGCTCGATCTGATTTAGACATACGCCCACCTAACGCTACTAACGAGATCGATTTCCGGAGCAAAATACGTTCGTCCGAAGATCGACGCCCGAACCAATCAGCTTTTAGATTCACACGACACGTAAGAGCGCCAACCGCAGCGACCTGACGGAGGAGCATTCCTCCGTCGTTCACATCATCTGCTAAACTCAGCACATAACCCGTTACGCAAATGACTTGTCTCGCCTTATGTGCAAAGTCAATTACATCGACGCCAGCACGACATATGTGCGGGCATGTTCCGCATCAGCCAACGGCAACCTCACTGGCAACTGCCAGACGTGTGGTTGTCTGTAGCGCTTCGGAAACAAAAATTTACTGGCGCCGTACCTCCGCTGTTTCAATTGACGAACCTTGAGCGGTGCAGACCGGTTGAACTGCCTTTGCCTGTTCCATCGCATCAATCGACGAACGCGCCGGCGCCGTCGGTTCCACGACATACCCCTTTCGAGTTACCTCGAAATGTCTTCCTGGCTGGTGCGCCTGCCCGACGCCTCTGAAGGGATTGCGGCTGACTCGAGGTAGGAAACTAACGTGTTCTTCCCCTAGGCATTATTGAAGGAACCGAAGACGAGGTAGGCGCAGACCGAATTTGAATGTAGAGTGGTTACGCTGCTTGCGCGCAGATCAATAAGCAGCGGTTACGCTGCCGTATCGTCCAGACTTGAGAGATGCATCGAGAGTAGGCCTTCGCGTGAACCCTCAGCCTTCTATCCAACATCCGGACGCGCGCCTCGAGGCAAAGGGCACGCCCAGTGGCACAATGCCGGACGGGCAAGTCAGGCAGGACGCAGCCAAGGCGCGTGTGGACGCGCTCGCCGTTGTTGCCCAGCACCACGGCGTCGAACTAGATCGCAAAGCGCTACGCGTTTCCCCCGGCGAGGTACCCTCTCCCGCCGCTCTTGCCACTTGGGCGCGCGAGGGCGGACTATGGGCAAAAGCGACGCGCCTGCGATGGCGCCACCTGATCCGCATGCAGTCGGACGCCCCGGTGGTGCTCTTGTTTTCCGACGGTGGTGCGGGCGTCCTCGTCTCGCGCGACGCCAACGCTGGCACAATACGTGTACGGGACCCGAGCCGTCCCGGCGAAGAACCCGTCGCCGTCGATGAGCTTCGCCTCGCAAACGTCTGGCATGGGGATGTATTGCTCCTGCGGCGTGAGCGAGGTACATCTGCCGATGACGAGCCATTCTCGTTCTCCTGGATGATGAGTCGCGTTCTGGAAGAGCGACGCAATCTGCGCGAGATCGCCGCCGCCTCAATCAGCTTGAGTGTCCTGCAGATCGTGCCGCCTTTCCTTATCCTGGTCGCCATCGATCGGGTGATCACCCATCAGGCCATGGCGACGCTGGGCATGATCTCGCTGATACTGATCCTCGTCACGGCCTACGACACGCTGCTTGGCTATGCGCGTCGCGAGATCATCGAGGTTACCGCGACGCGGATTGACGCGCGGTTGGGGATGCACGTCTTCCGGCGATTGCTCGCACTGCCAATGGACTTCTTCGAGCGCCATCCGACCGGCGAAACGGCCCGCAAAGTCGGCCAAATCTTCAACATCCGCAGCTTCTTCACCGGCAAGCTCGTTAGCACGTTTCTCGACGTATTCACCCTGATCGCATTGCTGCCATTTCTGTTCTGGATGAGTGCGACGCTCGCCTGGTTGGTGCTCGTAGCATCTGCCCTCGTTGCCCTCGTTGTATTCGCATTTTTACCCGCGATAAGGCGGGTTTTTGCGCGCCTCGTGATAGCTGAAAACCGCAAGAATTCGGTGCTCGTCGAGACCGTGTACGGTATGCGGACCGTCAAGTCGCTGGCCATCGAAAAGGTGCGCAACGAGGAGTGGGACGCGCGCGTGGCTGAGGCAGGCCAAGCGCGTCTCGACGCCGGTCGCATCTCGAACGTCGCGCAGACCATCGTCAGCCCAATCGAGGCGTTCATTAATCGCGGCGTTCTGCTCGTTGGCTGCTACATCCTCATTGCTTCGCCTCCCGGGAGCACCGCGATTACGGGCGGTGCTCTCATCGCGTTCTTAATGCTCGGCGCACGAGTAGCAAGCCCGCTGATTGGTCTGGCAAAGCTTATGCAGGACATCGAAGAAGTTCGCCTTTCTGTGAGCGAGGTCGCGGACGTACTCAACCATCCGACAGAAGCCGCGGCGATGCGGACCGGCCTTCGGCCGAAATTTGAAGGTGCGATTGCATTCCAGGACCTCACCTTCACCTATCCGGGATCAACCGTGCCGGCGCTTGACCGCATCTCGTTCGAAATTCCAGCGGGAACCATGCTCGGCCTCGTCGGTCGTAGCGGCTCGGGGAAATCGACGATCGCGCGCCTCCTTCAGGGCATTAACCGCGAGTATAGCGGTTACCTGAAGATCGACGGCTCCGATCTACGGGAGATCAATCTAACGCACCTGCGCAGCAGCTTTGGAGTAGTGATGCAGGACAACTTCCTGTTTCGCGGCACGGTGCGGGATAACATCATTGCCAGCCGACCTGGCTTGACGCTTGAGCATGCTGTGCAGGCGGCCCGTCTTGCGGGTGCCGAGGAGTTTATCGAGCGGCTGCCACGCGGGTACGAGACTTGGCTCGAGGAAACCTCGTCCAACCTGTCGGGGGGGCAGCGCCAGCGTCTTGCCATCGCGCGCGCGCTCGTCTCCGATCCGCGCCTTATGATCTTGGACGAGGCGACCAGCGCACTCGATCCCGAGAGTGAGGCCCTTGTCAACGCGAACCTTTTGCGCATCGCCAAGGGTCGGACGATGATCATCGTCTCGCACCGGTTGTCCTCGCTGGTCGACTGCGACCAGATCCTCATCCTTGACAAGGGTAAGGTCGTCGATATCGGCCCGCACGAGGAAGTGCTTGAGCGCTGCGCCGTTTATCGACAACTGTGGCAGCAGCAACACCGGCATTTGGAGGGCGGGCGCCCACGTCCGCTTAAGTCCGCCACGACACGAGAGTGACGATTATGGTCAGGCGCTCGGTCACCACTCGCGGATTGTTGCCAAATCCAAGGAAGCGCGGGCCCACGCAACCGATACTGGCGGCGCTCTTCGAATTTCAGGCCGAGGTCCACCTGTTTGCGTCGCGAGCTTCTTTGAAGGTTCACCAAGCAAGGCCATAGAATGAGTTTCGTTGATCGTCTGATTGCGCCAGTCTCAATATCGGCCCGCGCCCGGCGTGGGATTGAGCTCCTCGAGTCCGGCCGCGCGGCTGAAGGCTTCCATCAACTCGCCTACGCCGCCCGCGGCGGCTGTATTGAGGCGCAGTATCGAGTCGGGCGATGCTATCTCGAAGGCACCGGCGTGCCACAAGCGACCACAGAGGCGGTACGCTGGCTCCAACGTGCTGCGGAAGCCGGTTCAGCGGACGCCCAGTTTTATCTCGCGCTTCTGTATGTTCAAGGCGTGATCATCCCTGAGCAGTCGAGTGCGGCTCTCTTTACCGTCGACAATGAAGGTGGCGGCCCAGATTTCTTCACGGCACTTAGCTGGGCGCGCCGCGCCGCCGAGGGCAACTCGGCCGAGGGCCAGGCGCTTCTGGGATATATTCTAACTTCCGGCCCCGATACCATGACCGATGAGCTGGAAGCTGAGCGCTGGTACGCGCGTTCGGCGGAAGCCGGCTGTCCTCAAGGGTCTCTTGGCCTTGGGCTCGCCCTGCTTCGCCGGGCACAGGATGAGCGGACACAGAAGGAAGCAGCTGAACAGATCGCGAAAGCGTCAGCGGCCGGCATTCCGACGGCACTCTATCTCATCGCTGTGCTCACGGAATTTGGCATAGGCGTGGGAGGCGAACTCACTCGAGCCGTCGAGCTCTATCGTCTCGCTGCCGACAAAGGCGTGTCCCTAGCGCAAAGGCGTTTGGGCGTGGCCCTCATCAATGGTCACGGTATCGAGCGTAACCTGGTCGAAGGGGAAACCTGGCTGCGCCGGGCCGCACTTGCCGGCGACGCAGAGGCGGCCGCGCGGGTCGGCCTTCTCTACGCGCGCGGAGGCGAATTGCCACCTAACTATCTCGAAGCCGTAGCATGGCTCGAGCGCGCCGCCGAAGGAGGTTACGCGCCAGCTGCGAGGACTTTGGGTCAGCTCTACTCGATCGGCACCGCCGTCGGCCGTGATCTGGACCTCGCAAATTTCTGGCTGGAGCGTGCAGCCGAACTCGGTAACGAGGCGTCGAAAGCCGACTTTGCGAATCTCGTGCTCCGCGGCGGCGGCAAATTCGGCGATCAGGCCAAGACGCGTCATTGGTTTCAAGAGGCCGCCGAGACGGGGGACCTCATAGCCGCCTTCAACTTCGCCGTCTGTTTCGCCGAAGGAATCGGGATCGAGCGCGATGAGACCGCGGCTGCGCGGTGGCTTCGCCGCGCGGCAGTGGGCGTCCCGATTGCCCAGTACTGGTACGGTCGGATCTTGATCGAAGGCCGTGGCGTCCCAGAAAACATAGTCGAAGGGCGAACGTGGCTGAGACGCGCCGCCGACGCCGGGATCGTCGATGCGCAGGTTCTTCTCGGCGAGATGCTTGTAAACGGCCGAGGCGGACCACCCGACCATCGCGCGGCCCGCGCGCTATTCGAAAAGGCTACTAGTCAGGGCCACATTGGGGCGATGTTCGCGCTCGGTGCGCTTTATCATGGGGGTCATGATATCTCGGCAGATCCCAGTCTGGCGCAGCGCTGGTTCCGCGATGCTGCGCAGCGCGGCCATCCACGGGCGCAACTGATGCTCGGCCGATATCTCCTCGGCGGTGCTGCGGGCGGGACTGATCTTGCCGAAGCACGGCAATGGTTCAAGGCGGCTGAGGCCCAGGGGGTGACTGAAGCGGCGCTCGAGTTAACACGTCTTTCCAAAGAACCGGGTGGAGAGGCTCGCAATTTGAAAGGAAGTGCCTCGGCCGCGTAGTCAACAGGAAGGTCTACATGCGGGATCGGAAAATGGATTTTTCTCGCGTGTGGTGGCGCAAGCTAGCACAGCCTGAACCTTTGCGGCGCGAAGGCACTGGCTAACCTAGAAAGCGTTCGGCGAAAGCTTTAATCCAATATGGTATAGAATGACCAACTACTACCCGCTCATTGATAAGGCCGTCACCGCGCTGGCGCTCAATACCGGCGAGGCTCGGCGTGAGCTTTATGAGCACACTCGCTCCGCCTTCATCCGGCATTCGGGCAACCAAAATCCGCCGCTCACGAAAACAGAGCTGATATGTGAGCATCTCGCCCTTGAGGAAGCGATCCAGAGGGTAGAGGCCGCCCGCAGCCGCACTGACCCGCCCAGCGGCGAAGCCTTTTCGGCGGCGGCGGTTGGGCAGATTCCAAACGGCGATCGCTCCCCTGCTCTGCAACCAGTGTCGGCCGCGGTTACTTTACTCAGCCGCGAGCCTGTCCGGCCGCTACAGCGTGAGCAGCCTGTAGTCACGCGCCGCGAGCAAGCAGAAGCATTCCCCCGTTCTACGGTGTTCCCCGCTAACATCGGAACAGCGTCGGCCGCAATCCAGACTGCGGATCCGCCGCGGGCTCCATCGCCTCTGCGCAAGCGCTTCAGTTTGCTTTTCGGTCGCAAGCAGGAAACGCCGTCGGTACCGCCGCCACTTGAGTTCAAATTTTCGAGCACCGCGCGAAAAGTCCTAGCCAAGCCCGCGGCCGGAAGCATTCGTTGGCCCTCTATCCCCACAGTCCCTGCCATAAAGCGATTGTTCAGCGATCGTAATAAAGTCGATGCGCGGCCGTCGTCGCTCCTCGAATTTGAGTCCCCGACGGCAGCTCTTGTTGAAGCACCGATCAAGCCTGCGGCGCGAAGCATGCTCTGGACGGTTGTCTCGGCGATCCTAGCCTCGATGGCGGTGTCTGCGCTGTTTCCTATTGATATGGTCGTGACCGGCTCGGGACGTATCGTGTCGCTTCAGGCGACCAATGTCGTGCAGCCGCTTGAGACGGCTATTGTGCGCGCGATCAACGTGCGCGAGGGCCAAACCGTGCGCGCCGGAGAGCTGCTGGCACGCCTCGACCCGACCTTCTCCACGGCCGACGTAAGCGCGTTGCAGACACAGGTGAAAAGCTTTCAGGCAGAGGTCGACCGGCTCACCGCGGAAGCTTCCGGGACGCCGTACCAGCCGACGAGCGCGGATACCTCCACGGTCCTGCAAGTTGCGATGTATGGCCAGCGCCAGGCGCAGTATCGGTTTCAGATTGAGAGCTACAACCAGAAACTCAGCGGCCTTCAAGCGCAGATAACCCGCGCTGAGCACGACGTCGCGGCATTTGGCCAACGCCACCGGATCGCGAGCGTGCTCGAGTCAAAGCGGCGGGAACTTGAGCGGCTGCAGGTCGGCAGCCAAGTGAACCGCTTAATCGCGGAAGACCAAGCCATCGAGATGCAACGCAACTTGACGGACGCGACGGGCGCAGCCGAGCGCGCCCGCCGCGACCTCGACCAGTTGGTGGCGGAGCGTGACGGCTACGAACAGCAGTGGAAGGCGAAGATAAGCGAGGAACTTACGTTGCGCAGACGCAGCCTTAGCGATGCAACTGAAAGCCTGCGCAAGGCGACCCTTCGACGCGAGCTCGTTGACTTACGCGCCGACCAGGACGCAGTGGTCCTCAGTGTGGCTAAGGTCTCGGTCGGCTCGGTGATGCAATCCGGCGAGCAGCTGATCACGCTCGTGCCAACCGATGCGCCGCTCGAGGTGGAAATGCGTATCGCCACCGCCGACGCCGGCTACGTCCACGCCGGACAGAAGGTCGCAATCAAATTCGACACTTTCCCGTTCGTCCAATACGGCATGGCCGAGGGCACAGTCCGCTTTATCAGCCCCGATAGCTTCGGCGGCGGGCAAGATACGCAGCGTGGAACCGTCGTCACCCAAGGCGATAGCTCTGCGGTCTTCTACAAAGCCCGCGCGGCCATTGATGAGCTCAAGATGCATGGCGTGCCTGGCGGCTTCCAGCTCAAGCCCGGCATGACCGTTACTGCCGACGTCAAGGCGGGCAAGCGGACCTTGCTGACCTATTTGTTCGCCCGGGTACTGCCAGTTGGCCTCGAGGGAATGCGCGAACCTTGATTTTGAATGGTTCACCAAGCAAGGCCGGAGATGGTCCTGGCGCAGCGCTTTTCTCGCGAGGCCAGGGCAGTGCGGCTCTCGCCCATATCCCAGGCGGCGCAGCTCATTCCCTTTGAGGGGTGGGTTGCCCTCATTCATGGGGTTCGGTTCGATCGCAACACTTGCGTCGTGTTCGCCGTCCATTCTATTTCAAGGAGTTGAGTTCGCAACCGGACGGGGCTGCCACCCGGACGAGCGCCGCCTGCTCGGGTCGCCGATAGCGAGTCCTAGATTGCCCTCATCGACGCAGCCGAGATCCGCGCCGCTCTCTCCGATGTCGCAGTGCAACAAATTGGCGCCGGATCTGCTGTGAATTTCGTTTCACCCGCCGGTGCGCGGAGAGAAAACCAAGCGTCCCTTGCCTCGGAGACCGAATTTGCCGCAGCGAAGCACTCCCTCGATCGGCCCGTAAATGAACCGCACCGACATTTTCCAAGACGCGTTTCATCTAAACCCGGACGGTGCCGAGGCCGCGGCCCGTTCACTTGTTGCAGTTGGTTTGCACATCTCTACTTGCGACGGGTTCGGCCGAGCCAGAACTCGAATTTGCCGCTATCGACTACGGATCCAATCGCGTATTTGAAGTCTCATGCCAGTTCTCGGATACCGCAAGCGGAGGCATGCAAACATAGGCTTTCAGGCGCGGATATGCCCTGTTCATGATTGCGTCTATCGTCTTGTTTTCGATTACAACTCCAAACCCGTCGAATTCAATAAGCGTATCCCGCAATGGAAGGCATATCTCCATCATCGATTTCGCACCTGTCGGCGAAATCGTGTATGCCATCAGCCCAAAGCTATGACGCAGCCGAAGTGGATTGTAACTGAACTCCCTGCTTCGAAAGACCTCAATGTTCTTGCGGAGCTCTGTCTGATCGAATTGAAGTTTGCAGGTCGAAACCCCTTCCGGAATCTCCAGCCACAAGAACGCGTCGAAATTCCACCCCCAAAGGATGATGTCCCAATCAGCATCTAGCTTACAGAGAACTTCCGCTGAAGCAGATGAAAAATTCGGTGCAAAGATCGCGTCATCTTCCGCGATGGTGACTGATTCGCCCGACTCAACCGCCTTGCACCACAATTCGACGTGCGAATAGGCGTTGCCTAGAGCCGCATTGTTGTAGGACAGGGGCTTTGAAATGTAGCCCGTTTTTTCCAGCAGATCACGATCGAGTTTCCGTCCTTCGATGGCAGGAGGCCGGACTATGGCGGGAAGATGCGCGTTGCCCGCCAGGAATCGCTTCAGTCGCTCGTGGTCCCGTTCGAGATTGATGACATGTATTTGCATGCGCGCCCACAACGTGTTGATACCTTGACGGCTGACGTTACCTATAACGAGAGCATGGTTGCAGAGCAATCACAGCGCGAGGATTGCTATGCGTTATGTCATTCTTGGAGCCAAAAAAACTGTGAAACCTGATGCTGTCCAGCCGCCGATAACACGCGGCTAACCTCATTCACGGCCCAAGTATCGAACGCTTTACGTACCAATCGTCAAATTTCGACAGGGGCTCGAATAATCGCACAAACCCTCTGTCAATAAGTAGCTCGAAAACTGCTTGCCGGTTGGCCTCAACGTAGTTGTGTTCCACTGTCATGATTTTAATGTCATATTCAGCGAAGTTGAAAGCTTCCAGGATCGCGGCCTCTGATCCTTCAGTGTCAATAGATACATAATCGATCTCCCGCGGAACCTTGTGTGCTTTTAGGAGCTCATTGAGCGAGATCGTCTCCACAGAATAGACTGTACCCTTGGACCGATTGTTCTTTTGGTAGTCCAATTCTGCCAATTGTCTGATCGTAGACACTTCCGCCCATTCTGTTTCCAGAAATTCGAGTTGCTCGCCCGTCTGCGTCCACACGCAGCGGGTGTCGATCAATGCCTTGCGATTCGCCCTTAGCGCTGAGTGCCAACACTTAGCTGGCTCGGCTAATAGCCCTTTCCAGCTGAAAAGCTCTTCAAGCATTAGTGTGTTGCTTAGGTCTCGACCGTTTGTCGCTCCAAATTCAACGAAAAAACCCTCCCGCTTTCCTCTCAATAGGAAGATTACCAGCAGGTCTTGAAAAAGCTGCGCGTGGGAGTTGATAAAGTTTTCGGCGCAAAACCGCGCAAATAGGGCACTAAAGTCATTGGCTCGGTTCAAATCGCGCAACATGTCGCGCAGGTTTATTATTTGATCGAAGCTTGCGACGGCTCGATGCGGGTTCATTCGTTAGTTTCTTCCGTTGATGCCTTCGGAGTTGTGCACTACGGCTTGAAGTCGGGAAATCTGGTCATCTGCGCGCTCTCCAAAAACTTGAAATGCCCGATGGTCGTTTCCCAGCTGCCTTAGGGACCGCGGGTCATTGAACTCCAATGACGCTTCCACTACAAGAAAAACCCGCCGACGTGAACCGGCGGGCGTTGGCTCAGCGACCTTCCGCTGTTCGATCTCGGCGTAATAGTGCTCTTTTAGATTCTGCGCCATCGCGACGCGAGCAAGCAGAGCATCCCCTCGTTTTACCTGCCTTGCTGACCTATGGGTGCCAGTTGGCCTTGAGGGAATGCGCGAACCTTGATTTTGAATGGTACACCAATTAAAGCCAAACATGGTCTTGGCGCAGCATGGATGGCTGCATCATTTGAGCACATCGTTAGTCGATTTCGCGGACGACAGTGCGGCTGCCCGGATCAACCAGCATCACGCGATCATTGGAGTAAACGTACCGGCATTTGCTGACGGACGGCCCCAAATCCCCGGGCACCGCTTCCAGCTCCACGCTGGTCGGGATCTTGGCGCCGACGACGAGTCGTTCCTGCGTCGTGATGGGCCGAACCTTCTTCTCGGTTACGTAAGTCTTGATCTTGGCGCGATACTGCGGCTCGATCTGAATAGCTGCGTGGCCGGTGCCGGTGGTGGTCACGGTCGTCTGTGCAATGGCCGCGGTGGCCAAAAGCGACGCGGCAGCCGCAATCGTTGAAAGCTTCTTCATCGTTGAATCTCCTCCAATCCGCTTGAGTGCGGATCCGCCCAACGTTACGCCGAAAAGAACGTCTCACTTTTCCCGACTTCGCCCGAGATTTGAGGTTGGGACAGACGGGCATCCCTTCTAAGCGTGGCCAGCAGCCAAGACTCCTATTTTTCCGCACGATTGGTCGGGAACAAGCGGCAACCGCTCCGAGTTGGAAACACGTTTAATGGGATTTAGACATCGTGCCTTTGCGGCCTCAGCGCGCATTCCCCCTTAGGCGCTGGGGCCGTTTTTTTAAGCCCTCTGCAGAGAATTAGTAACATCGCGACAGCTAACTATGACCAGATACAGACCTTGGACTGTTGAAGATAGCGAGCGGTTGAAGTCGCTGGTTGCTAGTGGTGTTTCCGCCGCGCGCGCGGCATCAATCTTTCGTTGTTCTTTAGCCTCCATTCGCACGCGAGCCCGAAAGCTGGGCGCGCCGTTCCCTTCGGTGAGGGAGGCCCGTAAACGCAACGCGAGCAGATTTGCCGAAGGGGAAGCCGCCTCGCCGACTCACAAGGCGCAAGAAGCGCTCTTATCCAAGACGCCCCGTGGAGGCGGCCAATAGCTAAAAAAACAACGACCCCAGCGCCCATCCTCGCGTCCGCGGGCTTCTCTCGGGCTAGTGCCGATAATACCGATACGGCCATTCCCTTACGAATGTCGAGCCGAAGCGGTATGGCAGCGGATCATAACCGATGCGATAGTGTCGATAGCGAACACCCCGAGTAGAGAGGCGCGAGGTGGTGCACACGCACCGCTGACGCGAGCTGAAATCGGAGACCGAACTTTCATGCGGCTTCAGCGCACCGGCGGACGCTTGATCCGAAAGGATGCAGAGCACACCCAAGAGGAATCGACAGCAAACGAACCATGGCACAATACTTTCCAAGACGTCGAGCATAACGGCGTAAAGAAAAGCAAGTTCCCGGTCCCGGTTAAGGCCGTCTTTCAGCCGAGGACACCGCCGCCCGACCGGCCGGCATATTTGCCGGCCCCTGGGGCACAACGGGAGCGAATCACGGCAGCCTCGCTTGAATCCCGATTCTGTTGCGTGGAGTTGCTTGGATGCGCACGTCCCGCCGGATCCGCGATCATCGACGGCGAGATTGTGGGTGCCGACCGCCGCGGCACCCCGGATTTTTCCGTTCGGCAGAACGAACTGAAGGGTGAATCGGCCGGCATCGTCTTGATTGCCTTCGACCGACCTGCTCTATCTCAACGGTTGCGATCTGCGAAAGCTGCCGCTGATGGAACGCAAGGCTCATCTCAAGAAGCTGATCGCCGCGACCTACATCCTGTTGAGCGAAAGCTTCGAGACCGACGGCGGCGAGATCTAAAAGCACGCATGGAAGGTCGGCCTGGAAGGCGTGTGTCTCAAAGGTGCGCGACAGCGTCTATGCGTCCGGCCGCGGTAACACTGGGTTACGGATCTGAGCTCAGCGCGAGACATTGACGATCGCCCGGCTTCGCGCTCGACGCTACGGCAAGATCGGTAGCCCGTGTACGCAGGAACGTTTTGCTGCTGTCACGGTTTATCGAGTGGAATGATCGCGTCGCAACAGGAGTTCACGCTCCGAGCGAGCGTCAAGGTCCCATCCTGATTGGGAGGATGCAATGCTCGAGCCCCCGCCGTCCCGCTTCCTGGTCAGACGGGATTGTACCGAAGCAAACTAGCTGAAGCGGCCTGCCCGATTTGAGGATTTTGGTTGGGGTTATCGCTCTCCGCTGCGGAGACTCTTAGGGACACGCTAAGCGCCGCCAAAAGCGCATGACAAACAACGCCTGAGCGCCGACCGAAACAACAGAAGAAGGAGTCGGCTATACGCGGTCGCCCCGTTGCTCGCGGTGCAATCCGCAACCTCAACCTACTGGTATGCGGGATGGGGACGAGCACTAAGACCGTTGAGTCACGATGTCGAAATCCCATTAAGACCGGGACTAACTCGGAAAAATTGCCACTTGTTCCCAGTACAAATACCAACTTTCCCGAAATCTCCTTTCCGGCAGTAAACTCCGCTGATAGGTTTTCGGCCGGCGCTCACCAAAACGCCGCCGGGAGCGCTTTGGAATGCCCCCGTCCGCGCCTAGCCCCCCAGACGGGGGATTTCGCGTTATCTGAAGGCCCTGGAGTTTCGATTCGGAATTACTGCCCCAATGCCATTTTCAGTCTCTGCCTACGTTGACGATCATCTCGTTTCCGTGACTACCGAAACTGCGAAAGATGCATTTGCCAAAGCAGTCGAATGGCATGTCGTGAGCAAGCTCGCCGCCGTTTCTATTAGCGACGGCATCAATCGCTATTCGATTGACGAGTTTTCATCGATCCTCGCGAACGCCAGCGACCGCCCATAGTCTTAGTCTGACCGAATTCGCGCGACCTAGCCTGTGCCGTAGGGAACAGCGGTACGAGGATTTATCCATCAATGTCGCAGAAGCCGAGGGCAATGATGCATCGGGAGAAAAAGGAACTAGGAGCGCGACATGAAATCGGATTATCAGATTGAAGCAACCGAAATGACGGGCGAGCAGCTTGACGCTGTAAGGGGCGGCGCAGGTGTCATTACTGGTTTCGGGGTCCGGACGTATCAACGAATAGCGTTACAGCAACAGCTTACCGCAGCGTATGCCCGCAACAATCCAACCGACTACTACGGCTATTTTGGCTGACAGTTTGAGTTTTAAGAGGAGGCCGCCCCGCTGGCGGCCTCTTTCGATGATCTGGACGCAGCTTTCGCGCGCCTTTAGAGCGTTCGCCAAATCTCATCATGGAGCGTGTTGGGCACAAAGAGGTCCGCCGCCTTCTTGATCAGCTCCAGGTATTTTTGATCCGCAAGAAGCTTGAGCCCCATAGCCTCGTACTGGGCCAAGTTCTCGTAGTTCGCAATCCAAGCCATGCGAGCAGCATTACCTCCAATCGGAACGGCTATTTTCAGATCGATGCCCGTAGTTGTCTTTACTTGGATGCTGATCTCTTTTGCGAATGCCATTGCTGCCGACAACATTCCGGGCGCGACGCTAACACTCCTCTGAACCAAAATCATCGAAACCTCCTTTAGGATCAACTTTGGAAGGGTGAAAAGCACGAATGCATTGCAGTGCATGCTGATCCCAGAAAACTCCGCAACCCTTGACCTAGATCAAGCAAGCCGGCCCGTTGCCGCTTTCCGAATTTCGCTCGCCTCCAGACGTACTTGCGCTACGAAAAAAGCCTTTGATCGGCGCTCTCGCAGAGCGCCGGGTTTGATAGATTACGCCTCCATCAAACCCGAAACCCTGTCCGAGGAGGCGACTGCCACGGACAGGGTTTTCCCTCTCGGCGGGACTCGCTTCAAGATGAGTGAACTCGGAGACATTCGATTGCGATTCGATACGTTCTCTTGATGGACGAATCGGCTAAGATGGGCAATTCTCAAGAGCCCGGCGACTCCAGGATCGACGCACGAAATTCTCGCGTTTGTCCTGATTGCGGCTCTTGAGCGAGACCTTCAGTTTATGAGCCTTGAAAACAATACCGCCCACCGTTCGGTTCATAATTTCCGCAATCTTCGGAATAGGGTGTCGCAGCGCCAGTTTTCTAAGATGCCGAATATCTTCGTCAGTCCAACGTTTACCCATCGACTTACTCCGCCTCGAATACGAAACTCTGAACTCGGGAAAAAATGGAAAGTTCCTCGTCCATTTGGAACGGCTCCGGACGTGTCGAATGTAAGCCCGATGGCGGCACCCCCTCGGGGAGGCTTTCGCGCCTACGTGTTGCGGTTAGCCTGTGGGGCGGGGACATCGTGGCCAAGATAACAATTGAAAGGCCTCTACTGCATCGGCCTCTGGAATTCGAACCGCGCAACGAATGTGCTAAGTTCTTGGATCGAGAGGACGTTCTCTGGAGCGGACGAAGGCAAAGATCCATAACCAATTAGCTTTTGCCTATTCAGGCTTACCACCCGGGTGGACAACATCACTGAGTAACTCCGCAGAGAAAGTGGGGGCCTAGGCTGGGGCGCCATTGCAATCGCCCGCCGCCCAGACACTCACCATCTGATGCGGCCATCCCGCCGAGTTCAGACGTATGATCCGTCCTAACTAGCACAGCACCCAAGGCCAGTCTGCCACTTATTCCCGAAATTCTTGCACGTAGTTGAACCTTGGCATATCTCGCCCAGACAGATAGCTACCGGGGGATTGCCTACGCGGGGCTATCGCAGCGCCACCAAGCATTATTCAACTTGGGGGGCGCTGTTTGCATTTCTCGAAGGGGAGCCGGAATTCTCAGTCACCGCCGTTGTGGCCGTCTTTGCCGGAACATTCATAGCGCTCGCATCGAGCGAATTCGGCTCCGAAATAGTCCTTGCCGTTGTCAGCCTCGTATAAGTGACCCGCTGGTAAGTGCCCCGGCGGCTCTGGTGCGCGCTCACGACGTGGATCAGATGCAACCGCCGCCCACGCCCTTCAGCATGCCGCAGGCATACCTCCCGATCGCGATGCCGCCGATGCTGGTGTGATCGAGAGCACCGAATAGCCCCGCCGGACTTTCAGCCGGGCCGAAGGCGTAAATCCTCGCATGGGAATGTTATTTCCCTACGAAAACTCATCCCGCGGGTTGCGCCTCTCATCCTTTGTCCGCCCTATCGCAGCTTTGAGGTCATCCAACTCGATGAACGTATCCGCCTGCCGACGCAATTCGTCACCGACCATCGGAGGTTTCGTCCGCATGCTGGATACGACTGTGACGCGAGGACCGACGCGCTGGATTGCTTCCACAAGGCGACGAAAATCGCCGTCCCCGGAAAACAACAATATGTGGTCTACATGCTTCGCAATCTCGACCGCATCGACTGCGAGTTCGACTCCAATATTGCGCTTGTATTTCCGCCGGCCCTGAACATCATCAAACTCTTTGACCGGTGTCGTACGCACTGCGAAACCGTTATAATCGAGCCAATCGATGAGTGGCCGGGCCGTTTCAAATTCTTCAGCGATGATCGTATAGTAATAAGCACGCACAAGCACGCCGCGCGTCCTGAACTCGGCGAGAAGCCTTTTGAAATCAATGCTGAAGTCCAAGGCTTTCGCCGTGTAGTGGAGGTTCAGGCCGTCGACAAAGAGCGCCAGTTTTTCGGACATCGCCCCAAGCTCCCTTGATGCCGATAGGACTGCGGCGCATTACTAAGATTGCCGACACGGTGGCGAGCTTTGCTGCTGCAGCGTCGGCGCTTATGTCGCTTTGAGTGCATTTGTGGAAATCGTCCCAGTTTTATCACTGGGCCAGCGAGCCGCTGAGTGCAATTCATATCCGGGCTGCTGCGGTCAGCCCGATGGAGTACCTCCAGTGGGCACAATGAAATACTGCGGAGCGAAATCCAAAATGGTCCAAACCTATATAACTGAGTGTTACCCAACTTTGCGAGCTATGCTCGGTGTTTGATGTGTAAGAGCCGAGCATACCGAACAACCGCAGGCGGCCTTGCGTAGTGCGCTCGCCGGCGATTTCCATTTATTCCTCACAATTGAGTCTATCCCGCCCTTTAACCGCCAGAATCCATACTGAGGCTACCCGCTGATACCGGTCTAGGGCAGCGGATGATCAGGACGATCTGGCTTGCGATTGTATGTCTAGCGCTGCTCAGCGCCTTGACGGTCGGCAAGGCGGTTTGGACGCCTGCTGGCCTCGCGGCCGCTCAGGTATCACCAGACGCATCGACGGTCGGCGTTGCTGACGCTGAACACGCGCTTAGCAAGGCGGATCGACTTGAGATCAACTCCGTGCGTGGGGAAACCCCGCCTCAAGCTGTCTTGCAATCAATCGAGCCAATCGCCCCTGTTATAGTTCCGCCCAGCCCGCCGGTGGAAGCTAAAATAATAAGCCGACACTGGCGCGACCCTCATGCCTTTTCGCCTTCGTTCAAAGATTCGCGACGGAGCGAACTCGGAAAGACGAAAAAGAACGCTGACCGTAAACGAAATCAAGCTATCGATCGATCCAGACCACCTGATCCGGTGAAGCCATGCAGCCGGCCTGGTCCTTATGGTGATCTGTTAAGAGCTATGAATTTGTCGCCCGCTTGCGCATCGTAGGTTTCAATCTGCCAATCGCCAATCGGCTTTTCTGACGAATTATTGAGGTTGGTGCGCGCGTTACGGACTCCAGAAGGCCACCATCTGAGCTGGTTGGCTAATCGATTGCTTTTGAGCTGGTCTGGAGACGTTACCTAGGCCCGCCCCCGGCTGGTCTGCTGATGTCTGTCACCACACGAGCATTCTCTCCATCATACGGCCATTCTTTGAACAAGACTGAGCTCATTGTCGGCGGCTAGTCGACCTCAACCTTGGGATGACGTTGGGCCGAAAAGGGAAGCGCCAATGAACTCCGCACCCACATCGAGGGCAAATGCCTCCCCCGATGCCCCGGTCCCGCGCACCGATGAACGACTCGCACACGCTTACGGACAGATCACACGCGCGGGTGAAGAGCTTGCGCGTGTGAGTGAACAGGTTGCAAAAATGGAGCACGATGCCGAGCGCCCACCTTCGGCTGGACCTTCTCCAGCCGGACCTCGCCCGCACTCACCGCTTGGAAAGCCGGCGCGCCGGGCGCTCGTCGGCTTGGTGCTGGCGGCGTGCGTCGTTGTCGCTGCCCTGGTTTTGCAGTCCTCTTATGGAGCGGGGGCCAAGCTGGTTGTCGCCCGTTGGGCTCCCCAGCTCGTTTCAACATTGCCGTCGGAGAATCCGCCGGTACTCGCCCCGCAGGCGCCATCTACCGTTCAATTGGCCGCGGCGGAGGCGACACCACCGCAAGCATCGCCCTTGCCCCAAGCCGCACCGCAAGACGCCGCGCCGACAACCACTGCAGCGCTTCCTGATCAGACAGAGTTGCTGCAAACGATGGCGCGCCAACTCGCGACTCTCGAGCGAAACATCGAACAGCTCAAGGCGAACCAGCAACAAATAGTACGCGACAGTTCAAAGGCCATTGAGGAACTCAAGGCGAACCAGGAAGAGATGAAACGCGCACTAGCGAGGGTTGCCGAACAGAACCCGCCCAAGGCGTCACCGCCTCCCGCGCAGCCGACTCCGACCTTGCGCAAGCCCGAGCGCACGTTTCAGTCACCGCACGTAAGGGCGCGGCCTCGCCCCCCAAGAGAGTGGATCTACGACGAGGACTGGTAATCCCCGATGCAACGCCATCAAAGTCTTATGCTGAAACAGCGTTTTGATCCGATACAGCGCGCTATGCGTCGCGCGATGTCCTCGTCTTTTGTAGCCACCGATCCAATCAAGTTTGACGTACGGCTCTGACATCTGCATTTGGCCAAATGACCGCTTCGCGCTAATACAGACGCTCGGTCCAAGTAGGATTTTGACCCCAAGCAGACATCGAGCCGCGATAGTTGTCAGCTGGTCAACCACCGTTCGCGCGCACTCCAGTGTTCAAACAGGGCCATTAGCGGCCTGGCTTTTGTCGCGCAGTGCCTGCCCTAAATTCGGACGGTCGCGTGATCGGGAAGACCTCGGTAACATGCTCGGCGAGCATCTGGCAAAAGGCCGTGGCGTAGCCCGGCAGCGGTCGCCGCTTGTCCCAAAAGATTGCAAGCGGCTGCCGTAGCGGTTTGCCTTGGTGAGTGACGCCGATAATTCGCAACTTGTATCGATGCGTTCGCAGGGCCGACGGAATGATTGCCACGCCGTGGCCGGCTTCAGCCATCGCGAGCAGAGTGTGGGGCGCCCGGCTTTCAAACTTGATGTTCGGCTCCAACCCCGCAAGGCGACAGGCAGCGTCGAAGGTCCGCCGGAACACGAACCCGGTATCTTCCAGAAGCAAGGGATAGGATGCGAGACGCCTGATATCGATTGTCCCGCCCTGGCCGATCGTCAGCGGTGGATGGCAGGCGGCGAGCAATTCGACCGGCTCCAGCGGGTCGCTCGCGAAGCGCCGGTCGCCCGGCTGCACCGCATGAGCCATGTGCTGACCAAGGTGAACTTCGCCACGTTCAAGCATTGCCAGCGTGGCGGACCCAATCGCCTCGATCAATTTTACCTGCACATCGGGGTAGCGTTTAGCGTACCGGTGCAGGAATTCCGAAAAAATGCTTTCGATCATTTGCGGCGAGCCCGCCACCCTAAGGATGCCGGTGTTGCCACTCCGAAGCAGATCCGCCCGCTCGTCGACAGCGCTGGCGTAGTTCAAAAGACCGCGGCAGTCACTGAGCAATTGCTCGCCCTCGCCAGTCAACAACAGGCGGCGTCCCACGCGATCGAAGAGTTTGAAACCAAGCTCCTGCTCGAGCTCGCCGATTTGCCGGGAGAGTGCAGGCTGGGCCACGCGCAGGCGCAGGGCCGCCTTGGAGACAGTCCCGAGTTCGGCCACTGTCACAAAGGCAGGCGCAGGGCCGCCTTGGAGACAGTCCCGAGTTCGGCCACTGTCACAAAGGTGCGCGCGCGACGGAGGTCCATGACCTTGCTTATGCCGAACCGGCATGAATGAACAGATCTTTTATGTATTGGACGCGTGGCACCATCTGCCGCACAGGTGTCCTGGTGAGAAGCCACGCGGCGCCGGCTCGTCGAAAAAGCGGGGAAGCCATGAAGCATAGCTGGATGATCTTGCTGTCTGTCCTTGGCCTCGCAAGCTTAGATGCGCACGCTCAGACCTGGCCGACAAAACCACTGAAGGCGATCGTCCCAGTCGCGGCGGGCAGCCTTGTCGACATTGTCCCGCGCATCGTATTCGAGCAGCTGGCGGTGCAGCTTGGTCAAAGCATTACTGTGGAGAATCGTCCCGGCGCAGGCGCGACGATCGGTAGCGGCCTCGTCGCCAAGGCGAACCCCGACGGCTACACGATCCTCGTCAACTCATCCGCGCATGCGATTGCACCTTCGCTATTTGCCAACCTGAGCTATGACCCGGCGCGAGATTTTGCGGCGGTCGCCCCCTGGGCAGCACGCCGTTCGTCCTGGTAGTTCCGCCGGGCAGAGGCTTCAAAACAGCCGGCGATTTTGTCACTGCGGCCCATGCGAAGCCGGGCGCGTCCAACTTCGCCTCGCTCGGCGTGGGTACTGCTTCGCATCTGAGCGCAGAACGATTCCGGCTTAGTGCCGGCGTGCAGGCCGTGCATATTCCCTTCAAAGGTGGTCCGGAAGCGATGACCGAGGTGATCACGGGACGAGTCGATTTTTACCTTGTGGCGATCGGGGCGGCTCTACCCCACATCCGGGACGGCAAGCTCTCTGCGCTTGCGGTGAACAGTTCCAAGCGCTCCGCCGCGCTACCTGAAGTGCCGACCACCGAGGAAGCCGGTTTTAAGAGTGCCGAGTATCCGACGTGGTTCGGACTTTTCTTGCCGGCAAAGACGCCGCGTGAGATCGTCGATAAGCTGCACCGTGAGACGCTCAAGGCATTACAGGAGCCGAAGGTTCGGGATAAGCTGGCCGCACTGGGCTTCGACCCGATGGTAATGACGCCGGACGAATTTCATGGGCATGTCCTGAAGGAGATCGCCATCAATGCGGATCTGGTCAAGGCCATCGGATTGAAGCCGGAGTGACCAACGACCTCGACAATTGCGTCAGGGAACATAGTCTACAGCAACAGGACATTCACTGCATGCCAGCGCCAACTTCCCGTGGAGCAGAGTTCTGGAACGGCACCATGGGTCACTCCTGGATTTCGCAGCAGGCCGTGATCAGCGACGTCTTCACGGCGGTCACGGCCCTCAGCCTGGATGCTGCCGCGCCAAAGCCCGGTGAGCATGTGATCGACGTCGGATGTGGCACCGGTGATACGATGTTGGCGTTCGGCAAGATCGTGGGACCATCAGGTGCGGTGCTGGGCGTTGATGTCTCGGCACCAATGCTCGGTTACGCCAGGGACCGGAGCGCCGACGCGGGGCTTGGCAACGTGAGCTTCGCCCTGGCGGATGCGACGACATATGGCTTCGAACTGCGCTGGGCTGATCTAGTGTATTCGCGGTTTGGGGTGATGTTCTTCGATGACGCGGTCAAGGCCTTTGCAAATATCCGCAGCGGCATGAAAGAAAGCGGGCGCCTAGTATTCGTTTGTTTTCGGACCTTGCCAGAGTCCCCGTGGTTTCACGTGCCGATCGAGGCGGCACGGCCGCATGTGCCGCCACCGCTGCCTGCGGATCCGACAGCGCCGGGAATGTTCTCGTTGGCGCAAAAAGATCGCTTGCACGGAATCCTCGCCGAGGCCGGGTTCCGCAAAATTGTGCTTAAGGAAACGGACGTGCCGATCCATGGCAAGGACATCGCGCAAAGCATGGCGTTCATCACGCAGGCGGGCCCGCTGCCTGCACTCCTTGAGAAGGCTTCGGACGAGCAACGAGAGCGCGCTACCGAGGCGGTTCGCAACGCGCTCGCCGCAAAGATCGGCGCGGATGGGAGCAGCTTACATGTGGGTTTGTGGCTCGTATCGGCGTCAGCCTCGTAGACAGTTCGAATGTCGCCTAGTGGCCCTTAGCCTACTTGCCAAAGATATCGAATGACCGTTTCGCGCCAGAAGCGGACATATCCTCCACGTCGGCTTTTGACCCAAAGCGGTCTTCGTTACCTTCCGTGCTCTTCCTGCGGCACGCGGAAATTGCTAAAAAGATCTGCACTTTCTCGGATGAGGCAGCAATGAGAAGGCGGGACTTCCTGAATTTGGCTGGAGGGGCGCTGGTCGGCGGGTCAACGAGCGCACTTGCTCAACAAGTCTATCGGGTGGCCATTCTGACGCCGTCCCAAACTCAATGGCAACCTCGGACGTTTAGAGATGCCCTGCAAGAGTTTGGGTATCGCGAAGGTGTCAATCTGAAAATTGACGTGGTGTCCGGGGAGAACGAACTTGGCCGCTTGCCGAAGTTGGCCGAGGGTGTGGTTGCCACTGGTCCCGATGTCATCGTGGCCGTAAACACGCCCGGTACCCGTGCAGCCATGTCTGCAACCTCTATAATTCCGATCGTTTCCGCTGTTGTGGCAGACCCGATATTTTTGGGCATCGTAACCAATATCGCCAAACCCGGCGGCAATGTCACCGGCGTCGCAAATTTGGGTGCGGACATCACTTCAAAGCGCATCGCGCTCCTTAAGGAAATTGTGCCATCGGCTGAGCGCATCGCGCTCTTTATGCATCCCGATGAGCCAATAACGACGTTACAAATTCAAGACGTCGAAAGGTCGTCAGCCGCACTTGATATTAAATCTAAGGCGTTTCCGATGCGAACCTTAGAGGATTTGCAACAAGGCCTTCAGCAAGCGATCCAATGGAAAGCTCACGCTGTGGTTCGGCTGGCCGGTCAAGGTTTCGCGCTCGGAACAGAGACGGGGCGGTTGGCCACCGAAAACAATTTACCCTCTATGCTTTTGCAGCGTCGGGACGTTGAAGCGGGTGGGTTGATGTCATATTTTGCCGACCATCAAGAGCTTTGGCGTCGTATTGCCGCGCAGGTCAATCGTATTCTGAAGGGGACATCACCTCGCGAGCTTCCATTCGAACTGCCCACCCGATTTGAGTTGACGGTCAATTTGAAGGTCGGCAAAACACTTGGTCTGACAGTTCCGCCCACGCTGCTCGCGCGCGCCGATGAAGTGATCGAATAGGCCGACCCACTTCCGCTATTGGCACCTTTGAGACGTGCCTGCCTATCCTGAGAATGTCCGTTCACCGGGGTAGACCGGAAGTCGCCGTGGTCCGGTCACACCGACGCGAATGACCCATAGCTGACTTTGCCGCGTCGCCTAGCGACCGTCAGCTTTTGACCCAAACGTACCGTTTTGCAGCGCCAAACAAACATCTCATGGAACCATGGTTGTCCGGATAACTTATTGCAGCTAAGGTTCCATATTGCGTGCGTTGAGATCACTAACTTGCGCGGGACGATTTATCTAGTAGATGACGACCCCGATTTCAGCGACGCTGTCCGGCGTCTTCTGGAGATGGCCGGCTATCAGGTTCGGACCTTTTCGTCGGCAGAGCAGCTGATCGAGCTGCGATTGTCGGAAGAAGGGGCCGACTGCATATTGCTGGACGTGCGGCTGCCGGCGATCACCGGCCCCGACCTTCAGCAGCGGTTAATTGAGCACAACGTCGAGCTGCCCATTATTTTCCTCTCAGGATACGAAGACGTTCCCACTACAGTGCGGACAATCAAATCTGGTGCAGAGGATTTCCTAAAGAAACCGATCACGGCTGATATCCTCCTTTCTACGGTCGAGCGCGCAATTGACAGGCACAGGTCTTCGCAGCAGCGTCGCCAAGCAAGAGAAGTTCTAGACGCAAACGAAGCCAAGCTTACTCCAAGAGAGCGCGAAGTATTTGAACGAATCACTCAGGGCAAGTTGAACAAACAGATTGCGCATGAATTTGGTTCGACCGAGCGAACCATCAAGGCGCATCGTCAGCGCGTTATGGAGAAAATGCAGGCGAGGTCGCTAGCCGAGCTGGTTTTGATGGCTCACCAGATCAGGTCGCGCTGATGCGGGCGCAGCTCCACCTGGCGACCCAACTCCTTCGATCCACTAGATGGTGAAGATGGTGACAGAGCAGCTCACGTCGGCACGCGAAAGCGAATTCCCTCTCATCATTTCCCTGATGCCGGCAACCCGCGCACATCGCGTCGCGGCAACCTGGGTAGTGGCAATCCTGTTCCTCATCGCTGCTGCGATTGCGCCGTTTGCGAACATACAGATCGGCAGGGTCGATGCATTCGTTCCGGTCCTGCAGACGGTCCTGAGCGCGGCCGATCTTCTCACCGCGACACTGTTGTTCGGCCAGTACTCTGTTCAGCCCCAGCGAGGGTTATTGGCTGTCGCCAGCGCATATCTTTTTAGCGGCTCGTTTGCCTTCCTGCAGACGCTCAGTTTTCCAGGCGGCTACGGCCCCAACGGCATCCTCGGCGATGGCTACAACACGCCGGCGTGGTTCTTTGTTTTTTGGCACACCACCTTTCCGCTAAGTATTCTGGCCTATGCGCTTCTCAAGGATAAGGCGGCAAAAGGGATTGCTGGGCAGTCGCCAAGGGTTGGCATTGTCACAACGATGTCCGGCGTACTGATCCTCGTGGCTGCACTGACGTGGACGGTGACTGCGTGGGTGAATTACTTGCCGAGCTTCTACTCCGGAAGCGTCACGCTGCAAACGCGGTTCGGCAATCAAATCAACATTGTGTTATGGCTCCTGGGCGCTGTGAGCTTGGCTATCTTGTTCAGCCGCCGACGCACGATCCTGGACATGTGGCTCATGGTAACGCTTTTCGCGTGGATGCCTAACTTTCTCGTGGCGGCTGTCGCGAGCTCCGTTCGTTTCTCTCTCGGTTGGTATGCCGCGCGTGGCTTTGCTCTGGTTGCAAGCTGTATACTCCTAAGCGTCCTGCTCACTGAGATGATGGTCCTGTATTCTCGCCTGGCCAACGCCTTGATTCTGCAACGACGGGAACGAGCCAACCAGCTCATGAGTATTGACGCTGCTACAGCTGCTGTCGCTCATGAGATCAGATCGCCCCTGGGCTCAATCACGCTGAATGCGAGCATGGCGCTCAATCACCTTGCGAAGGAGCCGCCCGATCTGGAGGAGATGGATGTCGTTCTGAAGGACATCGAACAGGCCAGCTTGCGCATCGATTCAACAATTTCCAGCGTTCGAAGGCTCTTCAATAGTTCTTCAGATCACTCAGGGATGCAGATCGAGGATGTGGCGCAACAAGTGTTGCGCTTGATGCAGCATGATTTGCAGGCAAATCAGATTTTGGTGGTGACGAGCTTTGCTGATCGCACCCATACGATTACGGGCGATCGGGGCCAATTACAGCAGCTGGTCTTGAATATCGTCAAGAACGCGATTGAAGCCATGCTGTCTGTTCCCGCGGGTCGGCGAAAGCTGGCAATTTCCACCCGAATCCAGGAGGAGTGGGTTGTTCTGAATGTCCGGGACACCGGGACCGGTATGCCTCAGCGCGCGAACGTCTTTGATGCCTTCTTCACGACCAAGCCTGACGGGATGGGACTGGGTCTTGCGATTTGCCGCTCGATAGTCGATCGGCATGGGGGACGGCTGGCGCTCGTTGCGACAGGCAACGATGGAACCCATGTCGAAGTCAGATTGCCTATCCGATCCGAACACTAATTGGAACCAAACTGGCCCGAGCTTCACTTATGTCGGCTTCTGGCACTTAGCAGACGTGGGCAAACCAGCGAATGTCCGCTCTGCGCCAAAAGCGGACGTTCCATCGAGGTCAGGTTTTGACCCGGAAGGGACATTGAGCGAACCCTCAGATCAGGCTAAGAATATGCCGTTTGGAATTATTTTTGGCCGCCTTCCAGGATACGCCATCTGGCTTAAGCCATGTATCGCGGTTTCTTTGGCAAGTTCGCTGTTTCTAGAGAAAAATTTCATGATTGAGCCTCGCGTCAATCGCAAGCTTTCAGCAGTCCTTGCTGCCGATGTGGTTGGCTATTCGCGTCTGATGGGGGCAGACGAGGTCGGCACACTGGCTGCGCTCAAGCGGCACCACGAGGTTGTCTTTGATCCGGCGATCGCCGTCCATAACGGGCGCATCGTGAAGCTGATTGGCGACGGTACGCTCGTTGAATTTGGTAGCGTCATCGATGCCGTGAATTGCGCGCTCGCGGTGCAGCGTACGGGCGTGGCGATCTCAAACGAAGAGGCGCCCAAGGCTGTTATCGTGCTTCGAATCGGCATCAATCTGGGTGATGTCATTCTTGAGAGCGATGACATATACGGCGATGGCGTCAACATCGCCGCACGCCTGGAGGCTCTTGCTGAGCCGGGCGGCATCTGCGTCTCGTCCGTTGTCCACGAAAGCATCGGCAAGCGGGTTGACGTTAGTTTTCGAGACGGCGGCGAAATCCACGCCAAGAATATCGACCGTCCAATTCACATCTGGACCTGGCATCCCCGAGATGCAGCCGCGACCGTCCAAACGTTCCATACTCCCAACCCGGCACCCCACATCAGGAAATCGTCAATCGCCGTCTTGCCGTTCACGAACATGTCGGGCGATCCGGAACAGGAGTTTTTCTCCGACGGGATCAGTGAAGACATCATTACTGACCTATCGAAGATTTCTGGGCTAACGGTCATCGCGCGGAATTCCAGCTTCACTTACAAGGGGCGCGCGGTCGATATCCGCGCCGTCGGTCGCGACCTCGGCGTCGGCACGGTGCTCGAAGGCTCTGTACGCCGTGCTGGGGCCCGGCTGCGGATCACAGCGCAGCTGATCGACGCCGCAACTGGCGCACACCTCTGGGCCGAACGCTTCGACAGAAATATGTCCGACCTGTTCGAAGTTCAGGACGACATTACGAGCCGGATCGTCGAGGCGCTAAAGGTAACCATGAGCCCCTCCGAAAAGGCCCGCGTCGCGGGCAGCGGCACCGGCAATATCGATGCCTACGACTGCTTCCTTCGCGGGCGCGATCTGATCGCGATCGGCAAAACGCAGAGCCGCGAAGTGTTCGAACAGGCACGCGATTTCTTGCTCCGGGCGATCGAACTGGATGGCGACTATGCGCAGGCCTATGCGGCGCTCGCCCTTGCTTACGTGCTCAACCATCAAAACCGGTGGACCGCGGATTCGAACACTGCGCTCCGGCAGGCAAAGCAAGCCGCAGATCGGGCGATCGAAAAGGACCCTCAAGAGCTCTTGGCGCGGTCCGTTGCGGCACTCGTCGCGACTTTCGAGGCAGACCTTGCACGGGCAAAGTCCGAGGCGGAAATCGCGTTGACCCTCAACCCAAATTCAACCGAAGCCTATTTGTGCCTCGGCAACATCTACATCTTTTCGGGGCAACCGCTGGAAGCGATACCTCTGATCGAAAAGGCTATGCGACTCGACCCTACCTACACGCAGCAGCCCCTGCATCTGCTCGGTGTCGCCAATCTCCTTGCGGGCAAATACGAAACGGCTGCTGCATTGCTGAAGCATCGTATCCTGATGGTACCCAAGACGGATTTTTCCCGGGCCGTTCTTGCATCGGCCCTTGGCCATCTCGGAGAAATCGAGGAAGCCCAGCGCGTCTGGCGCGAACTGATGGAGATTAACCCGCATTATACTTTCAAAAATCACTACGAGCGGCAGCCCTTTGTAAATAGGGATGATGTCCGCAGGATTGCCGATGGCCTGGACAGAGCCGGACTGTTGCATTGATCACGTTCGCTTGCCGTTGGATCGAGGAATATGGACAAGCTAGATCTGAAAGACCCGGTGTTCGCTACCTACGTCATCGCGGCGACGATCATGATTCTTAAAGCCGTTAGCATGTCCTGGCTGACGGTGCTTCGGATGACACAAGAGAAGGGCGGTTTCCGCTCACCGGAAGACCTCAGGAAGACACGCCTCAACCCCGAGCCCAATCCAAAGCAGCTCGAGCCGAACGAGCGCGTTGAGAGAATCCGGCGGATTTTGTTGAATGACGTCGAGAATCTTCCGT
This sequence comes from Bradyrhizobium sp. JYMT SZCCT0180, assembly GCF_018130165.1. GTDB lineage: Bacteria > Pseudomonadota > Alphaproteobacteria > Rhizobiales > Xanthobacteraceae > Bradyrhizobium. The sequence goes on along the minus strand of NZ_JAFCLZ010000031.1, from coordinate 55,794 downwards.
TTTTCCTCGTAGCCGGCTTCCTTTTTGTTTTGACCGAGCCATCATTGCTGCTGGCCCGTTTGCTTTTCTATGGTTACGTAATTTCGCGACTATTGCATTTTGCCGCTTACTTTACAGCGCAGACTCATGACACACGCGCCACCTTCTGGACCATCGGCTCCTTAATCCTGATCTTCATGACCTGCCGGACGTTGGTCGCCGCATTAGGTTGGTAAGTTTAGGCGCGGCGTGTGAGTCCGCTTTGATGCTGCGGACGGCTCCTCCAGCCGGCACGCGAGTGCCACGGACTCGGGGCTGATAGGGCTCCCGCGATCTGGATGAGCTATCTATGCAGACGATCACGACAATCGGACTGGTTATTGCGAAATCAGTTTTTCGGGTTCACGGCGTTGATGCTGGCGGTCAGATAGTGATCCGCCGTCAATTGAAGCGCCGGTTCGTGCTGGCGTTCTTTGAGAAATTGCCGCCGTGCCTGGTTGGGATCGAGGCGTGTGCCTCATCGCACCATCGGTCCCGTGAGTTGCAGGCGCTGGGTCATACGGTGCGGTTGATGCCGCCGGCCTTGTCGCCTACGGCACCAATTTGCCGGACACACGGCGGCAAGCATGTGTCTATGTCGGCCAGATATTGAAGGGCGAAAAGCCCTCTGAACTGCAGGTTGGCAGCCTACCAAGTTCGAACTGGTAATAGATCTCAAGACGGCAAAACAACTTGGCATTCCCGGCAACGCTGCCCAGCCGCGCGCCGACGAGGTGATCGAGTGAGACAAAAACTTGTGCAGTGTATGAGTCCGCTTGTGGCACAAACCGGAGGTTTGAGGCCGGGCAGAGCATGTCCGCTCTACCCGGGTATTTCAGACATCAACTTGTTCCGCTATTGCCAAGGCGTCATCGACTTCGATGCCGAGATACCGGACCGTGCTTTCGATCTTGGTATGTCCGAGTAGAAGCTGGACGGCTCTGAGATTGCCAGTCCGCCGATAGATAAGGGTCGCTTTTGTGCGTCGCAGTGAATGCGTCCCGAACAGCCGTGAGTCCAGTCCAACGCTGCCGATCCACACGGAGACCAGGCGAGCATATTGGCGGGTCGTGATACTGCGGTCAGGACCGCGATGGCCGGTGAATAAGAACTCGCCGGGTCGCTTGCCGGTGATTTTTAGATAGTCATCGACCGCTTGGCGGGTCTGCTCGCTTAATTCAAATTTGACTGGCCGCCCGGTTTTCTTTTTGCCGGACCGTTGCGCGATCTGCTGTATACCCGCCTGCGGCGACATCCTCGACCCGGAGGGCGACGACATCGCAGCCACGAAGCTTACTGTCGATTGCCAGATTGAACATAGCCAGATCGCGAGCGCGACCCTCGATCTGGAGGTTTGTCCGGATTGACCATACGTGTTTTGGTCGCAGCGGCGGCTTCGCCCCGGTCAGCTTTCCTTTGTTCCACGGCACCCGCTTGGGCGTGGAGGTCGCGTTCATTTGATCCTGCATGGCGATACTCCTAGGCTCGGTTACAGAGGCGAGAAGAATGAGCCGCCTGGTTAGGTGATGAAATCAGGTCTGTTTCCGGGCGAAAGCAGACTCCGGGGCTTGGCCTGCGGCGAGCGCGCTGAAGCGATTGACCCGAGGCGGACATCCAACGATTGGCGATGTTCCTGAATGGGCCAATGGTCGCTGTCCGGTCCTATGGGCGGGTTGGTGCTGGTGGCCGGATTATATTTTAGAAGAATTTCTCCAGCTTCCGAAGCAGCAAGGGCCGTGATCTATGGTTAGGTTGCTGAAGGTGATACTCGCATGGCGGGAACACATGTCGGGCCACTCCGAACTGTTTTTGCCGGAAACCGCCTAGAGCGGTGTTGCGGGCTCGAATCCCGCGCGGTCCACCAGATCACCGCGAGCCGCCTTAAGGCTGCTTGATCGTATTAACGGCGTTGTTTGAGGGCGAGGATAAGCCAGGGGGCAACGAGTGAGATGGCGTAGGCGGGCTGGATAAGGTCGCTATATCCGCCGAGCCCCCAAAAAGACTGATAGCCGCCGCTTGCGGCGATCCAACCCAAAATCCCTGAAATCGAGGCGGCAACAAGCGGAGATTGCTTGGCGAGCGCAGCGCCGCCCGCGGCAACCCCGTAGATAATAGCCGTGGTGATCGTGGCGACCACAATGAGCAACGGAAGCACAACGATCATTCGGACGAGGATTTCGCCGCCGTCAACGCCGCGGGTGATGGCAAGAAGAAGGGCGGCGCTGCTAAAGAGGGCCAACGCCAGGAGTGCGCATTTCATCGTTTGTCGCAACATGGCTATCCTGCGCTCTTGAGGGTGCCCTCGGTCAAGGCCGACGTGTAGCGCTATCCACTGAGCGATTGCGTATCGGGCTCCAAGCTCATGAGGTAGACCACCCGACCGGCGACATGCACACGATCTTTGATCGCGAACAATACCTGCGATCGATGAATCAATCGTAGCAAAATTCATTCTCACTACATACGACATTACAGATAGCAGCGCTTCCTGGGAGAGTTGAGCGGTTTACGACGCTGACGGCCTCCCGTTAGCAAGCCTAAGGACAATTGAAGCACCCCACGGCGTGCCCCGTCCTTTTGTGCGGCACGAGTGGGCATGTCTGCATTTGGCACTTTTCGGACATTAGGGCTCGGACGAATGTCCGCTTTGCGCGCCAGAAGCGGTCGTTCCGTAACCACTGATCCTGCGATTTTTCTCTTGCCGGCCTCGCCAATAACGGCTTGCTGAGCTGCATTCACATCACCCGAAACATCGGCGTCGAAACATTGTTGCGCGTGTACGGCACCACCACCCGGACCACATGAAGGATGCCGTCGCCAAGATGACGGCCAAGCCTACCGCCTCAGCTTCGCCTCAGAAACGAGCCGAAAGGAAGAAAACGAACGTCGTCAAAATTCAATGAAAATGGGAACTTCTGGCGGGAATACTACGAGTTTCCACCGCTCATAACGGTCTGGTTGCAGGTTCGAGTCCTGCCGGGCCCACCAATACAATCGGGCATTTCTTGCACGGTTGGAAGTGAACCTCTTACGAACCGCCTCAGATACGATGCTAATTTCCTCGTGTCACGTCCGTGGATCGATCCATAGCTACTAAAGACGCCCGGCTTTCAGTGAGGTACCCTTTCGACGGAAGGTCCTGGGCGCCAGTGCTTTTATCTTGTCCTCCCATTCGCATGTTGATCTTTCTAGGATCACATCCGCTCCAATAGGCAGCCAAATCGTTACTACTGCATTCTCACTGCATGGATGGTGCACACCAAAACCGACTGCACTTGTACGACGAACTTCACTCCTTGCATTCCGGAAACTGGCCGGAATCACCCATTTCTCCATTCACCTCGCAATGAAAACGCCAAGAGCGATGCACGTTCAAGCGAAATTAAAATCAGCTTTGGCAGTGAGGGCGGCATTGATCAAAGCTGGCGCGGGAAAATCATAGGTTCCGCAACGTTGGCGTAGTTCAGGAAACACCTCAATAGAACGTGAGCAACTTGATGAAATTGGATCTGACTGATGGATCGGTCGTTAAGCACTTTGAAACACAAGCGCGTCCGGAACAGGGTACTGCACGATGACATCGGGCGATCGGAGTCCGCACTTCCTGACGCGAGGCCTCGATCTCGCTGGCAGGAAATTGTACCTTTTAGCGCAGCCGACGAGGTCATGGCGGAGCCTGGCCTGAAGGACGTCTTCAAAGCCGCCATAGAGCGAGGTTTTGCGATCGTGCCGGAGAGCGGGCCGAAGGCGAAGCCCAAACCCTGATTCAGCATGAAACGATACTTGGCCTTCATACTGACGTTCGAGGGTGGTGTCGTCAGTTCGATCGAGCTTTACTGCGCCGATGAAGCCGAGGCGATCGAGCGCGCCAAGGCTATTGTTGCAGACGGGCCGGTCGAGCTTTGGGATGGGCCGCGCCGGATAGGCCGCTCTACCTGACCCCTGGGGCGCCGATGCTTAAAGCCCCTCGGGGCGGCTTTCGCGCGCCCTCGGGTTGCGTTAGCTTCCGTTTCGCACAATTCAGGCCGGGGTGACGGGATGACGACAGCCGACCAATATCGCGCAAATGCTGACAACTGCGCTATGATGGCGGAAGCGGCTGAAACCGAACCGAACAAAAATCGCTTTAAGCGAATGGAAGCTGCCTGGCGGGCGCTGGCAGAAGAGCAGGATTGGCTAGACGGCAAATCGCCGGCCGAGGGGCTGCGCCAGGAAATCTACCTTGCGTGGACTGCTCTGGAAGAGGAGCAACTTCGAGATGCCATGAATGCCGGTCAAAACTCCGCGCAGATAGCGAAGAAGTTGAAACGAACACAAGCTGCTGTTTTAGGGCACGCCTATAAGTTAGGGCTGAGGTTCGGCAACAGATGAGCCGCCCCGTGGGCCGGCCGAGATCAGTTCGATCGTAGTGCAGCGACTTCAGGTTGGCACGAATCGCCGGCCAATCGGGACTGCCGATGCACACCAAACGGTGGGGTCCAGTTCCATCATTAATTTGCAGGTGTGAGCAATATTGACCACTGCGTCGGCTACCGGACATGCCAGATTATCCCGATCACCGCTCGGCCTTCGGCTTCCATCGGTGACTGAGAGTGTGTTGCGCTCCCGCCCGACCAAAAGGGATGATGCATCACATGCCCCAACCTCATGCTCGTCCAGAACCGTCGCTGATCCCAATTCAGCGGCCCCGCTGCCCCCAATGTTCCAAACGAATGATGCTGACCATGATCAGTCCAGCGTCTGAGGGCTACGACAGCCGGACCTTTGAGTGCGCCAATTGCCATCACACGATAACGCGCACTGCAGCTCGTGATCCGATGTCGGATAAGTCGGGCTGGCAATACAGCAACCTCAAAGCCCCGGAGTGAACTATGCAGCGCCGCCGTTTCAGCCACAGCACGACGCTTGAAGAACGCCTGATCGATTTAGCTCGACGGGTCCGGCCCGATGTGGAGACGCTTGCGCCATGCAGCGAGCGCGACGGATTAGTCCAGAAGCTTCGCCAGATTGAAACGGCGCTTGATATGAGCCAGTTCCTGTTATCCACTAGCTCCAATCGCTCGTAAGGCCGCCTCACTTGGCGGCCTTTTTATTTCGGGCGAATGTCATTCTAGGTTCAAAAAGTCATTTTAATTGTAATGCTTTTGTCATGGGGTAAAATTGTGAGTGAGGTGCAAGAATTTAGACTTGCCGTCGGCGCTCGCTTCAAGATGAGCGAACTCGGAGCCACTCGATTGCGAACCCTGGCCGGCAAGACAGGGATCGTTGTCGAGGTTTCCCATCGCAATACGGGCGTCACCGTGTTGTTCGATGGCGCTGAAAGACCGAGTTGCCTGCACAGAGATTTTATCACCCCGATCTCCCGGTAACGCATCGGCCGGCTTGTTGAGACTCGGCCTTAAAAGCACAAGTAAATGACCCGGGATACTCCAATACTCGCCGCCAACATGAGCCAACGCGCGGTGATGCAGTATCTCAGTTTGACTGAATGGAAGGTGGTGGCTCACCTACCTGTGCCGGCTGGCCCTGGTATGCTCGATCGGATACGGGGCCATGGTTGGATAGAACTTCGCGGAATGAAACCGCGAACCGAGATCCGATTGACCGAGTTGGGAAAGGCAGCAATGCGCGCCCCTGTTGTACTGAAGGCGAAGCCCAAACCCTGATCCAGCGATTTGCCAAGCCCCCTCGGGGCGGCTTTCGGGCACCCTGATGTGCTAGGACAAGGACACAATAATCACAACGAGCGCCACTCCGGCCAGCGCCAGCGAGGCATATCCAGCGATGTCGATCCAATCTCGGTCCTGGGGCATGCTCGGAATGCTGATCCCACAAGAATCCGTAATCTTTGACTTAGATCAATCAAGCCGGCCCATTGCCGCTTTTTCCCGAAATTCGCAAAGTGGGGTTCGGAACCCGATAATCTGAGCAAGCGATTTGCCAAGCCCCTCGGGGCTTTCGCGCGCGCTCGGGTTGCGTTAGCTTGACACCGTGCCGTACAAATTTACGCCGGTGACGCGATGAAGACAGCAGACCAATATCGCGCAAATGCTGACAACTGCGCTGTGATGGCGGAAGCGGCTGAAACTGAACCAAAAAAGAAACGCTTTAAGAGAATGGAAGCTGCCTGGCGAGCGCTGGCAGAAGAGCAGGATTGGCTAGACGGCAAATCGCGAGCCGATCCGGCCGGTGGGCTGAAGGCGAAGAACAAATGATAACCCGGCGGGCGCCATACAAAACGCGCCGCTGGACGGAAACCGAACTGGCTGCATTACGTTCAATGGCTCAGGCCGGAAAAGACGCCCGCAGCATAGGCAAAGAGCTTCGCAGATCTTTTATGGGCGTCCAAGCCAAGGCGAAGAAACTGAACCTTGTCTTGCCGCGCATGAGGGCATGATCGTCGATGAAGGCCCCTTTCGGGAAAACGACATCATGATCGCGACGTCGCCGGCTTGTTGGCCGGGATGATCCACGCTTTGCTATACGTGCCGCTTTTGGGGTTGAATCGGAAGCGCGACAACTCCGTGGACTTCACCGGATACTGGCAGCGGCATATTGCCGACTAGCGGTTGATTGTGTTTTTTCGAGCTTGAGCGGTGCGCTCGCGCCTTTCGCGTCTCGTCAGTTTTTTGCCGGACCGCGCAGGTTCAGGAGTTTCAGGCTCCTCTGACTTTCCGCGCGCAGGAAAGCGCCAGCAACCGTGACAAGACCGGCCCCGCTCAGGACTCCTATTGCAAGATTTTCGTGGCCGTTGAATGCGAGGTAAATGCCTGCCGAGAACATCAAGCCTATGGTGAATACAGCGGCAATGATCCCAATTACCGGTAGCCAAAAGTCACTTTGAGCGGCGTAACGCTCCATCTCGTGGTTGTGCCCTTGTTGGCGCACAGCCATATCCAAAATCTCACGAGCGGCCCCCGGACAAACGCGCTCGTATCCTTCATAGGTTTCGACAGATGGAAGCGGCCCCGTGTGCCTCGTCACTTCCATCTTGACCATTTGGATAACGTCGCCGGGCACTCCGGCGCGCTCTAGTCTGGTCAGTATTTCGGGATTAGGCGCGGCGCTTCTCGGGACCGCGCCAGAGTCCGGGGTGGTTGCCGGCGCTTTCTCTAATGAGTTTTCCGACATCCTTCCAAGCGTCCCCCTCGCTCGCCGAAGCGGCCTGACCTCGGTGCTCGGTCAGAAATCCGCAAATGAGGAGAGACGGAGCCGAAAGGCCCATCACGAACCCGTCCCCAGCGCGAGACGCTGACGATTGCCGGCTTTGCGCTCGACGGTAACGATTGGGACGGTATCTATCTTCGTCGACGCAAGGGCAACGACCTCCTCTACGCTGGTAAGGTCGACCATGGCTTCGACAAGACATCCGCGGCAGAGTTGCGCCAACGTCTCACGCCGCTGATCCGCAAAACCCAGCCCTATTCCAAGCGCATCGCATATCGGGGAATCTGGGTCGAGCCGGAGCTACTGGCCGAAATTGAGTACCGGGCGAAATCTGCCGAAGGCAAGGTTCGACACCCGTTCTTCAAAGGCTTGAGAGAGGATCTCTGACGCGGTGTACGCGCCAAGCTTCGAACAGGCGCGGGCCGGCTGCCTGAGAACGCGAAAAGCCGCCCCTTCAGTTATAGCACGCCCACAAAGGCAGAAACGATCAAGATTGCCGCTCCCACCGCTAGGATTATCACATCAACTGTTATGCGTCGCTTGGCAGAATCGGTCATGGCTGAACCCTCCATCCACGGGAAACCGCGTTGTCTGACCAATCGCGACCGAGCACTGTGCGTCAGCTCACATACATATCAAGAAAGTTCACTGAAGCGGGTGCTGATCTGTTGGCCTAAACCAACTGACGCGGTCACCTGCGCTTCAATCAATGGGCCATGTTCAAAGAAAGCGCCAGCCCGGCTGAATACAAACCCGGCCTGGATCTAGCGTGATGATCGGCTGGACGACCTCGCGCTCGATGTTCGACCATTACAGACTACGCCATTCATCAACGCCAACCAAAGGAACGGCCAATTTGGCGCAGCATCGTTGATACCAGATGCCAGTAGTGGCCATTATAAAATTCGTAATCGATCAAAAAAGCAACTCCAGCCGCAATGGCAACAATCCAAAATGTTCTCATTGGCAATGTCCCCGATTATGATGGTGACAAGCAAAACAACGAATGAAAGTGGCCGCCAACGAAGGAGGCTTTAGTGTGTCTCCAATTCAATGCGGATGCACCCGGGTTTGATCCCAAAAGCTGGCAGCTTGCCGAGCGGCATCATCTCAGCGTTGCAATTCTCGCACTCGCGAATTTTTAATAAAAAAGCCGCCAACTGAGGCGGCCTTTAATACAGCGCAAGGACGACAGCGAGGCACACTATTAGTGTCGCTGTGCTCAGCGACACATAGACTAGGGCCTCTTCCTTGCGCTGGTCCAGATTGTCCATGAAGTAACTATGCCGCGGGCGCTGCATTGTTCCGGAATGAGACGCTAAGTTCTCGCCGCTACCTTGGGGTCTGTAGCTCACGCGATGCGGCCCATTCATCGACCTGAGCCGGCGGCAAATCCTTGGCCCGCTTTAACGCCGCGAGCCGGAATAGGCCAAGCACAACGATGGTCGGGATAAAGACGGCACTCACCACCAACGCCAACAGATCGTCCCACATGACAGCACCCGTTTATGCTGCCCCGGGGTCAACTTGGTAGGCGATCTTCCGTTCCCGGATGGAACCTGTTCACGGTCGGAGAACTACGGCCTAGCTGTCGAGACGCCGGAAGTTGGCAATCTTCTCGGTGCCTAGCCACAGCTCAACGTCGTGGCCATCAACCAGTAGCTTCGCGCGCCCGACGGCGACTTCTTCGGCTTCGCAGACCAGATCAACCCGGCGCTTAATATGGCCGTCCCGGTCGATCAAATAGGCGCGGTACTCTTTCATCTCTGTCCCCAAGACAGAAGACACTAGGGACCGAATCGTCAGGCCGTCTGTCCGGTTGTGGACTTACGTTTGCCTAATTCCAAACTACGAACCGCTTTACCCCCTTCGGAGTATGAACAGAGCCCGGCAGGATCGCGGCTCTGGTGTGGGCCAAAAGGGGCCACCCTAAAAATCAAAAGGGAGCATTAACTTAGCAAGGGAATGAAAAGGGGCCAGTCCCCCCGCCCGTAGGAACAGATCGTGTTCAGGAACATGACCATCGCTGGCTGGAAGTCCGTTCGGGTCATTCGCGTCGCTTGCGCTGGACCACGGTGACTTCCGGTCTACCCCCAATAGACGGACATTCTCAGGACAGGCAGGCATGTCTCAAAAGTGCCAATAGACGACATGGATTGCATCGACGAATGAAAGAGGCCGCCAACTGTAGGCGGCCTTACTTTCGTTTAAGCGGTTCTGGCAGCAGGGCTTCTAGTCGTAGTGTGGCGATCTCTCGGCCTTGCTCATCCGCTATGACGAACGCTTCGGGAACCTTGTCTTTGCCCGACTTGATCGCGTCGGCGAGAAGTTCACGGGCGGCTTGTTGTGCTTCGTGGAGGGCCGCCCACTTGTTTGGTAATTCAAGTCCCTCGTCGTCGGCCGCGAGTTGGCCCATCTTACGAAGATGAAAATAAAAGCGAGCCATGTGGCAACTCCGATTTTAGGAGCCCGCCCAATGAATCAATCGGATCGACAATCGATTGGTTCCTATATTGGCATGAGCAAAACATGCTCAACGATTAAGGAATTGCGAGACAAAGTGGCTCCGCACTATGGGAAAGAGCCGGTGCAACTGAGTGTACTTCCCCAAGAACAAAGAAGCCGCCAACTGAGGCGGCCTTACTTCTTCGCAATTGGCTTCGTGCGCTTCACTTTAACTGCTCTATCTATGGCCGCTTGAGCAAGACCAAGCGCGATTTCCCGGCTGCTACTGGTGCCGGTCTTTGGTTGCCGGCCGGGCAGGTAGACGATCCACCTCCAGCCATCCGGGCTGGTTGTGTGGACTATGCCATATTCGATGCCCTTGTGTTCCATCGACGGTGTCGATACCGCCATGGAACTTATGCGCAGTGCACAAGTGAACATCAAATCAAATCAGGCCAAAATAGGCCACTGAGGGCCGATGAATTTCATGTTCGGAGAGTCCGCTATTGGACAGACCCCGCCGAAATCAAGATTTTAGGATCGAGCCAAGATGGCTCCAGCGGGGCCGCCCGCAAAGCCGGCCCTAGTTGCCAGCCAATGTTCGCGCCGTTGATCATCCCGATGAACAGGCGGTACGTTGCGTCTTGATTTAATTCGGGAACCGCGCAGTTCTTGCACGAGGGGCGCCATGTTGAATAACCGCTGGGGCGTTCTCACCGTTCTGTTCATTGTGCGTGCCACCATGGCTGTACAGTTTTCGAGCCTTGGTGCAGTGGCGCCGTTGTTTTCACGCGAACTTGGATTCAGCATTGCTGACGTCGGCATCCTGATCGGCCTTTACCACGCCCCCGGAATTGCACTGGCACTGCCCGGTGGCGCCTTCGGTCAGCGGTTCGGCGACAAGGCAACCGTACTCGGCGCGCTTGCCCTCATGCTCGCCGGTGGCGTGCTGATGGCATTGGCGCCGTCGTGGCCGTTGCAGATCACAGGCCGACTGGTCGCCGGCGCCGGCGCCGCGATAATGAGCGTCGTGCTGACGAAGATGTTGACAGATTGGTTCGCCGGAAAGGAAACCGCAACCGCAATGGCGATCTTTATCAATTCTTGGCCGGTTGGCATCGCGCTGTCGCTGTTGCTGCTGCCGCTGCTCGGCACACGCCTTGGCGTCAGCGCTGTGCACCTCGGCGTAGCCGCCTTCATCGGCAGCTGCATGCTGCTGCTCGGGGTCTGCTACCGCGCGCCACCGGATACCGTGCAGTCCCAACCTGCAAGTCGGCACCTCGGCCGTGCTGTCGTCATGGCGCTCGTCACGGCGGGACTGATCTGGGGCTTCTTCAACATTGGAGTCGCAATGATCTTTAGCTTCGGACCATCGATGCTAGTCGAGCAAGGATGGTCGATTGCGGCCGCAGGTTCGGCCATCAGCATAGTCTTATGGATCTCGGCCGTGACCGTTCCCCTCGGAGGCTTCCTTGCGGACCGATTCCGACGTCCGCAGCAAATTATCGTAGTCAGCTGTGTCGCCTTCGGTGCACTGTTACTGGCATTGCCGCGCAGCGGCGCAGTGATAGCGACCGTCATGGCGCTTGGCGCTATTTCCGGGCTGCCGGCAGGTCCAATCATGAGTCTGCTGGCGAAGGTGCTGCAGCCGGGAACACGTGCGATCGGCATGGGTCTATTCTTTACCGTCTTCTATGTCTGCATGATGCTCGGACCCGCCGCTGCCGGCGCGATCGGCAAATGGGCCGGTAGCGCAGCGTCTGCTCTTGATTTCGGCGCCGCTATGATCCTCGCCTGCCCGCTGCTTCTTTGGCTTGGCAATCGCATTCCGGCGTTCACAACCAAGCCTGCGTGACGTTTCGGGACGGACCGCGCGTCAACATTGCGCAGGCGGACTATTGCATTACCTCATCGGTATGTTGCGCATTGTCCGCTCTGGGTCATTCGCGTCGTTTTGGCCGGACCACGGCGACTTCCGTTCTGCCCCCGGAAGCGGACATAGTCACGGCCGGTCGGCATGTCTCAAAAGTGCCAGAAGCGGACATGGCAGGTTTGCCAGAATAGCTCACCTGGGCCAGCCGTCTGTCGATCTCCTCGCGAAGCAAGGTGAAGTTGATGGGCTTAGTCAGCAACCCGATCGCGCCGCCTTCTATCGCCTTCCGTTTGGTTTCGGGATCGCCATAGGCGGTGATCATGATGATGGGGACTTCGGGTCGTATCTCCCTGACTTTTGGCAGCATCTCAAGTCCGGTCATGCCGGGCATGTTGATGTCCGAGAGGATCAATATCAGGGTCTGCTCAATAGGGCGTGCGATCCGCGACAGAGCATCCGCCGCGGAAATGGCGAAGTCCATGACGAAGCGTTGCGCACGCAGGTCGTGCCGGAATTGCTGGCGGAACAGCGCCTCGACGTCGGGCTCGTCATCGACCACCAGAACCAGAACGCTCACGGCTTACCTCGATCCGTGCCTAAAGCACTGCTCTTCCTCGGCAGGACGATCGTGAACTCTGTGAACTGCCCGGGCTCGGTCGCGACGTCAATTTTGCCGCCGTGTTGCTTCACGATTATGTCGTGCGTCATCGAGAGACCAAGGCCGGTTCCTTCACCGGCTGGCTTGGTGGTGAAGAACGGGTTGAACATCTTTTGCTGCACTTCGGCCTGAATGCCGGTGCCGTTGTCGCGAATACGAATTTCGACGGTGGCGCCGAGGTTCTTGGTGGTGGCCCGGAGGGTTGGCTCAAAACCGGGTTCTTTATCCTCGGACTTGCGCCGGGTCGCCGCGTAGACGCCGTTCGCGATCAGATTGAGAAATGCACGGGTGATCTCCTGAGGGAACAGTTCGATTGTACCCGCGTCCGCATCGAAATCGCGCTGCAGGGCAATGTTGAACTCGCCTTTTTCTGCGCGCGCACCGTGATAGGCGAGGTTGAGGCTCTCATCGAGAAGCGCATTGATATCCGTAGGTCGGTGCTCTCTTGGGCCTTCACGCGAGTGCAACAGCATGTTCTTGACGATGGAGTCGGCACGTTTGCCGTGCTGGACGACCTTTTCGAGGTTGCCCTTCAGCAGCCCGGTCAATTCGTCGACTTCTTCGCGGACCTTGCCGTCCATCGCGACCGGCTTGAGCACGCCGTTCAGTTCGTCGGTCAGTTCCGCCGAAAGCGCGGAGAAATTGTTGACGAAATTGAGCGGATTCTTGATCTCATGCGCGATCCCGGCGGTGAGCTGGCCGAGCGAAGCTAGTTTCTCGGTCTGCACCAGACGATCCTGCGCGGCGCGCAGTTCTTCGAGCGACCGGGTCAGATCTTCGGTGCGTTCGCGCAATTCATGCAGCAAGCGTGCGTTCTCGATCGCGATCACGGCCTGGTTAGCGAAGTTGGCGACGACTTCGGTCTGTTTTTCAGCAAACGGCTTAACTTCCTGACGGTAGATTGTGATGGCGCCGATCAACTCGTTTTCCTTGAGCATCGGCACGACGAAATACGACCGGGCCCCGGCGAGATCGCCTATCGCAACAACGGAAGGATCGCCGCCCTGATAGGCCGGCAACGCTCTGATGTCCGCGACGTGGACCACTTGGTGGGTTCGGGCAACCATGCCGAGACCGCTTTGCGGGTGCGGGTGGAATGGCGGTTGTGTCGTCAGCCACGCGGTGTAGGCCTCTGGCACACTGTAATTGGCGACAGGGCGGAAGCGCCCCTCCTCGCAAAGATTCATCAGGCCGAAATTTGCACCGCAAATGTGTGTTGCATTCTCCAGCATCGTCTTGAACACCGGCGCTAGATCGCCAGGCGTGCTGCTAATGACCTGCAGCACCTCCGATGTTGCTGTCTGCTGCTGCAGCGACTCCGTGAGGTCTCGCGTGCGCGCTTGCACTTCTTCGAACAGACGAACGTTGCCGATGGCGATCACGGCCTGATCAGCGAAGGTTTGAAGCAAGGTAATCTGCTTTTCGCTGAACGGGTGAACTTCGGTGCGGCGAAGTACGATAGCGCCAATGCTTTCGCCTTCGCGCAGCAGCGGCACGCTGAGGATGGTGCGATGGCCCATGCGCAGCGACAGCTCGCGGCCATCGGTGAAGTCGGCGTGCTTCTCGTCGCTCAGATCCTCAATGTGAACCGGCGTCTGGTCGACGAAGGCGCGGCCGGCGGTCCAGCGGCGGTTGATCGGCCACTTCTCGATGCCGATCGGAATTGGTCCGTGATGCGCGCTGATCCGCAGATATTCGCCGTCCTGCAGCACCACCGCCGCATCATAAGCATCGCAAAGCTGGCAGGCGCTTTCGACAATGGCATTGAGAACAGGCCCTACGTCGGTCGGTGAGGACGCGATCACTCCGAGGATGTTGCTGCTCTCTGTCTGATAGGTCAGCGCCTCCGTAAGGTCGCGCGTCTTCGTCTGCACCTCGTCGAATAACCGGACATTCTCGATCGCGATCACGGCCTGGTCGGCGAAGGTCTGGACCAATTCGATCTGCTTATCGCTGAAGGGGCGGACATCACGGCGTGCCAACACGAAGACGCCGATGGGTGCACCCTCGCGCAGCAAAGGGACACCGAGCCGTGTGCGCACTTCCGGATCTTGAAATCGGTAATTTTGGTCAGTCTGAGAGTCTTCGATATGAACGGTTTTACCTTCAAGCAAGACCCGTCCGATTGTGCTGCCCGTGCCCGGCTGGAACGAGCAGCTTTCAAGAAACACCTTCCTGGGAGGGGAAAGCCCACAGCTTGCCGTCAGGCGGTAGGCGTGATCTCGGGGCTGAAATATCGTGCCCTCGTCGGCTTCGCACAGGCGGGCCGCGGATACGACCAAAGTTTCCAGCACAGTCTGCAGATCGAACGCCGAGCGGCTGATCACCTTGAGCACGTCAGCGGTGGCGGTCTGCTGTTGTAGTGACTCCGAGAGGTCGGCGGTCTTCGCCTGAACCTCCTTGAATAGGCGCACATTCTCGATGGCGATCACGGCCTGTGGTCGGCAAAGGTCCTAAGAAGGCTGAGTTCCTTCGGCGTGAATGCGGCATTTGGCTCGCGCAGCACCGAGATTAGGCCGATCCCCTGGCCCTCCCAGATCATTGGGGTTATTACGACGGAAAAATTGCCAAACACCTGAACCACGCGACGTATGCTCGAAGGCACGTCAGCACCATTCATCACGTCGGGAAGATAGACTTGCCGTCGCTCGCCAAGGACGCGGGGAGCCGATGTCTGCTCGATTGGCAGCGGGTACACCTTGTCGATTGCTTCGTAGCCAGTTCCACGGCGTGCCGCCACATGCAGCAACCCATCGCCAGGAGCGAGAAAGATCGAAACCTGCCTGCAATCCAAAAGCCGTTCCGTGCTATCGAGTATGCGCTCGAAGACCGGCTGCGTGTCGGTCATTGACCTCCCGATCACCTGCAGCACTTCCGATGTGGCGATCTGATGCTTCAACGCTTCCTGCGTTTCGTTGAACAGCCGGACGTTCTCGATGGCGATGACGGCCTGGTCAGCGAAGGTCTGCATCAGTTGCACGTGATGCTCGGCGAATGACCCTGTCGTAGCGCGGGTGATGCTGACGACGCCAATCGGCACGCCGTTGCTCATTAGCGGCACGAACAGCATGCTGCGGAAGCCATGCAGCCGCGCGATTTCCTTGATCGGCGCGTGCGGTATCTCTTCGGTGTCCGGGATCGGGAAGGGCTTGCCTTGCTGGGCCAGCCGGAACGCCTCGAACGCATCGACCGGCCTGGGAAAATCCGCTTGGAGGGCTGCATCGGCAGCCCGACTTACCGGGGTGAACGCGGCGAGATGCACAGTATCGTCGAGAAAGCGGAAGACTGCAGTGGAGAATCCGCCGAGCAGCCGGTTGGCGCTTGAGGCAATCGCCTCAAACACCGGCTGCACGTTCGACGGCGAAGAGGCGATGACCTTCAATATCTCGGCAGTCGCCGCCTGCTGCTCGCGGGCTTCCTTCAGGTCTTTTATCGGATCGGAGACCGAACGACGCTTAACTCGGGCGGCTGCTGGCGCAGTGCGGGGCTTGGTCTTGGTGGTCTTGCGGCCCTTTGCTGGGCTTGCGTTGCGGGCTTTCGCCTCGCTCTTCTTGCCGCCCGTTCTTGATGGCCGCGCCATGTCTGCCCCCAGGGTCAGGACGAGCATCTTATCGGGCTAGACCGTCCTTCAGAAGGGGCGGATTGGGCTGAGCCACAGGTGCCAGCAGGCCAGGCAAATGTCCGTTTCGGGTCAAAAACAGAAGTCGCGGCATTGCGGTGGGAAGTCTGCTTTACTCCCGAAGGCGGACATTGGACGGACATTCCCGGAGGTCCGTTTAGTGCCAATTTCGGATGGCGACGTGCTATCTTGTGACCCGACGGGCTCGAATAACGAGGGCTCGGTACCATAGTAGGAACGGGTCCGTCGAGCTTATATCGCGTCGCCTTCGCTCCTCGCCCTGCGGGACGATCTGCTCTCACCAAAACTCGGTCGTGCTGTCTCCCTTCGCGCTGCTTGACGGGTCGAACGTCGCTCTCTCCGAAAGCATGGCAATAAAACTGGCGATGCAGGTTACCGAGAACTCGATTCTCCGTTTTCAATTAGGGGTGGGATATGGGTGAACGCAGATTCTTCGATAGCCCCGCTGGCTTGACAGTAGCCAAAATCATTTCGCTGACGGGTGCCGAATGCCATGATGCAAGGCGGCTTTCCCACCTGATTACAGATGTGGCGCCACTCGAACTTGCCGGGCCGAATGACCTCGCTTTTATCGAAAGCAATAAATACGCCGACGCGCTTGCGACAACGCGCGCGGGGGCCTGTCTAATGCTTCGGCGCTTCGAAAGCCGCGCCCCAGGTACTCTCATCCTGTTGCCGACGGAGCAGCCCTATCAGGCTTTTGTTGACGTACATAGTGAACTGTATCCGCGATCCCTTCGCCCGACATCCCTTTACGAAACTGGCGAAATTTCTCCAGGCTCAACCATCCATCCAACTGCGCGCCTTGGGAGCGGAATAACGGTTGATCCGGGAGCTGTGATCGGGCCTCGGGCTGAGATTGGAGCGGGAAGCATCATCGCCGCAACGGCCGTAATCGGGCCTGACGTGTTGATCGGCCGCGACTGCACGATTGGCGCAGGCTGTTCGATCACCCATACGCTCATAGGTGAGCGCGTCATAATTCATCCCGGATGCCGTATTGGGCAGGACGGTTTTGGTTATATTGCGGGTTTACCACAGCAGAAAGTTCCCCAAACTGGACGGGTAATTATCCATGACGACGTGGAGATCGGCGCCGGGACGACGATTGATCGTGGCGGCATAAGGGACACGATCATTGGAGAAGCTACAAAGATCGACAATCTATGTCAGGTCGGCCACAACGTAGTCATTGGCCGCCATTGTATTATCGTCGCACAGTCGGGTCTCAGTGGCAGCGTGACGCTTGAAGATTTTGTCGTCCTAGGTGGCAGAGTTGCCATCGCATCCCACGTCACGATCGGCAGGGGTGGAAGGGTGGCAGGGGGTTCAGGAGTTATGAATGACGTCCCGCCGGGAAAAACCTGGGGCGGCTATCCGGCCCGACCAAGAATGCAGTGGTTGCGGCAATTGGCTACGCTGGCTCGACTTACGAAATCCGGCGATTACGCTGCAGCCCCTCCGACTCTTTCCGATAAGAGCTGAGGTTGCCGCGCGCTCGATTCGGCTCGAGCATGAGAAATCCAGCCATGTCTGTTCTGGGTCATTGTCGGAAGTTAGTGCGCGCGTTGGCGACGTCCGCTCCAACCCTGTGAACGGACATTGTCAGCCCAGTGGCTAGGTCCGAAAGGTGCCGGACTAAGTCTGACCTGCCAAGGAATCGGCTGTCGGTTCCAAGCCCATCCACTAATTCGTCAGAACGGGTGTCCTAATCCCATGAAATTTAGAATGATTTTGAAACCGAATCCAAAATCACGATTTATCTTTGCAAACAAGGAAGATGGTCAGGGCCGACGACGAATCGCTAAAACCGAAAGACTTTCCAGTTCACGCGAACTAAGAAGTCGTCAGGAACGACGGTAACACTATCGCTGAAGCGCGCGTCAAGAAAACTGCAGAAGACATTGCGGAGCGCTTAAACGCGGAGGAGGACCTTCGCGAAAGTAGACCGTTGGTCGGCAAAACATTCCCAGCACGGATTCTGCCATCGGCGTACGTCTTCCTCCTTCCTCATGCAAAACAAAGGTCTGAAAAATGGCAAACCAACCAACGAGTGACAACTATTCCGGTAAGTTTCCGGATTCCGTGCCGTTTTTTGATTTCGCAGGGTTCATCGAAATGAGCCGAAACACGCTGACAGAAACGGTGAAGCAGAACTCGAAATTGAGCACAACCCTGCAAGCTCTCGGTAAGGAATGGACCGAATTCGTCGGAGCGCGTCTGCATGAAGAGTCGCAGTTGCTCCAGACACTTCGTGAGTGCAGAGAGTTGCCGAGTATGCAACGCGCATATCTGCAATTTTGGGAAAAAGCTCTTTCCCAGTATGGCGAGGAAGCGCAGCGCCTCATGCGAATAACTCAAGCCGCCATGCAAGAGGCCGCCCATAGTGCGCAAGAGCGCCTTGAAGCCACAAACGGCGGAAACGCTCATGGCAGCGGGGCCTCTAGCAACTCTATGCCGCCGTCACCGACGAAGAAGGTCAGTCCTTCCCCTCGTGAGAGAGTGTAGCGGACCCATCGTGGGAGAGCGTAGCAGACCATTTCGCAGTGACCTCTTCAACCTGGTAGCCCCGGCGATCTGAGACCGGCATAGGCTAAAAACCTTAGGACGATCGTTGGGTCGAGTCTGAGTGATATTTTTCATTTGAACTGGCGAGGTCGCAAATTGCGACATGCCAATGCTGGGAGGTGGGCTTGGCGAGAAAACGCATCGGCATTCTCACGGGCGGCGGCGACGTCCCCGGCCTTAACGCTGTCATCAAGAGCGTCACTTATCGCGGCAGTGAGAACGACATCGAGGTCATCGGCCTCCGCCGTGGTTGGGAGGCCCTCACGCACCTCAACCTGGAGGACCCGGCCAGCAAATCTCACTACCTCATGCCCCTGAATCGTGAAAACACGCGCACCATCGACCGGAGCGGCGGCACCGTGCTGCACTCGAGCCGCATCAATCCGTCCAAAATGCAAAAGCTGCCCGAACATCTCGTCGGCAAGGACCTTCCGGTCTCCCTAAGTACCAGGGGCGGCGGCGCAACCAAGACGTGGGACCTCACCGGCCAGGTGCTGGCGAACCTCTCGGGGCTCGGCATCGAACACCTGATCGCCATCGGCGGCGACGACACGCTTAGCTATGCCGCCAAGCTCAACGAACTCGGTGTCAAGATCATCGCCATCCCGAAGACGATGGACAACGACGTCCGCAACACCGAGTACTGCATCGGCTTCTCGACCGCGATCACTCGCGCCAGCGCAGCTATCCAGCGGCAGCGAACCACTGTCGGCTCGCACGAGCGAATTGGCATTTTCCGCGTCTTTGGCCGCGATGCCGGATTTACCGCGCTCTACACCGCGTACGCGACCTCGATCCGATGCGTTATACCGGAGTACAAGGTCAATCTCGACAGATTGATCCAGTTGCTCCTTGAAGAGAAGCGCGCCAACCCGAGCAATTACGCGCTGATCGTGCTCAGCGAGGGCGCCGAGTGGGAGGGCTACAAGCTGCAGGAATACGGCGAGCCCGACGCCTATGGTCACCGCAAGAAGGCCAGCGTGGCGGAATCGCTTGCCGAGGAGATCAAGCAGCGCGTTGGAGAAGAGACAATCACCTCTGACCTTACCTACGATTTGCGATCGGGCGAACCTGACTTCATCGACAAGCTTGTAGCCCTGACTTTCGGCAACATGGCCTACGATGCCATCCTGGAAGGCAAGACCGGTCTCATGTCGGCTCTGGTAGAGGGCCGTTACGACCTCGTGCCCATCCCTGACCCCAAGCTGGGGCCTCGCAAATTGGATGTCGCCAGCACATACAACACGGAGCGCTACCGCCCTACCTACGGCAACAAGCTGGGGCTGCCGGTCTTTCTCAACCGCGCGTCATAGGGTGCCAGGCGGTAACCGCCAAGGACGTGTCCTATGGGGCAGCCTCGGAAGTAGTGCCCGGCCAGATGGGTCTGCCGACGCGGGTGTCAGGGCCTCGTGCCGAGATCATGAAGGGGTCAGGGCCATGGAGATCGAACGCACTACATTCGGCACCATCACGATTGACGGAACGACGTAGTCATCCGGCGATCGCGTGTAGCGCGAGTTGGTCAAAGCGTGCCCAATAGAGCCCATCAGGGCTCCACTAAGAGGGCAGCGTGTTGCAATCCATATCCAAGATTCCCGGTCGCTATTATCTGGCAGTCTTTGTGCTGGCGTTCGCGACACTTTCCTACCAGATCCTGATAACGCGCTTCTTCAGTGTTATGCTCCATCATCATTTCGCATTCGCGGCCATTTCACTTGCCATGCTAGGGCTCACCCGCGGAGCGATGGAGGTCTACGGCAAGCCCGACCGTTATGCCACGGAGCGGGTTGGCATCGATAATGAAAGAGGCCGCCTCATCTGGCGGCCTCTTTGCCTTGCGATCTAGGCCCCCGCCTAGCTTTGAAGTCCGACCCTCTCGATGGGCATCTGCAATTCGGCAGCCCGTTCTTTCCGTTCCTTCTTGGAAAACTCGTGCTCGCGCTGCTCGAAAGCCGCAAGTTCCTTTTGTGCCGCTTCAAAAAAGCGGTCGCGTGGTGTCACTGCCAACTGAGTGTGCCTTGTCATTATTACGCCACCCATTGCTACCCCAGCGCCCAACCTATTCAACTGCGGGAACCTGGGAAAGGTTCGTGACGGTAAAATTACGGACTGATGAAATCGGGACACAGTGCCCACCTGAGGCGGCCTTAATTCTTGTTCGTGAACTTCGCGATCTTCCGCGTTCCGTCCCACAGCTCTACATCATGGCCGTCAACGAGCCGCTTGGCGCGCTCTTTGGCGGTGTCATCACCATCGAATTCGATCTCAACGCGATCAACGATATGGTGGTCCGAACTGATCAGGAAAGCGCGGTAAATGTGCTGCATGTCATACCAGCCCGTGAATCGGTGCTGGAAAGTAGGGCTGGGTAAAATCGAGAACAAGTTAACTTTGTACCTTTACTTCAAATCCCTTGTTGAGTTGTGGCAGCGGAATGAACCTGCTGCATGAGGGACAGGCCATGGCGGTGGCACCGCAACCGCACGCATATTTCCCTGACCATGGCCGGTCAGGGTGGGCGTCACAGACGCACCGCGTTTCATCGCATACGAAGCACCCTATCGACTTAATCACTGCGCTGCCTCCCTATTCTGGCGGCTTCAGTCCGGGTGACGAAATCCAGGCGGTAATGCTGGCGGCGGTTTCTGCCTCGCGGGCTTTGCGTAGAAGCGTCTGCCGCTTCGATCCCGGCTTCAGACTTTTGGCGGATTAAGTTTGATTGCCTCTAGGGCTAACCGCTCGTCCAAAGGGGGGTGATCGTGTTCAATGTGCCGTCGCTCCGACATGGGAACCTCCGTCGCCCCATCCCAAAACTCTCATTCCCCCGACGCGGTTCCCGATTCAAAAGGAGCCACTGCTAAAGTTGTAAAGGGGCCACTAGCCATCGAACGGAATGGAAAGGGGCCAACACCTGAGGAGATATGGGAACGGATCAAGAAATTTGTACGCTTCGAGAACGCGCCCCTCGACGAGGTCCGTTCCGGGTCAAACTGAGAAGTCCAGGCGGGCCTTCGGGAAGTCGGCTTTGCCCTCAACAGCGGACCAAAGGTTGTCGGCATGTCGCAAAGGCGCCCGAAGCGGACATGCTCGCAACCGACGAGGCGCAGCGCTTCGTCGACAGACCGTCCCTGCCCTTATCGATGACCTCGTTCGCAGACACCAAAAGTGCTTGCGGCACGATCAGCCCCGGCGCCCTCGCGCCCGCGCAGAGGCGACCTCTTCTGTAGCGGCAATCGCAACTACAAAGTTCGGATTTTGATGAATAACCGGACTCGCATCACGAGCCCGGGGTATTACGTTTTGGCTACGGCATTAGCGTGCCGGCTTGAGCGTATTCTCGATCAGGTAGGCCGTGGCCTTTGGGGCTACATCCTCGCTGGCGCGGATCGCGAATCGATAGTGCACGCCACCCCAGACGCGGACATTCTTCTGCTCCTCGGCCATATCGGCCAGGCTGGCGAACTGCCTGGTCCGCTTCGGATCCCGCACATCGGTCGCCGTGAACGGAATGGCCTTCACCGGCCCGAAAACCGATTCCAGGACCGCCACCGCTGTGGTGGCGTTGTAGGTCGCCTGCGACGGGTATTCAGGATGCATCGGCGTCGGATTGAACGATGTCCAGCCGGCATCCCGCTCGGTCGCATCGTTGCCGTCCTGGTCGCCATTGCGGATAGCGGTGACGGGCCGCCAGAAATTGTAGTAGTACTTCGCCTCCCAATTGAGAACGTAGGCGTTCGCCAGACCCATGTTGAGCAGCGCGAACAGGCGCGCACATTCAGCGAGCGGCATTTCCTTTGTCTTCGCAAGCTCGCGCGCCGCCGCTTGCAGCGCAGGGCCGAAATTGACGTTGCCCCAAAATGTTACCGCTTCGGTCTGCTCGGGAGTGCGCGCCGTGCTCTTGGTGCCGCCGAGGCTCTTCACCTCGTTGTAGTCGCGGGCCCACTCTGCGCTCGACAGCGTCGGCGGCGGGCCGGGCCGGAACTGGTCGGCGCCGTTGAGCACCCATGGCTTCGCGCGCGCATATTGCTCCCACGCCGGCAGTGACGTCGGCACGTAGGCCCCGGGAGCAGCGTGCGGCCTGTAAGCGTCGGGAGCGTTGGTGCCGTCGTTGGCGCGGTCGGCCTGGACCGCGGCGGCCACCTCCATACCCAGCTTGATGCCTTCGGTCTTTGCGGGCCCCTCTGGGATCGCCTTGAGTGATGCCGCGTAGCCCTCTTCGATCTTGGATTTCTGCTGAGGATAGACCTGGGTGAGGATCTGCTGCGCGGCCGCCGCGGCCGCGGCTTCTGCGGATGCGCTTGGTGCGGCCGGAAGCGTTGCGACCACGCGCGTGTAACGATTCTGAACCGTGTTGATCGCGTCGGACATGGCGACATGCACCATGGCCAAGGTGCGGAGTTTGGGATTGTTGCCGACGTCGTTCGCCACCAGATCATTGGTGATGACGTTCCAATCGGTGACTACATCGGCGCGCGCGGGCGCTGCCAACAGCGCTGCCGCGACTATGCCCGGCAGCAAAGTTGCAGCCGATAATCTTAAATCGGATCTCATTTTGCGCCTCCCTTTGTGGTGCCCACACATGCGGACCCTCCACACGGTGGGCACGGTCAGTCTCCTTCTTTCCACTGGCGTGGACTATTGGTCGAGATGACGCATCCTGGCTGTTTGGCTTTTGGACTGGCTGTCTGCCGAATTCTGTATAACTCTACCGCTTCGTCCGAAAGTGGCGCAGCTCTCGCTGCGGCGCATAAATTGGGCTTTAACGGGGCACGGGGGCGCGAGACCACCCTTGCGGGCATAATGTCCGCTTTAGCTCATTTTCAGACCTCGCTTCACACAAGTGCGAAGTCTGCGTCAAACCCATTAAACGGACATCGTCAGGCAGTACTTCCACGTCCGGAAAGTGCCAAGCGGACCAACGGCCGGCCCCGAAGCTACTTCGGATTGCGCGGGAACGGGATAAACCCGTCCCGGTTCGGCATTCTCACCTTGGGCAGCGACTGCGCATCGATCACATCGTTCGACCCGACGATCCCGTTGAGATCGAGGATATAGGCCGTTACCGCGTAGACTTCGTCCGCGGTAAGCGATTTCGACTCTTGGAATGGCATTGCGCGACGTACATAGTCGAACAGTGTTGTTGCGTAGGGCCAGTAACTTCCCACAGTCTTTATCGGTGTTTTGTCCGGTGCCAGTGTGCCCATGCCGCCGACGAGCGCTCCAGCGAGCACGACACTAGGCCCGATTCCCCTATCGCCGTGACAAGCCTGGCATTTCGCTACGTAGATGGCTTCTCCCTCGATGGCGGTGCCACGACCAGGCGGCAGACCTGCGCCATCCGGTCCGATGCTGATGTCCCACGCTGCGATGTCGGCGGGCTCGATCGATTGCCCGAACTGCGGGGATTGGGCCAGAGCGGCCGATCCGCTAGTCAGCGATACGCAGACTGCAACGGATTTAGACGTAAACATTGCTAGCCTCCCCCTTCTCGTCGATGCGCCAGCTTGCGATGGCGTTGTAGTGGTAGACCCCACGCAAGCCGCGCTCGTCGCCGAACTGCGCGCGCGTTGGCTGCATCATGCCCGTGTCGTCGGTGGCGCGACTCTGCAGCACGGCGGGACCGCCGTTCCATTGCCATGCTGCGCGGAAGCGCACCGGCGCCTTTGGCAGGATCGGGCCCTGCAAAGCAGCCGGCGCCCAGCTTCGTCCGCCGTCGGCCGACACGTCGACTTGTCGGATGCTGCCGTTGCCCGACCAAGCCTGCCCGGAAATCTCGTAAAATCCCGGTCCCCTCAGCGTGAGTCCCGGCGACGGACGCGTGATAACGGATTTCACTTCCATCGGGAATACGAACTGCCAGGCCTTTTCATCCTTGAGCAGGATCGTGTATTTCGATGTTTCGTCTTTGGTCATCGCGGGGTCGGCAGTCAACTTGAGCCGGCGCAGCCACTTCACGTTCATGTTGCCTTCGAACCCAGGCAGCAGCAACCGCACCGGATAGCCATTCGAAGGCCGCACTCGCTCGCCGTTCTGATAGAGACAGAGCAGCGCATCATCCATCGCCTTGGCGAGTGGGATGCTGCGGCTCATGGCGGCAGCATCTGCGCCCTCGGCGATCACCCAGCGCGCCTGAGGTTCGATGCCAGCTTCATCGAGCAACGTGGAGAGCCGTACGCCGGTCCATTCCGAGCAACCCAGCAGGCCGTGAATAGCCGCCACATTGAGCGGCTGCGCCTGAGGCGCGTTGAGCGCCTGGCTGTTGCCGCCACACTCGATGAAGGCGATGCGCGATTGCATCGGATAGCGCGACAGCGCTTCGACCGTAAACACAAGCGGGCGCTTCACAAGTCCATGGATCACCAGTCGGTGTTGATCGGGATCGATTTCTGGGACGCCGGAATGGCTACGCTCGAAATGCAGCCCGGATGGCGTGATCATTCCTTCGAGCATATGCAGCGGCGTGCGTGACGCGCCGACACCGGCCGGGTTGGGGGGCGGCGGAAAGACTTTGATGACCTTGCTCTCGAACGGTGAAGGCTGGCCGTAGCCCCCAAATCCCGGACCCGGCACCTTCATCCATGGCTGCACCGTAAGCGGTTCTGCCGATCCGCGGGACAGGCCCGCGCTGGTCGCACCGGCAACGAGCGCGCCTTCAAGAAAGATGCGGCGGCTTAGAATTCCATTGCCCGCCGCCGGATCGCCTGGTTCGGGATGAGTTTTTCCAACCATGAGCAGCCCTCCCTCGTTGCGGTCAAATTAAGCATTTCGCCTGCCCATGCGCACGGCGAATGCTCTTGATAAACCAGCAAAAAAAAGATGGTCGGTTTTATTGAGCGTGCGATGCCCGCCGACGGCATTTCCCGGTGCCAATCGTCTCGAAGACGGAGACGTCGGCCCGTCCCGTCTCGAAAAACAGCTTTAAAGAAGATTACAGGATCCCACGCCCATCCAAAAGACCTTCATATTGGCTACGATGTCGCACAAACAATGCAGTCAAAGCCAATGGTCCCATGTCCGTGATGGGTCATTCGCGTCGGTTTTAGCCGGACCACGGCACTTCCGGTCTACCCCGGTGAACGGACATTCTCAGGATAGGCAGGCATGTTTCAAAGGTGCCAACAGCGGCCATGGGAAGGCAACGACACGAAGACTTCTCAAAGAAAGATAGATAGTCATTCGCAACGAAAGCTTTCGGCATCTTTGATTTCTCCCGTTCCCGAGTACGTTGCCTTCTTTGGAAACGCGCATAACGGGCGCGTCCACAAAACCTTGCCATCCTTGTCGGTCTTGGTTGCAAGCATGCTATCCGGTGCAACACCGTCTTCCGCCCATTTTTCAAGCGCACTTAGCGGATCGAACCCCGCCTCGGTGATGCCCGGACCGGCTTGCGCGGGAATACCACAGTGATCCATGCCCGGAATCATGAAAAGGCGAAAGTGGTCAGCAACGCTTCCGCCTGCGGCCTTCTCGGCGGTCGCGTAATAGTCGAGCGTGTTTTGCGGCGTGACGATCGGATCGGCGAGCCCGTGATACATCAACAGCTTGCCGCCACGCGCCTTAAACCTCGATAGATCAGGGTTCATTGCATTGTAGATCGCAGCCATGAAAGCGAGACGCGGCGGATCCTTTTCGAAATCGAAATCGGCGGCACGGTAGCGCTCGCCTGGATCGTCCTGAAACGCCATGTAGCGCAGGAAGTCGAGACCAAAGCTGTAGATCAACTTGCCCCCGGCAGGCTCAAGCCCTGTCACCCACAAAGGCCAGTAGGGTTCCGAGCCCTTCGGCAGACCGCCCGGGTACAACTGCTCGCCTCGGGAGTTCTTGGGGCCAGCGTACCACTTCTCGAGGACCGCCGCTTCGGCCGCGCTCAGGCATTCCGAGTTCTGCCCTGCCTTGCAGATCAGACTCGCGGGTTTGAAGGAGCATGCGGCAGGATCGACGACGAGACCGGTTGCATCGCCGCACTGGTTAGCGACCGCGTCACGGATCAACGGAACCTTGGCTTTGGTCAGAATATCCTGCCGTCGGGGCCTGTGTTGGCTTGCACCAGCCAGGCAAAGTGCGTCGCAACGAGGCCGGTGTAATCGAGCGCCGGAGCGCCGCTAATGATCCCGTCAAAATCGTCAGGATAGCGTTGGGCTTCCAGCGCCGCCATTCGACCTCCGGTCGAGCAGCCGGCGAAATAGGACTTCTTTTGCGGTTCGTCATAGAAGGCGCGGATAATCGCCTTTGTAACTTTCGCCGTCTCTGTAACGGCGCGGCTGCCCCAGTCGATCTCGGCAATACGATTGTTGTAAGCCCAGCGTCCGTCCAGCACTGAGAGACCCCAGTGACCGGCATCCATCGTTGAAACGGCATAGTTGCGCCGCAGCGCATAGTTCATCGCATTGGTGAAGCCGACCCGGTCGCTGTCGAGTGTGCCGCAGAAGCCGCCACAGCCTGCCATGAAGAACTTCCCATTCCAGTTCTGGGCGGGCAAGCGAATATCAAAATTAATCGCGGGGCGCACGACACCCAGTACGCGGCAGTGTGAAGGCAGGTCCGTAGACTGAGTGACTTTAGTCGCCGAAAGCAAGTTGACGTTGTCGATCTTTAACCCCGCCAAAGATTCGCAGGCGAGAGGGGTTTGAGCGTGGCCGGCACCTGGAACGATTGATGCCGCAACAATGGTCAATGGGACTAGTCGTACGAGAATGCGCTTCATGGCCATCTCCCTTAACCAGCAGTTCAAGGCGATCCGAGTTGATCAATCATAGAGAGGGCCAATAATAATTCATAGAATGCAAAGCCTGCCGGATGTTGGAATTGGGTCAAACGCGTCACTTTGACAAAGGACCGGCGACTTCCGATCTTCCCCTGAGACCGGACATCGTCCGCCTGGTCGGCACGTCTCAGACCTGCTGTAAGTCGAACTTACTGAACGCAGGCCCTTGGCACCTATTGAGATATGCCGACCGGCTGCCCTTCCATCGGGTAGATTGGAAGTGACCGGCGGCTGGTCAGAACGACGCGATTGCGATTTCCGGACCTTGTCTGGGCGACTGGCCGCTTTGCGCCAGGAGCGGACCTTCCCGTCAGCTTTTGATGACCCAAAGCGGAGACTCCGCGCTGGCAAGCGTTGTTCACACTCTCCTCCACATTCCGGCTATCCCTCCTTGACGCGAGATATAATCAAATATATGATGATAAAATATTTGATTATAGCTCGACATGACACGCGCGCCCAGTCCCACCGAAAAACGGACACAAATTCCGGTGCGGCTCGCGCCGATGCCTCTGGCCCGGCGGTTTCAGCAGATTTGCACGACGGCGATGGCGGAGTCGCTTGAAGGCAACGAACTCACACCGCTTCAGTATGGGGTGCTCGCCTATGTGTGGGGGGAGCCCGACGTCGATCAGGTAGGACTTGCTGCGCGCGTTGGCATCGATCGCACCAATGCCGGACTACTCGTGGATCAACTCGAAGCGAAAGGCCTGCTGGTTCGCCGCGTCAGTGAGACGGACCGCCGCGTTCGCCAGCTGCGTTTGACGCCGCGTGGCGAGGCGCTTCACCAACACCTCGCGCCGATCGTGCGCCGCGGCCAGGACAAACTCCTCTCGGGCTTAAGCGCCGCCGAGCGCGACTTTTTCATCCAAATGCTGATCCGCGTGATCAACGCGAACGAAGTGCTTGCCCGCCCTGGCACGGGCCGAAAGAAGAGATCACCAGTAGCTGTATGAGGATGCTCCCATGCTCTGTTGGCTTCGAAAAGTCGTGTCCCCGCTCATTCTCGTCTTCGTCATTGTTGGCGGATCAAGGTTCGCGGTCGCCGAAAGCTGGCCGCAGCGTACCGTTCGGATCGTCGTCCCCTTTCCAGCCGGAGGCGCAATCGACGTCGCAGCGCGCATCATCGGCGATGGGTTGGCCAGACGCTGGGGACAATCGGTTGTGATCGAGAACAAGCCCGGTGGGGAGACGATCATTGGCACAAGTGCATTTGTCTCCGCGCGCGATCAGCACGCGCTGCTCTACACTACGTTCGGGACGGTCTCCGTCCTGCCGCTCACAGCAGACAACCTGCCGTTCAATCCGCAAACCGACCTGGTCCCACTCGTCCCTACGGTGTCGGTGGTTGTCGCCGTATCCGTCACGAGTAGTCTTGCGGTGAAAACACTTTCCGAACTTGAAGCCCTCATCCGTTCGCGACCGGGCGAATTCGCATGGGCTTCCAGCCCAACGTTGCCGCGCTATGTGTTCACGATTTTCCTGAAGCAACGCGGTCTCGAAATGAACTATGTCGGCTATCGTGACGCCTCCCAACCACAAGCCGATCTCGGGGAAGGTCGCATCCATGCCTTCGTCGCGGCCATTCCGACGTCGATGCCCGCGGTCGCTGCCGGAAAAGCGCGCTTTGTTGCGACCACCGAGCCGCAACGCACGACGATACTGCCAGAGGTCCCCAGCGCGGCTGAGGCAGGCTACGACGAACTCTCGTTTATAGGCGGCGCGGGCTTGTTTGTGGGAAACGACATGCCGGCCAGCATCCGCGAGCGAGTCATCGCCGACGTCAATGCGGTGCTGTCAGACGCTGTGATCACCGTAAAACTAAAGGCGGCGGGCCAGCAAGTGATCGGTGGCGGCCCCGACGTGCTGAGGAGACTCGTAGAGCAGCAGGCGGCGCGTGTTGTCGAAATCTCGAGGTCGATCGACCTGAAGTCAGTCAGATAGACGGAAGGCACGCCGTGTCGGATGGCATCGTGTTCGCGGATCGCTTGCTGGACCTTCTCGGCGGACACCGCGTCACCGCCGCATTGTACACTGCGGTTGAGCTTGGGGTGGTCGAATCGCTCGCTGCCGGCGAACGAACCGCTACCGAGGTCGCCAATGAATGCTCGACCCACGCACCTTCAACCGATCGATTGCTAATCGCCCTGGTGGCGCTCGGCATTTGTCAATCGGCAGGCCCGAACCGCTATCGACTGACGGATATGGGCGCATGCCTCGCCAACGACGCGAAGCATTCACTGCGCAATTGGGCGCTGTTCGAGGGAAAAATGCTGTCGCGTTCGTGGATGGGGCTTTCCGAGTCTGTACGGAGCGGCAGAACGGTGGCCGAGCTGGCGGGAGCCGAAGGCGGACGATATGGACAAATGCATCGTGATCCCGAGGCCGCATCGGTGTTCGACGCGGCGATGGCAAACATGACACGCCTCGTCGCGCGTGATCTAATCGCAGCCGGCGATTTCAACAGCGCAGGCAGAATTCTGGATGTCGGCGGCGGCGCCGGAACATTGCTCATCGAGATACTCCGCGCCTGTCCCACAACGTCGGGCAGTATCCTCGATCTGGAACGATGCGAAGCCGCTGCCCGGCAGGCCATAACCGCCGCCGGCATGCAGTCGCGCGCAAGCTTCCTCACCGCGGATTTTTTTTGCCGGCCTGCCTGCCGGCTTCGACACGCTCCTTCTGAAGAACGTGCTTCACAATTGGGACGACGAACACTGCGCCGTACTGCTCGCCAACTGCCGTTCAGCGCTGATAGATGCGGGCCGCGTCGTCATCGCCGAGCGCTTCTTGCCGCCGCGAGATTCTTCCAGCAAGTCCGCGTCGACGGCATTGGGCGACCTCAACATGTTGCGCGGGCCCGGCGGCCGCGAACGAACCGAAGCGGCCTATTGCGAGCTCGTGACCAGTGCCGGTCTTCGCGTCGCGCACCTGTTTCCGGCGGGCCGATACGATTTGCTAATCGCCACGCGATAAGGAAGTCGCCCCACGGACTAGCGAAGCTTTTGACTAAATCATTGGAGGCCGAAGTCTACTTCCCACTTCCGTTGATGGCACTTAGCAGACGTGGGCAAACCAGCGAATGACCGCTTTGCGCCAAAAGCGGACGTTCCATCGAGGTCAGGTTTTGACCCAAAGCTGACTTGAGGCGGGGCGCTGGCTTAAGTCCTTCGTGACCCCTGCGGACGTAGATTCCGCGTTGAGCTATATTGGCTTTCATCCTATGGTGGCATTTTGCTGCTGCGGACGCCATTCCTTCGGTGGCCCATCAATGGCGAGCGGTTGGCCGCACTGCACGCCCGTTGATACCTGCGACGGGGTTGCTTGGGGGATAAAGCGAATGCCGGCGAGGGGAGCGCTCATGCGTCGCATCCGACTAGTGATAGCAGATCGACGCCCGATCGTTCTGCAAGGTTTTGCGTCGCTGTTGGCGGCGGAGCGCGATTTCGAGGTCGTTGCGTCCTGTCTCAATGGAACTAGCTGCCTCGAAGCAATTCGGAATTTGACCCCCGATGTTGTGCTTGTAGAGGACGGATTTTCTGACGTGACGGCAACTGAATTGCTTACGGTCGCCGATGCCGAAAATTTTTCTACCCGGTTAGTCTTGTACACCGCATCCGTCGCACGTGGCGATGTCGCAGACGCAATTGCGGAGGGTGTTTGCAACGCGATTTCAATGCGCGCGAAGCCCGAAACGGTGCTGAACTCGCTGAGGCTGGTGGCACCAAGACCCGACCGGACGCGGGCCAGCAAGGAAGAAAATGGAGCGATCGGTGAGGATGTTCTGGCAGCACTGACGAACGAAGAACGCAAAGTTATGCGTCTGGTTGCCTACGGCTTGTCGAACAAAGGGATTGCGCGCCAACTTAACGTCAGCCCGGGCGCCGTCAAGGCCGACCTCGATCGCATATTTCAGAAGCTTCCGATCGGCAATCGGTCGGAACTCACAGCGGTTGTCCTGTCGCGTCTTTCCGGTGGGATCGGCGTGCTTGCAGCTCTGATTATCGCAGCGCTGGACGACGGCCATGCCGCGAACGCCAACGAACTCGACGATACGCTTGGCGGTACTTTCACAGTAATGGTCGCCGACGGCACCGCCGAGGTCGCAGCTATCACTATCACCCCCAGGAAATCGGTCGGTGCTTTGGGCGTCGGGGTCAGAGCCGCGTTCAAAGCCGGCCGCGTTGACAATCCCGGGAATGGCAGGGCGACACCGGCCGTCCAGCTCGTCGATTCTAGTTTCGATATCACCAGCAGTACGGTCACGCTGACGACAGCCAACTCAGCGAGGCTAAGCGTGGGCAGCTCTAGCGCTTTCATGATGGTGGCGGCCGGAGTCCTGATTTACGAGCTCGATCACATCTGCAGACCTGCGCAAGCATTCGATTTTGGCAATAGCCTGACTGAGGTCTCCACATCAGCTGCTGCAAACGGCAGCAAAGAACTGGTGGCCTTCAACATCTCTGGCACCGCCAATGCGAACAACGACGGTTTCGATGACTTGGCTTGGCAACGTCTCGGAAAATACGATCAGTCATTCGCCTTCGATTCTCCCCGAAGCCAGACCATCTCCATGGACGGCGATGAACTTCAGATTGTCAGTGTAGACGCAAGGGAGGATGGCGCCAGCGACCATGGCAAGGATAGGTCTCTCGATGCAAAATCCGCCAATGAGGCGGACAACCGCATTGACACGATCTCCAAAGAATCCGTGAGCGCCCTCGCGGGGCATCCGATGGATCATGGCGGTTTTGGCGAGACAACAAAGGCCGACACGTCGCAGAATTTCGGACACGGCAAAGCAATATTAAGCGCGGGTGAGCATCACAGTCATGAGCAATCGCAGCGCAATTTACACGCTTCTGACGGCTCCGCAGCTGCCGAGCAGCATGCCAAGAATGATCCACAGGGAAGCGATTTGAATCATGGGCAATCGCAGCGCGATTTACACGCTTCTGACGGCTCCGCAGCTGCCAAGCAGCATGCCAAGAACGATCCACAGGGAAACGATTTGAATCATGGGCAATCGCAGCGCGATTTACACGCTTCTGATGGCTCCGCAGCTGCCAAGCAGCATGCCAAGAACGATCCACAGGGAAGCGATTTGAATCATGGGCAATCGCAGCACGATTTACACGCTTCTGACGGCTCCGCAGCTGCCAAGCAGCATGCCAAGAACGATCCACAGGGAAACGATTTGCTCCATGGGCAATCGCAGCACGATTTACACGCTTCTGACGGCTCCGCAGCGCATGCCAAGCTTGACGCCACACCGGAGATCGAGGTCGATCGCGGCCAATCGCAGCGTGACTCGCACGCGGTGCCCGCAAACGCTGGTAACCACCTACACTCAGGGTCGGGCCTGAACGCTGGAGGGAAGGATAAACCGACCGATGACACCGGTCAGGTAGAAACGGCAGCTGCGCCAGCGTTTGGAGATTCGTTTCATTTCAAGAAGGAGATGGTTGCCTCCAAAGCCTCGGATGTCTTTGAGCTACATGTGGGCCACGGACCGGATTCGACAGAACATGGCCTGCACATCCGACATGACGGACTGGCCCCGGAAGCACACGTGGTTGGCCTTTCACTCGCGGAGCAAGACGCCGTTGATCACGCAAAGGGCGCCAAGCACCATCTGACGCCCGATTTGTTTGTCTAGCCACCTAGGGACTTGCGGGAAACGGTCGTCTGCTAATGGCACAAAGGGGCTGAAGGACGGGCAGAGTGTGTCCGCTCTGCCCGGTTATTTCAGACATCCACTTGTTCCGCTATTGCCGGCGCGTCATCAACCTCAATGCCGAGGTATCTCACCGCGCTTTCGATTTGGTGTGCCCGAGCAAGGGCTGGATAGCCCTGAGATTGCCGGTCCGTCGATAAATCAAGGTCCCAGTATTCAATCACTTCATCGGCGCGGGTAAGGAAAGTCTCCGAGATATTCAAGCCGAGCGCCTTGGCTGATTTGAGATTGATGACGAGGTCAAACTTTACTGGTTGCTGAATGGGCATGTCAGCTGGCGTCGCTCCACGCAGACTCTTGTCGGTAAACTCAGCAGCACGCGCAAAAACGGGTCGATGAAGTTCGCTCCGTACGAAATCAGGCCGTCCGCATCCACGAACTCTCTAAACCCAAAGATGGTTGGAATCCTTGCGGCGGTAGCTACTTTTGCTGCTCAAACAAGGCGCTTCGCCTGCGGAGTACGGTGCCGCACTACGCTATGCGATTCCCGCCTTGTCTTGAAAGTCGTCGTCTCGCGCGCCGGGCCTGGTGGAACCTAATCCAGTCCCATTTCCTTGCTGCGAGCCCTGGGTGCCCACCTGCCAAAGGATGTTAGCGCAAATCCAGATTTTCGGCCGGCTTGTCGCTTCGCTGCTGCAACAACTCTCTCTCGGCTCGATACCAGAACGTCTCCATCATACCGTTAGGTTCGCCAGCATCTTTCCACAACTTAAAGGCCAGCGTCCGTATCTTGTCTTCTGTTAGGTCCAGCATGAAATCGAGAATCCTGCAAGATAAACGGCCGCTTATGAGTCAAGTGGGCGCAGGTCGAATTGTTCCTGCGGATGACAGCATCATTCGCTGTAGTTCAGCTGCCGCACAACATAGTCGTCCGAATTAGATTGCCGTCCTGTTGCTAAGTTCACTTTTGTACATTGCGCGTGAAAGCGGATCGCCAGAGGTACCTCTCTATTGCGGGTAATGGCCAAAGCTGGCGACTCGCAACATCCGCAACGGCCGGTCATTGTAGCGTCGATTTTACAGGGGCCATTATGAGTAAAGTTTCCATTGGTGTTGTAGACGACCACCCATTGATGATTGAAGGCATCGTCGGGCTGTTGTCGCGCGCTCAGGGTCTCGAAATTTTGTCGACGGGTTCGACGGCAAAAGACATCATCGACATTTCCTTGCGTTTCCATCCAGACGTCATCATCGTCGATTTAAGCATGGCGGGCGACGTCTACGAGGCAATCGCAACGTCTATCAAGCTCGCTCCAAACACAAAGATAGTTGCGTTCACTGCTGCAACCGGCGTCGACACCGCGATCCGCGCCCTCGATGCTGGCGCAAACGGATATGTACTGAAAGGCAGCAACGCGAAAGAGCTCCTCCAGGCTGTTGAAGCGGTTCGGCATGGCGAAACTTACATTACACAAAGCTTTGCGAGCCAGGTCATCGCAGGACTGCGAAACGCGTCGCTGCGGCGAGTGGCGGCCGAGGCCGTCAGATTCAGCATTCGCGAAGACCAGATCGTTCGCCTGTTGTTGCGGGGCTTTACCAACAAAGCGATCGCCACCTCGCTAAAAATCAGCGAGAAGACCGTCAAAAATTACATGACAGTTCTGATGCAAAAACTTAACGCCCGTAACCGCCTCGAAGTTGTTATCGCCGCACAAGCCCTGAGCGATCGTGAGGTCGACGCAATCGGAAATACAGGTTCGCAACCGCGTCAGCTGTCTTAAGGCCGGCACCGGCGCCACCGCAGCCGCCCAGCCCGACATGAATAAGCCCAGCATGGCCAATGACAAGGGGTCATGATGCCGGGCGGCGCCTCGAAGGACGGCATCGGTCAGCAGAACAAGGGCGGAATGTCCAAGTAAGTCGATAATATTCTCACCCGACTTACGGGCGCGCCGTTGGCTTGTGCCTCGCGGCGGCGCCATCTATTTTTTCGCCAATCCCGCTTGGGCCCCCAAGTACCTACGCCGGGTCTGCACCCGCACCTCCACCAGCGCCTTGAGCCAGTGCTAAGCAGAGTGTGCAAAGAACATTCCCGACGCAAGGGCTCGCAAACTCATCGGCACCTGACAAAGCGCCCCAGTTCGGCAGGCTGCTTTTCGGATCTTGAACGTGTGCGCCGGAACCGCCTCATGGTCCTTGCCGATAGCGGCAGTACTCGTCGCCGTTGTCGTATTCGACGCAGATCTTCACGCGCCGCCGAGGGCGATCATCGTCGTAGCTTCGATAGTCACGGTGGTGGTCCGCACGGTCCCAGCCGCGATTGTCACGGTCGTCTCGATCACTGTATCGACGCCGATCCATGTCGCGCTCGCGATATTCGTCGCGATCACTGCGTCGCACATCCGGATCCATCTCACGGTCATCGCGACTCATACGGTTGCCGTCACCCCGGCGCATCCGCCAGTCCCGGCCCATTTCTCGCTCCTCGCTCTTAGATTGGCCTCGGTCCGTTCGTTGATCTCGCGGTTGTTGGGCATTCTGGTCGGATGGGGCGGGTTGAGTAGGCACGCTTTGTGGAGAAGAAATTGGCGGCTTCCCTTCGCCCTGGGCAAAGGAGGACAGGCTCGACGAGGCCAATAGAAGGCTGGCGATGACAAGAGCGCGCATGGATTTTCCTCCGGTTAGTCGCCACCAGTAACGATTGCCCGATGCATTGGTTCAACGAGGTACTCGGGATAGGTGCAGCCGATAAGAGACTGCGGTGAAAATCGTGATCCCCGCGAAGGCCTGCGCGACCCGGGCAGTTTTAGGCTGCGGCGCGCCGGCGGTGCTTGCCCTGATGGTCGACCAGCTGGACCACATTTGAAAGGTCTTGCGGAACTGAAACGACGGGCGGTCGCGGGCTTGAGCACCGAATCTGGCGCCGGCGAGTCGATCTACTTCAGGAAAGCTCGGCCAAGGTCGGCGATCTGCCACCCTCTGGTGGCATCTCGAATGACGTAACCGCTAGAGAATATGATTATGTCTAGGTCTGGCGCACGAGCGGCAAGGCGCTTCATCCTTTGCGACCAATCCATGCCGCTGGAAATCAGGATAGTAACGGATCTCGTGACGTCAGTGTGCGATGCACACCCGCCAGGGTGTCCCTCCAGACCCTTCAGGACCGTGATCTGAAAACTCACGCAACGCCCCACACTGTTACCTCGTCAAGAATACACCCTACGCCGGTTGGTGGAACAAAGGATTCCCCTCCCCGTTAACGGCCAAACGGGAGGCTGACATGGCTGTGAATAAACCTAAAGGCGATAATGCTCGCAAGGGCGCAGTGAAGAAACGGACGCAGCTGAAGAACCCGCTCACTAAGACTTCCACCAAGCGCAACAAGGTTGGCGGGCAGTTCATGGCTGTCAAGAAGAGCGCGAAGAAATTCAAAGGCGTTCGGCGCGAGAAATAATGGGCCGCTTGTTCATTGGGATCATCGTTATCAGCGTTCTGATCTTACTGGGTCTCTACCTGCACGTGGTTGCGTTGTAGGTGCTTCGGCCCTTCAGCGCGGACACACTGGCAAAACACTAGCAGCCATGGACCATGCCTTGTCGGGATTATTTTCGCGGACGAAGCCTACTCCCGGGCATATCGGACAGGCATACTTCATATTTCGTCATAGGAACACGCGGCCCCTGCTCCTAACGATCGCAGGCATCCCGCGCGCCCTGATAACGGCCGTGCTTGGAGGTTCAGGCCGCCGCATCCATCTTTCGATCGCGTCTATAGGCCTCATAAACAGTAATCGCGCCGTTCGACAGCAACAGCCGATGCCGCACGCCCTTGCGCATCATGTCTTCCACGATCTGCATCAAAAAGCGGTTGGCAAATACGCCGTCGTCGATCTGACCGGTCTTCTCCAGATAATCCCACGCGATTTGCACCGCGTATTCCATCAAGCAAGGGCGTCATGAAGTTAAAACGCCGGACGCGAACCACGGTTCCTGTGCTCACAACGAAAAGACCCCCGAACCGAAGCCGGAGGTCTTACAGTCACTCGGGGTGCATCCGCCCTTAGTGACACCACTCTAGCGCATTGTTGCGCTATGATTTGCTTTCGCGGGCGAGGCGTTCCGCCTTCAGCCTTTCGAAGTTGGCTCGGAAGGCGTCATCTTCTTTCTTGCGCTCGGAGAGGACCTTCTCGGCTTCCTGACGAGCCTTCTCCTTTTTGGCCGCTCGCTCTTCCTTCGTAGCCGGTCGCTGTTCTTGAGTCTCGTAATCCATGGTCGTTAACGCTTTGTAGCGTGGGATGTTCCATGCGGGCATCACCGTGAACTGCGTTGAAAAATACGCTTCGGTTCCCCACTATTTCCGTGACAGCCCCTTAAACGAGCCTTGCCGTAACAGACCCTCAGAGGTGATGTCTCGGTACTCGACCTCAGCAAAAAACGACGGCTCACCCCAGATGGCTTGATTCGGGACTGACGACTGTATCAAGCTCTTTGCGGATTTGGCTTGAGACAGCGCGACCCGAACTTCACCGTAGTAGACGTGCCACGATCGCAGTCCAATCGGGCTTGCCGACACACGCTAGGCAATGGCGCTGGATTGCGGGTTTTATCCACTGTCACATCGCGGTCGCTCGCGCTCGGAGCTACGCTGCAACCTTCGACGAAGCGCGGGCAGGTTTCGAACGAGCCTGGACGAACTATCTGCCACGCTGCACGGAAGCCGACACGAGTACCGGCCCGGGCGGGCATGGACGGCTTGGAAATACGCCATGTATGCCGCTGGCCTGCAGCTGCCGACCCAATCGACCAGTGGACAGGCACGGTGTTTCTGTGGCGCCACGATCGATATGGCGGTAACCGATCGGCACGTTAACGATGCGCATATGGATTCGGAACACGCATGAAGTTCAGCACCGACCGCCCCTACTCCGATCCTGAAAAGGCCGCTTGCAAGCTGCTGGATTTCGCCAATGCGACCGAGCCGGTAGACGGAAAGATTTACGTTGAGAAAATAAACGCTCCGATGCTCTACTTGGAGCGCGCCACCCCGGCCGAATACAACGCCGGCCTTGATCGCGCGATTTCGCGCGGCTGGCTTGTTGCTGCACGAGAGCGGGACGTACGTTAAATTCACCCAAGCCGGGACCGAGCTGTTCGGCTAGGACCCAATTCTTCCTGCAGCGATTGACTGGGCGGCCGGGATCAATCCCGGCCGCGCCTTGCCACGGAAGGCTGTCATGGTTGAATCCTCACCCCGCTTCCTTGTTAGGAAAGACGGCAGCGGCACAAATTGGATGGTGTGGGACCGACTATTAAAGCGACCAGCCAGGCTTAAGGGCGAGGAGCTTGTGAAGCTGGCATTCTCGGCCGCTGAAGCCCTCCGGGATTCTCTGAACGCTAGTCCACCGACCCTTGGCTGACCGTCGGCATTGGCCGCCGCTTAACGTTCCAAAGCGTTCTTCACGGAGCCCTTGCGTGTATTGTCGCCCTTCGGCTTGTTGAGCTGCCATTCCTCGTCTCCTACGACCTATCCGGAGCTACACGTTCGCAACCGCGTCAGATCTCTTAAGAATCCGCCGGCCTGGGGCCGGATTGCTGATGCGACCACTTCGTCACTCTGACGCGGTCATTGCCACTTATTCCCGATACCGTGCATTGTCACCTAGCGAGTTGACAGGATCAGCTGAGAAAACGGGGATATCTTCCCGTACGCGCTAGACTCCAATTTAGAGCGTCTCTAAGTTTTTCCTTAGTTCGGGATTAATGCCATGCTGGAATACCGCGCCTATTTGGTTGGTCCGGACAGCCACGTCACGGATAGGGTCGAAATAGCCTGCATAGACGAGGCTGAGGCCAAACAATGGGCCGCTCGTTGTTGATGGATGCACTATTGAAATATGGCAGGGTGACCGTAAGGTCGTGACGTTTCCCACTAAGGACTAATCCTCTCGCGCGGCCTCTTTGACCGGCAACACTTCAATACACATGCCTGTCATTTTGCCTGGCAACGGCCGCAAATGCCAATTTATCCCGCTGCTATGCCTAAACCGCTACCCAGACCATGCCCAAAGTGCGGAATGTGCATGACGGGAAAATCGACGACAGGCCGGCGCCGAACTGTTCGCCTGAGAACGCAAAAGCCGCCCATTCAGTTATAGTACGCCCACAAAGGCAGAAACGATCAAGATTGCCGCCCCCACCGCTAGGATTATCACATCAACTATTACGCGTCGCTTGGCAGATTCGGTCATGGCTGAACTCTCCATCCACGGGAAACGGCGTTGTCTGACCAATCGCGACCGAGCACTGTGCGTCAGCTCACATACATATCGAGAACGTTCACTGAGGCGGGTTAATCTGTTGATCTAAACAACCTGCGCTTCGATCACCGGGCCATTCCTGTTCAAAGAAGGCGCCAGCCCGGCCGAATACAAATGGCTAGATCTCGCGATTGGTGCTGGCGGTGTGCATCGTTGTCGCTGCCCTGGTTTTGCCGTCCTCGTATGGAGCGGGAGCCAAGCTGGTTGTCGCCCGTTGGGCTCCCCAGTTCGTTTCAACATTGCCGTCGGAGAATCCGCCGCCACCCGCCCCGCAGTCGCCATCTACCGTTCAAGTGGCCGCGGCGGAGGCAACACCACCGCAAGCAACGCCCTTGCCCCAACCCGCACCGCAAGACACCGCGCCGCCTTACTGTTTGGGGTGTCCTCGATCTTGCTCGCAAGTAACAGTCAAGCTGCGGCAGCCTCTTGAAGTTCTTCCTTGCAGTCGCTGATGTTGCGCTCAGAGTCAGCCAGCTTATCGGCGGCCTTCTCTCGGCACCGACGAAAACCGTGCCGGAGCAAGCAACGGGAAGTGGCGAGCTCTGCTGAATAACCTCGCTGGATTGCTGCGCAGGTCACGCAGCCCATGGGCATGCATGCCCCATTCGTTAGCCGATGGCTTATGGCATCGATGGAGTGCCTCGTGCCTTACGCGGCACTATCCGCTCGTGCTGTCGTCGCTCTTTCCGGGCTCAGGCAGCGCGCCCGCACCTGGCGTTTTGCTGTTGTCCGTCAGCTCTGGTTTGGCGTGGGGTCCCGCTGCGGGAGTTTTTGACGATTGCTGAGCGCGCTTTTTGTCTTTGGGTTGGTCTTCCCCGCGTGCGTCTCGAACTATGCCGTGGTCTTTGCTGTTTTCCATGCAAGACAAGTCCCGCATGGGGCTGTAGTTCCCAAGGGCCACCTCCCAGCCCGCAAGACCCAACCGCGTCGCCCGCTGGGCTGACTTCAGTGAATTCCGCTAGTTGGACCGTCGTTCAGGAGCTGCGAAACCGCGGTGACAAGCTGCGCCGGCGCAAAGGGCTTTGTCAGCAGAATGCTGTTCGGAACACCTTCGACAGCCCAATCGTCGGTGTTTCCCCCCGTGATGTAGACAACGGGCAAGGCGGGATCAAATGCCCTGGCTCGCAGCGCAACTGACCAACCTCTGACGCGGTCTCTACCAAAGGAGATATCGACGATAATCGCGCGGTATTTATTGGCGTTCAATAGCAGCGCCGCTTCCTCACCCGTTGAAGCGACCGTTGGCGAATAGCCGGCATCGCTGAGCGTTTCTTCGACGATACTCTGAATTGAGGTGTCGTCATCGACTACGAGAACCGGAATGACCTCGTTCATAACTGCCTCCAGCGCTTCTTCAACCGATACGCGACAAGACGCAATAAGTTCCCGATCAGAGCCAAGAAGACGAGGAAGCTGCGAGGTGAGCGACTGCTGTCACCCCATTCGCTTCAGCGCCACAATTCCAGCGGCTCCAACGCAAGTGCGCTCTCAACCGTTTACAGCTATGCCCGCGCCCTCCTCTTCGCGAGCCAATCCCGCAAGAGTCCTTCAACGGTACTCGATACCTTCGTCCCATCCTCAATCGCGGCGATCTTGGCGGCCTTGATCAGCTCTTCATCAATGATGACCATTAGCGGCTTTTTGCCAGCTGGTGCCCTGGGGCCGCTCCTGCTCTTCATCTCTCTCGCGGACCTTTTGGCCATCCAACCCTCCCGATTCGAACGTTAACCATAATGCAATTCGGGCGGTAGACGTGCAACAACTTTGCACTTGCGCACGCGTGCGCAGCTGACATGGTGCGCATGAGCAGTTACCTTTGGATCCGACTGATCACCACGCATTGAGAGAAACATGCAGATTGACCCCGCCTTTGGATTGCTGACGACGGACGAGGCCATCTCTCGCGCTACCAAGCAGGTCGTTGCCAGCGCCCTGGACGCGACTTCTTCGATCGACCCGATTATCGGCACCGAGTTTTCCCGCGCGTTCTCATTCTTTGGATTGGTCGTTCAGCAACATGGCCTCCTGATCCAGAGGGTCCTTGCTGATACTTTGGCGGCCAGTGAACGCTTCGAAATCCTAACTGAAAGCCCCATTCCGATCACGGCCGCTGCACTTGACCTCTTGACCTCTGACAATTCCGAAAAGCATCTCGCCAGCATCAAGCTGAAATCGGACTCCCGCGTGGTGCGGTCGGCGATGATGGACATCACGGTCATTGACCAGGAAAAGCGCTGGGCTGGCGTCTACGACGTAAAGCGAGGGAATGGGGAGACTACGTGGAAGTCGCGCAAGCCGATCGAAAACGATCTGCGCGCGGCACGCCTGGTTCTTCAATCCCATCTCAAGAAGCTCGGACATGACGTCGATCATGTCGATTCTGCGGTGATCGACTATTATGGGCGCTCCGGCTTTCCTCGCAACATCAAGATCAACGGCGACGAACTCGATCGGCACTTCGGAGTTCCGATTACGACCAAGATCAACAACATGACGACTGCGCTCTGTGACGAAGTTCATGCCGGCCTGCTCCAGATTCTGGAGCCGATGATTGCCAAGCTGACCACCTCTCGCACCAAGGTCGCCGTGGAACACGCGGTGGAACAGCCGGCGCGTACCGCGCCGGATCAGCGCACGCGGGTCGCCGACATTTTGTCGGCCAGGCCGCGCGGCCCGGACCAGTGGCACACCAGCCTCGCACGCTAGTTCGCTACGCAGCCACCGCTCCGCTGGCTTCTGCGGCGGACGCTGTAGGTGGAGCTTTCTTGGTTTGGGAGTACAACGATGAGCGACAAACTGAAGGTGCTGAAGGGCGAGCCTCAGCATGAGAAAACGAACGACCACGAGATCGGAAATTCGCCGAGCGTCCGTCAGAGCGAGTGTACCGTGTTGGACAATCCGGCTCGGCGCCCTTGGCCGTTCGCCCCTTCCGACGCCTCGCCCTTGGCATGGTGGCGGACGCTGCCGTCGGACGCGTTCGGGGACACCGAGCGCCTGCACCTGCTGACGACGCTCAAACAAATCGACGTACTCCACGGCGGTGACGACTTCGCGCCAGCGCTCGAGGGCGACCTGTCGGCCGCGATCGGCGTCGCCTTCGCCCTGATGCCGATCGGGGAACTGAACCTGAAGATCGACATCGCCATGACGGCGCTGCTGCGGTGTGCACTGGAGCGCAACGCGGCGGCGGCGCTGGTGTTGGCGCAGGTCCTGGGCTTGACCGACCTTGGCCACTCCTTCGCGACGGAGCTGGTTGCTTCGTGGCTGGCCTACGGTAGGCGCTGCTCGGACAATCCGCGCAAGTTCATCGAGGTCGAGACCGTGCTGCTGGCTGCTTTCCGGGAACGTCACCACTATGGAGATGACGCGTGAGGGTCCAAATCTTTTCAGATTTGCACGTCGACGTCTTTCCGATCAAGCCCATCACCATTGTCCCCGGCGTCGATCTCGTGATCGTCGCCGGCGACACCTGTGAGGGCGCCCCGCGCGCGTTCGAACACCTACGCCGGCTTGTACCGATGGACATCCCGATCGTGATGGTGATGGGCAATCACGAATACTACCGCCGATTCGTCCCCGACGAACTGGCGTTGGCTCGCTCGCAGGCGCCCAACTTCAATATCCGTCTGATTGAGAATGATTCCGTTACGCTCGGCGTTGGTGGCAACAGCGGCGTCCGCTTCGTCGGCGCCACACTCTGGACCGATTACGGTGTTTTTGGCGAAGTGAAACAAGCAGCGGTGATGAGCGCCTGCGCCGGGGGCATGAACGACCACCGCCTGATCGGTTGGCAGAAGAAGCCGTGGCTGAGATTCCGGCCGCAAGAAGCGGCGTTGCTGCATCACCGGTCGAAGGCCGCCATCACCGAGACGCTCGCGGCGCCGTTTGCCGGGCCGACCGTGGTGGTCAGCCATCACGCGGTGCATTGGGACTCTATCCATTCCAGGTTCCGCAGCGATCACCTGACCGGCGCGTACATCTCGGACCTGTCCGAGTTGATCGAGACCTACCAGCCGACGTTGTGGGTGCATGGCCACGTCCACAACTCGTCCGACTATCTCGTCGGCAAGGCGAGGGTCCTATGTAACCCACACGGCTACGGGACCGAGAACCCCAACTTCGATGGCGCCCTGGTGGTGGAGGTCGGCCAGTGAAGGTTTCCACTTCCGCCCCGGCGCGCCCGCCTTCCTCCGCTCACGCTTCGTCTTGCTGAGAGTTGCCCGTGCTTACTCGCCAATTCCCCTTTCTCGACCCCGCGCGCATCGAGCCCAACCTGGCCCGTCGGCTGCGCGCCTTGGCTGACGACTGCGAGCACCTCGAGCTCCGCCGCCCTATCTCGCCCGTCCTGTTGGAAAAAGCGCCTCTGCTCGAAGATTGGGTGGCGACGGTGACGCCGCTGGGCTTGCACCTTGTTGGATACGTGACCGGCCATTTCCTTCAGGGCGACCGCAGAATCGCAACCTCCCCGGTTTGGTTTGCCGATCCTGACGGCACCTGGGCCCGCACCCTGTCCCGCTACTATCGGCTTGGCCGGCCCCTCCACCGCGATGATGCCCTCCGCGCCACGAGGAACTGACATGACGCACGATCCCGACGAAAAGCCCAAACCGACGGCCACGCACAGGGCTTGGCCATTGCCGCGACCGGCGCGATTGCCGGGGATAACGCCACGCCACGCCCCGAGCGACGCCGGAAATCCCGATACAATACCGAGCAATCACCACAGGACGTACACCGTGACCGACCCTCAGATCCTCTGCACGAACTGCGGCACCGAGATCAAGCTGACCGAATCGTTGGCGGCCCCGATCGTCGCCGCGACCCGCAAGCAGTTCGAGGCGCAGCTTGCGGCCAAGGAAGCCGATTTCGGTCGCCGTGAGGCCCACCTCAAGCAGACGCAAGTCGACCTCGCCAAGGCGCGCGAAGCCATCGATGAACAGGTTGCAGCCAAGCTCAAGGCCGAGCGCGCCGCCATCGCCGACGCCGAGGCAAGGAAGGCCCGTCTGGCGCTGGCCGATGATCTTGGCCAGCGCGACCGCCAGCTTGCGGAACTGCAGCAGATGCTGGCCACGAACAACGCGAAGCTCGCCGAAGCCCAGCAGGCGCAGACCGACATGCTGCGCAAGCAGCGTGAGCTCGAAGACGCCAAGCGCGAGGTCGAGCTCACCGTAGAAAAAAAGGTGCAGGAGAACCTTGCGACCGTTCGCGACAAGGCCAAGTTGGAAGCAGAGGACGCTCTGAAGTCCAAGGTCACCGAAAAGGAGACCCAGATCGCCGGCATGGCGCGCCAGATCGAGGAACTTCGGCGCAAGGCTGACCAGGGCTCGCAGCAGCTGCAGGGCGAAGCCCTCGAGATCGAGCTGGAGTTCCTTCTCCGCGGCCGCTTCCCGCGTGACCAGATCGAGCCGGTGGCCAAGGGCGAGTTTGGCGGCGATGTGCTGCATCGCGTGCTCGC
This sequence comes from Bradyrhizobium sp. JYMT SZCCT0180, assembly GCF_018130165.1. GTDB lineage: Bacteria > Pseudomonadota > Alphaproteobacteria > Rhizobiales > Xanthobacteraceae > Bradyrhizobium. Next base: position 11,213 of record NZ_JAFCLZ010000031.1, on the reverse strand, counting down.
GGCAAACGGACAGCGCTGCGGCACTATTCTCTGGGAGTCGAAACGGACGAAGGCCTGGAACGGCGCCTGGCTTGCCAAACTGCGCGATGACCAGCGCGCCGCCAAAGCGGAGATCGCGCTGATCGTCTCAAGCGTTCTTCCCAAAGAGGTCGAGAGTTTCGACCTTATCGATAATGTCTGGGTAGCGGAGCCGCGATTTGCGATTCCACTCGCAATCGCGCTGCGCCAGTCGCTGATCGACGTCGCCGCCAGTCGACAGGCGCAGGAAGGCCAGCAGACCAAGACCGAGTTGATGTATGACTATCTCACCGGCCCGCGGTTCCGACACCGCATCGAGGCCATCGTGGAAAAATTCACCGACATGCAGGCCGACCTCAATCGCGAGCGCGCCACCATGACACGGTCGTGGGCCAAACGTGAGGCACAACTCAACAGCGTGCTCGATTCCACCGCCGGCCTTTACGGCGACCTCCAGGGCATCGCCGGTAGCGCCATGCAGGAGATCGAGAGGCTGGATGTGCCGATGATCGAGACGAAGAGCGAGGCGGCGGAATAGCTGCCTTGCCAATTGCTCCAAACGCGACGCCCGCAATCGCATGTTATGGAGGGGCTATCCAGGGAGCAAATGCGCGATCAGTGATTCTTCACATCAGCCCACGCGCGTAGTTTTCCTTGGCGCCGCGCTCACAGTGAGGGCGCATCGGGCGGGGACTCGCTCATTCGCTCCTCCTTCTCGGCCCTCCGCAACTCATCCATCGTCGGCAACATCGTTGGCAACTTTCCCGCGGGTCCCAGGATCGGCTCCAGCCGCCGGATCAGATCGCGAATCTGAGCGTCCCGCTTTTGCAGCACATCCGCACGCCAGAGCCTCAGGATTTCATGACCGAGTTCATCGAGATCATTGCTCTCCCACGCGCGATCCTCAGCTCGCGCCACGAAAACCGTACCCTTGTAACCGTTTCCCTCGACAACCCAGTACGCGTCTCCCCGTGCCAACCGGTGGATACGAAGGACAAACGAGTCGCCGCCGGAATAGTTGCCCAGCTCGAATCCCAGAATGTTTCCACCTTCACCGAGCTTGGCCCGCAACAACATGTTGTCAGAACGTGACATCACCAATTTCCTTTCCTACGTCAGTTTCAGAATGCGGCGGACAAGGGCAATCATGACCCCATCGCCACGGTTCTAAGGTTTCCTGTCTGGTCGCTTGCCACCCAAAATCCAACCGAGGATCCGAGCTCGGACCCCTCCCCGCTGGCGCACCTCGCAAAACCTGAGCGTGACGGAGGGGTCTCGCAAAGCGAAAGAGGCAGCTTCCAGTGGCTCCTTCGCACCGCCCGCGGCCGCGACCTCGCTGAAGTCGCGGAGCAATGCGCTCGCAGCCTCCAGGAGCGCAACATCGCCAACCAAACGCGCCATGCAATTAGCCAGCTTCTCGTTTGCATCCGCGATTTTTGCCATCTGCAACAGGCCGCCGGTCCGGGCCACCTTGGCGATCAACGCTGCGTCACCGGGAGACGAAGCAGCACAGTCGACGATCTCGCGAAGCGAAGGATCCGACACGAGCCCGTCCAAGGCGCGGTGAAACCCACGATCTTGAACAAGCCTCGCCGCCACCATCTTGATGGTCTCTTTCAACACCGGATCATCCTTCGGCATTTTCACGCTGAATTGGTGCCGATTGGCGGCCTCGTCCTCCTGCCGCTGCTTTCGTTTCCGCTTGGTGTCGGAAGAGACATCGTCTTCCATGCCGGCGTCGGTTTCGTCTTGCTGGGTCACCGAAAGCTCGTCGACGGAGACGTAGGCGGCGATCTCCTTCAGGCGCAAGTGCGCGAGCTCCCTGGCCGACGGTCGGCCGTGCCGCGAGCGTTCACCGCGTCCCGCACGGTCGCTATGGGCCTCGCCTTGCGAGGAAGGGTCTTCGTGGGCGTGCATCGTCATCCACCGTGACCAGTCCCGTGACCGGTCCGCTCCTAGGCTTGAACCACTCAAAACCGCCGCCAGATTCCGGACGGAGGTCCGCACTTGCGGTACGCATCGAAATCGGACGACCTGCGTCGAACGTCACTTCATCGGGATTGATTTGAGTGCCTTTTGGCCTCAAGGCCTAAGGCGTACATTTTGACCAAGGGCGTGGCTGCGCTTGGCGGGGAGTGGGCCGCTCGCAAAGCGTGCGAACGGGTTAACCCCTTCACTGTCTTCAGCCCGTTACGAGTTTCACCGTAGAACGGGCGACCACTTCTGGGTGGCAGACGCTCATAATATGGCTCGCACGGACATGCCCGGCAAGGCGGGGGACGTAGGCATGGTTAACGCAGAAGCAAGACTTCGCGGCCGGAGCGACGCACAGGCCGCGACACGGCGAGCCGGTGATCCCTTAGGCTAAGCGCTTTGCACCAGGGCCTTGACCCACGGCTTGTCTTTGTCGGCCGCGCGGACCGCGATCACGCTCCTTGGCCAACGATACGGTTGCAACCACTGCCGCTGAGCGCTATCGCGAAGCGACCCAGCCGTCGCCTCCAGCGCGGTCGCTGCCTCCGACAGTGATGCAGTGATGCAGTGATGCAGTGATGCAGTGATGCAGTGATGCAGTGATGCAGTGATGCAGTGATGCAGTGATGCAGTGATGCAGTATCGGCCCCTGTCTAGTCTCATGTTAGGCGTCGGGGCGGTTTTGATCGATTTTGCTGTGGACAAGTTTATCCAATTTTGCCGACTCCTTTTCCAAACGCAGAATCTCGCCTGAAGCAATCAGGGACTGTCCACAAATTTTGCTCTCGATTGCGCAATTTGATCCGCGGGCGTCCAGCTGGGATGCTCGATGACCGAAATTGGGCGCGGGCAAATGAAGGTTTTGGCGACAGTTCAACAGAAAGGCGGAACGGGGAAATCTACCGCGTCCCTGAATGTTGCCGTAGCGGCAGCGCTCCAGGGCTATCGCGTCGCCGTGCTCGACACCGACCCGCAAGGGTCGCTGCAGTTGTGGAGGAACTTGAGGAGAAAGCGTTGGCCGTGCGTGGAAGAGCTGCGTTCTGAGGCACTTGCCGGGTGGCTCGCACGCAATCGTCTCCTGTTTGACCTTGTTGTCGTCGACACGCCGGCGCACGACGGCAACACGATCGCCGACGCGGTCAATGTAGCCCATCTTGCTCTCATCGTTACCCAGCCCACCATGCTGGCGACGTCGGTCGCAATGCGTCTCAGGAACCTGTTCATTGATCACGACATCCCTTTTGCGATCCTTCTGTCCCAAACGCCGCCGACCCTGACCGCCCGCCTCGTTCAATGGACCGACAACCATCGCCGGTTGGGCACGGTCGTGCAGGGACAGCTCGCCTACCGCTTCGCGTATCAGGACGCCATCGCGGTCGGCATGGGGGTGGTCGAATATGAGCCGGACGGCCGCGCAGCTACCGAGGTTCAGATCGTCACCGAGTGGATTTTGCGCCGACTGGAGCTGCTCAATGAGCCGTAACCCCAAGGAAGCCCTCGATGCAGGTTCGCGGCATCTTCGCGATGCCCTCACCTATTCGCAGTCCAACCGTTCTCAGGGCCCGGCCGGGGAAACCTTGCGGACGACCGTCTCTATGAGGCCGGACCTTCATGGCGCGCTGCGCATGTTGGCGGCCACCCAAGGATGCCGGCTGAACGACCTCATGCTCGTTGCGATGGAGGACCTGCTGGTGCGGCAGGGCATCCTTTCGGGTGATGTCAGCCGCCCTGCCCTTCGTCGGCGACTCGAGACGACCCAACGAGCGAGGCCGAGCGAACGTCCTGTCGCCCCCCTCCCGTCCGACCGGACATCAGAGTAGAGAGCCATGCCGTAATCATCGGACCGTAAGTCGGCCGGCGAACGACATCTAGTGAACCGACTAGATGTTGCCGAAAACCGGATTGACAGCGCTTCCCTCTTGCAGCCATCCGGAAGATGGTGGGCCAGAGGGAGCTCTCTCACCATGGGTTACCAGTTTTTTCGTAAGAACGTATACGCCCGGCGCGGCGCCCACAAGTGGCGGTCCAAGCGGCGAAATCCGTCTCTCTTCAATATCCGCGACGAAATGGTCCGGGCGCCGCACGCATGCAGCCATGTGGCGGAGCCCAGAGAGCCGCGAGTGCTCTTTGGCCGGTCTCCGATAGAGTCCTTCGCATTGGCATCGACGCGCGCCGATCAGGCGGTTGATCAGCGCGGGCACAAACTGCGGTGCGACAGCCCGGTCGTCGCGGTCGGCGTCGCGAGCTGGCCCGATACGGTCGCCGAAATCGAGAGCGATCCGCAGAAGATGGCCGAGTACGAACACTGGCGCGCCCTGACGATCGCGTGGCTCGCCGACAAGTGGGGCGAGAACCTTCAGTGCGTCGTCGAACACCTGGACGAACCTCACCCGCATGTTCACTGGGTGGTCACTCCGGACCTCCAGGAGAACCGGCTGCTTCAGATCCAGAGCGTGCATCCCGGCTACGAGGCAAACGCGGCGTCGAAGGCCCGCGGCGAAACCAAGCGCGAGCAGAAGCAGGCCTATAAGGCCGCCATGAAGGCACTGCAGGACGACTATTACGAGAACGTCGCCGCGCATTGCGGCCTCACCAGGCTGGGCCCTCGCCGGCAGCGCCTGAACCGTGAGGAGTGGACGGAGCAGCAGCGTCAGGCCAAGTCGCTGGCGAACGCCCGCGCCAGCCTGATGGCCGATCTCGACAAGGCGAAGGCACAGGCGAAACAGGTTATCGATGATCGGATCGCAAAGACCCAGGCGGAGGCGCAGGCTCGCGTGACCGACGTCACGATGCAGATGCATCAGCGCATCGAGGCGGTGAAGCAAAAGGCCCGGCAGCGGATCTCGGAGCAGCAGAAGGTGACGACCAAGCTGGAAAGCGAACTTACTCTTAAGGAGGAAGCGCTTCGGTCCGCTCTGGCCCTTCTGGAGGAGTACGGGATCGGACTGCCGTCACCTTCGTAAAATGACCCTTTCCGCTCGCGCAACCACTATTCTCCAGGCAATGCAGCGGCCTGCGCCGCGACACCGTCACGGCCCTTCCCGCCGGCCGGGGTCGTCGACGAGGCGCAGGACAACGCCGCGCTCCGGCGTCGCCGGCTTCGGCGACTCCTTCGAACGGGCTGCCTCGAGCAGCGCGGCGATTTCGGCGCCGACAACGCTGCCCCGCTCGAACAGCCGGCGCGCCACCGCGATCAGCACCGTCCGGTTGGCCTCGAGCAGGTCATGGCAGGCGCGGTCTGCCTCGGCGAGCTCGATGCCGACCGCGGCGCGGATGTCGACGTAGCGGAGAAACTCCTCCGCGCGGCGCATTGATCCGCGACCAGCCCGGATGTATCAATGAGATATCCCTCGTGGCGCAGATCAATCGGCCAAGCATGGAAAATCAACGGGTTATGGGGAGTGTGGTAGCGAGAGAGGGACTTGAACCCCCGACCCCAGGATTATGATTCCCGTGCTCTAACCAGCTGAGCTACCTCGCCACGGTTCACCGTCACGGCTCTAATATACCGCAGTCGCGAACGCGCGGCATATAAGGAGTCGGTCGCCGACCTGTCAAGCAAACCCGCTTGGTTCGAAAAGTGCCTGCAAACGGCGCTATTTGGGCCGGATCGAGGGGTCGCCGCCGGGGCTGCCGGGCGGCGGAATCACCGGCGTTTTGCCGCCACCGGGCGCCGGTGCATGCATTTCGGGATCAATGCCGGCGGGCGGGCAGAGTACGCCATCGGAACGGGCCAACCTTTCGCCGAGCGGTTCGGCCCGCTGGCCGGTGGTGGTGCCTTCCGGTGCTGCCGCGCCGGAATGCGGCGCTGGATGCATCGGCGCGCAATTGGCGGTCCGCGCGAGCGATGGCGGCGCGGTCGGAGCCGGGGGAGTGGCCGGACTAGGCGGGGCCTGCGCCGCCGCCACGCCGGAGGCCGCCATCAGAACACACGACAGAAAGAGCGAGCGTTTTATTGCCATGCAGGGAAAACGGTCCGCAGCCGCGGATGTTCCAGACTATTTCAAGACTTGCAATTTCAGGACTTGCGGAAGCGGATCAGCGAAAAATGCCCCATCGGCGGCATCGGCCGCCGTTCGGTCAGGCTGACGCCGCCATGCTTGGCAGCCCAATTGGTCAATCGTTCCCAGGGGAATTCCGGCCGCCAGCCGAGCCGTCGCGCCAGCGGTGCGAAGGCGAGTTCAAAGACGCGCCGCGGGCCGCTTTCGGCGCCGATGTGATTGACCAGGATGAGTTCGCCGCCGGGCTTCAGCACGCGGATGAAATCATCCAGCGTGCGTTCGGGATCCGGCACCGCGGTAATGACATATTGCGCCACCACCGCGTCGAAGAACGAATCCTTGAACGCCAGATTCTTGGCATCCATCACCGCGAGCGTTTCGACATTGGAAAGGCCGAGCGTGCGAACCCGCTGTTGCGCCCGGCGCAGCATCGGTTCGGAAATATCGACGCCGCACAATTTGGTGCTGCGCGAATAATCCGAAAGCGACAATCCGGTGCCGACCCCGACGTCGAGAATGCGCCCGCCGATCTTGTCGGCTTCCGCGATCGTCGATTGACGGCCGTGCTCGAACACCTTGCCGAACACGAGATCGTAGACCGGCGCCCAGCGCCCATAAGCCTTTTCGACCCCCTCGCGGTCGATGTCCGCAGTCATTCCCTTAAGCCCCCGCCCTTATGCCCCGCATTTTTTTAGCCGCGCATCACCTCGGCAAGCGGCGGTGAAGTTGCCGCCTGTGCCCCTGCCCTCGCCGCGGCGTTCCGCGCGGTCGCACTTCTGATGAATCCGCCGCCAAGCACGCGCGCCTGCCCCGAGGGCGCGTCGTAAAACACGCAGGCCTGGCCCGGCGAAACGCCCTCTTCGCCGGCGACGAGTTCGACTTCATAGCCGCCATCGACCGCACGCAGCCACGCCGGCTGCGGCGGGCGCGTCGAGCGCACGCGCACGAACATCTCGATGCCCGCGCCGATCACGCGCTCCAGCGCGCCATCGCCGATCCAGTTGACGTCGCGCAGCTGGATACGGTCCATCCGCAGCGCCTCGCGCGGTCCCACCACGACGCGGCGGCTGGCGGCATCGAGCTTGACGACATAGAGCGGCGCGGCTGACGCGATGCCCAATCCCTTGCGCTGGCCGACGGTGAAATGAACGATGCCCTGATGCTGGCCGATGATTTGGCCGTCGAGATCGACGATGTCGCCGGGCTCGATCGCGCCGGGCTTCAGGCGGCCGATGATGTCGGTGTAGCGACCGGTCGGGACGAAGCAGATGTCCTGGCTGTCCTGCTTGTCGGCGACCTCGAGGCCAAAGCGCCGCGCCAGTTCGCGCGCCTGCGGCTTGGTCATGTCGCCGAGCGGAAAGCGCAGATAGTCGAGCTGCTCGCGCGTGGTCGCGAACAGGAAATAGCTCTGGTCGCGATCGGCGTCGGCCGCGCACACCAGCGCCCGCGATCCGTCAGCGAGGCGGCGCGAGGCGACATAATGTCCGGTCGCAAGCGCGCTGGCGCCAAGCTCGCGCGCGGTCGACAGCAGGTCGCGAAATTTGACGGAGCGGTTGCACTCGATGCACGGCACCGGCGTTTCGCCGAGCGCGTAAGAGTCGGCGAAATTGTCGATCACCGACTCGCGAAAACGGCTTTCGTAATCGAGCACGTAATGCGGAATGCCGATCCGCTCGGCGACGTTGCGGGCATCGTGAATGTCACGGCCGGCGCAGCAGGCGCCCTTGCGATGGGTGGCCGCGCCATGGTCGTAGAGCTGCAGCGTGATGCCGACCACGTCGTAGCCCTCGGACTTCAGCAAGGCAGCCGTCACCGAGGAATCGACGCCGCCAGACATGGCGACCACGATCCGTGTGTCCTGGGGGCGGCCTTCGAGGTCCAGACTGTTCGGCATGGCAGGTCAATCGGCTTCAATCGCGAGGCAGCGCCGCGCGGCAAGAGTTCAAAAAAGCCTTTTACATATAAGGCTTTATGGCCCGGTCCGGCCCTTTTTGGCCGGACCGGAAGCCCGCTCTTTAATATAGGCCGTATTCCCGGGAGGCAATCAGCCGGACCGGGTTTTGGGCCGGCAATAGACGGCAAATCTTGCCGCCGGGCAGAAAAGGGGGCCGGCCCATGGCCTCCGCGGCGGACCCGGAATCAAATTAAGGCATTGAAATAACAAGATATTTTCCAACAATCCAGCGTGGCCCGGTCCTTGCTCAGAGGTAGCCAAGGTTTCAGCGCGAGGGTCGCCCGTGGTTAGTGTCACGTCAGAACTAATGGCAAACGTGTCTTTTCAAGGCGCGACGGCGAGGTCCGGGCGGCCGGATTCCGACCAGACGGCCGGAAACGACAGCTTTGCGGCGCTGGTCGACAGCAACAAGGCCGCAGGCAACAACGACCACCGTTCCCAAGACACTGCGCCGCGACGCGCCGATGATTCGCAAAGCCCAGTGGACAACCGGGCGCGCGACAACGCCGCCGCATCGGACAAGGCGGCTTCGGACAAAGCGGCATCCGACAAGGCCGCGCGCAGCGACGCGCGCCAGGACGCCACCAACCGCGATGCCGGCAGCAACGACAACGCCGAGGCGGACACCACTGACGCAACCCGCCGCTCCAAGCCGAAATCGAAGTCCGACACTTCGAAACCGGACGAGACCAAGGCGGAAGGCAAGCCCGCTTCCGGCGAAGGCGCTGCGGCCACCGATCAGACCGAAGCCAAACAGGATACGACAGCGATGGTAACGGCCAACGCCGTTGCATCAGTGATTCCTGCCGCCACGGCGACGGCGCAAGCCTCAACCGCCAAAGCCACAACCGATACCGCGACGGAGCCGCTTGCGATCGCCGCGGCCGCCATTGCCGCTACCGCCTCGCTCACCGGGGCAACCACTCCGGCGGCCGATGCCGGCGCAAATCCGGCTGCGACCGCCAACGCGGCCAAGATAGAGGGCGCGAAGGTCGAGTCCCAAACGGCGGTCAACGTAGCCGTCACCGCGCAGGCCACGCCCGCCGACACCACGGTCACAGGCATCGCATTGGCTGCATCCGCAGCTGCGACGGCTGCCGGCGTGTCGAAAACCGCAACGCAAGCCAAGACGACGGTCGCGACGAAAGAAGCCGCTGCGACAACAGGCGAGTCCGACAAGGCTGCCGGCACGATCGCCGCTCCCGCAGCTCCGGCACCCGGCACTATCGTTCCATCAGTCACGCCGCAGGCGGAAGTCGCAGGCCAGCCGAAAGCCGAGAACGGCGTCATCGATGCCGCGAAGGCTGATGTCGCAGGCAACGGCGCTCCCGCACCTTCGGCCAATGCGGCCACCCATGCGCATCCGGTCACGACCGACGTCAGCCAGACGCTGGCTGGCGCATCGAACAACGGCTTGCAGGCCGCAGGCGCGATCCAGACGCAGCAGCCGGCATCTTCCACCACGCCGGCACCCCAGCTCAACGTCGCGGTCGCGACATCAGCGGCGGTGCCGCTCAGCGGGCTCGCGATGGAAATCGCAGCGTCAGCCAAGAGCGGCAAGAGCCGTTTCGAAATCCGGCTCGACCCGGCCGAGCTTGGCCGCATCGACGTCCGCATCGATGTCGATCGCAACGGCCACGTCACCTCGCATCTGACGGTGGAACGGCCGGAGACGCTGTCGATGCTGCGCCAGGACGCCAACCAGCTGCAGCGCGCGCTCGACAATGCCGGGCTTTCGACCGGCAATAGCGGGCTGCAATTCAGCCTGCGCGATCAATCCTCGCAGGGCCAGAACGACGGCAACCAGTCCAATCCCAATGCCCATCGGCTGGTCGTCAGCGAAGAAGACAGCATTCCGGCGGCGGTTGCCGGCCGCAACTATGGCCGCATGCTCGGAGCGAGCGGCGGCGTGGACATCAGGGTTTAACGGAGAGCGTTATGGCAATCGATGCAACCATGCCGACACCGATCGTCTCGGCGGCCGGAACGGGCAGTTCGACCTCCACCAGCTCCACGTCCTCGACGGCGACGACGGGGATCGCGGACAATTTCCAGACCTTTCTGACGCTGCTGACGACGCAGCTGCAGAACCAGAATCCGATGGATCCGCTCGACACCAACCAGTTCACCCAGCAGCTGGTGCAGTTCGCCGGCGTCGAGCAGCAGCTGCGGTCCAACGAGCAGTTGAAGTCGCTGATCGAAATCGAAAAGAGCGCCCAGGCGACGCAGGCGCTGGTCTATGTCGGCAACACGGTGGCGGTCGACGGCAGCAAGGCGCAGTTCGACAAGTCGGCGACCTGGAATTTCAAGTCGGAGAAAGACACCACGGCATCGATCACGATCACCAACTCGACGGGACAGACGGCCTATTCCGGCAGCTATACGCTGAAGCAGGGCGGCTCCAGTTTCGTCTGGGACGGCAAGGGCAATGACGGCGTGCAGTGGCCGGCCGGCACCTACACCCTCACCGCGACCGGCAAGGACAGTTCAGGCAACAACGTCTCGATCTCCACCGAAGTCCAGGGCGTCGTGGATTCGGTCGACCTCAGCGCCTCCCCGCCGCTGCTCTCGATCGGCGGGCAAAGCTACACGACCGACAAGATCAAGCGCGTGGTGCGCCCGTCGACCACGAGCTAGCGCAACAAGCTGACGGGCCTGAACGTCCTCAGTCTCTCTCCGCGTCATTGCGAGCGAAGCGAAGCAATCCATTTCACGACTTGCTGAGGCATGGATTGCTTCGCTGCGCTCGCAATGACGCGGTCAGACTTTGGATTCAAATTTCAAACAGCCCTTGCCGTCATCGCCCGGCTTGACCGGGCGATCCAGTACGCCGCGGCTTCTCGATTCAATCATCAGCGTCTCTGGAATACTGGATCGCCCGCCTTCGCGGACGATGACAGCTGAATATGTGTGGCCGCGATCTCGCGACGCATTGCGCCCGAGCTATGCCAGAAATTCCTTGCCCCCAAATAAGAGGGCGCAGGGAAGACCGGGTGCGCGCTGCACCCGCGGTCCCGTGTGCGGATTGCACAAAACAAAGTGCACACGAGCATACAGGGCAGCGGTGAACACCCGGCCTTCCCTGCGCAATGGCTTTACGGCTTATGCCGTGATCTCCCCGGAGACGAGTTCTTGGTTGACTCCGTCGCTGCCGGTTCAGCTCGCGCTTCTCCGACAGCTTGACGCCGGCAACGGGCGCCAGGACCACACGGTTTTGCCGTACGCTTATCCACGCCGTCGTCAGGCGTGAACCAGCGTCCACCGCA
>NZ_JAFCLZ010000030.1 GCF_018130165.1 Bradyrhizobium sp. JYMT SZCCT0180 | reverse complement strand
TGCGGTGGACGCTTGTTCACGTCTGACGACGGCGTGGACTAAGCGTACGGCAAAACCGTGTGGTCCTGGCGCCCGTTGCCGGCGTCAAGCTGTCGGAGAAGCGTGAGCGGAAACGATAGCGACGGAGTCAACCAAGAACTCGTCTCCGGGGAGAGCACGGCATAAGCCGTAAAGCCATTGCGCAGGGAAGGCCGGGTGTTCACCGCTGCCCTGTATGCTCGTGTGCACTTTGTTTTGTGCAATCCGCACACGGGACCGCGGGTGCAGCGCGCACCCGGTCTTCCCTGCGCCCTCTCAATGAGAGGGCAAGGTTTTCTGGCAAAGCTCGGGCGCAATGCGTCGCGAGAATGCGAAGCTGCGTTTTCCAACCACAGCTGTCATCGCCCGGCTTGACCGGGCGACCCAGTATTCCAGAGACGTCAATGGATGGAGTCGATAGGCCGCGGCGTACTGGATCCCCGCCTGCGCGGGGATGACAACTGTTCGTGGTGATGGATTGTCTGTCTCGGTAACCTCAAAACGCCGTATATCCGCCGTCGATCACAAAGCAATCCGCCGTATGATACGACGACGCCTGGCTCATGATGTAGACCGCGATGCCGCCGAAATCACTGGGCTCGCCGAACCGGCGCACCGGGATGCGTGGCATCACGTTGGCGACGAACTTGTCATTCGCCATGACGCCCGCCGTCATGTCGCTCTTGATCCAGCCGGGCAGGATCGCGTTCGCCGTCACGCCGTAGCGCGCAAGCTCGACCGCGAGCGCGCGGCACAATGCGTTCAGCGCGGCCTTGGAGCCGGCGTAATGCTCGTTGCGCGCGGTGCCGAACAGCGACGCCATGCTCGAGGTCGCCACCAGCCGGCCGAACTTGTCGCCGGCTTCCGCGCGCTCGGTCATGTGGCGCGCCGCGGCCTGGAACACATGGAAGACGCCATCGAGATTGGTCGCGAACATTTTTCGCCATTCTTCCTCGGTGCGGTCGATGAAGGCGCGCCGGCCGCCGCCGCCGATGCCGGCGTTTGCGAAGCAGCCGTCGACGCGGCCGAGCGCATCCAGCGTGGCCTTCATCGCGGCCTTGACCGAGGCGGGATCGCTGACGTCGCAGATGCGAGTGTCGACCTTGCCGGGACCCTTGGCGAGGCTTGCAGCGGCACTCGCGTTCTTGTCGGCGCTGCGGCCCCAGATCGAAACGGTGCAGCCCGCGGCGTTCAGCGCCTGCGCAATGCCGAGGCCGATGCCGCCATTACCGCCGGTGACGACGGCAACGCGGCCGGAGAGGTCGAAAATGCTCATGAATGTTTCCTCAAGTCGTGCGCCCGGTGGCGGGCAGATGTTCGCGTTCGACCATGGACAAGCCGATCAGGAAAATCAAATATGGGCCCAAGCAACACATCCGCCCATCGCGCTGCCTGATAGCGCGTAAACACAACTCATGAGGAAACAATGCAGTTCAAGCACGTCACGCTCGATTTCGATGGCCCGGTCGCCGTTCTCAGGCTTGACCACCAGGAGGTCATGAACGCGGTTTCGATGGACATGCTGGGCGGGCTTGCCGATGCGCTCGACGAGATCGAGGACAAGAAGGAGCAAGTGCGCTGCGTCGTGCTGACCGGTGCCGGCCGTGCCTTCTGCACTGGCGCCAACCTGCAAGGTCGCAACAATCAGAAGCCTGGCAAGAGCAACGCCGGGGCCTCGCTGGAAACTGGCTTCCATCCCTTCCTGCGGCGCATCCGCAAGCTCCATTGCCCGCTCGTGACCGCCGTCAACGGCCCGGCCGCCGGCGCCGGGATGAGTTTTGCATTGATGGGCGACATGATCCTGTGCGCGCGCTCGTCCTATTTCCTGCAGGCGTTCCGCCGCATCGGCCTGGTGCCGGATTGCGGATCGACCTGGCTATTGCCGCGCATGATCGGCAAGGCGCGCTCGGTCGAGTTGTCGCTGATGGGCGAACGGCTGCCGGCGGAAAAGGCGCTGGAATGGGGCCTCGTCAACCGCGTCCATGACGATGCGGTCTTGATGGAAGAGGCGATGAAGCTGGCGCATGATCTCGCCAACGGACCGACCATCGCGCTGTCGCTGATCCGAAAACTCTATTGGGACAGTCCGGAAAATTCCTTCGAGGAGCAGCTCAATCTCGAATTCGAATCGCAGCGCATCGCGGGGTCGGCGGAAGATTTCAAGGAAGGCGTCACCGCGTTCCTTGAAAAGCGCCCAGCCAAGTTCAAGGGCAAATGATCGAGGCCGAACTCGGACGCTGCGTCGCCGCCTGGTATCCGGGCGCGACCGGCGTCACTGGCGCGGCAAAACTTTCCGGCGGCGCCAGCCAGGAGACCTGGACGTTCGATATCGTGAATCCCAGCGGCAATGTCGGCGCGATCCTGCGCCGCGCGCCGCCGGGTTATGGCGCATCGCCCGGCCGCGCCGCAGGGCTCGACGCGGAAGCAACGCTGATGCAGCTGGCGCACGACGCCGGCCTGCCGTCGCCGCGCGTGATGCATGTCCTGAAGCCCGAGGACGAACTCGGCACCGGCTTCATCATGCAGCGGATCGAGGGCGAGACCATCGCGCGAAAAATCCTGCGCGACGAACAATTCGCACAAGCGCGTCCGATGCTGGCGCGCCAGCTTGGCGGGGTGGTCGCGGGCATCCACGGCTTGCCGGCGGCAAAACTGCCAAAGCTGCGCGAGATGACAGCGACAAAGGAAATCGCCGATCTCGATCGCGAGTATCGCAGTTTTGGCCGGCCGCGTCCGGTGTTCGAGCTGGCGCTGCGCTGGCTGCGCGAACGCGATCCCGGTCCGTCAAAGGAAGTAACGCTGGTGCACGGCGACTTCCGCCACGGCAACCTCATCATCGGTCCAGACGGCGTGCGCGCGGTGCTGGATTGGGAGCTGGCGCATTTCGGCGATCCGATGGAGGATCTCGGGTGGATCTGCGTCAATTCCTGGCGCTTTGGCGAGATCGACAAGCCGGTCGGCGGATTCGGTTCGCGCGAGGATCTGTTCGCCGGCTATGAAGCCGCCGGGCGCAAGGCCGATCCCGACCGCGTGATGTTCTGGGAAGTGATGGGCACGCTGCGCTGGGGCATCATGTGCTGCGGCATGATGCAGCGGTTTCGCCAGGGCCCTGATCACTCGATGGAGCGCGCGATGATCGGGCGCCGTTCGTCAGAGACGGAAATTGATTTGCTACGGCTGCTAGCCCCCAGGGGGAAGTAAGATGCAGGACGAACCGACACCCACCGAACTGATCAAGGCGGTCGCCGATTTTCTGCGCAACGAGATCACGCCCGCCATCAAGGGCCACAACGCCTTCAAGCTCCGCGTCGCTATCAACGGCCTCGATTTGGTGACGCGGCAACTGGCGCTGGAAGGCGATAGCGACAGCGCAGAGGCCGCGCGGCTCAAGCAACTGCTCGGCATCGACGGCGCGCTGCTCGACCTCAACCGCGCGCTGTCGGATAAAATCGCCAAGGGCGAAGTCGATCTGCAGACGCCGGGACTGGCCGATCATCTATGGCAAACCACGATGGACAAGCTCGCGGTCGATCAGCCGAACTACGCGTCGTATAAGAGGGAGTTGGGGTCGAAGTGATTGCTGTTCGTTCCCCGGACGCAGCGCAGCGCGAAGCGGTGCGCTGCAGAGCCGGGGTCCATCTGCGGCATTGTGGGTCCCGGCTCTGCGGAGCAGCGCTACGCGCTGCACCGCGTCCGGGACACGACAGCTTTATTTCCCCAACCATTTCGGCGCGCGCTTCTCCGAAAACGCCTTCGGTCCCTCGATGTAATCCTGCGAGGCCGCCATCGCCTTCACCGCCGGGTATTCGCGCTGTTCGGCGATCGCCTGCTCCAGCGAGACCGCCATGCCCTTCTGGATCGCCTGCTTGGAGGCGCGGATCGACATCGGCGAGTTCTTGGCGATGGTCTCGGCCCAGCGCTCGGCGGCCGCCAGCGCTTCGCCGGCAGGAACCACTTCATTGACGAAACCGAGTTCAAGGCCCTCCTTGGCCGAGACGTGGCGCGCAGTCAGGATCATGCCCATGGCGCGCTTCAGTCCGATCTGGCGCGGCAAGCGATGCACGCCGCCGGCAAGCGCGGCGAGGCCGACGCGCGGTTCGGGCAGCGCGAAGGTCGCATTCTCCGAGGCGATGATGAGGTCGCACGCCAGCGCGATCTCGAACCCGCCGCCCATCGCGACGCCGTTGACGGCGGCGATGATCGGCTTGTCGCAGTCGAACCGCGAGGTGAGGCCGGCAAAGCCGCCCTTGTCCCAGCCGCGCTTGCCGCCCGCCGCCTGCCATTTCAGATCGTTGCCGGCGCAAAAGGCCTTGTCGCCGGCGCCGGTGACGATTGCGACCCACTGGTCGGGATCGGCGGAGAAATCGTCGAACACCTTGTTGAGTTCGAAATGCGCGTCGATATGCAGCGCATTGTACACTTCGGGGCGATTCAACGTGATGATCGTGATCGGACCCTTGCGTGTGACCTTGGAGAATTTGAGATCCATGTTCGCTCCCGCTGTTTTTCTGTGACGAGGAATAATAGCGCGGTGCCAGCCGCCGGAACCCATTCAATTACGCAAGCGAGCCGCGCGTCACAAGCGATATTCGCTTGCTTGACTTGGGGCTGCTCTTCCAACCTTAATCGAACATGCGCCGCCTGGTCCGGCTAGCCACTAAACACAATAAACGACATTTTCGGGAGAGACCGCCGTGGATTTTGCATTGCCCGCCGACCTCGTCGCTTACCTCGACGAACTCGACAAGTTCATCGCGCGCGAGATCAAGCCGCTGGAAGAGGCCGATGACAACATCCGCTTCTTCGACCATCGCCGCGAATGGGCCCGGACCGATTTCGACAAGGGCGGCTTGCCGCGGCACGAATGGGAAGCGCTGCTGCGCAAGGCGAAAAACCTCGCTGACGCCGCCGGGCATTTGCGGTTTGCGATCCCGAAGCGCTACGGCGGCAAGGACGGCTCCAACCTCTGGATGGCCGTGATCCGCGAGCATTTCGCGTCCCAGGGACTGGGCCTGCACAACGATTTGCAGAACGAGCATTCGATCGTCGGTAACCTGCCGATCGTGACCATGCTCGACCGCTACGGTACCGACGAACAGAAGGCGATGATCGACGGTTCGATCACCGGGAAGTACCGCATCACCTTTGGCCTCACGGAACCCGAACACGGCTCGGATGCCACGCATATGGAAACAAGGGCGGTGCCGGCGACCCGTGACAACGTCAAGGGCTGGATCGTCAACGGCCAGAAGATGTGGACCACGGGCATGCATGTGGCGACGCATTGCGCGCTGTTCGCGCGCACGTCAGGCAATGACGGCGACGCGCGCGGCATCACCTGTCTGCTGGTGCCGGCCAAAGCCGAGGGCGTGAAGGTCGAGGAGTATATGTGGACCTTCAACATGCCGACCGATCACCCCCGCGTCAGTTTTACCGACGTGTTCGTGCCTGACGATGCGCTGTTCGGCGAGGTCGGCCGCGGCCTGTCGCTGGCGCAATGCTTCGTGCACGAGAACCGGATCCGGCAGGCGGCGAGCTCGCTCGGCGCCGCCGTCTATTGCATCAACGAAAGCGTCAAATACGCGCGCGAGCGAAAGCCGTTCGGCAAGGCGCTGGCCGAAAACCAGGCGATCCAGTGGCCGCTGGTGGAACTGGCGACGCAGGCCGAGATGCTGCGGCTGTTGATCCGCAAGACCGCGTGGGAGATGGACAAGCTGACCCAGGCGGAGGTCGAGCACACGCTCTCCGACCGGGTCTCGATGTGCAATTTCTGGGCAAATCGCCTCTGCTGCGAAGCCGCCGACCGAGCCATGCAGGTCCATGGCGGCATGGGTTATTCGCGCCACAAACCGTTCGAACACATCTACCGCCACCACCGCCGCTACCGCATCACCGAAGGCAGCGAGGAGATTCAGAAGCGCAAGGTCGCGGGATTCCTGTTCGGGTATATGGGGGCAGGGAAGCATTGAGAGCTCCGCGCACCGAACTCGTAGGGTGGGCAAAGGCGCGCATGCGCCGTGCCCACCATCTACTTCGAGCAAGAAATGGTGGGCACGCTTGCGCTTTGCCCACCCTACGAAGCTAGGAAGAGCGCTAATTCACCTGTCGGTCCTTCCCCGTCCAATACGGGTCACGCAAATTCCGCCGCAAAATCTTGCCCGAGGGATTGCGCGGCAGCGCTTCGAGAAAATCCACCGACTTCGGCGTCTTGAAGCCGGCGATGCGTTCGCGGGTGAAGTTGATGATGTCGGCGGAAGTCGCTTGCTTGCCCGGCTTCATCACCACGATCGCCTTGACCGCTTCGCCCCATTTGTCGTCGGGGATGCCGATCACTGCGGCTTCGGCGACGTCAGGGTGATCGCAGATCGCGCTCTCGACTTCGGCGGGATAGATGTTCTCGCCGCCCGAGATGATCATGTCCTTGATGCGGTCGTGGATGTAGAGGTAGCCGTCCTTGTCCATGTAGCCGGCGTCACCGGTGCGCAGCCAGCCGTCGCGGTCGAGCGTCTTGGCGGTGGCTTCCGGCAGGTTCCAGTAGCCGACCATGTTGGAGCCCGAACGCGTGGCGATCTCGCCGACTTCACCGACCGGCAGCCGCGTGCCGTCGGCGTCGAGGATCGCAAGCTCGATGCCCGGCAACGCCTTGCCGGCCGAGCGCATGCGGTCGAGGCCTTCGATATGGTCCTCCGGCGGCAGCGCGACGATGGTGCCTGTCGTTTCGGTCATGCCGTACATCTGCACGAAGCCGCATTTGAAGACCTCGATGCATTCCTTCAGCAGCGCCGCCGGAATAGGCGAGGCGCCGTAGAGCATGTATTTCAGCCGCGAGAAGTCGATCTGTCTCGCGCGCGGCTGCCGCACCACGAACTGCATCGCGGCCGGCACCATGAACAGCTTTGTGATGCCGGACTGTTCGAAGAAATCCAGCACCTTGGTGGGATCGAACTCGCGCGCGATCACGCCCTTGGCGCCGTGATAGAGCCCCATCACGCCCCAGCCGGAGCCGCCGATGTGAAAGATCGGCATTGCCACCAGCGAGACGTCGTCGGTCGACCATTTGTTCCAGTCGGGCTTCTCGGCCTCGCTGCCGGTCTGCACCAGGTTGAGGAAGTTGGCGTGCGACAGCATCGCGCCTTTCGGCTTGCCTGTCGTGCCCGACGTATAGAGCTGGATCGCGACGTCCTTCGGGCTGATCGGCACCTTGGGGTCGTCGCCGCTTTGCGCATCGCGCCAGGCCGTAAAATCCGGCCATTCCGGCGCGCCGCCTTCGGTGGTGATGATGGTGCGGAGGTCAGGCAGCTGCGGCTTGATGTTGCGGGCCTGCGTGATGAACTCCGGTCCGACGAACAGCACCGGCGCCCGGCAATCCGCGACGATGAAGGCGACCTCGGGACCGGCCAGTCGCCAGTTCACCGGCGCCATCACCACATTGGCCTTCATCGCGCCCATCAGCAGTTCGAAATAGATGTCGCTGTTCTTGCCGAGATAGGCGATGCGCTCGCCCGACTTGACGCCGAGCGCTACAAGCGCATTGGCGACGCGGTTGGTCTTGATGTCGAATTCGGCGAAGCTGGTCTGACGTCCCTCGAATTCATAGACCAGCGCATTGCCGCGGCTCCTGGCGCGCTCGCGTACCATCTCGGCAAGGTTTGCCGGCGCTTGTGTGGCGGACATGTTTCTCCCGTCGTGTCTTATTTTCGTTGCACAGAGTTTGGCGGTATCGCGCGCGAAAAACAAGCAGCGTCGTCCCGGCGAAGGCCGGGACCCATACGCCGCGCCGATCGGTGAAGAAATGCGGCCAGTTGCCCTTGTAACGATTAATGCCGGTGGCTATGGGTCCCGGCCTTCGCCGGGACGACGTAAAGTTTTACCCGCTGCGCGACGCGCGGTCTTTTTCGTTCTGCGCCTTGATCGAATCCCGCGCGCGCTCCCAGTCGGCATCGGACCACTCGCGCAGCTCGTAGAAGTTTCCGCCGGTTGCCAGCGCCTGTGCGCCGTCCATCGCAATGGTCTCACCGTTGATCCAGTCGCAACCACCCGAGATCAGGAACACGGCAAGGTTCTGCAATTCTTCCATCTTGCCGACGCGGCCCATCGGATTCCGTGCGATGGTGCGTGCGCCGGGTTCATCGCCCGGGTTGAGACGCTTGCTCATGCCCTCGGTCGGAATTTCACCGGGTGCGATGGTGTTGAGCCGGATACCATAGCGTCCCCATTCCATCGCCAGCGACATGGTCATGGCATGGATCGCCGATTTGCTCATCGCCGACGGCACCACATAGGGCGAACCGTTGCGGACCCAAGTCACGGTGATCGATACCACGTTGCCGCGCTGCTTCTCGGCAATCCAGCGGCGGCCGATAGCGTGGGTGACATAGAACGTGCCGTGCATCACGATGTTGGCAATCGCGTCGAAGCCGCGTGGCGTCAGGTCCTGGGTGCGCGAGACGAAGTTGCCGGCGGCGTTGTTGATGAGATCGGTGAGCGGACCGCCGGTCCAGATCTGTTCGATCATCTCGTCGACCGCAAGTGCGTTGCGGATATCGACGCCGTGGCTGACCACACGTCCGCCGTGCAGGTCCATCAATTCGGTTGCGGTCTCGTCGCACACGATCTTGCGGCGGCCGCAGATGTGGACCTCGGCGCCAAGCTCAAGAAAACGCGCCGCCATGGATTTGCCGAGGCCGGTACCGCCCCCGGTCACGAGAATGCGTCGCCCGGTGAGAAGCTGATCGTTGAACATCGTTTCCACCCGAATGAATTGCTGTTAATTGGTCGATTGACTAAATCCGGACAACGCCGTTCTGTAAAGCGATAACAACGAATAGCAGTGGAGGAGAATTCTCATGGAGCAGCGCGTTTCGATATCGATTTCGGACGGCATTGCCGACGTCCGGCTGGTGCGAGCGGACAAAATGAACGCGCTCGACGCCGCGATGTTCGAGGCGATTGTCGCTGCAACTGAACGGCTTGCGCACGAAAAAGGGGTCCGGGCGGTAGTATTGTCCGGCGAAGGACGGTCGTTCTGCGCCGGCCTCGATATGGGCCGTTTCGCCGCGATGAAGGAGCAGGGCGGTAACGGGATCGCCGGCAGCGAGAAGCGCGACCTTTCCGCGCGCACCCATGGCCTCGCCAATTTTCCCCAGCAGGCGGTGTGGGGTTGGCGGCAACTTCCGGTGCCGGTGATTGCGGCGATACAGGGCGTCGCCTTCGGCGGCGGGTTCCAGCTCGCGCTCGGCGCCGACATGCGCTTCCTCACGCCCGATGCGCGGATGTCGATCATGGAAATCAAGTGGGGCCTGGTGCCTGATATGGCGGGTACGCCGATCCTCGCCAGCCTCGTGCGCGACGATATCCTGCGCGATCTCACCTACACCGGGCGAATCTTCTCGGCGCAGGAAGCGATGAGCTACGGCCTTGCAACGCGGATCTGCGACGACCCCCGCGCCGCGGCCTTCGAGGTCGCGCGTGAGATCGCCGGCAAGAGCCCCGATGCGATCCGCGCCGCCAAGCGCATGCTCAACAATCTGTCCGTCGATCCCGGCCCGGCGCTGCTTGCCGAATCCGTCGAGCAGATGAAGCTGATGGGCAGCGCCAACCAGCAGGAAGCCGTGCGCGCCAATCTGGAGAAGCGGACGCCGCGGTTTGCGGATGTCTAACTCACGCCGTCATGGCCGGGCTTGTCCCGGCCATCCACGTCTTCTTTTCTAGAACAGAAGCAAGACGTGGATCACCGGGACAAGCCCGGTGATGACGGAAACACTCAGTGGTCTCCAATAATGAAAACAAAGCAATGACCGAAACATCCCCCTTCCTCGGCATCATCAGCGGCCAGCGCCGGCGCGAGCATGCCGAGGTCGCCGAGCGTACCGACCGTATCGCCAGCGGATTGCACAAGCTCGGCGTCAAGCCGGGCGATAGCGTCTGCATGCTGATGCGCAATGATATCGCCTTCATCGAGGCCGCCTATGCCGCGATGCGGCTCGGCGCTTACGGCGTTCCCGTCAACTGGCACTTCAAGCCGGAAGAAATCAATTATGTGCTGAAGGATTCCGGCACCTCGGTGCTGATCGCGCATGCCGACATGCTGCATCAGCTGCGGGATGCGATTCCATCAGGCGTCACCGCGCTCAGCGTGCCGACGCCGCCGGAGATTTTGACGAACTACAAGATCAACCCCGATCATCTCTCAACACCGGATTTCGCGATCGATTTCGAAGCCTGGCTCCAGCAACAATCGCGCTATGACGGGCCGGTGGTACCGCAGCCGCAGAACATGATCTACACCTCGGGCACCACGGGCCACCCGAAGGGCGTGCGCCGCTTTGCGCCGACGCCCGCGCAGATCGCCAACGCCGAAGCCATGCGCGCGATGATCTATGGCCTCAAGCCGGGCGCGCGCACGATCCTGCCGGGGCCGCTCTATCACTCCGCGCCGAACTCATTCGGCCTGCGCGCCGGACGGCTTGGTGGCGCGCTGATATTGATGCCGCGCTTCGAGCCGGAGGAATTTTTGCGGCTGATCGAAACGGAGCGCGTCGACACCATATTCATGGTGCCGACCATGTTCATCCGGCTGATGAAGCTGCCGGAGGAGGTGCGCAGGAAATACGACGTGTCGTCACTGCGGCATATCATTCACGCCGCCGCGCCCTGTCCGGCCGACGTCAAGCGCGCGATGATCGAGTGGTGGGGGCCGGTGATCTACGAATTTTACGGCTCGACCGAGTCAGGCGCGGTCACCTTTGCCAATTCCGAGGATGCGCTGAAGAAGCCCGGCACCGTCGGCAAGATTTCGCCGGGCGCTGAACTGCGCTTCATCGGCGATGACGGGCGCGTGCTGCCGCCGGGCGAGATCGGCGAAATCTATTCGCGCATATCGGGCAATCCGGACTTCACCTATCACAACAAGCCGGAGAAGCGCTCCGAGATCGACCGCGAGGGATTCATTACCTCGGGCGACGTCGGCTATATCGATCAGGACGGCTACGTCTTCATCTGCGACCGCAAGCGCGACATGGTGATTTCAGGTGGGGTCAACATCTACCCCGCCGAGATCGAAGCCGCGCTGCACGCCGTGCCTGGCGTCCACGACTGCGCGGTGTTCGGCATTCCCGACGAAGAATTCGGCGAAGCGTTGATGGCAGTCGTTGAGCCGCAACCGGGCGTGACGCTCGATGTCGCCGCGGTCCGCGCCGAGCTGAAGAAGTCACTGGCCGATTACAAGGTGCCCAAGCACGTCGAAATCCAGGCCAAGCTGCCGCGGGAGGATTCCGGCAAGATCTTCAAGCGCCGGCTGCGCGATCCCTATTGGGAGCGGGCGGGACGGCGGATTTAGCGGGCCGCAGCGCGTTTGAATCAAAGTTTACGTATTCGCCTTCGCAACGGTGAAGCGGCGCGTTTAGCGATGCGTTAATTGGGCATAATTACAACTTCCGCGATATTCCTCGTGCCGGGTATTGCGTTGATGTTCAAGACTGTGTCCGGAATTTCGGCGATCGCATTTGCGGTCCTGCTTCTCCTGCAAGTGATCCCGGTACTCGGGTTCTTCATCCTGATCTTCGGCGGCCCGTACCTGGCCGGCCTCCTCCTGCATGTTTTCCTTGTCGCGTTGGCGGTCGAGAGTTGGCTGCGGCGGATTCCGCGCGCCTTGATCGCAATTCCCCTTGTCGCCTACGGAAGCTATTTCGGACTTTATGTTTATCAAACGATCGATATAGCGCGCGTCTCCGCTGAATTGCGAAAGGCCAATTCGGGTAAGGTCCTCGACTTCAATGCCGAGGTTCACTCACTGGTTACGCCGAACGCGCAGGCATTCGTTAGCAGCCACAAGGTCTCGGCGGCCTATGAGTCCAACGCGAACTTCGAGCCCGAGGGTTACCTTTCCTACCGCCTGATCCGTACTGATCAATGTAAAATTGAAAAAGACAGCCAAAACCGCATTCAGACATGGGGAGCCAGGTTCGGGGATAAGGCGATCACCACGGCCTGCTTGCTGCGTTTCCCTGAGAAGCCACCCCATCAGGTCGCCTCCGTGACCAAGATTGGTGATGAAGAGGTCTGGAAACACAAGGCGGGTATCAGCGCGCAGATCAGTGAATTGACGCTCGATGGCAAAGTCATTGGCGTTTACAAGACGGCCTCGGTGTGGCGGCTTCCAGCGTTCCCGGTCCTGATGATCGGATGCTTCCCGATGGCATCGCGATGCGCCGCTGATTTCAATAGGTCGCATGTCACGCTGGATACCGTCCCTGACGGCCTCGACCGCGAACGTTTTGATGGCCCCGAGAGTGTCATGCTCGGGATTCCAAAATATTCCTCCGCCGAAATTGCTGAGTTTCGCGGCTATCCCCAGAACGAGCCGACGTTAGCCTGGCTTGCCGATGAGCCAGCACGCGTCCAGGAGCGCATGTTCTCCTTGCTGAAGGAACTCGCCGAGGGCGGTTATCCGAAGGTACCCGGGGCCATCGGGTTCTCGGTCGCGCGAGACCCTTCGCGCCTTGCGCCTCTTGCCGAAGCCATGGCCAATCGGTTCATCGAACTGAGCAACATCAGGCCGTCCAATGCCGACGGACAGCAATACAATTATCGCTACGAGGGGCTGGCGAAAGCCCTGACCGCTGTGCCCGACGACGCCTTCGCAAAGGTCGCTGCACCACTTCATGCGTATTTCGTCGATGGAATGTCCGCATCGTTTCAGCAATTTCCAGAATTGATCGGCCGCATCCAGCGCGCTTCCGGACCACAGACGCCTGACTTCTACGAGATGGATTTCGTGGCGGCGCGAGGCTACCGGCGATTGTTTCCAACGCTTGCGATTTGCCGGATCGGCCGTGCCAGCCCCGCCGTCATTTCCGAAATGCGAGCACGGATTTTGCGGGGCAGCGCTGACATTACCTTCGACGTCGACAGCAAATCAGCGCTGATCGTCACGCTTCTCAAACTGGGGCAAGAGTCCTTCGTACGCGAGTACAAGTCGTATTTCGCGGCCAACGCGCCGGCCAATTTTGAGAGTTGGGTGGAGGCTGTGTTGTCGGGCAAGGGAGCAACCGAGATTGGCCCGAACAATTGCATGTCGATGGACTGGAATGGCCGGCGAGTGGCCAAGCCTTCCCTGGCTTGGGCCAACGGGGTCTGGTACGTCCGGCCATTGTGACCGCGCGGGATTAGTGACCAAATTCCGATCCCGCCGGCGGGCCTGTTTCTGCGACGCACCGCCAAACAGCTGCTGCACCGCGTCCGGGACACGGCGGGGTGCACCGCCTCCATCTTTATCTTGCACTGCGGCAAAAAACTTGCACACTCCAAACCTGCCGGGCAAGCCCTCTGGAGTAGCAAGCCATGTCACCCCAGACCATGCCTTCCGAGACCGAGATCCGTGCCAACCGCGTCGAAGACGCGGAGGACGCCCGGCTGCGGACCGATATCAGGCTGCTCGGGCGCATTCTCGGCGATACCGTGCGAGACCAGGAGGGCGCCGATGTCTTCGACCTGGTCGAGCGCATCCGGCAGACGTCGATCCGGTTCCACCGCGACGACGACAAGCCGGCGCGGCGTGAACTCGAACAGATCCTCGACAGCATGTCGATCAGCCAGACCGTGCGGATCGTGCGCGCTTTCAGCTATTTCTCGCATCTGGCCAACATTGCCGAGGACCAGAACAACATACGCCAGATGCGGGCGCGGACCGGGCCGGGCGGGGCGCCGCGCGCCAGCATGCTGGCCCAAACCCTGGCGCACGCGCGCACGGCCGGCATCAGCGCGGCCGATCTGCGCAAGTTTTTCGAAAGCGCCCAGGTCAGTCCGGTCCTCACGGCCCATCCCACCGAAGTCCGCCGCAAGAGCACGATCGACCGCGAGATGGAGATCGCCGCGCTGCTCGACCGCAAGGAGCGGGTGCAACTGACGCCCGAAGAGATCGAGGCGAGCGACGAGCAATTGCGCCGCGCGGTGCTGACGTTGTGGAAGACCAACCTCTTGCGCCGGACCAAGCTCACGGTGCTCGACGAGGTCGCCAATGGCCTGTCGTTCTACGACTACACGTTCCTGCATGAGGTGCCGCGGCTGCATTGCGCGCTGGAGGACCGGCTGAACGACGGCGACAGCTCAAGGGGCGAACTGGCTTCGTTTCTCAAGATGGGAAGCTGGATCGGCGGCGATCGCGACGGCAATCCGTTCGTGACCGCCGACGTGGTGCGCGGGACGCTGAAACTGCAATCCAGCAGGGTGCTGCGGTTTTATCTGGAGGAATTGCATCTGCTCGGCGCCGAATTGTCGATGGCGGCGCATCTGGCCGATGTTTCCAAGGATTTGCGTGTCCTTGCGGAGCGTTCGCCGGATAAGTCGCCGCACCGAAGCGGCGAGCCCTATCGTCTTGCGGTATCCGGCATCTACGCGCGCCTCACCGCGACCGCGACGCGGCTGGACGTGGAGACCAGACGCCCGGCGGTCGGCGAGGCCGCGCCTTACGCCGATGTTGCGGAGTTCAAGGCCGATCTCGATATCCTCTATCGCTCGCTGATCTCGAACAATTCCGGCGTGATTGCGCGCGGTCGGCTGCGCCTGTTACGCCGGGCCGTGGATTGCTTCGGCTTCCACCTGGCGAGCCTCGATATCAGGCAAAATTCGGCCGTGCACGAACGCACCGTCGCGGAGCTGATCGACGCGGCGATGCCCGGCATGTCCTATCTGGCGTTGAATGAGGAGGCGCGGATCGCCTTGCTCGTCAAGGAACTCGGCAATGCGCGTCCGCTGACGTCGACTTTTGTGAAATACAGCGAGGAGACGATCGGCGAACTCGCGCTTTTCCATGCGGCCGCCGAGGCGCATGCCCGTTATGGTTCCGCCGCTATCCCCCAGTGCATCATCTCCATGTGCAAGGGGGTGTCCGACATGCTGGAGGTCGCACTGCTTCTGAAGGAAGCCGGCCTCGTTCATCCCTCGGGCCGTTGCGCAATCAACATCGTACCGCTGTTCGAGACCATCGAGGATCTTCAGGGCTCCAGCGGCATCATGGACCGCATGTTGTCGCTGCACGATTACCGCAAGCTGGTCGACAGTCGCGGAGCGATTCAGGAAGTGATGCTCGGCTATTCCGACAGCAACAAGGACGGCGGCTTCGTCACCTCGGGCTGGGAGCTCTACAAGGCTGAAATCGGCCTGATCGAGGTGTTCGAACGCCATCACGTCCGCCTGCGGCTGTTCCACGGCCGCGGCGGATCGGTCGGCCGCGGCGGCGGGCCGAGCTATGATGCGATTATCGCGCAGCCCGGCGGCGCCGTGAACGGCCAGATTCGCATCACCGAGCAGGGTGAGATCATCTCCAGCAAATATTCCAACGCCGAAGTCGGCCGCAGCAATCTCGAAATTCTGACGGCGGCGACGCTGGAGGCGAGCCTGCTGCAGCCGAAGCACAGCGCGCCGCGTCCGGAATATCTGAAGGCGATGGAGGAATTGTCCGCGCTGGCCTTCAGGGCTTATCGCGGGCTGGTCTATGAGACCGAGGGCTTCGCCGACTACTTCTGGGGCTCCACCGTCATCAACGAGATCGCCACGCTCAACATCGGCAGCCGTCCGGCCTCACGCAAGAAAACCCGCGAGATCGAGGATCTGCGCGCAATCCCCTGGGTGTTCAGCTGGGCGCAATGCCGCCTGATGCTGCCGGGCTGGTATGGCTTTGCCAGCGCGGTCGAGACCTGGATCGCGGAGCATCCCGAGCAGGGCATGCCGTTCCTGCAGGAACTATACCGCGAATGGCCGTTCTTCCGGATGCTGCTGTCGAACATGGACATGGTGCTGGCCAAGAGCTCGATTGCGATCGCCTCGCGCTATGCCGAACTGGTGCCTGACGTGGAGCTGCGCGAGAAGATTTTCGGGCGCATCCGCGAGGAATGGCACAGCTGCATCGGTTTGTTGCTGAAGATCATGCAGCAGGAGCGATTGCTGCAGAGCAACCCGCTGCTCGAGCGCTCGATCCGCAACCGCTTTCCCTATCTCGACCCGCTGAACCACGTGCAGGTCGAACTGCTCAAGGAGCACCGCGCGCAAAACCCCGACGAGCAGGTGCTGCGCGGCATTCAGATCACCATCAACGGCGTTTCGGCGGGGCTGCGGAACAGCGGGTAGGGGGCGAGGCGGTGGCTTCACCCCGTCATTGCGAGCGCAGCGAAGCAATCCATAGCGCGGCATAACCGATAGATGGATTGCTTCGTCGCTTTGCTCCTCGCAATGACGTTGCGAGGCCTAAGATCCAATCACGGCTTCATGGCGCCCTGTGCACTGGTGTAAACGGCGTAGAGCGATGACGAGCCGCAGATGTAGAGCCGGTTACGCTGCATGCCGCCGAAGCACAGGTTTGCAACCGTCTCCGGGATGTGGATCTTGCCGAGCAGATCGCCGTCAGGCATGTAGCAGCGCACGCCGTCCTCGTTCGGATCGCCCCAACCCACGGAGCACCAAAGACGCCCGGCGGTGTCGCAGCGAAGCCCGTCGGTAATGCTGGGCTTGGGCATCTCCGCAAACACCTTGCTGTTCGAGAGTTTTCCGCCCGCGAGATCCACATCGAACACGCGGATATGCGACGGGTTGTCCGGCCCGTCGGTGAAGCCGGTATCGCAGATATAGAGCTTCTTCTCGTCGGGCGAGAAGCAAAGGCCGTTCGGCTGCACGAAGTCATCGACGACCATCTTGATGTCGCCGGATTTCGGATCGACCCGGTAGACGTTCTTCTTGTCCTGCTCGGCATCGGCCTTGATGCCCTCATAGAAGCCGCCGATGCCGTAGGCCGGATCGCAGAACCAGATCGAACCATCGGCCGCGACGACCGCGTCGTTCGGCGAGTTCAGCTTCTTGCCATTGTATTTGTCGGCGATGATGGTGATCGAGCCGTCGAGTTCGGTCCGGGTCACCCGTCGGCCGCTATGTTCGCAGCTGATCAGGCGTCCTTCCCGGTCGATGGTGTTGCCGTTCGAATTCATCGACGGCTGGCGGTAGACGCTGACGTGACCGTCATCCTCCGTGAAGCGCATGATGCGGTTGTTGGGAATGTCGGAAAACAGCACGTAGCGGCCAGCCGGGAAGTAAACCGGTCCCTCGGCCCAGCGGAACCCGGTTGCGACGCGCTCGACGGCCATGGTGCCGGCAAAGGCCGGGAAGCCGGTGGGCCCGAACGAAACTCCCTTCTTTTTCATCGACTCAAGGCGGGCGTCCGGATAGCGAGCGCCGGGTAGCGGTCCCAGGGGCAGCGGGCCGGTTGAGGGGGTTGGGACGCCCGTTTGGCCTAACGGGGCTACGCTTGCCGCGGAGGCCGCTGTCATGGTCACGGCCGTGGTGGCCAGCACGGTTGCACCGCGCAAGAGCGCACGGCGATTCAGCCCGTTCGTGCTGGCGTCGGTGGAGTGAGAGTCTCGGGGTAGTTCTTGGGGTAGCGGAGTTGTCATTTTTTCCTCCCAGTTTTTCGTTGGAAGGAAATCATGTGCCCGCAATTGGGCATAAAGCAGGCGAGTTTCGTCGAACAACCTGGGGATGAAGCGGAAGTAGCGTCCTTATGCCGGAGCCGGGCCAGCTTTGCAGGGTGGGCAAAGCGTCGCTGCCCACCCTGTGTTGTCGCGGCTCAGATCGGATCCCAGGTGAAAACGTCCGCGGAGCGATCGAGCTTGGAGAATGATCCCTTCAGCGCCGGCATGCCGTGTTCGGCGATCGTCTGTGGCGTCCAGCCTTCGCTGCGGTGAACCGAACGCACCGGACGATGCTGGCCGAACAGGAAAATCTCGTTCATGCGCACGCCGAAAATCTGTCCGGTGACGTCCTTGGCATCGTCCGAGAGCAGATGCGCGCAGACCGGCGCGATCTTCTCCGGTCCCATCTGCTGGATTTTCGCGACGCGCGCCTTCTCGGCCTCGGTCTCGGTCGGGATGGTGCCGATCATGCGGGTCCAGGCGAACGGCGAGACGCAGTTCGAGCGCACGTTGAAGCGGCCCATGTCGAGCGCGATCGACTTCGAGAGGCCGACGATACCAAGCTTGGCGGCGGCGTAATTGGCCTGGCCGAAATTGCCGATCAGGCCCGAGGTCGAGGTGAAGTGCACGAAGGAGCCGCTCTCCTGTTCACGGAACAGCCGTGCCGCGGCATGGCTGACATAGAACGAACCCATCAGATGCACCTTGATGACGGATTCGAAGGCTTCGACGCTCATTTTATGGAAGATCATGTCGCGCAGGATGCCGGCATTGTTGACGACGCCGTCGAGCCGGCCGAAATGATCGGTCGCCGTCTTCACGATCTTGCTCGCGGGGATCGCTTCCGCCACCGACTCGAAATTGGCAACCGCCGTGCCGCCGCGCTTCTTGATCTCTTCCACCACTTCCTCGGCGGGAGCTGCGCTGTTGCCCGCGCCGTCGGCGGCACCGCCGGGATCGTTGACCACGACCTTTGCCCCTTCGGCGGCGCAGAGCAGGGCGATCTCCCTGCCGATGCCGCGACCCGCGCCGGTGACGATGATGACTTTGTCCTGCAGTGATTTGGTCATGGTGGTTCTCCTGTTATCTGTGTGAATTGCCTTTCGTCATTCCGGGGCGGAGCGAAGCGACGAGCCCGGAATCCATAACCACGATCGGGAGTATGGATTCCGGGCCTGCGCCAAACGGCGCATCCCGGAATGACGGACGCGGTTAGCGTTCGTTCGTAAAAATGATCGTGCCTGACGCCGCGAACATGCCGCCGACGCCGTGGCACACCGATATCCTGGCGTCCTTGACTTGCGCCGGCGCAATGCCGCGCATTTGCCGGACGCTCTCCTGCAGCGCGTACATGCCGTACATGCCCGAATGCATGTAGCTCAAGCCCCCGCCATTGGTGTTGAGCGGCAGCTTGCCACCGGGGCGCGTGTTGCCCTCGGCGATGAACTTGCCAGTCTCTTCGTGCGGCATGAAGCCGAGATCGCCGAGACCGAACAGCGGCAGATGCGCAAAGGCGTCGTAGATCATGAGGTGATCGACGTCCTTGTGGGCGATGCCAGCCTCCTTGAACGCGAGCGGTCCCGCGGTCGTGAAGGCGCGCGAAGAGTTGAAGGTCTCCATCTGACTGACCATCGGCGTTTCCACGCTCTCGCCGGTGCCGAGGACATAGACCGGCTTGTTCGGAAAGTCCTTGGCGCGGTCGGCCGAGGTGAGGATCAGTGCGCCGCCGCCGTCGGTGACGAGGCAGCATTGCAGGATACGGAACGGATAGGCGATCATCTTCGAGTTCAGCACGTCCTCGACCGTGATCGGCGCCTTCATGGTGGCGCGGGGATTCTTCGCGGCCCATTCGCGCTGCACAACCGCGACCATGGCGATCTGCTCATGGGTGATGCCGTAGGTCTTCATGTAGCGCAGCACGGGGATCGGAAACATGCTGGGCGGACCGAACACGCCGAACGGCGACTCGAACTGGCCGTTGAGGCTGTCCGGCGGCGTCGAGCGCGGAAGTTTGCCGATCATCGACTTGCCGCTCTCGGCGTGCGTGATCAGCACGGTCTTGCAGAGCCCTGCCTCGATCGCGGCCGCGGCGTGGCGGACATGCAGCATGAACGAACAGCCGCCTACGGAAGTGCCGTCGACCCAGGTCGGCTTGATGCCGAGATAATGGGCGATCTGCTGCGGGGTTTCCACCGCCGTGGCGATGCCATCGATGTCGGACAGTTTCAGTCCGGCGTCGGCGATGGCGTTGAGCGCCGCATCCGCGTGCAGCTGGATCTGCGACATGTTCGGGATGACGCCGAGTTCGGTGGTCTCGGCGGCGCCGACAACGGCGACCTGGTTTCTGCGCATGACTTACCCCTTCGCCGGACGGAACTGGGGAAGAGTGATCTTGTCGTCGAGTTTTTCGAACGCGACCTCGAGCTTCATGTCGAGCTCGAGCGCCTCCGGCGTCTGCGGACAATCGATGATGTTGCTCATCATGCGCGGACCTTCGTCGAGTTCGACGACGGCGATCGCGTAAGGTGGCGTAAAGCCGGGCGCGGCGGGGCGATGGTTGATGACATAGCTGTAAAGCCTGGCCTTCCCGCTTGCCTTGAACACGCTGACCTTGCGCGAGGCGCAGGACGGGCAGAACGGGCGCGGCGGAAAGTAGACGTTGGCGCAGGCGTCGCAGCGCTGCAGGCGCAATTCGCCGGCCGCAGTACCGTCCCAAAAGTGCTGGGTTTCCGGGGTCGGCTTCGGTTTGGCGCGCGCTGGCTCTGCCATATCAGGCATTCCTCCCTGGGTCGGGCACGAGCCCGCCTGTTTCAATCTTGATGCGACATTTGACCATTCCCCGTCAACGGTCCAGCCGTGCCGCCGCATGGCCGCATTCCCGAGAAGCCAAGGCAGCGTGGAGGGCGCTTGTATGCCAGTGATTTCCCGCGCTAGGGTGTTGCTGATTGCGCCGCACGGAATGAGCGCGATGACGGAGACGATGTGCGAACGATTCGAATAGGATCCGGTGCCGGCTATTCGGGCGATCGCATCGAGCCCGCGATTGAACTCGCCGAAAAGGGCGACATCCAGTACCTGGTGTTCGAATGCCTCGGCGAGCGCACGGTCGCATTGGCGCAGCAGGCGCGCATGAAAAACCCCGAAGGCGGCTACGATCCGCTGCTCGAGGAGCGGATGCGCGCGGTGCTGCCGCTGTGTGCCGCCAAAGGCATCAAGATCGTCACCAATATGGGTGCCGCCAATCCGGAAGCCGCCGCACGCCGGACCGCCGAGATCGCGAAGTCGCTTGGGCTGTCCGCGCTGAAGATCGCCGCCATCGTCGGCGACGACGTGCTCGACGCCTGCAAGGACGGCGATCTGCCGATCATGGAATTCGACGGCACCATCAAGCAGCTCGGCAACCGCTTGCTGTCGGCGAATGCCTATCTCGGCGCGGAGCCGATGGCAGAGGCACTGACTGCTGGCGCTGATATCGTCATTACCGGGCGCGCCTCCGATCCGGCGCTGTTCCTGGCGCCGATGATCCATGCCTTCGGCTGGGCGATGGACGACTGGAATTTGCTTGGGCAGGGCACCGTCGCCGGACATTTGCTGGAATGCGCGGGGCAGATCACCGGCGGCTATTTTGCCGATCCCGGCTACAAGGATGTTCCGGACCTGGCGCGGCTCGGTTTTCCGATTGGTGAAGTCGGCGAGGACGGCAGCCTTGTCATCACCAAGGTTGCGGGTTCCGGCGGTGCGGTGACGGCGCGGACCTGCAAGGAGCAGTTGCTCTACGAGGTGCACGATCCTCGGCAGTATTTCCAGCCGGACGTGGTCGCGGATTTTTCGCAAGTGACCGTCGAGGAGATCGGGCCCGATCGTGTGCGCGTCAGCGGCGGGCGCGGCCACCAGCGAACCGATACGCTGAAAGTCTCGGTCGGCTATGTCGACAGCTATATCGGTGAAGGGCAGATTTCCTACGCCGGCCCCGGTGCGCTGGCGCGCGGCCGGCTCGCGCTGGAGATCGTGCGCGAACGGCTGAAACTGACGGGTGTCGAAACCAGCGAGTTGCGGTTCGAACTGGTCGGTGTCGATTCCCTGCACGGCGCGGAAGTCTCTACCCGCGCGAACGAGCCCTATGAAGTCCGCGTTCGGGTCGCCGGGCGCACGGAAAATCTGCGCGAGGCGGTCCGGATCGGCAACGAGGTCGAAACGCTCTATACCAACGGCCCTGCCGCCGGCGGCGGTGCCTGGAAATCGGCGCGTGATGTGGTCGCGGTGGCGTCGGTGCTGTTGCCGCGCGATCTGGCGAAACCGCAAGTTCGTTTCGTGGGAGCATAAGGTGAAGCTGCGCGAGATCGCCCATTCCCGCACCGGCGACAAGGGCAACATTTCGAACATTTCCGTCATCGCTTATGACACGAAGCATTATCCGCTGCTGCGCGAGCAGGTCACCAGCGAACGGGTGAAGGCGCACTTCGCCGGGGTCGTCGAGGGCGATGTCGTTCGCTACGAACTGCCCAATCTGTCGGCCTTGAATTTCGTGATGACGCAGGCGCTCGGCGGCGGCGTCACCCGTTCGCTGGCGCTGGATGCCCATGGCAAATCGTTGAGCTCGGCCCTGCTCGATCTCGACATTGAAGACAACCCTAGTCCATAGTCGTCATGCCCGGGCTTGTCCCGGGCATCCACGTCTTGATGTCGTGACGTTGGAAAAGACGTGGATGGCCGGGACGAGCCCGGCCATGACGGAGAGAAGACGCCATGCCGAACAATCCTACACTTGCCTCACTCGCCGCCGATCTCGACAGCGGAGCGACCTCCGCCCGCAAGCTGGTCGAGGAATGTCTCGCCAAGATCGCCGACGCCTCGGGTGAGGGGGCGCGCGCGTTCATCCATGTCGACAAGGAAGGTGCCCTGGGCGCGGCGGACGCGATGGACCGGCTGCGCAAGGCGCATGCGGTGCCGTCGCCGTTTGCCGGCATCCCGGTCTCGATCAAGGATCTGTTCGACATCAAGGGGCAGGTGACCCGCGCCGGCTCGCGGGCGCTGGAGGAAGACTGCACGCCGGCGGAGGCCGATGCGCCCGTGGTGGCGCGGCTGCGCCGGGCCGGCTTTATCGTGATCGGCCGCACCAACATGACCGAGTTCGCCTATTCCGGCATCGGCATCAATCCGCACTACGGCACGCCGAAAAGCACCTGGAACCGCAGCGTCGGCCACGTGCCCGGCGGCTCGTCCTCGGGCGCGGCGGTCTCGGTCGCGGACGGCATGGCCCACGGCGCGCTCGGCACCGACACCGGCGGCTCCTGCCGGATTCCGGCGGCCTTCAACGGCATCGTCGGCTTCAAGCCGACGCAACGCCGTGTGCCGCTCGACGGCGGCGTGCCGCTATCCTTCTCGCTCGACAGTTTCGGGCCGCTGGCGCGCACGGTGCAGTGCTGTGCGACGATGGACGCGGTGCTGGCTGATGAGCCTGAGCTACCGGTGTTGCAGCCGCGCCCCGTCAGGGGCATGCGGCTCGCGGTGCCGACCACCGTCGCGCTCGATGATCTCGATGACGAGGTCGCAAAGACCTTTGAGCGCGCATTGGAAACGTTGTCGCGGCAGGGCGCGCTGATTGAACGCATCGAGGTACCGGAATTCCTCGATGTCGGCGCGATGAACGCCAAGGGTGGCTTTGCGGCGTCGGAAAGCTATGCGTGGCACCGCTATTTGATCGTGAGCAAGGGCGACGTCTACGATCCCCGCGTTCACGTCCGCATCCTGCGCGGCGAAGGCATGAGCGCGGCCGACTATATCGATCTGCTCGGCGCGCGAAAATCGTTCATCGCGCACACCGAGGCGCGCATCGCGCCCTATGACGCGCTGGTCATGCCGACCACGGCCAACACCCCGCCCAAAATCGCCGACCTCGCCGACGACAAGGCGTTCGCGACGCAAAACCTGCGCGCCTTGCGCAATTGCACGCTGATCAACATGCTCGATGGCTGCGCGATTTCGCTGCCCGCGCATCGCGAAGGCGAGGTGCCGGTCGGCTTGATGCTGGCGGGAGCGGGCGGAAGGGATCGCTGCATCTTTGAACTTGCGGCCGGAATGGAGAATGTCATCCGTGGTTGATCTTACCTTTACTGTTCAAGACAAGGGCGCGCTGACGCTTGCGATCGATCAGGCCGTGATTGCCGGCTGGACCGGGCGCGATCCGGTGGCGCGCGACAAGCACATTGCCGAGTTGGAAGCGATCGGCATCGCGCGGCCGGCCTCGACGCCGATCTACTACCGCGTCTCCGCCTGCCGGATCACCACCGCTGACAGCATTGAAGTCAGCGGCGGCGATTCCAGCGGTGAGGTCGAGTTCGTGCTGATCGGCAGGCAAGGCCGCATCCTTGTCGGCTGCGGCTCCGACCATACCGACCGCAAGGTGGAAGCCTACAGCGTCACGGTTTCAAAGCAGATGTGCGACAAGCCGATGGCCTCCACGCTGTGGGAGCTGGAAGACGTCATCGGTCACTGGGACCAGATGATCCTGCGCTCCTGGGCCATCATCGACGGCAAGAAGGTGCTGTATCAGGAGGGCACGCTCGACGGCATGCTGCCGGTGAACGACCTGATCGCGCGCGGCTTCGGCGGCAAAGGCCTGCCGGATGGTTGCGCGATGTTCGGCGGCACCTTCGCGGCCAAAGGCGGCATCCGTCCGGCTGATCGCTTCGAGTTCGAACTGGAAGACGCGGTGCTGAAGCGAAAGATCGGCCACGGGTATGATGTGATCGTGCTGCCGGTGTTGGGTTGATTTGTCGTCCCGGCGAACGCCGGGACCCATACCGCGTGATCTGTCGATAAGGCACGACGGCAGAGACCTTTCGCAACATTCCCGCCGGTGGCTATGGGTCCCGGCCTTCGCCGGGACGACGCTTAACGGAAATCGGGTGGCACACTGCTACCGGACTTGCGAAATTACCCGCCATGAAAGCAACCGCAAAAACCGCCGACCACCGCCCATCCCCCGACATCGCCGCCCGCGTCGATGCCGTCGACTGGACGCAAGCGACCGCCGATCTCGACGGGCAGGGCTGCGCCGTGCTGAAAGGGCTGCTGTCGCCGGACGAATGCCAGGCGATCGCTGCGCTGTATCCGGACGACACAAAATTCCGCAGCCGCATCGTGATGGGGCGTCACGGATTTGGGCGCGGCGAATACAAGTATTTTTCCTATCCGCTGCCCGACCTGATCGCTGAATTGCGCCCGGCGCTGTATGCGCGGCTGTGCGGCATTGCCAATCGCTGGAACCAGACGATGGGCATCGATATCCGCTATCCCCTGGCGCATCAGGCATTCCTGAAACGATGCCACGATGCCGGGCAAATTCGGCCGACGCCGCTGCTGCTGCAATATGGGCCCGGCGACTACAATTGCCTGCATCAGGATCTCTATGGCGAGCATGTGTTCCCGCTGCAGGTCGCGATCCTGCTCTCGGAACCGGGGCGCGATTTCACCGGCGGTGAATTCGTGCTGACCGAACAGCGGCCGCGGATGCAGTCGCGGCCCGAGGTGGTGCCGCTCACGCAAGGCGACGCGGTGGCATTTGCTGTGCATCACCGCCCGGTGCAGGGGACGCGCGGGTTCTATCGCGTTAATCTGCGCCATGGCGTCAGCCAGATCCGGTCCGGCCACCGTCATACCGTCGGCGTGATCTTTCACGACGCCAAGTAATTCACCACGCCATCTGAGTGCGAAGCGAATTGACTGCAGATTTGTTCGATGCCATCGCCGATGTGCAGCCCTCGCGGGAAGCGATGGCTGATGGTGCCGTGCTGCTGCGCGGCTTCGCGCTGCGCTTCGAAGCCGATCTGATTCCGGCGCTGCTCGGGATCGTGGCAGAGGCGCCGTTCCGTCATATGTCGACACCGGGCGGCCATCAGATGTCGGTGGCGATGACCAATTGCGGCAATGCCGGATGGGTCACCGACCGCACCGGCTATCGCTATGACGGCATCGATCCCGAGTCCGGCCAGCCGTGGCCGGCGATGCCCGCGCTGTTTCGCGAACTGGCCGCCGAAGCGGCGAGTGAGGGCGGCTTCGAACACTTTTCGCCGGATGCCTGCCTGATCAACCGCTACGAGCCCGGCGCCCGGATGTCGCTGCATCAGGACAAGGACGAGCAGGATTTTGCCGCGCCGATCGTCTCGGTGTCGCTGGGGCTGCCGGCGATCTTCCTGTTCGGCGGATTGAAACGCAGCGACAAGCCGGCCCGGTTTCGGCTGGTGCATGGCGACGTCGTGGCCTGGGGCGGGCCGTCGCGGCTGTTCTTTCACGGCGTGGCGCCGCTGGTCGACGGCGAACACGCCGCCATGGGCCGCCAGCGCATCAACCTGACTTTTCGAAAAGCGCGCTGACGCCGGCTTCCCATCGAAGTTTCGTATGGTCTATGCTCTCCGCCGGGCGGGGAGCGAAATATGACCACGACTGAAGTAAAGGCCGGCAGCGGCGCGGGCGCCAGCCGCACGGGCATTTATCTTGCCGTGCTGCAACTGATCTTCACGCTGGGCTGGACCACTTACGTCATCTATCTGCCGAAGCTCGCAGCCCAGGTCGGGATCGCACCCGGCATGGTGATCTTCATCCTGATGCTCGATCAGGCGATCTTCACCATCACCGACACCGCGATGGGAATTGCGGCCGACAAGATCGCACCCTTTATCGGCCGGCTCGGTGTCTTCGTCGGCATCCTGACCGCGATCTCCTGCGCGGCGTTCGTGGCGTTGCCGTTCGTGGCCGGCACGGGTCCGGGCGCGCAAGCCTGGTTCATCGTGCTGATCGTGATCTGGGTCGTGACGTCGTCGGCGCTGCGTGCGCCGCCGCTGACGCTGCTCGGCAAGCATCGCGCGCGGTCACAGGTGCCGTTGCTGGCGGCGCTGGCGATGCTGGGTTACGGCCTGGCCGGCGCGATCTCGCCCTATCTCGGCACGGTGCTGCGCAACCATGATCCGAGGCTGCCGTTCCTGATTTCGGGCGTCGTCCTGCTGCTCACCACGCTCGCGCTGTCGAAGGTCGAGCGCGATGCTGCGGCGCAAGCGCCTGCCCCGAGCGAGACGGCGGTTCCGGCCAAAGCGCTCAGCACGATCCCGATGTTCTTCATCGCATCGATGGTGATCCTTTCGCTCGGCTATCAACTGCACTTCAGCCTCAACAGTTCGTCGTTCTTCCTGCGTTTCACGACGCAAGATCAGTTGCAGTGGCTGCTGCCGGTGTTCTGGATCGGCTTTAACATCGCGATGTTTCCGGCAAGCGTCGTGGTCAAGCACCGGGGCGGGCTTGTCGTGATGGGAGCGGCCGGATTGTTCGGTGCGTTGGCGGTGCTCACTGCCGAGCTGTCTGGCAGCCTCAACGTCCTTATTGTCGCGCAGTTCGTGGCCGGCGCGGCATGGGGTTGCATGCTGATGAGCGCGGTATCGGCGGCGCTGGCGATCGGGGACACCGGCGCCGAGGGCAAGGTGATCGGGCTGATGTTTTCAGCGCTGGCACTGGCGACCTTTGCGCGGATGGCCGCGGTCGCCGGCGGCCTGCAAAAGCTGCCGGAATACGCGCCACTGTTGCACTGGGCGCCGGTCGCCTGCTGGGCGGTCGCGGGTGCGGGCCTGTTGGTGATCGCGGCGTCGCGGATGCAGTCGGGACGAATCTCCTCATCCTGAGGAGCGGCGCCTTCGCCGCGTCTCGAAGGATGCAGGCCCGTCTGTGGCCTCATGGTTCGAGACGGCGCTGAAGAAGCGCCTCCTCACCATGAGGATAGTCACGGTTTCGCGGGATGGATGAACGTCCAAGGACTGACCTCGGAGTCGGTCGGTACCTCCACCGAAATCACGTAAGGCCCGCCATCGGCCAGCGCCTTCTCCAGCGCGGCGCGGAAATGATCCGGCGAGGTGACGCGCGCGGCACCGACGCCGAAGGATTCCGCGAGCTTGACGAAATCCGGATTGACCAGATCAGACGCCACCACGCGGCCGTCGAAGCGTTCGCGCTGGTCGCGCCGCACATTGCCGTAGGCGTTGTTGTTGAAGACCAGCGTCACCACACCGATCTTGAACTGCACGGCGGTCGACAGCTCCTGCACGCCGAACATGAAGCCGCCATCGCCTGTGATCGCGACCACCGGGCGGTCCGGATGCGCGACCTTGGCGCCAAGCGCGGTCGGGAATCCCGAACCGAGCGTGCCCTGATAGCCTGACGTGATGAAGGTACGTGGCTCGTAGATCGGAAAGCCATACCATGAGGCGAAGCCGACCTGCGACAGCTCGTCGGTGACGATGGCATTCGGCGGCAAGACCTCGCGCAGGATGTTGAGATACGCCATCTGCGGCTGAACCTTCTGGATCTCCTGATGCGCGGCGGCGGTGGCCTCGCGGATTGCGCCGCGGCGTCCGCTGGTCCTGCTGTAACCGGCCTTCTTCACGGCGGCGACCAGATCGGCGGTACCGGCCTTGGCGTCGGCGACGACAGCGGCGTCCGGCGTCAGCCGCCGCATTTCCGACGGATCGATATCGATACGAATGGACTTCAGGCCTGCCGGCTGAAACGGCCACCGGAATCCGGAAGCCGGCAATTCCATGCGCGTGCCAATGCCGATCATCAAGTCGGTCTGCGGCCATAGCTTGTAGGCCGCCGCCATCGTCAGTCCGAGTTCGTGCGCGTTGGAGACGATGCCGCGGCCGCTGCGGAACGCCACCACGGGCGCGTCGATCATTTCGGCGAGTTCGAGGATTTCCTCACGCGCGTGGATCGCGCCGCTGCCGACAAAGATCATCGGCCGCTTGCTGCCGGATACCAGCGCCGCCGCCGCCTTGATACGATCCGGATCGGGCTGCGGCGCCGGGAAGGGATCGAACGGTTTTGAACTGCCGACCTGCGCCCGCTGCGTAAACACGTCCCACGGCATTTCCAGCGACACCGGGCCGCGGCGTCCCGACGACATTTCCTGGAACGCGCGCGAGACCTTTGCCGGCGCGTCGTCAGGATATTCGATTCTATCAGCCCATTTCACGAAGGTGCGCAGCGTCGCGAGCTGGTCCGGCATCTCGTGCAGATGCCCGCGGCCCTTGCCGAGAAACGCCGTCGGGACCTGGCCGGTCAGGCACAGTACCGGCTCGTTGCAACCGAACGCCGTCAGCAGCGCCGCGCTGGCATTGAGCACGCCGGGGCCGGGCACCACGCTGAACACGCCGGGCCGTCCGCTGGCGCGCGCATAGCCAAAAGCCATGTAGCCGCAGGCCTGCTCGTGCCGCGCGCCGATAACTTTTAACTGCGCCTGATGGAAGGCGTCGAACAGCCCATAGACCTGCGCGCCGGGCAGGCCGAACACGGTGTCGACGCCGTGCGCGACGAGGCCGTTGACGATCGCTTCGCCGCCGGAAGTTGAAGTCATGTCACCGTTCCATCATTTCAAGGATTGATCAGGTTTCGTCCGCCACACCATTGCGCAGCACGCCGACGCCTTCGGCTTCGACCTCGATAACGTCGCCGGGCTTGAGGTAGCGCGGCGGATCGAACCGCGCGCCGGCGCCCGTCGGCGTTCCCGTCACGATGACGTCGCCCGGCACCAGCGTGGTGAAGGTCGAGATGTAGTTGAGGAGGTAGCGGAAGCCGAAGATCAGCCGCGAGGTGCGGTCGTCCTGCCGTGTCTCGCCGTTGACCTTTGTGGTCAGGTGGACATCGGCGATCTGCGCTTCACTGGTGTAGGGCACCAGCCACGGGCCGAGACTGCCGGTGGAATCAAAGTTCTTGCCCTGTGTGACATTGAACTTGGCATGCCGCACCCAGTCGCGGATCGTGCCTTCATTGCAGAGCGTTACGGCGGCGATGTGATCCAGCGCGTCGCTCTCCTTGATGTGGCGGCCAGACTTGCCGATCACCAGCACGAGTTCGCCCTCGTAATCGAGCTGCGGCGAGGCGCGCGGGCGCACCAGCGGCGCGTTATGGCCGACAAAGGAGCGCGGCGTGCGCATGAACATGCTGGGAAATTTCGGCGCGTCCTGGCCGTCCTTGTACTCGGCGTTGCGGTCCGGATAGTTCACGCCGATGCAGATGATCTTTTCCGGCGCCGGGATCGGCGGCTGCCATGTGACGGCATCAAACGCGTGATCCGGCGAGCGCTTTGCGGCGTCCTCGGCAAGTTTTGTCAATGCGCCGGCGGCGATGGCTTCGCGCAGCGTCGGATATTCTTTCCCGAAGCGGGCCGAGAGATCGACGATACCGGTATCGGTGACGGCACCGTATTTGGTGACGCCGCCGATCAAATAGGTCGCGAGGCGAGGCGAGGTCATCTGAGCGTCCTAATCCGCAATCGTGACGTCGGCGACAAAGGCAGGTTCGCGCACCGTCTGCCCCGTGAACGGCGAGCCCTGCTCGAACCAGGAGCGCGGCGCTGGTGCGCCCCACAGCGTTTGCCGGCGCGGATCCCTGAGCGACCAGCGCAGCGGCTCATGGTCGTGA
Organism: Bradyrhizobium sp. JYMT SZCCT0180; assembly: GCF_018130165.1. GTDB lineage: Bacteria > Pseudomonadota > Alphaproteobacteria > Rhizobiales > Xanthobacteraceae > Bradyrhizobium. The sequence goes on along the minus strand of NZ_JAFCLZ010000030.1, from coordinate 66,710 downwards.
TCGCCGGTAAAATAGTCGCTGGTGTAGAGTTCGAGCCGATGGCCGTCGGGGTCGCGGATATAGAGGAAGAACGCGTTCGAAATGCCGTGGCGGCCGGGGCCGCGCTCGATATTCTTGAGGAAGCCGCTGGAAGCCATCACGTCGCAGAGATGCAGCACGTTCATCGCCGTCGGCACCCAGTAAGCAAAATGGTGCAGGCGAGGGCCCTTGCCGTTGGTAATCGCAAAATCGTGCACGTTGCCCTTGCGGTGCATCCAGGCTGCGGCGATGCGGCCGTTCGGTCCGTCCTCCTCGCCATATTCGGTCAGCCGGAAACCGAGCCGGGCGTAGAAATCGACGGTGCCTTGCACCTCGGCGGCAAACACGTTGAAATGATCGAGCCGCTGCGGATGACACCCCTTGTAGAGGTCGTAGCGCCGCAGCAGGTGCGGGCGCTTCTCCATCGTCGCATAGAGTTCGATCTGGAAGCCGAAGGGATCGGTGAAGTGCAGCGTGCGGCCCTGGAACGGTTGCTCGGCGAAGGCATAGGTAATGCCGTTCTCGGAAAAGAAGCTCGCGGCCTTGTCGAGGTCGCCGTCATTGCCGACCTTGAAGCCAAGGCGGTTGCACGCCGCGGTAGCCGCCTTGCGCAGCACCAGCGAGTGATGCTGATGCTCTTCGGCGCCGCGCAGGTAAACCGCCTTGTCGTCGCGGTCCTCGACATGGAGGCCGACGGTCCTTTCGTAGAAGTCGCTGCTGGCGTTCAAATCCGTCACGTCGAGCACGGCGTGGCTGGAGCGGATGATGTTGAACGGCGGATCGAAGATATGTGTAGGTACCGGCATGGCGTTTTCCAGTTTTGCGGTGTTGCTTCTCCTCATGGTGAGGAGGCGCTCTTGCGCCGTCTCGAACCATGAGGCCCCTATACTTTCAAATGGAGCCCATCCTTCGAGACGCGCGCTTGTGCGCGCTCCTCAGGATGAGGTCGTGCCTAAACGCTGAATCTTGTGCGTCCCGCGCGCCAGCGAGACGTGTTTGGTTTCCATGTAGAAGTCGAACGAGTAATCGCCGCCATCGCGGCCGATGCCTGATGATTTCATGCCGCCGAACGGGGTCGGCAGATGGCGGACGTTTTCGGAATTGAGCCAGATCATGCCGGCTTCCAGTGCGTCGGCGACGCGCAGCGCGCGGCCCATGTCGCCGGTCCAGACGTAACCGGTGAGGCCGTACTGCACGCCATTGGCAATTTCGATCGCGTCCTTCTCGTCCTTGAACGGAATCACGGTCAGGAACGGCCCGAACACTTCTTCCTGCGCGACACGCATTTTGGCGTTCGCACCGGTGACCAGCGTCGGCTGGACATAATGCCCGCCGCCGGGGCCGTCATGCGGCTTGCCGCCGACCGCAATGGTCGCGCCGTCCTTCTGCGCGACCTCGAAATAGCTGCAGACTTTTGCAAGATGCCGCTCGTGGATCAGCGGACCTATTTCGGTGACGGGATCGAGGGGATGGCCGACCTTCAGCGCCTTCACCCGCGCTGTCAGCTTCTCAATGAATTTTTCGGCGATGCCCTGCTGAACCAGCAGCCGGCTCGACGACGTGCAACGCTCACCGTTGAGCGAGTAAATCATGAAGACGACCGCATCGAGCGCACGGTCCAGATCGGCGTCGTCGAACACGATCACGGGGTTCTTGCCGCCGAGCTCGAAATGCACGCGCTTCAATGTCGGCGCGCCCTGCGCCATGATCGCCGAGCCCGTCGAACTCTCGCCGACAAAGCCGATCGCCTTGATCGCGGGATGCTCGGTCAGCGCCTTGCCGGCCTCCTCGCCTATGCCATGTACGGTGTTGAGCACGCCGTCGGGCACGCCGGCCTGCTTTACAAGCTTTGCAAGGAGATCAGCCGTCACCGGCGACCATTCCGCGGGCTTGTGCACGACGGTGCAGCCGGCGGCGAGCGCGGGCGCGATTTTCCAGGTGGACAGCATGAACGGCGTGTTCCACGGCGTGATGACGCCGACCGGACCGATCGGCACCCTCGTCGAGATGTTCCAGTGTTCCTCGCTCGGCGTGCTGAGCCCGTCGCGGGCTTCGGCGCATTTGTCGGCAAAGAAGCGGAAATTCTCCGCGGCGCGGATCGCCGCCTTGGCCATGAAGCGATGGGCCTGGCCGGTATCGATACATTCGAGCACGGCGATATCGTCGGCGCGGGCTTCGATGGCGTCGGCGACGCGATGCAGCAGCTTCTTGCGCGTCGTCGCGGGCATGTCGCGCCAGGATTTGAACGCGGTCGCCGCTGCGGTGGCGGCGCGGTCGATATCATCAGACTTGCCACGCGCAACGGAGGCCAGCACCGCGCCGTCGACCGGCGATTTGGTCTCGAACGTTTGCCCTGAGATCGACGGCACCACCTTGCCGTCGATCATGTGGCCGATGCCTTCCGCCTTCAGTTTCGCGAGCAGGGGAGCTGCGCGGTCGCGATTGGCCTGAAACACGTCTTTCGGGGTGACCTTATCCATTGACCGTCTCCACCTTCAGGGCTTCGTGGATGTTGTTGCGCTTCCAGCTGGTTTCCTTGTCGTTGATCTGCATGTCGAACGACAACGCGAATTTGGTCTCAGTGAATACCGGGTCGAGATGGGCCGAGAGTGTCTTGAAAATGTGCTCGCCGGCCTTCTTCCGGGTGGCGAGATCGCGGCCTTCGCCGAGCCGCAGCACCATGTCGAGAAAGCCGTAGTCGTGCCTGTTGTCGGCGATCGCGTAGTGCTCGCATCTGATCGCGCGGACGCGGATGCCGCCGAGCGGGAAGATGCCGGTCTCAACCGCGGCCTTGCGCACCAGTTCCACTATCGCACCCATATCGACGCGCGCATCGAGATTGGCGGAGTATTCGATCGTGAAATGCGGCATGTCTGTACTCCAGCAGTTCCCGTTTCCGTATCAAGCGAAGTAGCAGCTCACCGAGCCATAGGGACCATAGTCGGCCTGGATCGTGTCGCCTTTGCGGGTTTCGATCGGGCGAATGAATGATCCCGCCAGCACCACTTGGCCCGCTTCCAGCGCCAGGCCGTTGGGCGCGATCTTGTTGGCGAGCCAGGCCACGGAGGTTGCGGGATGGTTGAGCACGCCGGCGGCAAGGCCGGTTTCTTCCAGCTGGCCGTTGCGAAAGCACAGCGCGCCGATCCAGCGCAGATCGGCGTCCATCGGGCGGATCGGCCGGCCGCCGAGCACGATGCCGGCATTGGCGGCGTTGTCGGCGATGGTGTCGAAGATTTTTCGCGTTGCCTTGGTTTGCGGATCGACGCGTTCAACGCGGGTGTCGAGAATTTCCAGCGCCGGCACCACGAAATCGGTGGCGTTGAGTACGTCGAACATGGTGCAGTCAGGGCCCGCAAGCCGGGTCTTCATCACGAACGCCAGTTCGGCCTCGACGCGGGTCGCGATGAACCGGTCCGATGGTACCAGACCGCCGTCGGCAAAGAACATGTCGTCGAGCAGGATGCCGGAATCCGGCTCGTTGATATTGAGCGCGCTTTGCATCGCCTTCGAGGTCAGGCCGATCTTGTGGCCTTTGACAATGCGGCCCTGCACGATCTTCATGTCGACCCACGCCTTCTGGATCGCGTACGAATCCGCGATGGTGATGGCGGGGTGCTCGAGCGAAATCTGCCGGATCTGCGTGCGGGTCTTTTCCGCATGGTCCAGCCGCTCGGCGGCGGCGCGAATCTGGTCGTTGGAAAGGGCCATATGCTCTCAGCAAAAAGATGGTGCCGGCAGATGATTAACATGTTAAGTGAAATCGATCAAACCGAATTAGCGCTTGCTGCACCGCAAAACTTTATTCCCTTTGATCAGCATTACTGATGGCGGACGATTGGCGGATGGCACGGAAGAAATCGCAAACTGAATCCAGCACGGAAACGACCGAGACGACGCGGCGCGCGCCGATGCGCGACTTCTCGCGTTCGCTGCCGATGTCGCTGCTGCGCGCCCGCGAAGCCGTGATGCGACAGTTCCGCCCGTCCTTGCGCAATCACGGCCTGACCGAGCAGCAATGGCGCATCCTGCGCGCGCTCACCACCGTGGATGCCATTGAAGTCACCGAACTGGCGCGTGTCGCGTTTCTGCTGGGACCAAGCCTGTCGCGCATTCTGCGTGACCTCGAAGCGCGCCAGTTGATCGAGCGCCGTGCGGCCAAGGCCGATCTGCGCCGCGCCGTGGTGTCGATATCGGCCAAGGGATTGAAACTGATCGAGGCTGTCGCGCCGACCTCGGAAGCGATCTACGCCGAAATCACCAGCCGATATGGTGCCCGCAAGCTTGCCGAACTGCAGGACATGCTGGGCGTGCTGGAACGCAGCCTCGTGGCCATGGAAGTGGCAGGCGAGGAAAGCGGCGAGATCGAGGAGTGAGCACAAATTTGCATGATGCTACCGGCGCCACGCATAGCGGCCCGGCAAATGATTGCAATCATTGCCGGAGTGCGACTGAGACCATAGACACGCGCGCGATTTTTCGCTCAAAGTGCAGCCAAGCTGGTCGCGAAAACCGGCGCGGGAGCTAGCGGTTTCGTCGCCGGATGATGCGGCTGGACCGAAAGACGAAGAACAGGCTGAACTCCAGACATGGTCACGATCCAAGTCAGCAATTTGATCGATTTCGTTGCGGAGGTCTTTTCCCGTTCGGAATCCTCCGCCGAAGAAGCAAGGCGCATCGCGACCTACCTGACAACAGCCAATCTCACCGGCCATGACAGCCACGGCGTGATCCGGGTGCCGCTCTATGTCAGCTGGAAGAAGACGGGAAGGGTGGTTCCCGATCAGACCGTCGAAGTCGTGGTTGATACGCCTTCGCTTGCGGTCGTCGATGGCAAGTTCGGGTACGGACAGACCGTGACGCCGCAGGCGGTGCGGATCGGCATCGAGAAATGCAGGAAGGCGGGGCTGGCCGCGATCGCGCTGCGCAACGCCGGCCATATCGGCCGCGTCGGTGACTGGGCTGAGATGGCTGCGGCCGAAGGCCTGGTCTCGGTGTATTTCGTCAACGCGGCCGGCTCGCTGCTGGTCGCGCCCTATGGCGGCGTCGAGAAGCGGCTGTCGACCGCACCCTATTGCGTCGGCATTCCGCGAAAGGGCCAGGATCCGATCGTGCTCGATTTTGCGACCTCGGTCGTCGCCGAAGGCAAGGTGCTGGTCGCGAGCCGTGGCGGCAAGAAACTGCCAACAAGCGCGCTGGTCGACGCAGACGGCTCGCTCAGCGAGGATCCGGCGGTGCTCTATGGGCCGCACAGCGCGGAAGGCCCGCGCGATCACACCAAGGGTACCGGCGCGATCCGCGCGTTCGGCGAGCACAAGGGCTCAGGGCTCGCCTTCATTTGCGAACTGCTCGGCGGCGCATTGACCGGCACTGGCGCTACTTCGGCGGACCGGCAGTTCGCCAACGGCATGCTCGCGATCTATGTCGATCCCAAGGTGATCGACACCAGCAATTTCTTCGACGGCGAAATCTCGCGCTATGTCGACTTCATCAGGGCCACCAAGCCGATCTCAGGCGTTGACGCCGTGCTGATCCCCGGCGATCCCGAAAAGAAAATGCGTGCCGACCGCACCAGCAACGGTGTACCGCTGCCGGATGATACCTGGGCAGCGATCGTCAATACCGCCCGCGAGGTCGGCGTCAGCGAGGTCAGTATCCAGAAGGCCGTGAGCTAGGCGGCATCAAAATCCAAACCGGTTGTAACGATCACAAAAGGAAACGCGATCAATGACTACAAACAACGTCAAGAAAGTCTGGGCTTCGGGCAAGGCCGTCGTCAACGCCTGGCTGGCCATCCCGTCAGGGTTTTCGGCCGAAGTGATCGCACAATGCGGCTTCGACAGCGTCACCGTGGACATGCAGCACGGCGTGCAGGATTATCAGTCGATGGTGCAGTGTTTCCAGGCGATGAACGGTCACCCGGTGACGCCGATGGTCCGCGTTCCCTGGAACGAGCCCGGCATCATCGGCAAGGTGCTCGATGGCGGCGCCTATGGCGTGATCTGCCCGATGATCAACACGCCGGAGGAAGCGAAGAACCTGGTTCAGTATGCGAAGTATCCGCCGAAGGGTACGCGCTCGAACGGCCCGATCCGCTCCGGCATGTACGGTTCGGCCGGCACCTATCAGCAGACCGCCAATGACGAAATCGTGCTGCTGCCGATGATGGAGACCAAGACCGCGGTCGAGAACATGGAAGCGATCCTCGATGTCGAGGGCATCAACGGCGTCTATATCGGTCCCTCCGATCTCGGCTTCTCCTATGGCCTGGTGCCGAAGCTCGACCGCGAGGAGCCGGAAATCCTCAAGATCTACGAAAAGATCATCAAGGAATGCGGCAAGCGCGGCTTGCACGCCGGCATCCACTGCTCGGGCGCGGAAGGCGCCGTCCGCGCGATCAACATGGGCTTCAAGCTGGTGACGCTGTCCAACGAGAGCGGCCTGATGGCGACCTACGCCAAGATGCAGGTGAACCAGACCCGCAAGGACTCAGCCGGCAAGGCGTAAGCTCCGGTGTTCCGGACGCGATGCAGCGCTGCTTTGGCGGTGCATCGCAGAGCCGGGACCGATTTGTTGTGGTAAGACATGGGCCCCGGATCACCAGCATCCGGGGCACGATCGTTTTGAGATAGCCAGGAGACCTGTCATGGCCCCAGCCCCCGTGATCCGCTTGCACCCCGATGATGGCGTGCTGATTGCACGTTCCAGCCTGCCGGCGGGCATGGTGGTGGCCGACGGCGTCACCACGGTCGAGCGGATTCCCGCCGGCCACAAGGTGGCGATCAAGCCGATCGCGGCCGGCGAGCCGGTGCGGCGCTACGGCCAGATCATCGGTTTTGCGACGATTCCGATCGCTCCGGGCCAGCACGTCCACACCCAGAATTGCGGCATGGGCGATTTCGCCAAGGACTACGCGTTCGGCATCGACGTTATCCCGACGCCGAATTTCGATCTGCCCGCGACCTTCGACGGCATTCGCCGTTCCGACGGGCGGGTCGCGACCCGGAACTATATTGGCATTCTCACCTCGGTGAATTGCAGCGCGCATGTCGCCGGTATCGTCGCTGACATGTTCAAGAAAAATCCGTTCACCGGCGACAATCCGCTGGCGGATTTTCCCAATGTCGACGGCGTGGTGGCGCTGACGCACAAGACCGGCTGCGGGATGACGCAGGACGAGCCGCTGGCGCTGCTGCGGCGGACGCTCGGCGGTTACGCGCGGCATGCGAATTTTTCGGCCGTCGTGGTGCTCGGCCTCGGCTGCGAGGTCAACCAGATCGGCGGCTTGATGCAGGAGCAGAAGCTCGCGGGCCGCCTGCGCGCGATGGACATCCAGGAAGTCGGCGGCACCCGCAAGACCGTGGAAGCCGGCGTCGCCTTTGTGCGCGAGGCGTTGATCGACGCGAACAAAGTGAAGCGCGAGCCGGTACCGGCGAGCGAACTGACCGTGGCCCTGCAATGCGGCGGCTCCGACGGCTATTCCGGCGTGTCCGCCAATCCGGCGCTGGGAGCTGCGAGCGATCTGCTGGTGCGCCATGGCGGCACCGTCATTCTTTCGGAAACGCCGGAGACCTATGGTGCCGAACATCTGCTGACGCGCCGCGCGGTCAGCCGCGAGGTCGGCGAAAAACTGGTCGGCCTGATGCGCTGGTGGGATGAATACACGGCGCGGGAAGGCGCCGAGATGAACGCCAATCCGAGCCCCGGCAACAAGGCCGGTGGCCTCACCACGATTCTGGAAAAGTCACTGGGCGCGATGGCCAAGGCCGGCACCACCAATCTGGTCGACGTGCTGAACTATGCCGAGCCCGTCACCAAGAAGGGTTTTGTGTTCATGGATACGCCCGGCTACGACCCGGTCGCGGCGACCGGGCAGGTGGCGGGGGGCGCCAATCTGGTCTGCTTCACCACCGGCCGCGGCAGCGTGTTCGGCTGCAAGCCAGCGCCCTCGATCAAGCTTGCGACCAACACGCCGATGTACACCCGCATGGAAGAGGACATGGACGTCAATTGCGGCACCATCCTCGACGGCCAGGAAACCGTGCAGGAATGCGGCCAGCGCATCTTCGAGCTGATGCTGAAGACAGCATCGGGCCAGCCGACCAAGAGCGAGAGTTTTGATTTCGGCGGCGCGGAGTTTGCGCCGTGGGTGATTGGCGCGACGATGTGATGACGTTAGGCAATCAGTTTCCGTCATGCCCGGCCTTGTGCCGGGCATCCACGTCTTTCTGGCTTTCTCAGTGCGATTAGAACGCTAGACGTGGATGGCCGGGACGAGCCCGGCCATGACGACGCGGTTGGCATAACGCCTCAATTCCGCACTTCCCGTAGGCACCCCGTGCCCGTTGTTAGTGCTTGATGTCGGCCGGAACCAGTGTTCTGCTTAAAAAAGCTGCTGGAGTAGCCCGTCCGTGTCGATCTTCGTCGCACTACATCACGTTACGCACTACAAATACGACCGACCGATCGACATCGGGCCTCAAACCATACGTTTGCGGCCGGCGCCGCACACGCGCACGCCGATCCTGAGCTATTCGCTCAAGGTCACCCCTTCAAATCATTTCGTGAACTGGCAGCAGGATCCGCAAGGCAACTGGCTGGCGCGCTTCGTTTTCCCGGAGAAGGCGAGCGAGCTGAAGATCGAGGTCGATTTCTCGACGCAGATGACCGTGGTCAATCCGTTTGACTTCTTCGTCGAGCCCTACGCCACCAGTTTCCCGTTTCAGTATACCGACGATCTCAAGACCGAGCTGGCGCCATATCTGGCGACCTCGGACGAGGGGCCGTTGTTTGCCACTTATCTGAAGGACATCCCGCGTGAGGCCGACAGCACCGTCAATTTCCTGGTCGACCTCAACGCGCAGCTGCAGAAGAAAATCGGTTACGTCATCCGCATGGAGCCGGGTACCCAGACGCCGGAGGAGACGCTCGCCACCGGCTCCGGCTCCTGCCGCGACTCCGCCTGGCTCCTGATCCAGATTTTCAGACATCTCGGGCTCGCGGCGCGTTTCGTCTCCGGCTACCTCATTCAACTCCGCCCCGACATCGATCCGGTCGAAGGCCCGCGCGAGGTCGAGAGCGATTTCACCGACCTGCACGCCTGGGCCGAGGTCTATCTGCCGGGCGCGGGCTGGATCGGCTTTGACGTCACCTCGGGCATGCTGACCGGCGAGGGACACATCCCCGTCGCCGCCACGCCGCATTATCGCTCGGCGGCGCCGATCTCGGGCACCGCAGGATTCGCCAACACCGAGTTCGGCTTCGAGATGAGCGTCAAGCGCATCCGCGAGGCGCCGCGGATCACGCGGCCGTTCTCGGACGAATCCTGGTCGCGACTCGACAGGCTCGGCGAAGCGGTCGATGCCGATTTGAAGAAAGACGACGTGCGGCTGACGATGGGTGGCGAGCCGACCTTTGTTTCGGTCGATGATCTGGAAGCGCCTGAATGGAATATCGCCGCCGTCGGTCCCACCAAGCGCACGCTGGCCGACGATCTCATTCGTAAGTTGCGTGCGCGCTTTGCGTCCGGGGGCCTGCTGCATTACGGGCAGGGCAAATGGTATCCCGGCGAAAGTCTGCCGCGCTGGGCGTTCGGGCTCTATTGGCGCAAGGATGGCGTGCCGATCTGGAAGAACGCCGAACTGATCGCGAACATCGAAAATCCGCGCAAGGCCGAAATCGCCGACGCCGAACGTTTTGCCGAAGGCGTCGCACAAAAGCTCGGCCTCGCGACCGACTACGTGCTGCCCGCGTACGAAGACACCGCGCATTGGCTGCAGAAGGAAGCGGCGCTGCCGGCGAATGTCGATCCGACCGACTCCAAATTGGCCGATCCGGAAGAGCGCTCACGGATGGCGCGGGTGTTCGATTCCGGGCTCAACAAGCCCAAGGGATTTGTGCTGCCGATCCAGCGCTGGAACGAGGCCTTCAAGCACCCGCCCGGGCACTGGCGCAGCGAACGCTGGAAGATCCGGCGCGGCCATCTGTTCCTGTTTCCAGGCGATTCCCCGCTAGGCCTGCGGCTGCCGATCGCTTCGCTCGAACACATTCCGCCGGAAGAATATCCCTACATCGTCGAGCAGGATCCGATGGAGCCGCGCGACGAACTGGCAGCTTCCGACACCGGGACTAAAGCCAAGGACGCGAAGGCCAAGGAGAAGCCAAAACTCGAACCCGTGCGCACGGCGATGTCGATCGAAATCCGCGACGGCGTTTTGTGCGCCTTCATGCCGCCGGTCGAGAAACTGGAAGATTATCTGGAGCTGATCACGGCGGTGGAGGCGACTGCCGAAGCGCTGCAGCTGCAGGTCCATGTCGAGGGCTACTCGCCGCCTTACGATCCGCGCGTCGAAGTCATCAAGGTGACGCCCGATCCCGGCGTGATCGAGATCAACATCCAGCCGGCGCAAAGCTGGCGCGAGGCGGTCGACATCACCTTCGGCCTTTACGAGGACGCTGCCAAGACGCGCCTCGGCGCCAACCGTTTCCTGGTCGACGGCCGCCACACCGGCACCGGCGGCGGCAACCACGTCGTGGTCGGCGGCTCTACGCCGCAGGATTCACCGTTCCTGCGCCGGCCCGATCTGTTGAAGAGTCTCGTGCTGTACTGGCAGCGGCATCCGTCGCTGTCCTATCTGTTCTCGGGCATGTTCATCGGCCCGACCAGCCAGGCGCCGCGTATCGACGAGGCGCGGCATGACGGCCTCTATGAACTGGAAATCGCGCTGGCCCACGTGCCGCCGCCGGGCATCGAGGCGCCGCTATGGCTGGTCGACCGCCTGTTCCGGCACATCCTGGTCGACATAACAGGCAATACCCATCGCGCCGAAATCTGCATCGACAAGCTCTATTCGCCTGATGGCCCGACCGGCCGGCTCGGACTGGTCGAGTTCCGCGCGCTGGAAATGCCGCCCGATCCGCGCATGTCGCTGGCGCAGCAACTCTTGATCCGGGCGCTGATCGCAAAAATGTGGCGCGAGCCACAACAAGGCCAGTTCGTGCGCTGGGGCACCACGCTGCATGACCGCTTCATGCTGCCGCATTTTCTCTGGGAAGACTTTTTGGGCGTGCTCGAAGAACTCAAGCACTCCGGCTACGAATTTTCGCCGGAATGGTATTCGGCGCAGCTCGAATTTCGTTTCCCGGTGTTCGGCCGGGTCCATCACGGCGGCGTTTCGCTGGAACTGCGTCAGGCGCTGGAGCCGTGGCACGTGCTCGGCGAAGAGGGCTCGGCGGGCGGCACCGTGCGCTATGTCGACTCGTCGGTGGAACGGTTGCAGATCAAGGCGTCGGGCTTCGTCGAAGGCCGCCACGTCGTCACCTGCAACGGCCGGCGGATGCCGATGACGGCCACCGGCCGCGCCGGTGAAGCGGTCGCCGGCGTCCGTTTCAAGGCCTGGCAGCCGGCGTCCGGGCTGCATCCGACCATTCCGGTCCACGCCCCGTTGACATTTGATTTAATTGATACCTGGAACGGACGCTCGCTCGGCGGCTGCGTCTACCATGTCGCCCATCCCGGCGGCCGCAGCTATGACACCAAGCCGGTCAATTCCTATGAGGCCGAAGCGCGGCGGCTGGCCCGGTTTCAGGACCACGGCCACACCCCGGGCAAGGTCGATCTGCCGCCCGAGGAACGCACAATAGAATTTCCTTTGACGCTCGACTTGAGGACGCCGCTCCGGCACTAAAGGCGCTGAGATCGGAGAGTCGGATGGCGGGGCAAGCCGGCAGTCAGGATAACAAGGCCCGTCCGGGCCAGCGCCGGATGGCGCAATGGACCCGTGACTACGCCCGGCTGCCCGGAATTCCCGATGAATATATCGGCCCGGACGGTGCGCCCCGGCCGGCCTGGGCGCGGTTTTTCGACGCCTTTGCCGCGCTTTCGCCCGCCGACATCGAGCGCCGATTCGCCTCGGCCGACCGCCATTTGCGTGAAGCCGGCGTCACCTATCGCGCGCCCGGCGAGACCGCCGACCGGCTCTGGCCGCTGAGCCATCTGCCGCTGATCATCGACGAGACCGACTGGCGGCAATTGACCACGGGCATCGCCCAGCGCGCGCAGTTGCTCGAAATGATCCTGCGCGACCTCTATGGCGAGGGTCGGCTGGTCGCTGACGGCGCCGTGCCCGCGGCGGCGATTGCCGGCAGCAACGAATATCTGCGCGCGGTCTGCGGCGTCAAACCGCCGGGCGGGCGCTATCTGCATCTCTACGCCGCCGATGTCGGCCGCGGCCCCGATGGCCGCTGGTGGGTGCTCAGCGACCGCACGCAGGCCCCGTCGGGCGCCGGCTATGCGCTGGAAAATCGCCTGGTGCTGTCGCGCGCCTTCTCCAATCTCTACAAGTCGATGAACGTCGAACGCGTCGCGCCGTTCTTCGAGGCGTTCCGCGACGCGCTGCGCGCCAGCGCCGACCGCGACGAGCCGCGCATCGGATTGCTGACGCCGGGCGCCTTCAACGAAACCTATTTCGAACATGCGACGATCGCGCGCTATCTCGGCTTCCTGCTGGTCGAGGGCGATGATCTCGCCGTCAGCGGCGACCGCATCCATATCCGCACCGTCGCCGGCCTGAAGCGGCTCGACGTACTGCTGCGCCGGGTCGATTCCAATTTCCTCGATCCGCTGGAGCTCGATGCGTCCTCGCACCTTGGCGTGCCCGGCCTGATCGACGTGCTGCGCAAGAGCGGCGTCGTGGTCGCCAACATGCCCGGCTCCGGCGTGCTGGAGGCGCGGGCGCTGCTCGGCTTCCTGCCCAATCTGTGCCGCCGCCTGCTCAGCGAGGATCTGCTGATGCCGCACATCGCGACTTGGTGGTGCGGCCAGAAATCGGCGCGCGAGGAAGTGCTGTCGCGGCTCGACGATTTTGCGATCGAGGGCGCCTATGGCCGTTCCGTGCCGGGCTTTCCGGGCAGCGGACCCGTGCTTGCGGGCGAGTTGTCGCCGCCCGAGCGCGAGCGGCTCAGGTCTGCGATTTCCGACCGCGGCATCGACTTTGTCGGCCAGGAGCTGGTGCGGCTGTCGACGACGCCGACCTGGGAGAACGGCCGGATCACGCCGCGCCCGTTCGTGCTCCGGGTGTTTGCCGCCGCCACGCCGAACGGCTGGACCATTCTGCCGGGCGGCTTTTGCCGGATCGCCGATCAGCCCGACGCCCGTGCGGTGTCGATGGGCGACGGGGCGCGCGCGGCCGACGTCTGGGTGGTGTCCGACAAACCAATAGCGGCTTCGACGCTGCTGCCGGCGGCCGACACGGTGCGGATCAGGCGCATCGCCGGCGTGGTGCCGAGCCGTGCCGCAGACAATCTGTTCTGGCTCGGCCGCTATCTCGAACGCGCCGAGGCGACGCTGCGGTTGATCCGCGCGCTCGGCACGCCAACGCGCGAGTCCGCCAAGGGCGCACCGAGCGGGGCATCGACCGCGCTGCATTCGGTCGAGCGCATCCAGCGTCTTCTGGTGACCTGGGGGGCGACCTCGCAGGCGAGCCGGGCCAATTCCGCCAAGGTCGCCGCCGAGGCGCTGCAAAGTGCGGAAAAATTCGGCTCGGCACTGTCGCTGCTGCGATCGGCGCAGCGCACCGCGACTTCGCTGCGGGAGCGGCTTTCGCCCGATGCCTGGCAGGTCATCACCGAGATGGTGGAACGCCTCTCCGTGGAAGCCGACGACGATGACGGCATCGTTAGCGCCGCCGAATTGTCCTTGCAGGAGCTCGCGAGCTTTGCCGGGCTGGCGCAGGAGAACATGAACCGCGCCGCGGGCTGGCGCTTCCTCGAGATGGGCCGCCGCGCCGAGCGCGCGATCAACACCGCGCGGTTTGCGCGTCAGTTCGCCTATGACGAAGCCGGCGACGAAGACCTCGACGTTCTGCTGACGCTGGTGGATTGCCAGATCACCTACCGTTCGCGCTATCTGGTCGGGCCGGCGCTGGCGCCGGTGCGCGATCTGGCGGTGCTCGACCCCTATAATCCGCGCTCGGTCGCGTTCCAGGTGGCGGCGCTCAACGAGCACATTGCGAGCCTTCCGAGCCTCAAGGAGCATGGCTTGATCGAGCGGCCGCAGCGTCTGGCCGTGGCGCTGCAGGCGATGCTAACGACCGCGGAAGCCGCAGCGCTGGATGTCAAAGCCCTGTTCGCGCTGGAGCAGGATCTGCTCAATCTCGCCGACGCCATCGGCCTGCATTACTTCCCGCACGGACCCAATGCGAGCCGGCCGGAGAAGCTGACGGGCCTCGCGTGATCTACGACATCCGTCACGTCACGACCTATAGCTATGAGAGCCCGGTGAGTTTTGCGCGCTGCTCGCTGCGGCTCGAGCCGCGCAGCGGCGACGGGCAGCAACTGGTCTCGCATTCCGTCGAGATCCGACCCAAGCCGGCGGAGCGCACGATACGGCGGGATTTTTTCGGAACCCATACCGAGAGTGTGCTGATCGAAACCGCGCATCGCAGCTTGCGGATCGATTCCAGGTCGCGGGTGCAGGTATCGCGGCAGGCGCTTGGCCGCACCGCGCCGAGCCCGTCATGGGAAAGCGTGCGCGACGTCGCCCTCGAGGCATCGAGCCTCGGCCCCGCCTCGCCGGTCGGCTACGTCTTTGCCAGTTCGCTGGTGCCGGTGCTTGGGCCGGTCACCGCTTACGCCGCGGCGAGCTTTTCGCAAGGGCAGGGCATTCTCGTGAGTGCCGTCGACCTGATGCACCGCATCCGCCGCGAGTTCAAATACGACCCGAAGGCCACCGTGATCTCGACGCCGCTGAGGGAAGTGTTCGAGAAACGCCACGGCGTCTGCCAGGACTTTGCCCATGTGATGATCGCAGGCCTGCGCGGCCTCGGGCTGCCGGCGGCCTATGTCAGCGGTTACTTGCGCACCTACCCGCCGGCGGGCAAGCCGCGCCTGCAGGGCGCCGACGCCACCCACGCCTGGGTATCGGTGTGGTGTGGCCGCGAGATCGGCTGGATCGGGTTCGATCCGACCAACGACCTCTTGGTCGAGAACGACCACATCATCCTGGCGGTCGGGCGCGACTTCTCCGACGTCTCGCCGGTCGACGGCATCATCGTGGGCTCGCGCAAGCAGAAGCTCGCGGTGGCCGTGGACGTGGTGCCGGTGGAGTAATCCGGCACCGCCGCCAGTGCGCTCACGTCTTCGACGCGCTTTGGGTGGTATCCGGCGGCCCGGAATCAAAATCTCGAAAACAACCCCATGCAAAGATAGAATGAAGCCGGCCGGTGCGGCCGAGTGCGCGGTGTCGATGACAGGGAGTAACAGGATGATACTCAATCCGGATCATATCACGATCGCAGTTGCAGACGCCGACCGGGCGATCGAGTTCTTCGCGCTGCTTGGCTTCAAAAAGGGGCACGTCGCGACGATCGACGGTGGCGTTCCCGCGAGGTACATGGGCATGCCGGCCATGAAAGCGCAGCACATCACCCTCGCACTCGAAGGCGCAAATCCTCATTTCGAGATCCAGCTGCTTGAGTTCGACCCGCCACCGGGGACCGATCCGGGTGCGCACCCGACGAATCTGCGAAAACTGGGCTTCAATCATCTCGCGTTCCGCGTCGACGACATTGAGGCGGCCACCGCGGACCTCGTGGCCAACGGCGTGACCGTGCTGAGCGACGAGATGGACTACATCAGCCGAAAGCTGCGGCTCTTCGAGGGTCCCGAGGGCATCACCGTAGAGTTGGTACAGTGGGACGGCTCAGACGCTTCCGGCTAGGGTCTCCAACTCGCGCCCGCTGTCACCTGAGCTGGTTGCGATGTCGCCTTATGCATGGCAATCGCGCAGATTGGGCAGACTCATCCGCGTAGAAAAAGCGTCAAAACAAAAAACTGGAGCTCGGTTCTGATTCTATCAGAACCGACAATGTTCTATGCAGCCGAAGAGACCTTGTCTGGCTGGCAAGCGCGCTTGTCGGCGAAGGCCGTGTTGATGGCGTCGTGGAAGCGACGCAGCCAGTGCTCGGCCGTGTTCGCGCGCGCTTCGGCTTCGGCCAGTCGTTTGGTGAGTTGTTCTACGTTGGCCTCACTTGCAATCAATCTTTCCTGGAGGCTGGCAATCTGTTGTGAAGCCTCAATTCGCTTCGAACGTGAATGCTGCAACAGTTCGAACGCCTTGGCCTGGATTCTGTGGGAGTGACTTTCCACCATCTGCATGGCCTGGGCGGCGCCACTGATCAGCTCAAGGGCTTGAAGATGGTCTGGAGAATCGGCGTCTTTCGGCAGGGCCGCGACTGACGGGACTGACGGGGCCGACAGGGCCTCTTCGAGTTCGAAGCTGAATTCCGAATCACCCTGGTCCTCCGTCCGCGGTACAACGAGGTTGTAGACGTGAGGGCGACGGATTGCGTTTGGCTGCCTGTTGGTGGCTCTGCTGTCCCGGGCCATGGTTGTTCTCCTCCAATGCGCTGGGGCCGTGAGGAGACAATCGCAAGCGTATGGTTAACAAAAGGTTAATGCGCACACGCGAAAAGGATGGTTGAGGGCTTGATACCCTTTGGCGTTGCCGTCCTGGGATCAGTTCTCCGCCGGTTTGGGAAGCCGATATCGCTTCAGGAAAACCCTCATCCCGCTCTAGGTGCCGGTGCGCCTGAAATCCTCGACCGGGTCGGCGCGCAGGTTCCTGAAGAACGTTTCGACTTCGCGGGACAGCGTTTCTGCCGTCGCCGTCAGGTCGCTGGAGGCCGTGAGGACCGACGCCGCGGCAGTACTGGTCTTGCCCATGGCGTCGCTGAGCGAGCCGATATTGACCACCAGCGTGCCGTTGCCTTGCGCCGCCAGTTGCGCGTTCTGCGAGATTTCGCGGGTCGCCAGATCCTGCTGCTCAATGGCGCCGGCAATCGCCGACGTCACATCGTTGATCTCGCGCACCGCGTTGCCGATTTCGCGGACGGCTTCGACCGAATTCTTCGTCGAGGTTTGGATCAGGCCGACATTCTGACCGATCTCGGCAGTCGCCTTGGCGGTCTGCTCGGCCAGCGCCTTGACCTCATGGGCGACGACGGCAAAGCCGCGGCCGGCGTCACCGGCGCGCGCGGCCTCGATCGTCGCGTTCAGCGCCAGCAGATTGGTCTGCTCGGCGATCGCCTGGATCAGGTTGAGCACGCCGTCGATGCGTTGCGTTGCGGCGGCAAGCCCTTCGATCTCGGTGACGGATTTTTCCGTGCGAAAACCGGCCTGTTCGACCGCGCTGGCGGACTGGCGAACCTGGCGGCCGATCTCTTCAACGGAAGCGGACAGTTCTTCGGCGGCGCTGGCGACCGCGGAAACGTTGCTGGAAGCCTGCTCGGTGGCGCCTGACGCCGCAACGGCGCGTCCGCTGGCATCCGACGCCACGCTGGCGATGGTCTCGGCGGTGCCGCGCATCGACGTCGCGTTGTCGGTGACGGCGCGCAAGACGCCGCCGATCGCTTCGCGGAAGGCGTCCACCGAGGCTTCGATCTGCCGGGTGCGCTGTTCGCGGGCCTTGGAATCCTCCACTACCTGCGAGTTCAGGTTGCGGTTGCGGTCCATCGCCTCCTGGAAAATCTTGATGGCGCGCGCCAGCGCGCCGATCTCGTCGACGCGATTGGCGTGCGGCACCTCGACGCCTTCGGCGCCCTCGGCGACGCGCTTGATGGTGTCGGTGATGACGGACAAGGGACGCGCGACCGAGCGGGAAATGATCAGCACGCCGATCACGACCACGATGATCGCCAGCACGCCCAGACCCGTGAGCACAAAGGCCAGCGTATGGTTGGCGTCGGCCTGCTGCGCCAGCTTCTTGCTGCGCTCGGCGTAGACCCTGGAAAGTGCTTCGAGATCCTTGTTCAGGGCCGAGCGCACCTGGCGGTTGGCGTCATTGTCGCCCCATTCGCGGCCAGCGGCGGCGCCGATTTCGACGCCACGCCGAACCAGTTCCTTGCGGAAGTCGATGAATTGTTCGATGCGCTTCTTGAAGGTGGCGAATTGCTCGGCATCGTCGGCCTGGACCAGTGCTTCCCAGTTCTTGACGACGCCAAGAATGCTGTCGTTGAACTTGAGCAGCCCATCGCCGTACCTCTTCACGACGGCGGGCTCCGTCGACATGTAGACGCCGCGCGATTCCATCACCACCGCATAGACCAGCGAATTGACCCGTTCGACGTTCAGCGCTGCCCGGCTTGCCGTCGCGACGGCCTCGGTGAGGGCGGTGTTCTGTCGGGTGTTGTAGTCGGAGAGGGCCGTGATGGCGGCGACGAGAACCGCGAACAACGCGAAGATTGAGTACAGCTTGGCTGCAAGCGAAAGGCGGGAAAGCATCGATCTACCAGGAAAAGAGCCAGGGGATTTTATGGATTGGGTCATCGCGGCACTCCAAATGGGGCCGGTTGAGCACCGTCGGCCGTCGACAAATTGTGCAGAATTTTCATGGACAATGTCTTAACGCGCGAGATTCGCAGAGCTGCAACTTTTGGAATTATTGTATAAGAAGTTCAAATGCTTATCGGGGTGGTCGGCCAGGTGCGACACTGCGACCGGAGCACGCATGTCTTACCAAAGCGTTACTCGCGGACGAGGTGCAATTTCGATGTACCGCCAGCTCACTCGCGGCTCTCGCTCAATGCGCGCGGCAGGCCGGCTAACCGAGGTGAGGGCGCGCCAACCTGCCGTAGAATGGCAGAAGTGCTCTCTCGCAGGGTGACCCGCAATCACGGCGAACGCGAATCAAGCTAGACAGCGAATGCAGCGACGGAACGAAGACGGCTCGTCTTGCCCGGGCGGGCGAACGCGCAAACCCTGAAACCATCGTCGGGGACCATCCTGTGCGCGGTACGCCTGCTGCACCGTGTGGTTCGATTGTGATTGAGGACGAGGGCTTATGGCTCAAACTGCCGCCCTGACGGGCAATGTCGATCTCTATCTCCACATTCGCGTGCTGGTCGCCATCATTCTCGGGCTCAGCGTCACCCGCCTGATCAGCGGCATCGCGACATTGATCCAGCATCCCGGCCGCACCCCGATCTGGTCTGTTCATCTGGGCTGGGTCGCCTGGGCGCTCCTGAACGTGGTCACGTTCTGGTGGTGGGAGTTTCGGCTGAGCTTCGTGCAGCAATGGACGTTTGGCCTGTACGCCTTCATCTGCGTGTATGCGTCGATGTACTATTTCCTGAGCGCGCTGCTCTTTCCTCAGGATCTCGATGATTATCAGGGCTATCAGGACTATTTTCTCGACCGCCGCCGCTGGTTCTTTGGCTTGATAGCCCTGACGGAAGCGCTCGATGTGGTCGATACCTTGATAAAGGGCGAGCAACATCTGCGTTCCCTGGGACCTGAATATCTCCCGCGGATCGGCGCATTCGTACTGCTATGCGTGGTGGGCGCGATAACGCGCAATCCGAGATTCCATAAGCTGTTCGTGTTCGCCGCGATCGCTTATGAGATTAGCTTTTTCGGCCGCTATTACGGTACACTGAACTAGCACCGGGCGGCGGCCACGGCGTGGAGCGAGAGCAGGGGCCTGGAGATCAGCATGGTCTATCGCCAAGCCATCGATGCCACCTCATACGTCTTCGACGATTTGCGCGACCTGCTGGCCAAGGCGACGCCGCGGCGTTCCGGCGATCGCCTGGCCGGCGTCGCAGCCGACAGCGCCCAGCAGATGATTGCGGCGCGGATGGCGCTCGCGAATGTCCCGCTCAAGCAGTTCCTGAGCGAGACCGTGGTGCCTTACGAAGACGACGAGGTCACCCGGCTGATCGTCGATAGCCACGATGCGGCAGGCTTTGCCGCCATCTCGTCGCTGACGGTGGGCGGGTTTCGCGACTGGCTGCTGTCGGACGCGGCGACCTCCGCGGTGCTGAAGCAGATATCGCGCGGGATCACGCCGGAAATGGCCGCCGCCGTGTCCAAATTGATGCGCAACCAGGATCTCATCCTGGTTGCGCAAAAATGCGCCGTGACGACGGCGTTTCGCAACACCATCGGACTGAAGGGCCGCATGAGCGTCCGCCTGCAGCCCAACCATCCCTTTGACGACGCCAAGGGCATTACCGCTTCGATCCTCGACGGCATCCTGCTCGGATCGGGCGACGCCTGTATCGGCATCAACCCGGCGAGCGACGATCCGGCCGTGATCGGCGAACTCGTGCGCCTGCTCGACGGCGTCATCGCGCGGCTGCAGATCCCGACCCAGGGCTGCGTGCTCACCCATGTCACCACCACGCTCGGGCTGATCGGGCAGGGCGCGCCCGTCGATCTCGTATTCCAGTCGATTGCAGGGACCGAGGCCGCCAACCGCAGCTTTGGCGTCGATCTGGCGCTGTTGCGGGAAGCGCAGCAGGCCGGGTTATCGCTACGCCGCGGTACCGTCGGCGACAATGTGATGTATTTCGAGACCGGGCAGGGCTCGGCGCTGTCGGCGGGCGCCCATCACAATGTCGATCAGCAGACCCTGGAGGCGCGGGCCTATGCCGTGGCGCGCGCCTTCGATCCCCTGCTGGTCAACAGCGTGGTCGGCTTTATCGGCCCGGAATACCTGTATGACGGCAAGGAGATCATCCGCGCCGGGCTGGAGGACCATTTCTGCGGCAAGCTGCTCGGCCTGCCGCTTGGCGTCGACGTCTGCTACACCAACCATGCCGAGGCCGACCAGGACGACATGGACAATCTCTTGACGCTGCTGGCGGCCGCCGGCGTTACCTTCATCATGGGGGTGCCGGGCGCGGATGACGTGATGCTGAACTATCAATCCACCTCATTCCACGACGCGCTCTATGTCAGGGACCTGTTCGGACTGAAGCGGGCGCCCGAATTCGACGACTGGCTGCTGCGCAGCGGGCTTGCCGGCGCCGATTTCCGCCTTGCGGGTGACGCGGGCCTGCTACCCGAATTTGCGTCACGGCTGATCGCTTGAACCGTCCGGGCGCGCCCGGTGACTAACCTGTCACGCAACCATTGGGCCGCCAGCGCGTTATAAGGGGCCGCCACAATCTTGAAGAATTTCTGGCCCACCCTTCAATGACGTGCTTAAATTTGCGACAGGGCTTTGGCTGAGGAAGTTTGATGAGAGCTGAAGGCATTGAGACGGCACGGCGCATTCTGTGTGTCTTCCCGCGATACACGTCTTCTTTTGGCACGTTCGAGTACGCCTATCCTCTGACCGACGGCGTCCAGGCTTTCATGCCTCCGCAGGGGTTGCTGCTGATCGCGGCCTATTTGCCGGCCAACTGGCCGGTCCGCTTCGTCGACGAAAACCTTCGCCCCGCCACCCAAGAAGATTTCGAGTGGGCGGAAGCGGTGTTCGTCAGCGGCATGCACATCCAGCGCCAGCAGATGAACGACATCTGCCGCCGCGCCCACGCTTTCGACCTTGCGGTCGCGATCGGCGGGCCGTCGGTCAGCGCCTGCCCGGATTACTATCCCTCGTTCGATTATCTCCATGTCGGCGAACTCGGCGACGCGACCAATGATTTGATCGCGCGGCTGGCGCGCGACCCGTCACGGCCCGAGCAGCAGGTGGTGCTGAAAACCGCCGATCGCCTGGCGATGACGGAATTCCCAATCCCGGCCTATGAGCTCGCCGAGATCAAGAAATATCTGCTCGGCAGCATCCAGTATTCCAGCGGCTGCCCCTATCAGTGCGAGTTCTGCGACATCCCCGGCCTCTATGGCCGCAATCCGCGGATCAAGGCGCCGCAGCAGATCATTGCCGAGCTCGACCGACTGCGCGAATGCGGCATGACCGACACGGTGTATTTCGTCGATGATAATTTCATCGGCAACCGGAAGGCGGCGCTCGACCTGTTGCCGCATCTGGTCGAGTGGCAGAAAAAACACGGCTACATCACCCGGCTCGCCTGCGAGGCGACGCTCAATATCGCCAAGCGGCCCGAGATCCTCGAGAAGATGCGCGAGGCCTTCTTCGTCACGGTGTTCTGCGGCATCGAAACGCCCGATCCCGGCGCGCTGAAAGCGATGCACAAGGACCACAACATGATGGTCCCGATCCTGGAAGGCATCCACACCATCAATTCCTATGGCATGGAGGTCGTCTCCGGCATCATCATGGGTCTCGACACCGACAAGCCCGAGACCGCCGACGCGTTGCTGGCCTTTGTCGATGAATCCCGGATTCCGCTGCTGACGATCAATCTGCTGCAGGCGCTGCCGAAGACGCCGCTGTGGGATCGCCTGCAAAAGGAAGGCCGGCTGCTCGAGGAAGAGGACGGCCGCGACTCCAATGTCGATTTCCTGCTGCCCTACGATCAGGTGGTCAGTTCATGGCGCAAATGCATGGAGTTCGCCTATGAACCCGCGCGGCTGTTCGCGCGCTATCAGTATCAGTGCGAATACACCTACGCCAACCGGCTCAAAAGGCCTGTCAGCCCGGAGATGCGTAGCTGGGCCAATATCCGGCGCGGCCTGATCATGCTGCGCAATATCTTCTGGAAAGTCGGGGTGCTCGGCGACTACCGGAAGGCGTTCTGGAAATTCGCGCTGCGGCGGCTGCGGCAGGGCGACATCGAGGGCCTGATCGGGTCAGCGATGATCGCGCATCATCTGATCCTGTTCTCGCGCGCGGCCTCCGGCGGTCAGCAGAGTGCATCGAACTATTCGATCCGGCTGCGCGAGGCCTCGGTCCCCGCCGAGTAACACCGATATGAAAACGCCGGTGCTACCGTCCCGTTCGCTGAGCGATCTGCGGGAGCTGACGCCGGCGCGCGTCGGGCTTGGCCGGGCCGGCGTCAGCATGCCGACCGATGCGCTGCTCGCCTTCACCCTCGACCACGCACGGGCCCGCGATGCGGTTCATGGCGCCTTCGACACGTCGCGTCTCGTCGAGGGATTGGCCAGTCTTGGACTGGCGCCGGTTCTCCTCTCCAGCCAGGCGCGCAACCGGGGCGCTTATCTGCGCCGCCCCGATCTCGGACGCATGCTGGATCCGGCCTCGCAACGCGCGCTGGCGGATCGAAGCGACAGCCCGTGCCAGCTGGCCATCGTGGTCGGCGACGGCCTGTCGCCGGCGGCGGTCAACGTCCATGCGATCGAACTGGTTCGCAATCTGGTTCCGCGATTGCAGGAAGCCGGGATCCAGCCCGGCGGTACCGCGGTCGCCTCCGGCGCGCGCGTGGCGCTGGGTGACGAGATCGGCGCCATGTTCGGCGCGCGCATGGTCCTGATGCTGATCGGCGAGCGGCCGGGCCTGTCGGCGCCGGACAGCCTCGGGGCCTATCTGACCTTTGCGCCGCGCATCGGCCTCACCGACGCTGATCGCAACTGCGTCTCCAACATTCACGGCGCGGGCCTGAACTACGATGAAGCCGCCTTCAAGATCGCCTGGCTGGTGCGCGAGGGGCTGGCCCGGCAAATCACGGGCGTCGCACTAAAAGATGAAAGCGGCGGCGCAGCGCCTGCGCGGATCGGGGCCGATTAGTTCGAGTGTGACAAATCAGAGACTTAGCGCTGATTTTCGTGTTCCGCGCGCTGATTTCTACCCTGTCGTGAGCTTGCCGTATGCGGTCCGGGCCTGTAAAACGGCGGCGGTTAATTTACCGCGTGATTTCAAGGGCTAGCGCCGATCAGCGCCAATCAGATATGGGGCTGACTGAGCCGCATTCGCGCCCGCAACCCAAGCTACAATTCAAGCCGACGTGAGAACTGGACAGGGTATGCTCGAAAAGAACACCGAAAGTCGGGTCCACGTCGAGGAGATCGAGGAGCCGCCGCCGCCCGGGCAGAGCATCGCCTTCGGGCTCGAGCGCATGGGGCTCATCGCGATGAAGGCGCCCATCCTGTCCTGCCTCATCCTGGCCGCCCTGATGATCGCGGCGATCTTTGGCATCCAGCGCATCAAGATCGATGATTCGCTGAGCCAGCTGTTCCGCTCCGACTCCAAGGACTACAAGCAGTACGAAGCCGTCACAAAGCGCTTTCCGGCGACCGAATTCGACGTGCTGGTGGTGGTCGAGGGCAAGACGCTGATGGCGCGCCCCAACCTCGAAAAGATCCGTGACATGGTCACGGACCTGCAACTGGTCGACGGCGTGCGCGGCTTGGTGTCGCTGTTTTCGGCGCGTCAGGCGCCCGAGCGCGGCAGGCTGCCGGCGGCGCTGTTCCCCTCCGAGCTGCCGGAAGGTGCAGCCTACGACAAATTCGTCGAGACCGTTAAGACCAACGAGATCATTCGCGGCAAATTGCTGTCCGAGGACGGCACGCTGGCGCTGATGGTGCTGTCGCTCGAACCTTCGATCGTCGGCAGTTCAAGCCTCACCAAGGTGATCGCCGACATCAGGAAGATCATGGCCGACGATCTCGCCGGCAGCGGGCTCAATGCGCAGCTGTCCGGCGTTCCGGTCATGCAGCTCGAGATCCGCAACGCGGTCAAGCGCGACGGGTTGACCTACAACATCCTCGGCATCCTGGCCGGCTGCATCATCGCGATCATCTTCTTCCGCAAGATATCGTTCATGATCATCGCGGCGTTCCCGCCGATCATCGCGATCCTGCTTTCGCTCGGCGGTCTCGGCTGGGCCGGATTCAATCTCAACATGTTCCTCAACGTGATGACGCCGCTCATCATGGTGATCAGCTTCTCCGATTCGATGCAGCTGACCTTCGCGGCGCGCGACCGGCTGATCGCGGGACAGGACAAATACACCGCCTTCAAGAACGCCGTGCTGGTGGTGGGGCCGGCCTGCGTGCTCACCCACGGTACCGCCGGCATCTCGTTCATCGCGCTCCAGTTCTCCGACTCCGAGCTGATCCGCAAATTCGGCGAGGCCGGCCTTGCCGCCACCATCATCGCGCTGATCGCGGTGCTGTCACTGGTGCCCGCCTTCGGCGTGCTTCTGGTGCGTAACGAAAAGATCATGGCGGTGAAGTTTCAGGGCGCCGACGCCGGCGTTCAGGCGCTGCGCAATTTCTGCTACTGGATCGCTGTACGCATGGTCAGCCGCCCCGGGCTGTTCAGCCTGCTCGCGGTGATCCTGGTCGCCGGCCTCGGCTACATCTACGCCACGCTGGAACCGCGTTATCGTCTCGCCGACCAGGTGCCCGACAAGCGCCAGGCGGTGGCGGCGTCGAGCCGTCTCGATGCCAAGCTCACCGGCGCCAACCCGATCGACGTGCTGATCGAATTCCCCAAGGGCGCCTCGCTCTATTCGGCGGACACCTTGAAGACGATCGCCGATGTCCACGCCATGGTGGAAACGGCGGCCGGCGTCGGCAACGTCTGGTCGCTGGAAACGCTGCGCCGCTGGTTGGCCGAAAAGGCAGGGAGCAGCGATGTCGCGACGCTGAAGGAATATGTCAGCGTGATTCCCGAACATCTGGTGCGGCGCTTCATCTCGGCCGATCAGGACGCCGTGGTGGTGTCGGGCCGCGTTCCCGATCTCGATTCAAGCGAGATCCTTCCCGTGGTCGACAAGCTCGACGCAGCGCTCAACAAGGTGCGCGCCGAGCATCCAGGCTATGAGATCGCAGTGACGGGTCTGTCGGCCATCGCCGCGCGCAACAGCGCCAACATGATCCAGAAGCTCAACCACGGCCTCACCATCGAATTCCTGCTGGTCGCGATCTTCATTGGCCTCGCGTTCCGCTCGGTGGTGGTGATGTTCTCCTGCATCCTGCCCGGCATTTTCCCGGTGGTGGCATCGGGCACCGTGCTGTGGATGCTGGGGGAGGGACTGCAATTCGCCAGCGTCGTGGCGCTGACGGTGTCGTTCGGCCTCGGCCTCAGTGCGACGATCCACTTCCTGAACCGGTTGCGGCTGGAGTCGAAGCCCGGCATCAGTCCGGAACTGGCGGTGGAACGCGCGACCGTGCTGGTCGGCCCGGCGCTGATCCTGACCACGGTGGTGCTGGCCTGCGGCCTCGTCGTGACGGTGTTTTCGGACCTGCCGTCGCTGCGCCTGTTTGGCTGGCTCAGCGCGTTCTCGATGGTCGCAGCATTGGTCGCGGATCTCTTCATCCTGCGGCCGACGTCGATGTTCCTGATCAACCTGTCGGAAAAGATCCGCGGCACCGGCGCTCACGCCAAGCCGGCAAAATAGCCGCAAAATAACCGATCGGCAGCTTTTGCAAAAAGCCGTCTGCACGAGAAAGAGCCAGGTTCTGATCAACAGAACCTGGCTCTGATACTAAAGAGGATTGTTCGATCAGGTCTTCGTCAGCGTGATGTTGACGCCGCGGATTTCGCCCTTGGAACTGATCTGGACGATCTGCTTGGTGCCGTTGGTCCGCAAGTTCAAATTGGCCGCAAATCCGGACGCCTCGACGAACACGTCGATCTGTCCGCCGCCTGCGGTGCCCTGCAGGTTGCCGAAGATGTTGCGGCTCTTTTCGCTCCAGTTGCCGGAGATACGGTCACCCTGGCTGGTGACGTCGCTGGAGAGAACGAATTTGTAGCTGTCGCTGGCGCAGTTCAGGTTCTGCTTCAGGCCGAGCCCGTTGGCATTGACCTTGTAGTCGGCCTTGCAGCGGATGTTTTCCGTGGTTCCGTTGGACAGCGCGACCGTGCCTGCGCCCGCCCAATTTCCGTCAAAACCGGCAAACGGGCCTCCCGCCTGCGTGTAGCCTGCGGAGACCGACAACATCAGCGCGGCGCCAACGCCGACGGCCGTGAGAGCCTGACCAAACAGGCTGGAACCAAACATTTTCATTGTGATTTTCCCATCAAAATAGACGCTCTATCAAAGACACGTCTCGCCCACATCGAAGATTTAGTGTTCCCGCGATATGTTAGGTTCAAATGACAAAATGCCAGCTGCGGCGATAGCGTCACGACAGGCGGCATTTTCACGCACTGGAATCAAAAAATCCCGGCGAGCTTCATCGGCAGCATCTAGCTTTGCGGGGTCCGGTCCGCAACAGCCAATCAAGAAGAAAGTTATTCCGTAAATAAACGTGATATATCAATTGGTTAATGGATGGGCGGCGGCGCCGCAAATTTGGCCGCATTTACCAGCGCTTGTCGTCGGCTCATTGCTGCGCTACGCGGCGTCTTCAGACAAATCCGTCCCGGCGATGCCGAAACACGATTCGGGAACAGGATTTCTTGCTGCCGAAATGAAGGAATACGATGCGTAAACTTTTCCTGGCTCTCTCTTTATTGTCGATCGCGGTGTCATCGGATGCCTTCGCCCAGCAACAGCGCAGTGGAACGCCGGAAGAGCAAAAGGCTTGCTCCCGTGACGTGCAGCGCTTTTGCCGCGCGGTGATCGATCAGGGCGATTTCACGATCCTGGCCTGCCTGCAGCAAAATCGTCCGAAGATCACGTCGGCCTGCGACCAGGTGCTGAAAAGCCACGGGCAATAACCCCGTCCGCACCGGTTAACCGTCGTACAAGGCCCGTTTCCGGCGTATTTGCCGGGAGCGGCGGCATGGGCTTGATGCCCCAGACAGCATTGGTTTTGGCGGCGTATTCCCCTATATGGGGCTCGCGATCCGTCGCGCGCGCCTGATATCGGCGCGTGCCGCCATTTGGACCAATGTAGCCAGCCTTCGATGACCAGCGCGAGCGAACTGCGATCCGGAAAAACCCACCGTGACGAGAACTTTCCGGTCGCGTCGTGGATCATTCATCCGCGTCACCGGGCGCTGATTCTCAGCTTCTACAATTTCGTCAGGACGGCCGACGACATCGCCGATCACGCGACGCTGCCGCCAGACGAAAAGCTGAGGCTCCTCGACCTCTTTGAAGCGGAGTTGCTCGGCAAGGGCGACACCCAGAAAGAGGCGGTCAGCCTGCACCATGCGCTCGCCACGCGCGAGATGCCGCCGCGCCACGCGCTCGACGTGCTGATTGCGTTCCGGATGGACGTTACCAAGCTGCGTTACGAGAACTGGGACGACGTGATCCATTATTGCCGTTACTCGGCGATGCCGGTCGGCCGCTTCATGCTCGACGTCCACGGCGAGAGCACCTCGACCTGGGCCGCCTCGGACGCGCTGTGCGCCGGTCTGCAGATCAACAACCATCTGCAGGACTGCGCCAAGGATTTTCGCGACCTCAACCGTGTCTACCTGCCGCGCGACGCGCTCGCAGCCGCCGGTGCTACGGTCGAGATGCTGGGCGAGGCGAAGTCACCGCCGGCTTTGCTGAAGTGCCTGCAGGCGCTCGCGGTGCGGACCGAGACCGTGCTCAACGAAAGCAAATCGCTGGCGGCCGAAGTGAAGGATTTCCGCCTCGGCCTCGAGATCTCGGTGATCCAGGCCTTTGCCGACAAGATCGTAGGCATGCTGAAGGTGCGCGATCCCCTCGCTGAGCGCGTGCATCTCAGTCCGCTCGAATTGCTGGCGCAAAGCCTCGGTGGTGTCGCCGGCGAGATCGCGCGCCGCGCGGTGGGCCGGCGGCCCGTGTCGAACCCGGCGGCCGGCGCATGACATCAGAGACGGCGGCGGCCGACGCAAATTACGGCACCACCGCGTCGGGCAGTTCGTTCTATGCCGCGATGCGCATCCTGCCGCGCGACCAGCGCGAGGCGATGTTCCTGATCTACAGTTTTTGCCGGCAGGTCGACGACATCGCCGATTCCCACGAACCGCGGCCGGAACGGCTCGCCGGCCTCCAGCAATGGCGTGACGACATCGACGCGCTCTATCAGGGCCGTCCGCCGGCACGCCTGCAGGATTACGTCGCCGCGGTGCGGACCTTCGGCCTCAAGCGCGAGGATTTTCTGGCGGTCGTCGACGGCATGGAAATGGATGTGCCGCAGGACATCCGCGCGCCGGATTTCGCAACGCTCGACCTTTATTGCGACCGCGTCGCGAGCGCCGTCGGACGCCTGTCCGTGCGGGTGTTCGGGTTGCCCGAGCACGACGGCGTCGAGCTTGCGCATCATCTTGGCCGCGCGCTGCAATTGACCAACATCCTGCGCGACATCGATGAAGACGCCACCCTCGGCCGTCTGTATCTGCCGCGTGAAGCCCTGCTGCATGCCGGGATCACCAGTGACGATCCGCACAAGGTGATTGTCGAGCGCGCCTTGCCGAAAGTTTGCCAGCCGCTGGCGGAACGGGCCAAGGCGTACTTCGAGAAAGCCGACGAGATCATGAAGCGCAATTCGCGCCGCAAGGTGCGCGCGCCCCGGATCATGTCGAAATATTACCGCGCCATCCTCGAGCTGTTGCTGGAACGGGGCTTTGCCGCGCCGCGCGCGCCGGTCCGCGTCACCAAGATGGCCAAGATCGGCATCCTTCTCCGTTACGCGATCATCTGATGCAAAAAACCGCTCACATCATCGGCGCCGGCATTTCCGGCCTCTCCGCCGCCGTCCGGCTGGCGAACGCCAATTACAAGGTGTGCGTCCACGAGGCGACGCAAACGACCGGCGGCCGCTGCCGTTCCTATTTCGACGCCGCCACCAATTTGATGATCGACAATGGCAATCACCTGCTGTTGTCGGGCAACAGCCATGCGCTGGCCTATGCGCGTTCGATCGGCACCGAGGCGGGACTGGTGGGACCGAAGCGCGCGCAGTTTCCCTTCTGCGACGTCTCGACCGGCCAGCGCTGGCAGCTCGATCTCGGCGATGGCCGGCTGCCGCTGTGGGTGTTCGACGAGGCGCGCCGGGTGCCCGACACGTCCTTGCGCGATTATCTCGCACTGATGCCTCTGATCTGGGCAGGGACGGACAAACTGGTCGGCAAGGCGATCCCCTGCGAGGGCACGTTGTACCAGCGGCTGGTGCAGCCGTTGCTGCTGGCCGCGCTCAACGTCGATCCGCCGGAGGGCTCGGCGGGGCTGGCCGGCGCGATCGTCCGTGAAACGCTGCTCGCCGGCGGTCAGGCCTGCCGGCCGCTGATCGCCCGCGAGGGCTTAAGTTCGGTGCTGATCGAACCTGCGATCAAGCTCTTGCAGGACAGGGGCGACACAGTTCAGCTCGGCCACGAGTTGCGCGAGTTCGTGATGAACGGCAGCCATGTCGGCGCACTGAAGTTCGGCGATGACGCGATTGCGCTGGCGCCTGACGATGTCGTGGTGCTCGCCGTTCCGCCGCGTCCCGCCGCCTCGTTGCTGCCGGGTCTCAAGACGCCGACGAAATACCGCGCCATCGTCAATGCGCATTTCCGCTTCGATCCACCAAGGGATGCGGTGCCGATCCTTGGCGTCGTCGGTGGATTGGTGGAATGGCTGTTTGCATTCCCGCAGCGCCTGTCGGTCACCATCAGCAATGGCGACCGTTTGGTCGATATGCCACGTGAAGAACTCGCACAGGCGATCTGGCGGGATGTCTGCAAGGCAGGTGGCGTGCAGGGCGAGTTACCGCCCTGGCAGATCGTGCGCGAACGCCGTGCTACATTCGAGGCGACGCCGGAGCAGAACGCGCTGCGGCCGGGCCCGGTCACCGCTTACAAGAACCTGTTTCTCGCCGGAGACTGGACTGATACGGGGTTGCCGGCAACCATCGAGGGATCGGTGCGGTCGGGTGACCGCGCGGCCGATCTGGTTCTGGCCAGGGCATGATGGCCTGACTGGAAGAGCGCGTGACCGGCTTTACGGTGCGCGATCGCGAACAGAGGGATGTCTGACGAAATGTCTTCCGTCGATCAAAGCGTTGTTGCCGATCCCGTCGCGGCAGCCGATGCCATCGCGGCAGTCGACCCCGTCGCGCTGGAGAAATCGATCTCCTCGGCGACGCAGGCGCTGCTCGGCTATCGGCAATCCGACGGGCACTGGGTATTCGAGCTGGAAGCCGACAGCACGATCCCGTCGGAATATGTGCTGCTGCGCCACTATCTCGCCGAGCCCGTCGACAGCGAACTCGAAGCCAAGATCGCCAACTATATCAGGCGCACGCAAGGCAATCATGGCGGCTGGCCGCTGGTGCAGGACGGTGCGTTCGATATGAGCGCCAGCGTGAAGTCTTACTTCGCGCTGAAGATGATCGGCGATTCCGTCGATGCGCCGCACATGGTGCGGGCGCGCGAGGCGATCCGTTCGCGCGGCGGGGCCGCCAAGGTCAACGTGTTCACCCGCTTCCTGCTGGCTTTCTACGGCGTGCTGACCTGGCGCGCGGTACCGGTGCTGCCGATCGAGATCATGCTGCTGCCGATGTGGTCGCCGTTCCATATCAACAAGATCTCCTACTGGGCGCGCACCACGATCGTGCCGCTGATGGTGATGGCGGCGCTGAAGCCGCTGGCAAAGAATCCGAAAGGCGTCGGGATCGACGAATTGTTCCTGCAGGATCCGAAGTCGGTCGGCATGACGGCGAAGGCGCCGCATCAAAGCACGGGCTGGTTCCTGCTGTTTCGCGGCATCGACGCCATCCTGCGGGTCGTCGAACCGATGTTTCCGAAAAAGCTTCGCGCCCGCGCGATCGATGCGGCACTTGCCTTTATCAACGAGCGGTTGAACGGCGAAGACGGCATGGGCGCGATCTATCCGCCGATGGCCAACATCGTCATGATGTACGAGGCGCTCGGCAAGGGACCGGATTTTCCGCCGCGCGCGATCACCCGCAGAGGCATCGACAAGCTCCTGGTGATCGGCGAGCACGAGGCCTATTGCCAGCCGTGCGTGTCGCCGGTGTGGGACACGGCGCTCACCTGCCACGCACTGGCTGAGGCCGGCGGCGAAGAAACGCTCGCGAAGATGAAGCAGGGTCTCGACTGGCTGAAGCCGCTGCAGGTGCTCGACCTCAAGGGCGATTGGGCGGTGAAGGCGCCCGATGTGCGGCCGGGTGGCTGGGCGTTCCAGTACAACAATGCGCATTATCCCGATCTCGACGACACCGCCGTCGTTGTCATGGCGATGGACCGCGCGCGCAAGCAGTCCGGAAGCTCCGAATACGATATCGCGATCGCGCGCGGCCGCGAGTGGATCGAGGGCATGCAGAGCCGCGATGGCGGCTGGGCCGCCTTCGACGTCAACAACCTCGAATACTATCTCAACAACATTCCGTTCTCCGACCACGGCGCGCTGCTCGATCCGCCGACCGAGGACGTCACCGCGCGCTGCGTCTCGATGCTGGCGCAACTCGGCGAAACCGCCGCGACCAGCAAGGCTGTTGCCGACGGCATCGACTATCTGCGCCGCACCCAGCTTGCCGAAGGCTCGTGGTACGGCCGCTGGGGGCTGAATTACGTCTACGGCACCTGGTCGGTGCTCTGTGCGCTAAATGTCGCAGGTATCGATCATCAGGACCCAATGATTCGCAAGGCGGTCGATTGGCTGCTATCGATTCAGAATCAGGACGGCGGCTGGGGCGAGGATGCGGTCAGCTACCGGCTGGACTACAGGGGATTCGAGGCCGCACCATCGACCTCCTCGCAAACGGCATGGGCCTTGCTTGGACTGATGGCAGCGGGCGAGGTCGGGAACCCGGCAGTTGCGCGCGGTGTGGAGTACCTAAAAACCACACAGACCGAAAAAGGGCTGTGGGATGAGCCGCGCTACACGGCTACGGGGTTTCCGCGGGTGTTTTATTTGCGTTATCATGGCTACTCGAAGTTCTTTCCGCTCTGGGCGATGGCGCGGTATCGGAATTTGAGAAGCACCAACAGCAGGGTGGTAGGGGTCGGGATGTGACTTGGGGGGCGGGGGCCGCCGCGATCGTGGACAATTCGAGTGACCTCAATTCGGGTGATCTCAATCAAATTGATCCGCGGCCGGTTTTGATCGTTACAGGCTTGGTACAAGAGGCCCGCATTGCGGCCGGTCCAGGCATGATCGTGATCTGCAGCAGTAGCGATCCGCAGCAATTGCGCGCGCTGCTCGCGACACTGGATTCATCGACATTCAGGGGCGTCATCTCCTTCGGCGTCGCTGGCGGGCTCGATCCGTCGCTGAAGTCGGGCGATGTCGTGGTCGCGACCGAGGTTCTGGCCGGCGATACCCGTTTTCTGGCCGGTCTGGCGCTCAACGAGGAAGTGATTGCCAGCGCCGCGCTGCGGCGGCGTCGCGTGATTCGTGGCGGTCTGGCCGGAGTGGAGCAGGTGATCGCGGCGACCGCCTGCAAGGCCGCGCTGCATTCGGAGACGGGGGCTGCGGCCGTCGACATGGAAAGCCATATCGCGGCGGCCTATGCGGCCAAGGCAGGCATTCCGTTCGCGGCACTCCGCGTCATCTCTGATCCTGCCAGCCGCTCGCTGCCGGCTTTGGCCAAGAGCGCAATCAAGCCGAACGGCGACATCGACCTGCGCAAGGTGCTGCGCGGCGTCGCGCGCAATCCGAGGACGTTGCGCGCGCTGGTGTCCACGGGCATCGATTTCAATCGTGCGCTGCGTTCGCTGCGCGGCTGCCGCGGTTTCATCTCCGGCGGCGAGGGGCTGGCTGCGGCCAACGCCTGACGACCGCTGAATTAGTTCGCTGCAATGAAAAATGCCGTCGCATGTGCGACGGCATTTTTGTTTTGTGCTCTTCGTTTTGAATCTCAGCCTTCACGCAACGCGGGCTGGCCGCGTTGCGCTCTCGGTCGCCCTCAGGCGGCCGTGGAGGCTTTCTGCTGCTGCTTGGCGGCTGCGGCAGCCGCCTCGTCCTTGCGGATCTCCGACAGGCGCTTCTGTACTTCCGATGAGAAGATGTACTGCGCCGGACGCTGTTTATCGAGGTTGATCTCCGGCGCCATCGGACCTGACGTCCGGACGCCGCGCAGCGCCACCCACATCGCCTTCAACGGATTGACCAGCGCGGCATTGGCGGCGGTCGGCTCATAGCCGCAATGCGCCATGCAGTCGGCACACTTCTCGTATTTGCCGGTGCCGTAGGTCTCCCAGTCGGTGGTCTCCATCAATTCCTTGAAGGTCTTGGTGTAGCCCTCGCCGAGCAGGTAGCAGGGCTTCTGCCAGCCGAAAATGTTGCGCGCCGGCATGCCCCACGGGGTGCATTCGTAGCTCTGGTTGCCGGCCAGGAAGTCGAGGAACAGGCCGGAATGCATGAAGTTCCACTTCTTGCCCTTGCCGAGGGCAAAGACGTCGCGGAACAGCTTCTTGGTCTTGGTGCGGTTGAGGAAGTGCTCCTGGTCCGGCGCGCGCTCATAGGCGTAGCCCGGCGACATCGAAACACCGACACCGAGTTCGGTGGTGAAGTCGAGGAACTTGGCGATCTCTTCCGCCGCGTGCCCGTCGAAGATCGTGGCGTTGACGTTGACGGTGAAGCCGCGCGCCTTCGCAGCCTTGATCGCCGAAACCGCGCGGTCGAACACGCCCTTCTGCGACACCGCCTTGTCGTGGTGATCCTTCAGGCCGTCCAGATGCACGGAGAAGAACAAATAGGGCGAGGGCTCGAACAGATCGAGCTTCTTTTCCAGCAGCAGCGCGTTGGTGCAGAGCGAGACGAACTTCTTGCGCGCCACGAGGCCGCGCACGATTTCGCCGATCTCCTTGTGGATCAGCGGCTCGCCGCCGGGGATCGCCACCATCGGTGCGCCGCATTCATCGGCCGCGTCCCAGCACTCCTGCGCCGACATGCGGCGATTGAGGATCGCATCGGGATAGTCGATCTTGCCGCAGCCGACGCAGGCGAGGTTGCAGCGAAACAACGGTTCGAGCATCAGCACCAGCGGGTAGCGCTTACGGCCAAGCAGCTTTTGCTTGATCAGATAGCCGCCGATACGCAACTCCTTGAAGAACGGTATTGCCATTACAGGATTTCTTTCTGGACCTTAGTCGTCGTAACTCGTGAATGGATCAGCCCGCAGTCAGTTCGGCTGGAAGCCGGAATTCGATATTTTCTTCCCTCCCAGGAAGCACCGATACCGTGACGGGTCCGATACGCCTCAAAGCCTCGATCACGTCGTCGACCAAAACTTCGGGCGCCGAGGCGCCCGCCGTGATGCCGACGGCTTTCGCATCCTTAAGCCAATCAGGGTTCAACTCGCTGCCATCGGCAATGAGATAACTCGCGACCCCGACCTCGGTGCCGATTTCGCGAAGCCTGTTTGAGTTGGAACTATTGGCGGCCCCCACCACCAAAATGACGTCCACCAGTTTGCTCAGGTCCCTTACCGCAGATTGGCGGTTCTGTGTCGCATAGCAGATATCCCGGATGTCGGGGCCTTGAATATCTGTAAAACGGGCCTGAAGGGCCGCAATTATGTCCTTTGTGTCGTCAACACTCAGTGTTGTCTGGGTGATATAGGCCACCGGGGTGTCGATCGGCAGCGTCAGGGAGGCCACATCGTCGACGTTTTGGACCAAAAGGACGGTTCCGGGAACCTGACCCATGGTTCCCTCGACCTCGGGGTGGCCGGCATGGCCGATCAGAATCAGGGCCCGGCCCTTCGACATATACCGTTTGCCCTGATTGTGGACCTTGGTGACGAGGGGGCAGGTGGCATTGAGGACGGGCAGGCCGCGGGCGGCAGCCTCCTCCTCGACGCTGCGGGCCACGCCATGGGCGCTGAACACGGTAACGGCGCGCGGTGGAACTTCCGACAGGTCCTCGACGAAGATCGCACCCTTGTTTTTCAGGCTTTCGACCACGTATTTGTTGTGCACGATCTCGTGACGCACATAGACCGGCGGGCCGTATTTCTGCAGCGCACGCTCGACGATCTCGATGGCGCGCACGACGCCCGCGCAAAATCCGCGGGGCTGCGCAAGATATACTTCCATGGGACGCTCATTACCCAAGTTGCACCAAATTCAAACAAATGCCTTCGCGCAGTCAGTCCTGCCGGGCCCGGCCGAACAAACTGCAATAACCGCACCACCGTTCCGGGGGTAATCCACCCAAGCACATGGAAGCACAGGGCTTTGTGTCAAAAAATTAGCGTCTAGAAAAGCCGGAACGCAAAAGGCCGTGTTCGGCTTGGGGGCGACGGAAGTATCATAATACCTGAATTAAGTGCCATTCCTCACCGTTTCGTCACTTTCTCGCCCGCACTGGGCGTCTATATGGGGTTTCTCAATGCCATTTCGGCCCGTTTTGCCTTCTCTGAGCGGGCCTTTCTGACAGTAACCACAACAATAGATCGCCCGATGTAGATCGCCCCCGGGAACTCCGCTAGACAGCGGACGTTTTCGGCAAGCTCCCTATTAAGACTTAGAAAGAAATGATGTGCTGACCAGCCTGGTTGTCTCAATTGTTAGAACGTGCACGCGGTTTGCCACCCTCATCGTCGTCGTCTCGCTGCTCCTCGCGATTGGCGCGGGCTTCTATGCGGCCCGCAACTTCGTCATCAATACCGACATCAACACGCTGATTTCGCCCGACCTGGACTGGCGCAAGCGCGACAACCAGTTTGAGAAGGCGTTCGATCGCGAAAAGCTGATTTTGGCCGTCGTCGAGGGCCCGACCCCCGAGCTCACCAGTGCCGCCGGCAAGGCGCTGGCCGATAAGCTTGCGGGCGACACCAAGAATTTCGAATCGGTGCAGCCGCTCGGTTCCGGCGAGTTCTTCGAGAAGAACGGGCTGCTGTTCCTGCCCGTGGAGGAGGTCGGCAAGGTCGCCGGCCAGCTCGAAGCCGCCGCGCCGCTGATCGAAATCATGGCCGGCGATCCGTCGATCCGCGGTCTGACCGGCGCGCTGGAAACCGGCCTTGCCGGCATCAAGCGCGGCCAGGTCAAACTCGACAATACGGAACGGCCCTTCAACCAGATCTCGCAGACCGTCGAGAACATCCTGAGCAAGGGAACGGCGACGTTCTCGTGGCGTGAACTCGTCAGCGACAAGCCGCTCGCCGATTCCGACAAGCGCGCTTTCATCGAATTCAAGCCGAAGGTCGACTACAACGCGCTCGAGCCCGGCAAGGAAGCCACCGACGCGATCCGGCAGGCGGCCAAGGACCTGAATTTCGCGGGCGAGTATGGCGCGCGCGTGCGGCTGACCGGACCGATTCCGATCGCCAATGAGGAATACGCCACCGTCCAGGACGGTGCGATCGTCAACGGCATCGGCACCGTCGTGATCGTGCTCGTGATTCTCTGGATGGCGCTGCATTCCGGCAAGATCATCTTCGCCGTGTTCGTGAACCTGTTCGTCGGCCTTGCCATCACCACGGCGGTCGGCCTGATGATGGTGGGTTCGCTCAATCTGCTGTCGGTCGCGTTCGCCGTGCTGTTTGTCGGCCTCGGCGTCGATTTCGGCATCCAGTTCAGCGTCCGCTATCGTTCGGAGCGCTTCAAGAACGATGATCTGGTGCTCGCGCTGGAGAGCGCGGCCCGCCGCTCGGCGGTCCCGCTGTCGCTCGCGGCGATGGCGACTGCCGCCGGTTTCCTGTGCTTCCTGCCGACCGATTACAAGGGTATTTCCGAACTCGGCAAGATCGCCGGCGCCGGCATGCTGGTGGCGTTCATTACCAGCATCACGACGTTGCCGGCGATGCTGACGCTGCTCAACCCGCCCGGTGAAAGCGAGCCGGTCGGCTACGCCTTCCTGGCGCCGCTCGATGATTTTCTCGAGCGCCACCGCGTCATCATCATATCAGGCACGATTTTGGTCTCGCTGGCCGGTCTGCCGCTGCTCTACTTCATGAAGTTCGACTTCAACCCGATCAATCTGCGCAACTCGCAGGTGGAGTCGATCGCGACCTTCCTCGATCTGCGCAAGGATCCGAACACCGGCGCCAACGCCATCAACGTGATGACCAATTCGGACGCCGACGCCAAGAAGATCGAGGCGAAGCTGGAGAAGGTGCCGGAAGTGCTTCGCGTGATGTCGCTCGACAGTTTCGTGCCGGAGGATCAGCCGGCCAAACTGAAGCTGATCGCGCAGGCCGCCAAGGTGGTGGGCCCCGCGCTCAATCCGGATTCCGTCGATGCGGCGCCGACCGATGCCGAGAACGTCGAGGCACTCAAGAGTTCGGTCGACAACCTGCGCAAGACCGCCGGCGACGGCAAAGGCCCGGGTGCGGTCGCAGCACGGCGGCTGGCTGATGCGCTGTCGAAGCTGGCCGAATCAACGCAAGCGGTCCGCGACAAGGCGCAGAATGTTTTCGTCATCCCGCTCAAGATAACCTTCGACCAGCTCAAGAACACGATGCAGGCCCAGCCGGTCACGTTGAAGACCTTGCCGCCCGAACTCGTGAGCAGCTGGAAGACCAAGGACGGCCTGATGCGCGTGGAGGCGCTGCCGAAGGGTGATCCGAACGACAATGAAGTCCTGCGCAAGTTTGCCGATGCGGTTCTCGCCGCCGAGCCGACTGCGATCGGCGGACCGGTCTCGATTCTCAAATCCGGCGATACCGTCGTCAAGGCATTCATCCACGCCGGCATCTGGGCGTTGATCGTGATCAGCGTGCTGCTCTGGCTGGCGCTGCGGCGGGTCGCCGACGTGCTGCTGACGCTGGTGCCGCTGCTGGTGGCCGGCGCGGTGACGATGGAGATCTGCGTGCTGATCGGGCTGCCGCTCAACTTCGCCAACATCGTCGCGTGGCCGCTGATGCTCGGCATCGGCGTCGCGTTCAAGATCTATTACGTGACGGCATGGCGCTCCGGCAGAACCAACCTGCTGCAGACCAGCCTGACGCGCGCGATCTTTTTCAGCGCGCTGACGACCGCCACGGCTTTCGGAAGCCTGTGGCTGTCCAGTCATCCCGGCACCGCCAGCATGGGTAAATTGCTGGCGCTGTCGCTCATCACCACGCTGGCGGCGGTGCTGCTGTTTCAGCCTGCGCTAATGGGCAAACCGCGCGATATCGGGGAGTAGGCAGATATCGCCGACGGGATCGGCGGCCGCCTGCTTCTGGCCGCCGACGGGCTTTTGACCCGGCGCCGGGTTCACGGCACCGGTGGTCTTCGGCGCGGCGGTTGCCGCCGGCGAGCCGGGCGCGGGCGTCAGACCCGGCGCCGTCGCCGAGCCGCCAGCCTTCGGTGCCGCACCTGCCTGATTTTTCGGCGCGGCGCCCTTGGCCATGCTGTTGCTGGGGCTTGAGGGTATAGGCGGCCCGACGCGGGTCCAGGTTTCGCCGCCGCACAGGAAGCCGAGCACGCAGCCTTGAATCTCGAGCTGGTCGGTTCCGATCGGCTTGATGGTCGAGCTGTAAGACTGTCCGTCCTTGGCGTTGTAGACTTGGCCTTCCCACGCATCGACGCCGGGTTTCTTCTTCATGTTGATCAGGATCGGCATGCCGAGCGTCGGTCTGCTCTGCTTTGAGGCATCCGGATTATTCGTATCGCGGCCACCCGGCGTCTTCTCCCAGGCGACGGCACCCCACATGTTGCCGTTACATTGTGCTACGCGAATGTTGGCGACGCCGTCGGCCACTTTCCAATCGCCTGTGGGGTCGGCGGCCAGTGCGGAAGTAACACCTGTGGCAAAAATGAATCCGGAAAAAACTATTCTGCGCGCGACAGTTCTTGGGCAGTGCAACATGGTTCAAACCTATGCTTATGCTTATGTAGATGATCCGAGAGGGGTCAAAACGCCGCATTGGGCGTTTTCAGTTGACGAAATGGCCATCAACCGACGTATGTAGCGAATGCTAAGTTCAAATCTAGACGTTTCCGAGATGTTTGTGGAGCGCCAGGCGCAACGCAGTTCCATGCACTCGCGCCATTTGAACGAGCAGCTCGTCCGCGTGCTCAAGACGATTGGCTATGATGTCGGCTTTCAGAAGGGTCAAGGTCAATACCTCTTCGATCGTGACGGGGCCCGTTATCTCGACCTACTGAGCGGATTTGGCGTTTTTGCGATTGGCCGCAACCATCCGGCGTTGCGCCATGCGTTGAAAAGCGTGCTCGACGCCGATTTTCCGAATCTGGTGCAGCTCGACGTCTCGACGCTGGCCGGGGTGCTGGCGGAACGTCTGTTCGAGCATGTGCCATATCTGGACAAGGTGTTTTTTGCCAATTCCGGCGCCGAAACCGTCGAAGCGGCGATCAAATTCGCCCGTGGCGCCACCGGGCGGCCCGGCATTGTCTCCTGTTCCCATTCCTTTCATGGATTGTCCTACGGCGCCTTGTCGCTGATGGATGATTCGAACTTCCGCGGCGGTTTCGAACCGCTGCTGCCGGGATGCACCCAGATCCCGTTCAACGATCTCGCCGCCCTTGAGCAGGCTTTGTCGTCGCGTCAGGTCGCCGCGTTCATCGTCGAGCCGATTCAGGGCAAGGGCGTCAACCTGCCCACCGACGAGTTTCTGCCGGGCGCGCTTGCGCTGTGCCGCAAATACGGCACGCTGTTCATTGCCGATGAAATCCAGACCGGGATCGGCCGCACAGGCAAGTTTTTGGCGGTCGAGCACTGGAACGTCGAACCCGACATGGTGCTGCTGGCGAAAGCGCTATCGGGTGGTCACGTGCCGGTCGGCGCGCTGCTGACGCGCAAGAGCATCTTCGACAAGATCTTCAATCAAATGGACCGCGCGGTCGTGCACGGCTCGACCTTTGCAAAGAACGATCTGGCGATGGCGGCCGGTATCGCCACGCTCGAAGTGATGAAGGCGGAAAAGCTGGTCGAGCAGGCCGCCAAGCGCGGCGCCGAACTTCGGCTCGCGCTGACGCGCATGGTGCCCGGCTACGAATTGCTGAAGGAAGTGCGCGGCAAGGGGCTGATGATCGGTATCGAATTCGGTCCGCCGAAATCGCTGCGGCTGAAAGCATCCTGGAACGTGCTCGAGACCGCCAACAAGGGCTTGTTCTGCCAGCTCATCACGGTGCCGCTGTTCAAGGATCACAAGATCCTGACCCAGGTCTCCGGCCATGGCAGCCACACCATCAAGCTGCTGCCACCTCTTGTCATTACTGAAGAAGACTGCAGCTGGATCGAAAAGGCGTTCGACACCGTCATCGCCTCCAGTCACAAAGTGCCCGGCGCGATCTGGTCGCTCGGCAAGACGCTGGTCGACAACGCCGTGCGGAAGTCGGCGTAACGCCGACGCGCGACACGCAATCGTCATAGAGCAACTGGAAGATCGCTTCTGAATTGCGCGCGGCGTGCATGCGTTTATGCCGCAGTTTTCGGTTGATCCGCGCCA
Source organism: Bradyrhizobium sp. JYMT SZCCT0180 (assembly GCF_018130165.1). GTDB lineage: Bacteria > Pseudomonadota > Alphaproteobacteria > Rhizobiales > Xanthobacteraceae > Bradyrhizobium. The sequence goes on along the minus strand of NZ_JAFCLZ010000030.1, from coordinate 25,874 downwards.
TAGTATTCTCTTTCCGAAATCATGCGGAGAAGACTGATGCGCATTACCGGCGGCTGTCATTGCGGCCAGATTCGTTACCAGGTGGACGGCGACCTGATCGTTCATGCGTTGTGTCATTGCGCGGATTGCCGGCGGCACGCCGGCGCACCGATGGTCGGCTGGGCGATGTACGCCGAAGACGCAGTCAAGGTGACGCAGGGCGAGCCGAAGGTCTACGCGTCTTCCGAACACGGAAGGCGGCATTTTTGCGCCCATTGCGGCACCGGCCTGTTCTACGTCAATACGAACATGCTGCCCGGGATCATCGACGTGCAAAGCGGCACCTATGACGATCCCGATGCCGTTCCTGTGATGGCGCACATTCAGGTCGCCGAACGCGTGAGCTGGATGGAGAAGGCGCACGAACTGCCGGTGTTCGACCGCTACCCTCCGCAGACATAGCCGGCCGGCGGATCATCATCCGAAACCTCGATGGCCTCAGGCGTCCGCTTTCGCGTCGATCGCGAGCGTCTCGCCGATGCGTTCGGCGGCAGCCGCGCTCAGGCTGCCGCGGGCGAGCCCGAGCGGAATGTTGCGTTTTGCCAGCGCGCGATAGAGTTGACCTGCATCCGGATTGTACCGGTCCAGCGCCGTGAGGTGCTTGCGCACGGTTCCGATGTCGCCTCTGGCGACACACCCGCCCATGCCGTGGGCGAGGCCGCCATCGCGGACAGCGGAAAGGGTCCCCGCAAGCAGCGGCAGCATCGCATCGAGCGCTTGTTTTTCGCTCGCCCCGAACTTCCGCCACAGGTTCGCGCCTTCGGCGAGCAGCGCGATGAGGAACGGGCCGACATAGTAGGCGGAGGCGTGATACAGCGCGCGCTGTCCAGCAGGCACCTGCACCGGGATGCAACCGATGTCCGATGCCATTCGTTGCAGCGCTTCGAGAAGTTCGGCTTCGGCCTCGACCCCGACGGTGCAACCCGGCAGTCCCTTCAGCGCGACGGCGGGATTGGTGAACATCTGCATCGGGTGGAATCCGCCGATCGAGGCGCCGTGATCTTTCGCATTCTGCAGCGCGTTGATCTCGGTCGCGCCGCTGCAGTGGATGACCCGGTGCCGCGGGCTCCATGCGATGCCGTCTGCCACCGTCGCAATGGCGTCGTCGGCCACGGTCAGCCAGACGAAGTCGCAGGCATCGGCCACCGCCTGCGCGCTTGCAAGCGGCTTTAAGCCAGGCACTTCGCCGGCCATCAGCGCCAGGTCGGCCGCCTTCCGGCTCCAGGCGCCTGTCACCTTGTAACCGGCATTCGCGAAGGCCTGCGCGAGCGTGCGGCCAACGCGGCCGCACCCGATGAAGCCGTGCCTGTTCCTGCATCGTCAACTCCGGAAGGCGGGATCCATGCGATCGAGCTTGCGCAGCAAGGCGTCCCACTCCAGCCCGCCATAACCGCCCGCGTTACCGCGCGCGTCTTCATTGACGGTGGGATTGGTCTCGGCCTCGTTCAGCAGCGTGATTTCGGTGCCTGCAAAGCAGGTCACCGTATTGTCGATGGCGGCAGCGGTCGGCTGATACAAAGGACGGTTGCAGCAGAGCATGTCGACCTGGATGCGGCAGGCGTTCTCCAGCCAGTACATGGCGTTGAAGGCCTGCGGGATGCTGCGGCCGCAGGCGAGCAGCCCGTGATTGCGCAGGATCAGGATGTCGTGGGGGCCAAGATCAGAGGTGATGCGGTCGCACTCCGCCCCGCTGATCGCCGGCCCTTCGAAATCGTGATAGCCGATGCGGCCGAAAAAGCGCATCGCCGTCTGCGACAGCGGCAACAGTCCCTCGCGCAAACCGCTGACCGCCGTGCCGGCGCGGCTGTGCGTGTGGATGATGCACTGCAGGTCCGGCCGGTTCTTGTGAATCGGCGCGTGCAGATAGAAGCCCGCCACGTTGACATTGTAACCATGGTCCGGCTGCAGAAGGGTGGTGCCTTCGACGTCGATCTTGACCAGGCTCGAGGCCGTGATCTCCTCATACAGCATGCCATAGGGGTTGATGAGGTAGTGCTCTGCCGCGCCGGGGATGCGCGCGCTGATGTGGTTGTAGATCAGATCCGTCATGCCATACGCCGCCATCAGGCGGTAACACGCGGCGAGGTGGATGCGGGTTCGCCATTCTTCAGTCGATACCGCGGCTTGTACGTTTGAGATCGGGATGACTTCCATCTTGCCCATCAGGAATTCCTCAGTTGGCAGTGAGCGTGGCGCGGGCGACGATGTCGCCGATATCAGGACCGTTGGCGAGCGTGCCGATCACGCCGGCATGGCGGCTTCCGAGCCGTGAGCTTATGAAGCGATGCGCCACGCTTGCCGGGCTGTGCTTCAACATTTCGCTGGCCTGCAACGCCAGCGCCATGCGCGTGACGATGGCGCGGCCGTTGCCCTCGTCATTGACGCGGGCGCCGAGATCGTCGTTCAGGTCGGACAGGAACTGCCCGTGCGCCCGATCCACCGTTCCCTGGCCGGACACCTCCGTCATGAACGCTTCGAGCGCGCCTTCCTCACGGCTCAGCGCCCGCAGCACGTCCATGCACATCATGTTGGATGTGCCTTCCCAGATCGAGTTCAGCGGCGCCTCGCGATAGAGCCGCGCGATCGGGTTCTCCATGATGAAGCCATTGCCGCCGTGAACCCCGAGGGCTTCACAGACAAAGGTGGTGGCGCGCTGGCAGTTCCAGAATTTTACGACCGGCGTGGCGACGCGCGCGAGCAACCGTTCGCTCTCGCTCAACTGCATGCCGTCGGTCGCGCGCGCGATCCGAAGGGCGGCAAGCGTTGCCGCTTCGCTTTCCAGTGCAAGGTCGGCCAGAACGTTCGCCTGCATCGGCAGGTCGGCCATCCGGTGACCAAAACCGTTGCGCGTCGAGGCGTGGTTGATGGCCAGCGTCAGCGCCTGGCGCATCAGGCCGGCCGATCCGACCGCAAAATCGAGCCGCGTGAGGTGGGCGTGGGACAGTATCTCCCGGATGCCGCCACCTTCCTCGCCGACCAGCATCGCAAGGGTGCGGTTGAACTCGACTTCGCTCGATGCGTTGGAGCGGTTGCCGCATTTGTCCTTGAGGCGCTGCACGAAAACACGATTGGCGCTGCCGTCGGCAAGCAGGCGGGGCACGAAGAAGCAACTGACGCCGGACTTGGTCCGCGCCAGCGTGTAGAAACCGTCGCAGGTGGGGACGGAGAAGAACCATTTGTGCCCGGTCAGCAGATAGACCTGCGCGCCGTTCTCGCTGCCGGCAAACACGCCAATGGTTTGCGTTTGCCGAAGATCCGAGCCGCCCTGTTTTTCGGTCATGGCGTAACCGATCACCGCGCCGGTTTTCTGCTCGACCGGCAGGCGCCTTGGATCATATTGCGTGGACAGCGTCTTTTCGCGCCACAGCGCAAACTCGGGCTTGCCGGCAAAACCGGCGGCGGCGGCATAGGCCATTCCGGTCGGACAGCCGACGCCGCTTTCCACCTGGTTCCAGAGATAACTGAGCACCGCGCGCGCGAAATGGCCCATGGGCTGCACGGCGGTCCAGGCAAGGCTGTGAACACCGTTGCCGAACGCCAGTCCCATCAGTTGATGCCAGGATGGATGGAATTCGACCCAGTCGGTGCGGTTGCCGAAGCGGTCGTGGCTGCGCAGCTGCGGTCCATGTTCGTTGGCCAGCCTTGCGGCTTCCTGAACCTGCGCGTCACCGGCAAGCGCGCCGACCGTCGCGGCGTTGCTGGCGCTCCATGGCGCATGGCGTTCGACCATGTCGCGCAGCACGACATCGCCGGTGAACGCGTTGTACCCGCTGCAGGGACTGGCCTGATTCAGAACCTCGTGGGTTTCGACAGGCGGAAGTTGCTGATCCGCGCGCTGCGCCTGGAGCGTCGCGTTCATTGGGCTCTCCGGGGTTTCTTGAGGCTGGTCAGCTTCGGCGTATTGGCGCGGACCATGCGAACGCACGCGATCGCCACCTGTTCGGCAAGCGCCTCGATCTCCTGCTTCCGGGGTCTCGTGGCGCGTGCGAGCGGCCGGATCAGTGGCTCCATCATGGCGCCGGTCACGCAGGTGGAGATGACGTCGCTCGGCATGTCGATGAATTCGCCGCGGCGGATGCCGTCGTCGATCAGCCGGGCAAACTGCTTGGCGAGCGCATCGCGGTATTGGAGTCTGGCTTCGTCGAGCGCGGGCTCGCAGGGTTCGGCAATCAGGGCGTAGGCCAGGCGGGGCTCGCGCGCGGCCCGCCGTACGAACGTCGCCACGGCGTCATGCATCCGCGAGGTGGCGTCGCCTTCGGAATCGATGATCCCGGCTACGACTTCGGCCTCGCGCTTCGAGACTTCCGAGAGCACCTGCACGCACAGATCGACCTTGGAATCGAAGTAGCGGTAGACCGAGCCGGTCGCGAGACCGGCGCGGCTTGCAATCACGGAAATCTGCGCCGCCGACCATCCGCCCTCGGCGATCAGGTCGCGCGTGACCTTGATGACGTTCTTGAGCGTGTCCTCGATCTGCTGCCGCCGTATCTGCGCTTGCGCCATTGTGAATCCAGGCTTCTAGTATCGTGAATTTATACTCAGGAAAAATGAACCTATATTCATTCCGCGAGCGAGTCAAACAGGCGTGCGCACGCGCGACAGGGTTCGCGCAACGCGGCAACCGTTTCGCGACATCATCGCAAGCGCTGGATTGTGATGGTCCGTTATCCGACCTGTGCTGCGAACGCCTTCAACGCCCCGAGCACGAGTTCAGGCGCTTCCTGGGCCACGCTGTGGCCGGCGCCGTCGAAGGTCCATTGGCTCGCGGCCGGAAGCAGGGCGACCGCGCGCGACGCCATCTCTTTGTAGATCGACCAGGATTTTTCCGTGGTGGCCACGCGCACCGGACATTCGATTTCGGACAGCCACATGAACGGATTGCCGCGCGCGTCGCCGGTGTAAACCTGTTCCATCGCCTCCATGATCGGAAGCAGCACCGCTGATTCAATTTCAGGCGTGCAAAGCAGCCGCACCCGGCCATCGTCTTGCTGTACGAAGCCGTGCCGGATGTAGGCCCGCAGCGAATTCTCCGTCCATTTTGCAAAGGCCGGCGCGGCGCGGTAGCGCGCGAATGCGGCGTCCGCGCTTTCGAATTCAGCCTGTCGGCGCAGCGCGCCGTGCACGGCGCTTTTGCCGAAGTCGCTCAAGCCATCCGGTCGAGCCGTGCGCGGATCCATCACCGTCGGTTCGATCACGAACAGCCGTGCAAAGCGCGCAGGCATCAGTTTCGCCGCCAGTAACAGATCGGTCGCGCCGGCACTGTGCCCGATGCCGTAGATATCGGCGAGATCGAGCGCCTCAACGACCCCGCACACATCTTCGGCAAAATCCCGGAAGTGATAATGGTTGGCCGCAGGCTTGTGGCTGTCGCCATGACCGCGGCGGTCAAGTGCATAGACCGTGTGGTCCGATGCGAGTTCGCGGGCGACGTCGTCCCAAACCTCGGCGACGAAACCGGTGCCGTGGAGCAGCAGGGCAGGCGGCTTATCTCGATCCTCCGCACCCCATCGCGCCAGCGCGATGCGTGTGTTGGTATCGCCGACCGAAATCCGCTGCGAACTCGTCAAGCGCGCGCATCCTCCAAAATCATGGTCGCACCCTTTTCGGCGATCATCGCGGTCGGCGTATTCGTGTTGCCTGACGTGATCGTCGGCATGACGGAGGCGTCGGCGACGCGCAAGCCTGCAATGCCGTGAAAGCGCAGGCGCTCGTCGACGACGGAAGTGGCATCGGATGCTGATCCCATCTTTGCGGTGCCGACGGGATGAAAGATCGTGGTGCCGATATCGCCGGCGGCTTTCGCCAGCGCCGCATCGTCGTCGCCGACGCCGGGACCAGGCAGATATTCCTGCGGCTTGAATTGCGCCAGCGCCTGCTGCTTCATCAGCCGCCGCGTGGTGCGGATGGCGTCGGCCGCGACCTGTCGGTCTTCATCGGTCGACAGATAGTTCGGCGCGATCGCGGGCGCCTTGTCGGCCTCCGCGGTTCGGATGCGCACGGTGCCGCGCGAGGTCGGCCGCAGATTGCAGGCGCTGACCGTGATGGCGGGGAAACGGTGCAGGGGATCGCCGAATTTATCGAGCGACAGCGGCTGCACGTGGAACTGGATGTTGGCGCGCTCGCGATGCGGATCGGAGCGGGTGAAGATGCCGAGCTGCGACGGCGCCATGGTCAACGGACCGCGGCGGCGGAACGCGTAGTCGAGCCCCATCAGGCCGCGCCGGAACAGATTGTAATAGGTCTCGTTCAGGGTGCGGACGCCCTCGACCTTGTAGATCGCGCGCTGCTGCAGATGGTCCTGCAGATTGCGGCCCACGCCCTGACGATCGAGCGTGACGTCGATGCCGAGCGGCGAGAGCCAGTCGGCCGGACCAATGCCGGAACGGTGCAGCACCTGCGTCGATCCGATGGAGCCTGCGCAGAGAATGACTTCGCCTTTGGTGCGGGCTTCGACGAGCTCGTTGCCCTGATAGAAGCGCACGCCGACGGCACGGCCGTTCTCGACAATCAGCCGATCGACCAGCACGTTCTTTTCCAGCCGCAGATTCTGGCGGTTCAACACCGGCTTGAGGAAGCCCCGCGCGGACGACCAGCGGCGGCCGCGCTTCTGGTTGACGTGGAAATAGCTGATGCCTTCATTGTCGCCGGTGTTGAAATCGGGGATGCGGCGGATGCCCATCTGTTCGGCGGCGTCGCCGACCGCATCCAGCACGGCCCAGGACAGCCGGGGCGCTTCGATACGCCAGCCGCCGCCGGCGCCATGATGTTCGCTCTTGCCGAGGAAATGATCTTCGAGCGCCAGGAAGTGCGGCAGCACGTCGTCATAGCCCCAGCCGGCAAGGCCGAGCTGGCGCCAGTGGTCGTAATCGGCGGCCTGGCCCCGCATCGAGATCATGGCGTTGATCGCCGACGAACCGCCGATCACCTTGCCGCGGGGATAGGCCAGCGCGCGGCCGTTGAGGCCCGCCTCCGGCTCGGTCTTGAACATCCAGTCGGAGCGGGGATTGCCGATCGCAAAGAGGTAGCCGACCGGAATGTGAAACCAGATCCAGTTGTCGTTGCCGCCGGCTTCCAGGATCAGCACGCGATTGTTGGGATCGGCCGAAAGCCGGTTGGCCATGATGCAGCCGGCGGTGCCTGCGCCGACGACGATATAGTCGAAATCACCTTCAAGCTTGGTCGGCATCTTCTTTGGTTTCCGCCCATTGGTGCCGTCATGCCCGGGCTTGCCGCCTTCGCTTAAGCTTCGGCGGGCCAGTCACTCGTGGCCACGTCGGAGCTTTAGCGGAGGCGGGTCCCGGGCATCCACGTCTTTGTTGGAAGTATTAGTCAGACGTGGATGGCCGGGACAAGCCCGGCCATGACGACTTTGGTTGATTGCTGGGCGGATGGGGGCTCTGCGGCCGAGTGTGTTGGGTGGTTCGCGTCTTGCATGCTACAGAGGCACAAACGTTCAACCAGAAAACGATCAGTTCCATGCCCATTGTCAACCGCGTCGCCGATCTGCAACCCGATATCCAGGCCTGGCGCCGCGATATCCATCAACACCCCGAGCTGCTGTACGAGGTGCACCGCACGGCGGCGCTGGTGGCGGACCGGTTGCGGGAATTCGGTTGCGACGAGGTGGTCACCGGTCTCGGCCGCACCGGCGTGGTCGGGGTCATCAAGGGCAACAGGCCCGCCGGCAAGGGCGAGGTGAAGGTGATCGGGCTGCGCGCCGACATGGATGCGCTGCCGATCGAGGAAGCGACCAACCTGCCTTATGCCTCGAAGAACCCAGGCCTGATGCACGCCTGCGGCCATGACGGCCACACCGCGATGCTGCTCGGCGCGGCGCGCTATCTCGCCGAGACCCGCAATTTTGCAGGCGATGCGGTCGTGATCTTCCAGCCGGCCGAAGAGGGCGGCGCGGGGGCCGTTGCGATGCTCGAGGACGGGCTGATGGACCGCTTCGGCATCGAGCAGGTCTACGGCATGCACAACGGTCCGGGCATTCCGGTCGGCAGCTTCGCCATTCGCCCCGGTCCGATCATGGCCGGAGGTGACGCCGTCTTCATCCGGATCGAGGGGCAGGGCGGACATGCCGCGCGTCCGCACAAATGCATCGACTCCGTGCTGGTAGGCGCGCAGTTGATCAACGCGCTGCAGTCGATCGTGTCGCGCAGCGTCGACCCCCTGGAATCGGCGGTCATCTCGATCTGCGAATTTCACGCCGGCCATGCCCGCAACGTGATCCCGCAAACCGCTGAACTGGCGGGCACCGTCCGGACCCTGGACGCCGAGGTGCGGAAACTGGTGGAAAAGCGCGTGCGCGAGGTCGTCGCCGGGGTGGCGCAGATCACGGGCGCGAAGATCGACCTGACCTACAACCGCGGCTACCCGGTGACGGTCAACCATTTCCCGCAGACCGACGTGGCAGTCCGGGCCGCCCGGGAAATCGCCGGCGACGCCAATGTGAACGAGATGCCGCCGCTAATGGCCGGCGAGGATTTCGCCTTCATGCTGGAACAGCGGCCGGGTGCGCTGATCTTCTGCGGCAACGGCGACAGCGCCGGGCTGCATCACCCCGAATACAATTTCAACGACGAGGCCCTCGTGTTCGGCACCTCGTACTGGATCAAGCTGGTCGAGAACACGCTAGCGGCGTGAGGCCGTTCACCGGGATTTCAACGAGGTCGGCTTGACGGCCGGTCGCCGCGTGGCCAACTCTATGCTATGCCTTCCGCAAGGCACATCGGGGCCTGCAAATGAGCGCCAACGCAACCTTCGTATTGCTGATGATCGGAACGGTCCTTTCGATCTATCTTGCCGGCCGGCTGGCCGAGCGTCGCGGACGCAGCTTCAAGGTTTGGGCGTGGATTGCTGCGTTCATCGGGCCGCTGGCACTGCCTCTGGTGTTCCTGTTTCCGAACCTGCACCGCAGGAACCGTGGCCCGGCCTGAGGGCCGCCGACGCGCAAGGCGCTAAGACGGGCAACCCCGGCCCCGGCCCCCCTCGGCAAGCGGTCCGGATGGATAGGGCCTCTGCGGCAGGGTGCTGGGTGGAGCGCGTCTTGCATGCTAGACAGGGCAGGCGTTCAACCCGGAAGCAGAGAATTTGCAATGCCCATCGTCAACCGCGTCGCCGATCTTCAACCCGATATTCAGGCCTGGCGCCGCGATATCCATCAACACCCCGAATTGCTCTATGACGTGCACCGCACTGCGGCATTCGTGGCGGACCGCTTGCGCGAATTCGGCTGTGACGAGGTCGCGACCGGCCTCGGCCGTACCGGCGTGGTCGGCGTCATCAAGGGCAAGAAGCCGGCCGGCAAGGGCGACATCAAGGTGATCGGACTGCGCGCCGACATGGATGCGCTGCCGATCGAGGAGGCGACCAATCTGCCTTACGCCTCCAGGAGTCCCGGCAAGATGCATGCCTGCGGCCATGACGGCCACACCGCGATGCTGCTCGGGGCCGCCCGCTATCTCGCTGAGACCCGCAATTTCGCCGGCGATGCGGTCGTGATCTTCCAGCCCGCCGAAGAGGGGGGCGCGGGCGCCGACGCGATGATCAAGGACGGTCTGATGGACCGTTTCGGCATCGAGCAGGTCTTTGGCATGCACAATGGTCCGGGCATTCCGGTCGGCAGCTTCGCCATTCGCACCGGTCCGATCATGGCCGCCACCGATGAACTCGACATCAAGATCACAGGGCTCGGCGGCCACGCGGCACGCCCGCACATCTGCATCGATTCCGTGCTGGTTGGCGCACAGGTGGTCACCGCGCTGCAGTCGATCGTGTCGCGCAGCATCGATCCGCTGGAGTCGGCGGTGATTTCGGTCTGCGAATTCCAGGCCGGCAACGCCCGCAACGTGATCCCGCAAACCGCCGAATTGCGCGGCACGATCAGGACGTTGACTCCGGAAGTTCGTGCATTGGTCGAGAAGCGCGTGCACGAAGTGGTCGCCGGCGTGGCGCAGATCACCGGCGCCAAGATCGACCTTACCTACAAGCGTGGTTATCCCGTCACGGTGAACCATGCTTCGCAAACCGAGTTCGCCACGCGGATCGCCCGGGAGATCGCCGGCGAGGCGAATGTGCACGAGACCCCGCCGCTGATGGGCGCGGAGGATTTTTCCTACATGCTGGAAGCGCGGCCGGGCGCGTTCATCTTCTGCGGCAATGGCGATACCGCGGGCCTGCATCACCCCGAATATAACTTCAACGACGAGGCGATCGTCCACGGCACGTCGTACTGGATCAAGCTGGTGGAGAACGCGCTGCCGGCGTGACGGCCCAACGGCTTGATGAAGTTTCGCAAGAACTTGAGAGAACGCCTGCATGTCCATGCAGGCGTTTTGTTTTTAGCGAAATGATTGAGGGCGTATGAGGCGAAGCGGATACTGGTTCGCGTAACAAATGATGCGTATCAATCGCGAGCTTCGGTTCTACTTCAAGAGCCGATCATGCCCGAATTTCCTTTCGTGTTGGTTTAGTCGCAGGACGATTCAGTCGGCGCTGGCTCACACGTGAAAAGGCCCGCGGGGTGGCGCGGGCCTTTCTGTTGCGTTGCAGCGGAAGAGACCGCCACGGTCTCGTCAGAACACGTACGAGAACAGCACGTAGAGGCTGGCCGACAGACAGATCGCGGCCGGCAGTGTCAGCACCCAAGCCATCAGCAAGTTGCGGATGGTGGCTAGCTGCAGGCCGGAGCCGTTGGCCGCCATCGTTCCGGCGACACCCGACGACAGCACGTGGGTGGTCGAGACCGGCAGGCCGAAGATGTCGGCAGCGCCGATGGTGCCGGCGGCAACGAGTTCGGCGGAGGCGCCCTGCGCGTAGGTCAGGTGGGTCTTGCCGATCTTTTCGCCGACGGTGATGACGATGCGCTTCCAGCCGATCATGGTGCCGAGGCCGAGCGCGATCGCGACCGCGATCTTGACCCAGGTCGGAATGAACTTGGTGGCGCTGTCGAGCGAGGCCTTGTAGGCCTTGAGGGTCTCGACCTCTTCCTTCTTGAGGTCGTTTTCCTTGTCCTTCATCAAAAAGCGGATCGCTTCCGAGGTCAGGTACATGTCGTTACGGGTGTTGCCGACGGCTTCCGCCGGCACCTTGTTGAGCGAGCCGTATTTCGCGACCTGGTCGCCGACGTCCTTCACCAGCACCGAGAGCGACGGGTAGGTGCCTTCGCTGATCTTGCGGGCGGCGACATATTGCGTCACCGCAGGACGGGGATCGCCGATGATGCTGTGGCCGGCGCCCTTGGCCGCGACCACCTTGGAGGCAGCCTCGGAGGTCTTCTGGAACTGGGCGATCTGCGATTCCGGCAGCGCGCGGTTCAGGGCGTAGGCGGTCGGCACGGTGCCGATCAGGATCAGCATGATCAGGCCCATGCCCTTCTGGCCGTCGTTCGAACCATGCGCGAAGCTGACGCCGGTGCAGGTGGCGATCAGGATGCTGCGGATCCACAGCGGCGGCGGCTTGTTGGCTTCGGGCGCGGCGTACAGCGCCGGGTTGCGCACGACGAACTTCAGGACCAGCAGCAGGATAGCGGCCATGCAGAAGCCGAACAGCGGCGACAGCAGCAGCGCGTAACCGATCTCGGTGGCCTTGGTCCAATCGACGCCCGAGGTGCCGTCGCGGCCGCGCATCAGCGCGTTGGCGATGCCGACGCCGATGATCGAGCCGATCAGGGTGTGCGAAGAGGAGGCCGGCAGGCCCAGATACCAGGTGCCGAGATTCCACACGATCGCGGCGATCAGGAGCGCGAACACCATCGCAAAGCCGGCGCCGCTCCCGACCTGCAGGATCAGCTCGACCGGCAGCAGCGAGACGATGCCGAACGCGACCGCGCCCGAGGACAGCAGCACGCCGAGGAAGTTGAAGAAGCCCGACCACATCACGGCGAATTCGGCCGGCAGCGAGTGGGTGTAGATCACGGTCGCGACTGCATTGGCGGTATCATGGAAGCCGTTGACGAACTCGAAACCGAGCGCGATCAAGAGCGCGACCAGCAGCAGGATATAGGGCAGGTAGGTCGTCACCTTGGCGCCGGTGGCTTCGACGTCGACATAGATGCTGTACATCACGAACAGGAACCCGGCCGCGAGAATGCCGAAGAACAGGATCATCGTGAGCGGGTTGAAACCCTTGTCGAGATTGGGCCTGGAAGCCGGCTGGATCGGCGCTCCCTCGGCCATCGAAGAATTGAGCGTCATATCGGTCATTGCAAACCCCCTGAAATACTAACGGCGGTTAATCTTTGACCGATGGAGTTGAAGGTTAGATGACAGGATGTCGCAGCGCCGACGAGTTGGCGCGATGCAGGGGTGCGCTGATGGGCGGCAGGTCAGGGGCGCGCTGCCCATTCTCCGCTGAGCAAGGACATCAGGCGCATCGAGCGGAAGCTGCCGTCGGGGTCGCGGTGCAGGTCGCGAACCACGCCTTCCTCGACAAACCCGGTCTTGAGGTAAGCCCGATAGGCCCGTTCATTCTCAACGAATACAAAGAGTTCGACGCGATGCGCCGCCAGATCTTCGAAACAGATTTGCAGCACCGATCGCAGCAGGTTCGATCCGACGCCGCAGCCGGGAGTTCCAACCGCAATGCGCCTGAGCCGGACGCATTGGTTGGCGCTTCCGATGCCTTGTAAAATGGCAAATCCGGCAATCTCCGTTCCACTGCACGCCACCAGATATCGGGAAGACGGGTTTTCGATTTCAGTGGCGTGCTGTTCGGCGTCCCATCGGCCGACGAAACGCACATAGCCTTCCACGCGTTCGATGCGCATGATGGCGGGTATGTCGGATTTACGCGCGGTTTGAATCAGCATGGCGGCAGTTTGGGGTTGCCGCGCCTGCCGGGCAATGCTCAAGGCAAGAAGCTGCAAGCAAGGTCGATCGCCGCAAGGGATGATGGCCAAGATGATGGCCAAGAGATGATGGCCAAGACAGGTCGCGCGCTGCACGGCACCGGGGCTAGAGGAAACCGCACAGCGCGCCGACCCCATGGGAAACGTCATGGCGTGAACAGGACGTCCCAACCCCTCCCCAAGAGAATGAGATAGTATCATCAATCAATTGAAGGTTGTACATTTATTTGTCAGTTTTCGAGGGGGCGGTAACGGGAATTTGCGGTTCCGGAATGTGCGGTTCCGTCCTCGCTCCAAATGCTGAGCAGCGTCCGCTATTGTTTCCCGGAAATAGCGCTACCGTCGCTGGCGGAACCTTCACTTTCCCGCGCCGGTTGGCGTCGTCTTGGTTTTCAGCCGCGCTGGATTGAAGATGCCGGCGCACATGCGCCGCCAGGTTTCCTCCAGCCGATCCTCGGTCGACGCCTCGGTGTCGTTGACGCCTGACGTGATCAGGACGGCATGGCCATCCCAATGCGCGCAGACATCGGGCGTCAGGATCGACCAAGGCATGTCGGCGAAGCGATGAGCGAAGAACGGCGCTGTCGCCTGCACGATGTGATGGTCGGGCTCGAACCAGGCGAGGTAATGCGATTTCTGCTCGCGTCCGATTTCGCGGAAGCGGATGGAAGCCCGCATCCTGTATTGATCGCAATGCACAGCCTTCGCCATTGCGATCGCCTGCGAAACGTCCGGATCGCTCGCGCGCAGCAACAGATCGTGGTCGCCGCGCAGCCGCCACAGCAGGCGATAGAGGAGGGCGAAGCGCAGGGGATCGCGATGCAGGATCGCGGATTGCGCCAGGGTTATGAATTTTGCCGATACGCTGAAAGTGCCGTGTGGCCGTTCGGGCAGAAGTGCGGAAGGTTCGACCGGTTCAGGCGCGTTGCCGCGCACGCGCCATGTCACATCGGACGGGCGCACTTCACTCAGCACCAGTGCCCGCGCGGCTTTGCGCCAGCCGTCGAAATCGGTTTCGCATTCGAGGGTGATGGTGGGCACGATACCTCGCCTCTCGTCATGCCCGGGCTTGTCCCGGGCATCCACGTCTTCCTTTCGGCAGGAGCAAAAAGACGTGGATGGCCGGGACAAGCCCGGCCATGACGGCTGGTCTAAAATCCCTTTGATTTCGTTGATGAATCTCCTACAGCGCCAATGCCATTGACTCCTTGGGCCCTGTTAGCTTTATATTAGAACATATCATGAACAAATGAGCCAGCAGCGGGTTCATTTCAAAACCAGCAATGGCCCACAATTTCCAAGGAGCGGCGCATGACCGGCGCACGCCTAAACACGCTTGCGCGTTTGCGCGGCCGCATCGAGCGCATCGAGGCGGGCGCGGATACGCACGCGCTTCATAAAGTGGCGCTCGGCCATGCCGAGGCCGATGCGACGCTGTGCGGCGGCCTTGCCCGCGCCGCGGTGCATGAAGTCTTTGCCGAAGGACATCAGGGTGCGGCGGCGACGGGATTCATCGCGGGCCTTGCGGGGCGGGTGACGTCGCGCCGGCCGCTGGTCTGGGTGCGGCAGGATTTTTCGGAAATCGAATCCGGCGCGCTGTCGATGAGCGGGCTCGCCGAACTCGGCCTCGATCCGCGGCTGCTGGTCACCGTGCGCGCCGCCGATGCCGACGCGGCGCTACGGACCGCCGCCGATGCGCTGGCCTGCGATGCGCTGGGCGCCGTGGTGCTGGAAGTGTGGGGCGAGCCGCGCCAGCTCGATCTCGTCGCCAGCCGCAAACTGACTTTGGCCGCGCAAGCCTCCGGCGTCACCGCATTGCTGTTGCGGCTGGCGGCAACGCCGCAGCCCTCGACCGCGGAGACAAGATGGATCGTGCGTGCGGCGCATTCGCCGCCCTCAGCCCCCTGGCATGCGTGGGGCGCGCCGGTGTTCGACGCCGAGCTCGTTCGTAACCGTCATGGCCCGGTTGGGCGGTGGATCATGGAATGGAAATGTGATGAGTGCCTTTTCAGCGAACCGGCGGCGAATTCTCAGCCTGTGGCTGCCACGCCTGCCCATCGACCGCATCAAGCGGCAGCACAAAGCGTTTTCAGACGAAGCGCGTGAGCACGACGCTCGCAACACGAACGGTGCGCTCCCTCTCCCGCTTGCGGGGGAGGGTCGGGGTGGGGGTGTCTCCGCGAGTCATACTGTTCGTGTGTCCCCGCAAGCCGGAGAGGTGCACCCCACCGTCGTCGTCGCCAAGCAAAACAACGCGCTGCAGATCTATGCGCTCGATGATTTCGCGGCGCGGTCCGGCCTCGAGATCGGCCTGCCGCTCGCCAATGCCCGCGCGATCTGTCCGGAATTGACGGTGTTCGATGCCGATCCGGTTGCGGACGCCAGGACGCTTGGCGATATCGCCGACTGGTGCGATCGCTTCACACCGCTGGTGGCGCTCGATCCCCCGCACGGGCTGTATCTCGACATCACCGGCTGCGCCCATCTGTTCGGCGGCGAACGCGCGCTGCTGCAGACCCTGTGCGGCGCGCTGACCCGCAGGGGGTTTGTCGTCAGCGCTGATATCGCCGGCACCTCGATCTGCGCACGTACGATGACGCGCCATGTGTCAGGGAAAATCATTGCCGATGGCGAGGAGGCCGGCGCCGTCGGCCCGCTGCCGGTCTCGGCGCTCGGCGCCGATGTCGCCATCACCAGCGGCCTGCGCCGCGCCGGACTGAAAACCATCGGCGATGTCGATGCGCGCGCCCGCCACGAGATCACGGCGCGATTTGGCGCAAACTTCACGACGTTGCTCGAACACGCGCTGGGGCAGGGCGATGCGCCGATCAGCCCGCGAAAACCCTTGCCGGATTACATCGTCGAAAAACGCTTTCCCGAGCCTGTCGCCACCGACACTGTGATCGCGATGAACCTGTCGGCGCTCGCAGGCATGCTGGTCACGGCGATGGACAAGCAGGGCAAGGGCGCGCGGCGGCTGGAGGCGAGTTTCTTCCGCACCGACGGCGCAGTGCGCAACATTACGGTCGATACCGGCCGTCCGGTGACCAGGCCTGAGGTGATCGACCGGCTGTTTCGCGAGCGGCTCGATGCCCTGAACGATCCGCTCGATCCCGGCTTCGGCTTTGACCTGATACGTCTGTCCGCCAGCCGCACCGAAATCGTGGTGCAGCAGCAGCGCGATCTCGACGCCAATGTCCATGACAATGATGAACTCGCCGCCCTGATCGACCGCATCGCCGCGCGGATCGGGGGAAAGCGCGTCGTCGTGCACCTGCCGCAGGACACCCATATCCCTGAAAGAGCGGTGCTGGCGGTATCGGCGCAGCATCATCTGGCGGCCGCGACAGAGGCCGCCTGGCCTGATCGCATCGCGAGCGAGCCGCCGCTGCGGCCGTTGCGGTTGTTCGAAAGGCCCGAGCCCATCAACGTGCCGTTTGCATCCGTGCCCGACGGGCCGCCGCATCAATTCACCTGGCGCCGCGTCACCCATGCGGTGGTGCGGGTGGAAGGCCCCGAACGCATCGCGATGGAATGGTGGAAGCAGAATGGCGAGGCGCTGACGCGGGATTATTTCCGCATCGAGGACGCGGAAGGGCTGCGCTTCTGGATTTTTCGCGATGGGCTCTATGAAGGCGAACTCAGAAGCGACGAGGAGGGTGAACCTGTTCTGCCCAAATGGTTCGTGCACGGGCTATTCGCATGAACGGCCCCGGTGTGCCAGCGCCTGCCTATGCCGAAATCGGCATCACCACGAATTTCTCCTTCCTGCGCGGCGGGTCCGATCCGCGCGCCTATGTGCAGGAGGCGAGCCGGCTTGGTATTCCCGTGATCGGCATTGCCGATCACAACACGCTGGCTGGCGTGGTGCGCGCCTGGAAGGAGCTCGAAAATCCGGAGCTTCACCACAAGCCAAAACTTCTGATCGGTTCGCGCATCGTGTTCATGGACGGCACGCCGGATATTTTTGTTTATCCGCGCGACCGTGCCGCTTATGGCCTTCTGTGCCAGTTGCTTACCCGCGGCAAACGCGGCGGCGATGCCGAGCGGATCGCCAAGGGCGAGTGTCATCTGAAACTGGATGACCTCCTGGAATTTTCCGAGGGCCAGCTCCTGGTGCTGACGCTGCCGCATCGCTTCGACTCGGCCGGCGCCTTGAAAATCCTGGACCGCCTGAAGGACAGCCGCGCCGATGGCGTGTGGCTGGCTGCGAGCCTCCTGTACCGCGGCGACGATCGCCGCCGGTTGGCGCGGCTGCATCTGGTCTCGCTGACATCCAAGGTGCCGCTGCTGGCGACCAACGAGGTGCTGTATCACGATGCGGCGCGCCGCCCGCTGCAGGACGTGCTGACCTGCATCCGCGAAAAGACCACCATCGATGCGGTCGGCAAGCGGCTCGAGGCCAATGCGGAACGCTATCTCAAGCCGCCGCATGAAATGGCGCGGCTGTTTCGCGATCTGCCGGACGCGATCGCCGAGACCATGCGCTTTGCCGGCCGCATCAATTTCTCGCTCGACCAGCTCAAATATCAATATCCGGACGAGCCGGTGCCGCCCGGAAAAACCGCGCAGCAGCATCTGGAAGACCTGACATGGCAGGGTGTGAACAGGTATTTCGGCGGTGAGATCGACGACAAGCTCGACACAACCTTGCGCAAGGAACTGGCGCTGATCGCCGAACTCAACTACGCGCATTATTTTCTCACCGTGCACGACATCGTCCATTATGCGCGCAGCCAGAACATCCTGTGCCAGGGCAGGGGATCGGCGGCGAATTCGGCGGTCTGCTATGTGCTTGGGATCACCTCGGTCGATCCGACCAAGGTCGATCTGTTGTTCGAGCGGTTCATTTCCAAGGAACGGCTGGAGCCGCCCGACATCGACGTCGACTTCGAGCACTCGCGCCGCGAAGAAGTGATGCAATATGTCTACCGGCGCTACGGCCGCCACCGCGCCGCGATCATCGCCACCGTCATCCATTACCGGCCGCGCAGCGCGATCCGCGATGTCGGCAAGGCGCTGGGGCTGACCGAGGACGTCACCGCGGCGCTGGCCGATACGGTGTGGGGCAGCTGGGGCAAGGGCCTCAACGAGATGCAGGTCCGGCAGGCCGGGCTCGACCCTGCGAATACGATGATCGAGCTTGCGGTGGCGCTCGCGACCGACCTGATCGAATTCCCAAAGCATCTGTCGCAGCATGTCGGCGGCTATGTGCTGACGCAGGACCGGCTCGATACTTACGTGCCGATCGGCAACGCCGCGATGGACGACCGCACCTTCATCGAATGGGACAAGGACGACGTCGACGCCTTGCACATGATGAAGGTCGACGTGCTGGCGCTGGGTATGCTGACCTGCATCCGCAAATGTTTTGATCTGATCGCCGATCACAAGGGTGAGCGATACGAGCTGGCCGATATCAAATCGCAGGACGACGACGAAGTTTACCAGATGCTGCAGCGGGGTGAATCGCTCGGCGTGTTCCAGGTCGAGAGCCGCGCGCAGATGAACATGCTGCCGCGTTTAAAACCGCGGACCTTCTACGATCTCGTCATCGAAGTTGCGATCGTGCGGCCCGGCCCGATCCAGGGCGACATGGTGCATCCCTATCTCAAGCGCCGCAAAATGCGGCCTGAGGATATCGAATATCCCTATCCGAAGGGCGGCAACAAGGATGAGCTGCGCAACGTGCTGCACAAGACGCTGGGCGTTCCCTTGTTCCAGGAACAGGCGATGCGTATCGCGATCGAGGCGGCGGAGTTTACCTCCGAGGAGGCCAATGGATTGCGCCGCGCCATGGCGACCTTTCGCAATCTCGGCACCATCGGCAAATTCGAAGCCAAGATGGTCGGCAATATGATCCGCCGCGGCTACGATCCCGAGTTCGCCAATAATTGCTTCAACCAGATCAAGGGTTTTGGCTCCTACGGCTTTCCGGAAAGCCATGCCGCGAGTTTTGCGCAGCTCGTCTATGTCTCGTCATGGCTCAAGCATTACCATCCCGACGCATTCTGCTGCGGGCTCTTGAACTCGCAACCGATGGGCTTTTATGCCCCGGCCCAGATCGTCGGCGACGCCCGCAAGAACGGCGTCGAGGTGCGCGGGATCGACGTGTCGCACAGCTTTGCGCAGAACACGCTGGAAGAGGGCGAAGGAAAATATTGCGCCGTGCGGCTTGGGTTCAGGCAGATCGATGGCTTCAAATGGGCCGATCCGGATGAGGAAGGGTTGAAGGCCCTCCAGTCGTCATTCCGGGGCGTCGCGTCAGCGACGAACCCGGAATCCATTGTACCGCACCCGCGTAGCAAGATGGATTCCGGGTTCACGCTTCGCGCGCCCCGGAATGACGGAGACGACTGGGCCGACCGCATCATCGCCGCCCGAACGCGCCGTCCCTTCACCTCGCTGGAGGAATTCGCCCGCGACACCGCACTTCCAAAACGCGCGCTGATCCTGCTGGCGGATGCCGATGCGTTCCGCTCCCTCGGGCTCGATCGCCGCGCCGCGCTGTGGGCGGTGCGCCGGTTGCCGGACGACGTGCCGCTGCCGCTGTTCGAGATAGCAGTGGCGCGCGAGCAGCCGGACGAGAACGCAAAGCCGCTGCCTGACATGCCGCTGCCGGAGCAGGTGGTCGCCGACTACCAGACCATCCGGCTGTCGCTGAAGGGCCATCCGATGGAATTTTTGCGCGCGAAGTTTTCAAAGGAGCGCATCGTGCCCTGCGAACATATCGCGCATCGCAACGACCGGCGTCATGTCCGCTGCGCCGGCGTGGTGCTGGTGCGGCAGCGTCCGGGCAGCGCCAAGGGCGTCGTCTTCATGACGCTGGAGGATGAAACCGGGATCGCCAACATCGTGGTGTGGCCGGCGGTGATGGAAAAGTACCGCAAGGAAGTGATGGGCGCGCGCCTGATCCTGGTCGAGGGCTACATCCAGAGCAGTCCGGAACACGTGACGCATCTGGTCGCGCAGCGGCTGTTCGACCGCTCGCACGATCTGATCGGCCTCGCCAACGACGCACTGAGCCGCAAGCATCCGGTGCCGGCGGGCCCTGCACTGATCGAGCCGCTCAACGACGACCGCCGCGACCACCCCGAGACACCGGCGCAAAAGATCCGCCATCCGCGCAACGTCCGCATCCTGCCACCGTCGCGGGATTTTCATTGAGGTGCGGAGCCACGCACGCCTTAAAACGACAGGCCTTAACGGCATGCCGCAAAATGAAATGGCCGCTGGAAGTGAATCCAGCGGCCGCCCGGGAAGAACAAAATTGATTGTTTAAGAATCCTCTAGCCCCCGGTGACCTTTAATTTAGCCGACGCGGTGCGATGCTTCGAGTCAAAATTGGCCACCTGCTACGAAAGCACAGGTAACGTTACCTGCCGGTCTCACCCAAATGGGGGTGGCGTTGGACGGCTCCTTGGCGGAACCTGCAGCAGCGCAGAATCATTGTCGGTAGAACTCCTCTTGCACGTTGCACGCCGGTTTCGAAGCGCGTGGCTGAAGTGGCATAGGCTGACCAATGGGGACGAAGGTGGACGTTGGCCGGTTGCAATCGATCAGCACCCGGCTGGGCGATGCAGTGATCGATCCTGCGATGTGGCCTGCCTTGATGCAGGACATTTGCAGCGCCAGCAACTCAGCGTCGGCATGCCTGCTTCAAAGCGACGTCCGGACGCCCGACGTGCCGATGACGGAGTCCGGGCGCGAATTTTTCAAATCCTACTTCGACAACCGCTTCCACGAAAACGACATCCGCGCGGCGCGCGCCGTGCCGCTGTTGCTCGCGGGCCGTCAGATCGTCAGCGACCAGGACATCTTTAGCTCCGAAACCGAAATGCTTCGTGATCCGCTTTACGCGCATGCGAACAATTTCGGGCTGCGCTGGTTCGCGGCCGTGGGATTTTTTGCAGGATCGGCGTTGTGGGGTTTTTCAATCCAACGCACGATCGCTGAGGGAGCTTTTGAAGAATCCGAAAAGGCGGCGCTTGCCAGCCTGTCCCAACGATTGACGGAGACCGCCACGCTTTCCACTGCTGTCGGAAGGGGCGTGCTGTCCGGCATCACCAATGCCTTGGCCTTCATCAAGCGCGCCGCGATCGCGCTCGACCGGTTCGGATCCGTCATCGACATCAATCCGTCTGCGGAAGCAGCCCTTGGCGGCGATATTAGGATCATCGGGCAGCGCCTCGTCATATCAGACAGACGGGCGCAGGCCGCCTTCAACAATTTCCTCGACCGGCTGAGAACGGCCTCCGACGTCGATGCGCTCGGCGTCGCGCCCATCGTGGTCCGCCGTGCCGGCAAGCCGCCGATCGTCGTCCGTGTGCTGCCGGTCGATGGCGCGGCGCGCAGTCCGTTTCTCGGGGCCCGCGCCATTCTCATCCTGTCCGGCTTCGACGAAGGCGAGGCCGAACAGTTGGTGATGCTTCGCCAGGCCTTCCGCCTGACGCCGTCGGAAGCGCGCATTACCCTGTGTCTGGCCGGCGGCAAGTCGCTGGAAGAAGTCGCGCAGGAAATGGGAGTAGCGCATGAAACCGCGCGGTCGCATCTGAAGGCCATCTTCCGCAAGACCGACACCCACCGGCAAGGTGAGCTGATTGCACTGGTCAGCCGGCTGCGATAAGGCGTTGACCACACGCCGCCTGCGAGAAGCCGAATGGGGGTTTTTATGATGGCTCGATTGGCCGCGCCGGCCGTGCTGGTTCTGATCGCCACGACCTTGGCTGCGCATGCCCAGCCCGCCGACAAGCGAACATGGCGGCTCCGGACCGTGGATGGCCAATCCATGCTGTCCTACGGCACCGACAACGCCGAAGACACCCCGATCACGTTCCGCTGCAAACCGGGCCAGGGCGTCGTGAAGGTCTTCATCAACGAGACCGGCAACGGCGTGAAGCCGCGCCAGGCGATGTCGGCGTCGCTGATCGCCGGGAGCGTCACCGCGAAACTGCCAGGACGGACGCTTGTGAACGAGGAAGCCGGCACGCCGAGCTTCGATGGCTCGCTTCCGGGCAGCGACCCGCTGTTCCCGGCGCTGCGGCAGGCGAAGTCGCTGGTGATGGTGGTGGGGCCTTCGCGCCAGCAGGTCCCGCTTCGCGAACTCGGCGACAAGGCGGACAAGTTCGAGGGGCTGTGCCGGAAGCGCGCGTGAAAAAGGCCGCCAGGTGAGGCGGCCTCATTCGTGACCGGTGGAACATGGCGGCCCGTCGCCGCCGAGACCAATATCGTGCGCAAATCGAGAAGTGTTAGAGCGTTTTCCAGCGAAGTGGACACCGGTTCGCGTCAAGAAAACGCGTCAAAACAAGAACCTGGAGCCCCGTTCCGATTCCATCGGAACGGAAAAGGCTCTAGTGATAGGTGCCGAGCGTCGGCCGGGTCCAGATGTCCTGCATGATCCATCCGCCAACGGCACGCTCCGCAAGCATCTTCGCAAGCCTCGTGTCCATCGCGCCGCCCACCACGATCTCGAGCTGCGCGTCGTCGAGGGCCGACTGGTTGTTGCGATCTGAATTCCTGGATTTGGTCATTGTCGTCTCCCGTGTTCCCTGCAGCGAGACCATTCCCGCTATCCCTGATGACAGGAATACGACGCGTGCCGGGGCGCCACCGTGACGCATGTCACACAGCAAACGGGCTGTCTCGCAGCGTTAACTGACCGCTGCAAACAGCCCTTCCGGTTCCTCCAGTTCGACCAGCTTCTTCTTTTCGATCAGCCAGAAACGATTGCCCACCGTCCGCACGAAGTTGCGGTCATGTGACACCAGCAGGCAGCTTGCCTGATGAACCATCAATTCAGCCTCCAGTGCTTCCTGCCCCTCGATATCCAGATGGTTGGTGGGTTCATCGAGCAGATAAAAGTTTGGCTGGGCCAGCCGCAGTAACAGCATGCCCAGACGCGCCTTCTGTCCGCCGGAAAGCTGGCCGATCGGACGGCTCTGCATCTCGATCGAGAGGCCGGCACCCGCGAGCAACGTGCGCGCACGCTGATCGCCGACATCGAAGCGGCGGACGATCGTGTGTGCCGGAGTATCGGCATCGGCAAGACCGGCAAGCGCCTGATCGCAATAGCCGAGAACCAGCGACTGCGTGGCCTTGATGCCGGCATTCACCGCGTCTCGATCTTCGATTGCCGCGCGCAGCATGGCGACGAACCGGGTCTTGCCTGCCCCGTTCAATCCCAGCAACACGATCCGGTCTCCCTTGCAGATGAACTGCTTGCCGGTCCGAAACAGCAGCCTGCCATCCGGCGTCTCCACCGTGGCGTCGTCCAGCGTCACCATCACCTTGGCGTGGGTTCCGCGATTGGCAAGCCTGATGGTGCCGGCGGATCGTTCGAGATGCGCGGGCTTTGCGGCATCTTCCAGTTTCCCGGCCCGCTGCTTCAACTGCCTTGTCTTCGACAACAGCAGGTCGCTGCCGGAATTGATGCCGATGTTGCTCAGCTTCGCAGCTTGCTGGCGCAGCAGCTGGGCGGTCTTGAGGTCATGCTGATAGCGCCGCTCGTCGGAAGCGTCCACTTCACGGAGTGCGGCGCGTGCCCGCGTATAGGGCAATGAAAACAGCTGCGACTGCTCCGGCCGCAGGAACAGCGTCCGGTTCGTGGTCGCATCGAGAAAGGCGCGGTCGTGGCTGGATATGACGACGGGCATCTCGCGCGGCAGCGCGTTCAGCCAGTTTTCAAGCTGGCTGATCCTGGTCAGGTCGAGATGGTTGGTCGGCTCGTCGAGCAGCAGCACGTCGGCCTCCGTCATCAGCACGCGCGCAAGCATGGCAAGCCGCTGCCAGCCGCCGCTCAACTGCTTCAGCGGCCTCTGCCGCAACGCCTCGGGCACCTCAAGCGATTCCAGGGCAACATCGACCCGCCAGCGTTCGCTGTGGCGTTGTTCGGCGGAGAGCGCCTCGAGCACGGCTGTATAGAGGGGTGTCTCCATCAGAGCTTCCGGCACGTTCTGCTCGACACAGCCCACCGTCAGCCCGCGCGACCTTGTGATCTCGCCCTCGCTCGCTTCCATGGTGCCCGCCATACAGCGCAGCAGGGTGGATTTTCCGCGACCGTTGGCGGCGACAAGCCCGATCCGGTCGCCGGGATTGACGACGAGGTTCAGCCGGGAAAACAGCGGTGCGCTCAGCGTCACGCCGAGATTGCGGATGGTAATAAGCGTCATGATCGTTCTCTGGTCTTGCCGGCGATCACGATATCCGGGGCACGCAGCCATCGTCGGACGTCGGTGTCAAAGCGCGGCGATGAATGAGAATGCGGCGCGAGCGCAAGAACGCGCAACGCCGCATGGCCACGAAGGGCAGACCAGGAAGAAGTTCAGAAGTCTCTGGTCAGCCCTGCAAACGCATTTGCAGGGCGTTGACCGGGCCACGCTGGCGATAGTGCCGGAAAAACGTCGTCATCGCGCGGCCCTCCTTTCTCGGTTGAGTGACGTCAAAATAACGCGCTCCGCACAGGAGAGCAAGCTAAAGCAGAGCAAGCCAAAGTCTCGCCGAGTCAGTTGTCGAGTCAATCCCGGCAACTGGCGACGGGTAACCTATCAGAAATTCACCCGGTTCGAGATCGCGCCATCGACGAGGAGGTTCGACCCCGTGGTGAATGACGACGCCGGGCTCGCCAGGAACACGGCGGCATTGGCGATTTCCTGCGGCGTCGCCATGCGGCCGGTCGGGTTGCGCGTCAGCGCGTCCTGATAGCGCTTCGGCATGTTCTGCTCGATCATGTTCCAGACGCCACCCTTGAAATAGACCGTGCCGGGCGACACCACGTTGACGCGGATTTTCTTTGACGCGTATTGCCGCGCCAGGCCCTTGGCCATGTGGACCAGCGCCGCCTTGATCGGACCGTAGGAACTGGCGTTGTCGGCCTGTGCCGCCGAGACCGACGAGATGATCACAAAGGCGGCGTCGCCGCTCTTCTCGCCGCTCGCTTCGAGGAACGGCCGCGCGGCTTCGAACGCATTGACGGCGCCCAGCACGTCGAGCCGGAAATTCTGCTCCCAGGATGCGACATCGCCGCCTTGCGCCATGGCGCCGGCATTGGAGAACAGCATGTCGATGCCGCCGAGTTCTTGCGCGGCGCCGCCGATCCATGATTTCAGCGCCGCTGCGTCGGTGATATCGACGGAAGCGCCGGTGGCCTTGACGCCCCGCGCTTTCAGTTCCGCAACGGCGCCCGTGACCTGATCGGCGTTACGCGCGCAAACCGCGACATTGCCGCCATCGCCGGCCAGCGTGTCGGCGATCGCCCGCCCGATGCCGCGCGTTCCGCCGAGTATGACGGCGTTTCTTCCCTTCAAGCCCAGATCCATTTTGTTCTTCCTTTGTTGGCGATCGACACTGTAGCAGAACCACAGGGCAGGCAAAACGATCCTTACGCAAGACGCGAGACCACAGAACGTCCAGGCCTTCTCGGCGTCGTCGAAGCGGGAGTCAGTGTAGCCACCTCGCTCTCGTCATTCCGGGGCGCGCGAAGCGCGAGCCCGGAATCCATCAGGCTGCAGGCTCTGTCTCCCAATGGATTCCGGGCTCGATGCTGCGCATCGCCCCGGAATGACGATGGAGAGAGATGCGACAAAGTAACCCGACGGGCAAATCACTTCTGATTTACGGAAGTCATGTCAAGCCCCGAAATAAAAAATATTTCTGTTTACCAGAATGGCAAATCAGGTGCATATCTTTGGCCATCCCGTCCCACTCAGAGGGCGTCGGCCGTCGTCACGGACGTTGGACGGGTTGCGGTGGACGCTGGTTTACGCCTCGACGACGGCGTGGACTTAGCGTACGGCAAAACCGTGTGGTCCTGGCGCCCGTTGCAGGCGTCAAGCTGCCGGCTAGGCGCAAGCTGAACCGGTGGTGACGGAGTCAACCAAGAACTCGTCTCCGGGGAGATCACGGCATAAGCCGTAAAGCCATTGCGCAGGGAAGGCCGGGTGTTCACCGCTGCCCTGTATGCTCGTGTGCACTTTGTTTTGTGCAA
>NZ_JAFCLZ010000003.1 GCF_018130165.1 Bradyrhizobium sp. JYMT SZCCT0180 | reverse complement strand
CGGCCGGTTCACCTTTTCGGGGTGGCGCGGGCGCACCTGGTTGGACGAGACGGTATCGACGAGAACGACCATGTTAAGTCCGAAAATGTCCGAAAACTCTTGGAAACCTTAGCTAATCCGTGTCGCGCTGCGCCGCAACCTCAGTTGCGGAAGACCCGCAACCGGCTCGCCGAACCTAACAGAAACATGCAAGATATTGCGACCTTTCCCTCCTGTTCCCGCTGATTCTCACCTCAAAATGGTTCCAATCTCCAATCCGGCCGAAGCAAAGGCCCCTCGCCTCGGCAAGGCCCTGAAACGCGCGTTTTTTGCCCGCAGCGTGCATCAGGTGGCGCCCGACATGATCGGCGCCACGCTGCTGGTCGATGGCGTCGGCGGCATCATTGTCGAGGTCGAGGCCTATCATCACACCGATCCGGCCGCGCATTCGTACCGGGGCCCGACACCGCGGAACCTCGTGATGTTCGGCCCGCCCGGTTTTTCCTACGTCTATCGCTCCTACGGCATTCATTGGTGCGTCAATTTCGTCTGCGAAAAAGAAGGCTCGGCCAGCGCGGTCCTGATCCGTGCGCTGCAGCCAACCCACGGCATATCAGCGATGCGCCGCCGCCGCGGCCTGCATGACGAGCGCACGCTGTGCTCGGGGCCCGGTAAACTGTGTGAGGCGCTTGGGATCACGATCAAGCACAGCGAACTGCCGCTCGATGCACCGCCGATCGCGCTGCATGCGCGGGTTGGCGACGCCGAAATCGTCACCGGCATTCGCATCGGCATCACCAAGGCGGTGGATTTTCCGTGGCGGTACGGGCTGAAGGGCTCGCGGTTTTTGAGCAAGCCGTTTTGAGAGTCTTCGCGCTCCACTCCCACGTCGTCCCGGCCTTGAGCCGGGACCCATACTCCGCGGCGGTTGTTGTCGAAGAAGGTCGCTAACGCCAGCGGTCTCACCGATGGGCCACGGCGTATGGGTCCCGGGTCAAGCCCGGGACGACGAGGATAGAGGTTCGCATTCTCGCGACGCATTGCGCCCGAGGTTTGCAAGTAACTTCCTTGCCCTCGAAAATAGAGGGCGCAGGGAAGACCGGGTGCGCGCTGCACCCGCGGTCTCGTGTGCGAATTGTGCTAAGTAGGCTGCACACGAGCATACAGGGCAGCGGAGAACACCCAGCCTTCCCTGCGCAATGGCTTTACGGCTTATGACGCGCTCTCCCCGGTGAGACGGCCTCTATTGCCACCGTCGCCCCTCGGAAGCGTTAGCTCCCTTAAGGCTTAACGCCGTTACGGGCGCCAGGACCACACGCTTTCGCCGTACGCTTCAGCCGCGACCGTCAATCGCAACTGTTACGTCCATCGCAACCCGCCCCTCGTCGTGACGACGGCCGACGCCCCTCTGAGTGGGACGGGATAACGCAAACTCGTAGAGATGATTTGCCCGACGGCGAAAGCGAAATATTTTTTGTTTCGGGGCTTGACACGAATTCCGTAAATCAGAAGTGATTTGCCCGTCGTGTCAGTTTGTCGCGGCGGTATCCCGCTTTCACACCGCGTGATGGCACACGGCCTCGATGCGGTTGCCGTCGGGATCGCGCAGGAACGCCGCGTAGTACGACGCGTGATAATCGCGCAGGCCCGGCGCCCCGTCGTCGGTGCCGCCGGCGGCAATGCCGGCGTCCCAGAACGCGTCGACCTGGGTCTGCCATCGCGCCTTGAAGCACCAGTGGCGGCCAAACGCTTCCTCGGGCTTCGGGCCCTTTCGGATGGTGAGATAGACCCGATCTGGATACGCCGAACGCGCCCGTTCGCCATAGCCGAGCCAGTCGTCGCGGCGACCGACCTTGACGACCCCGAGCGCCTTCATGATGGCGTCATAGAACCGCTCTGCGGCGGCGATGTCGGATACGGTGATGGAGACGTGGTCGAGCATGGATGATGCTATAGCTGGTTTCGACACACAAAGAAGCAACGGACAAGGCGGCTCGATCACATGAGCAATTTGCCCATGTTGTTAGCGAAGGCGATCATGCCACCTGTACCGATACCTACAAAAGTCAAAAACGCACGATATGGAATAGTTGCCCCGATCTCTGCATGCAATTCCGGAGAGATGAGTTCGACGCGCTTCATAACGATGAACAAAACACGCTGCACGGCAGTCATTGAGGCAAGTCCGATAGCCAAGAACAGTCCTTGCAGAAGCAAGCCGATCGGAGAGAAGGCATCGTTCGACAGGGCGTACAAGGAGGTGTTGCCAATCCACCAAACGATAATTAGCAATCCGAAGCCGCCACTGCTGTAAATTTTTGCCAGCTGCCCATTTCCAAAAAATGCGAACGGATTGGCCACCCATTTGTGTGTGCCAAGCTTTGTCAATGCCAACGGTAACGTTAGATCATCGACGAGTTGAAGCGTATCGCCGACTCTTAGGAACAGCACCATGACGAAGAGATTCGTCGCGAGATAAAGCCCACAAGCAATAAAGAGCGCATAGCTTCTCGCGATCTCCATCCCAAGGGCCTTGATCGGGTCTTGATTGGTTAAGCCGGCCCACAGAAAAACGATCGCCAAAAGCAACGCCCAATAAATGGTATCAGCCGCAGCATCGAGTTGCTTAGCGATCGAATCGCCGAGTTCTTTCTGGTCCATTCCTGCCGGCCAAAACGGGAAAATCTAGCCAAAATCAACCAATGGGTGCAAATTACCGCATTTCCGGCATAGAACAACTGCGATTTGGTCAAACCCAGAAAAAACCTGTCTCAGGGGCCGATCAAGCGTCTGCGTTCTTCAGCCGCTCCAGCGCTTCGAGAGTCTTTTCCTTCCGCGCCACGGCCGCCTCGCGCTTCTCTTTCTCTTCCTCGACGATTTCTTCGGGCGCATTGGCCACGAATTTCTCGTTGCCGAGCTTGGCGTCGACGCGCTTGATGTCGGCGTCGGCCTTGGCGATTTCCTTGTCGAGCCGGGCTTTCTCGGCCGCCAGATCAATCACGCCCTTGAGCGGCAGCGCCACGACTTCGCCGCGCACCAGTAATTGCACCGCGCCTTCCGGCGGGCGGTCGGCGAACGAAATCTCGCCAAGCCGCGCCATGCGCTTGACCGTATCGCTCCAGCGCTGCGCACGATCCCTGGTCTCAGCGGATGCGCCGGACAGCACAAGCGGCGTCAGCGTCGCCGGCGCAATATTCATTTCTGCGCGCACCGAGCGGATCGCGGTGACGAGATCTACTACCCAGCCGATTTCAGCTTCCGCTGCGGGATCGCTGAACTCGCCGGCGTCGAGCGCAGCCATGATCGGCGGGATCAGCGCGTCGTTCGGGCCCGCCAAGGCCATCGATGCGAGTTGATCCGCCGTCGCCGCCCCCGCCTTGCGCGGCCATTCCGCCAGCACCAGCAGGCCGTCGCGCTTGGCCGTCACTGCCCAGAGCTCCTCGGTGATGAAGGGCATGAACGGATGCAGCAGTTTGAGGATTTCATCGCGCGCCCAGGCGACCATGGCGCGGGTTTCGGTTTTCGCCGCGCCCTCCTCGCCCAGCAACATCGGTTTTGCGAGTTCGATGTACCAGTCGCAATAGACGTTCCAGACGAAGCGATAGATCGCATTCGCTGCGTCGTTGAAGCGATAGGCCTCGATCGCCTCAGTGACTTCACGCGTCGCGCGCGAGGTCTCGTGAGCGATCCAGCGGTTAAGCGTTTCCTTGGCGCTCGTGTGATCAAAACCCGCCGGCATGACGCAGCCGTTCATCTCGGCAAAGCGGCAGGAATTCCACAGCTTGGTCGCGAAATTTCGATTTGTTTCAACGAGTTGCGGCGACAACTTGATGTCATGACTGTGCGCGGCGCCGCGTGCCAGCGCAAAGCGCAGCGCGTCGGCGCCGAAATCGTCGATGACGCCGAGGGGATCGATGACGTTGCCTTTCGACTTCGACATCTTCGCGCCCTTCTCGTCGCGAACCAGGCGGTGGATGTAGACGGTCGAGAACGGCGCTTCCTTCTTGAAGTGGAGGCCCATCATCATCATGCGGGCGACCCAGAAGA
This sequence comes from Bradyrhizobium sp. JYMT SZCCT0180, assembly GCF_018130165.1. Taxonomy (GTDB): domain Bacteria; phylum Pseudomonadota; class Alphaproteobacteria; order Rhizobiales; family Xanthobacteraceae; genus Bradyrhizobium. The sequence goes on along the minus strand of NZ_JAFCLZ010000003.1, from coordinate 375,505 downwards.
AGATGATGTCCCAGCCGGTCACCAGCACGTTGGTCGGATAGTAACGCGCAAGCTCCGACGTCTCGTCGGGCCAGCCGAGCGTCGAGAACGGCCATAGACCCGAGGAGAACCAGGTGTCGAGCACGTCTTCATCGCGCGTGATGAAGCCTTCGCGCTGGGCGGGATCCTCCGCCATCGCCTGCCCCTGCTCCGGCGTGATGACTTCCTGCTCGACGTAATAGCCGAGCGCGTTGCCGACAGCTTCCTCTTCGGTCTCGGCGACGAACACCTTGCCGTCCGGGCCGTACCAGGCCGGAATCTGGTGGCCCCACCAGAGCTGGCGGGAAATGCACCAGGGCTGGATGTTCTCCATCCATTCGAAATAGGTCTTTTCCCAGTTCTTCGGCACGAACGTCGTCGCGCCGCTGTGCACCGCCGCGATTGCGGGCTGCGCCATCGTCTTGGCGTCGACATACCATTGGTCGGTCAGATACGGCTCGAGCACGGTGCCGGAACGATCGCCATGCGGCACCGTGTGGGTGTTGGGCTCGATCTTCTCGAGGAAACCAAATTCCTCCAGGCGCGTGACGATCCGCTTGCGGGCGGCGAAGCGTTCGACGTTGTGGAACTCCTCGGCGAACTGCGACGCGCCTTCCGGCAGGTCGCGCAGATAATCCTCGTTATCGACCAGCGCGAGGCATCCCTCCTGATCGAGCACGCTGACCCGTGCCAAGCCGTGCCGCTTGCCGACCTCGAAGTCATTAAAATCGTGCGCCGGCGTGATCTTGACCGCGCCCGATCCCTTTTCAGGATCGGCGTAGTCGTCGCCGATGATCGGAATGCGGCGGCCGACCAGCGGCAGGATGACGTGCTGGCCGATCAGGTGACCGAGCCGTTCGTTGTCCGGATGCACGGCGACCGCCGTGTCGCCCAGCATCGTCTCGGGCCGCGTGGTCGCGACCACGATGAAGGTGGCGGGATCGTCGGGGCTGAAGGTCTTGCCCTCGATCGGATAGCGCAGGTACCACAGGCTGCCCTTGACCTCGACCTGCTGCACTTCGAGATCCGAGATTGCCGTCAGCAATTTCGTATCCCAGTTCACCAGGCGCTTGTCTTTGTAGATCAGGCCATCGCGGTGCAGTTCGACGAACACTTTTACGACCGCGCGCGACAGGCCCTCGTCCATCGTAAAACGTTCGCGCGACCAGTCGCAGGAGGCGCCGAGCCGCTTCAGCTGGTTGACGATGACGCCGCCGCTTTCGGCCTTCCACTGCCAGACACGCTCGAGGAATTTCGCGCGCCCCAATTCGCGGCGGCCCGGCTCCTGCCGCTCCATCAATTGCCGCTCGACCACCATCTGGGTCGCGATGCCGGCATGGTCGGTGCCGGGCTGCCACAGCACGTCGCGGCCACGCATCCGCTCGAAGCGGCATAGGATATCCTGCAAGGTGTTGTTGAGCGCGTGGCCCATGTGCAGCGAGCCCGTCACGTTCGGCGGCGGGATCACGATGGTGAAGGGCTCGGCGTCCTTGCGCTCGGGGCGGCCGGCTTTGAACGCGCCGCTCTCCTCCCAGATGGCCGACATGCGGCTTTCGATATCGGCGGGCTGGTAGTTTTTCTCGATCATGACAATGCAATTGGGTCTTGAGGAAGCCAAAGCGTCTTCGCGAAGCATGCCCCCGGATCTGATCCGTGAGCGGGTACCGGTTCGCATCGGGAAAACGCGTCAAAAACAACAGACTAGCGCCCGACTCTGAAGCAATCAGGAACCTTACGGGCCCCTAGAAAGCCGCCGCAAGGCATCAAGTCAACCGGACCTGTATGCCGAAAACACGATAAAGCCCAATGGGGGTGGCTGAATAAGGGCCAAACGGCTGCAAGCTGGTTAACGCCCGCGCGAAACCCGCTCGATTTCGGCTTTGACGAGCTTCTCCACCAATCCCGGGAGATTGTCGTCGAGCCAGGATTTCAGCATCGGTCGCAGCATTTCCTTGACCAGATCTTCCAGCGTCCGGGCGTTGTTGCTGAGCACGGTGTTGGCGAGCGAATTGAAGGCGGATTCGACCGCGGAGACGGTCGAGCGCGACAATATCTGCTGCGCCGGCGAAGCTTCCACGGCGCTCTCAAACAGCGGCGGTTCGTAGGCCGGCTGCCGGTGCAGCGCCTTGGCCCCGGCGGTCTCGGTGAACTCGATGTCGTCCTGCGGCTCGATCTTGTGGAATGAGGATGCCGCGGGCTGCGGATCCGGCACCGCCATCTCGTCGGTGAGCTCGAACACGTCGGCCTCGGGTTGCGCCGGCCGGATATCGGCCTCCGGCGTCGCCGCGTCGAGGCTTGCCAGCATCGCGTCGATGTCGTCCTGGTTGTTGCTGGCGGCGGGCTCCGGCGCAGGCGGCGGTGGCGCGGGCTTCGGCGCAGCGGCGGCTGGCTTTGCTTCAGAAGGTTTGGGAGCGATCGCCGACGGCGGAATATCCTTCATCGCCGTCGGCCTGGCGGCCGGAGGCTCTGGCTTCGCTGATGGCGGCGGGCTGGCGGGCTTCTCGGCTGCGGCAGGCTTGGCTTCGTCGTCCGCGATGATGCGACGGATCGACGCCAGAATCTCCTCCATCGAGGGCTCTTGGACCTTTGCAGGTTGCGTCATCGCCGACTCCACATCGAAACCATTTTACACCAAGCCACTCGGGATTTGCCGGTTCCGGATATGCAGGCCGGGATTTTCATCGCGCAAGCCAGACTTGTCCCCAGATCAACCCCACACGATGCGTCGCGCGGGGTTCCGCTCCCCAAAAGCAACCCGGCTCGCGGCCTGTAGACGTAAAAGGTGTGCGAATCGCCCTGCTGCCTCCAAGAAAGTTATGTCACGGCAACAAGTGATTGCAACAACACACCCGGCGTACTCCCCGTCGGGTGGTGAATCATTCCGCCGAATGACGTTGTCATCCCCAAGGGGGTGACGTAGTCATCCCAAGGTGACGCTTGTCATCCCGGGGTCACGCTTGTGAACCCAAGGTGACGCTCGTCATCCCGCACGCATGCGGGCGGAGGGATATCAGCGGCCGTCGGGGGTGCGAACACCGACCCAGCTGTCGCGCACCTGATGATAATGCACGCTCGGATCATAGGTCGTGGTCGGCAGCTTGAGCACGATCGGTGACAAGCGCCCGATCGTGTTGAGCACCGAGTAGGACGCGACGACGCGGTCGTGCTGGGCGGTGACCAGCGCGACGCGCGCGTTGACCAGCGCCTGCTGCGCGTTCAAGACGTCGAGCGTGGTGCGCTGTCCGGCCTTGGCTTCCTCGCGCACGCCGTTGAGCGCGATCTCGGACGCCGTGACCTGCGCCTGTGCCGACTGCACCTGCGCCTTGCCGGCCACCAACTGTCCCCAGGCGGTAACGACGTTGGCGCGGGCCTGATCCCGCTGCTGTTCGAGAGTGAGGCGCTGCTGCGCGAGGGTTTCCTTGGATTGGCGGATCAACGAATATTCGGCGCCGCCATTGTAGATCGGGACATTGAGCTGCGCGACAGCCGACGCCCCGAACGTACTGAAGACCGTCATCTGCTGTTCGTAGGACTGCTGCACCGATGCCACGAGGTTCACGGTCGGCAGCAACGCGCCCTCGTTGACCTTGACCTGGAGATAACTGACGTCGATGCCGTACATCGCCGCGGTGACGTTCGGATTTTGCGTCAGTCCGAGTTCGACGGCGCCGGGCAGCGTGCCCGGCAAATAGCGATCGACCGGCGAACCCGGCGCCAGCGCTACCGGCTCATTGCCGATGATGCGCCGGAAGTTCGAACGCGTGGTGTTCAGGTTGGACTCGGCGGTGAGCTGCTGGGTCCTGCCGGCGGCCAACTGTGCTTCCGATTGCGCGACGTCGGTGCGGGTCACTTCGCCGACATTGAAGCGGTCCTTGGTCTGCTTCAGCGTCTGTTCGAGCACGCGAACGTTGCTCTTCTGAACCTCGACGATCGCGGAGTCGCGCAGGTAGTCCATGTAGATCGTGGCAGCCGACAGCAGCACGCTCTGCTCCAGCGCCCGCAAGGCTTCGCGTGCACCGGAAACCTGGCTCTCGGCGGCGCGGGTCCTGTTGGCGGTCTGCTGGCCGTTGAACACGTTCTGCGTGACGGTGGCGCCGACGCTGCGCGGCGCATTCGTGCCGTGAACTCCGGTCCGCACGATCACGTCCGGGGTGCCGCCCGAGGTCAGGTGCGTGTCGGTATATTGATAACCGGCGCTGGCGGTGACGGCGACCCTCGGGCGATAGCCCGACAGCGCCTGTGGCACGGCTTCGTCGGTGAAGCGCACCTGAGCCCGCTGCGCGTTTAACTGTGGGTTGTTCTGATAGGCGCGCACAAGCGCGGCCTCGATCGTATCGGCAAGGGCGGGCGTCGGGCCCATCGAAGTTAACAGAAGGACCGAAGCCGCAGCTCCGGCAAAAACCTTCACCCCACGCATCAATGGTGATCCAATCATTTAGTTCGCCGGCCAAAACACAACCGGACGCCGCTTCAGTCGAAGTGAGTCCCGGCTCACCTTATTCCGCACAGGGCCCCGACGGAACCACCCAGCAAGCAAAAGCAGTCGAAACTCTTCACGTGGGGCAAACGGGCCACACTTCTGATTCGGAACGGGATTTTAACGGCCTGAACAGGCGCCTTTTACGTTTTGGCGCGTCGTCTTTACGCCAACCGAGTTCCACCCCGGATCAAGTCCGGGGCAGCCTTTCGCTCGAAAACGTGTCTAGAAAACGAACGCTGGAAGCCGTTCCATACCCGGCAACACCGGCACGGCGGCGTCGAACAGCGCCCGGTTCCCGAAATCTCCATGGGAACGCGTCACGATGGTAGCCCGCTGCGGCTGCGAGGTCGCGAAAACGCCGACCAGCCGGCCGCCATCCCGGAGTTGCTCATACAGCTTTTGCGGCACGATCTCGGTCGCGCCGTTCAGGACGATGACGTCGAAGGGCGCCTTGGCGGGATCTCCGTCGGCGCCGGTCGCGCTGTGGACCTGCCCGGCAAACTGGCCGATCACGGCGGCGGCGTATCCGCAGGCGCAGCCCACCACCAGAACATTGTCGGTTTCCTTGATTTCGGCGGCCTGCAGCATCTTCGCCAGCACCGCCGGCTTGATCAGGAACTGCTTGTCCGAAGCACCCTCGCCGACCTCGAGATCGAGGTCCAGATAGGCCAAAGCGCGCTTGTTTTCGGGGACAAAGGTCTCGCGCGGCACCGCCAGCATGGCGTCGATGATGCGGATATCGGTGACGTCGCTGGGACGCACCTGACCATCGACCATTTTCTGGCGCGCGGTCGAAAAACCGGACATTGGCGAAGACCCTTTGAAGACCCTTGGGCTAAGACCCTGAAAGCAAGCAGCGTTGCCGTCGGGAGAGCTGAAACCGGGGTCATCTTTGGTACAAGCTCCGGCAAAACGCAACACGCCGGGCGTGCGCGCCAACCGGGCGCAGGATTCGAAGGGAAAGGCGCCCTACTCGATCGTGACCGCAAGCCGGCCGATCAGCTGCGCGACCTCGTCCAGATGCTCGGAATCATGTTCCGCAAGCGCTTGCGCCAGCCGGAACAGGCATTCGTCATCGCTGAGATCAGGAATATCGCTCGGCACTATCGACGGCACGGCTCTCATCAGGTCGGCGGCAATGGCTGGCATCGATTCGGCTCCCGTGAAACCCGGCAATTTCAAAACTCGGATCGGATTGAGTCGAATTGGCGGCTTGCGCCATGCTCCACGCGGATGCCGGGTTTGCACAGGCGCGTTGCCGGTTATGTCCCGCGCCGGACCGGAAATGACAGCAAATCCTTGAGCCACCGGGGATTTCAGGCCCCGTACACCATGGCGCCGGGGATGGACATTTGGTCCTTTGCAAGCCCGAAAGGCTTTGTTATACGCTCCCGGCTCGCGAACATTTGTTTCGCCTATTCCTCGGTAGCTCAGCGGTAGAGCATTCGACTGTTAATCGAATGGTCGCTGGTTCGAATCCAGCCCGGGGAGCCAGCAAATTCAATCGGTTCTCAGGTTTCGACGCGGCGCCCGACGGGCGTCTTCTGCATCGGGGCCACCTTCAAGGGCCACTTGAGAATCCCGCGTCCTGAGCGGCAACGCAGTTGATCCCTAAGGGCCTATACGGTCGAATCGGACGGCGTCCCCGATCGGGCCTGCTGCCGATCGGTGCGGTCTTCGTTTACGTCACCCGTCGCTACAGTCCGCCGATCCAAAGTGACGTTCGATCCCGATCGGCACGCTGCGATTTTATCCCCCACCGACGCGGCTGTTCAATGAGGGAGCCGATTTGGTCATCCGTTACCTGCCGGCTCGGCAAAAGACAGTGCGAGCCGCAAAAATTCTTCGCGGTCAAATTCAACTTCACCGAATGTACCACGCAAGACCAGCGGACAGCTCGCCGCTGCCTTGAAGGCAGCTTCATTGATCAGCTTGTATTCGCGGCCGTGCAGTTTCATCGGAAGGCCGGATAACGCTTGAAGTCGGTAGCTGATAGCGACCAGATCAGCGGTGCTTACTTCCCTGGCAAGTGCATCGACGATTGAAATGGTGGCGTTCTCGAATCCACGGGGGCCATCCTCAGCCGCGCTGTTGGCGCGCATCAGAAGATCGGCGCAAACTTCTCGTACTGGCTCGCTCATGTAGAGTTCCTGCGTATCGGGATCACTCACGATGACACAATGCAGGGTGCCGAAAACCGAAGATTGAGGGCTTGTCCCACCTATTCACAGGGCACTGCCTCAAGCGCTGCGTGAAGCGGAATCCGTCCATTTTCATCGAACGACGCGCTTCACTGCCCCGAAATATCACCCCACGCCCTTCGCCGGCAGCGACCATAAGGCGCTGAAGAAGGGGCTCGCACCAGCGCCAGGAATGATCGATGATCCGATAGGCAATCAGGAACGATCAGGAATCTTAGATTTTGAGCTGAACGCCATTGAGAGGGGTATCAGCGAAACGGAGCGTAACACCGAGGGACAGTGTGAAATTCAAGTTGGCGATACTGACTGCGCTAACAAAGCGCCCGGACGGCCGCGCGTCGCTTGACGAGCTCAGGCACGATGTCGAGGCGCTCACTGCCGACGAAGACCAATCGGAAGAGATTGCCTCCGCGCTCGATGACATCGACATTTTACAGTCGGGGCTGGTGACACCGGAAGGCGACGGATTTCGAATTACCGACGCAGGCCGATCTGCGTTGAAGGCTTTGGAAGCCTCGAACGAGCCCTCATTCGACCTTCGCCCACCATCACCTCCTCCTTCACTAACAATGATCGATCATCTCATTGGCACCGAGGAGCGTCTGAAAATCTTCAATCTCGATCCGCGGGAGGATAAAATCGATGTCGTCCCCGATAGAGTGGAAGAAACCGGAAATGCCGAGGATATGCCTCCGGTAAATACAATTCCTGCCGCGGCTCAGAAGGCGAGCGGCCGTTTGCGGCTTGAAGGAATTGCCCGGCCCATAGCTCCGGAAGTTGGTGCCGCCGATCTACAGAACAGCAATCCAGTCCCGGTTCCCCAGGAAGTACCGCGCCGGCCGGACGCACCCGTTTTTTTGGCGCGAGACTTTGTTCCTGAGGCCAGGACGCCCGCGCCCGAGCCGCCTCGCCGAAACTGGTTCAGCAAGTCGATCGCTGCCAGGCTTCAGCAAGCTCGCGCGATCTGGCAGCGTCATCTCGAGCGCGACGGATCCACCGCAAAGGCGGTACGAAGGACCGGAAATGTCGGAGGCGGAGCCATTGCGCTCCTCACCCTGCTCGTGCTCGTGATGTGCGCTGGAGGAGTGATCGCCCTCACCCAGATCAAATCCCTGAAATCGGAAATCGCAACCCTCCAGCGTGAAATCTCGCCTCTCAGGGAACGCGCAGCCAAGGCGGATCTTCTGGAAAAAGCAAAGCAGAAAGCTGATCAGCAAGCGGAATCCCAAAACAAGTCCGCTGCTGAAAACAAGCCCGGGCTTGCCCCTCGAACCGAGCAAGCTGCGCTCAATCTGACCTCAGAAGAAATTCGACTAATCCGGGATTTTATCAAACCCGCGCCGGCTGCGGGCCCGCGCGCGCCTGCGATCAATGTTGGCGATACGGTCAGCATCACAACAATCCCGCTGCCGTCTCAGCTCATGGAGAAGATTCCGAAATTGATCGGAGCCAGATTTACGACCCGCAATGGATCGATCATCGTTTTGCGGCGTGATAGCCGGCAGGCCGACTTTGTCCTGCCACCTAACTAGCTATGCTGCCATCAGCTATGCTGCGGTCAAAGGCGCACGGCCAGAAGCGCACGACTGCCTTCATGAAGGCAAGGCAATCGGCTCTTGTTATTTGGCATGACCGGACGTGAGAGAGCAGCTCTAGCGCGCAAGCGCAGGCGCTGGCGGCCGCGGCGTCGCTGGCAATCTTGGCCTTTCGGCCCTCGGCTGGGCGTTGGCCTGCGGCGACGAGGGTGTTGACGCCGGCTGGCGCACCGCCGGAGCTGCTGGCCGTGGCGAAGGAGGCGTCGGCCGTGGCGGGGTCGCGGCTATTCTGGGCGGCGCACTCTGTTCGGAAGCCCGGGAAATGACGCCGGTCAATTGTTCCTGAATTCCCTTGATTTGCACCGCCACGCTTGCATTGTCGCGCACCGCTTGCTCCTGGCTTGCCTTGAGTTGTTCGGAAAGCTGGGCAACAGCGCGGGTCAGTTGTTCATGGCTCGCCCTGAATTGCTCGTTGAGCTTCGCATTGTCGCGGGCCATTTGTTCACGATCGGCCTTGAGCTGCTCGATCTCTTTTCCCATGCTCGCAAGATCGCGCGACATCGACTGTAGCAACGGCGTCAACTCGGGCGGCAGGGCAGCGGCGGTCGGCGCGGTCTGGACCAGCGGCGCAGGTTGTGAAGCAGCTGTCTTCGCGGCATCGCCGGACGACCCCAACCATGTGGCAAGGCCTGCACCGATACCGCCTGCCAGCAGGATGCCGGCGATACCACGTAACGCCCAACCGCCAGGCGAAACCCGGTTATCCGAGACAGCCGGACGAATCGCGTTGATGCTCCTGGTCTGCGGATCTGCCCGGGGGCCTGGGACTTCGTGCGACAGCCTGGAAGCCAGTTGATTTGCTGGATCCGCTTGAGGGCTACCCGGGAATTGTTCAGCGAGTGATTGACGAGCTATGCCGGGGATTTCGTTCCTGGGGTCGCGGACGACGTGGGCTTCGCGAGGCGGCGCTTTTCCAAAATGCTCCATTGGAATTTCGGTGACCCGCCGAAGATTGTCAGGAGCCTTCGCAACCCGTTCGCCAGTCTGCGCTGCGTCGTCGGGCTCCTCGTCAAAGTAGGTAGGGGGCGAGGCAGGCTCGCGCAGTATCTCCGCTACGGTATTATGTAGCACCTCAAGTTTATCTGTGCTCATTTTTTGACCCTCGGCCACAACTCGACCACGCGGCGGATAGTCTCGAGGCGACCAGGCAGATCGTCCTGTTGGCGGGGCCAGTTGTCAATACTCTGCAAGTTGGCGAGCGATATAGGCCCACGACGCCGTTCGTCATAAAGGGCATCGTGTGAAAACATCGAGGGCAAGGCCCCTGCCCCACGGGCTTAAGCCATCGGCTTCTGCCGCATGACCTGAGATACCAGACGACCCCGGGCGGACGATGCCGGCCTTCGCCAATGCATGCGGGCGTTCGCCCGAGAGCGCCGCCGCTTCGGCCATCGGCGCCTGCACGTTCTGCACAAGCGGGAGAGCTAAACTTGCTTGCGAGGTTGCTCAGGCTGGCCGGATTCATGATGATGCCCGCGGATTACCTCATAAGGGCTACGCACAGGATCGAATATCTTTGTTATTGAATAGCCTCTCGATGTGTTGCTTTCGATTGACGACTTCGGTGCGTCCTTTGGATGCTGGCATTGTCTTCTGGGCGGGAGTTCTGTCATGCGTCGCTCACCGTCGATCGTGGCGAGAGAAGCGGATCAGGACGTTTACCTGGTACTGGATGACTTCGGCGCCCGTTTGAGCCGAGCCTGGCGCGAGATCGACGAAGAGGCTACCGATCGCGAGACGCTGATCCGAGACCTCATGAACGAACAATGCGGCCGTCCAGCGCGCATCGTCGCCTTCAACACGGCGGAGGGTTGGTCGCGGGACGTGACCATGGATATCGCCGACGAGCTGCGCAGGCGATTTGTCGAGTACGATCAAGTGCCGCCCTCTGTGCAGGAGTTCCTGGAGGCGGCTGTCCGGCGCTAATTTGGATCCGCAATCCCAACACACCGGTGATCCCGGGGTTGAAGGCCAAGTAATGAGTACGGATAAACTTCAGGAGTTGGACAAAGTTCTTTCGGAGTTATTCCGCGAGCCTCCACTGATTTCGACTCGTATTGAGCCTCTGCCGGCAACTTCCCCTGACCAACCGAACGAAGAGGAGCGCGCGGTTCAAGCTTCGGCAGCTGACGCAATGCCCGATGCTGCGGACGCGGTGAGACGGGCGGAACAAGCAAAGTCATTACTGGCGGGACTTGGCCTCGACACCGCGATCCGCCTCCGCTGGGTGATGCGCGATATCAGAGGCAAACGAACGAAAATGTCGCCTGTCAGCGAACATGACCAGGCGGTGCTCCTGGATCTGGGTTTCGTCGAGATGCGAGAAGGAATATTGAGGCTCACCGGTTTAGGCGTCCTCACGCTCGATTGAGCGCCCTCACCTACCGGTCGACGGGAAGAGGAAACAAATGGACCTGCTGTCGTCGATCGGCTTGCCGCATTGGCTGATGATCGCGGGAGCCGCTTTAATCGCGATGGGCTCGCTTGGGCTTGTGTTCAGACGGAGCACGCAAGCTGCCAGTGATCCTGATCCAGTACCAACTGCTTCGCGCCCCGAGGCCAGCAAATGACCGAGCAAGATCTCTGACATCCAGATTCGGACGCTCTTGAGAATTTCGCTCGGATAGTGGGAACCAGGGCAATGTTGCCCGGTGCAGGGAGGGAAAACCGATGAAGTATATGTGTGAGTATACAATTCGAACGGCAGGTCTTTCCTTTGATCAGAACATTGCCGGGGGTGAAGCGCTTCTAACCGCGTTCAGTAAGTGGAGGCCTGAAGAGGAAAAGGGACTGACGATCCACGCGTTTGTTTCAGACCTCGCCGGAAGGAGCGGATTTATTTTGGCTGAGACCAATGACCCGAAGGCCATCACCGCCTTCGCTGCGAAGTACAACTATTGGAATGACGTCAAGATTACTCCTGTGCTCGATGTTGGCGAGGTGGTTCCGATATCAGCAGGAGCGCTTGATTGGGCGCGTAAAGCATCAAAGGGTTGATCGACGGCCGCTTTAGTCCATTGAAGCGCCCCGATCCGGAGTAGTCGGGGCGCTTTAAATGATTGGCCGCCGGCGCCTCCCAGGCGCGGTTGGATGGGCCGTTATCGCGAGGAATAATGGGAATGCAAAAGTGGGGAATTGCGGCTGGCGGGCTTGTGAGTGCGGGGCTCGCGCTGAGCGTGTCGATCGCGGCCGCCGCCGAGGTAAAATCCGTTGATCTCAGGGACGATCGCGTCGAAATTTCCATCTCCGGCAGTATTGCGCCCGGTGACGCTGACTTACTGAAGGCGCGCATCAAGCAGGCGAATGATGCGGGCAAACTGGTGACCTCGCTGCGGTTGAACTCTGATGGCGGCAACTTGCTGGAAGCTGTCCGGATAGCAGACGCGGTCAAGCTTGCAAAACTCTCCACAAATGTAGGGCGGAGCGCAACGTGCGCATCAGCTTGCTTTCTCATTTTCGCGGCAGGTGAAGCAAAATACGCCAACAATAGCGCCCGTATCGGAGTGCACGGCGCCTCCGATAAGGATGTCCGGTCTTCGAGAGCTGCAACCACGTCTATGGCAGAAATTGCGAAGGCTTTGGATGTTCCCTCGCCGATCATTCGTCGCATGGTGAACACGCCGCCCGGCGAAGTGGAATGGCTTAGTCTTGCAGATCTTCGATCGATGGGAGCGGATGTCAGTCGCGCCGAGCCGGAGCGATAACGGAGCCGCCCGCTTTACGCTCGTCAGACGGCAATGTACGACCGCGGCAACTCGATTTGCTTCAAGCTGATCAAAAGTGCCAGAGCCGATTTTGGACGCCGATCAGGGGGCAAACTTGGGCGCCGAACATATTATCCAGCGACAAACGTAGAGAAAGCGGTGAGGACAGCGGTTAGTCCGGCCGTCAGCGTCGTCGTAATAGCACCAGCACCAACAGAACCGAACGCAGCACCCAACGCGGTGATGATACAAGCCGCGACCAACACGTACTCGAATGACACTACACCGTCCTTGTCCACGCGCACACGCTTCAAGGCTTCGGCGGTCTTCTGAACATAATGGTTCAACATAGGAGCAAATCCTACTTTCAAAATGAAATGGGAATCGCGAGCCTTGTCAGAGAAACCTACCAATGGGGTAATTCATTTGGGCCAGAGGGATGTCCTGCTAATCATTGGCTAATTCTACCATGACTGGACGAGCAAATCACCCCTCGTCCGTGGCGATGGTTAGGAGTGTTGCGATGCGGGTGGATACGGCCGCTCTGTCAGCAGCGCTACCTGAAACCAAAGCCCGTTGAATGATCGAATCTGCGAACCATTCTGGACAACGCCCTTACCAGAGCTCGAACTTCCCTTCCGACGGCGAGGAAATAGAGCAGGTGCGTAACCGCAAAGGACAGAAGACAAGTCCCTAAAATGGTCGCCATCACATACAGGCCAACACCCGACGGGACCGCCATCGTTCCGAACGATGCCTGTGTGACGGTGGGTACGCCGACCTGCCAGGAGAAGACCAAAAGGCCGGCATAGACGACGCTCAAATGCGTTGCGACCGTGAAAGGGAGCCTGGACCTGGCTGCGAGCCCAATGCAGGCAAGCGCGAAGATCGGAAGCGCAACCCCGAACAACTGAAACCCGTCAACTGGAACGAGATAGCTCAACGATGCGTAGCTGCGCTGAAAGATGCCGAACACCCTCAGATTTATGAACCAGAGGACTTCCGAGCTGGGGGCATATTGAAGGGCCCGCGCGGCCAATTCGGCACAAAGCGTGGCGGTAAAAAGCGCAAGCGGTCCGAGAAATTGCAGCGTGAAAAGACGATGGTTCATGCGACCAGCCATACGTCAAAAACGTTTAGCTTGTCTTAAAAGTTCCCGGCACGGGACGCGCCGTCCGAGCAATAAACAGCAGTAAAATCAATTCGTTACGGCCAACTCTACTGCTATGGCTGATTATTCGGCGGCCTCTCGATGAACCGCCGGCTGCCATTGAGCAGCTCAAGGTTGTTGATGACCACCGGGTTGGTCGGGTCGAGCGAATAAGCCCTCTCAAACTTTCGCCGCGCCGCATTCAGATTGCCGCGCAGCATGTATGAATATCCCTGATCATTCAGGAGTTGAATGGTTTCACCCCCCAGCTTGGTCGCTTGCGCGTAAGCCTGATCGGCGAGATCAAAACGACGCAACCGATCATAGCTCGCTGCGAGCCCCATCCAGGCGGTCAAATCCTTCGGCGACTTCTCGACACCGTCCTTGAAATAGCGCTGGGCGATCCCGTAACTGCCGCGGTTGAAATGCTCCAGCCCAAGCCGGACCGGCTCGTCGGAGGGGTAATATTTGACGTCGGTGGGCTCCTGCACGGGGTCCGCGCCCGCCGGATTCGCGGGAGCGACGATAGCCGCGTCTCTCGTTGTGGTGTCACACGCCGCAAGGCCGGTCGCCAACCAGCAACAGGTCAGCATTAGAATGAGACGACGCATAACCCTTGATCCCCCGCCCCGGTCCAGCGGACCAGTGCAAATATCATCGCTGCACTTAGTTATGAAAAACAGTTACCTGCCCCCTACGCCACCGACCGGCACCGATACGCCAGCCGCCGATCCGGCTCCCAATCCTTCTATGTTGACGTTCTGGGTTGGGGCAGTCCGCACGCCCATCTGCTTGCCCCCATCGCCGATGTCGGGAAGCTGATCGACCGGCTGTTTCGTGTTGCCATAGCGTGTCACGGCGGCGCCGACGCGCCGGGCGTCGGTCGCGATCCTGCGATCACCGACGTATCGCGGCCATGGATGGATGGTGTGGGTGACGGCGTTCACCTGCTTGGCGTCGCCGGCGGTCATCGTGATGGTGTCGGAACGCTGGAAGTAGCGGTCCACCTCGTCATGCCCCGCCAATCCATAGCAGCCCCCCAGCAGGAGCGGAGCGAATATGGCCAGCAATCTGATGCGCATAGTTCGTCCTCAGTTCAGGGTTTTGATGGCTGGACCAGAAACGGGAGCCGGCGCCGAGTTACGCAGCTCGGGGGCGATGATGTGGCCGTACGGTCCCTTCACCTCGCCGCCAGAATTGACATAGTCGTTGTAGCGCTTTTTCACTTCCATCTGGCCGTTGAGGAAGAAATCGACGTCATTAGCCGGCAGGCGGGAGTCCAGCGGTGAGGCCAGTTGCTGCCCCGGCACCGCCGGCGCCACCAGGCGCGGCGTGACGATGATCACCAGATCGGTTTCCTCCTGCTGGTACGACGAACTGCGGAACAGCGCGCCGAGCACCGGCACCGAGCCGATCCAGGGCAATTGCGAGACGTCCTGCCGGTTGCGCGTTTGCAGCAGGCCGGCGATCGCAAAGCTCTGGCCGTCGCGCAGCTCGACCGTGGTGCGCGCATCGCGGCGGGTCAACGCTGGAACTGTCGTCCCCGAGATCGTGATCGCATTGGAGAAATCAAGTTCACTGACCGACGGCTCAACCCGAAGGTTGATCACGCCGCGGGAGAGAACCGTGGGCACGAACGCCAGCTCGACACCGAACTTCTTGTAGTCGATCGTGACGGTGGGAAAGCCGGTCGAAGTCGTGTTCGGGATCGGCACTGGAAATTCACCGCCGGCCAGGAAGCGCGCCGCATCGCCCGACAGCGTTGTCAAATTCGGCTCCGCCAGCCGGCGCACCAACCCTTTCTCCTCCAAAGCCGTGATCAGCAAATCGACCGACCCGCCGCTTGCAGTTCGAACGATGCTGGTCAACAAACTTCCGAATGGGGTAGGAGCCACACCGCCCGCGGCGCCAATGAGCGTCCCCGCCGTTCCTAGTAACGGAATGGAACCAGCTGGAGGGTTAACGTTGGGCATCGGGACTCGACCGCTATTCGTATTGATCGAATTGGCCCCGCCAAGCCCGGAATTAGCAATATTCGATCCATTGGCATTCGCCGCATAAAGGTTCACGCCGAGGTTGCGGCCAGCTTGGCGGTTAACCTCGAGAAAGCGTACCTCCAGCATGACCTGTTGGGGTCCAGCCACGTTCATGGCGTTGACGACGGTGCCACCCTTCGCGACCATGCCGGTGGCAATCGCCATGGCTCGCTCGGCGGCGACCGCGTCCGCTGCAGTTCCGCTCAACACCACCTGGCCCTCCCCGGAGGAGACGCGAATGCCGCGCGTGCCGGTGCTGTTGCGGATGTTCTGCTGCAGATTGCCGGTATCGATCGCAACCTCGACATCGAGAATGCCGATCTGCTTCATCGAATTGTCGAACAGGATGACGTTGGTGGTGCCGGTCTGCTTGCCCTGGATGTAGATCAACTGATCGCTCAGTGACTTCACGTCGACAATGTCAGGCGACCCCGCGACAATCGTCGAAAAAGGCGCATCGACCCTGAAGGTGCGGGACTTGTTGAGGATCACCTTGACCCGCTGGACGTCATTCATTTCGCTGACGAAGACGCCGCCGCCGGAGGAGCCTCGCCGATCTGCCGCGCCCGCGAGCTCGGCGGAATCAATCAAGGCAAGCGCAGCGCCAAGAGCGATCATGCTCGAGGCCAGAAGCCTCCCTCCTGCCCTACCCGAAACGCGACCGCCCTTCATTCGATTCCCCCTCGACGCGATCCACTTCTGTCCCCGTAAACTTACGGTCTCAGCCTCTTAAAACTCTCCTTCGCGAGCCACGTCGCAGAGGTTACCAGTTTTTCCCACTATAAATCGTTACTGCGCATTCCCGACGCGCGCTGGCCTCAGTGAGGGCTCTCCTGCCGGCCGCGAATGCGACTCCAAGATCATCATCCGTCATGCTCCTCGCTTGCAAGGAGAGACCCTCATTAGGTTGCTGCAACCTCAGCGAATATTTCCTAATGTTGCGAGTGAGCACCACCTTTTTGTGCGATGCGAAAAACGGTACGCGATCGCCTGCCGTCCGCCATATTCCCGATGAGTTGAATATAGCCCGTTAGGTTCCACCGTCTCGCGCGTCATGCAGACGCCCGGATTTTACGGCCAGTGCCTGCGCCGGAATTCGCGCAGGCTTGAGAACGGAACCGCGTGCCAAATCGACGGCCCTGCCGACAAACGTCTCGCGCGCAAGGCCGAGCTTAATTCGGCTCACTCCACGCCTTGTTGCCGCTCGCTGGATGGCGATCGCCCCGAGCGCCAGCGCCGCGCCGGCGATCACGTCGACCAGATAATGCCCGCCGATCGGCGGTATCGAAATCAGCATCGCCGCGTTCAGCGTTGCGATCCCGTATCCGAGCAGACCGGTACCGCGAAAGGCATAAGTCAGCAACACCGCCCCAACAGTGTGATACGATGGCATCGTTACGATGCCATCCATCGCCCACAACTCAAAATGCCAAGGCCCGCCCGCACGAAGTGCCAGCAGATCTCTCAGATAGGCAATGTCGCCACTGCTATTCGTCGCGCACGGCCCAATGCTGGGCCCGTTGGCCGCGCACGGGCCCAGCGTCGGCCAGATCGTTGAGACTGAAATGGTCACCACCAAGGTTACGCCCGCCAACAGCAGTAACTCCTTGATGCGTCCGGTCCTGCCCGACACGGTAAGGTAGACGATCGCAAGGGCAGCCTGCGGCTGCAAGCTGTAGTATATAATTGTCAACAGCCAGCTTAGAGCAGGCCAGCTAAGCATCGCATTGTGCCAGGCTAACCAGTCAAAACCGATGACGCGATCCAACCGCTCCATCATTCCGTCTTGCAACGGTAGTGCGCAACTAGCGGCAAGGTAGCTCAGCACGACACCCGCGCTCATGAGAGCTACCCACGAAGCGGTCGCCGCTGTCATGTCTGCTATGGCGCGATTGCGGCGATCGTATATCATCGAAAGGACGAGCATAGTTATCACTATGCCGGCGTTCAATCCGGCACCAACCGAAAGCCCGACGTGCGAAGCCCACACAAAATCGACTACCAACAGAAGACAAATCATCGCCCAAACCAAACGCCACTGGAAGATCGCGACCCGGCCCAAACGTTGGGCTGGCATCACGGCCTGCGGCAATGACGATGTCATGGTGGCATTTGTCGTGGTTTCACATCCGGCATCATCGTGACCGCGATCGCAGTGAGCTCGTCGAATGTTCATCGGCCAGGTGCCCGGGAGGTGTTAGAAAGGAATTGTTGTGGTCGCGCTCGGGTTGTTCAATGTTGAGCCCCATATCGGCATCAGCATGTTGAAAGTCACAGATGCCGTAACAGTAAGTGCGCCGCCTCCCGTGGCCGTGTTCAGCGTCGGCGAGAGACCGCCTATCATTGGGGCAACGGCTTTTTTGTCCGCAAGGGCTGGCAGGGGATCACCGGCACAGGTTGGTGAAGCTTTTTTCATCACGTTGTTGACGTAGCAGTCGTTGATCATCCATGTCCGGGCGCCGGCATTCGCGAGCGTCCGCAATGACTGCATGGTGATTGCGTAACGCCCCAGATCAAAGATGGCGAACATCAGAATGAAAAGCGGCGCGGCAACGAGGCAAAATTCCATCGCACCGATGCCGCGCTGATCGAGCTTTCTCATCACTGCACCAACTGGACATACTGGCTGCTAACTAGTTTCGTTTGCGATGGGCACCCTGTGGTGTCGAAGGTCGCATTGCCGTTGAACTCGACTGACTTGGAGATCAACTCGCCACACGCTCCGCCGGCCAAGTTGAGCGTCGGATTGCCCTGAAACGCCACATTCGCGCTCGGCAGGTACATGATCCCTTTCAAATTGATACCGGAAGTTCCGCCAAGTTGTACGTCGTTCGGGCCGTTCTTGCTCGTATCAGGATCAGTGACCTTATAGAGCGCCATATTGGCGAACAGGCTCGCGTGGGGTTGAAGTGCAGACGGAAGCTGCGAGGTCGCGACCGACGGGTTGCCGGTGAGATTGAGAGCACTATTGCCAGTCACCTTCAAACTCGCGCCGGGCAACAGGATGAACAGTGCCGTGCCGGAGACCGACACGCCGCCAGTCAGGGTGAATGTGTCAGAGATGAAGTAGACGCCACCCGTCAATGTGGGGCCGGTGCCATTACCTTGCAGTTTAAACTTGTCGTTCCTGCAAGGGGTCGCGGCGCTGTAAGCGGTCAGAGCGCTACCTGAACACTTCGCGAGCGTCGGTATCGTAATCCCGTCAAGCGCGGAGAAGGGATTGGGGATCGGCGCCGGCATATAGGTTAGCGCGGGGTCGCAGAACTGCGCTTGCCCCGTGCAGCCGCCGACAGTCGTTAGCGAGCCGAGATTCACGGTCATCCCGCCGCCGGTGAAGTCTATTGCATTCTTGGCCGTACTGTTCGAGGCCATGCCGCAATTCGGCGCATTGATGTTCGCGCTGCCTTGGATACCGATAGGGCCGCTCAATGCCAGGACGCATGGCGGCTTCTCTATAATCTGTACTTTGGCAACGGCTGTCGCGGCTATGTTGACCGTGGACAAACCAAACACTCTCGCCAGATATGCTGGTTGTTGCTGGCTCACAGTGGCCTGAATGTACGTTCCTGCTGTCCCCTTCCATGAACCGAGCGAAGCGATCTGGACGGAATGCGAGACTCCTGAAGGGCTGGTGACACATTTGGAGCCAGGATAGCTGCTGCCCGAGTTGCAGAACGCGTTCTGTGCCGCGGCTTGCTTTGCGCGATAGTCCACTGATTGTGTAACCGCGCACGCTGAGCCCGATAAGCACAACTGTTGTACGGCGCCCGAATAGGCTGCCGCATCGGCAGCATTCTGCGCGTGTTGCCTGGTAACGTACCACGATCCCGCCTCGCCCCCGAGTGCGACCACGCCTATCAGCGGCACCAGGGCGACAACGGTTGCGAAGGCGGCGGAACCACGACGGGAGCGAAGCAAGCTACGCATGGAACACTCCTATTGAAACCGTTCACCGTAAAACAATGTGTACGAACAAGGATTGCCGTTACCACTCTGACAGATCACCGACCTCAACAGGATCGGCGCCATGGTGACGGTCGTCGAGTATGTATAGTGCTTGGGCGGAGCGAAGTTGCCCGCGGAGCAGGCCGTCATGCTGTCGCTGCAAACGACCTGGAGATCCTGGATGGGATAACCCGAAACCGAAGTGGGCAGCGCCGACTTCCAGGCTGCCCAATCGGTAACGTCGTTCGGCGGGTCGTACTGGATCCTTTGTCCGAAGGCGCGCAACGCCTGCCACGCCGATATATAGCGAAAGCCCGCGGCAGCAACGTCGGCAAGCGGCAGAAGCAGGCCCACCACCAGGAAAAAGTAGACGACCAGCATTTCAAGCGCGGCGGCGCCGCGCTGATCTGCGATGAAAGAAACTCTACGGCTCACGAGCCTGTCTCGACAGGGCGATGGCACGTTGGCCCCTCCTCGTCAGTGTTAGGCCGCTGCAGATCAATACGCATGTCCATAACAAGTTGGCCGTTCATGACCACTCACCAAACATACGGAATCAATCTCCAGCGCGTTGCTTCGTAACTGGAGTACTCAGGGAGGCTGCGCCGAAGCAGATCCTCTTCGTATAGAATTCGGCATATTTGGACGCCGATATGCAGGAACAGTATGATCACCGTTGTCACTGTCAGGTATTGCAGGACGACGCCCAGGATCACGATTTCTTCCGCCAGGTAGAGCGGGTGTTTGATCCATCGGTAAGGACCGGTCTGCACCACTCTGCGTGCCTGCGGTACCAGACTGAACGACTTGCCCAGGTGTCGGATCGTCACAAGCATCATGATCATGCCGATCAGGACGCAAGCGGTGGATAGCAAGTTTGGCAACGATTCCTCGGTTTTGCCGAAGAAGGTGATGGTCCATGGCATATAGCTGCCGACGAATGCAGCTATTCGAGGCAGCACGCCGGTCGCGTGCGCCTTTGCCGGTGGCCTGGTCAACATCAAGATCGTCAGGAGGACGTAGAAGATGCCAAGGCAAAAACTCGACAGCAGAGATGGCCAGGGATCGCCAAGCGATGTCCCGATTTTTGTGGCGACCAGGAGTGCCAGCATCATGAACCACATGGCGCCAAGCAGCTGCATCGTCCGCTCGTAAGACCAATTTTTTGATAGGGTAATCGTGCTCATCCTTATTTCATCCCGAAGCTGGCGAATGTACGTAAGAGGTGCAGAAACGGACTTCCGCCCAAAATGATGAACATGGCTGGAAGCATGAACAGCACCATCGGGATAGTCAGCTTGGCACCCAACTTGTGTGCTCTTTCTTCCAGGCTGGTAATACGTTCCCGCCGGAGGTCGACGGCGATACTGCGCAGCGCCTTGCTCAACGGCGTTCCATACTGCATGCTTTGGCTGACCATGACGCCGAACCGGCGAAGCCCTTCTGACGTCGCTCCGATTTTCTCGAATGCGTCGCTGCGGTTCGGCAGTATCCGCAGATCATCAAGAAGGCTGTACAGGACCCGGGCCATCGCGGGATTGGTCTGTTTCATTTCCTCCGCTACGCGTTCCAGCGCGCTCTCCAGACCCATTCCCACTTCGCTGCAGACAACCAGCAAATCGATCATGTCCGGCGTACCGAGCCGGATGGCGGCGTTAAAACGCCGTTTCAGCACCGACAGTATCAACCGCGGCCCCATAATTCCGACCACCACGCCAATGAGCATGAAGATCAGCCCATCGGTCAGCGACTTCCCTGAAAGCTGCGCGATAAACAAGCCAATGATCGGAAACAAGAACATGCTGACAGTTTTGACACCAATCCAGATCGACAACGTTCGATGAGGATTGAAACCTGACGCTTGAACGACTGTTCGCAGTTGGTCCAGGTTTTCTGCAGAGTAGAAGCGCCGATACCGCATCCCGAGCGATGACAGCCAGCCAGTCATGCCTCCGAAGGCCGTTGACCGGTCAGGAACGCCCATCACGGCGTTTGACACCCGCACGTTCAACGCACGAATGTGCAGTTCGTGGATGATCAACACGCAGGTCGCAGCCGCGAGTGCTATGGCGAGGGCAACCAGACTGAACCCAAAGGTCATAGCTGCGTTTCCCTTCTGACCATCCAACGTATCACAAGGGTCCCGATGATCACCGAGGCTGCTGCGTAAGCCAGGAGTATGTTTCCTGTCGGATCGTAGAACAGCAGATCAACGGTTTGCGGATTGATCAGGTATAGCAATCCACCGACAACAATGGGCGAGATAGAAAGTGCGCGAGAGGAAAAGATCACCTCTCCTGCCAGAGCCTTCGCGCGAGCAGCGAGCGCAACACGCTGCCTCACAGTATCTCCCAGCGTCTGCAACGTTTCGGTCAAGCTGCCACCTGACTTCAGCTGGACTGCAAGTGTCACCGCAAAGATCCCGTACTCCGTCACCTGCGTTCGATGATAGACAGCTTCTACGGCTTCCTCCGGAGATCTCCCCATCGTCACTTCGCTGCATACGATGGCGAACTGCCCAGCGGTCGGTTGCGGCATCTCGCGAGCGATGGTGCGAAATGCTTCGTTCACGGGCAGCCCGGATCGAACAGTACTGGTCACCAGCTGGATCGTGTCAGGCAGCTGTCGAAAAAGTTGATTGGCGAGGCGATGTTGCTGCCATCCGAACAAGCCTCGCACCACCAGCAGGGCCACAATCGCAGCCGCGAGGGACACGTAGAGGGTAGAAAAGTTCAGAAAGCTATTGGCATAGAAGATCGCCGCTGCTGCGATGACACCGGCGATTATCGGATACCCGGGGTGCCAAGCGTAAGCGATCCCTTCCCTGTAATTGGCCAAGCGGTGGAGAAACTGCCACCGGGACCCGGCCTCTAACCGGCGAATGGAGGGCAGACTCGTCGAATCTGCGGCTGGCAGAGCTGTCGTTACCTGTCGATCAATGCGGCTTTGTCGAGCGCCGAGCCACAACGTCAGGGCTGCTGCGCATATTAGCAGCACCAGGTTGGCGATGGTCAAAAACTCCGAAATCATAGCTGCCTCATGGCCTCAGCCCAGGCTCGATCAAGCCCAAAATAGACAAGACGGCTCTTGAATTTAGGAACTGCGTGAGTGGACCTGTAGGTGCCCGATATCCGCCCGTGAACATCTTCCTCTTCGAACTCGAACGCTGCGATGTCGTTGGTGGTGATCACATCGCCCTCAAGGCCGATCACCTCGCTGATCTGGATAACGCGACGTTGGCCATCCCGCATGCGTTCCACCTGCACGATGATATCCAGCGCCGCGACGATCTGAGACCTGATCGCCCGCAACGGCAGATTTGGCTGTCCCATCTGCACCATGTTTTCAATACGGGTCAGTGCGTCGCGGGCCGAGTTGGCATGCACCGTGGAGATCGAACCATCATGGCCGGTGTTCATCGCTTGCAGCATGTCAAACGCTTCGGCGCCGCGCACTTCGCCTACGACGATCCGGTCAGGACGCATCCGCAGCGCATTCCACACCAGATCGCGTTGCGTCACCTGCCCTGTGCCTTCGAGGCTGGGAGGCCGGGTCTCCAGGCTGATCACATGCGGCTGTTGCAGCTGCAACTCTGCCGCGTCCTCGATGGTGACAACGCGTTCACTGTGATCGATGAACTGGCTCATGGCGTTCAACAGCGTCGTCTTGCCAGAGCCGGTACCGCCGGAGACCAGAACATTCAGCCGACACCGGCCGGCGATCTCCAGCAATTGTCCCATCGCCGCTGTCATCGAGCCGTTTTTGATCATCCCGGCCATATCCAGGCGGCGACTTGGAAATTTTCGGATGGAAATGCAGGGGCTATGGATCGCCAGCGGCGGGAAGATGATGTTGACCCGGCTGCCGTCCGGCAAGCGGCAATCCACCATGGGACTGGATTCGTCAACGCGCCGTCCAACCTGGGCGGCAATCTTCTGCGCCACCGAGGCGATGTGATCATTGTCGCGGAATCGTACCGCGATCCGTTCCAGCTTGCCGCGTCGCTCGACGTAAATGTTACTTGGTCCGTTGACCATGATATCGTTGATCGATTCATCCAGCAGGAGCGGACGGAGCGGCCCGTAGCCGGTCATGTCGTCCGCTATCTCGTCCGCTAGCTGAAACTGCTCGCGACCCGACAGTTCGAGCCGTTCCTGATTGGCGATTCCATGGATGATTTCCTCGATCTGCTGCCGAAGAATGTCGCGCGAAACAGTTGCGGCCACCGATGGCTCAATCTGCGCAATGACTCGTTCGCGCAGCGTGGCCGGCATCATGACCCGTTCGCGCGGCGGCGCCGGCATCACGTCTCGTTCGCGCAGCGAAGCTGGCATCACGGGCGGCTCGGTCGAAGGCTCGTCCGGGCTTGGCGTCAATGCAGGCAAGCGAGGTGGCGCGCCGTCCCTTGGCGTCAATGCAGGTAAACGGGTTGGCGTGTCGTCGCGCTCGCGCGTACCAAATTTTTTCGTCACCCGAACAGCCTCCTGAGCCATCCCTTCCGCTGGGCGCCGACACCGGCAATCTCCCGTACGATCGGGGCGAGGTGACGCCGCAGTTTGGATACGTGTTTCAGAGCTGGAATTCCGAGATTGACCGCCTGTGTCATCCCCTTGCCGAGATCGGGAATCACCATGTCCGGTTCTGAGCCCAAGGCCTTGACGATCGTGGCCCTGGGAAGCCCCCCGGCACGATCGGCACGGTTGAGCAGAGTAAAGACCCGATCCTTGCCGGCGATGTTGGTGACGGCGGTGCGGAGTGCGTGGGCATTGCGAAGTCCGGTCACCTCCGCTTCCAGCAGCACCAGCACATGGCGGGAAAGCATGATCACCGGATGGATCGATGGCGGAAACGGGACGGGTATGTCGACAACGATGTAATTGAATCGTTGACGGAGCAGACCCAGCACATGCCTCACTCCGGCTTCGGTGATATCGAGCTGCGCATCCAGGTCCTCATCGGCGGAAATCAGGCAAACCCGCTCGTTGATTTCAATGGCCGCGCGTTCGAGGAACAAGGTGTCCGCCCGCATCGGGTTTTCCAGAGCGATGCGCAGCCCCGGCCCGGGCCGAACACCCAGCATCACGGCGGTTTCGCCGTTTTGCAGATGAAGGTCGAGCAGCGCGACTTTGGCCTTTGTGGTTTCGGCGAGCTGTAGTGCGAGATTGATAGCGATACTGGTTGCTCCGGCGCCCCCCTGCGCGCCGCAGATCGAGATCACATGCCCGCCGCGATCGGCCGCGCCGGGCGCCACGTCGCCAAGCAGCTTCGGACGTAGCTGGTGCAGTACCATATCGCGCGTGAGCGGCTTCGGAAGGTACTCCGTCAAGCCGAGCTCCATAAGCTCGCGGTAGAAGATGATCTCCCTGCTCTCACCGATCAGCGACACCTGGACATCGGGTGGGCAGACGCTGGCCAACCTTTCCAGCTCGGTAAATGGATCATCGATTCCGCTGATGTCTACCACCAGGGCGAACAGCTCGGTGTCGGTCTCGAGCATCTTTATGGCATTGCGGATCGTGCCACGCCTGATTGTCAGGTTGCTGCCTTCGAGGCCTTTGCGCAACGCCGCTGCACTCAACTCATCGTTCACGAAACAGACGATTTGGTTGCGCGTTGCAAGAGACGCAGTTTCTTCAGGCGGACTTGCGATTGCCATGTTAACGCTCACCACTACCTCCTCCTACCGACGTACGGCCGAAGCGACCGGCGCTGACGGGGTAATTACCGGCGACGCATTGCTGCTCAACACAGGGCGCGCAATCCCTGCATCGTCTCTCCTGACCGAGTATTTCGTGCCGTTATTGCGCGCATACACCACCACCGTGGTGTCCGAGTCCCCGGTATCCTGCCGATCGACCGCCGACCGTACCGCCAAGGTGAGTTTTCCGCGCTGTCCTGCGACTACGACTTTCTTGACCTGGTCCGGCGCAAGCTGCAGCGATACGGTGCGCGCTACCTTACCTGCCGCGGCGTTGTTGGATGGGCCGCCTTGCACGATCTCCTGGTCAATCGCGACAATCCGAACATTGTGAGCAACGGTTTCACTCAGCGTGCCATGCTGTTGAGCTGTTCTGTCTTCGCCCGACGTCGACGGCTCCTGGATCAACACGACGTCCACATAATCACCCGGCCAGATCAGGCCAGAGACACCAGACGCCGCATCGACGTTGATGCTGATGGCACGGCTATCCGGTGCCAGAACGCTGGCGAGAAAACCCCGTTCTCGCGGGCGCAGTATGTCTTCGGATGTGACCAGACTGCCGGTGTCGAGGAAACTGCGAACCAGAGATCCGCGAATTCCGATCCTGGCGTCGGGCGTATCGAGGATCGCCCCTGCCGGAACATTACCCGACGGCGCCGTGCGCACGGTGAAATCTTCATCGCGGGCCAGCGTCCCTCTCGGCAGCGGACGGGCCGCGACAAAGTACCCGACAGTGAGAGGCTCCGGCGCCTTCACCGTGACCTCTACTACCGGGACCTGCACTTTCGACTGGTTCATGTTGTAGGCGATAAGCCCGAGCGCAGTGGTCGCGAGCAAAAACACCATGATGATCGAGAGACGCAAAGAAGATGACATGTCAGAGTCCTTTGCTGAAAGCGGTGACAATACCACCGCACGCTATGGCAACGCCGTAAGGCAGCGGGGCGTGTCGCAAATGGCGCCAGCGCTCTACCGCGTAGACGCGGCGTACGAACGACGATCCGGCGGGCGCCAGCCTCGGCTGTGGCAACACGCGCATAATCAGATGCACCAGGGCAAGAACGCCGCCGGCCAGCGCCGTGACAATCAACAATTGAACCACGCCGACCAAGGGTAGACCGATCGACAAGGCGACCAGCAGCTTAACATCGCCGCCGCCAATCATTCTTCGCTGGTAGATGACCAGCAGCAGCAGGAACAGGATTGTCGCAACGATCAGCGATTGGGCAAGCTGCATCGGGCTGGCAAATTGACTGGCGATTCCAAGCAGCGCCAGGGCCAGACAGATTTCATTCCGGATCAATCGTGTCGCGATATCGATCGTTGCGACATAGAGCAGCAAAATGATTTCAAGTAACGAAGCTGTGGGAGCAATCCAACTCATGAAATGCCTCAAAAAAGCGAGGACACATGTGTAAATTTAAGCTGGGAGCAAATTAGAAACTGGGGGGGCACATTCCGATGCCCCCCTCGGGTCAGATGGCTGTATTACACGGCCGAGGTGAAAGCGGCGGTGATAGCGGTGATCCCGCCGGACAGCGCCGTCGCGATAGCGCCACCAGCTGTCGTACCGAACGCCGCAACCACTGCGCCGATGATACAAGCCGCGACGATGATGTATTCGAATGACACCACGCCGTCCTGGTCCTTGGAGAGGGATTTCACGTCGTTCAGGAAATTACGCATATTACTCGCCTCCAAAAATTGATGTTAAGTTTTGAAATTCCAACACAGTGGTACGGACCTGCCCGGAAACCACTGTGTAAATTTTGTGTTAAGGCGTTGGTTTAGTCAATGTTTATGGGAAGATTCGGCAATCATCATTAACCCGTACGATACCGGTGTAATCGCCTTGCAACATGCTGAGTCGCCAACGAAATTGCAGATCGTCGGCGGCGGCAATTTCGAGGTAACTCGATTGATATCGTCGGTCTCCGTATAAGTACGGCTAATCTATATCGTGATGCTACGACGTCCGAACGGTGCAGGACCAATGCCGCACAACCACGTTGCATCGTCGGAGCAAAGTGGCCGGTCAAATGCACCATGATCATTCGGCCACTCGATCAGCAGCCTCTGTCTGCAACCGATTCCGTCGCATGATCGAGAGCGCGCGCACGATTCTGGAGACTTCTTTCCGCCGGCCTCGCCGCCCTACTCTCGAGAGTGCTCCGATCCAAATCGAAATTCCCGCGCAGCTCTGGAAGGTTTGTTTTGCGCTGTGCGATGAACGTGACGCTTTGCCTGATGGCGTGTCTTGCGCGCGTGTGGATTTACGATCGGAACAATCTCGACATCTCGACGGACTGTGTTCACTTGTGCAGGTCGCCGGCAACCGGGGACGCGAGCAATGCGTCCGCGCTCTGGGTCAGCCGCGCAGCGACTTGCCATCCAGCATCCGGGGTCAGCGCATGCCCCTCCTGGTTTTCCAACGGGTGATCGGGAAAAAGCAGAACCATGCCGCCGGTGTCCGCCGTCACCGCGAAGGTCTTCAGGATTTCAAATCTGACTTCATTCGCAACGTGGAGCTTGAGACCGCGCGCGAGTGCGGCATGCAATCTCGCATTTGCCGGGCGATCGTTCATTCTCGCTGAGATGGCCTCACCGAGATCAGCCAGTTCGAAGCCCGCCGGCGTCAACCGGCGAGCGCGATAATCAGAGTCCGGTTTGGCTTAAGGCTTTCGCAGGCACAAACCGACGGTCGGGGCCGTCCCGCATTTGGCGCCGTCAGCGGCACCGCCACCCGGGCAGAACACCGACACCAACGTTTCCGTAGATTCGCAGCTTACCGACCCGTCGGCCTGAACGGCTCGAACGCTGACGCCTGCGTCACCCTTGGGACCTGCGTCACCTTTGGGGCCCGGCTCACCCTTGGGGCCGAGCTCGCCCTTTGGACCCGCCTCGCCCTTGGGACCCGGCGCGCCCTGGGGGCCTTGGGGTCCTTGTGCGCCGGGCTGGCCCTGCGCTCCCGCGATACCCTGCACGCCTTGTGCCCCTTGAGGCCCGGCCGGCCCCTGCGGACCTGCATCGCCCTTAGGCCCGGGATCCTTGCCGCATGCGCCAAGTGCCAGAGCCAAACCAATCGCGAGTATCGGGAAAATCCTCATGCGACGCCCCCCTGCTATTTCCGCCGTCAATGGCGGTTGCCAACATTATGCCTCCAACCATGTCGAAGCTCCAGAGACTTGACGACCGTCCAAAGGTCGCATGAACGCCGCGGCGCACTGATGGCGCGTGTCGCCCTATCTCACCGCGATCGCCCAGATGAACAGCGCACAAGCCGCGGTGGATGCAATCGTCCGGACATGATTCCACAGCGTCCAGTCGGTCAGATAGCGCGCCCATAGCGGTGCGGCCTCGGTACTTGCGGGATCGACGGCGGCCAGCGCGTTGTTCAAGGGCACGTTGAAGACGGCTGTGCATACGAACATGCCGATCACATAGAGCACGCCGCCGGCCAGCATCGCGATCGCGCCCGGCTCGCCCCAGCGAAGCAGGCCAGCAACCGCCAAAAGCAGGCTCGCAAGCGTGGTCCCAAGAAACAGCGGCATGAACAGCGACTGCACGATCACGGCGTTGATCGCGTTCATCGCCGTGATGCCTGCCACCTGACCGATGCGGCCGAGCGCGGTCATGATGAACGTCGAGAAGGCGAAGTAGAGTCCCGCGATCAAGCCGCAGCCGATCGCGGCAAACCACAGCAATCCGGTGATAACAGATTGAAGCACGGTCATGCCCTCCAGACCCCGGTCATAGCGACCCTGCGGGCATAATCGGCGAAATCGCGGGGCGGACGGCCGAGCGCCTGCTCGACGCCATCGGCAATGCGGCTGTTGCGCCCGTCGAGCACGACGGTGAAGAGTTCGTCCATGAGAGCGACGATCTCTTCAGGGACGAACGGCCGCATGCCGGCGGCAAACGCTTCCGGCGAGATCTGCCGGTAGCCGATCGGCCGGCCGGCGGCGGTTGATATCTCGGCCACGGCTTGTGCAAAAGTGAGCGCGCGCGGGCCGGTCACTTCATAGAGCTTGCCGGCGTGACGCTCGTCGCCAAGCGCCGCCACCACCACGTCGGCGATATCGTCGGCGTCGATGAAGGGTTCAAGCACTGCGCCCGCCGGCAACGCGACCTCGCCCGCCTTGACGCCGTCGATCAGATAGCCTTCCGAGAAATTCTGGTTGAACCAGCTGGCGCGGACGATGGTCCATGGCACGCCGGAGGCCTGCAACGCCGCCTCGGCGCGTTGCGCGCCAGGCTCGCCGCGGCCCGACAGCAGCATGAGGCGCTGCAGGCCGTTTTTGCGCGCGAGCCGGCTGAGTTCGGTGATGGCTTCGGTCGATCCCTCCACCGCCAGATCCGGCTGGTAGGTGACATAGGCGCTGGATACGCCATCCAGCGCGGCAGGCCAGGTCTGCGGATCATTCCAGTCGAACGGCACGGAAGTGGAACGTGAAACCGGGCGCGTGGCTACGCCTTGCGCCTGCAGCAGCGCGGCAACGCGCGCGCCGGTCTTGCCCGTACCGCCAATGATCAGGATCGGGAGTTGCGACATCGAAATTCCCTCTTCATTAAACACGAGGATATCTCGCATTTGTCAAATGCGATAAACTCTCGTATTAAGTTGGTCAAGGGCTTTTTTGAGCGGGGTGGTGGTGGATGGCGGCGAAGAAGAAAACCGGACCGGGTCAGGCCGAAGCTGGCGCGCAAGGCCTGGCGCGGCTGGTTCCGACGCAGCAGCGCAGCCGGGAGCGGTTCGAGCGCATCCTTGAAAGTGCGGCGGAAATCATGGCCGAGAAGGGCAGCGAAGCGTTCCGGATGAGCGACATTGTCGAGCGCACCGGCGTGGCCTTCGGCTCGCTCTATCAGTACTTCCCCGACAAGACCGCGATCATCGGCACGCTGGCGGAACGCTACAACGCCGTTGGCCGAGATTGCGTCCGCCGCGATCTGGCGTCGGTCAAGAGCGCCCGGGACCTGCATCCGGCCCTCTGTCGTATTGTCGACAGCTACTACCAGATGTTCAACAACGAACCTGTCATGCGCGACATCTGGCAAGCCACCCAGGCCGACCGGGCGCTGCAAAAACTCGACGAGGAAGACGGCGCTTATCTCGCCGGTCTGCTCGACGAGGCGCTGCGGCGGATCGCGCCGAACGCGCCCTCACCTGCGCTGGTGTCGTTCTCACAGCTGATCATGACGCTGATTGCAGCCACCGTGCGCCACGCAATCGCGCTGGAACCGAAGCAAGCCACGCGCATGCTGACGCTGTTCAAGCGGATGCTGCCGAAGAATTTGGCGGCGCTGGATATCTGACCACGGTCAGCGACCTGCTCCCGCCATGGACGGGATAGTGGTCTTCACTGCTTCCGTCCTTGAACTATTCCGGCCGCCGCCAGACGTAGACGAGGACGCCGATCATGATTGCGGCCACGATGGCCTGAAGCGGCCGGGAGTCCGTTTCCAGAAAGATCAGCGAAAAGCTCGCGATCATGCTGATCGTGATGATCCACTTCGCTCCGCGAGGGATTGCGCCCGACGATTGCCAGTTCTTGATCAACTTGCCGAAACGCGGATGTGTCGTCAGCCAAATCTCCATCTTGGGCGACGATCGCGAAAAGCAGGCCGTTGCCAGCACCAGAAAGACGATACCGGGAATCAGCGGCACAACCAGCGCGACGATACCTATCGCCAGGCAGAGACAACCAAGCGTAAAGTAGAGCGGGCGTTGCCAGGGTGGTTTCAGGGAAGCGGTGGTTTCCACTCGATATCCTCAAGCTGCCGTACAGACGGTTTTGACCGCCGCGAAGAGCCGTACCGCATAAAGGCCCTGCTCACGCGAGTCCAGCGAAGACGCCTTGCGACCGTCGAACGGGGAAATCAACCCTAACAATCGGGACGTTGACCATCATTTACTGCTCGAACACCGCCGCGCATGCCGGGCTCAAGCTACCCTTCTGCCGGCGCAGGCAGGCGGTGATGGCGCGCGCGTTGGGGATTTCGCCGGCGCACAGGCGGTAGACGTCGGGCGTGCAGGCCCGGCGCGGGAGATGTGAGTGCCGATCGCGCCCAAGTCAGAAAATAGCAAGTCAGTAATGGCAAGTCAGCGATAGCTGGTCACGTTGGCGGGCCGGCCGGCGTCCTGGACCTCGACGACGTATCGCCACGCATCGGGCCTACTGCCGTCGAGATCGGTAAATCCGTAGATTGTTGCCAGTTCGCCGCTCGACAGCGATTTTCCGTTCCAGCGTGCCACGTCGGGATCGCCGGCAAGTGCGGCGACGGCGCGGCCGACGAAGGCCGGGCTCTCCGATATCGCAAAGTGCGGCTGGACCTTGGTGGCATCGCGCCAGTTCGCTTCAGTGACGCGGTAGGCATCGAGCATGGCTTCCGAGCGCAGCCAGCCCGGCGTCAGCGCAACAGCCGTTCCACCGTGCGGCGCCAGTTCATGGGCTAAAGCGAAGGCCATGCGGTTCACCGCCGCCTTGGCCAGATCGTAGAAGAACGAGACCCGGTAATTCGTTGCGTTGTAGGCGTCGGTACCGTCAGTCATCTCGACCACCAATCCACCGCGCGTCTTGATCAACAAAGGCGCGGCGAAATGGCTGGTGATGGCGTGGGTATCGATGGCGAGGCGGAGCGTACGCAGGCCATAGTCGAGCGAGGATTCCCACACCGGCTTGTTCCACTCCATCCTGGTGGCGCCCCAGATGTCGTTCACCAGGATATGCAAGGCGCCGTGCTCGAATGCGATGCGATCGACCAGGCCCTGAACCTGTGTGGGTTCGAGATGATCGACCTGAACCGCGATGCCGTGGCCACCGGCCGCATTCACCAGATCGGCGGTTTCCTCGATCGTCTCCGGCCGGTTCATTTCCGACGGCGCCTGCCGCGTCGTGCGCCCGGTCACGTAGACCGTCGCTCCGGCCGCCCCCAATTGAACGGCAATGCCGCGGCCGGCGCCGCGGGTGGCGCCTGCGACCAGCGCGACCTTGCCCGCAAGCGGGCCCTTCAATCCAGTGACTTTCATGGACGGCATCGCTCCCTGAATGCGAAGTTTTCATCACATCTAAGGAAATGATCCCGCTTCGTAAAGGGAACGGGCGCCGCGCCCTGGGGTCCGGCGCAACAGCTTGACCGGCTACTGCTCGAACGCCGCCGCACATGCCGGGCTCAGGCTTCCCTTCTGCCGGCGCAGGCAGGTGGTGATGGCGCGCGCATTGGGGATTTCACCGGCGCACAGGCGGTAGACGTCGGGCGTGCAGGCCCGGCGTTGCTCGGGCGTGCCCTGCTGGGCGTTAGCCGACCCTGCTGCGAACAGCGCGAGGAGCATTCCAACCATCGAAGCGCGGCGGACCCGGCTGCGTACCGCTCCAACACGCGCCACGTGCGTCTTCATGTCCGCATCTCCCTAGTCGGGCCCGGCTTGACAGCACGGACGTCATCCGACGAATACGCGGAACAATTTTTGTGGAATGTGATTTTTCTCACACTTTGTGCCGGGCGTTCGGGTCTACCGTGCCCCTCGGGGAATCAACCATTTACTAACTACGTTTGCCGCGACTGGCCGATCGATAAAATTGGATCGATCCGTTCAATCTGGAAACAAACCGGTTTTGAGAACGTGCGCTCTGCAACCCCGGAGAGCGCGATGAGCGAAGTTGAGTTCGACCTATTGCTGGACGCCGTGAAAACGGCCATTGCGCCCATACCGGAGGATGATTTCGTGGCCCAGACCCTGCCCTTTCGTCGAACGCCGCGCCCCGCCAACGACAACCGCGCCCCCTGGCCGCTGGTTCCGTTTCCTGAAGGCTGGTACGCCTCCTGCTAAGCGCCTGGACCTGACGACGGCCTGAAGTTCGTCCGGCCTCTCATATAATCGACCTAAGTTATTGATTATATGGATGGAGGCCACGACCAGAATTGAACTGGTGTACACGGTTTTGCAGACCGTTGCGTAACCACTCCGCCACGTGGCCCCATCGGGGCGGATCAATACAGCCCGCCAATGGGTTAGGCAACCTTCCTCGTTTCCCCATCGACAAAGTTCTGCAACTCCAAATCCGTGGATTTCCGAAACGCGCGATCCGCCTCGCTGTTCGATCAGTCGAGGTCGAACGCATTCTTGTAGTCGAGCTTCAGCGACGCCGGCTGGTCTTCCTTGAGCAGGAAGCAATTGCCGACCACCAGCACTTCGATATCGCTGCCCATGAAGCAGCGGAAGGCGTCTTCCGGCGTGCACACGATCGGCTCGCCGCGGACATTGAAGCTGGTGTTGACCAGCACCGGACACCCGGTTTCGGCCTTGAAGGCCGTCAGCAGCGCATGAAAGCGCGCATTGGTGTCGGCATGCACGGTCTGTATCCGCGCCGAATAATCCACGTGCGTGACGGCCGGTATGTCCGAGCGCGGGACATTGAGCCGCTCGATGCCGAACAGCTTTTCATCACCGGGATTGGTGGGCCGGCGGTGCTTCCTCAGCACATCGGCGACGATCTGCATGTACGGACTGTCGCCGTCGAGTTCGAACCATTCGGCGACATCCTCGCGCAACACGGCCGGTGCGAAGGGACGAAAACTTTCACGGAATTTGACCCGCAGGTTGAGCGAGCTCTGCATCCTCGGTGACCGGGGATCGCCGAGGATCGACCGCGCTCCAAGCGCGCGCGGGCCGAATTCCATCCGTCCCTGGAACCAGCCGATCGCTTTCTCCGCAACCAGCGCTTTGACGGTGCTTTCGATCAGCGCGTCTTCGGTGAGCGCCGTGAACACCGCCCCTGCCTGCGCCAGGCGCTGTTCGATCTCGGCTTGCGCGAATGACGGCCCGAGATAGCCGCCCGCCATGGCATCGCCGACGGGCGTCGCCCGCGGCTTGCCGGCAAATTGATAATACGCCGCCAACGCCGCGCCGACCGCGCCGCCGGCGTCGCCCGCGGCGGGTTGCACCCATAGGTTCTTGAAGGTGCGCTCACGCAGGATTTTTCCGTTGGCGACGCAGTTCAGCGCCACGCCGCCAGCCAGACACAGATTCTCCGATTGCCCCTCGCGCGCCAGACTGCGGGTCAGCCGCAGCACGATCTCTTCCGTCACCTGCTGAACGGAAGCGGCCAGATCCATGTGGCGCTGGTCGAGGCGCTCGGACGGCTCGCGCGGCTTGCCGCCGAACAGTCTGTCGAACCGCCCGTTGGTCATGGTCAGGCCGGTGCAATAATCGAAATATTGCAGATCGAGCCGGAAGCTGCCGTCCTCCTTGAGGTCGACGAGATGGTCGAGGATCAGTTTGGTATATTTCGGCTCGCCGTAGGGCGCGAGGCCCATCACCTTGTACTCGCCGGAATTGACCCTGAAGCCGGTGTAATAGGTGAAGGCCGAATAAAGCAGCCCCACCGAGTGCGGGAAATTGATCTCGCGCGTCAGGTCGAGCGCATTGTCCCTGCCGTAGCCGGCCGACGTCGTCGTCCATTCGCCGACGCCGTCCAGCGTCAGGATCGCGGACTCGGCAAACGGCGAGGCAAAGAACGCCGAAGCCGCGTGGCTCTGGTGATGATCGGCGAACAGCAGTTTCGCTTCCCAATCGATGCCGCCGTCGATCGCGAGGAGATGGTCGCGGAGCACGCGTTTTTGGAACAGCTTCTCCTTTAGCCAGACCGGTATCGCCTTCCGGAACGACTGAAAGCCGCGCGGTGCGAATGCAAGGTAAGTCTCGAGCAGGCGTTCGAATTTGAGGAACGGTTTTTCGTAGAACACGACGTGGTCGAGTTCGCTTGCGCTGATGCCCGCTGCCGACAGGCAATAACGGATCGCGGCGGCCGGAAAATTCGGGTCGTGCTTCCTGCGCGTGAAACGCTCTTCCTGTGCAGCGGCGACGATCTTGCCGTCCACCAGCAGAGCCGCGGCGCTGTCGTGGTAGAATGCCGAGATGCCGAGGATGCGCACGGACCCTAGAACTGCTGCCGCATGGATTGCGATGGTGGTCGCGGATCGGAGCGCGGCAGCCAATAGGTCGGCGATGAACGATCCCTTGCGAGGTTGAGGAAATCCTTGCCGAACAAGCGCATGGCCAGCCCAATCGGCAGGATCGTGCCAAAGAAAAGCAAGGCCATGATGACGGGGTTGACCACGCGGTACATCAGAAGCCCGAGCTTCAGCCATGCCCGGTTGGCGAGGTTCAGGGTTTGCGGCCGCCACAGGGTCAGGCCTGCAAACACCGCGGCGGCGCCCAGCCAGAACGGCGCATGAGACGAACCCTGGTACAGACCGTAACCGCCGATCAGCGCAAAAACCGCGGCCATCGTGAACCCGAAATTGCGGTCGCTTGGCCCGACGACAACCTCGTCATGTTGTGACTCAAGCGATTGCATCGGTACTTTCCGCTGACGTTTTCCGCTTTGGCGACAGGCAACCGGGCGGTTCGACCGATCGCTCGCAACCATCGCTAGCATTATTTGGCGCGGGCTTTAACCCCTTTGCGGCGGCGGTAGTCGCGCTTCTTCGGCTTGGGTGCGATTTCCGGCATGGTGGTCTGAACCTCGCGATATCGCGTCAGCAGCCGTTCGAAACTGCCGTTGAGCGTCTCGGCGATGTCGGGCCGCTTCTCCAGCCCCGCCAGCAGCATCGCCGCGGCCTCGATCGTGGAGAGCCCGTCGGCACGCGGCTCCTTGCGGAGCTTTCCATAGCGCGAGGCGCGCTTGGGCCCAAGAATCACCCGCTGGCATTTCAGCATCCACGCGTTGCGCCACCACAGTGCCTTGGCCTGGCTCCAGGTGCCGTCGAGCAGCACGATGCCCTCGATATCGCCGAGGATGGCGCGCTGATGCGGTTCGATCTCGCCCTTGCGGTTGATCGCGACGATTTCGTTCTCGGTGTCGAGCTCGCTGACCTTGGCGGAACCAAGATACAGCACCGCCCAGCGCGAGGGATCGTCAACCGGCCGCCCCAACGCCTTGGAGAGGCTCGGCCAGGACAATCCGATCTTGAGCACGGCGTCGCCAAAATGGAGCGCCGTCAGGCGCGCCGTACCCAGCGTCCGGTCCTGTTCCTGCGGATGCTGCAGGATCAGGAGAGAAACCTTGTTCTCGATCGGCGTGATGCTGTCACAGATGCACAGAGGCAGCGGTTTGCCGCAATCGGCGCACTCCGGCACTTCTTCTGCATCGGGTGTGGCCTTGGCTTCGGATTGTTTTGACATCCGCCCGCTATACGCTGCGCCGCCCACCCCATCAACAATTCAGGGCCGATCCTTCCGATTATTCCGCCGGCGCCTGGATTGCGGCCGGTTCGGACCACCGCCGCCGCAACCGGTCGATCAGGAGGTAGATCACGGGTGTCGTGTACAAAGTGAGGATCTGGGACACGAACAATCCCCCGATGATGGTGATTCCGAGCGGCCGGCGCAGCTCGGTGCCCGGGCCGGT
Source organism: Bradyrhizobium sp. JYMT SZCCT0180 (assembly GCF_018130165.1). Taxonomy (GTDB): domain Bacteria; phylum Pseudomonadota; class Alphaproteobacteria; order Rhizobiales; family Xanthobacteraceae; genus Bradyrhizobium. The sequence continues at coordinate 339,264 of NZ_JAFCLZ010000003.1, read as the reverse complement.
CGCGATCACCAATGGAATGCCCGCGAACAGCGCCGCCAGCGTCGTCATCAGGATCGGCCGGAACCGGGCGGTGCAGGCCTCGAAGATCGCGTCCGCCGACGACAGGCCGCGGTGGCGCTCGGCGTCGAGCGCGAAATCCACCATCATGATGCCGTTCTTCTTGACGATCCCGATCAGCAGAATGATGCCGACAAAGGCGATCACGGTCAGCGGCGTGTTGGTCACCTGCAGCGCGAGCAGCGCGCCGAGCCCCGCCGAAGGCAGCGTCGAGATGATGGTCAGGGGATGGGCGAGGCTCTCATAGAGCACGCCGAGCACGATATACATCGCCACCAGCGCGCCGAGGATCAGCAGCGGCTGCCGGCCGCTGGTCTTGTTGAAGTCGCCGGCATTGCCGTCGAAACTGCCGCGGATGCCCTCCGGCATGTGCAGTTCGTCGACCGCGCGCTGGATGTTGGTGGTCGCGACCTCGAGCGGCACGTTGGGCAGCAGGTTGAACGACACCGTCGTCGAGGGGAACGACTGCGAGTGATAGACCGCCAGCGGCGACAGGCCGCGCTGATAGCGCACGACGGCCGACAGCGGCACCTGTGCGTCGTTGGCGCCGGCGACGAAGATGCGTTCGAGGTTCGACGGATCGGCCTGGAATTTCGGGTCGATCTCCAGCACCACCATGTACTGGTTGCGCTGGGTGTAGATGATCGAAATCTGCCGCTGCGCGAACGCGTTGTTCAAGGCGTTGTCGATGTCCTGGACGCGAACACCCAAGCTCGACGCCGTCTTGCGGTCGATCACCAATGACAATTGCAACCCGCCGGGATCGCGGTCAGAGGACACGTCGGTAATGCCCTCGACGGTCTCCATGCGCTTGCCAACGATGGGGGCCCATTTCTGCAGCAGATCGAGATCGGTGCTCGACAGCGTGTATTGATAATCGGAATCACTCTGCCGTCCGCCGGTCCGGATATCCTGGGCGGCGAACATGAACAGGCGGATGCCCGCGACGCGGTAGAGCGCCCGGCGCAGGCGATCGATTACATCGGAAGTCGACTGCCCCGCCCGCTCCTCCGGCGGCTTCAGGCTGATGAACATGGTGCCGCGGTTGGAGCCGCCGCCACCGGGTCCGCCGCCGCTGCCAAGCGAGGAGCCGATCCCGGCGACCGCAGGGTCAGCCATGACGATATCGGCCAATTGCTGTTGCAGGCCGAGCATGGCCTGAAACGAGATGTCGGGGGATGCACGGGTCGACCCGATGATGAAGCCGCTGTCGTCGGTCGGGAAATAGCCCTTCGGCGTCTTGATGTAGAGCGTCACCGTTAATGCGATGGTGGCAAAGAACACGACCAGGGTAAGATACGGAAACTCCAGCACCCGGCGCAGCGTCCAGGTGTAGAACGACACGGTGCGCGACAGCGTGCCCTCGACCAGCCGGTCGAACCAGGTGGCGCGATCGGAAGTCGCTTCCTTGATGAAATGCGCGCAAATCATCGGGGTGACCGTGAGCGAGACTACGGTCGACACCACGATGGCAAAGGTCAGCGTCAGGGAGAATTCGCGCAGCAGCCGCCCGACGATCCCGTCCATGAAGATCAGCGGCGTAAAGGCCGCGATCAGCGACAGGCTGATCGACAGCACGGTAAAGCCGATCTGCTTGGCGCCTTCCAGTGCCGCGGCGAGCGGCGCCATGCCCTGCTCGAGATTGCGGTACATGTTCTCGATCATCACGATGGCGTCGTCGACCACGAAGCCGACCGAAATCGCCAGCGCCATCAGCGACAGATTGTCGATCGAGAAACCGGCAAGCCACATTCCGGCGCAGGTGCCGGCCAGCGCCAGCGGCACCGAGACGCCGGCCGCAATCGTCGGCGTCAGCCGCCGCAGGAACGCGAACACCACCACCATGACCAGGAACGCAGTCGCCAGCAGCGTAAACTGCATGTCGAGCACGCTGGCGCGGATGGTGCCGGTGCGGTCGACCAGCGTCGAAATCTCGACACCGCCCGGCAGCCATTGCTGCAATTCCGGCAGCAGCGCCCTCACCCGGTCCACGGTATCGATGACGTTGGCGTCGCCCTGCTTGGTGATCTGGATCAGCACCGCCGGCTGCTTGTTGAACCAGGCGATCGAGCGGCTGTTGCGGACGGAGTCTTCCACCTCCGCCACGTCGGAGAGGCGGACGAAATTGCCTCCCGAGCTCTTGATGATGATGTCGCGGAATTCGGCCGCCGTGCGCATCTGCTTGTTGGTCGAAATCGTCTCGCTCTGGCGGCCGCCGTTGAAGATCCCGACCGGGCCGAGCGGGTTGGAATTGACGATCGCCAGCCGGACGTCGTCGGTCGCGATCCCGGCGTTGGAAAGCGCGACCGGGTTGAGCGCGATCCGTACCGCGGGCTGATCTGCGCCGCTGACGGTGACTTCGCCCACCCCCGGGACCTGCGAGATGCGCTGCGCGATCACGGTATCGGCGACGTCGTACATCGCGCTCGTCGTCAGCGTCTTCGAGGTCAGCGCCAGCACGAACACTGGTGCGGCGGACGGGTTGGCCTTGCGGAACCGCGGCAGTGACGGCAGGTCGCTCGGCAGATCCGCCAGCGAGGCGTTGATCGCCGCCTGCACGTCACGCGCGGCGCGGTCGATGTTGCGGCCGATCGCGAACTGCAACTGGATGCTGGTGGTGCCGAGCGAACTGGTCGAGGTGATCTGGTCGATGCCCGAGATTTGCCCGAGCCGCCGCTCCAACGGGGCCGCAACCGTCGACGCCATGATCGAAGGGTCGGCGCCCGGGCGCGTGGCGGAAACCCGGATCGACGGAAAGTCGACGTTGGGAACCGCCGACACCGGCAGAAACACGTAGGCGACGACCCCGACCAGAAAGAGCCCGATCGCCAGCAGCGTGGTGCCTACCGGCCTGCGGATGAAGGGCTCCGAAATCGAGATCGATGCCATTACTGCATCCCCTCGGTGGCGCCGGCGACCGGCGGCCCGGCAGGCCCCGGCTTCGGCACCGCCTTGTCGATTTTGCGGTTGAGCCGGTCGAGCGCCAGATAGATCACGGGCGTGGTGTAGAGCGTCAGCAACTGGCTCAGCAGCAAACCGCCGATGATCGAGACGCCGAGCGGGAAACGCAATTCCGCGCCGGTGCCGCTTTCGAGCGCCAGCGGCAGCGCGCCGAACAGGGCGGCCAGCGTCGTCATCATGATCGGGCGGAAGCGCAACAGGCAGGCCTGCACGATCGCTTCGTGCGCGGACATGCCCTTGTGGCGCTCCGCCTCAAGGGCAAAGTCGATCATCATGATCGCGTTTTTCTTGACGATGCCCATCAGCAGGATGATGCCGATCAGCCCGATCACCGACAGGTCCTGGCCGCACAGCATCAAGGCCAGGATGGCGCCGATGCCGGCCGAGGGCAGCGTCGAGAGAATGGTGATCGGGTGGATGTAGCTCTCATAGAGCACGCCGAGCACGATGTAGATGGTGACCAGCGCAGCCAGGATCAGCCATGGCTGCCCGGCCAGCGACTTTGCAAATTCGGCCGCGTCGCCGGCATAGACGCCGACGATGCTGCCGGGCATGCCGATGCGGGTTTCGATCGACTTGACCGCCTCGACGGCGTCGCCGAGCGATTCGCCCGGCGCCAGGTTGAAGCTGAGCGAGATGGCGGGGAATTGCGCGTGATGCGAAATCGCCAGCGGCGCGGTGGTGCGCGTCAGCGTCGCAATCGCCGAGATCGGCACCTGCCCGGCCGGGCTTCCCGGCGTCGCCGACGCGCCCGGCACGTAGAGTTTCGAGAGGATCGATGGGTCGCGCTGATACATCGGCAAGGCTTCCAGCACCACGCGGTACTGGTTGGCCTGGCCGTAGATGGTCGAGATCTGCCGCTGCGCAAAGGCGTCGTTCAACGTGTCGGTGACGACCTGCAGGCTGACGCCGAGCTGGCCGGCTCGCTGGCGGTCGATGTCGAGCGCGGCGCGCAAGCCGCCCTCCTGCGCTTCTGACGAGACGTCGCGGAACAACGGATCCCGCCGCATTTCGGCGACGAGCCTGTTGGCCCATTTGGTCACTTCGGCGGAATCGGTGCCGGTCAGCGTGTACTGGTATTGCGAGCGGCTCGACTGGGTCGAGATCTGCACATCCTGCACCGGCTGGAAATAGATGGTCATGCCGGGGATCGAGGCCGTGCGCTGCTTCAGCCGGTTGACCACGACCATGATGTCGTCGTGCCGCTCGCCGCGCGGGCGCAGCGTCATCACCAGCCGGCCGACATTGGTGGTCGGATTGACCGAGCCTGCGCCGATCACGGAGACCACGCCGACGACATCCGGATCGGCCTGGATCGCTGATGCCGCCGCCATCTGCCGGCTTTGCATCTCGGCAAAGGAAACGTCGGGCCCGGCCTCGGTCACCGCCGTGATCGAAGCCGTGTCCTGCAGCGGCAAAAACCCCTTCGGCGCGACCACGTACATGACCAGGGTCGCGACGATGGTGAGGAACGTCACGGCGAGCGTGGCGCGCTGGCGCTGCAGCACCCACAGCAGCGTGCGGTGATAGAGTTCGACCGTGCGATCGATGAAGCGGCTGACGGCGGCGAGCCCCGGAACGGCGTATTCCTCGTGGACGTTCTTGAGCAGCCGCGAACACATCATCGGCGTCAGCGTCAGCGAGACGACCGCCGACGTCACCACCGCGATCGTCAGCGTCAGCGCGAACTCGCGGAACATGCGGCCGACCAGGCCGGACATGAACAATAGCGGGATGAACACCGCGATCAGCGACACCGTCAGCGAAATCACCGTGAAGCCGATCTCGCTGGCGCCCTTCAGCGAGGCCTCCATGACCGACTCGCCGTCCTCCATGTGGCGGACGATGTTCTCGATCATCACAATGGCATCGTCGACCACGAAGCCGGTGCCGATCGTGAGCGCCATCAGCGACAGGTTGTCGAGGCTGAAGCCCGCGAAATACATGATCCCGAAGCTCGTGATCAGCGACAGCGGCAGCGCCACACCCGCAATCAGCGTGGCGCGCAGCGAGCGCAGGAACAACAGCACGACCAGGGTTACCAGCACCACTGAAAGGATCAGCGTGAACTGCACGTCATGCACGGAAGCGCGGATGGTGACGGTGCGGTCGCTGACGATGGTCAGCTTGACGCCCGCCGGGATCGCGCGCTGTACCTTGGGAATTTCCTCGCGGATCTGGCGCACCACCTCGATCACATTGGCGCCGGGCTGCCGCTGGATGTCGATGATGACGGCCGGCGTGCCCTGATACCAGCCGCCGGTACGATCGTTCTCCAGCCCGTCGATGATGATGGCGACGTCGCCGATCGTGACCGGTGCGCCGTTGCGATAGGCGATGATGATCGGCTTGTAGGCGTCCGCCGCCGCGATCTGGTCGTTGGCGGCGATGGTGTAGGCTTGCTGCGCGCCGTCCAGCGATCCCTTCGGGCCCGAGACGTTGGCCCCGGCAATGGCGGCGCGCAGGTCCTCCATCGCAATGCCGTAGGCAGCGAGCCGCGCCAGATCGGCCTGCACCCGGATTGCAGGCTTCAGCCCGCCGAGCACCGCGACGCGGCCGACGCCGGAAATCTGGCTGAGCCGCTGTCCCAAAATCGTGTCGGCGATGTCGCTCATCGCGCGCAGCGAAATGGTCTCCGACGTCAGCGCCAGCGTCAAGACCGGCGCATCCGCCGGGTTGACCTTGGCGTAGGTCGGTGGGTACGGCAGGTTTTTCGGCAGGATGCCGGCCGCCGCGTTGATCGCGGCCTGCACGTCCTGGGTGGCGCCGTCGATGTCGCGGTTGAGATCGAACTGCAGCGATATCTGGCTGACGCCGAACGAGCTGGTCGATTGCATCGACGACAGCGACGGGATCTGGCCGAGCTGACGTTCCAGCGGCGCCGTGATCAGCGACGCCACCACGTCGGGGCTGGCGCCGGGCAGTTGCGTCGTGACCTGCACGGTCGGGAAATCAACCTGCGGCAGCGCCGACACCGGCAACGCCCAATAGCCGAGCGCGCCGCCGATCAACAGCGCGATCCCGAGCAACGAGGTCGCGATCGGCCGGCGGATGAACGGTTCGGAGACGCTCATGGTTGCGTCCTCATGGCTGCGATTTCGCAGGCCCGCCCGACTGTTGGCCGGCCGGTGCCGGCCCGGTCTGTCCTTTTTGATCGCCCTCGCCGCGTTCGCGCCTGCCGCGGTGTTCGCCGTCTTTGGCTTGACCTTCCTTGGCCTGGCCTTCTTTGGCTTGGCCGCTCTGACCGCCCTGACCGCCCTTGCCGTCGGGGCTGCGGCTGCGCTTGCGCGGCGCGAGGTCGGCGGTCGGCGCCCGGTCATCGGTGCCGATCAGAACCTTGGCGCCATCGGACAGGTTGGCAAAGCCCGTGGTGACCACGCGGTCGGAGGTCGAAAGCCCGCTCGCGATCACGGCATCGTGCTCGTTCTGCTGCGTCACCACGACAGGCTTGGCGGTTGCGATATCGCCAGGGCCGATCACGTAGCTGAACGTTCCGGCGGGACCGCGCTGGACCGCCGAAGTCGGCACCACGATCGCCTTGTCGAGCGTTTCGACCTTCAGGCGCACATTGACGAATTGTCCCGGCCAGAGCTGGAATTTGGCGTTGGGAAATTCCGCCTTGAGTTTCAGCGTTCCCGTCGTCGGATCGACCTGGTTGTCGATGCCTTTCAGCGTGCCGGTGTCGACCACGGTGACGCCATCATTGCCGAACACGTCGACGGCGAGTACGCCCTTGGCGGCGGCGGCATTGACCCGCACGATCTGTTGCTGCGGCAGGCTGAACTGTACCGCGATCGGCTGCAGCTGGGTGATGATGACGAGACCGGTCGCATCCACCGCCTTGATGATGTTGCCCTGGTCGACCTGGCGCAGGCCGGCGCGTCCCGACAGGGGTGCGGTGATCTTGGTGTAACCGAGGGTGGCTTGCGCATTGTCGATCGCGGCCTGGTCGGCCTTCACAAGTGCTTCCTGCTGGGCCACCAAGGCGCGCTGCGTATCGGCCTGCTGCTTCGATCCGGCGTTGGACGCCGCGAGCTGCTGGTAGCGGGCGAGATCGAGCTTCTGGTTGGCGAGCTGGGCTTCGTCCTGCGCCTTCTTGGCAACCGCCTGATCATATTGCGCCTGATAGATCACCGGATCGATTTCGCCCAGCACGTCGCCCTTCTTGACGTCCTGGCCTTCGGTGAAGTTCACCGAGATCAACTTGCCGTCGACCTGGGCGCGCACGAGAACGTTGTTCAGCGCGCGGACGGAGCCGACGCCATCGAGATAGACCGGCACGTCCTGGATGCGCGGCGTCGCCGCCAGCACCGGCACCGGAAGATCGAGACGCGCGCCGCCGCGGCCACCGCCGCCGCCGTTCGGTTTGGGCTGAAACGCGTACCAGCCGATGTAAGCCAGACCGCCGAGGATCACGAGCGTCACGGCCAGCGAGACCATGCGCTTGAGCACGCGCGACCAGAAACCCGGCTTGCGCACTTCCGGGGGTTTGGTGTCTTCCTCTGACTCCGGCTTAAAGAGCATCGACCGGCCTTTCCATCCTAGGCTCCCAGCCGCCCCCCAGCGCCTGATACAGGCTGACGATCGCGAGCAGCCGGGCCAATTGGGCCTGCGACAGCGAATCTTCCGCCTGGAATAACGTCAATTGCGTATTTAGCACAGTTACGATGTCGGCAGTTCCGGCCCGCAATTGCTGCTCGGACAGTTGAAACGCCCGCCGCGAGGACGCCACCACCTCGCGCTGCAACCGCAGCCGCTCCGTGGTCTGGCGGATCGACATCAACGCATTGTCGACATCGGCAAAGGCCTGCACCACCGTCTTGCGGTAGGTCTGCAGCAGTTCATCCTGCCGGGCCTTGGTGAGTTCGAAATTGCCCAGAATCCTGCCGCCGTCGAAGATCGGCTGGGTCAGGCTGCCGACCATGCTGAAGAACGCGGCGTGCGGCTGAAACAGCGACGTCAGCGCGGAGCTCTGATAGCCACCCTGCCCGGTCAGTTGAATGCTCGGGAAAAACTGCGCACGGGCGTTGCCGACATTGGCGGTGGCGGATGCCAGCTGCGCTTCCTGGCGCCTGATGTCGGGGCGTTGCGTCAGGAGCTCCGACGGCAGTCCGGGCGTAACGCGGGGCGAGGCTATCTGGTTCAGCGTGCCGCCGATGACGCGCACCGATTCCGGTGGCCGCGATACCAGGGTCGCCAGCGCGTTGATGTTCTGGTCGAGCGTTTGCCGCAGCGGCGGCACCAGCGCGCGCTGGTTGGCCACGACGGTTTCCTGCTGGGCGACGTCGAGGTCGTTCCCGGTGCCGGCCTGCAGCCGCTGCTTGATCGCATCGAGGATGCGGATCGCGCTGGCGATATTGCGCTCTGCGGTGCGAATCCGGTCCTGCGCCGCGAGCACCTGGAAATAGGCGTTGGCAACCGTGGTCAGCGTGGTCAGTGCGATGACGTCGCGGTCGAAGCGGTTGGCAACGGCGGTCTCTTCCGCCGCCTGGGCGGCGTCGCGATTCTTGCCCCAGAAATCGAGTTCATAGCTGGCGCTGAGCGAGGACGAATAATTGACGACCTCGCGGCCGCCATTGGTCAGGCCGCTCGCGCTCGAGCCGGAGGTGCGGGAATAGCTTTCCGAACCGGAGCCGCTCAGATTCGGCAGCAACGCCGCGCCGGTAATCCGGGCCTGCGCATCGGCCTGCACGAAGCGCGCGGTGGCGGCGGCGATGTCCAGATTGACGGTCTGGGCCTCTTCCATCAGCGTCGTCAGCTCCCGCGAGCGGAAACCGCGCCACCAGTCGAGCGTCGGCGGTGCGTCCTGCGGCTTGGTCAGGCGGGCGGCCTTGTAGCCTTCGGGGACGTCGAGCGCGGGATCAGGCAGATCCTTGGTCAGGATGCAGCCCGCGGAACTGGCGACCAGCCCGAGCACCGCGACTGAGCGCGCAAAGCGGCTCACCCGGCGACTTGCACCTGGAAAGCGCGCCCGCCAGTCTTCAGCCACAGTCCCCATTATTCGCTGGGTCACACCCGTTCTCCACGGGACAAATTCCAGCGTGGCCCGCGATGAACGTTTGTTTGGGTAGTCTGCGACACGTTCACGGGGGTGATGCTTCCGTTGGAACCGAGCGCTCATACTAGCCTTGCGATCAGGGCGCGGACAGTCCCGGACCATCCAGACGATCGCTTGCGCCAGCGCGCCAATCGGCGATCAAAAATGCAAGTTAGCCTTATTTCATCGGCCTTGGACGCGGTCAGGATGATGCCGGACCGGCGAAACCTTACGAAGATTTCACGGGTTTTTTCCCCATTCCCACGGCCCGAATCCGTCTGCGCGGGTGAAAACGCGCCTGCGGCCGATTCGAAATCCCGGGAACCCCGGCGTAGCCGTCCCCACACCGTCCATGATCGCGAATCTTGCGCCGGCGAACACGTCATCATCGACGATGAGAACTTGTCGCCTGCTTCAGCAACCATCAGCAACCATTCGGCGTTCCCGCCATCCGCGAGCGCATTTCCGGGCAAGATTATGCCAAGGCGCCCGCGATCTGGCGAAGCAATTTCCGCGCCCTGGCCGAACCTGATGCCCGTCAGGGAAATATCGAGGCGCGTCAGGTGGTGTTCGCAAATCCGGATGACCGGCTGCGACTTAAGCGCTGGCTTGTATGCCCAGCGGCGGTCCTTTAGGGTTCGCTCAACGAATAGGCAAAGCAAACCGGCAATTCCAAATGACCTTCAACAAAGACGTCATCGAAGCGATTGGCAACACGCCGCTCATCAAGCTCAAGCACGCTTCCGAAGCGACCGGCTGCACCATTCTCGGCAAGGCTGAATTCATGAATCCCGGCCAGTCGGTGAAGGACCGCGCCGGCAAATGGATGATCCTGGAAGCCGAGAAGCGCGGCGATCTCAAGCCCGGCGGCCTGGTTCTGGAAGCGACCGCGGGCAATACCGGTATCGGTCTTGCCGTCGTGGCGAGCGCGCGTGGGTACCGGACGATGATTCTGATCCCGGAAACCCAGAGCCAGGAAAAGAAGGACATGCTGCGGCTATGCGGCGCGGAACTGATCGAAGTGCCGCAGCTGCCCTACTCCAATCCGAACAACTACCAGCATCTCGGACGACGGCTCGCCGCCCAGCTGCGCAAGAGCGAGCCGAACGGCGTGCTGTTCGCCGACCAGTGGAACAACCTCGATAACGCCAAGGCGCACTACGAATCGACCGGCCCCGAGATCTGGCAGCAGACCGGCGGCAAGATCGACGGCTTCATCTGCTCGGTCGGCACCGGCGGCACGCTGGCCGGCACCAGCCGCTATCTGAAGGAGAAGCATCCGGGCATCGTCAACGCCTGCGCCGATCCGCACGGCTTTGCGATGTACGAGCTGTTCAAGAACGGCACCGCCAAATCGACCCCGGGAGACTCGATCACCGAAGGTATCGGGCTCGGGCGCGTCACGCCGGTCATCGAGACCGCAAAGGTCGACGACGCGTTCCTGATTTCGGACGAGGAAGCCGTAAAGGTGATCTACGACCTGACCGAGCACGAGGGCCTCTGCCTCGGCGGTTCGACCGGCGTGAACATCGCAGGTGCGATCCGGCTCGCCAAGCAGCTTGGGCCCGGCAAGACCATCGTGACCATCCTTGCCGATTCCGGCGGCCGCTATCAGTCCAAGCTGTTCAATCCGGCTTTCATGCGTGCGAAGAATTTGCCGGTGCCGGAATGGCTGGAGAAGCGCCCGAAGGTCGATCTGCCGTTCGAGAAGGTGTGAGGCGGCAGATGCCAAACCCTCATGGTGAGGAGCGCGGTTTCGCGCGTCTCGAACCATGAGGCCCGTGGCCCATCCTTCGAGACGGCGCTTTGCGCCTCCTCAGGATGAGGTCGCTGGGTTCGGCTAATGCCGCAAGATCTGGCTGAGGAACAGCTTCGTCCGCGCATGCTGCGGGTTAGCAAAGAATTCCTGAGGCGTGTTGGATTCGATCACCTGGCCGGCGTCCATGAACACGACGCGATTGGCGACTTCGCGCGCAAATCCCATTTCGTGCGTGACGACCAGCATGGTCATGCCTTCATTGGCGAGATCGACCATGGTGTCGAGCACTTCCTTGACCATTTCCGGATCGAGCGCCGAGGTCGGCTCGTCGAACAGCATGACCTTGGGGTTCATGGTCAGCGCGCGGGCGATCGCCACGCGCTGCTGCTGACCGCCTGACATCTGCCCCGGATATTTGTTGGCCTGGTGCGGGATCTTGACCCGCTCCAGATATTTCATCGCGGTCGCCTCGGCGTCCTTCTTGGGGATATTGCGCACCCAGATCGGCGCCAGCGTGCAGTTCTCCAGCACGGTCAAATGCGGAAACAGGTTGAAGCTCTGGAACACCATGCCGACTTCGCGCCTGACTTCGTCGACACGCCGCAAATTGGGGCCGAGTTCGATGCCCTCGACGACGATCTCACCTTCCTGGAATTCCTCCAGCGCATTGATGCAGCGGATCAGCGTCGACTTGCCCGAACCCGAGGGACCGCAAATGACGATGCGCTCGCCCTTGGCGACACCGAGGTTGATGTCACGCAGGACGTGAAAATCCCCGTACCATTTGTTGAGCGCCTTGATGCCGACGATCTGATCTGTGCTCATGCCCGTTCACTCAATTGCGGCGATGCGCGTTCAGCCTGTTCTCGACGAACAGCGAATAGCGCGACATGCCAAAGCAGAAGATGAAGTAAATGATCCCGGTGAACGCAAAGCCGGTGAATAGTGTCGTCGGCGTCGCCCAGTTTGGATCGGAAAACGACGCGCGCAACGATCCCAACAGATCGAACAGCGCGACGATCGAAACCAGCGAGGTGTCCTTGAACAGGCCGATGAAACTGTTGACGAGGCTCGGGATGACGTGGCGCAACGCCTGCGGCATCACGATGAGCCCGGTGGTCTTGGCCCAAGACAGGCCGAGCGCGCTTGCCGCCTCGCCCTGCCCGCGCGGGATCGCCGCCAGGCCGCCCCGGATGTTTTCCGCCTGATAGGCGCCGGTGAACAGCGCGATCCCGATCAGGGCGCGCACCAATCCGTCGATGGTGAACCCGGTCGGAACGAACAGCGGCAACATATAGGTTGCGAAGAACAGCACCGTGATCAGCGGAACGCCGCGCCAGAACTCGATGAAGGCGATCGAGAAAATCCGGATCAGCGGTATCGACGAGCGCCGGCCGAGCGCGAGCGCAACGCCGATCGGCATCGATGCGACGATGCCGGTGACCGCCACCACCAGTGTGACCAGCAACCCGCCCCACAGCCGCGTATCGACCACCGGCAAGCCGCCACGGTCCAGTCCCATGACCGCGATGACGATGCCAATGCCGGCGAAGGTCGCAAGGCAGGTGATCAGCGGACGGGAGCCCGCGCGCAAGCCGCCAGTGAACCAGAACACCAGGGCGCAGACGATGATGGTGGTCAAAGCAAAATCGGCCCACAGCGGACTGCCGAAAGCCTGAACCTGATCGCGCAGCCAGGTCAGCGGCAACAGCAGCCACGAAACCATCGTCGAGAGCAGCACGATCAGTTGACCGAGCAGCCAAAGCAGCGGTCCGATCACCGCCGTCGCCCCGCCCGCAGCCGCCAGCTTGCGCCCGCTGTCGCCGATGCTGTCGTTGAACCCCGACAAAAGCCCGGCGGTCCAGCTGACACCGAGGCCGCGCAATCCGCCGCCATGCAGCAGGAAGAACGCGATGACGGGCAATGCGATGAAGAACAGTCCGGCGTTGAGGCCCTTGGCCGGCGCCTTTGGAATCAGCAGCGGCAACAGCAGGATCGCGGCCATGAGGAAGACCAGATTGACCCGCCAGCGCTCCGGCTCCGGATAGAAGCCGTAGATGAACTGACCGATTTTCGCCTGAATGAACGGCCAGCAGGCGCCAACCACGTCTCCGGCGTTCTTGGCGAGGCACGCGGTGCGGTCGTTGCCGGTCCAGACCGCATCGATCAGCACGAATCTCAGCGCGGGCACGGCGATGAACCAGAGCAGCAGCGCGCTGACGATGGTGATCAGGATGTTGGTCGGCGAATTGAACAGCCGCGTGCGCAGGAAGCCGATAAAGCCGGTGGTCTTGATCGGTGCCGGACGCTCGCCGACGAGTTCGCCGCGCACGAAAACGGATGGTGTGGTCTCGCTCATCACCCCATACTCCGGCCGATACGCCATCCGTAGAAACTCATGATCGCGCTCGTGACCAGCGAGATCACGAGGTAGACGCCCATGGTGATGCCGATGATTTCGATCGCCTGCCCGGTCTGGCTCAGCGTGGTGCCGGCAAACACCGAGACCAGGTCCGGATAGCCGATCGCCACCGCCAGCGTGGAGTTCTTGGTCAAGTTCAAATACTGGTTGGTCAGCGGCGGCAGGATCACGCGCAAGGCCTGCGGGATCACGATCAGCCGCAGCACCGAGCCGCGCTGCAGCCCGAGCGAGGAGCCGGCTTCCATCTGTCCCTTGTGAACGGACAAGATACCGGCGCGCACGATCTCGGCGATGAAGGCGGCGGTGTAGGTCGACAGCGCCAGTGTCAGGGCGACGAATTCCGGAATGACCCGTGAGCCACCGGAAAAGTTGAAGCCCTTCAGGGCCGGTATTTCAAACTTTACGGGCGCGCCGAAGATTTGCGTCGCGAGGAGCGGAAGAACGATCACCAGGCCCAGCGCATAGGGCCAGACCTTGATCACCTTGCCGCTCTCGAACAGCAGACGCCGGGAATAGCGCCACAACGCGATCGCAACGACGATCGCGATCAGCAACGCGATGACGAACGGTTCGAAACCCGGCTCGCCGATCGGCTTGGGGATGACCAAGCCGCGATTACTGAGAAAGAACGTGTCGAGCACCGAGATGCTCTGCCTGGGATTGGGCAGCGCAGCGAGCACCGCCAGATACCAGAACAGGATCTGGAACAGCAGCGGCAGGTTGCGGATCAGCTCGACATAGCCGCCGGCGATGCGCGACAGCAGCCAGTTCGGCGACAGGCGGCCGAGCGCCACCAGGAAACCAATCACGGTGGCGAAGAAGATTCCGATCACCGAGACCAGCAGCGTATTGAGCAGGCCGACCAGGAAGACGCGGATGTAATTGTCGGACCCCGAATACGCAATCAGGTTCTGACTGACGTCAAAACCTGCCGTGTTGACCATGAAGCCGAAGCCCGCGGTGATCCGCTGCGCCTGCAGATTGGCGCGGGCATTGGCGACGATCTCGTAGGCGATCCAGGCCAGGGCGGCGACGAACACGAGCTGGATGACAAAACCGCTCCAGCCCGCGCTGCCACCAAGCGCCCTCTGCAGTTTTGGGAGCAACTGCGACGGTGGTTTTCGGGGTTCGATGGCCATCGCCGCAGCCCTCCGCTGGCGATCAGCGGATCGGCGGCGCGTACTGGATACCCCCCTTGCTCCAAAGCGCGTTGATGCCGCGGGCAATGCCAAGCTTGGAGCCGGCGCCGACGTTGCGCTCGAAGGATTCGCCGTAATTGCCGACCGCCTTCACGATCCGCGAGACCCAGTCCTTGGTAAGCCCGAGCTGTTCGCCAAGATTGCCGTCGGTGCCGAATACCCGCTTCATCTCCGGCTTGTCCGATTTCGCCATCTCGTCGGCGTTCTTCTGGGTAATGCCGAGCTCTTCCGCAGTGATCATCGCGTAGAGCGTCCATTTCACGATATCGAACCACTGGTCGTCGCCATGGCGCACCATCGGGCCGAGCGGCTCTTTCGAAATCACTTCCGGCAGAACCACATGATCGGCCGGGTTCGCGAGTTTCAAACGATCGGCGTAAAGGCCGGACACGTCTGTCGTGAAGACGTCACAGCGTCCGGACTCATAGGCCTTGACGGCCTCGTCGTTGGTGCCGAATGCGATCACCTCGTACTTCATGTTGTTGCCCTTGAAGTAGTCGGCGAGATTTTGCTCGGTGGTCGTGCCTTGCTGCACGCAGACCGACGCGCTGTTCAATTCCAGCGCTGAATTCACCTTCAGCGCCTTCTTCACCATGAAGCCCTGGCCGTCGTAATAGGTCACGCCGGTGAAATTGGCGCCAAGCGAAGTATCGCGCGACAGCGTCCAGGTGGTGTTGCGCGACAGCACGTCGATTTCGCCGGACTGCAGCGCGGTGAAGCGATCCTTGGCCGACAACGGCACGAACTTGATCTTGCTCGGATCGTTGAAGACCGCAGCTGCGATCGCTCGGCAAATATCAACATCCAGCCCGGTCCAGTTGCCCTTGTCGTCCGGAGACGAGAACCCCGGCAATCCCTGGCTGACGCCGCAGGAAAGCATGCCACGGTCCTTGACCGTTTTGAGGGTTTGCGCCGAGGCGGCCTGGGCCGAAAGGCCGGCGGCAACGGCAAGGGTGAGAACCAGGGATACGCGTTTCATGGGCAAGGCCTTTCAGGGGTCGTGCGGGAACGTTGGCTTGTCGTCCTCGAACGCAGTTGGGCCAACCCGATGATCCCCCACCGAAAAAAGCGCCAATCTGACCCGGCAGTTTGACACGCAATACGGTCGGACAGGGATCGTAGGTCGCGGCAGGCCCCTCAACGTGCGGCGACTGGTAGTTGTGCCGTATCACAATCCGACTGGCGAGCCGGGTCAAGGGGTTGACGGCCGACTTCTGCATTCTGTGAGTAACTAAACCGACCCCGCCCCCACCGTCCGGCGGTGTTTTGGCGATCTGTCGTGGCTGCGGCAAAACGTCTTTGATGGCGCGAACGCCTGAGTTTTTCGAACGTCAGACCGTCCAACCCGAAAAAACCCCAACCAGACCAGTCACCTCAGGCCGCGACGCCAAGGCCCTGGAGCACTACGAAAGTCTGGTCATTCCGCGCGAGTGCGCGAGTTTATTGCACCGCGACCAAATCGGCGGCAGGCAGCCTGAGGCTGCGGCTTCCCATCGGGCCCGTGAATGTCGATGACCTCAAGGCCGATCGCGACGGCAGCTTCGCGGTGTTGCAGGCCGTTGGCCAGCCCCGCGACTTCTCCAAACCATCTCGCGATCTGCTGTTGCACAGCGACCGATGACGGCGTGAGGCGCGGCGACCTCATCCGTAGAAACCCGTATTTTGCAGGCACGGACACTAACCGCACGTTCACCATGACGGCGAATGCCGCCGTTCTGGCCTCCAAATCATTGACCCCTCAAGTTCCCTTATACCATTGCCCCGTTAGTCATGGCGGGTGGGACGGCCATTGATGCCATGCGGATGATGGCGCCCGGCGTAAGAGTAGACAGTAAAGCGTATGAATGCTGCACGTATCTTAGTTCCAGCCATCGCTCTCAGTGCGGGCGGTGTTGCGGCCTATCTCGGCCGCGGATGGGGCGAGAACTCCGCCGCTGCCGAGCCGGTCGCGCAGCTGCCGACCGCGGAGATTCTGGTCGGCAAAAGCCTGCCGAACAACCGGGTCAAGGTGATCCTTTCCCGGCGCGAGAAAGGCCCGGACCGCGGCGGTCCCGAAATCATCAATTCGGAAATCATCCCGACCAACATCCGCATGCTGGCGATCGTCCATGCCCCCAAGGACAAAGAGGGCATGAACGCGCTGGTCGGCAAGGCCGGCACGCCGTCGCTGCGCAGCATCACCGACGTCAACTTGGTCGTGGGTGGATCCGACGACCAGGCCCCGAAGCGGGGCTCAAGCAACAACGTGGTTCGCTACGGCATTGCGAGCCAATCGACGGCACAGAAGTGACCGAAAGGACGCGGGGAATGAAGTTCGGGGGTAATCAGTCAGCGATGCGAACGGCTGCGGTCGGGGCCTTGTTGTTTTCGGCCATCGCCACGCTGGCGTTCAGCCCGTTGGCATCTGTCGTGGCGGCCGAGCTCGACAGGGATCTGGCCAGGGAGCTGTCCAGGGATTCGGGCAACGATCCGGTGACGACTTCTGCGATGGGCCCGGTCAAGCAACGCTTCCTCTCCCTCGGGGTCGGCAAGTCCGTGGTAGTCGACCTGCCGCGCGACGTGAAGGATGTACTTGTCGCCGATCCCAAGATCGCCAACGCCGTCATTCGTTCGGCGCAGCGCGCCTATATCATCGGCGCTGCGGTCGGCCAGACCAACGTGGTGTTCTTCGATGCCGACGGCCAGCAGGTCGGCTCCTACGACATCGCGGTCAAGCGCGACCTCAACGGTGTGCGGGCGGCGCTCCGGCAAACGCTACCGGGGATCAATATCGAAGGCGTCGGCGAAGGCGTCATCCTGACCGGCTCGGTATCGAGCCCGATCGAGGCCCAGCAGGCCGGCGACCTCGCCGCGCGGCTGGTCGGCGGTGCCGACAAGGTCGTCAATTCCATCGCGGTCCGCGGCCGCGACCAGGTGATGCTGAAGGTCAACGTTTCCGAAGTGCGACGCGACATCATAAAGCAGATGGGCGTCGATCTCAGTGCCAGCATGAATTACGGCACCGCGGTCGTGAACTTCAACAACAACAATCCCTTCACCGCCTACGGCCGTCCGCTGGTGGCTGACAATGGCCTCGCCGCCTCGAGCATCCTCAAGGGGCTGCCGACGGTCACCGCGACCATGCGCGCGATGGAATCCGCCGGCGTGGTCCGCACGCTGGCAGAACCGAACCTGACGGCGATATCCGGCGAGTCCGCGACCTTCATCGCCGGCGGCGAATTCCCGATCCCCGCCGGTTATTCCTGCGATCCCATCACGCGCGTCTGTACGACCCAGATCCTGTACAAGAAATTCGGCATCTCGCTCAACTTCACACCTGTCGTGCTGAGCGAAGGACGCATCAGCCTGAGGGTGATGACCGAAGTCTCCGAACTGTCGACCGACCAGGCCATTACCCTCAACCAGAACGGCACTGCGCTGACAATCCCCTCGATCAGGACCCGCCGCGCCGAGACCACGCTGGAAATCCCCTCCGGCGGTTCGATGGCAATGGCCGGCCTGATCCAGCAGCAGACCAAGCAGGCGGTCAACGGATTGCCGGGTGCGAACCAGATCCCGATACTCGGCGCCCTCTTCCGCAGCCAGGACTTCGTCAACAACGAGACCGAATTGATGGTTCTCGTCACGCCCTATGTGGTCCGCGCGGTTGCCCAGAAAGAATTGTCACGCCCGGACGACGGGTTTGCACCGGCGTCCGATTCCCAATCGACGCTGCTGGCCCGCATCAACCGGATCTATGGCCTTGCCGCCCGCGTCGGGCCGGTCGGCGCCTATGAGGGCAATTTCGGCTTCATCATTGACTGAGACGGCACGGCTCCACGGACGGGGATGAGGACAGAACGATGACAACCCAAACGAAGGTCGATCGCGGTCACGGCTGGCGACTGCTCGGCGCGCTGCTCGGCCTGTCCGCTGCGCTGGGGGCCTGCCAGCAGACCGGCGAGATCGTGACTGCGACCGTTCCCACCGATTACCGCCAGCGGCATCCGATCGCCGTTCAGGAAGGTAACCGCTCGATCGTCATTTTCGTCGGGCAAGGCCGTGGCGGCCTCTCGGCCCCGCAACGCAACGACGTCATGGGGCTGGCCCAGACCTGGGCCCGCGAAGGTACCGGCGCGATCATCGCCGACGTGCCGGTCAACACCGCCAATGCCCGCGCGGCCGAGGCAACGTACCAGGAAATCCGCGCGATGCTGGCCGCAGGCGGCGTGCCGTCAAGCGCGATCAGGCTGCGTCATTATCAACCGGATAGCCCACAAACGCTTCCGACCATCAAGCTGATCTATCCGAAGATCTCCGCCGTAGCCGGCCCCTGCGGCCTGTGGCCGGAGGACCTCGGGCCGAACATCTACGACACCGGTTACAATGAAAACCGGCCGTACCATAATTTTGGTTGCGCCACCCAACGCAACCTCGCCGCCATGATCGACAACCCGGCGGACCTCGAGCAGCCGCGGCCCGAAACCCCGGCCTACACGATGCGGCGCAACGCGGCCTTCGACAAATACCGCAAGGGTGTATCGACCACGACCACCTATCCCGAATCCGACAAAGCCAAACTGAGCGATACAGGTAAATGATCAGCCGCTCCCGAAAAGACTCCGAAGAAGAGCACGGCCTTACGCCGCCCGCCGATGAATACATTTCGCCGGCGCCGCGCGTGTCGGTGCAGGCGTTTTGCGCGACGGTTGCGACTGCCGCAACGGTTCGGTCGGCCAGCGAAGACCGTCGCCTCGGCAAGGTCAATCTGTCCGTTCATATGGGCGGCATCGCCGCCGCCATCGATGCCTATCACAAGGCGCCGACGCCAAACGTGATCATGCTGGAAACCGAAGGCTCCAGCGACATGCTCGACGGCCTCGACGAACTCGCCACCGTCTGCGACGCCGGCACAAGGGTCGTCGTGATCGGCAGCGCCACCGATGTCACGCCCTATCGCGAACTGGTGCGGCGCGGCGTCAGCGACTACGTGGTCGGGCCGGTCGAAACCCTCGATGTTGTGCGCGCGATCTGCAGTCTGTTTTCCTCGTCCGAAGCCGTTTCGGTCGGCCGGATCGTTGCCGTCGTCGGCGCCAAGGGCGGCGTCGGCTCATCCACGGTGGCGCACAATGTGGCCTGGGCGATCGCACGCGACCTGGCGCTGGATTCCGTCGTGATCGACCTCGATCTGGCGTTCGGCACCGCCGGCCTCGACTACAACCAGGACCCAATACAGGGCATCGCCAACGCGCTGTTCCAGCAGGATCGGCCCGACAGCGCGCTGATGGAGCGCCTGCTCGCGAAATGCTCCGACCGTCTTAGCCTGCTGGCGGCCCCCGCGACGCTCGAACAGGTCTACGATTTCGGCGCAGATGCCTTCGATGCGATCTTCGACACGCTGCGCATGACCACTCCCTGCATCGTGCTCGATGTCCCGCATCAATGGTCGGCGTGGACCAAGCGCGCGCTGGTCGGCGCGGACGATATTCTGATCGTTGCCGAGCCTGATCTCGCCAACATGCGCAATGCCAAGAACATGTTGAACGTGCTCAAGGCAGCCCGGCCCAACGATCGGCCGCCGCTCTATTGCCTCAACCAGGTCGGGATGCACAAGCGCCCGGAGATCACCCCGCGCGAGTTCGCCAAGGCGATCGAGAGCCAGCCCATTGCGACCATCCCGTTCGATTCAAAGATGTTCGGCATGGCGGCCAATAACGGCCAGATGATCCAGCAAATCTCCGCCGGTCATCGCACCACCACGATGTTCCTGCAGATGGCGCAACGCCTGACGGGTCACGCCGTGACCAAGAGATCACGCGGTTCGCTGCTGGCGCCGATCATGCCGATCATCAACAAGCTGCGCGCCGGCGGCAGCCGCTAAGGCGCGGCGGGCAGCGGGACTGGCGCACGCCTCCGCCCGTTCGCCCGCGGTCAATTCGAGCGTCCGGACGCAGCGCCTGGTGTCCTGCCGCCCATCTCGGCGCGCGCATTCTCCTTGCGCGACAGCATCAGCTTCAACTGCGCGACGTTCGCGGCCGCTTCCTCGGGCGGAAGGTCGGCCTTCGCGATCTTTTCAGCCTCGGCCGTGTTGCCCCGCAGGCCGACCACCAGCGCCAGATTGGCCCTCACGCGCGCATCATTGCCCGCACGGCTATGGGCGCGGCGCAACGTCTCCTCCGCCTTCGGCAGGTCTTTTGAAAGCACGTATGACAGGCCGAGATTGGACAGCACCGACGGTTCGTCGGGCGTGATCTTCAGCGCGCTCGAATAATACTGCCGCGCTTCCTCGAAGCGGCCGAGCTGGTCGAGCACCGCACCTTGCGCGGAGAGTATCCGCCAATCCGGATTGTCGGGGGTGTGGGCGCGGCCGAGCACGTCGAAGGCCTGCTGGAAGTTGCCATTGTCGGCGAGCGCCCGGCCGTAGCCGGCGAGCAGCGCCTTGTTGCTGGAATGGGCGATCGTCGCCTGCTCCAGCACCGCGACCGCCTGCGCCTTCTGTCCGGTGGCGCGGAGCGCCTTGCCGTATTGCAGGGCCGCGTCGGCATCCTTCGGGTTGGCGCGATAGCGCGCCTCGAAAACCTCTACGTCGCGGCGCGGGCCGGGCGCGCGGCTGGTCTCGGCTTTCTCACCGAGCGAGCCCGTGACATCCGACGACGTCACCGCGGTCTGGCAGCCGCTAAGCCCCAGCGCGAGAATCGCCGCCGATGATGTACACGCAAGAAGTCGCGCGAATTCAGATGGTTGGAACAATTTGTGGAACATTTACTGGACCCGCCCCGGCGACTGTCCAGAATGCTCACAGCTTAACCCTAAATTCGGGTTAAGCAGGCCCTCTTTGCGGTAATGGGCGGCCGCAATGGCCTGTTTAGCATCGGCCATGCGGCTACGGGCCGGGCTCTGATCCCGGCCTCGCCGCATTCCTCTACTAGTCGACGAATTGAGCGCCGAGTTCGCAGCCGATCCGCCATGCGAGCTTGCACTGGCGCGGCCGCTGACCGGTCGAGAAAATCACGGTGAACTCGGGCGGAATCTCCGGATATTCGGCGATAATCTTCACGCCGCCGTCCGACACGTCCGTGATCATGCAGTCGCGCGGCAAACCGCCGGTCCCAAACTGTATCTTCGCAAAGTTTCTGCACACACGACGTTCGCTTCTGCGGCGATTCGCTAACATCTTTGCCCCTGGCCCTGATCGAGAAAATTGGTGTCTCTCGTTTACAGAAGAATTGTTGGAATTGGCCTAGCGGAACCGATCGCAATGTAATCGAAATGTAGCGGTTGTTTTCCAGCTCTGCTTACCCTGCGCTTGTGCAGACACGCTCGCGGGTTCGGCAACCACGCCGATCGCGCCATCGATAGCTGCCTTTGCCTCCTGCCGGCACTTCTCAGCCACGGCCACGCCAGCAATTTTCGGCAAATTAAAGGGTTGATCCGCGGCCTTTTGGCGATAGCCTGAACTTTCGACTCGCGCTGCGGGAAACTATTCGCATGGGAACCGTCGTTCTTCTCGACCTGATGGTTGGCGTTGCGCTGCTGCTGTGGGGCCTGCACATGGTCCACAGCGGAATCCTGCGCGCGTTCGGCCCTGACCTGCGTCAGTTGCTGGCGAAGGGGCTCAACAACCGCTTCACCGCCTTTGCGGCCGGCCTCGGTCTGACGGCTTTGCTCCAGAGCAGCACCGCGACCGCGCTGATCACAAGCTCGTTCACGTCGGAAGGCCTGGTCAGCCTGGTGCCGGCGCTTGCCATCATGCTCGGCGCCAATGTCGGCACCACGCTGATCGTGCAGATCCTGTCGTTCAAAATCGCCGCCGTGGCCCCCGTCCTGTTCATCATCGGTCTGGTCGCCTTCCGCACCGGGCCACGCTCGCGCATCAAGGATATCGGCCGCGTCTCGATCGGGCTTGGGCTGATGTTGCTGGCGCTGCACATCCTGCTCGACACGCTGGCGCCGGCCGAAAACGCGCCGGGCATGCGTGTGTTCATGAACGCCATCACCGGCGATCCCGTGCTCTGCATCGTCGTCGGTGCCATCGTCACCTGGGTGGTGCATTCCAGCGTCGCCAGCGTGCTGCTGGTGATGTCGTTGGCATTTGCGCATTTCATTACACCTGTAGCGGCGTTGGCGCTGGTGCTCGGCGCCAACCTCGGCAGCGCGATCAATCCGATTGTCGAAGGCGCCCGCCGCGACAACCCCGCCAGCTACCGCCTGCCGCTGGGTAATCTTGCCAACCGGGTGATCGGCATCGCATTGGTGGCGCCGTTCCTGAACCCGATCGCGGAGCTGTTGCAGTCGTGGCAGCCGGACCCCGCCAAGGCCACGGCCCAGTTCCACATCGCGTTCAACGTCGTGACCGCGATCGTCTTCATCGGCCTGCTCGACGGCACGGCGCGGCTGTTGAAAAAGCTGCTGCCGACGCGCGTCCGGGAGACCGACCCGCTCCGGCCGCGCTATCTCGACGAGAGCGCGCTCGAGACCCCTTCCCTCGCGCTGGCGGACGCCGCGCGCGAAACGCTGCATATGGGCGACCATGTCGAGGTCATGCTGCGCAAGGTGATGGCGGCGATGATGACCAACGACCGGGCGCTGGTCGACCAGGTCTCGCAGATGGACAACAACGTCGACAGCCTCGACGAGGCGATCAAGCTCTATGTCACCAAGCTGACCCGCGGCAGCCTCGACGAGCGCGAGGGACAGCGGGCAATGGAGATCGTCTCCTTCGCCATCAACCTCGAACATATCGGCGACATCATCGACAAGAATCTGAGCGAGCTTGCGACCAAGAAGATCAAGCGCCGGTTCCAGTTCTCGGCCGAGGGCGCCGACGAGCTCTCGGCCTTCCACAAGCGCACGATGGATTCGCTGCGGATCGCATTCGGCGTCTTCATGTCCGGCGACGTCAATGAGGCCCGCAAATTGCTGGCCGAGAAGGCCGCGCTGCGCAACACCGAGCTTGCCGCCACCGAGCGGCATCTCGACCGGCTGCGCGAGGGCCGGCCCGAGACCATCGAGACCACCTCGCTGCATCTCGATGTACTGCGCGATCTCCGGCGGATTCACTCCCATATCTGCTCGGTCGCCTACCCCGTGCTCGATGCCGCCGGTGAACTGGCGGCCTATCGTGCTACCGAAAGCGAAATGGCGGCGCTGCCCGCACCGGCCGCGGGACGCAGCGGTTAGCGATCCAGCGTCTTCGACGCGCTGGCGCGGTTCTTCACGATCAGCATGATGTTTCGGATGTAGATGATGGTGGCCAATGACTGGCCGAGGATAATGACGGGTTCGCGTTTGGCGACGCCGTAGACCAGCGTCATCATCCCGCCGCCCATCGAGAAGAACCAGAACGCCATCGGCACCACGCTCTGTCCGGCGCGCTCGCTCGAGATCCACTGCACCAGGAAGCGCGCGGTGAACAGCAATTGCGCGACCAGGCCGAACGCCAGCCAGAAATCGAACTTGGCGACGAAGACGTCGTAAAGGTAGTCGCCGAGCGCCTGCCCGTATTGAATCAGCATCAGGTCACCTCGGTCGCAACGGGCGTCGACTTCTTGCGGCGGATCAGCCACCAGACGCCGGCCAGATCCATGATCCCGATCCATAGCCGGTCAAAGAAACCGTAATTTGATACGCCGGAATGGCGCGGGCGGTCGATCACATCGACGTAAGCGATGTCAAAACCTTCGCGGCGCACCAGCGCCGGCAGGAAACGATGCAGCCCGTCGAAATAAGGCATCGACAGGAATACCTCGCGCGGAAATGCCTTCAGCCCGCATCCGGTGTCGCGGGTGCCGTCGCGCAAAATCCCGTTGCGCACGGCATTGGCGATCCGCGACTGCATTTTCTTGAAACCGGTGTCCTTGCGTCCGACCCGCTGGCCCGCGGCAAGGCCGATGCGGCCGCCGCCGCTCTCGACCGCCGAAATCAGTTCCGGCAGAAACGCCGGATTGTTCTGTCCGTCGCCGTCCAGCGTCGCCACGATGGCGCCGCGCGCCGCGCGAACGCCGCTGCGCACCGCCGCCGATTGTCCGGAGGATTTTTCATGCCGCAGCTGCCGGAGATTGCCGTGCACCTTCATCAGCGCTCTGAGCCGCTCGGCAGTGGCATCGGTCGAGCCGTCATTGACATAGATGATCTCATAGGCCCAGCGACCCTCCAGCGCGGCCGTGATTTCCGTAATCAGCGGCGCGACGTTGTCGGCCTCGTTGCGCACGGGCACAACGATGGAAACGGCCACCGCGGCTTGGTCGGAAGAAGGCAAATCGGCACTCATCGGTTGGGCTGGGGTTGGGTCGGCTTGCATAGTCCTGAAGCCACGGAACTGAAGCCTTGGAACTGAAGCTGGAACCGGTTCCGTCAGGCGCTTCGCGGCGTCCGCTTTTATGGGGCGAATGGGCCCCGGGCAACCCTTTTGAGGCGTCCCGACGAGGGTCCAACCAGTGCCACAATGGTGCCGTCCTGGTGGATCGCAAAGCCGAGTCTGCGGGCGGCAAACCAGTACCGTACGAACATCGCCCCGATCGTGCCAACCAGCGCGCCTGCGACCACGTCGCTTGGATGATGGGCCAGCAACACCAGACGGGTTGCACAGATGACGAGGGCGTAGACGAGCATCGTGGTCCGCGCCTGCGGCCACAACGCCGACACGGCAAAGGCCAGCGCGAAAGCGCAGGTCGCATGGCCCGAGGGGAAGCTTGAATAGGCCCCCGTTCCGTTGAAGTGCGAGAAATGGAACACGTTGCCTTCGCCGCCGACGAACGGCCGGCCGCGGCCGACGGCCCATTTGATGACTTCGGTAATCAGCGCGGACACCATCACGGCGCAGAACAAAAACTGCAAACGGGTGCCGAGACCGAGCAACAGGGACCGCTGAATGCCTCGGAACGCGGGTGCTGCTATCGCAACCAGGATCAACAGCGCGCCAAGCGCCGCCAGCACATATTCATCCTTGCCGAAATCGGTGACAATGCGCATCCACCACAGCGAGGGCGTGCCTCGCTTCGGCATCTGGCCGATCTCCCAGGCATCGAGCACGAACATCAACGCGATGATGGCGGCGCCAAGGCCGGCTGACAGCAGCAACGCGTGACGCGCCGCCCGGCGCCCCGCCTCGGCCCGCCGCGAGTGCGACGGCGTACGCACGAGCTGGGCCAGCGAGCGCCATCCGAGCACCACAAAGCGCGAAAGATAGTTTTGGGGTTCGGCGATGACGGTCGGCGCTGGCATCTTATTCTGTGCCTTCGGAACGGAAGATGGCGATTGAAACCGCCTTGCCCTGCGAGATGTTATAACCCTCGACACGCGTCGCCACGTTATAGCGCAGCCCGATCGCTTCGGCACGCTGGACAAAACCGCGCTCCGAGCGCGATTCCACCAACGCAAAGCGGCAGGTGCCCTGTCCCAGGAAATCCGCGGCGCCCGATCCGTCGGTCAAAAGCGTACTGGTTCCGGTCATGAAGACGAGACTTGGTTCGTGGAATCCTGCAGCCGCGGCCTTCGGTCCGACGCAGACGACGTTGCGCAGCGCTCGCGCGATGCCTGCGCTTGGAAACAGCGTAGTCAGCGACGGCAACACGATGCCATAGACGGCGATCGCCAGGCACATCGCTGCAAACACGGCATGCAACAGCGAGCGCTCGGCGCGGCTTTCCTCGAAAAGCCACCAGGCGAACAGGCCGAAGATCATCGCCGCCGCCAGCACCGGCCAGGCCGGAAACACCGGCTGATGCGTCAGCTTGATCGCCGCAACGATCGCGATCACGGCCGTACTCGCGGGGACTACGAACCACCAGGCCGCGCCGCGCCTCAGCCAGGAGCGCGACAACACGCGGCGCTCCAGCGCCCCGACGGTCAGGATGGCGATGGCCGGGTAGAGCGGCAGCACGTAGTGCGGAAGCTTGGTCATCACCAGTTCGAACACGATCCATGACGGCACCAGCCAAGCCAGCAGATACTGCGCGCCGGGCTCGCGCCGGGCCCGCCATACCGCCGGAGCCGCCATCCCCGCCAGCGGCGCACCGGGCCAGAACGTGACCCAGAACAGCAGCAGATACAGGCCGGGCGGCGCGCCATGCGACTCCTGCGCGGCGAGCTTGCTCAGCATGTCGCCGCCGAGCGAATTGGTGAAGAACGCATCGCCCGCGCGCCAGAAAATCGCGACGAACCACGGCAGGACTAGTACCAGCGTCCACATCAGGCCCCAGACCGGGCGCATGCGCCACAGCCAGACCGCCGAGCGGTCGAGGATCGCCAGCGCCGCGATGGTCAATCCCACGAACATCAGGATCAGCGGGCCCTTGAGCAGGATCCCGCCGGCCAGTGCGGTCCAGAAAATCGCCGGCGAACTCCAAGGCGGCCGCGCCGGATCCTCGCCACGCTGCCAGGACAGGTAGACCCGCGCCATCGCGCCCATCACGGCGATTACGGTGAGCAGCAGCATCGCGTCGGTCTTGGCCAGCCGCGCTTCGGCGCCGAGCAAGACGCAGCTGCACATCATCAATGCCGCCAGCGCGGCGCCGCTCCGGGTCACGAACGCGAGCGCCGTCCAGTAGGTCAGCAGGACCGCGCCGATCGCGCCGATAAGCGAGGGAACGCGATAGAGCCAGATGCGCAATTCGGCCCGCGGCAGACCGAGCTTTGAGGCGGTTTCGACCACGGCGGCCTGCATCCAGTAAATGCCGACCGGCTTCTTGTAGCGGACGTCGTCCTGAAAGCGGATGTCAACGTATTCGTCGCTTTCGACCATCTGCTTGGTCGCCTGCGCAAACCGCGCCTCATCGCGGTCGATGGCCGGAATCGTGAAGAAACCGGGCACGAAAAGCACGATGGCACACAGCGTCAGGAAGGTGATCGCGCGGAAATGGCTTGCCGTGGCGAAGTCAAACGCGGCGAGCAGCCTGCGGCTGGAATTCGCAGGTTTCACAGACTGTTGGCCTGCTCCAAATCGCCGGGGTTGCACGGTTTCAACCATCTTGTTCGCATACGATGAAACCGCACTGCAAACAACACCGCAGTTCCCGCTATTCGGCGGTGTCCCCGGCCCCCTGATCGGTCAAATTGTACCTGTTCATTGCACCCGGATCACCACCGTGTCGGCGGCGCCGGTCGCGTCGATCACCGTGAGGCGCGCAAAGCCCGGTCCGGGCGGCTCGACCAGGCGTTGACGCCGGCTGCCGATCTCGCCGACCGCGATACCGTTCACCAGCATGGTCAGCGGCAGCACGCCGCCGGCGACCTTGACCGGCATCGCCGAGAATTGCCCATCGTTGGAACGGTCGACGTCGATCCGTGAACCGTTCAGCGGAAACTGGATGCGCGGCGCCTGATCACTGCCGGTGCGGACCAGTTCTCCGACGGGGCGGAAGCGCCGGAGCGGCACCGGGAGCTTGGCGTTACCAGCGATCAGCGCGCCCTTCGGCGGTTTCGGCAATGCCGCCGGTATCTTTCCGGTGCGGGCGAAAGCGTCGAACAGGATCGGTGCGGCGGCGGTACGGCCGGCCAGCCCGGCCACCGGCGCGCCGTCGGGACGCCCGACCCATACGCCGATGGTGATGCGGCCATCGAAGCCGACCGACCAGGCGTCGCGATAGCCGTAGCTGGTGCCGGTCTTGAAGGCGATCCGGTTGTGCACGCCGTTTTCCGGCGGCGGCGTACCGATCAGGACGTTGCCGACCTGCCAGGCGGCGGCCTGATCCATCAAGCGCATCGGATCGCGCTCGTCCTTGTCGATCATGATCTCACGCAACGGCTTTGTGGTGCCGAGCCGCGCCAGCCCCGCATAGAGCTGCGCCAGATCCTGCAGGGTAACGCCGACGCCGCCGAGTCCCATGGCAAGGCCCGGCGCCTCGTCCTTCGGCAGCACCAGATTGCCGCCGGCCTGCTTCAGCCGCGACGACAGCCGGCTCGAGCCGACGCGGTCGAGCAGCGCGATCGCCGGCACGTTCAGCGACAGTTGCAGCGCCTTGCGCACGGGAACCGTGCCCTGAAACGTCATGTCGAAATTTTCGGGCGCGTAGGAGCCGAACCGGATCGGGCGATCGTCGATCAGGCTCTCCGGATGCACAAAGCCGTCTTCGAAGGCGAGACCGTAGATGAAGGGCTTTAGTGTCGATCCCGGCGAGCGAACCGCGCGGGTCATGTCGACTTGCCCGGCCCGCCGCTCGTCGAAATAATCGGACGAGCCGACCCGCGCCAATACGTCGCCGCTTTCATTGTCGACCGCAATCATCGCGACCGAAATGTTCGGCCCCTGCGCGATCGCGCGGTCGCGCGCCAGCGCTTCAAGGGTCTTCTGCAGACCTGCATCCAGCGTCAGCTTGATGACCGGCGTATCCTTCACGGTCGCGACCGCCTGATCGGAGGAATGCGGCGCCAAGATCGGCATCGGCTTGCGCAGCCGGGGCACGGTGACGGCCTTGGCCTGAACCGCATCCTCTTCGGTTACGCGCTGCTCATTCACCATGCGTTCCAGCACGCGATCGCGCGCGGCGCGGGCGACTTCGGGATGGCGGTCGAGGCGGCGCGTCTCCGGCGATTGCGGCAGCGCCACCAAAAGCGCCGCCTCCGCCAGCGACAGTCGCTTCGGCTCCTTGCCGAAATACGCGATCGATGCCGCGCGGACGCCCTCCAGATTACCGCCAAACGGCGCCAGCGCCAGATAGAGATCGAGGATCTGGTCCTTGTTCAATTGCCGCTCGATCTGGACCGCGCGCACCATCTGGCGCAGCTTGGCGTAGACCGAACGCTCGCGCCGCGGCTCCATCAGCCGCGCCAATTGCATCGTGATGGTTGAACCGCCTGACACGATGTGGCCGCGCGTCACCAGTTGAAGCGCGGCGCGGCCGAGCGCCAGCGGATCGACACCGCGATGGGAATGGAAGCGGCGGTCTTCATACGCCAGCAGCAGCTTGAGATATCCGGGGTCGACGCCGGTCCTGGCATCGACCGGCAACCGCCAGCGGCCGTCGGCCATCGCATAGGCGCGCAGCAATTTGCCGTTGCGGTCGACGATCGAGGTCGAGACCTTGCGCGCCTGCTCCAGCGGCAGCGGGCCGAGCGACGCGACCCAGCCGGCGAAGATGCCGGTCGTGGCGACGAGAACGACAGCCACCGCCGATACGATGCGAATGATGCGTCGTTTCCTCACTCCGTCATGGCCGGGCTTGTTCCGGCCATCCACGTCTTGCTTTCCGGCCACAGAAGTCGTGGATGCCCGGGACAAGCCCGGGCATGACGGAGAGTTTTTGCCGGACGAAGCACTCATTTGGCCGGACGCACCTCCACGGTGCCGGTGCCTGTGCGGCCATAGCGCGAGGGGTTGTACATGTCCTCGACATAGGCCTGCGGCAGCACGTATTTGCCGGGGGAAACCGCGCGCACGACATAGGCGACGGTGAACACCGCCGTATCGTCGCTGGCGCGATCGATGGCCGCGGTGAAGCGGTCATCACGGAACTCGGTATTCTCGGGCTCCTCGCCGTCCTCGGTCCAGTCCAGCGTACCTTTGTCGCCGGAAGACACCAGGCGCGGGTTGTCGATCTCGAGGCCGGCCGGGAGATAATCGGCCACCATGATGTGCCCGTATTCCGGCTTGGCCTCGGTGATCTTCAGGACGACCGCGAAGCGATCGTTCTGCTTGGCCTTGCTGATATCGGCGGGCTTGCCGTCGAGCGTGAAGTAATTGCGCTCGACCTTGAAGCCGTTCGAGGCCGCCGGCTCCGGCGTGACCGGCGAACCCGAGACCGAGACCACGGCCTGTACCGGTGCGTCGCCGGTATTGGTGATCTTGACCGGCTTGCCGACCATCTGCTCGGCCTTGTAGCTGCGATAGGCCGCCGTCTTAATGGGCGAACCATCGATATCGAGCGCCATCGTCTCCTTCGAGAGCGCGCGCGAGGCCAACACCAGCCAGGCGTTTTCCTGCGTCGAGGTGTAGGGCGAAAGTCCCCGCGCCACTTCGACCCGCTGCACCGCCTGCGTCAGCGTCGCCCGCGGCGCGTTGCCTTCGCTGGCGAGCGAGACCAAAGCTGCGGCATCGCGCAAGGCGCTGCCATAGTCGACCCGGCCGAACTCGATCACAGGCTTCGGTGCCAGTGCATCGAGCGCTGCGCCGTAGACGCGCTCCGCCCTCGCCTTGTCGCCGACCAACGCCAGCGCCGCCGCCAGTTGCGACTTCGCAATCGGCGTCGCCAGATTGTTCAGCTTGGTGTCGGCGAGATAGCGCAGGTCGCCGATCGGGGCGGCGCCGTTGCGGGCGAGCACGTAGAGGCCGTAGGCCAGGTCGCGGCCGCCGTCCTTTTCGGGCTCGTTGGCGTTGACCACGGAGTTGCGGATCCGGTCGAGCGCGCTCTTGAACAGCACATCCGGCACCGCAAAGCCCTTCTCACGGGCGCGGGTCAGGAAGTCCGTCACGTAGGCGTCGAGCCAGGCGTCATCGCCGCCCGCCGACCACAGGCCGAACGAGCCGTTCGAGCCCTGACGCGCCAGCAGCCGCTCGATCGCGTCCCTGATGCGCTGATCGACCGCGGTGTCCATCGCCAGATGGGCGCCCGCGGCGAGGTCGTTGACGTAGAGCAGCGGCAGCGCGCGGCTGGTGATCTGTTCGGAACAACCATGCGGATAGCGATCCAGCGCCTTGAGAATGGTCGCCGCGTCGAGTGCGGTGGACAGGCTGACGGAGAGCGACACGCTGCCCGTTCCCGACACCAGGTCGGTGAACATGTCCGAGGTCAGCGTCAGACTCTCGCCCTTGGCCAGCGTCCGGATCGAACGGCGCGCCAGGACCTGCGTCGCCGCCTTGACGTCGAGCGCATAATGCCGCGCCAGCGCCAGGCCGTTCGGACCCTTGATGTCGACATCGAATTTGGCGGTGCCGGCGCCGCCGCCGTCGATCGCCAGCGACATCGAGGTCCGCTGCTTGGCGGCGAGCTTCACCGTGGTGCTGGGATTACCCGACACCTTCACCGGGCCCGTCGTCTTGACGTTGATGGTGTAATCGCCGGGTGCACCTTCAACGTTGTCGAGATCAAAGCTCATGGTGCCGCGGTCGCCATTGAGCAGGAAGCGCGGCAATGTTGCGGTCAGCACCACGGGATCGCGCACGGTGACGTCGGTCGTGGCGCGGCCCAGCCTTGTCGCACTCCACGCCACCGCCATGACACGGGCGGTACCGGCGAACTCCGGAATGTCGAAGCTGATCTCGGCGGACCCGTCAGGGCCGACCGTGACGATGCCGGAATAAAGCGCGAGCGGTTTCTGGGTGGGCGGTGAGCCCTGCAGCTCGGCGCCGGCACCGTCACCGCCGGTCTTGAGCTGGCCGCGGGTGCCCTGCATGCCGTCGATCAATTGCCCGTAGAGGTCGCGGATCTCGGACGTGAGGCGGCGCTGGCCGAGATAGAAATCATCCGGCGCCGGCGGCTTGTAATTGGTCAGGTTGAGAATGCCGACATCGACGGCGGCGACGACGATCTTGGCGTCTTCGCCGGGGTTGAGCCCGCCGAGCTTGACTGGAATCTTCAGGGCGGTGCCGGGGCGGACCAGCGGCGGCGGCGAGAGCGCCACTTGCAGCGTCCGGGCCTTCTTGTCGATGCCGAACCATTTCAGGCCGATCGCCCGTCCGGGCATCCGCAGGGCTGCGGCGTCGAGCGGACGCCGTAGCGTCGCCAGCACATAGGCGCCGGTGCCCCAATCCTTGCCGACTGTCAGCTTGACCTGCTGGGTGCCTTCCCTGACGTCCACGGTCTGGGTGGTGAGCAGGCGGTCGCCCAGGACGTTGATGGTCAGCTTGCCGGCCGTGCGGACGTTGACCGACACCAACATGGTATCGCCGGAGGCGTATTCCGGCTTGTCGATCGAGGTTTCGAGCAGATCGGGGGTGTCGGCGCTGCCGTCCGAATACCAGCCGACGTCGAATTGGACCGAGGTGACCGGCCCGTCCGCCTCAGATGATTTGACGTCCAGGCGATAGCGGCCGGGCTGCGGCGCCAGCGACACCCGCGCCGCCTTGTCGGCTGACAGCCTCAGGTCGCCGTCGGCGACGCGCGAGGTCGATTTGACCGGCTCATATTCCCAGGACGAGTTCTGCCGGTACCACTGGTAGCGGGACTCCATTTTCAGGAGTTCGTAACGCAGGCCGTCGCGGGGCAATTGCTTGCCGTCGGGGGCGACGAACACCACGTCGAATTCGGCCTTGTCGCCCTCGGCGACGCTCTTGTCGCCAAACAGCGGCTTGATGCCGATCAAGGGCGTGGCGGGCGCCACCGGGAGCACCAGCTTGCGCTCGACGGCGCGGCCACCGGCCTCCGCCATCCGGACGAAGATTTGCGCCTCCTGCGGGCGGGTCGAAGTTGGCGCCTTGGCCAGCGACACCGGGAACGTCGCCACGCCATTGGCGTCGGCCTCCGGCAGGTTCTCGATCGGGGTCCGCTCGTTGCTGGCGGTCTCCTCGTCGGCGACGCCGAACTGGTAGCCGGGATAGCCCGGCCGCCCGGAAGCGGCCGAGGTGACCAGCATGTCGCCTTCGAGCTGCAGGCCGGAAGCCGGGGCACCGTAAAGGAAACGGCCATCGACCTTAAGTTCAACTGGAACTTCAGCTTTGATCATTTTCTCCTTGCTGGAGATGTTGAATTCGATGCGTTCGGGGATGTAGTCCTCGACCATGAAGGTGGTCTCACCGACCGCCGACCCCTTGGGGTCGGTGAAGGCGCGCACCCGCCAGGTCCCGGTCGGGACCGCGGAATTGAGCGGAACCACCATGCTCCGACCGCCGGCACCCTGATCCGGCAGCACGGCGCGGCGGAATTCGACGCCATCGGGCCGCTCAATCACCAGCGTCAGCGGCCCGCCGGTCATCGCGTTGCCCTGCCCGTCGCGCAGCAGCGCGGTGAGATAGACGGTCTCGGTGGAACGGTAGACGCCGCGCTCGGCATAGACGAAGGCGTCGGCGCCCGCCGGTACCACCCGGCCTGACACGCCGCGGTCGGTGAGGTCGAACGCATTGGTTTTGAGGCTGAGGAAAGCGTAGTCCGACTTGTCGCTCATGACCGTGAGCAAGGCCGGCGACAGCCCGCCCTCGCCGCGCGCCAGTCCCGCTTCGAACAGCACGTGGCCGGAATCGTCGGTCTTGCGGGTCGCTAGGATCTCGTTGTTGCGCGCGATCAGCCGCACCTCGGCCTTGCCGACCGCCTCGGTGGACGCCAGCGAATTGACGAAGACGTGGATGCCGTCATTGCCGGAAAACGCCGACAGCCCCATGTCGGAGACGATGAACCACTGCGTCGCCAGCCTTCCGTCATCATCGCTTCCGGGGCCTTTGGCTGACGCCGTCATCACATAGACGCCCGGCTGCAGGTCGCCCAGCGCCTGGTCGACCGGGAACGCGGTAATGACGTCCTGGTTGAGCGTGGTGGCGGTGGCGAGTTCGCCGGTCCAGACCTTGACGCCCTTCTCGTCTCCGAGATCGCTCAATTGGTAGCTCGACAGCGTCTTCTGGAAGTCGCTGTCGATCACAGTATTGATCAGGTTGCGGTCGCCGATCCGGAACACGTTGACGTTCACCGCAGGCGTATTGACGCTGACCAGCGGGATGCCGCGCTGGCCGGTACGCGGCAGCACATAGGCGCGCCCGGTAAAGCGCACGAACGGCTTGCGGTCGCGGACATAGATGTTGAATTCGGCCGATTTCGGCAGGGTTTCCTTGACCGTGGACGGCAGGCCGGCACGCAGATTGATGTTGTAGCGCTCGCCGTGCTTCAGGCCATCGACGCAAAGCTGCTTGCCTTCGGCCGACAGCGCCGGCTTGTCGGTGCCGGCCAGCGCCAGGAACGGCGCAAAATCGACCCGTTTTGCCAGATCTTCAGAGAACTGGAAGCACGCCCGCGGTGAGGCGCCGTCGGAGTCCACGGTGTAATCCAGAAGACGAAAACCGTGCTGATCGCGCATCTTCTCATATTGGCCGCGCACCTCGGCGACCTCGCGCATATCGAGCGACAGCCGTAAGCTGTCCAGCGCCGGGCGCCAGAGCTTGCGGTCGGACATCGCTCGGCCCAGCACCGCCAGTGCATCGGCCTCCTCGGCGGCGTTGCCGGCGCGCTGATAGGCGATGTAGGCCGCGGTCGAGGCGCGCTCGAGCAGGAAGGTCTGTTCGCTCGAGCTTGCGGAGCGGATCTGGAAGATGGTCTTGGCGAGTTTGAGCCAGTTGGCGCTGTCCTCGGGCGTGGTGGCAGCGATCTGTCCGAGGATTTGCAGGCCGGTGCGGAAGTCGGAACGCTTGAAGGCGGTGTCCGCATCAGTTCGCAGCGTCGCGCTGGATTTGGCGACCGGCCCCGCCTCGCTCTTGATCTGGGCCTCCAGCTTGACCGCGGAATCCGCAAGATCGTCGCGTTTGAAGGCTTTATCTGCTGCCTGCGCTGCTACCAGGCCAAGCGCCATCGTGGCGCAAACGACTGCGGCGCGAACCAAACCGATCATGATGGAGCTCCTTGGGCGGACGACCGCCTCGTAACGGACGAAAAGTGCGCGAAAAGGTGACGGACTGATGGCGATGGAGGAGGCTTGCGAAAAAGTCGCATGCGGCATGGCTCTGGCAGTCCAAGGTCCCGAAGATGCCGCGGCGGGGGGGTGTACCGGCGCAGCATTGATTGATGGGCGGACCGATGGCAATGGTCCGCCGTCTGGCTTTGTCGCAGCCTGAAGGAAAACGGTTCGGAACAGACTTGGCTCCGAAGCGGATTTTTCATATTGGCAGTGCTAGAAAGACTCCAACGGTCCCATAGCTCAACTGGATAGAGTAACGGATTTCTACTCCGTGGGTTGCAGGTTCGAATCCTGCTGGGATCGCCAGCAAAAACCCTTGCAAATAAAGGGTTTCTCGCAATTCCGGTTTGTTCTTTTGGCAAAATCCGTGCTGCTAAGTGCTGCTACCCGATGCAAGCAAAATCAGGTGGTTACAGATGGCTACCAATTGTTCCGAGCAGCACGGAAACAGCATGGCGCCTTCGTGGTTTGTTCTAGGTCCGGTGCCGATCCAACTCGCGTTTTCTAGGCTCTCGCCTATCTAGTCCGTGTACGGGCCAAAGTTGATCGTCTTGGCTGCTGGTTGTGATGGACCGGCCTGGCGTCTGCCTCGGAATCGGCGGGTTCCGACTTCACATTGATTAGATGCCGCTCAGTACGAAAACCACGGTGATGTTTGCGTGCCCCGAATGCAGCTGGGTTTACCGCGCCATGCAGCAACGGCGTTCGTCCAGCCCACTTGGGATTTTCAAATGCTGGAATTGCAGTGCCGAGATTTACCGATGGTCGAGCTATTACGATTACTTGGACTGGAACCAGGTTGAAACCAATCGACCGATTTGAGTAGCGGCTCAAGCTCCGCTTAGCGGATCACCGACAAAAAAATGAGCAACCCGATGCCGCCGAGGCCGACGGCAATGGCGCTGATAAGATGTTTGGGCCGGGGCGTTACTTCGAATTTCATGCGACCTCTCCACTAAACGGGATGCACGACAACGGGTCGATGAACGCAGTTGTTTCGTGACAAAACGATGAAGTTGACGGTTGAGGGGTTTCTCCGCTGTGGCCGAATGTCATCATTCCGTAATTTTACGTGGCCGAACCTTTTCCCGGTTCCTGCATTTGGGTAGAACGGGCGCCGGGCTATCAGTGGGGTGCGTAATTGACGGGACACACTCAGTTGGCAATAACACCGCGGGACCGCTTTCTTGAGGCGGCGCAAAAGGAGCTTGCGGCTTTCGAACAACGCGAGCGCGAGTTTTCCAAGAAGGAACGGAAAGAACGGGCTGCTGCGATGCAGATGCCCGTCGATAACATCCGACTTAGCAGTCAGGCGGGGGCGCCTGTAACAAAACGGTCACGAACCGGAAGTAACAATTGAAGCTCATCCCCCCGTGGATGGACATCAAAGGTTAAACTTAAAGCCGCCGTTCGAGGCGGCTTTTTCTTTTCGTTTCGAATGCCACCGCAAAGTAGCCGGGCGCACCACCATCTGGGGTAGGTGAAATAGCGGGGCCCGGCCACTCGGCCGCACGGCGGTTGCGGCACATCATCCAACGTTTCATTTCTAAATTTGTTGTAAAATCATCGTCTAAGTTGAATGATTTAATGTTCTATTTGAGGGTGCAAGCTGAGCCTGTGCACTACTGATGACCAATCGCGCAACATTCGAAGCAGGTGGGTTAGTCGTTTCTGCTCTCTCTCTGATGATCCCGTTCGGCCTGCAGCCAGAACTCCAAGTCTCGACCCACCGGGCGGCCCTGCTGCTCCCAGAGATCGTGGGCACGCGCCCTGATTTCCTCTTTGGTCCGTCTCACCGCCAGGCGCTGCCGTAGCTTCTGTCTAAGCTCTTCGACCCAGGCGGTAAGGCGCTGATAGGTAGTCTGGTCGGTTACCCTGGAGGCTATCCGGGTGGCCTGCTCGATCTTGCGTTCAAGTTCGCGGGGGTCCTCGGGCTGGTCCATGGCCATTCTCCGTCCAATATAAGACGGCGACTGGCGCAGATTGTTCATTACGCCCGGGGTGACGTTTCATTTGGTCAACCGCCCGGATAACATGCCGGCATAAAAACAGGTCGAGGCTCCGACATGCACGACTATCAAGCCCGCCTAGAAAAGCTCAGAACCGATGCGGCCGAATGCAAACTGATTAGCGACCTCGCCACGGACCCGGCAAAGCGGGATCTGTTTGACCGGCTGGCCCTGCATCTCACAACCCTTGCCGATCAGGTTGAACTGGCGATGATCGAGAAAGTAAAGTCCGCAAGGGGGGGTAGACCGCCTGCCCGCCATCACCACACAGGCGGGATCGGGTCCTTTAGTAACTCAGGGCCAAAACGACTGCTGTGGCGAGCGGGATGGCGCTCGTGGCGCTTAGAACCATGATTAGAAACTCGCGCTTGGTTTCTCTATCCATGTGAACCTCCGGTACACAATACGAACGAGAGCCAGAGCGTTCCGTTCCCAAATACCCCCCGCCGACAAATGAATGCAGGCGGGTTCGTGTTTTCATATATCGACGCCTGAGCACCATCGGCACAAACGGCCCCGGCGCTTAGAACGCGCTGCACCAAAGGCCGCCAACCCAATTGGGGTTTTCTCCCGGTCGGGGGCTAAGGAATCTACCGGGAGCGCAGAGTCGATTCCTGCGGCGCCGGATCGTTCCTAACGCCAAGAAAAAGCCCCTCCTTCACCCGGCGGGGCAAGTGCACGCCTCCTTGCGCCTTCAAGGCGCCGACTATCGGGCACTAGCCCGTTTCGACCCTCGGTGGCCTAAGCGCGCTTCGCGCCGGTGATTTTCTCTAGCGCACGGAAAAGAAGAGCGCACGGACGAACCCATGCTCGGGTCAAAACCCTGGTCTCTTTCTCAGCTATCGCAGCGAAGAATTGGGCCATGATCCCGGCAACGTAGTGAACGTCGCGCCGGAACCTACGCAGTACCAAGCGGTACCTTGTCCTTGCGGCGACCGGCTCAGTGTTCACGGGGCCTCATTCGGGTGATGTCCGTCATCCACAACGGACATGCCCCTCAACACCCCGTCATTGCCACTTGTTCCCGAACTTCGCACTTGATGTCGGGGCCGTTTCTTTTGGAGGGCATGAAAAAGCCCCGCCGGTAAGGGCGGGGCTAAGTGGGTCAGCATCCAATACAAGGCCCGCGTGAGGGCCGCTGGCAGCGTATCGGCTTGACGACGCCCCGCAAGAAGAACCCGCCGGCGTGAACCTGCCGGAGGGCGGAATCATGTGGGGCAGCCCCGCAGTCCAGGTGCCAATTGAGATCGACAAGGATGCCCCGGATCATCTGGACGTTCCCGCCGTGCCGTGGTCAGGCGCTGAATTCTCAGAGCAATGGTGGAGCGTGATCTACGGCTACACCGACGAACAATGGACCAAGTTCTTCCCAGACAAACCGCTGAGGACAGGGCCGCCGGCGCCGCGGAGGCCACTGGGGCCCGGGCGGGTGCTGCGATTCAGAAAGCGGTCGTAACCCAGGCAATCAGCGACATCGCAAACAGCGTCAGGCCAAACCAAAGCCATTGCTGAGACGCTGTCTCTGGCTCGAGTTCGTTCATGTACCCTTCGCCTTCAGCCCTATTTCACAAATATTGCCGGCGTCGACTTCCTCCGCGAGCTTTTGCCACTCTTCCGCTATTTTGAGCCAGTTTGCCTTATCGGCCGGCGTGCGGGCTTGTAACGAGCGCTGTCGGCAATCGTCGGCATTATTGCGATACAGTTCGGCGCTCATTTTACCGTCACCGTCGCGCATCCCTTCAGAATAGCTTCCTTGTAGACATCTTTCAGCAACGGATCGGTTAGGATTGCATCGCCAGCATTGAAAGTGACGTCCTCGGCCCACTCAGCACCTTTAGGCAGAGCAGCCCTACTGGTCGCATAGGCCACGCGCGCGGGAGGTTCACCGTGCGGCACTTTCTCATGGTAGCGCCGCAGCCTGTTCATTCGGGCATCCCGTCTAGTTCAACGAGATAGGCAAATAAAATCTCATCAGGCGCCTTCGCCTCTTTGGCGGCCTCCCGATACGCTGCCATCTCGTCTTCGTTCGCTATCCGCGTCTTGATCGTTGAACCGGGCAGACAGAGCGGATCTCCGTTTGAAGAGAGCTCGTTGAGGTCCGATCGAAACCACGCTTCCCTGCATAGCTCGGCGGCTTCCCGGGCGTGACCGTCAAATGCCAGGATTGGCTTACCGTCGACTTCGACAGTGTAAATGAGCGCCTGCTTAGCCATCATTTGCCCTTGGTCTTCAGCCCGATCTCGACAAGCCGGCGGATAGCCTCGGGGCGGCCGGGCAGGTCGTCCTGTTTCCGGCGCCAATCATCGATGTTTTGCAGTGCGTCAACAGCCATGCGGACGTTGACGGCCTCGCTCTCGACGGGGGGCCTGCCACGTTTGGATTTTTTAGCGCTATTTATTGTTGACTTCATGATTTGATGGTGC
Source organism: Bradyrhizobium sp. JYMT SZCCT0180 (assembly GCF_018130165.1). Lineage (GTDB taxonomy): Bacteria > Pseudomonadota > Alphaproteobacteria > Rhizobiales > Xanthobacteraceae > Bradyrhizobium. The sequence continues at coordinate 299,889 of NZ_JAFCLZ010000003.1, read as the reverse complement.
CATAAAATGACGAACCGAGCAAGTGCTGGAACACTTGCCCGGCTCTAACCCAAGCCAAGGAGTACCCCATGGCCCGAGCTACCAATCATATAAAACTATCCCAGCTCATTCGCGACCCCATCGTTAGGGCTGCATTCGAGGCCGCCGAGCGTGACGGGCTGGCCCCGTCGCTGGTCGATGTCGACCACCCGCGCACGCTGAATGGTGGCGCAGTCGCGTCTCCCGTCCTCGAGACGGCTTGAGGGAGGGATAACATGATGAACCCATCCCAAAGCCCCTCAGGGCTCGACAGGCGCGCTTTTCTCCAAGCTGGGGCAGCCGCCGTTGCGCTTCCCTCTGCAGCCGCGCTGGTGGCCGCCCCCTCTGTCGCGCTCGCATCTATGCCAAAGCTGGCCGAGCCCGATCCGATCTTCGCGCTGATTGAGGCACATAAAGAGGCGGAGAGAGACTACGACGAGCATTGCGTCCTCGATGATCACTGGTGCGCCATCATTCCGCAGGAGAAAAGGATGAGTACTCAGTGGGGCAATGAGTTAGAGCTCGTTGAGACCGATGATCCGCGGTGGATCGACTTCAACAAGGAATCGATCTGCCGTTGGCAGAGGACAGAAGAACTCACCTACAAGCGGTTAAGCACACCCAACCTGTCTTTGGGCGGTGCTGTCGCGCTACTTAGCTACGCTATCGAACATGAAGCCGAGGGAACTGCCTGGCCCGATTACGTGTCAGACGCCGAGGGTAACCTCCTTGGGAGTTGGTCTTCATATCTCCATCACGTCGTTCTCCGAGCGCTGGAGCGCGCCACCGGGTACGGCCACCTGTTCGCCGACGCTGAAGCTGATCAGCGCGCGGCCGAAGGGATCGAATTGCGCCTTTTGGGGTCGTAACGGCACACGAACAGCACGAATTCGCCAAGTCATTGATATCATTGGACCCGGAGCGGATTTCTACTCCGTGGGTTGCAGGTTCGAATCCTGCTGGGATCGCCAATGATTTCAAAGGGATAGACAGCCTCATTCTCGAAAAAATCGTGTCGCGTTCTCTGTTGAAGAAAACCATTTGATATCAAGCCTTCCCGCTTAGTCCCGTCCAGTCCATGCGACACGGAGGCGACACAGCGGTTTCAGTTTTTGGTCTGCTTGTAGGAGACTTCCGCGAATGAACGCAGAGGAACGCGATATCCTTCACGAGTATCTTGGCTACGAGATCGACATGGTCGCCGGAGCATTAGAGGCTATCGCGGCAGGCCATCCGGTTTGGTTTCGGAGGATGAGTGCCGTTGAAGCCTTCTGGCTGCACGCCAGGACCTCCTAGAGTTTTTTGAGGATCGAACCATGGCGCGGTCGAACTGCCGCGGCTGGGCACTTTACCAACGGGAAGATCAACTATCAGATACCGAGCCGCGAAAAATACGAGAAGCGGCCTTCCCAGGTTGCGGCGGCTTCGGGATCAAAGGCTATAGCTAGACACAAAGGCCTCTTTCATCTTCACAACGAGGAAGTCCTTCTGTCCTTCGCCGGCCTTGCGCCCTCCGGTGACGTTTTCGAGTTCTTTGTCGGAGATTTTGTCGCTCAATTGACCCTGCTCGGTCTTCATTGTCCCGCTCCGTGTTGTGGCGCTGTGCACCGTTGATGTCGAGCGAGTATGGCGAACGGAGAGCGGTCTAACCGTGAGGCGGCTCACATACGATAAACCCGCCGGCGTGACCCGGCGGGCCTTTTTCAAAAACATCCAGTAGCGCACCGGGGTAGCGTTGGATGGAGTTCGATCTGATGCGCTCGCCCACGCGGATCAGATGCAACCGCCGCCCACGCCCTTCAGCACCCCACAGGCATACCTCCCGATCGCGACACCGCCAACGCCGTTTATGTAGATGCCTAATGCGACACCGTTCTCGCCAATGTCGATACCAAGTCCACCGAGCTGCAACTTCAAGCCACCCGAGACCACGTCGAGTTCGAGTGCTGACAAGCTGACGTCGTTTAGCTCACTCATTGAAATCTCCTGTTTCCTGAGAAGAGACCATTCCCTTCTCAAGCCGAGTAGTCGCAGGAGTGTCGGTCGTGCCCCTGTTCCCTAGGTGACAGGTCACAGGTGCTAGTGTGAGCGAGATCACCGCACATGGACGAAACCAACCTGCGCGGCCACGCCCCAGGTGGTTAGCTACTGACCGGGTTGTGATTTGCGCGGCATGGCTTGTATGCCCCTTAATGGGCAGAACTCTGGCAGCCAGGTTGCATCAAAACATCATGACCACCCGAAAGTCTGTTAACGTCGCTGATGTTATCGCGAGGGAAGCGCTCCGCGCCCAGACTGAACGGCGTCGTTTCATCCATGTCGATCCCCTGGACAAGCCCCTTTTGAAGGAGGCTGAGCGTCGCTGGAAAAAAGCCCGAAGCGCATTGCTTGGTTTAGAGCGCAACGAGCCTACAAGCAAAGCGCGACGATAAGAAAACCAGCTGCCTGATCATTGGCATGCACGCTTCGGTCTCGCTCGGTACTAATACCAAGTTTTCCCGAATCTACTTCCCGGCAATAAACTCCGCTGTTAGGCTTTACGGTGGCGCTCATCAAAACGCCGCCGGGAGCGCTTTGGAATGACCCCGTCCGCGCTAGCCCCCCGGACGGGGTTTTTATTTGTCTACACTGCCATTTCAGTGTGACGTTGGGATCGGTTTACCGACTTGGGGTATGATCCACCGGATGAGCCAACCTCCCAAAGACCAACCATCGATGGCCGAGATACTGCACCGCATTAGGGAGCAGTACGCTGAGGAAGTCCGCGAAGCCGCGAACATACCGGAACATACCTACCCCTTTGGAGATACCCGCGCGCTCTAAACGGGAACGCTCGCGGATCATGGGTGGAACTTAAAGCGTCCTAAATTCGGCTTGCAAGTGTTCGAATTAGGACCGCACCAAACCCGCCGGCGTGAACCGGCGGGGCGTCCGACGGGACAAGCTCAGTTAGCCGGCTCTCAGATTTTCCGCGGACGCTTGCCCGGTTCTCGGTTTCTTCGCAGCCCGCCGGCGTGATCCGGCAGGGCTACGCAATAATCATCGCGTCGATAGCATCAGCGCCCAGCGTCTCATGGACCAGCAGCGCGGCCGCTACGCGCCCAATCTCCGCACGGTGACGCGCCACCAGCATTTGCGTCATCGCTCGCATACGAGGCTCCCTGCGATGCCAATGCTCGAACGCGAAGTCAGCGTCGGATTCGGACATCATGTCGATCTGGTACCGATCGTCGCGCGCGCGAGCCGGCGATCGCTGAAGCGCTCGGCTCGCTTGGCGCGGCCCGCCTACCAGTTCTGGGATGGTGGCTCAGGCGCCAGCAGCGGCTACTTCTGGACGCCTGCGAATTCCCACTGGGCCGCCGGTATCGCAATCGACGTTAGCGCCGCCGATCTCGACGATGTCTGGCTTCGTGGTGGCGCTGGCACCGGCACGGAGACCATGTATGCACGCAGTTTCGATGGAATCGACTGGAGCGCGTGGCACGCGTTTGTGCTCACGACCATCATCTAGACCGGCTTCGTAGTAGCTCAGCGTAGGTTCGCGCCTACGTCCGGATTCGCGTGCAGGCCGGTTCCCTCGTTACACGAACCGATGCAGATTTGGCGTGCGTCAGCCTCCTGCAGGTGGTCCAGACAAACGCCATCCGGCTGCACTGCCAATCCGGCCCGAGCGCGGCGCTGGACACCGGCTCCGGATACGCCATTCCGATCGCGACACCGCCCGCGACGCAGGCGAACAAAACGATCGCTGCGGCAAGAACGACATTCTTAAGGGTGCACCAATTCGGGATCATGGCGGTCACTCCTTTCAGGACCTGCCGCAACATAGGCTCGCGCCGGCCGTCCTAATGTGAGCGAACTCACAGATTTTCAGCTTTCGGGTGCGACCGATTGCACCCGGCAGGTTCCGGCCCCAGCCGGGACGGCGTTACCGATCGTATCGGGCTCCTCTCCTGACATCCGACCGCGCCACAACCTGTGCGCTATCTGCCGGATCAATTCTGCAACACTCGCACGCCAAGATGCGCGGCAAGGGTATAAGTCCCGCAAATCCGTTGCGCGCGCCGAGCGGTTGATCAACATTGTTGGTTTGGGGAAAGCGCGTGTGCGGAGCGTGCCATGAGCGAGCAGGAAGTGGGCTACGACTACGATCGCTATCGAAAACTACTGGCTGAAGCGACCGACGATGCCAAGCGGCTCGAACTCATCGATCTCATGATCAAGGAGAGAGCTCGCGACAGGCTGGAAGCCCAGCGGACTTCCGATCGCGTGGCGATGACGGCCGTTACGGTTGCGAAAATTCTCGGTCCGGGCGGCCGCCGCGACCAATTCAGGGACGATTAGAACAGCCACTGCCTGGCTCGGCTCGGAACCGGTTTTAGCCGGCGCTGCTGCCGCCTGTGTCGAGGCACACGCCATCGGCGCTCCGGCCAGGGCGGCCAGCGCGCTCACTGGCATCGGTCGACCAACCGGGCCGTTCACGGAAATCTCCCTGTTTGCCCCCTTCGGCGCTGGCATTTTGTCGCCGGTTCACCTACTGAAGCGCAAACCGCCAATCCCCTGCGTTTCACAACCAATCAAGAAAACGACAAGGCCCCTTTTATGAGTGGATTCAAGGAACCCAGCTTCGCCGACCGCCAGAAGGCCGCCCAGCAAGCGAGACAGAACATCCTGAACAAGTTCAAGGCCCAGCCCGGCCCTGACGATCCGGAGGTGAAGCAGCGTCAGGCCGAGCGCGAAGCGCAGGCGGCCGCCCGCGCCAAGGCCAAGGAAGCCCGCGAAGCCGCCAAGGCCGAAGCCAGGGCGCTCGAGGAAGCAGCTGCGGCCGCGGCTGCCGCCCAGCTCGCCCGCGAAAAGGAAGAAGAGGCCGCCAGACAGGCAGCCCTCGAGGCCGAAGCGAAGGCCAAGCGCGATGCGCGCTACGCGGCCCGCAAGGGCGCCAAAGGCAAGAAGCGGTAACGCGCTCGTTCGGGCGAGGGCATCCGCGCCGGAAATCGCAAGACTCCGCGCGGGCGAGCCCGATTGAAAAAACAAACGACGGCTTGGCTATTATTCATGCCGTCTTTCGCCATCCGGCCGTCGCTTGATGGCATCTGCCTTCATCATGTCCTGTCCTTCTTAGTGGCACTCCTCGGCGTGTTGAGCAGCGAGTCGTTCTTCGAGGGTCCGTCCTTGCGCTTATTGTCCTGGACGGCGGCAGGAGAGGCGTTACCGCCATAGCGGATAATTGAAGCAGGCCAGCGCACGCGTCCCGAGAAACGGAGGCGAACGCATGGTTGACGAGCCCACAAAACCCTCCCCATCCTCGTGTGCACTGCGGCAGACCTTGAAGTCTGGCTCTGGAATCAGCCACTGCTGCCTTGAGCGACAGGCTGGCTCGAACGATCAGAACAGGAAATCAACGCACGGCAGCCGGTTAAGCTGCGCTCAAGGCCGGCTTGGTCACGTCGATCAAGGATGGAATTCAGGGGAGAACCATGCTCACACGCCGCCATGTTCTCGGATCCGCGCTCGCCGCGCCTGCCATCCTTCGCTTCGGCACGGGTACCGCACACGCCACAACGAGGCTGAAGATTTCGCATCAATTTCCGGGCGGCAGCATCGACAAGGGTGATTTCCGCGACCGCCTGTGCCGTACGTTCGCGCAGGAAGTCGCCAGGCGCAGCGGCGGCGAGATCGCGGCCGAGGTTTATCCGAACTCATCACTGATCAAGCCCAACGCGCAATTCTCGGCGATGCGTAAAGGTGATCTTGATCTGAGCCTCTATCCCCTTCCCTATGCCGGCGGCGAATTGCCGGAAACCAATATCGGCCTGATGCCTGGACTGGTTTCGACCTACGATCAGGGCTTGCGCTGGAAAACGCACGCCGTCGGCAAGGCGCTGACCGACTTCCTGGCCGACAAGGGCATCATCTTGCTGAGCTGGGTCTGGCAGGCCGGTGGCGTCGCCAGCCGTTCCAGGCCGATCGTCGCTCCGGAAGACGCCAAGGGCCTCAAGGTTCGCGGCGGTTCGCGCGAGATGGACATGGTGCTGCTGACCGCGGGCGCAGCGGTGCTTTCGGTACCGTCCAACGAACTCTATGCGGCGATGCAGAGCGGCGCCTGCGATGCCGGAATTACTTCGTCCACCAGCCTGATCTCGTTCCGTCTGGAGGAGGTCGCACAATCGCTGACCTCGGGCGCGGGCGCCTCCTACTGGTTCATGCTGGAGCCGTTGTTGATGTCGAAAGCGCGCTTCGACAAGCTGCCGAAGAACCAGCAGGACATCATTCGCGCGGTCGGCGCTGACCTCGAAGCCTTCGGCAAGACGGGTGCGCAGGACGACGACATCGAAGTCGCCAAGGTGTATGAGAAGGCCGGCGCCAAAGTCACCGCGCTCGATGCGGCAACCGTCGCCATGTGGCGCGACATCGCGCGCGATACCGCGTGGAAGGACTACAGTGCCGCGACGGCGACGTCGGCCAATCTGCTGAAGCTCGCAAGCGACGTCGCAGCCTGATGCGTTCGCACTATTCGCCTGCCCGCGTTCCCCGCTTGGAACGAACTGCGATCGAGCCGCCGCCGACGACGTGCAACAGATCCGCTCTCACGGATTCGATATGCTGCTCCAGAAACCGGCATGCCTCGTCGATTTGCTGCGCCCGGCACAGCGCGATCAGATGGGCGTGCTCCTTTTCAGCGATGCCCATCGCCTTGGTGTTGGATAGTTGCAGGCGTGTGTAGCGGTCGCTGGTTTGCAGCAGCGCGATGACGATCGCCTTGGTCCGCGGCTGGCGTGCCTGCGCGTAGAGCGCCATGTGAAACTCGGCATTGAGCTGCCCCCATTCGCTGACGTTGCGTGCCTTGATCGCCTTCTCGAAGCGCTTCTGGATATCGTCCAACCCGTCGAGGTCCTTGGCGGCAAAGCAAGGTGCGGATTGCGCCAGCAGCCGCGGCTCCAGGATCCGGCGCAGATCAAACACGTCGTTGATTTCGTCGAGCGACAGTTCCGAAACGATCGCCCCCTTTTGCGGGACGATCCGTACCAGGCCTTCGGCTTCGAGCTGAAACAGCGCTTCACGAACCGGAATGCGGCTTACGCCATAGGCGTCGCCCAGCGCGTCCTGCCGCAGTTGGGATCCCGCCGGATAGGTCCCGTCGAGAATCGATTGCCTGAGCTGGTCGACGATCGCAGCCGACAAGGTCCGGTGCTTGAGCGGGACTTTCATTTGATCTTCCGTCTTCATCGCCGGCCCTCCAGTCGAGGCGGTCTTGTTTCGCACGTTGAAGTGGTTCGCCCCAGCACAAAGCCGGTGGAAGGCCCACGATTCGCCCTGCAATCTCCATTGACAGCAAGATTGTATAAATTATACATTTTGCGAATGCACGGCAAATTTCGCGGGCTGCGGGGCTCCCCATGACCGAACAAGCGGCTTCCGATGCGCCGGCGTTCAGCGCCCGCAGCGTCGCGGTCAGGGCCTCCGGCGCCCTGCTCGCATGCGAGCGCCTTGCCCTGATGGGCTTGATGTATCTGCTGACGGCCCTGATCCTGGTGAACGTCGTCACCCGCTATTCGCATTTTCCGATCTACTGGATCGATGAATCGGCCGTCTATTGCGTGGTCTGGCTGACATTTATCGGCGCCTCCGCGATGACCCGGCTGAGACTCGATTTTGCCGTCACCATGCTGACCGAACGGCTTTCGGCGCGAACTCAGAAGCTTGCCAAGGTGATCGCAACCGGCATGGTCGTGGTGTTCGGCGTGTCGCTGATCGCCACCTGCTGGCTCTGGATGGACCCGGTTGGCCTCGCCCGCGCCGGCTTCGACGCCCGCAAATTTGCCGGCGAGACCTTCAACTTCCTCTACACCGAGCGCACCCAGACGCTGAATTGGCCGACCTGGGTGGTTTATCTGACGCTGCCGATCTTTGCCGTGTCGATCACGATCCACGGCATCGCCAATTTGCTCGAGGACCTCGAACTCGTGCCACGAACGGCCTTGAAGGGCTTCCAGCTCTCCGAGCTCGACGGGGTCAACTGATGATCACGTCGGCCGCCTTCATGGTGATCATGCTGGTCGGCGTGCCGATCGGTCTATGTCTCTGTCTCGCCGGCTTCGTCTACATCATCGCGTCGGGCAATCCGGTGCTGTTTCAATCCTATCCGCTGCAATTGTTCGGCGGCGTCGACAGTTACGGACTGATCGCGATACCGCTGTTCATCCTGATCGGCGAAATCATGAATGGCGGCGGCATTACCCGGCGCATCGTCGACATGGCGATGGCGTTTGTCGGCTCGCTGAAGGGCGGGCTGGCCTACGTCAACATCCTCGCCAACATGTTCATCTCCTCCATCCTCGGTTCGGCGACCGCGCAGGTCGCGATCATGGCGCAGATCATGGTCCCGGAAATGGAGAAGAAGGGCTACGACAGGACCTTTGCGGCGGGCCTGACCGCCTATGGCGGCATGCTCGGGCCGATCATTCCGCCATCCGTGATGTTCGTGGTCTACAGCGTGCTGGCGCAGGTCTCGGTCAGCGACATGCTGATCGCCGGCATCGTGCCCGGCGTGATCCTCACGGTGATGTTCTGCCTCGTCATTGCGCTGATGGGTTACGTCTACAACTACCCGCGCGCCGAATATCAGACGCCGCGGCAGCGCGTGGCGACGATCCTGCGCACCTGTCCGACACTGCTGATTCCGATCGTCATCGTCGGCTCGATCCTTGGGGGCCTCGCCAATGCGACGGAGTCGGCGGCCGTCGGCGCAGTCGCGGCGGCCCTGATCGGAAAATACTGGACCAGGGAATTCGAATTCTCGCAGTTGCCGCAGATGATGCTGCGCTCCGGCATCTATTCGGCCATCGTGCTGTTTCTGGTGGCGGCCGCGGCCGTGTTCTCCTGGGTGCTGATCTTCGGGAAGGTGCCGCAGGAAACCGCGGCGTGGATCCAGTCGGTTGCCAAGGATCCGATCAGCTTCATGCTGCTTTGCAACGCCATCCTGCTGGTGATCGGCACGGTGATCGACGGAATTCCCGGCCTGATCATGACGGTGCCGATCCTGCTGCCGGTCGCCACCGAGATCTATCACATCGATCCCCGGCATTTCGGCGTGGTGGTGGTGATCAATCTGGTGCTCGGCCTGCTGTCGCCGCCGGTGGGCCTGTGCTTCTTCGTCGCCGCCGCCGTCACCGGCGCCAAGCCGGGCAAGATGTTCATCGTGACGCTGCCCTTTTTCGGGATCTCCTGCGTCCTGCTGGTGCTGCTCTCGCTCTATCCCTTCCTGTCCCTCGTCCTCATCAAGTGAAAAGCCCAAATCAAAGGAGCCTTGCCATGTCCATTTCACGTCGTCGATTTCTTGCCGCCGGCGCGGCCGTGCCGTTGTTCGCGCCTTCGCTCGCGCTGGCCCAGGCCAAGGAGTTTCGCCTCGGCCTCATCACCCCCAACGGGCATTCCTGGAACAAGGCCGCGCTCAAGCTCGGCGAGGACCTGAAGGCTGCCACCAGCGGCCGCCTGACCATGACCGTGTTTCACTCCGGGCAGCTCGGCAACGAGCCGGCCATGATGCAGCAGCTGCAATCCGGCGCACTCGACATGGGCTTCATCCAGGCCGCCGAACTCGGTTCGCGCGTGCCGCACATCGCCGCGATCAATGCGCCCTACATCGTGCGTTCGACGCCATCGGTGGCCAAGTTCGTCCGCCATCCCGCGGCGGTCAAACTGTTCGACGTGCTGCCGCAGGAAACCGGAACCATCGGTTTGGGCTGGGGCATCACCGGCATGCGCGCGATCTTCTCGGCCAAGGACCTGACTGGTCTGGCCGATATCAAAGGCATGAAGCTGCGCATCAATCCGACGCCGGTCTATCGCGACTTCTATTCTTCGCTGGGTGCTGCGCCGACACCGATCCCGACGCCGCAGGTGTTCGACGCCATGTCGAACGGCCAGGTCGATGGCCTCGAGGCCGACCTCGAATTCTCCTGGAACCAGCGCTTCGACAAGGTCGCCAAGGTCATCCTGCAGATGAACGCCGTCTTCATGCCGATGGCAGCCGTCGTCTCCGGCCGCGTGTGGCAGTCGCTGCCGGCAGCCGACAAGGAGCTGATCGCCAAGACCGTCAAATCGACGCTCGATGCCCAGATCGACGAACTCGCCGGCAACGAGCCCAAGCTGATCGAGAACTTCCGCAACGCGCCGATCCCGATCCGGCAGGTCGCGACGGCGGATACCGAGGCTGTCATTGCCGAGTTCGACAAGATCTGGCTGCCCAAGGCGCCGGTTCTCGCCGAGCTGCGCAAGGTAGGCGCGACGCTCTGACCCTTACCATCGTTCTTCCAGTCAAATCTCGGCGGATTCAGCGAATCCGCCGGAAAAATCCAATCGGAGCGAAACAATGAGCCCACGCATTTCCTGGGAAGGCGTCTTCCCGGCCGTTACCACGCAATTCCATGACGACCTGTCGCTCGACATCAACGCAACGGCGAAGGTGATGGACGGCCTGATCCGCGACGGCGTCTCCGGACTGATCATCTGCGGCTCGGTCGGCGAGAACACCTCGCTCGAGCGCAAGGAAAAAATCGCCATCATGGAGACGGCAAAGTCGGTCGCGGCCGGTCGAGTTCCTGTGTTGTGCGGCATCGCCGAGTTCACGACGGCCTTTGCGGTGGAAACCGCCAGGGAAGCCGCGCGGGTCGGCATCGACGGCATCATGGTGATGCCGGCGCTGGTCTATTCGTCCAAGCCGCACGAGACCGCCGCGCACTTCAGGTCGGTCGCAACGGCGACCGATCTGCCCGTCATGCTCTACAACAACCCGCCGATCTACAAGAACGACGTGACGCCGGATATTCTCGCCACGCTCGCCGACGTCGAGACGGTGGTGTGCTTCAAGGATTCTTCCGGCGACACCAGGCGTTTCATCGACACTCGCAACATGGTCGGCGATCGCTTCGTGCTGTTTGCCGGGCTCGACGACGTCATCGTCGAGAGCGTGGCCATGGGCGCGGTCGGCTGGGTATCCGGAATGTCGAATGCCTTCCCGCGCGAAGGGGAAACCTTGTTCCGCCTCGCCAAGGCCGGACGCTACGCCGAAGCGATGCCGCTCTACGAATGGTTCATGCCGCTGCTGCATCTCGATGCCCGTCCGGACCTCGTTCAGTGCATCAAACTTTGCGAGCACATCATTGGCCGCGGCACCGCGCTGACCCGTCCGCCGCGGCTGGCCCTGCTGCCGCACGAAAAGGTGGAGGTCGAAGCCATCATGGCGAAGGCGCTGAAGAACCGGCCGATGCTGCCGAATGTCGGCTTGAAGGCCGCCTAGGCGGTCTATTTCGCGGCGCGCGTCTTTGCGTTCAATGCCGACGCGACGCGGCTAACTGGAGGCCTGCCGATCAAGCGGCTGACCTCATTGGTCGCCGCGAGCAGCTTTGTCATGTCGACGCCGGTCCTGATCCCCATGCCCTCGAGCAAATAGACTACGTCCTCGGTCGCGACATTACCGGTCGCGCCGGGGGCGTAGGGGCAGCCACCGAGACCGCCGGCGGCGGAATCGATCACGCGAACGCCCTCCTCCATGCCGGCGTAGAGATTGGCCAGCGCCTGGCCGTAGGTGTCGTGGAAATGCATCGCGAGCTTGTCCGTCGCCACTTCCGCGGCGACCGCACGCAACATCTGCTTGGCCTTGAGGGGCGTGCCGACCCCAATGGTGTCGCCAAGCGATATCTCGTAGCAGCCGAGATCCCACAATGTCCTGGCGAGATCGGCGACCGCCTTCGGCTTGATCTCGCCGTCGAACGGACAGCCGAGCACGCAGGAAATATAGCCGCGCACCTTCACGCCATCCGCCTTGGCTCGCGTCAGCACCGGCTTGAAGCGCTCGATCGACTCCGCGACCGAGCAGTTGATGTTGGCGCGTGAAAAGCCTTCAGATGCGGCAGCAAATACGGAGACGACCTCAGCTCCTGCGGCACGCGCGGCGTCATAGCCCTTCTCGTTCGGGACCAGGACGTGGAATTCGGTGTCCTTGACATGGCTGACACCGCGCAGCACCTGATCTGAACCCGCCATTTGCGGGATCGCTTTCGGCGAGACGAAGGCGCCAACCTCGACGGTCGAGAGCCCGGCAGCTACCAGCGCCTCGACAAAGGCGATGCGCGCCTCGACGCTGACCGGCGCCTTCTCGTTCTGCAGGCCGTCGCGCGGCCCCATCTCGATGATGCGGACCGAATTGCTCATGACGCAACCGGTTCGACTTCGGCCAGTTCGACGCCCTCGCCGACGATATCGCCGACCTTGCATTTGATCTTCTTCAATACGCCGGCAAACGGCGCGCGCAGGGTCTGCTCCATCTTCATGACTTCCAGCGTCAGGATCGCAGCCCCCTTCTCCAGCGTCGCGCCCTCCTCGGCCAGCAGAGCCACCACGGTGCCCGGCAACGGCGCCACGATCTTGTCCTCGCCGACATGCTCCTCGGTCTCACCGCCGAACGGATCGACCCAATGCAGGTCGAAACGGCCGTTGCGGGTGCGAAGATACAGTTCGTGACCCTCGATGACCGCGACGACATGGGATTTCATCCCGTCGAGCGTCAGATCAAAACCACCATCATCGGCAAGCGACGTCGTGAAAACGAAATGGCGATCGCCGATCGACAGCGTCGACGCTCCGTTGCCATAGTCCAGGGTGACCTTCTGCTCGGCGCCCTGGCCCTGGCGAAGCGCGAACACCCGCTGCCGCTGGCCGACCGGCTGCCAGCCAAAGGCCTGCCACGGCGAATGGCCCTCCTTGGCTGCGACCTTGCGCTCTTCGACGACGATAGCGGCGACCGCTGCACAGAGTTCAAGATTGCCGCACGCGTGTTTCGGGTCCGTCAGGCCCTTCAATTCGCGTTCAATAAAACTGGTGTCGATGGTATTCGCCCGAACCTGCGGGTGCGTCACCAGCGCCGACAGGAACGGGATGTTGGTCACGATGCCGCGGACGTCGGTCTCTTCCAGTCCGCGGTTGAGCCTCTCAATCGCGGCCTGCCGCGTCGGCGCCCACGCGATCACTTTCGCGAGCATCGCGTCGTAATAGGGCGACACCGCATCGCCGCTGCGATAGCCGGCATCGATGCGGAGGCCATCGACAGCGTCGGGCGTGCGCCAGGTCTTGATCCGGCCGACCGAGGGCATAAAATTCTTCTGCGGATTTTCCGCATAGACCCGCGCCTCGATGGCATGGCCGTTCAGTTTGATCTCATTTTGCGCCAGCGGCAGCTTCTCGCCGAACGCCACCCGCAACTGCCATTCCACAAGGTCAACGCCGGTGATCAGTTCGGTCACGGGATGCTCGACCTGCAGGCGCGTGTTCATCTCGATGAAGAACACCTCCTTGCCGTCAGAGACGAATTCGATGGTGCCGGCGCCGACATAATTGACCGCCGCAGCCGCCTTGCGCGCCGCGGCGCAGACCGCCTCGCGCTGGGTGGCGTCCAGCGTCGGCGACGGCGCTTCCTCGATCACTTTCTGATGCCGCCGCTGCAGTGTGCATTCACGCTCGAACAGCGACAGCAGATTGCCGTGGCTGTCGCCGATGATCTGCACCTCGATGTGGCGAGGATTGAGGACAAATTTTTCGATCAGCATGCGATCGTCGCCGAACGCCGCTTTTGCTTCGCGCTTGGCACTGACGATGGCCGCCGCCAATTCACCGGCCGAATTGACCACGCGCATGCCGCGCCCGCCGCCACCGGCGGAGGCCTTGACCAGCACCGGGAAGCCGATCTTGTCGGCGGCATTTGCCAGAACAGCCTCATCCTGGGCTTCGCCGTGATAGCCGGGCACCAGCGGCACGCCGGCCTTTTCCATCAAGGCCTTTGAGCCGGATTTGGAGCCCATCGCCGTCATCATCGCGGCGGTCGGACCGACGAACACCAGGCCGGCGTCGAGGCAGGCTTGCGCGAACTCGGCATTTTCGGACAGGAACCCGTAGCCGGGGTGCACCGCTTCGGCGCCGGTCTGGCGCGCGGCCTCAATGACCCGCTCGACGTTGAGGTAGCTGTCACGGGCCCGCGCCGGCCCGAGCAGCACGGCCTCATCGGCCATGGCGACATGCATGGCGTCGCGGTCGGCCTCGGAATAGACGGCCACGGTGCGCAGCCCCATGGCGCGGGCGGAGCGGATCACGCGGCAGGCGATCTCGCCGCGGTTGGCGATCAACAGCGTGCGAAAACGCCGGTATAGTTTCGAGCGGTCCATCATGAGTTCCTGCATCACATCCTGAACAGGCCGAATTTCGTCGGTTCGATCGGCGCGTTGGCAGCCGCGGACAATCCAAGGCCGAGCACCAGCCGCGTGTCGGCGGGATCGATAACCCCATCGTCCCACAGCCGCGCGGTGGCATAATACGGACTGCCCTGGCTCTCATACTGGGCGCGGATCGGCGCACGAAACTTCTCGTCCTCTTCGGCCGACCAGGTGTCGCCTTTGGCCTCGATACCGTCGCGCCGCACCTGGGCCAGAACCATCGACGCCTGCTCGCCGCCCATCACCGAAATGCGGGCGTTCGGCCACATCCAGAGGAAGCGCGGGCTGTAGGCCCGCCCCGACATGCCGTAATTGCCGGCGCCATAGGAGCCGCCGATCACGACAGTGAATTTCGGCACCCCGGCGGTCGCCACCGCCGTCACCAGCTTGGCGCCGTCGCGCGCGATGCCGCCGGCTTCGTATTTCTTGCCGACCATGAAGCCGGTGATGTTCTGCAGGAACACCAGCGGGATATTACGCTGGCAGCACAATTCGATGAAGTGCGCGCCCTTCAGCGAGCTCTCGCTGAACAGGATGCCGTTATTGGCGATGATGCCAACCGGATAGCCCCAGATATGGGCAAAGCCGCAGATCAGGGTCGTACCGTAAAGCTTCTTGAACTCATCGAACTCGGAACCATCGACGATCCGCGCGATGATGTCATGAACGTCGAACGGCTTGCGGCCGTCGGCGGAAACCACGCCGTAGATTTCCTCCGCCGGAAACAGCGGCTCGCGCGGTTCGCGCATGTTGAGCGTGGCGCGCGTCGGCGGCTTCAGCGTGGCGACGATGCGCCGCGCGATCCCGATCGCATGGGCGTCGTTCTGCGCGTAATGGTCGGTGACGCCGGATTGCCGCGAATGCACGTCGGCGCCGCCGAGCTCTTCGGCCGTGACCACCTCGCCGGTCGCGGCCTTTACCAGCGGCGGTCCGCCGAGAAAGATCGTGCCCTGGTTGCGCACGATGATGCTCTCGTCCGACATCGCGGGCACATAGGCGCCGCCGGCCGTGCAGGAGCCCATCACGATGGCGATCTGCGGAATCCCTTGCGCCGACATCTGCGCCTGGTTGTAGAAGATGCGGCCGAAATGCCGCTCGTCGGGAAATATCTCGTCCTGCAGCGGCAGGAACGCGCCGCCGGAATCGACCATGTAGACGCAGGGCAGATTGTTCTGCCGCGCGATGTCCTGCGCGCGCAGATGCTTCTTCACCGTCATCGGATAATAGGTGCCGCCCTTGATGGTGGCGTCGTTAGCGACGATGACGCATTCGCGGCCCGAGATGCGCCCTACCCCGGTAATGACGCTGGCGGAATGGACGTCGCCGCCATAGAGGCCGTGGGCGGCCAGCGGCGACAATTCGAGGAACGCGGTCCCGGGATCGACCAGCAGGTCGACACGCTGGCGCGCCAGCATTTTGCCGCGCGAGGTATGCCGCGCGCGCGAGGTTTTGCCGCCGCCGCCGGCAACCACCTTGAGTTTTTCTCTGAGGTCGGCGACGAGGCCGCGCATCACTTCGGCGTTGCGGGCAAAATCGGCGGACGTGGGATCGATCGTTGAATGAAGCGACATGGCCTATCGTTTCTTTGAGTGACGGGCGGTGGTGCGTAGCCTCTAGGACTGACGGGACAAGACCTCTCGCGAAACGGCGCGACAGGCTGTACCATCTTTGCGGCGAAGTGTCCCGGCAGCCGGGATTGTCGGCCCGTTTGCACGATCACGTCTCCTCCGAATTAAAAACGATCATACGTTTTTTTAATGGAGCTGCAAGAGGATGGTCATCGTTTTCGATTTTCCGCCAAAATGGCACGTTATGCCGTTGAAATTCCTCACATCTCATGCAATAAACATACGGTCGTTTGTATCTTTACAGGCGACTTATTCGACCGCCCGGGGACCAAAATGGCACGCACGATCGGCTCTTATGGCCCGAAGACGCTGGAAGCGATCCGCAAGGCCGGGCTGCGCCTGATCTTCGAACAGGGCTATTCCGCGATGAGCCTGCGCGACCTCGCCGCCGAGGTCGGGATCCAGGTGGGGTCGCTGTACAATCATATCAGCACCAAGCAGGAACTGCTGTTCGAGCTGGTGCAGGACCACGTCAACGAGCTCATTCGTCAGCTCGATCTCGCGCTGGAAGGAAAGCAAAGTCCGGAGGAAAAGCTCCGCACCTTCGTCGCATTCCACGTCACCTACCACATGAGCCGCAAGCGCGAGGTCTTCATCGCCAATTCCGAGCTGCGCAGCCTTGAGCCGAAGAACTATGAGGCGATCGTGGCGCTGCGCAGCGCTTATGAGGCGCGGCTGGCGCGTATCCTCTCGGAGGGCGTTTCCGAAGGCGCCTTCGAAGTCGTTGACGTCAAGGTGGCGACGTTTGCGATCCTGGCGCTGCTGACCGGCCTTTGTACCTGGTACCGGCCGGGCGGACGCCTGACCAGGGACGCGATCATCGCCGCCCATGAGAAACTGGTGCTGTCGGGCGTGTCGCCGCAGGCCGCGAACGCCCCTGCCCGCAGCATCCGCAAGCCACGGCGTGTTGCAGCTGTCTAGCAGCGGCGGACTCTTGAGCGCGGACGAGCAGCCATGACAGCCAATCACAAGCTCGACGACATCGACCTGAAGATATTGTCCGAGCTTCAGAGGGATGGACGCATCCGGATCAACGAACTGGCCAGTCGTGTCGGCCTGTCCCTGCCGCCTTGCCTGCGGCGGGTGCGGTCCCTGCGCAGCCGCGGCGTGATCAAGGCGATCCGCGCCACGATCGACGAGAAGGTGCTCGGCTACGAGGTCGTGTCGTTCGTATCGATCCAGCTGGCGAGCCAGGCCAAGGCGACGCTGGAAGCGTTCGAGGCCTCGATTGCGGCCCTGCCGCTGGTTCTGCAAAGCTGGCGCATCTCGGGAGAAGCGGACTTTTTACTCAAATGCGTCGCGCCCGACGTCGAGGGGATGCATCAGCAGCTTCGGCAGTTCGCCGCCATGCCCGAGGTCCGGACCATCAGAAGCCTGCCGGTCCTTGGCGTCGCGAAGGATGCGCCCTTGCCAATCCCGGGGGATCCGAACCCAGCAAATAGTCCCTGAACCGATCCCTGGCGCTTCAATGGGTTCAGGACTCGGTGGGTTCAGAACTTAGTGGGTTCAGAGCTTAGTGGGTCCAAGGCTCGCCGCGCCGGAACGCGAAATTGTCGGCATAGGCGACCTGGCGGTGCAGGGAGTCCTTGGGTTCGATCACCTGATAGGGAATGCCCTTGCGCTCGCAATAGGCCACCGCGTCTTCCTTGCTATCGAAATGCAGCGTGAGCTGCTGTTTCATGTCTCCGGAAGAGGTCCAGCCCATCAACGGTTCGATGGCCCGGGGCTGCTCGGGTTCGTAATCAAGCTGCCATTCCCGGGTCTTGGCCCTGCCCGATTGCATCGCGTTTTTGGCGGGCTTAAAAATGCGTGCGGTCATGGATGGTCGAACCTTCACAGATGTGCGACTTAAAGACACGAGACTTGCAGACGTTTGGCGCAGACGGCCGGGATAGTATAGAGACACCTTTCAGGGATTTGATCGGTGATTCCATAACCCCGGATGTACCATTTCCGGACCGGTATAGTCATTATGCTGCACTGTGACAATCTTCGTCCGCCCTGCGGCCAGCGTATGGTTCGAGGCCTGATTCAAGGCTTGGTCCGGCGGCGCGATCGTCCCGACAGCATCACATCGAAGCGGCTCCCATGAAAATCAACGCCACCCTGCCCGAAAAAGGACGCGACCTCCGGCTCGACCTGTTTCGCGGGGTTGCGAACTGGGCGATCTATCTGGATCACATCCCGGACAACGTGGTGAACTGGATCACGACCCGCAACTACGGCTTCAGCGACGCGGCCGACCTGTTCGTTTTCATTTCCGGATATACCGCCTCCTTCGTCTATGCCCGGATGATGCTCGACCGCGGCTTCATCGTCGGCGCCACGCGGCTGACCAAGCGCGTCTGGCAGCTCTACGTCGCCCACATCATCCTGTTCGTGATCTATATCGCCTCGATCAGCTACCTCGCGCTGCGGTTTGGCGATTCCGAGCTCGTCAACGAGTTCAACGTCGTCGGCCTGGTCGACAACGCGACCGAAACGTTGCGCCAGGGCCTGTTCCTGAAATTCAAGCCGGTCAATCTCGACGTGCTGCCGCTCTACATCGTGCTGATGGGGCTGTTCCCGCCGGTGCTGTGGATGATGCTGCGCCAGCCCAACTGGACCATGGTCGCCGCCATCGTGCTGTGGCTGGTGTCGCGGCAAACCGGCTGGAACCTGGCGGCCTATCCCGCCGGAACCTGGTACTTCAACCCGTTCGCCTGGCAGGTGCTGTTCGTGTTCGGCTCCTGGTGCGCGCTCGGCGGCGCGCGGCGGTCGGCGGCGGTGATCAATCACCCGCTGACGCTGTATTTCTGTATCGCCTACATGCTGTTGGGGCTGGTCATGACGATGGCCGGCAGGTTTCCGGATTTCGGAAACATGTTCCCGCACTGGCTCTATTCGATGTTCAATCCGAACGACAAGACCAATCTGGCGCCCTACCGCTTCATCCATTTCGTGGTGATCGTGATCCTGGTGATCCGTTTCATCCCGAAGGATTGGCCGGCGCTGGAATGGAGGATATTCGATCCGCTGATCGTCTGCGGTCAGCAGTCGCTCGCGGTGTTCTGCGTCGGCGTGTTCCTGTCGTTCGTCGGGCACTTCCAGCTGTCGCTGAGCTCCGGCTCGCTGTTCGCGCAGATCTTCGTCAGCGTAACCGGCATCGCGATCATGACCATCGTCGCCTATTACATTTCCTGGTCGAAACGGCAGGACAAGCCGCTGCCCAAGCCGGCGGCGCCGAAAGCCGCCGCCTGAACGAGGCGGCTTGATCAAGGCTGCTTCAATCCCTCACGGCCCTCAGGCCGGCCGGGCGGTCGCCGACACCAGGTTCGTCACGTCGTAGTAGGTATCGACCAGCGGTCCGACGATCTTGTGCATGGCGGTCTTCGATACCACCGTGTCGTGCATGATCAGGTGGTCGACCCCCGTGGTCAGGAAGCAGGCCACCGCGTCGCGGGGCGTTTCCACGATCGGCTCGCCCTTGATGTTGTAGGACGTGTTGATCAGCACGGGAACGCCGGTCAGCGCGTCGAACTCCTTCAGCAACTGGTACAGCCTCGGATTGGTCGCTTCGCGCACGGTCTGGACGCGGGCCGTTCCGTCGACATGCACGATCGCCGGAATCTTGTCGCGCCATTCAGGGCGAACCGGCTTGGCGAGCAGCATGAACGGGGAATCCGCGTCGCCCTCGAAAACGTCCTTCATCCGCTCGGCCAATACGATTGGCGCGAACGGGCGGAACGCCTGGCGGTGCTTGACGCGGCTGTTCAGGATGTCCTTCATCTCGGGCTTGCGAGGATCGCCGAGCAGACTGCGGTTGCCGAGCGCCCGCGGGCCGAACTCCGAGCCGCCCTGAAACCAGCCGATCACCCGCTGATCGGCGAGCAGCTTCGCAGTATCGCGGCAAACATTGTCGCTGCGTCTCGCGTCGATCTGGATGCGCACCAGAAACCGCTGCAGCGCAGCCGCGACATCCGCATCGCTATAGGGCCTGCCGATATAGGAATGCTCCATGACGAAGTTGCGGCGCTGCTTCAGGATCTCGAGCCAGCCGTAATAGGCGCAGCCGATCGCAATGCCGTCATCGCCGGTCGCCGGCTGGATCCAGATATTGTCGAAACCGGCTTCACGGGCGAGCCGGCCATTGGCCACGCAGTTCAAGGCGACACCACCGGCCATCGTCAGGTTCTTGGCCCCGGTGGTTTCGCGAAGCCAGCGCGCGCGGGCAAGCAGCACGTTCTCGGTATCGTCCTGCACCCGCCAGGCCAGATCCTCCCAGTGCCGCATTGCCGGGCTCTTTTCCCAGTTGCTGCCGTCCTGGACGTAGGGCTGCTTGAGATCGGTGGTCCAGTGCGGTACCTGCAGCGTGCCGTCGGTCAGCCCCATCAGGCTCTTGACCTGGTTGTGGCGGCCATAGGGCGCAAGCCCCATCAGCTCGCCGCATTTATTCCAGTCGCCGAAGATGTAGGTCGATGCCCGGCTGTAGAGCGCGCCCATCCCCGGCATGTTGTAGAATTCATCGCTCAGGAAGCCGCGGTCCGGCTCCATGAAAACCTTCTTGAGGCATTCGAGCGTCGATCCGTTGAACTTGTAATAGCTCTCGGATTCGCGCGCGAGCGGCGTTGCGGTGTCGCTCGAGGGATAGGACTCCATGACGTCGGACTGATAGCTGCCTACGCCATCGACGATCATCACCACGCCTTCCTCGAACGGCGATACCGCGAACGCACTGTAAGCGTGCGCCAGATGGTGGGAGATCGTCACCACCTTGTCCGAGTGAGACAAATACAACGGGTGCTTGGCCGCATCGTCCCGTTCAAATTCGGGAAGGAAGCCCGGCGCGTCAAAATAGACCAGCCGTTCTTCCATTTCCCCTACCGGCATGATGTAGCAATTGCGAACGATCAGATCGACGTCATCCAGCGTGATGCCTTCTGCCTCGAGGCAATAATCGATCACCTCCTTGTAGAAGCCGGACGCGTGCTTGACCCGCGTGATCCGCTCCTTGGCGATCGCGAACGCGATGGCGCCGTCGCGCAACAGGCAGGCGCTCACGTCATGGTCGTAGGTGTTCAGGCCGAGGACATAGGTGTGCTGTTTGGGCATGGATACTCTTTAAGGCGGGGGACCGTCGTGCGCGAGATCGTGTCGACTTCAAGTTGTTGGCTTGGGCTTGCCTGGTTTTTCTTGCCTGGTTTTACGGCTGGTTTGTCTTGCCGAGTTTTCGTTTCGGTAATTCTGCAGTGCACAATTGTCGTACGGAAAGATGAACGAAGATGAACAAAGATGAACGGCGCAACGCGAGAATTCGTCGCAAGCCGGAGTGTAACTTGACCTTATCTTTCCGTCTTAATAAAGTCCCGAATTGCCTGAAGAACCTTAGTAAAGATATTATCTTAGCTCATCTGAACCAAAAGCATTTTCGAGCGTCTAAGTTTGATAGTGCGGAAGTCCAGGTGGTTTAGAAAGTGACCAGGAGATTCTAGAATGGCTAAACGCTACAATATCCTGACGCGTTGTCTTGCAGCGCTCGCCTTGTTGTTCGTCTACGTCGCCAGCACGTCTGCCGTTCTGGTAGGTGCAACGACCTCGCCGGCGGAAGCCCGCGGTGGACGAGGCCGTGGCGGCGGGTGGGGTCGCGGCGGAGGTCGTGGTTTCTATCGCGGCGGCGGCTGGGGTCGCGGCCGTGGTTATTATGGCCGGGGCTACGGCTACTATGGCGTTCCCGTGGTGCGCGGCGGACCGCGCTGCTGGTGGAATGCCTACGGCGTTCGCGTCTGCAGGTATTACTGATACCGGACTGATCGGCGAAAGTTTACGCACGGTCTAATCAACAATCAGGTGTGCCGGACAACCGGCACGCCTTTTTCTTTGGCGCAAATTTGAAACTTCTACCGCGCAACAGGTGGCTTGGCTTGACCTCAGGTCTGGCATGAGCGCGCTGCGCTCAATCGACATGCGCAGTGTCCGCGTTGCGGCACGCGCCCGCTGTGGTCAGTACCAGTGCCCCACGAGGTTGGAGCCGCGGCGCGGGCTTAGCTCGACAAAGCGGACTCACTCCCGCAGACGCATCTGCCAACAGGCTGGAGGCATTCCATCATGAAATTCCTCTCGGCCTTTCTCGCTGGCGATCGAGCTACTCGTCGAGAATAGCGACGGCCCGCGTCCAGCCCGCCGAGGCACGTTCGATTTTCACCGGGAAACAGGACACCATGAATCCGGTCGATGGCAGTTGCTCGAGGTTGTGCAACTTCTCGATGTGGCAATAGCCGATGTGACGGCCGGCCTTGTGGCCTTCCCAGATCAGGCTGGCATCCTTGGTCTCGGCATATTTCTTTGC
Source organism: Bradyrhizobium sp. JYMT SZCCT0180 (assembly GCF_018130165.1). Classification (GTDB taxonomy): domain Bacteria; phylum Pseudomonadota; class Alphaproteobacteria; order Rhizobiales; family Xanthobacteraceae; genus Bradyrhizobium. The sequence continues at coordinate 277,654 of NZ_JAFCLZ010000003.1, read as the reverse complement.
GGTGTAGACGAACGGCGCATCCCAGCTCCAGCCATCGATTCCGGTCAGCCGCACGCCGCGCTCCAGAAGATACATGGTCGCCTCATAGCCCATGCCGCAGCCCGAGGTGACGTAATCCTGCCGGCCGTATTTGACGCCGGCGCTGGTATTGACCACCACGATTTCCAGCGGCGACAGCGTGTGACCGATACGCTTGAGCTCGTTCTCCACGTCCCTGGCGGTCGCCACATATCCGTCGGCAAAATGCCGGAAGTCGAGCTTCACCCCCGGCTGCAGGCACCATTCCAGCGGCACTTCGTCGATGGTCCAGGATCGCTCACCGCGGTTCATGGTGGGATGGAAGTGCCAGGGCGCATCCAGATGCGTGCCGTTGTGGGTCGAGAGCTGAACCTGCTCGACCGCCCAGCCCTGCCCGTCCGGCAGGTCTTCGGCCTTCAGCCCGTCAAAGAACTGCAGCATGCGCGGCAGGCCCTGCTGATGGTCGATGTACTGGATGGTCGGATGACCGCCCGGCGGATCGGCCGGTACATCGTTTTGCAGGGGAACGGAGATGTCGATCAACTTGCGCGCCATTGGCGTTTCCTCGCTGAATGTTTTTGGTTCTTGTTGTGCTGGCGTGGTCGCGGCAGCCTATTGCCGTTCGACCCGGTTCTTCAGGATACCGATCTTTTCGACTTCAAGCTCGACGCTGTCGCCGTGTTCGAGATACCAGCCGAGTTCCAGTCCGCAGCCATTGCCGACCGTGCCGGAGCCGATGAATTCGCCGGGCATCAGGGTCTCGTCCCTGGTGACATGTGCGATAATCTCCTCGAATGAAAACAGCATTCCATCGGAAACCCCTTGCGAGCGCATCTCGCCGTTGACGCGCACTTCCATCTTGAGCTTGTAGGGGTCTCCGATTTCGTCCGGCGTGATGATCCACGGTCCCATCACATTGCCGCCATCGAAACTCTTGCCTTTTGCGGGACCGAGCCGCCCCTCCATTTCGATACGCTGGGCGTCGCGCGCAGAAAAATCGTTGAAGATCGTATAACCGAAGATGTGATCCTTGGCTTTTGCGGCGGAAATGTTGGCACCTTTGTTTTTCGTGATGATGCCGAATTCGCATTCGTAGTCCATCACCTGGCTGTAGCGCGGCCACTTTACGGTGGTGTTGGTGCCGCGGACGCTGAAGCGGTTGGTGATGTAGTAGATCGGCTGCTTGCGATAGACCTCCGGCAATTCACCGAGCGGCTCGGCCTCGATCCGCGCCAGTTCCGCCATGTCGTTCCTGGCGCGTGCGGCGAGCTTGAGCTGGCCGCGCGGGGCCTGGAGAATGTGCAGCGGGAACGACATGCCGTCCCGCATCTGCCGTGGCTCCGGGATCGGCGCGAGAATCTCGGCCGTTGCAGCTGATACCGAAAAGGCTTCGTCCTTGCCGTGCTTGTCGAACACCGCCGATGCCTGTTCGAGCGCGCCTTCGCCGGCATCGATCAGGGCAAGCATGGAAGCGAAGGCCGGATTGGCGGTGCCGTTCCGGCTGGCCGCCGCAGCGAGATCGAACAATTTGCCGTCGCCGGAATGCACGATCCCGACCTTTTCCTGACCGCCGGATTTGAATGTTGCGAGTTTCATTGTGTGCGCCCTCTTGCTTTTGGATGAAATATATGATCAAAAAAAATATCGATAATCAAGCACCAAAAATGTAAACCGGGAGATGGCGGTGAAAACGATCCTTGCAACCTTTGCGGTCACCCTCGCGCTGACGGGAGCTGCCGTCGCGCAGGCCAAGATTCAGGTTGGTTGCACGGCGACGTCGGATTGCGCCTCCGCCATGGTTGCGGTCGACGAAGGCATCTTCAAAAAGCACGGGCTTGAAGTCGAGATGACGCCGATCGGCATCAATTCGAACATCCCCGCCGCGATCCTTTCCAATTCGATTCAGATCGGTGGTCCAACCTCGACCGTGTTCCTGCAGGCCGTCGACGGCGGCCTCGACCTCGTCGCCATCGCCGGCGCGAGCGTGATGAGCCCGGTGAACCAGGACAGCATCGCCGCCTTCGTCCGCAACGGCATTACCATCAAGGAGCCGAAGGATTTCGTCGGCAAGAAAGTCGGCGCGCCAGGCCTCAACGCCTTCCTGCACGTGCTGTTCGTAAAGTGGCTGGTGGACAAAGGTGTCGATCCCAGACGCGTCAATTTCGTCGAGGTCACCTTCCCGACCATGGCCGACATCATCAAATCAGGCGGCGTCGATGCCGTGCTCACGGCCGAGCCGTTCGTGACGCGTATGATCAACGCAGGATTGGGCTCGGTCGGCGCGCGTTATGCAGCCGAGCTCGCGCGCACCGAGCCGATCATTTTCTACGCGGCATCCCGCGAATGGGCCGACAAGAACGCCGTCGCGATCAAGAAATTTCGCGATGCGATCGCTGAATCCGCGCTGATCGTCAATGGCGATCGCGAAAAGGCCTCCGCGTCGATTGCCAAATTCACCAAGCAGCCGATCGAACTGGTCAAGGCGACGCCCCCGAACCAATCCGAGCCGGTGCTCAAGCCCGAGCAGTTGAGCTGGTGGATCGAGGTAATGTCGTCGCAGAAAATGCTGCAATCCAGGCTCGATACCGCCAAACTGGTCCTGAAATGAGGCTGTTGCAATGTCGACTACCGAGCGCAATGCGACCCAACCCGCGACTGAGGCCGCAACCTTAAGCGAGCGCGCGGCCACGCTGGTCGAGCACGACATACTGGCCGGGCATCTCGCGCCGGGATCGCGGCTTGGGATCATCGATCTGGTCCAGCGCTATGAGATCGGCGCGACGCCGCTGCGCGAAGGATTGTCGCGGCTGATGTCGCGCGGCCTGATCGTCGGAACCGGACAGCGCGGCTTTCGCGTTGCAGACGTCAGCCGCGAGGATCTGCACGATATCACCGTGATGCGGACCGCGGTCGAGATCGAGGCGATCAAGCTGGCGATTACCCATGGCGACGATGCCTGGGAGGCCGGCATCGTCAGCACGCTGCACCAGATGCGCCGGCACATCGAGCGGACCGGCGATGAATTCCGCGAAGGCGCCGAGGATTTCGACCGGCTGCACAAGGGTTTCCACACCGCGCTACTGACCGGCTGCGGCTCCAGGCGGCTGCTGGCCGCGCATTCCGATCTCTACGACCAGGCCTACCGCTATCGCCGCGTGATGATGCGCTCCCTCGAGAGCGGCAAGAAATTCGTACGCGTCCACCAATTGCTCGCCGACCGCGTTCTATCCCGCGATATCGCCGGCGCGCAGGCGATGCTGGAGGCGCATCTGCGTTCGACGATCGATATCGTCTACCCCAATGGAAGCGAGAGCTGACGCAATGGCAAATGCCGCAAAACGCTTCGAAGTCATTCCCGGCCAACCGAGACCGCAGATTGCGTTCACGGAGGTTACGCTCCAGCTCGGCGGCAAGACCATTATCGAGAATTTGAGCCTTGGCGTCCGGGCCGGCGAATTCCTCTGCGTCGTCGGAGCGTCCGGTTGCGGCAAGACCACCGCGCTGCGTCTGGCGGCGGGACTCTACCAGCCGACCAGCGGCAGGGTGGATTTCGACGGCCAGCTGATGCTGCATCCGCGGCGCGAGATCGCCATCGTCTTCCAGGACTACGGCAAGGCGCTGCTGCCGTGGCGCACCGCGGCCGGCAATGTGTCGTTGGCGCTCGAAGCGGGCGGGATGCCCTCTGCCGAGCGCCCTGCCCGCATCGAGGAATTGCTGCGCACGGTGGGCCTGCCCGGCCATGCCGGAAAATATCCCGCCGAAATGTCCGGCGGCATGCAGCAGCGGCTGCAGATCGCGCGCTGTCTCGCGCAGGAGCCAAAGACGCTGCTGATGGACGAACCATTCGGCGCGCTCGATGCGATGACGCGGCAGGGCTTGCAGGACGAGGTGCTGGCGCTGGTAGCCGCAAGCGGCGCCACCGTGATCTTCGTGACGCATGATCTGGACGAAGCCATCTATCTCGGCGACCGCGTCATCGGCCTGTTGCCGCATCCCGGACGGATCGGCATTGAGCTTGCGGTCAATCTGCCGCGGCCCCGCGATCAGCTTTCGACCCGCGAACACCCGGAATTCCTGCGCTTGCGGCGGCAGTTGTTCGACTTCATCAAGGCGACCGAACAGTGACGACGGACCAAGCCAAGGAGAAGGGCAAGGCGCTGATATTGCCGCTGGCGGTGTTGCTCGCCTTCGAAGCCTGGGCGCGCGCGACGCATCTGCAAAGCGACAGCCTGGCGCCACCAAGCGAGATCATTTTGGCGCTCGCCGGCGCCTTTGCCGACTTCTCCATCCTCACAGCAACGCGCGACACGCTGTTCTCGGCCTTTGCGGGCCTCGCGATCGGCACCGTCATCGGGCTGGCGCTCGGCATTGCCTTCGGGATTTCGGACACGCTCAACCGACTGATGGAGGTGACGGTCGAGGCAATCCGGCCGATCCCGTCGATCGCCTTGCTGCCGATCGCGCTGATCGCGCTCGGTTTCGGCTATCGCATGGAAATCGTGATCGTAGCATTCGCCTGCGTCTGGCCGATCCTGATCCTGAGCCGGGCGGCGGTACGCAGTATCGAACCGCGGCTGATGGAAGTATCGCGGGCGCTGCGGCTACCCGCTGCGCAGCGGGTCTGGAAGATCATCATCCCCGCGGCCCTGCCGCGGATCTTCGTGGCGTTTCGGCTGTCGGCCGGTATCGCGCTGATCGTCGCCGTCACGGTCGAAATCGCGATCAATCCGCTGGGGCTGGGCGCCGGGATCATGCTGGCGCAACAGGCGCTGCGGCCCGACCTGATGCTGGCCTATCTGGTCTGGATCGGGGTCATCGGTTACGCGCTGAATATCCTGCTGGTGGTGGCGCAGCACCGCCTTTTCGGCCGCGCCGCGTTGAGTGGAGACAGCGCATGAACCGCCACGCGACGATCTGGCTCTGGCGCGCCGCAAGCTTTGCGGTCGCCGCCTCCTTCATTGCGCTGTGGCAATTGATCGCCAATCTGAAGCTGGTCTCCCCGGTGTTCCTGCCGGGCCCGGACCGGGCCTGGGCCTCGCTGGTGCGCGGATTTTCCAACGGCGATCTCTGGAGCAAGCTCGCCGGTACGCTCGAGCACATGGCCTATGGCTGGCTCGCCGCATCGATCGCCGGCATCGCGATCGGCGCTATCATCGGCTCGTCGCGGATAATGCGGACCTATGTCGCGCCGTCGCTGGAGTTTTTGCGGCCGTTGCCGGTATCGGCGATCATCCCGGTCGCGATTGCGATGCTGGGGCTGACGCAGGCGATGGCGCTGTTCGTGATCGCGTTCGGCGCGATCTGGCCGATCATGCTGGCGACCATCCATGGTTTTGCCGCAGTCGAGCCGCGGCTCTACGAGGTGGCGCGGTCACTGCAGATGTCCAGACTGGCGGTGATTTTCAAGGTCGCACTGCCGTCGGCCAGTCCCGACATTTTGGCCGGCATGCGCCTTAGCCTGACGGTGGCTCTGATCCTCTCCGTGGTCTGCGAAATCCTCGCCGGCCTCGACGGTCTCGGCCATTGGGTGCTGCTCTCGGCCCGCGCCTTCCGCTCGGCCGATCTTTTCGCCGGCGTCATCCTGCTCGGCGTGACCGGCTACGTAACGTCGGTGGCGATGTCGATGGCCGAACATCGCCTGCTGGCATGGCAGGCCTCGCAGCGGTAACGGCGGCCTCTCCCCCGCGATTGCGGTGCTCGATCAGCGAGATGCGCGTCCGAGCGTCGGGCAGGCGCGCAGGCTTGGGAGCCAGTGAAATTACCAAGCCAATTCAATATCTTGTTTGGTCGGGGCAGCTGGATTCGAACCAACGACCTGCAGTACCCAAAACTGCCGCGCTACCAGGCTGCGCTATACCCCGTTTGGTGCTGGGAATGGACACGTCGATACACGCTTGGACCGCCGCCAGCAAGGCGCTGGGCGGCCTGGCGTAGGCTCATTGCCGCGGGCCGTTCTAACTTTGCATGGGGTTGTTTTCGATATTTTGTGTCCGGGCCATGAGCGGACCGCCCATGGCGCGCCGAACGGGTGCAGGAACGCGCTGGCGGCTCTATGCCCTATCGGCCGTTGAACAGGGGGTGGGCCACCCGGTCGCCGGGCCGGATGCCGTATTTCTGTGCCGTGCCGGCGATCACCTCCAGCACGCCTTTGGCAAGCCCGCCCGACGAGATGATCTTGGTCGACATCGGCTCGGTATTTTCCGCGATCCGCAGGATGCGGCCGTCGGCACTGATGAAGATCATGTCGAGCGAGATGTAGGTGTTCTTCATCCACATCGAGATCTGCTGTTCGGGAGAGAAATCGAACAGCATGCCTTTGCCGTCGGGCAATTCCTTGCGGTGCATCAGCCCGGTTTCCTTCTCCTTCTCGGTCGTCGCCATCTCGACCGAGAACACATGGACGCCGGATTTGGTGGCGATCTCGAGCGGCTGAAAGCTCGCGGCACGCGCGGATGGGCTTGCGCAAAGCACGCCTAACATGCCGAGCGCGACGATCAGCGACGTCACCAACCGTCCGCGCCGACCGGTCCGCGCAACCATCGAAACCAAATTCATCACAGCACTCACGCCGGACATCAGGATGATCCAGGGGATTTGGGGGCCATTGCCGGGAAATCCTAACCCGATGATTGCGGCAAAGGCCAGAGGCCGGCGCACGCACACGCCCCGTCCGGCTCACGATTCCGTCAGGTGACAGGCCGAACAGCGGATATGGACAGCTAGTGCGACGACAGCGCCGACGGCCCGGTCTCGGGGTGGATCTCCGCGGCCATCATGCCCTTGGAGCCGGGCCCGAACCGCACCAGCACATACTGGCCAGGCCGCAGCTCGGTCATGCCGAAGCGGCGCAGCGTCTCCATGTGCACGAAGATGTCAGGCGTCCCTTCGCCGCAGGTCAGGAAGCCGAAACCGCGCAGCCGGTTGAACCATTTGACCTGTGCGCGCTCCAGACCTGAAGTCGGCGTAACGCTGACATGGGTCCGCGGCGGCAGCATCTGCGCCGGATGGATCGCGGTAGACTCATCCATCGAGACGATGCGGAAGGCCTGATAGCCCTTGGCGCGTTGCACGCATTCAACCACCAGCCGCGCACCCTCATACGCGGTCTGATAACCATCGCGGCGCAGCACCGTGACGTGCAGCAGCACGTCGGGCCAGCCATTGTCGGGAACGATGAAGCCGTAACCTTTAGAGGCGTCAAACCATTTGATGACGCCGGATATTTCGACCAGGTTCGCAGCCGCTTCGCCGAGACCAGAGAGAGCATCCATCCCCGGATCGCGCTCGGCGCCGGTAGAATATTCACCTGGTCCAAGCCTGTTCTGCCCTGTCCCGCCTGACGGCGGCCCCCCGAGCTTCTTGGACTCAAATCCGTCCGACCCCATGACCCCGGACCTCACACATTCAAATGCGGCCCGCTATCGCCGTAGCGGACCGGAACACGCGCCCATCCATGACCACTCATGATAACGCCGCGCGAATCTCTCGAATCAAAAGATAACACTCCCGCATGCGGCGCATAGCTAAAAAAACAATTGAGGCGGGAACTATGAACAGGCTTGCAAGCCTCGAATCAATTGCAATTCAATTGCCTACAAACGGTCCAAGCGTCTCTCCGATGTCGTGCCGGATCACGAGATCGGCGACATCGTCCTGTTCGGTCGGCTCGTTGTTGATGATGACGAGTCTGGCGCCGGCGTTCTTGGCCATCAGCGGAAAACCTGCGGCCGGCCAAACCACTAGCGAGGATCCGATGGCGAGGAACAGGTCGCAATGCTGGGCCAGTTCCGTGGCGCGGCGCATAGCGTCTTCCGGCATTGCCTGTCCAAACGAAATGGTCGCGGTCTTGACCGGTTCGTCGCAAACCGTGCAATCGGGCGCGCCGCCGGTCTCGTCAAAGCGCGCTTTGACCCAGGGCAGATCGTAGGCCTGCCCGCAGCCGATGCAGCGGGCGTAGGTGGTGTTGCCGTGCAGTTCGACCACGTCGTCGGCCTTGAAACCGGACGCCTGGTGCAGATTGTCGATGTTCTGGGTGATGATCGCGGGGATTTTGCCGGCCTTGTAGAGCGAGGCCAGCGCCCGATGCCCGCGGCCGGGCTTCGCCGCGGCAAAGGTCGGCTCCATCGCAAAGCGCCGCCGCCAAGCCTCGTCACGGGCGTCGGAACTGGCGACGAACTCGTCGAACGGAATCGGACGATTGCGAGTCCACAATCCACCAGGCGAGCGGAAATCGGGAATGCCGCATTCGGTCGAGATGCCGGCGCCGGTAAAGGGAACGACGGACGATGCCTCGGCGATCATGTTGCCGAGCTGTTCGACGCCGCTGCGAAGGTCTGGTGCGATCACGTGAGCATCCGATTTTCAAAGCATTTCCAAGAGGAAGCCTGCCCCGCAACGGAAAACACGTCAAACAAAATTGGCCGCGCCGACGATAGCGCGGCTAATCGGATCGGCTGTTCGGTCGGCCCCGCACGACCGAACATCAGCCGCGCGCCACCGGGCAGGCATCATCAAGCGGCTTTGGCGACGGGTTCCTTGGGTTCCCGCACCTCTTCGGTCTTCTTGACCTTGGCGACGGGCGCGCTCTCCGTTTTCTTCGCAGGCTTGCCGTACTGCGCGAGCTTTTCCAGTTCCGCCTCGAGCTCGGCGCGGCGTGCGGCGACCTTCTCGAACAGCTTGTCGGTGGCGTGCTCGCGCAGTGCGGCGAGTTCTTCGATGCTCAGCGAATCCAGATCGATCTTTGCCATTGGAACCTCCGGTTTGCCTGTCGCTACCGGGAAGGTGCGCAAGCAACAAGCGGCGCGCCGGCCTTATCCACCGCCATCGCTTTGCAAACAGACGACCACAATCCCGCAACGCGGCTTCCCAATTCACGCCCCAATCGCAACCGTCAATGGCAACCGGGACGACTCAAAAACACGACTCCAAAAAGGATGGGCAATGAACGAACAGGACGACAGGCTCGCGCGTGCGCGCGAGGAAATCGCAGCACGCGTCGCGAGCTTCAAGGCCACACAGGAAAAATTTGAACGCGAGCGCGAGGAATATTACGCCGCCACGCTCGGCAAAGCCTGGAGCGGATTTAACCGCCCATCGTTCTGGAGCTAGCGCAAACGACCGATCAGCAAGAGCCCGGGGCGATGCTCCGGGCTTCTTTGCAGGCCCGCCACCAGGCGGAACCGGCAAGCCAATTCCGCCAAACATTTTTCGGAACGCCCGGAACGAACCCGGCGGATGCGCGTTCTCCAGTCAAGTGCAGCAACCTTGCCAGAGGTGAAAGCATGAAAGACCCCGTCAGCGTCTTCGGAGGCTGGCGGGGTTTTTTCGTGTCGCGGCTGGCCGGCCCTGCCCGCAAAATATCCGCGCCAGACCGCGCGAAGGAACCAATTGCGGCCCCGGGAATTTGTTCCCGAAGAGATGCAACGATGCCCCCATGGCTGGAAGTTCTGCTGAACGTGATCGCGTTTGCCGGCTTTATCGGAATCGCCAAATATCACAAACCGCGCGACGAAAAATTGCCGGACCGCTAGAGGATCCTAGTTCGCCTTGTGCGGCTCTCCCGCCGTCCGGACCAGCCTGTCAGCTTTCACCAGCACATGTCCGGTTTCCGGTTGCGACCGCAGTGAAAAACTGATGCCGACGAAGGCCAGGCAAAACAGCAGCCCGACCACCATCACGCGTCGGTGGGTCGGCCTGTCGGCGTTATGAAACGAAGGGACCATGGCTGCTTCCTCGAGCCATCCCTAGCGCAACCTCTGATAAGCACAACGCAATCCCGGTCTTAACCTAACTGAATAGGGTTATTGGAACTGCGGAAAGGGATCGTTGACCTCGCCGGTTGGCGCGCACCCGCACCGAACCTGTGCGCATGGACTTGTCCGCAGCAAATCCACAGGTAAATCACAGGCCGCGAAACGGGTATTCCGGAGTTGCGGCCGGTGCTTGCTGCGCACCCGTCCACACCCCGGCGGACAAGACCGCATCGAGCTTTCTCTTCAAGCGGAATTCGCATCGGCACCGCCCGGCCTAGCCCAAGCGCTGCGCCAGCGATTCCGAAATGTCGGAGCAAGACTCCTTTTGTTCTTCGAAGAACGAACAGGGGCCGCGTTCTCTGGTCCGGCCGCCCCTTAAGATCGAGTTACTTCGCGTCGCAGATGGCAAACTGCATCGTGGCCCCTCGCCGCCTCGCGCCAGGCCGGCCTGATCGGAGCGCTCCGGCCACGATCGCTGTTCGCATCGTCGCGATCGAACCTTTTTGGCGCGATTTGCACCTATTCGAAAAGGTGCTGACATGACCCAGGCAGATCACTACCGCGACCAGTCGATCCGAGCCAAGCGTTTGGCCCGCGCCGTCAGGGATCCCGAGGCCTCAAAGAAGCTCATCGAGATGGCCGAGGAATTCCGGCTCTATGCCGAACGTCTGGAAAAGATCCTCTAAGGCCCGCAGGCGACAAGAAACGTGGCGCGTTGCGCGTCACGGCTTGCAGCGCGGCTATCGCGGAATCGATTCCGCGCGATAGATCCTGGTCCCAGTGGTTTCGACGATCCGGCCCTTGAGCGATCTGACGAACGCTTTCGAACCTTCAACGGCGAAGTGGGTGCGCAGGGCATCCTCGTCCGCCCATTGCTCGAAGAAAAACAGGCGCATCGGATTCTGGCAGTCGACATGCACGTCATGCGAAATGCATCCGGGCTCTGTGCGGGAGCGCTCGACATGATCAAGGCAGGCGGCCAGCACCTCCTCAAAGCTGTCCTCACGCGCCAGAATACTCCCTGTCACCAAAATCATTTCGGCTTCCCTGCCCCTGTTCACTTGGGCCTACCGTCCCTCGGTCCTTTCGGCAATTAACCCAATTCGCCGTTAACCCAATCTCTTTACAAAGTGTAAACGAGCGCCTGACAGCTTTTGGTCAGGAGGATAATCTCATGCTTGTTTATCCCGTACCTGTTGAAGTGACGCAGGCCAGAATCCAGCTCCTTGTCGACCAAACCGCCAAGGCGCCGCCCAATACGATCAACGAAGACCTGAAGGCTGTCTACGACGCCAAGGCGCAGGCCCAGCAAGCGCAGATCGAACAACACGCCCAGGGCGAGCCAACCCCATTGGTCGACGTCAAGGTCTAGCCCATCGGAAGTGAGCCAGGTCCCCTCGCGTTGCCGGCGACATGCCTGCCGCCGGGGGACAGGCCCGCGCGACCGACAATTTCATTTTTCTGCGTTTGATGCGGAGCGACGGCAATCGCCGACCCGCGCTCTATGCCGGGATACTGCGTCCGCCATTCGCCCATCCGGCGCGGCGGCCTTTCCGTCCCGATGAGGCCCCCTGCTCGCAGCCTATTTTGGCGGCTGAAGGCCCGGGCTGGTGGCCCACTTGTCCAGGTTTTCGATCACCCTCTCATAGCTCGGGCGCTTGGGAGGTTTTGAGTCCTTCGGAAGTTTCGGAAGCTTGATTTCCTTGTCCATGACCGCACTCCTTGTCACGGAATCTACACCCGAGCACACCTTACATCAACACTTAACTAATTGATTTTATTTGCATATTTTACTAAACTGACTTTCTCTTGGCAAGTGAAGGAACCAAAGTGAACTGCTCCGAGTTAGGCACTTACTCATTTGTCTAAAGTTGAGGCAGGCACATGACCGACATGCGGGGCGAACGCTTACAAATCATGCTCTCTCCCGAAGAAATGACCGTTCTCGACGACTTCCGCTTCAAGCACCGGATGCCGACCCGCGCGGCGGCGGTGCGCGAGCTGTTGCGGCTCGGACTGACGGTCGCACCGACAGATGGCGACGGCCAGAAGTCCAGCCATTACGGCGTGTTCAACCGCGGCTCTGACGGGCACCGCGAAGAAGCGTAACTGCGACCTAAGGTCGAGGCATCCAATTACGTTGCGCTCTAACGCTGTGGCGACGCGCGCGGCCAAACCTCAGGCCGCGCGTTTCGGACGATCCTGCTGCGCAAAATACTCGAGTATCTGGATGCGGATTTCTTCGGCGATCGGGCCTTCGACCCGGCGCATGCGGTTCCAGAGCCTGATGATTTCGCGTTGTTTCTCGACGTCCATGAATCAACCTCCAGAGAACGGTTGAATAGAACATAACAAGAACATCTTCGCAAGGGCTTGGATCCGCTACGCGCGAAAATCGGTTTGAACCAAATGCGCGTTGCGGTGACTTATAGATGAGTAGTCCCCCAGACACTCATCCCCATCAGAAAGCCCTGCTTCCCCCGAGCGGGGCTTTCGCTTGTGTAGCTAACCCAGCGTGTGCATCTAGCTAATCGTGGACGCTGGTCACCGAATAGAGTTCGGGCTCGAATTTTTCCGCAAGCTTGCCTGCCGCCATCATGTGCTCTTTGCATTCGGGATTGCGCTGCATGGCCTCGAAATCCTCCTTCGATCGCCATTGCGCGTAATTCGCGACGTGTTTGCCGCTAAGGCTGCGGTGAATATTGGCCGAGACGAACCCCGGTTGACGCTTCATCACCTTGTCAGTCGCCACGTCCAGCAATCTGACGAGTTCGTCTGCCTTTTCCGGGACAACGGTGAAAACGTTGATGAGAGTAATAGGGCTGACGCCTTTGATGATCTCCGTCATGGAGTCCTCTCCTTTGTGGAAAGAATCCGGCGGGGAAAGGTTCGTTCCGGCACTCCCCGCAACATCGAGGAGAGGTTCTCGCATCGCGTTTTCATCCGCGACCAACCTTCACAAGGAGACCTCAGCTCCGCTTTTGTTCTCGGAGAACGAACAGCGTCCGCAATTTTGCGGACGAGCAATCGTAAATAATTGGAAAACAAAAGGCCACGCGGGCGTTACGCCGCGTGGCCTTCAGCGAGACTGTCCCCCTAGGCCCTCCAGAGATTCCGCCTCGCGACGCATCATGTGCGGACGGGCTTGCCTGTCCAGCCCACGGGCGAATTACCCACAGTTCAGACGCGCCGGACGCGCTCGGGAACAAGCCAGCAGTCCCGAGATCAGAACTCGCTTCAAGCCGTCAATTTCCATGGCTCATGGATCATTGAACCTTTGATAGCCTCGCGCGTCTAACTATCGAAGCGTCGAGATTTGTCCCCATCTCCGCTTCTCTCAGAGAGCCCCGCTTTTCCCCAGGCGGGGCTTTCGCTTGAGTCGCAGCGAAGCCGCCCGGTTCGGGTCCACTCATCGTGCGCCTCCGCTTTGCTCTTCACACCGATAATAGATCTCTCCCTTGGCCTGAAGCTTGTTCGGTTCGATCAGCTTAAGCGTGATTGAATCGTTAGACCGACCATCGTCTGCAAAACTATATCCTGTACCCTTTAATGAGCCGTCCTTTAGCCGGGTAATGCGCTTGATCTGGTAGCCTTGCTCGTAAAACAGCACTGTCCGGGGTTCGACCGTCATAGCGAGTTCGCTGGACTGCTGTCCGCACGCAACGGCGTCAGAGGCCCATTTCCCCAGCATGCTGGTGGGAAGTTGGTCGGCGGCATGAGCCGTGCCGGAGATGAGAAGAGCGCCAAGCAGGTATTTCATGCTGCCATCACTTTCCCAGCTGCACCGCCATGTAAAGGACCCAGGGTAGCGCCCAAACAGCATCATGCCCCCTGCCCCGTGGCGAATTTTGCTGCTATTCAAGCCCCGAACCAAAAACCAAGCCTCGCAAAGGGAGCCAAGAAACATGCGTTTTCTCCACACCATGCTGCGCGTCCGCAATCTCGATGCCGCGATGAAATTCTATTCTGATGCGCTGGGGCTGAAGGAAGTGCGCCGGATCGACAACGACAAGGGCCGCTTCACGCTGGTGTTCCTGTGCGCCGCCGAAGACGAAGGCCTGCTCAAGGCCTCGCCGGCCACCCGCGGCGCGCCGCTGGTCGAACTGACCTACAATTGGGACGAAGAGAAATACGGCGAAGACCGCTATTTCGGTCACCTCGCCTATGAGGTCGACGACATCTACGCCACCTGCGACCGGCTGATGAAGATGGGCATCACCATCAACCGTCCGCCGCGCGACGGCAACATGGCGTTCGTCCGCTCGCCGGATCTGCATTCGATCGAGCTCTTGCAGAAGGGTGACCCGAAGCCGCCGGCCGAACCGTGGACCTCGATGCCGAACACCGGCCACTGGTAGGCATTGAGCCTGTTCGGTTCTTGATGATCAGAACGGGGTCTGGCTTTTGACGCGAACCGGCATGCACTTCGCTTGAAAACGCTACGGTACAACTTCTTTGTGCACGTCCGCCATCCCAGCTACCGGCTGGTGACGAAAGCGGACGTGCCGTTTCCCTCAGAAACCTCGGAAGACGAATGGAGGTTGACGCGCAGCCGCGAGGCCGGCGACGTCAACGCCGAGGTGCGCGAGGCCGTCGATCGAGACGGCTATTCGCTGTTTCAAATCGGACTGTCGCTCTCCGATATTCCACGATCATAACGCGGCATCGCGTGCGCAGTTTCAGTCCGCGCGAAGGAACAAGACACGCGCCCACACGTTCTCTCCTCGATTGATATTTTGGAGGATACGAGGATGGGACGAGGAATTTTGTTGTGGCTGTTGGGCGTGCCGATACCGATAATCCTTCTGTTGTGGCTGTTCTTCGGCCGCTGACGGCAAGCGTACGTGAAATCAGGCTCCGTCGCGATGCGGCGGAGCCTGTTTTTGTTTGGTCCAGGTTTTATTTGGTCCAAGTTTTCTTTTGGTCCAGGCCAAGGCGGCCCGCGCTTTTTTGCTGATCTTCCGCTATGAACCGGTTGCAAGAAGATCACCGCAGGAAAACCGCTGGGAGCAAAGACGTGGCTGACAACAAACAACAACTCACCATCTGGGGCCGGGCCAATTCGGTGAATGTTCAAAAAGTGCTGTGGTGCCTGCGCGAGCTCGATCTCGGCTATGACCGCATCGACGCCGGCATGCAGTTCGGCAAGAATAATGAAGCGCCCTACCTTGCGATGAATCCCAATGGCCGCGTGCCGACGCTGATCGACGGCGATTTCGTGCTGTGGGAATCCAATTCGGTGATGCGCTATCTCTGTCTCGCCTACGGCCAGAATTCGCCGATCTATCCGCAAAGTCCGCAAAGGCGCGCGGCCGTCGACCGCTGGCTGGACTGGACGCTGTCGACCCTGCAACCGGTGGACCGGCCGGTGTTCTGGGCGCTGGTGCGCACGGCGCCGGAAAAACGCGACATGGTCCAGGTCCAGAAGGACGCCGACGCCGAGGCCGTGCAATGGCGGATCGTCGACGCACAAGTGGCAACGCGCCGCTATGTCGAAGGCGATCAGTTCACGATCGCCGATATCGCGCTCGGCGCTTTTGCGCGGCGCTGGTTCGGCGTCGAGGGCGTCACCAAGCCGAAACTTCCGAACCTCGAGCGCTGGTTCGCGCAGATCTCGGAGCGTCCCGGATTTGTCCAGTTCATCGCGCCGCCGATGACGTGACGCTCAGCGCGACCGAGCCGATGTGCCGGCCTCGATACTGACGGCACCGCCGATCTTCGCACAGGTCTCGGTACCCTCGACCCTGACGAATCCCGCCCCATACGCCGCGCACGGGTTGCTTGATGTCGCTCCCTTCAGCGGAAGCAGCTTGCCCGGAGGGACCGCCCTGTCGGACTTCTGATGGCCGGATGGTTCGGCGGCCAACGCCGCCACGCCAGCCAGCACCAGAACAGGGATCGCAAGAAGGAAGTTTCGCATCCCGCCTTTTATCGTCCTGCGCCGCGGGGCGCTAGCGGACGAACTTGATGCCGACCGACTTGCCGCGGCGCCAGACCACTTCGCAGTTTCGCCCCGTGCGGGCATCGCGCGAAAACGCCAGCTTCAGTTTGGCGGGCAGCGTGTTGGGATCATCGATCGTGACCTTGGCGCCCGTCGTGGACATGTCCTGCACCACGCATGGGCGCGCCGCGAAGCCGCCCTCCAGCGTGATCCACCCGGATTGATGCAGCGATTTGCGCGACTCGCGCTTTTTGGTGCCCAAGGCCATGTCAGAAGTTCCCCTGCCACCAGCCCTACTCCAGGCGGCTTTAAAATCCGTTGCAAATCACCAGATGTTTTGGCCGGTCCACCCTTGCCGGCGCAGGCCGGAAGCGCCCGGGAAAAGGCGGTTTCAGGCCGCTTGCCCGCCCGGCAAAACGCCACTATACGTTCGCCGGTCGCCGGCCTGATCCAACCTGATTATCGGCGACCAACACGGCGTATCATGCTGTAAAGCACTGATTTTCCGGTTGTTTTTGCTCCCTTCGTCTATCGGTTAGGACGCCACCCTTTCACGGTGGAGAGAGCGGTTCGATTCCGCTAGGGAGCGCCATCCCGTTTTTCGGCCATTGAAATCACTGGAAACCGTGAGCGCCTACCGCGCGCAAACCAGTTCATTTCCGGACCCGGCAATCATTCCTCACTGCCGCGGAAAAATGGCGGGAGAACCAGGCCTCGAACCTGGAACCTCTGGTTTTGGAGACCAGCGCTCGTCCGCTTGAGCTTCACTCCCCAGCCTGGCCCCGACCCCCGGTGCTGCCCCGCGTTTTCCTGCGCCACAAGCAAGCGTCCTGGCTGCAAGCGTCCTGGCTGATAGACGAGGTCGGAAGGCAATGGTCGCTCGTAACGGTTTCGAACCGTCCTGTTCGCCGTTATGAGCAGCAAGCCCTCCCGAGAGGCCGAGCAGTGGATTTGGTGCGCGCGGCTGGATTCGAACGGGTGATCTTCACCGTGAATGGGTGTTATCCTGGACCGCCAGACGAAGGGAGCGGCTACGGTGATAAAGAAAGCGAAGAAGACCAAAAGGGCGATCGCGAAAAAGTGGAAACCGAAATCGGCAAAGAAACGGCCGCTAACGCAACGGGAAAAGTCGGTCGCTGCAAGGCTTGATGAGCTTGGTGTCACCCATGAAGCCGCCGCGCAAATGCTTGAGATAACCTCGGAGATCGACCGGCTATTTGGAGCCGGACCCAAGCTGCAACTGAACCGAAGGCTCACCGCAGCGCGAATCGCATTCGAAGATGGGATCCTCAACTCGAATAGTATCAAGGACAGCCTCGCGGCAGCCAGGAAGGTGGCTGATCTGTGATTGGCGCGGGCTACCGGACTCGAACCGACTTTGCCTGGCTGGAAACCAGGTGATCAGCCTGTGACCCAAGCCCGCGTTGACAACCTCTAGCGGATTGAACCGCTGACATCCCGGATCAGAACCGGGCGCTCTACCAACTGAGGCAAGAGCTGGCGAGGCGCGAGCGCCCCGCTTGGTTTTGAATCGGATGTGGTCAGTCTGGCTGGATTCGAACCAGCGATCCCCTGCTTCCAAGGCAGGTAGGGACGGCCAGGCTCCCCTACAGACTGTCAACTTTGGCCGACCTGGAGGGACTCGAACCCCCGCCCTCCGCGTTCGTAGCGCGGCGCTCTGAATCCAACTGAGCTACAGGTCAATGATGGTAATCGCCGACAAACGGCATTGGCTCCCGCCCACGGTTTCGAACCGCGCTACCCCGGTTAACAGCCGGGCGCCCTCACCGAGATGGCTCGACGGGAATGAGATGGTGGAGAGTGCCGGTACCGCCCCGGCCGCTTCGATCTTGCAAGGATCAAATGCACCCTTGTGCACTCCCCGTGATGGTGTCCAGAGTCAGTGCCGCCCTGACCTCCCCGGCGTTTCAAACCGATGCTTTCACTGGATTAGCTTTCTGGACGGCGAATTGCGCGACGCGCGCAGTTTCGCAAGATGGCGCGGACCAGCGGAATCGAACCGCTATCAATGCGCGGGCAGCGCATGGCACTCCCAATATACCAGGTCCGCGAGTTTAGGCGGCTGTTGGCCGATCAGCCGAAGGGATGGTGGGTAACCGCGGAATCGAACCGCGCGTGCGCAAAGGCGCAGGCTTTACAGGCCCGCTCAGTCACCAGACTTGGCGTTACCCAAATGTCTCGAAAGCCTGCCGCAGAAGCGAAGCTGTGCGTTGGCAGGAGCCGCACGTTCTGGAAATCAATCCTGGCCACCACGATAGGACTCGAACCTACATCCTCGACCCTCGGATGGTCGTGCTCATCCAGTTGAGCTACGTGGTGAGTACCGCCGGCCGTGGCCGGCGGCTTAGTTCTCGAGTTCGACATCCCAGTAAAGGAAGTCGCGCCAGGTCTCGTGCAGGAAGTTCGGCGGGAAGTGCCGCTGCGCCGCCATCAGTTGATGCACCGTGGGTTCGAACGGCTTCCGGCGAGGCTTCTCCAGCCGCGTGTCTTTCCGCATATTGCAGGGGCTGCATGCCGTTGCGATGTTCTCCCATGACGTCACGCCGCCGGCGGCGCGCGGCAAGACGTGGTCGAAGGTAAGATCGCTCGGGCGGTGCGGAACGCTGCAATACTGGCAAACGAAGTGATCCCGGAGGAACACGTTGAACCGGGTGAAGGCAACCCTGGTCGGCGGCCGCACATAACAGCGCAGCGCGATCACCGACGGCAACTTCATCTGGATCGACGGGCTCCGGGCCACCTCGTCGTATTCAGCAACGACGACGTGAGATCCCTTGACGACCGCCTTGATGGCGTCTTCCCAACCAAACAGGCTGAGCGGGAAATAACTCAGCGGCTGGAAATCCGCGTTGAGCACAAGCGCGGAGCAATTCTGAAACATGAAAACCTCCTCGCGTTGATACTGATGGCGGAATTCTTCGACGTGAATTCAAAGTGGCGCCCCCGACGAGAATCGAACTCGCCGCAACTCGATCGACAGTCGAGCCCCGTCACCAGCTGGGTCCAGGAGCAGCTTGAGAGCAATTTGAGTTCTGCAAAATGGTGCGGCCGCCGAGACTCGAACTCGGATGCACAAGGCGCGCGCCCCTCAAGCGCGGGTGTCTACCGTTCCACCACGGCCGCAGGGCTTGTGTGATCCTGACCTGGGCAGGAGTCTTTTTCCAAGTGGAGGGCCTTCTTGGAACCACGCTTCGACTTCAGGCCCCGCGTGGCTGCGCCACGCGTAGCAGGAAGGGGCGTGTGGCTTGCCGAGCCGTAGCTCGCGGGGCCGCGCCCGCCTTCGCCCAAGTGGGGCTTCGGCGCGGCAGCCTTCACTCACTTCGCGAGCGAAGGCTGGAGGACCAGGTCGGACTCGAACCGACGGTGACTTGCGTCGACGGATTAAGAATCCGCTCCCTTGGCCGCTGGGGGCACTGGTCCTTGATTGGAGGATCCGGGTGGTTTCGAACCACTTGCGCACGGGTTAAAAGGCCGCTCCATCTCCAGTCAGGTTTAACGCTCCGGATCCATCGTTGTGATGGTTTGCGGCGGCAAGCCCCGCCGGTTTCGCAAGATGTGCCTTGCCATCGCTGCGTTCCGTCAAAGGCGTAAAGGCGATGCTCATGTCGGCTTCCTTTCGGTTGGTGCTCCCGTCAGGAATCGAACCTGCATCAACCGCTTATCGAGCGGTCGCACTGCCATTGTGCTACAAGAGCGTGAATTGGTGCGCCTTCACGGAATCGAACCGCGGACAACCGCCATGTCGCGGCGGTACTCTGCCTCTGAGCTAAAAGCGCATGATTGGTGCCCCCGGCTCGGATCGAACGAGCGTGTGTCGGCGCGTAAAACCGATGCCTTGCCGCTTGGCTACGGGAGCATGATGGTGCGAGCGGAGGGAATTGAACCCCCACGGGCAAGCCCGTCGCAGTCTGAGTGCGGTGCGTCTACCAGTTTCGCCACGCTCGCGTTACGTATTGAAAATCACACTCGACGATTGGTGCTGACGGGAGGGCTCGAGTCTCCGCGCTTCGGTTTACAAAACCGCTGCTCTCCATCTGAGCTACGCCAGCTTGAAAAAAATTTACAAACGGCCGGGACAACCCCGGCCAACAGAAATTGCTTCGCTGCCCTGAAACCACCGTTTGCCGCCCCACCAAAGGGGACCAGTACCGGATCAGCGGGCCGTCCTATGTCCTTGCAGGGACGGCCATCCTGAATTCGAAATCGCTTGAAATGATCAGGCGTCCTCACGACGCCGGCAATTGTCCGCCGGCTGCGCTCGGTTGATGTAATCGAGATAGACTTGCTCGGCCTCGGAAATGCCCCGGCGCTGCGTCACGATGCGCACGAAGGCATGCGCCACCGGCGAGGATAAAATCCTCTGGCGGTCACGGTCCTCGAGTCCTGTGGTGCTGTCGCGGGTCATCTTCGCTCTCTGCCTTGAGGCAGAGGGTAGATTCCCGCTGCCGGTTTACGCTCTTGCTGTCCTGCTGGTCCCGAGATTTTCGGGCGCCAGATAGCTCGGACCTTGCTTCGCCACGCACATGCGCGACCAATCGCACGGCCGAATAAACGGCAGCGCGGCGGCGGCTTTCGCGACGATATGTGAGCGTAGGCTCAACATGGCTTCGGTCCTTAAGAGCGCCGGCGGATTCCGGCGAAGGGGCGTTGGTATGCGCAGAAGATTTAAAATCCGTCAAGAGATCGAAGCAAACATTCTGATGAACGGCATCGCGCTTGTTGAACCATTCCCGCCGCGTCGTCGCGGGACAACCGCCTCAAAATAATAGAGATTTGACTCGTTCGCGCCGGTTCGCTTTGCTCTCGCACGTGATCGAAAAAATCCTCATCAGCCGGTACACTTTCTCACTCCAGGGATTGTTGGAGCGTGAATAAAATCATGGCGCCCTCCTCCACCGAACGCGACGATCTGTTCAAAGGCTTCGCGCGCGCCCTCTTCAAGGGCGACATGGTTGCGCTCTATTCCGTGGTGACGCCTGACTTTCTCTGGACCTTTCACGATGGTCTGGCGGTGACCAAATCCCTCGCCGGCGCCGCCGCCATTGCCGAACATCTCGCCGAGCAAAAGGCCCTGTTCTCGGCGCAACGCTTCCATGACGTGGCCTATCATCACGCCGGTGATATGACCTTCATGACGTTCCGTGTCAGCGAAACCGTGCGCGCCACCGGCGAGCAGCGCGAACAACGCGGCGTCGAGTGCTATACGTTTCGCGATGGAAGGCTCGCGACCAAGGATGCTTATCGCAAGCCGGCCGGCCCCTGACTGCCCATCAAGGAGAGGCACCAGCAATGCCCAACAAGACCCTGCCCTTCGACGGCGCCCGCGTCCTCGCCGACCTCCATGCGCTGCGTGGCATCGGCACCCACAAGACCGGTGTTCACAAGCCGACCTTCTCGGAGCCGCATATGCGCTCGCTGGAATGGCTGGTGCAGCGGCTTCCCGAGGCGGGACTGACGGCTGAGATCGACGGCATCGGCAATGTGCTGGGCACCAGCACGAAACCTGGCCCGAAGCTGTTGGCGGGCTCGCATCTCGAAAGCCAGAATTACGCGGGCTGGCTCGACGGTCCGCTGGGCGTCATCTATGCGCTTGAAGCCGCCCGCGTCATCAATCCGGATCCGAGCATCAAGGGCGCCGTCGAGGTTGCATCCTGGTGCGATGAGGAAGGCCATTTCGGCAACTTCCTCGGCAGCCGCTCCTATGTCGGCGCGCTCACCGAGGCTGACGTCGACGCCGCGCGCGACCGCAACAGCGATCGCACCATGCGCGAGGTGCTTCGCGAAGTCGGCCTCGCCGGCCGCCCGCGCGCGTCAGCCGAACGCGGGCGCCACATCGGATATCTCGAGGCGCATATCGAACAGGGCCAGACCCTCGAGGGCGGCGCGCTCAATATCGGCGTCGTCACCTCCATCGTCGGTATCTGGCAATACCGGATCACCTTCACCGGCGAGCAAAACCACGCGGGCGCGACGCGGATGGCCGTGCGCAAGGACGCTGGCCTCGCCCTGGCGAAATTCTGCGTCGATATCGACGAACGGTTTCCAAAAGCCTGTGGCCAGCGCACGGTTTGGACTACCGGCTCGATCAGGCTCGATCCGGGTGCGCCGAGCATCATCCCGGGATCTGCGGAAATGCTGTTCCAGATGCGCGACGACGACCCCGCGGTGATCGATCGCCTGGAGGATCTGCTGCGAAGCATGGCCGCCGATGTCAGTGCGCGCGGCCCCTGCACGGTTGCGGTGGAGCGCATTCGCACCGGCGCGCCCGCGATGATGGACGCCTCGTTCCAGCAAGCGATCGAAGCTGCGAGCAAGGCGCTTGCCGGCGGCAGGTCGATCCGCATGCCCAGCGCCGCCGGGCACGATGCCCAGATTCTCTCGACCATCATGCCGTCAGGCATGCTGTTCGTGCCCTCGATCGGCGGCATCAGCCATCACTGGACCGAGAACACTGAAGACGCCGACATCGTCACCGGCGCCGAGGTGTTTGTCGACGCCTGCCGGCGCCTGTTGGCGGGCTAAGCGCGCCGCCGCGCGTCGACCAACGGCGATCTCCGCGCGTTTGCCCGAACAAAAAAAGCCCCGGACGATGCCGGGGCTTTTAATTAGTCTCGGGAAGAACTCAGTACCGGGTACCAGGCTCAGTCCTTGAAGGCTCAGTACCTTGCGACGACCGGGCCACCCCAGTTGAACTTGTAGTTCACGCCAACCAGTGCCGTGGAAACTTCCAGCTTCGTCCGCACGATGTCGGGATTTCCGACGGCGGCGGGCGCAGTCGCAAACACGACGTCCTTGTGACCGAAATCCATGTAGTTGTATTCGCCGAACACCGACCAGCCCGGAGCGAACATCCATTCGAGACCGCCGCCGATGGTCCAGCCACTGCGGCTGACGCCGTAAGCGGTTTCGGACAGCAGCACGCCACCCGGCTGGAAGATCTCATAGTCAGTCTTGGTCCAGGCGCCACCACCCTTGATGTAGCCGAGCAACTGGGGCGTGAACAGGTAGCCCAGGCGGCCCGTTACCGTGAAGATGTCCTTGGTGTTGACATCCGACCTGAACGTCGGGAAGGCCGTCAGGAAATGCGAGCTGTCGATGCGCGCGTAGTTGTACATGCCCTGGATGCCGAGCACCCAATTGCCAGCAAACTGGTAGTCGCAGCCGATCTGAGCGCCGCCGACAAAATCGCTACCGTCGCTCCCACCGTAATTGGTGGCCGGAACAACCGGTCCGACGTTGACGATGCCGACTCGATCCTGCGTGGTTCGTGCCCAGCCGCCGCCGATGTTGCCGCCGATGTAGCAGCCGGTCCAGTTGTACACCACGACCGGAGCCGGAGGCGGCGCCTTGGCGTAACGGGGAGCCATGTCAGCCGCAACAGCTGATCCGGTCATCGCGACAGCTGCAAGCATTCCCAGTGCAAATTTCTTCATGTTGATTCCCCTTGGGCGATAATTGCTGCCAATGGTTGTAGAGGAATTACGCAGTTAATGCTGTGGCGTGGCGGTCACAGTCAGGAGGAAAGAGTCGGGCTCGAAGTTCCCCTGATCAACGCCCCTGCCCGCTCCCGAATTGCTGGGAAACCCATTTCCAAACGCTCGGTTAGTCGGCCCGTACCCTTCGCCTTTGGCGACAACAAGTCGCGTTTGCCTTCCTTGCAAAGCGCTGAATTTACGGCCATTTTCGATCCATTCGAACAAAGTCCCCTGAATGCTCCTGCTTCAATCCCTCCCGACCGTCATCGGCGTCGCCGCGATCGCGCCCGCGTTGCTTTTGCTGTGGCTGGTCATCGCCGCTGACGAGCGTCCCGGGCCGGCCGCCCGGGTGTGGATGGCCTTCGTCCTCGGCGCGGCCAGTATTTCGCTGCTCGGAATCGCACGGGCGCCGTTTGCCGCGATTCTCGCAGTCCCCGGAAATCCCTGGATGACCCAGGGGCTCCGCTCGGTGTTCGGCGTTGCCGCGCCCGAGGAGATCGTCAAGGTGCTCGTGATCATCGGAGTGTCGTGGAAGCGCCGCACCTATGCCGATCCGATGGACACTGTTGTTTACGGCGCGGCCGCGGGCCTCGGATTCGCAGCCTACGAAAATCTCGCTTACCTGGTGCAGCACGCCGACATGTGGCGATCGCTGGCGGCATTGCGCAGCGTCCTCACCGTGCCGTTCCACGGTGCGCTCGGCATCATCGCCGGCGCCTATATCGCGATCGCACGCGCCGGTACCGCACTCGGTGCCAACCGGCACAATCGCGACCTCGCCCGCATCTCGAGCTGGATGCTGGCCTTGTTTGCGCCCGTCGCGTTGCATGCGGCGTTCGATTTTCCGCTGCTGATTCTGCAAAAGCATCCCGATCTCGGCTCCACCACGCGGATGCTGCTGGGAACGGCCAGCCTGATCATCGGCTTCAGCTCGATCGGATTTGCGGCGCGGCTGGTGCGGCGTGTCGGCCGCCATCACGCGCCGCGCACCGAGATCGCGCGCGAGCGGCTGAGCCAGTTGCGGCGGATGTGGGCGCTACTGGTCGTGGGCGGCGGCGCCGGCTTTGCGGGCGTGTCGTTCCTGCTGACCTCGCTGCACCACTGGTTCATCAACCCGGAACGCAACGCCTCGCTGGTGCTGATCCCGATCGGTTTCACATCGATCCTGCTCGGCCTCGCGCTGCTGGTCGCAACCACGGCTGTCTACGTCTTTGGCCGGAACCGGATGCGAACGACGTCGGAGGGCTTTTCGTCGGCGAGCGAGGCTGGTTAGCGCGTCAGCTAAAGTTGGACGCGTTTTCCTTGCGCCAATTCCTTGCGCCAACCATTCCTGTTCGCTCGAAAACGCTCTAGTATCGGCCCGTGCGTACCGGGAGAGCTGTGATGACCCTTCCCCAAGATAGGCTTCCCAAGGACATCGCCAAATTGCAGTCCGACATGGGCGCCGCCGTGAAGACGCATTGGAAAGCCTTCCTGTTCGAAGGCATCCTGCTTGCGGTGCTCGGCCTGGCCGCAATGATCGTGCCGCCGCTGGCAAGCCTGGCGGTTGCAATCTTCTTGGGCTGGATGTTCCTGATCAGCGGGATCGCCGGGCTGGTCGTCACCTACTGGGCCCGGCAGATGCCGGGCTTCTGGTGGTCGCTGTTTTCCGCAGCGCTGGCCGTGCTTGCCGGCCTCGTGCTGTTGGCGCGGCCGATGCAGGGCGTGCTGACGCTGACCATCATCGTCGGCGCCTACTTCCTGGTCGAAGGCGTCACCACCATCATGTACGCGCTGGAGCACCGCCGCGAATTGTCCGGGCGCTGGTCCTGGCTGCTGGTCTCGGGACTGATGGACATCCTGATCTCGTTCCTGATCATTGCTGGTCTTCCGGGTTCAGCGGAATGGGCGATCGGTCTCCTGGTCGGGATCAACCTGGTGCTTGGCGGCGCGTCGCTGGTCGGCATGGCGCTCGCCGCGCGCAAGGCCTGACACGGGCTGGCGCCGCGCGAGCCAATTCCCCCGCCGATTGGGGGATGACAAGTCCCGATGCGTGAGCTATAGAGCCGGCCATGATCATGATCGCCACCCGCAACTATTGGTATTTTAGCTTCGACAGCTCGCTGGCGGTGGGAGGATCACGCGCAATCTAAATAATTGCAGCAAAAAGTCCGAACAGCCGCCAAATCCTGGCGGCTTTTTTATTGGCCGGCAGGTTCTTCAAAACAGGAGCCAGAGCCGTGTTGAGCACCACCGACGATCTTCGAATAAGCGAACTGAAAGAGCTGACGACGCCGCAAGAGGTCATGCGCGAGATACCGCGCACTTTGACCGCCACGCGCATCGTGATGGCGGCACGCAACGCCATCCACGCGATCCTGAACGGAACCGATGACCGGCTTCTGGTCGTTGTCGGCCCCTGCTCGGTGCACGATCCCGCTGCGGCCGTGGATTATGCCGAACGCCTCGTCGCTCTGCGCGAGCGGCTGGCCGACCGCCTCGAGATCGTGATGCGGGTCTATTTCGAGAAGCCGCGCACGACGGTCGGCTGGAAGGGATTGATCAACGATCCCGGCCTCGACGGCAGCTTCGACATCAACAGGGGCCTGCGTCTCGCCCGCAACGTGCTTTCGGCGGTGAACAATCTTGGTCTGCCGGCCGGCACCGAATTCCTCGACATGACGACGCCGCAATACATCGCCGACCTGGTGGCGTGGGCGGCGATCGGCGCGCGAACCACGGAAAGCCAGATCCATCGCGAGCTCGCGTCCGGGCTTTCCTGCGCGGTCGGCTTCAAGAACGGGACCGACGGCAATGTGCGCATCGCGGCCGAGGCCGTGAAGTCGGCGTCGCATCCCCACCATTTCATGGCGGTCACCAAGGGCGGACGTTCGGCGATCGCCGCCACGACCGGCAATGATGACTGCCACATCATCCTGCGCGGCGGCAGCAAGCCGAACTATGACGCTGGCAGCGTCGATGCCGCTTCGGCCGAACTCACCCGTTCAGGCGTGACACCGCGGATCATGATCGACACCAGCCACGCCAACAGCAGCAAGAAGCCCGAGAACCAGCCCTTGGTTGCGGCCGACATCGCGCAGCAGATATCCGCTGGTGAAACACGCATCACGGGCGTGATGATGGAGAGCAATCTCGTCGCGGGCCGCCAGGATGTCGTGCCGGGCAAGCCGCTCACCTATGGTCAGAGCATCACGGACGGCTGCATCGACTGGGAAACCACCGTGCAGGCGCTCAACGTCCTGGCCGACGCCGTCGAGGCGAGACGGAGCCTGGCACGCCGGCCGTTCAATGAACGGTCGGCTTAAGAAGTCGTACTCGAACAAAACGTTACGGCCAGAGTCTGCTCAAGTCGATTAAGCGGACTCTGGCCGGTCAGGCCGTGGACCATGGTTCTGGGGCGCGCGGTCCTTGCACCGCCGCCTAGCAGCCGCGGCAGATGCTCTTGATCTTGCGATCCAGCAGGGCATTTTCCTTGCTCAGGGGATCGTTCGGATCGTTCATGTTCTTCGGTTCGGGAACGTCGCTGGCGCGTGGCTGGCGATGACCAATCGGCGCCTGGATCACTTTGTCCGAATTTTTCGGCACCGACGAGCCTTGCGCGAACACCTCCGGACTACCGGTCAGAACCAGAAGCGCCACCGACAGGATTAATTTTCGCATTTTGGTTCTCCCGTTCTCATTCCGGTTATCGCGCCGGAACATCAATCGTTCCACAATTGCGACGCCCCTGGGCCGCGCAATCCTGCGCCCTTCGTACATCGGCCATGGTGCTGAGCAACCAGATACCGGTCGCTACCAGCACCGCGAAGAAAGCCAGCATTACCGCGTTTTCGATGGCGCGGCTGCTCTCGTCTTCCGGCGGCTTCTGCCCTCCCTCATCCCCATCCGTCATCGCCGGTTCATGGCTTCGGCGGATAGAGGTGAACGTCACCGCAATAATCGACGACACGATAACGCGCTTCCGAGGATAGTTCACGTTCCCCGGAATTTGGATGCGACAAATAATGCGGGCCGATCGGCGCCTTGCCGTGGCCGCCGGGAATATCGAGCACGTAATCGGGCTGACATAGCCCGGAAACGCGTCCGCGCAGGCCCCGCATCAATTCCTGCCCCTGCTCGATCGTAGTGCGAAGATGTGCGGTTCCCGGCGCGAGATCGCCATGGTGCAGGTAATACGGCTTGATCCGGCATTCGACGAAGGACCGCATCAGGGCTTCCAGCGTCGCCGCATCGTCATTGACACCGCGGAGCAGCACCGACTGGCTCACCAGGGGGATGCCGGCATCGACGAGCCGGGCGCAAGCGGCGCGGGCCTCCGCGGTCAGCTCGCGCGGATGGTTGGCGTGAACCGCGACCCAGGTCGTGGCGCCACCAACCTTCAATGCCGCGACCATCTCGTCGCTGATTCGCGCGGGAGCCGCGACCGGCACGCGGGTGTGAAGGCGGATGATCTTGACGTGATCGACGGCGGCGATATCGGCCATGATCTCGGCCAACCGGCGCGGCGACAGCATCAGGGGATCGCCGCCGGTCAGGATGACTTCCCAGATCTCCGGGTGACCACCGATATAATCGAGCGCGTCACGATAGGCGCTGTCCGACAGCGCCGTTGCCTTGCCGGGGCCCACCATCTCGCGGCGAAAACAGAAGCGGCAATACACCGCGCAAACGTGAACCAGCTTGAACAACACGCGATCCGGATAGCGATGGACGATGCCGGCGACCGGCGAATGGGCGTCATCGCCGATCGGATCGGCGCGCTCGCCGGCCTCCTGCACCAGTTCCAGCGTGCTTGGAACGAACTGCCGCGCGATCGGG
Source organism: Bradyrhizobium sp. JYMT SZCCT0180 (assembly GCF_018130165.1). Classification (GTDB taxonomy): domain Bacteria; phylum Pseudomonadota; class Alphaproteobacteria; order Rhizobiales; family Xanthobacteraceae; genus Bradyrhizobium. Next base: position 249,629 of record NZ_JAFCLZ010000003.1, on the reverse strand, counting down.
TCGTTTGGGTCCTCGCTATCGATCAGCGCGGCGATATCCGGCGTCACCGCGATCGCGTAGCGCGCCGCAACCCGTTCGAGATCGGCCAGTTCAGCCGCCGGCGCCAGCCCGCAATCGACGAGTTCCGCCGGTTGCCGCAACGTCGCCGCCAATTTCGGATCGATCCTGTTCATGCTTCTCCCGCCGGTGGTGTCCATACCACCTGATCCACCCTGAGCGCACCGCTTGCCAGCATCACCAGCCGGTCAAAACCGAGCGCGACACCGCTGGCCTCCGGCATCACGGCGACCGCCTGCAGAAAATCCTCGTCGAGCGGATAGCGCTCACCGTAACGCCGCGCTTTCTCGTCCATCGCCTGCGCAAAACGGCGGCGCTGTTCGGCGGCATCGGTCAATTCGCCAAATCCGTTCGCAAGCTCGACGCCGCAAGCGTAGATCTCGAACCGCTCGGCCACACGCGGATCGGACGCCTTCGCGCGCGCCAGCGCTGCCTCCGGCACCGGATACTCAAACAGTACCGTCAAACACCCCTGTCCGAGATTTGGTTCGATATGCTCGACCAGGACCTTGCTGAAGATATCGGACCAGGTGTCGTCGTCCGCAATCCGCACCCGCGATTTTGACGCCTCGGCGAGGGCCCGGCGATCCCCTTCGCCATCCGCGACCGTCGCCAGCAAGTCGATCCCGGCGAACCGCTCGAACGCGGTCGCGACCGTCAGCAATTCAGGTTCAGTGAAGGGATCGGCGATGCGGCCGCGAAACGAGAATTGCCCGATGCCCGTCGCCTGCGCCGCATGGGCGATGACCACAATCGTGTCGGCCATAATGGCGTCATATGCCGCGTTGGCGCGGTACCATTCCAGCATGGTGAATTCAGGCAAATGAAGATCGCCGCGCTCGCGGTCGCGGAACACGCGTGCAAACTCGAATATCTTGTCTTCGCCCGCCGCGAGCAGTTTCTTGGCCGCGAACTCCGGTGAAGTCCTCAAATAGCGCTGTGCGCGGGTTCCGTCTGCACCGGTCAGTGCGGTCTGGGGCGCATGCAGATGCGTTTCATTGCCCGGCGAGACCTGCAGGATGCCCGTCTCCGCCTCGGCGAATCCCTGCTCGTCGAACCAGGCCCGCAAGCCCTTCGTGATCGCGGCCCGCGCCATCAGGAACGGCTTCCGGTCGGCATGCCGCGCCGGCGACCACCATGGCGATGGCTGGTCGATCCCGGCCATCAGCAACGAGCCTGAGCGGCGCGCGAGCCTGCAGCGGCGCATGAACCGATGAAAAAGTTCAGGATATCGCCGGATATCATTGACACTACTCAATTTTCTCCGCTGGAAAGCAGGCATGCCGGGAAACACCGCGGATACCCCCGCATCCGGTTCCGTCTGTCATGTCGAAAGACGCACGTCTTGTCCATTCGCGCAATCGGCGCCGCGAACTTGAAGCTGCGCCCTGAACCTCGCGCCCATTGGGGCGTCCAATGGGCAGCAAATTGGAACGGAATGCACGCATGTCTGGCGGTTGGTTACGACGAACAGGGCTTCTGCTGGCAGGTATGCTGTTGCTCATCGTCACCACGCCAGCGCCCGCCAGCGCGACCGGCCCCGGGCCTGAGTTCAAACTGAAGACGGATGCGGATGACATTTTCACCTCACCCGACAGGCAAATTCGGGTTGAGCAATATGCCGCGGACAAGGGCGATGAAGGTTTTCTGTTCCAGTTCTGGACCTTCGACGAGGGGCGTCGACAGCCCTCGCTGCTGAATGCTGGTGAAGGCATCGATCTCGCCGGCTACCCCGCCGGCTTTCGCTTTACCCCGAACAGCCAGTGGCTGGTGCGCATGCAGAAAACCGGTGCCGGTTTCCAGACGCTGTTTCTGTACCGGCGGAACGGATTTCAATTTTCCTCCGCCACGCCGAAGCCGCTGAGCGAGATGGCCTGGGATTATTTCTGGAACTCGCCGGCAGCCAAAAAGCTGCGTCGCGACCCCAAGGACCGCGATTCGCTCGGTCACGTCTTTGCCGCGCTCGTCAAAGGAATGGACGACAATTACGCTTCATTGGGCCTGCATTGGCCGGATAGCCGCTACGTCGTGATCAGCCTCTCCTTCGACGCCCAGGGCGAAGACAAGCCGCGGCCCTATATCGAGGACTGGTGGTGCGCCTATGACCTGAAAACCGGGACATTTACGGTCCCCGCCGCCTTTGCCGCGCACAACGCCGAGGCCTTCACGTCCCCTCGCCCCAAGCGAAAATAACCAGGAAGCAGGCCTGCGATCGGGACCCACGGCAACCTGCCGGAACGGGCCGCAAAAGGCTGGTATCTGGGGGGCAAATCAGTATGTTGCAGCCCGAAACCGCCTCAGGCGGCCGCCGGACACAATTGTCCTGACCGGTCGGAGGCCAGAAATTCAGGAAAACCGCTTTGAAAGTCATCGCCAGTTCAATTCGCAAGGGCAACGTCATCGAGCAAGACGGCAAGCTCTATGTGGTTCTGACCGCCGAGAACATCCATCCCGGCAAGGGAACTCCGGTCAGTCAGATCGAAATGCGCCGGATCGGCGACGGTGTGAAGATTTCGGAACGCTACAAGACCACCGACCAGGTCGAGAAGGCCACGATCGAGGATCACAATTACAACTACCTCTATGAAGACGCCGACGGCTTCCATTTCATGAACGGCGAGACCTTCGACCAAGTCCAGGTGTCCAAGGAAATCATCGGCTCGGCCGCGCCCTATCTGCAGGAGAACATGTCGGTGAAGCTCTCGCTGCACGACATGGTTCCGGTGGCGATCCAGATGCCGCAGCGCGCAACGCTGGAGGTTGTCGAAACCGAGCCGGTCACCAAGGGTCAGACCGCGTCTTCGTCCTACAAACCTGCTATCCTTTCCAACGGCGTACGCACCAACGTGCCGCCGCACGTCGGAACGGGAACGCGGATCGTGGTCATGACCGAGGACGGCTCCTACGTCGAGCGCGCCAAGGACTAGGCGCCAAAGTTAGACATCGGGGCATGCGCCGGGGGGCGATGCATTGGGTACGAAGGCTGTCCGCTTGCTGCCCTGTTGGCTGGCAGCCTTCTCTTTGCTTACCGTCGGCGCTTCGGCCGACGAGTTCCGGACCCCTTCGATCTCGGCCATCCGCGTCGAATGGCGCGCGGTGCTGGATCAGCTCCGCTCCGAGATCAATACCCAGCCCGCGGTTGTGTCCGCCTTCACCTTTGCCAGCCAGCGGCGGGCGCCCCGCTGGGACCCGCGCTCGATGCCGGCGCTGATGCAACTGAACGCGATCACTTCCCCCGTCTTCCCGGGGATCGGACGCAGTCCGGTTCCGGTGCTGTTGCCGTTCGACACCGCAAGCTATCTCGATGCCCGCCAGAACGGCGTCCCCGACACAATCTCGGTATCGCGCTATCAGGCCGACTTTCGCCCGGCCGATCTGTTCCACGCCGGCGCCGCCGGCTACGACGCGATGTTTTCGCTTGAGCCGGGCGCGGGCGATGGCATGCCGCAGCGGACTTACGCTAAGCCCGTCGAGGTGCAGATCACGGGCTCGATCCTGACCTACGACCTCGCCGACCCGCTCGCCGGCAAGGGCGAGCCGGTCAAGGCGCTGGCGGCGCAATTCCCGGACCTGCGGCGCTTCATCCGCGAAGGCTATGTGCGCTTCGCCTTCACGCGCTTCGGCGTGCCCTATGTGGTGTCGATCCAGTGCCTCGACTCGACGCCGCGCCCGCGGCGGCTGGCCTGCCGCGAGGCCTATCCGGTCGCCGAACGTTTCCTCAAGGCGCTGCGCATCGCCGGCGGACAGCCGTCGCGGCCGCGCCGGGATGTTTCGTCCGAGATTGCCGAGCGGCCGATCGTACCCTCGCCCGACTTCACCTATCGCCCGAGCGGCGACATCGTCGCCAACAGCGGCGCGCGCAAGCGCGGCGGCCGCACCGATCTCACCGCCTATTCGCAGATCCGGTTTCCGCTGGAAAAGGCGCCCGCCTTCGCCCGCTCGCAATCCTTCGGCAAACGAAAACCCGATGAACGCGGATATCCCTGGCAGGACAATTTCTGCGAGGCGCGCAGTTTCGAGGTTGGCCAATGCGCCGCCGGTTTCGGCCATCAGGGGCAGGACATCCGTCCCGGCGCGTGCATGGCGCAGAACGGCGAAAGCCCGGGCAGTTGCGATCCGAAGCAGCAGGCGGTTGTCGCGGTTCGCGACGGCGTCCTGATCCGTTCGCTGAAACAACAGGCGGCGACGTTGCAGGTCAACACCCGTAACGAACACATCCGCTTCCGCTACATGCACATGAACCCGTCCAGCCTGGACGCGGACGGCATTCTCAACGGCCGCCAGGTCGCCGAGGGTGAAAAAATCGGCGTCGCCTCGAACTATCTCGACTTTCCCAACGGCACCTCGCTGCATCTGCATTTCGACGTTCAGGTGTTCACGCGGGACGGCTGGATCTGGGTCAATCCCTACACCACGCTGATCTCGGCCTATGAGCGCCTGCTGCGCGGCCGCGGGCGCGAGCTCGGCACCGACCCTGTCGCGCCGGCCGCTGTCGCCCACGCCCGGCCGGAAGACGTTCTCCGGCCCGACCCGCAGGAAGGTGGCGAGGGCGACAACTAGGACGCGGCAGCACCGACCGGCTTCTGCCGCGCCGGCGGGGTCCAGCGAAAGGCGGCGCCGAACCTGTTCCAGACGTTGATCGAGGCAATCGCCGAGGTGAGATAGGCCAGTTCCTTTTCCGAGAATTCGGCGCTCGCCTGCGCATAGACCTCGTCGCTGACGCCGCCGCTGAGCAACGTCAGCGCTTCCGTCCACGCCAAGGCCGCGCGTTCGCGGCGCGAGAATTGCGGCGCCTCGCGCCACACCACCACCAGGTTGAGCTTGTCGGCTGGCACGCCGAGGCTCTCGCTTTGCAGGATGTGATACTGCACGCAAAACGCGCAGCCGTTGATCTGCGAGGCGCGCAGCTTGATCAGTTCGAGCAGTTGCTTGTCGATGCCCGCCGCGGCCGCGACCTTGCCGAGCGCCAGCACGACCTCATAGGCCTCGGGCGCCAGCGCCATGAAATCCTTATACTCCTTGCGGGCATGTGACATGTTCATTGCCTTCTGTTATCAGTGTACTGATTTATTATAAGAGCCCTTATATGGCGCGCAAGATCAGAACTTCGGTAAAATCCAAACTGCGCCGGCCACGAAAAACGGCGGCCAAAAAATCCAAAAAAGCCGCCGCCGCAAAAAAACCTGCGCGCCGAAAATCCTCTCGCAAAGGCCCTCACCTGCGCCGGAAACAAAACGCCGGCGATCCCGTGCTCGCGATGATCCGCCCGCCGCCGCCCGGCGAAGGCAAGCGCGGCGAGCAAGGCCACCTCGCCTATTTGCTGCGGCAGGCCCAGGCTGCGACCCGGCTGACGCTGGAGCGGGCGCTCACCGAACTCGGCGTCACCACGCCGCAATTCGTGGTGCTGACGATGCTGCGGGCCTATCCCGGCCTGTCGGGCGCCGATCTCGCGCGGGTCGCGCTGCTGACCCCGCAGACCGTCGGTGTCATCATCCGCAATCTGGAGCGCGACGGCGCCATCCTGAAGACCCCGCACCCGATCCACGGCCGGGTGCTGCAATGGACACTGACCCGGCGCGGCACTGTCCTGCTCGACAAATGCCGCCGTCACGTCCAGGCGGTGGAACGGCGGCTGGCGGCCGGGCTCTCGGCCTCCGCCCAGGCGACAATCCGGCGCTGGCTCGCACGGGTCGCCGCACACTTTCAGCAGGCCTAGGGAGGCTATTCTACCTTCCGGAGTTCCGCGTTCCGGCTGCGACGACAGCGCCACGCAAATGCGCTTTGGTGAGCGCATCCTGCCCCGTACAATACCGCCATGGAACCCTTCGATTCTCTGAGATCGCCGACCCGCCGCGCCCTGCTGCAAGCCGGTATCGGCGCCGCTACTGTGCTCGCCAATCCGCTTGCCGCGTTGGCCGCAGCGCCGCCCGGCTTCGACGCGTGGCGCGATACATTCCGCGCTCGCGCGCTGGCGAAAGGCATATCGGACGCGACCTGGAGCCGCGTCATGGGCCGGATCGAGCCCGACATGTCCGTGTTCCGGCAGATGCAGAAGCAGCCCGAATTCCACGAGCAGATCTGGCAATACGTCAATCGCCGCGCCTCGGACTGGCGGATCACCGCGGGCAAGGAAGCGCTCCGGAAGAACGAGGCGCTGTTCACGCGGATCGAGCAGGACTTTGGCGTCGAGCGCGGCACGTTGCTGGCGCTGTGGGGCGTTGAATCCGCCTATGGCGATCCCCTGGTGCAGCAGAACCATATGCGCCCGATCTTTCCCTCGCTCGCCGCGCTGGCCTGGAACGAGCCGCGCCGCCGCGCCTATTGGGAAACCGAACTGATCAACGCGCTGAAGATCGTCGACCGCGGTTGGGGCACGCCGGAGGAAATGCGGGGCTCCTGGGCCGGCGCGATGGGGCATACCCAGTGGATGCCGGAAGTCTGGCTCAATGTCGGCATGGACTACGACAAGGACGGTCGCGTTTCGCCATTCGGCAGGCCCGATGACGCGCTGGGCTCGAGCGCGCGCTATCTGGTCAATCGCGGCAAGTACCACCGCGGCGAACATTGGGGCTATGAGGTCCGCGCCGGCGGTGCGTCCGGCAGCGGCAACCGCACCTATGCGGCGTGGGCCAGCGCCGGCGTCACCCGCGCCGACGGCAAGCCGTTCCCGCAACCGAATGCATCCGCGCAATTGTGGGTGCCGGTCGCCGGCGGACCGACGTTCCTGCTGGGGCCGAATTTCTATGCGGTGCGCAGCTACAATCCATCGATGAATTATGCGCTTGCGATCTGCCATCTCGGCGACCGCATTCTCGGCGCGCCGCCGTTCATTCATCCCTTCCCGGGCTCGGAACGCGCGCTGACGCTGGCCGAGGTGCAGGAGATGCAGACGCGGCTGACAAAAGCCGGCTTCGACACCGGCGGCACCGACGGCCGCGTCGGCAATGACACCATGAAGGCGGTTCGGGATTACCAGACCAAGATGGGCCTGTTGCCGGCCGATGGCTACGGCGGGCTCAAGGTGCTGGGGCGGTTGCGGCAAGGCGGTTAGCTCTTAAATTGCTTTCGTCATTCCGGGGCGCGCGTAGCGCGAGCCCGGAATCCATACTCACGATCGTGGTTATGGATTCCGGGCTCGATGCTTTGCATCGCCCCGGAATGACGGACAAACTTCGTCATTGCGCCGGCCGCGCGACCCCGCCTGCGCTCATGCCACCGTCGATCACGAGTTCCGTCCCTGTCACGTAGCTCGACGCATCGGAGGCGAGATACAAAACGCCTTTCGCGATGTCCATGGCATGGCCGGCGCGGGCCAGCGGCGTTGCGAATTTCGCACGCTCCTCGGGATCGATCGGCGCGTTCTGGCCGCGCCCCGCCGCCTCGGTCGCAATCTTGCCCCAGATCGGCGTGTCGATGATCCCGGGATGTACCGAGTTGACGCGGATGCCGTCGCCGAACGTCGCGCATTCCATCGCGATCGCTTTCGCAAACAGCCGGACGCCGCCCTTGGTCGCGCAATAACCGGACAGGCTGGCCGCGCCGCGAATGCCTGCGAGCGACGACATCATGATCACGGAGCCGCCGCCGGTCTTGCGCATCGCCGGCAGGCAATGCTTCACCGACAGGAACACGCCGTCGAGATTGATCGCGGTCTGCCGCCGCCAGTCTTCCAGCGACATCTCCGTGATCGAGGGCACCGCGATGCCGATGCCCGCGTTGGAAACCAGCACGTCGAGCCGGCCATAGCGCTTCATCACCTCGGCTACGACTTCGATCCAGCGCGCTTCGCTGGTGACGTCCTGCTGCAGGAAGACAGCCTCGTTGCCGGCCTTCTTGATCGCGGCGACAACCTCCGGCCCCTTCAGCTCATCGACATCGGTGACCACCACCGACGCGCCTTCGCGCGCCAGCAATTCGGCGCATGCCGCGCCAATGCCGGATGCGCCGCCGGTCACAAGTGCGACTTTTCCCTGAACCTGTCCTGCCATTTTCTGCTCCTGCTTTTTCTTATTGAAGGTCTACTTGATTACTGAATGCTTCCTGGTGCTAGCCATGTCGCCTGGCAAGCCATTCGACGAATAGCTCCACGTCGCTCCGATCATATCCCAGCAACCAGCCGATTGCCCTTTCCAGATCCGGTCGCCAGCCCGGCACCAATGTCCGGTAAATATCCTGAATCATCAGCATCGCAGGAATCCGCCACGCCTCGCCGGCGGTCGCATAGAGAATACGGCGCGTGCCCATTTCGGCACCATCGACCAACGGAAATCTCTCAACCCGTACGTCCTTGACGAACCTGCCTTCCAAGGTGAGCGCATCAAAGCGCTTGTCGGGATAATCCTCATACTCGACGTCATCCTCAATCAGAAACATGCTGAGATGCTTCTTTCCCTCCAGCATCAGCTGTAGTTCGCGCCCATCATGAGGGCCGACAAATGATGGTGGAGTGGCGTCCTCAGCCGAGTCGTTCATGTGGAAATCCTACCTGATCAGGGCCGGTCCCTGATCGGGCACGGCGACATCGATCACGCGCAATTGCACGCGCTCGGTGCCTTGATAGCGATCGACCGCGAGCGATCCTGCGACATGCAGCGGCTGGCCGCGGTTTTGCGTCAGGGCGTGGCCGAGCTTTTGCCCGACGGACCGGAACGCGATGCCGTTGACGATGACGCCGTCGCCGGATTTGAAGCGCACGCGCAGATGCGCCTGCCCCACTTCGTCGGCATAGACCAGCTGATGCGCCGGCAGTGCGATCACAGGCTCCGGATTGCCGGCGCCGAACGGCCCGGCGCGGTTCAGGATGCCCGCGAACTCCGGTGTCACGCTGCGGGCGCTGACCGCGCCGTCGATGAACAGCTCGTTTTCGTGACGGGAGCTGGCGACGTCTTCCGCGAGCGCGCTTTCCATATAGGCGCGAAACTCCGCGAGCTTTTCCTTGCGCAGCGTCACGCCCGCGGCCATGGCGTGTCCACCGCCCTTCATCAGCAGTTTTTCCTTCACCGCCTGCCGCACCGCCTTGCCTAGATCGACGCCCGAGATCGAGCGGCCGGAACCGGTGCCGATGCCGCCCGGCTCCAGCGCGATCGCAAACGCCGGCCGCGCGAATTTTTCCTTGAGCCGCGAGGCGACGAGGCCGACGACGCCGGGATGCCAGCCTTCGGAGGCCGTGACGATGACGGACCCCTTGTCCTCGAGCCCGAGCGAAGCCAGCGCCTCGGCTTCGGCCTGCGCTTCCGCCGCCTGCTCGATGATGCGGCGCTCGGAGTTCAGCCGATCGAGTTCGGCGGCGATCCGCGCGGCCTCGGAGATATCGCCTTCCAGCAACAGCCGTACGCCCAAATCAGCCCGGCCGATGCGGCCGCCGGCGTTGATGCGCGGCCCCAGCATGAAGCCGAGATGCCAGGCCTCGGGCGGGCCGTTGAGCCGCGATACGTCCATCAGCGCGGTATGCCCGACATGGTCGCGGCGACGCATCGCAATCAGGCCCTTGGCGACGAACGCACGGTTGAGCCCGGTCAGCGGCGCGACATCGGCCACGGTGCCGAGCGCCACGTGATGCAGCATCCCCAGAAGGTCCGGCTCCGGCCGTTCGCTGTTCCAGAAGCCGCGGCCGCGTAATTCCCTGTTAACGGCGACCAGCGTCACCAGCACGAGGCCGACGGCGGCGAGATAACCGAGGCCGGAGAGATCATCGGCGCGGTTCGGATTCACCAGCGCGTCGACTTCGGGCAGTTCGTCGCCGGTCTGATGGTGATCGATGACGACGACGGACATCCCGAGCTTTCGTGCTTCCGCCAGCGGCTCGATGCTGGTGGTTCCGCAATCGACCGTCACCAGCAATGTCGCGCCCTTGCCCGAAAGCGCGCGCACGGCCTCCACATTGGGCCCGTAGCCTTCGAAGATGCGGTCGGGGATGTGGATCAAGGGATCGAGCCCGCAATGGCGCAAATGCCAGGTCAGCAGCGCCGCGGAGGTCGCGCCGTCGACATCGTAATCGCCGAAGATCGCGACCTTCTCGCCGCGCGTGGCCGCGTCCGCGATGCGTTTGGCCGCGGTCTCCATCTGCGTCACGGTGTGGGGATCCGGCATCAATTTGCGGATGGTGGGATCGAGAAAATCCTCGACCGCGTCGATCTCGACGTCGCGGCCCGCGATCACCCGCGCCAGCATTTCCGGCAGCTGGTAGCGCTGCACGATCGCCAGCGCCTTCGCCGCGCCCCTGGCATCGAGCCGGTCGCGCCACAATTTTCCGGTCGCCGATTGCGACACGCCGAGAAACGCCGGCGGCAATTCAACGGGCAAAGCGGTGGCGGGAGGCGTCATGGGGCTTTCGGTCTAGCGGGCCTGGGGTCAGCCCGCCATATCTGCGCAGTTCCGGATTCAATGTCAAAGCAAACAGACGTGCGTCAACGGCTCGCGGCGCTGGTCGCCCGAGGTTTGCAGGAAGTTTTCGCCCCCTCGAAGTCAGAGGGCGCAGGGAATGCCGGATGCGCGCTGCACCCGCGGTCTCGTGTGCGAATTGTGCTAAGTAGGCTGCACACGAGCATACAGGGCAGCGGAGAGCATCCGACATTCCCTGCGCAATGGCTTTACGGCTTATGACGCGCTCTCCCCGGTGAGACGGCCTCTATTGCCACCGTCGCCCCTCGGAAGCGTTAGCTCCCGAAAGACTTGACGCCGTTACGGGCGCCAGGACCACACGCTTTTGCCGTACGCATCAGCCGCGACCGTCAATCGCAACGTCAACGTCCACCGCATCCCCGTCCCTCGTCGTGACGACGGCCGACGCCCCTCTTGATAGGACGGGATGGCGATAGATGCGCACTGATTTGGGCCTGATGGCAACAAGAATATTTTTGATTTTCGGAATCTTTTGACTTGACACGATTTCTGTAATTCGGAACTGATTTGCCCGTCGGGTTGTTTTGTCGCACTCAGCCGCCGTTGCATGCGGAGCGAAGCAATCCATGCCACAGCCTGGAGCGAGATGGATTGCTTCGCTCCGCTCGCAATAACAGGATGGGACGACATCCGAATTAGACCGTTAGATGCGCCTGCATGGGAACCACTCCGGTTGCATCTGGTTATTGTTTGCGAAATCATCACGACAGCCCTTGTCGTTGTCGCATCGCCGCCTTCGGTCGGGGCGAAGGGATGCATCAAGGGGCGCAATCGGCCGGGAGGCTCCAACATGAAAAATCATGTTTACAAAATTCTTGAAATCGTCGGCTCTTCCCAAACCAGCATTGAGGATGCCATCAGCACCGCGGTCGAACTGGCCGGCAAGACAGTTCGGAACATGGATTGGTTTGAAGTCATTGAAACCCGAGGGCACATCAAGGACGGCAAGATTGCGCACTATCAGGTAGCCCTCAAGATCGGCTTTACGCTGGAAACGCAATAGCCGGCGCGTAGCCCGCATCAGATCACGGCAAGGGCCCGGGATGTCGCGGAGCCTGTTATCGGGCGCGCATTCGCGCGATCCCCATTGGCTCATCCGGGCTACAATTGCTCATTGCATCCTCGCAAGTTCGTGCGTCAGCGGAAACGGGGAAAGATCACTCAACCACAGATACTGGTCGTGCTCGACGATCGCCGCGCCAGGCGCGACGGCGAGGGCATTCGGTAATGTTGCAACGAGCTGACCGTCGATGAAGAAACGCTGCTCCACGGCACGCGCTCGACCGTTGGGAACGTGCTCCACGAGATAGTGGATCCACATATCGCGGAAGCAGTAAGCGAAACCGTGGTCCGCGCCGTTGGCCGTGTCGATGTCGATATCGAGCGTCGTTTGCGAGAACAGGCGATCGCTTGCCCACGGATAACCGGTCTCCACGCGATAGGGGATTCGCAATCCTTGTCCGGAAGCGACCGCGGACGCAACGGGTTCGATGTGGCCGAGACCCGACGGGCGGTTGACCCCTGTGCCCCGGAAGAAACTCGGCTGAGACCCTGGTATTTCACGATTCCATTGCGCTCCCGACCGAACGCCGCCGCCCAACTGATCCGGATACTGATTCTGCAGCGTGAAGATGGTCGATCCATCGATCAGCCAATAACGCGGCTTGTCCGCCGGCCATCGTTCGCGGATCTTGTCCTGGAGCATCCCTGTGATCGGCACGCGCAACATCGCGTGACAGGACGGCCTGCGTGTCTCGACGTTCCTGGGATCGCCCTTCGGAAAGAAGCCTGCGCCGCGAAAGAAACTTTGTCCTTTGTTGTATTCATCCCCGCGGTCGCCGAGCGGGACGATGTTGTCTTTCCATTTGGTCTGAACCCAGGCTTCGTAATCGGCCTTGGTTACCTCGGTGAAAGCAGCCTTATGGAATTTGAGCTTTGCGACCGGCTGCGCGTAGGCCTGTTCGTGCAGATAGGCGATCATGAATTCGAGATTGCCGGCGTCGGGGGCCCAGAACACCACTGGCAAGAAATCCGCCGGCATCGGCTGCTTGGCGAGTTCCCGGTCGCAGATATTCGGGCTCTGCACCAAAATCCCCTCGCCGTTTTTTGTGCGAACTCCGTAGAGGTAAGGCGCCCAAACCGCGCGCGCGCTTCGCCCTTCGCCGGGGATTTGCCTGACCTGCGAGCCGCAGCCGATAATGACTTCGATATTGAGCGGCTCGCCGCCGTGGGATAGTTCGACGACCATCCGGTAAAACCAGCCGAACTTGATGCCTTCGGACGTAGCGGGCTGGCAGCCTGCCAGTACTGCCATAAAGAACAACAACGAAGAAGCGAGTACGACGGAATTACGGACGAGATTCGCAGCTGCAGTCGACATGACACCGACATTCGCCATTGAGGAACCGCCTCGTTGTAAACATGCCCGTAAGGGTTGGAGCCGAAGACGTAATAGCCAACTGTAGGATGGGTGGAGTGAAGCGATACCCATCAGCTGTCGTCGTTGATGGACTATGATGGGTTTCGCTGCGCTCTACCCATCCTACGAACTGTACTTCCGTTTGAGCTCATTGCATCCTCGCAAGTTCGTGCGCCAGCGGAAAATCGTTCTTGAGCCAGAGATATTCGTCGCGCTCAACGATAACGGCGCCCGGAGCCATGGTTTTTGCTTCCGGCCAGATTCCGATCAGTATGCCGTCGATGAAAATGCGATGATCAGACGCCCGTATTTCTCCCACCGGCGGTTGGAAGTAGTAGCCAAACATGTCGCGGTAGCAGTAGGCAAAACCCTGGTCAGCGCCGTTCGCGGTGTCGGCGTGAAGGTCGAACGCGCCTTGTGTCTTCATCCGCTCGGTTGCCCAAGGAAAACCTGTCTCAACGCGAACCGGGATTCGTAACCCCTGACCGGACGCGAGCGACTTTGGGTCGCGCTCGATATGACCCACCCCCGAGCGGCGGTTGACTCCCTTGCCTTCATAGAAGGTGGCAAGACCGCGCGGCTCCTCGCGATCCAGGAGTCCCCGCCGCCTGGCCTCGGCACGAAATTTCTCCCAGTAATGCGTGACGTCCGGCTTTTCCTCGAACAGGATCGGCCACGCGATTGGCCACCCAAGCAGCCAATAATGGGGATGAGCCGGCGGCCATTGCGCCCTGATCAGTTCCTGCAGATCGGAGGGAATGGGGACCCGGAGAAAGGAATAGCAAGACATGCGCAACAACAGCTTGTTGCGCGGATCTTCCTTGGGGAAAAACCCTTCGCCAATGAAATAGCTTCGCCCGTTGACGTGATCCTCACGCCGACTTCCGATCGGGACAATGTTGTCCTTCCACTTGGTCTCGCGCCACGCCCCGTAATCGGCTTCAGTCGCTTCGGTAATTGTGGCGCGATGGAATTTCAGCTTCGAGACCGGCTGCTCATAGGCGCGCTCGTGCAGATAAGCGACGAGAAATTCCAGATTCCCGGCATCCGGCGCCCAGAACACGACGGGTAGGAAATCGGCAGGAACCGGCTCCTTCGCGACATCGCGGTCGCAAACGTTCGGGCTCTGCACCAGCACGCCCTCGCCGTTCTTCGTGCGAACGCCGAAAATATAGGGCGCCCAGATCGCGCGAACGCTTCGGCCCTCGCCGGGGATTTGCCTGACCTGCGAGCCGCAGCCGATAATAACTTCTATATTGAGCGGCTCGCCGCCATGCGACAGTTCGACGACCATCCGGTAAAACCAGCCGAACTTGATGCCTTCGGACGTAGCGGGCTGGCAGCCTGCCAGGACGGCCAAGAACAACAACGAAGAGGCAAGTACGACGGCCTTACGGACGAGATTTGCGGCCGCAGTCGACATCACACCAGCATTCGCCATTGAGGAACCGCCTCAGGGAAACCGGAACAACAATGCGATTGTTCGCTTGAGCCCCGAATCCATTAGAGACACTCAAGCCAAGGTTGTAAACAAGCCCGTAGGATTGGAGCCGAAGAAGTAGTTCCACGCCGGGCGTACATCCGGATGGGACGCCGTTAATTGAAACTAAGAGCAAGAGAACAATGAGCGAGAAAATCCGCGATCTTCTGGCGATAAGCGACCTGAATGCCTCCGACGCGATGGCGATCATCGAGCGCGCCCAGGAGATGGCGGCGCTTTGGCGCCAGCGACGGATGGTTCAAAGCCTGGCCGGCCGTCGAATCGTGCTTGTCGTGAACGACTCCGGCTGGAGGAACACGACGGCTTTTGACCTCGGCATCCAGGCCATGGGCGGCATTTGCGTCCATGCGCCCTTGCAATGGGATACGCGGGAGGATCTGCCGGATCTCGCCGCCTATCTCGACAATTGGTTCGACGGAATTGTAACCCGTGCGCCGGATCTGGCCGTCATGCGAAGTCTCGCACATTTTGCTCGGGCACCTGTCATCAACGCCCGGACCCGGCAAAACCATCCCTGCGAAACGCTCGGCGATCTGGCCTTTCAGCTCCACCGGCACGGCCGTATCGAGGGGATCAAGGTCGGGGTTGTCGCTCCGAAATCCAATATCCTGGGATCGTGGATCGAGGCTGCGGCGGTCCTGCCGATCAACGTCGTCCAGGTCCATCCCGACAAGTGGCTCGACCGCGATGCTGCGGCTTCCACGCCGCGCTTTCGTGCCAGTGCCGATATGAACGAACTCGCTGATGCCGACCTTGTCGTCACCGATTGCTGGGCAGCCGATGCCGAACCCGAGGAACTGCTGGATTATCAGGTCACGTCCACAGTGCTCGACAGGCTGCACCCGGAGGCCGACTTCGTACCCTGCCCTCCGGTATCCCGTGGCAAGGAAGTGTCCGCCGAGGCGATGAAGCATCGGGCATGTCGCGTTATCGAAGCAAAAGCATTCCTGCTCCACGCCCAGAATGCAGTTCTGGAGTGGGCATTCGACGTCTCCTGACGTCAGCGCGGATTTGCAGCGGCACAATCGATCTTTTTCGCCGCCATTCGATCGGCTCCAAACCGCGCCGTCCATTGCGCCACGGACAGCAACAAGGTGTCAAATACCTCGTGAGCTTGATCGAGCTCCCGTTGCGTCGGCGGCGCGCAACCGGGCCGATTGCGGATGATCATCGTCATGGTCGACCAGCTTAACCTGCTGGCTCTGCACGCCACGATCAGTCCATACAACCGCTCCGGTTCGATCAACGGCTCAATTGCCTCGACCTTCACCTCGGACAACAATGAGAGCGCTGCCACCACGTGGACGTATTCGCTCCGAACCGCAAACCGGTTCACCGTTGAATCGTTGAGTTTGCCGGCGCGATTGAGCGCCAGGACCTCGCTCTGCGCCTGTGTGTAGTCAATCTTCTTTCGTGGAGCGGCGCTGATCGGTTTGGCGTTCGTCCCACGCGCCTGCACGGCCGGTCGCGGTGCCGTCAAAAATCGCGCCCGTACGATGTCGGTCGCCTTTGTCAGCAGCTCGCGCAGCAAATTCGCAGGAATGTCCAGGCGGAGGCCGAGCTTTTCGGCGAGGCTTTCGTCACGCTCGGCCCTTCCGACAAGCGTCGCGTAACCGCATTCGGAGAACCGCGCTCCCGCATTTCGGGCGAGCGCGTTGGAGACGTTGACGTCGCCAAGCCTCATCAGGGCATCGGTCAGCGGTTCGCTGAGCGTGTTTCTGCCGGAGATCGCCAACAAATGCTGCTGGCTGCGGGTCTTTACGATTTCAACAAGGTCCGCTTCCGACAAACGATTGGAGTTTCGCAGGACGGGCGCGGCCACCAAGGGGTCATCGTGAAAGGCGAGCTTGCGGATGGTCTCGCATGGCGCGAGATCCGTCGTGGACAGGGCTTCGCTCAGATGGACCAGGGTTGACGCCTCGATCCGCCCGATCAGGGGCACAAGGACGCCATCGAACGCAGCTATCTGGGATTCACGGAGGCGATCGACATTGGACAGGAACAACGCCGCCACCTGCTTCAGAATTCGAACATCCCGCTGAGCCGACGGATCCTTTGCGGCGCCGGTCAGTTCCGCGATTGAATCCGGCGATGCTGCGGCAACCATGGCTAGTCTAGCTCCATATGAATCGTCCGGGCTGAAATTTGCCTTGCAGGAAACGGCGCAAACCTCGTTTCGCAGTTTTGGATCATGTCGTTAGCGCCACGTTCTGAAACGCCTTGACGAGCGACCGTTCCAGCTTTCCATCCATGGCGCACAGGATCTTGTAGGCATCCTGCCGGGACATTGCCGGTCGGTACGGCCGCGACTCGATGAGCGCGGCGAAAATGTCTGAAATCGTCAGCAATCGTACGAGGTCGGAAATCTCCGGCGCCGTCAGCGCATCGGGATAACCGGATCCATCCAGAAACTCGTGGTGGTGCCTCACGCCATCAAGGGTCTCCGGGCTAATTCCCGGCAGACCCTTCAACAATTCGTATCCGATGATCGGATGGCGTTTCATGATCTCTTCTTCGCCCGGGTCAAGACGTCCGGGCTTGTCGAGAATAGCCAGGGGAATGCGTGCCTTGCCGACATCGTGCAGCGTGGCGGCCAGTCCGAGCCGATTTACGTCGGCACTGGAGAAATTGATACTCATGGCGAAGCCGACCGCCACCCCCGTCACCAGCAGGCAGTGCTGGAACGTGCCCTGGTGATAGCGGCGCACGTCGTCAAGCCAGACGCCAAGTCCGTTTTGCTCGATACCGTTGATGATGTCAGATGTGGCGTCCTCGGCACTCGAAAGCGTTATCGGTTTGCCCTCGCGTATCGCCGAAAACATGGATGCGAAGGCCGCCGCACCACCGGTGATTTCGGTTGATGCGACGGCGATGCCGGCCTGCGCCGCCCTCTGGGCGACGTCGATTTGCTCCAGTTTCGATATGATTTCTTTTGGACGCGAAACCACGGCTGTCGCGCCAAGTGCATACGCCTGGGCCACCATGTGGTGCAGATGGCTCTGAACGACAAACAGCCTTTCCGAAGCGCAGCGCAGCTCCTGCAGGACGCGCTTGATCTGCTCCACCGGGACTGGCTTGCGCAGGTCGGCGTCAATCATCAGTACGCCGCTTGAGCCGATGTTCGCGTTGCCGGTCCCCAGCAGTCGGGGTTGAACGTCATATTGCGGTTCCAGCATCGCGCGGATGGCTGGAATTTTCGCAGGCTCATCCGTAACGAAATGCACAAGCATTTTGGTGCCACCTGTGAAAGCCGACTCTGCGGTCTTTCCGGTTCAGCGAAGGTAACGGCGCGCAATCATTCCGAGCAATGCAATCAATAACGCGCAATTGTACGCAAACCTCCCTAACGGGAGATTGCCGCGAAGCCGGCTTCTCTCCGGACTTCTACGTAACCTTGTTGGGTGATGTAACGGCGGAACCGCCTTGCGGCCCTGATCAAGCCGGCGTGAGGACGACGTAGGGAATGCTGATCAAGATAACGGCGAGTTCTACCGCATTGCACAGCATGCCGCCCCAGTGCAGCCGCCGCAGCCGGCGTACCGCCTCGGCGTCGCCGGCGTCCCTGGCCTGGAGCTGCGCATCCCACCGCTGCAGAAACCAGCGGCGCGTCCAGACCGCGAAAGCCGCGATCAAGGCAATAGCAAGGGCGACAAACAGCCGGCCCGTCAGGGCGACGGCGACCGTCCCGACGGCGCCGGCAATGGCCACCATCAGGAAATAGGAACTGAACATGCCGCGCAACAGCTGGGTGACCGGCGGGATGTCGAGCGACACCAACAGAAAGGCCGGCGCCGCCAAAAGGAAATATCCCATCGGAAACAGCAGAACGACGGTGGCGAACAAGGCGACGGGATCTGGCATTATCGACCACCCTTTCTTGCCCAGCGGGCGCGGGTTTTTCCGGCGAAAGCTTACCGCAATATCCGCCGGAAGACAGCTGCCACACTATTGGGCTTTCGTCGGAGTGGCACACAGCGCGGATTGCGCCTTCTGCGAGCGACGTCGGACAAGTCGGCTCCAATCCGACTTGCCGGTTGTTGCCGTTTCGGTTGTCACCCAGGGAACAGCGCCGCCGTCGCCGCTCCGTCATTGTCCTGGTCAGACCGATGCAATGCTGCACCGGGACAGCAACAGGAGAAGCAACATGGAACGCGCGCACGAAAAGCCGATCGAACTGACGGCGAAAGAACTGGACGCGGTGACCGGCGGCAAGTTGGGCAACGGCACCCTGCCCTTTAACCCCTTTTCCCCGCCCTCGGTCCCGAAGAAGACCTATTGAGCCAGCGTCGGCGAACCCCGACCTCTCCCGTCGGGGTTCGCGCCGCTGCCTAAAAAATGACCTGCACAAACAACGTGCAACTTGCCTCCGTACAACTACGCAAACCGGTCCGGAAAATAAACCAGTCATTAGGCAAGACTCGCGACAACGGATGGAACGTGCGCCCACCTAAATCCCGATTCGCTCTGCAGGAGATCGATCGAGGGGGCGAAGGCAGAGGAAGTTCCAAGATGTCCGTCGCGCTTGCAAGATCGACCGCCAAAACCGCGGCCCATTCAGCAACCGACGAGGATGAATCCGACATCTCCGCGCTGATCTCCCGGCTCACCGCCGAGGTCAACCAGGTCGCCTGCGACAAGACCAAATCGATCCAGAAGATCACCAACCAGATGAAGATGCTGGCGCTGAACGCGCTGATCGAAAGCTCGCGCGCCGGCGCGCAAGGAGCGGGTTTTGCAGTGGTCGCGCAGGAAGTCCGCAATGTCGGCCAGCAGGTCGAAACCATTGCCCGCGAGCTGGAAAGCCAGCTCACCAACCGCACCGGCGATTTGATGAACTCGATCGCGCGGATGAGCGACCGGTCGCGCGGCGAGCGCATGGTGGATCTGTCGCTGAACGCCATCGAACTGATCGACCGCAACCTCTATGAGCGCACCTGCGACGTGCGCTGGTGGGCCACCGATTCTGCCGTCGTCGACTGTGCGGCCTCCCCGGATGCTTCGGCGGTCGCGCATGTGTCGGAGCGGCTGGCCGTGATCCTCGGCGCCTACACCGTGTATCTGGATCTGTGGCTCTGCGATCTCGACGGCAACGTGCTGGCCAACGGCCGGGCGGATCGCTATGGCGTCGTCGGCCAGAACGTGGCGTCGACCAAATGGTTTCGCGACGCGCGGGCTTTGCGAACGGGCGACGACTATGTCGCTGGTGACGTCGAATCCCAGCCCCTGCTCGGCCATGCCCAGGTCGCCACCTATTGCGCCAGCGTCCGCGCCGGCGGCAAGGCGAACGCCGCCGCGACCGGCATTCTGGCGATCCATTTCGACTGGGAGGCACAGGCCCGCGCCATCGTCCAGGGCGTGCGCGTCGGCGCCGCCGACAAGGCCCGCGTGCTGCTGGTCGATTCGCAATTCCGCGTCATCGCGGCCTCCGACGGCCAGGGCATCCTCACCGAGCGCGTGCAGCTTTCGCTGGACGGACGGCGCAGCGGTTTCTACCAGGACCGATCAGGCACGCTGGTCGCATTTCACGCGACGCCGGGATACGAGACGTATCGGGGGCTCGGCTGGTACGGGGTGATATTGAGCGCGGCTTAGCCGCCGTCTCTAACCCACTGCACAAATTTTTGCTCGAAATCCTTTCGGCCAGCGGGGGAAAGGTTTATCTTTGAGCCCATGACCAAGCTGCTAGAACGTGCCGTTGACAGCATACGAGCTCTCCCTGCTGAGGTGCAGGACGAACTTGCGCTCCTGCTCTTACAGGTGGCCGGCGAAGAGCAGCCGATCATCCGATTGACCTCCGAGGAACGCGCCGACATTGCCGACGCAGATGCGGAGATCGCACGGGGCGAGTTCGCTACGGACGAACAGATTCGGTCACTGCTGGCGAAGCGCCCCTTGTGAAGCTGCGCGTCACTAGGCGCGCGGCGGCGCAGATCGAAGAGGCGCTTGAATATATCGAGGCGGAATCACCCCAAGCGGCGAACCACATGCGAGGGCGGCTTCAAGCCCTCTTCCTCTTGCTGGAACAGCACCCTCACGCGGGGCAAGCGACCGACGTTCCGGGTGTACGGCGCCTCACCGTCAGCCCATATCCGTATCTGATTTTCTATCGCGTCACCGGCCACGAAGTTATCGTTCAGAGGATGCGCCACACATCCCGTCGGCCGCTCTCCGGATCGGGAACAAAGTGACGGCGACGAACTGCGGGCGTTTGCTATCCAGCCCGGATGAGCGCAGCGACATCCGGGATTCTCATTGCCTTTGATACCCGCATATCGCTCCGCACATCCGCGGCTACTTGTTAACACCCCATCCGGTCGGCAATGCCGCCAAAATCCTTGGCGACGATGTCCCAGTCGCCCTTGGCTTCGAAATCGTATTTCTGCAGGGGGCCGTATTCGGTCGGGCGCGCGACGAAGGCGGTTTTCAAACCGTATTTCTGCGCGGCTTTCAAATCCTGGTTATGCGCGGCGACCATCATCACCTGCTCCGGCGGCAGGCACAGCAATTTTGCCGCGCCGAGATAGGTTTCGGGATCGGGCTTGTAATGCTCGAACAATTCGGCCGACATGATCAGGTCCCACGGCAGCCCGCCAAACTTCGCCATGTTGGTCAAGAGCGCGACGTTGCCGTTGGAGAGCGGCGAGATGATGTATTTTGTCTTCAGCCGCGCGAGACCCGCGACGCTGTCCGGCCAGGGATGCAGGCGGTGCCAGCCCATGGTGAGGTAATGCAAATCGGCGTCATCAAGGCCTGATATTCCGAGTTGCACAACCAGCTTTTCCAGCGATTGCCGGTGCAGCGTGTCGAGGATCATGTAGCCGCGCTCGGGATGTTTTCTCACTTCGTCCATCGAGGCCGAATAGACCGCGCGCCAGCCGTCAACGAGCGCGGTCCAATCCGCCTTGATGCCGCGCTTCTCGGACCACTTTGTAAAATCCGCGATCAGGCTGCTGCGCCAGTCGACGACGGTGCCGAACACATCGAACACCAACGCTTTCACCGCCGAAATATCAGACATACTCTCTCCCTGTTTCTTGTTCTTGATTGGACGAAAACTAAATCACCTTTCGGTATTGGATGAATCCGAGATTGTCGGCAACCTTGTCGTAGAGCGCACGCGCCTGCGCATTGCTCGATTGCGTCAGCCAATAGACCCGGCTCGCCCCCGCCGCCTCGGCCTTCTGGTAGACCGCATCGATCAGCGCACGCCCCAGCCCATGGCCGCGCGCGTGATCCGCGACGTACAGATCTTCGAGATAACAGTATCGCTTCGGCGCCCAGGTCGAGCGATGGAACAAATAATGCGCGAACCCGGCCAGCCGGCCATCGACATAGCCGCCGAGCGCAAACATCGTTTCGTCCGGATCGTGAAATCGCGACCACGCAAGATCGCTGACGTCCTGCGTCAGCGCCGTCTTGTAGAAGGCAAGATAACCGTCCCACAGCGGATTCCACGCTGCGCGTTCGTCTTCGCCGATCGGCCGGATGATGATTTCTCCAGCCATATTCAAACCTCTCAATCGAGGTGGAACTTGTCCAGCTGCCGGTGCTCGGCCTTGATGTAGCGGACAGTACCAGTAACCGAACGCATCACGACGGTTTCGGTTTCGATGACGTCCTTGCGGAACTTGACACCGGACAGCAGCGAACCGGTGGTAACGCCCGTCGCCGCGAACAGGCAGTCGCCCCGCGCCATGTCCTCGATGCCGTAGATCATCTTGGGATCGGTGACGCCCATCTTGTGGGCGCGCTCGCGCTTTTCCTCGGAGTCGAGGATCAGGCGGCACTGCATCTGGCCGCCGATGCAACGCAACGCGGCCGCGGCCAGCACGCCCTCGGGCGCACCGCCGGTGCCGATATACATGTCGACGCCGGTATTGTCAGGATCGGCGCAATGGATCACGCCGGCGACGTCGCCGTCGGTGATCAGGCGAACCGCGGCGCCCGTGCTGCGAACGCCGGCAATAATGTCGGCGTGGCGCGGACGATCGAGCACCAGCACGGTGATTGCTGCGGGATCGACGCCTTTTGCCTTGGCGAGCCGGCGCACATTGTCGGCGGGCGAAGCGTCGAGTTCGACCACGCCCTTGGCGTAACCGGGGCCGACCGCGAGCTTTTGCATGTAGACGTCGGGCGCGTGCAGCAGCGTGCCGCCATCGGCCATCGCCATGGTCGCGATCGCGCCCGGCATGTTCTTGGCGCACAGCGTGGTGCCTTCGAGCGGATCGACGGCGATATCGACCTGCGGGCCGGCGTTGAGGCCGACCTTCTCGCCGATGAACAGCATCGGCGCCTCGTCGCGCTCGCCCTCGCCGATCACGATGGTGCCTTCGATCGGCAGCTTGTTGAGTTCGCGCCGCATCGCGTCGACCGCAGCCTGGTCGGCCGCCTTTTCCTGGCCGTGGCCACGCAAACGCGCGGCCGAAACCGCAGCGCGTTCCGTTACCCGCACGATTTCAAGCGTGAGAATGCGCTCGAGCAACAGTTGCGGCGGAACGGAAATATGGGTCGACATACCAAGCACTCCTTTGAGTCTTCACGGCGGACCATACGGTCCGCCTATTCGTTTCTTTGTGGCGCACAATCCGTGGATTGCGCGTACGCGCGATCACGGGAATCGCGCTAGTTCTTCTCGATCCGTATTACCTGCGGCCGGCCGCTGATCACCTTGTCGCGCTGCACCGCTTCCAGCGCACGATAGACCGCATCTTCCGACGTTGCATAGGTAATCAGAATAACCGGAACAGGTGACGCTTTCTTGGTTGACCCGTTGGCGTCAACGCCGTCGGGATGACGCTGCACGATCGATTCCAGCGATATCTTCTGTTCCGCCAGACGGGTCGCGATGGTGGCAGCGGTTCCAGCGAGGTCGCGCGCCATCAGGCGAATATAATAGCCGCCCTCATGGCGTTCCATCGGCGCTTTTGTGGTCGCGCGCAGGCGCTCCACCGGGCGTCCGAACGGCTTGGCGCGAATGCCGCGCGCGACATCGGCGATGTCGGCAACGACGGCGGACGCGGTGGCCGCACCTCCCGCGCCCGGGCCGACCAGCGTGATCGGCGGAATGCCCTCGCCGTCGATGGTGACGGCGTTGGTGACGCCCATGACTTGCGCAATCGAGGAGGATTTCGGCACCATGGTCGGATGCACGCGCTGTTCAATTCCCTTCGCCGTCCGCACCGCGACCCCAAGCAATTTGACCCGATAGCCGAGTTCCTCAGCGGCGCGCAGATCTTCCGGCGCGATCGAGGAGATTCCTTCGACGTAGACCGCGCTCTGTGCAACCTTCGTGCCGAACGCGAGGCTGGCCAGGATCGCAAGCTTTTGGGCGGTGTCGTGGCCGTCGACGTCGAACGACGGATTGGCCTCGGCATAGCCGAGCCGCTGCGCGTCCTTCAGGCATTCGGCGAACGACAGGCCCTCCTGCTCCATCCGGGTCAGGATGTAATTGCAGGTGCCGTTGAGGATGCCGTAGACGCGATTGACTGACGTACCGGCCAGCCCCTCGCGCAGGGTCTTGATGACGGGGATCGCCGCCCCCACCGCCGCCTCGTAGTTCAGCGCGCCGCCATGCTTCTCGGCGGCCTTGGCCAGCCGCACGCCGTGCTTGGCGATCAGCGCCTTGTTGGCTGTCACCACCGACTTGCCTGATTTGAGCGCGGCCTCGATCGCCGACAGCGCCGGATCGCCGGAACCGCCCATCAGTTCGACGAAGCAATCGATGCCGGGGTGATTGGCCAGCGCCAGCGGGCTTTTGACCCATTCGATGCCGCGCAGATCGAGCTTGCGCTTCTTCACTTTGGAGCGCGCGGTGACGGCGACAACGCGCACGCCGCGTCCACTGCGCGCCGATAGGGTGCGCGCCTGCGCTTCGATGAGGCGGACGACTTCGGCGCCAACAGTGCCGAGCCCCGCGATGCCCACTTTCAGGGGTGCGACCATGACCAAAAAACCTGCCGAAGAGAGCTAACCAAGCACGATCTGGTTCCGAAAACCGGAAGTCCGCTTTTCGGGATCATGCCTACCGCCGGTTGGCGAGAGGAACCACGTTGTGCAACGTTTCAATGCCGCTTTCAAGGAAGCGCCGCACGCCGCGCGCGGCCTGGCGAATACGCTGCTCGTTTTCCACCATGGCGATGCGGACATAGCCCTCGCCGTGCTCGCCGAAGGCAACCCCGGGCGACACCACCACGCCCGATTTTTCCACCATCAGGGTGGCGAACTGCATGCTGCCGACGCCCTCAAAGGCTTTCGGCAGCGGCGCCCAGGCGAACATCGAGGCTGCCGGCGGCGGAATATCCCATCCCGCACGGCCAAAACTTTCCACCAGCGCGTCGCGGCGCTTGCGGTAGGTGTCGCGCATCTCGCGAATGCAATCATCCGGTCCGTTCAAGGCCGCGGTGGCCGCGACCTGGACCGGCGTGAACGCGCCGTAATCGAGATAGGATTTCACCCGCGCCAGCGCCGCTATGATCCGCTCATTGCCGACGGCAAAGCCCATGCGCCAGCCCGCCATCGAAAACGTCTTCGACATCGAGGTGAATTCGACGGTCACGTCGATCGCTCCGGGAACCTGCAACACCGAGGGCGGCGGGTTCTTGTCGTCGAAATAGACTTCGGCGTAGGCCAGATCCGACAGGATGAAGATCTCGTGCTTCTTCGCGAACGCCACCAGATCCTTGTAGAAATCGAGGTCGGCGACATAGGCGGTCGGATTGGACGGATAGCAGACGATCAGCGCGATCGGCTTCGGGATCGAATGGATGATCGCGCGCTCCACCGCTTCGAAGAATTGCGGCGTCGGCTCCGAGGGCACCGAGCGGATCACGCCGCCCGCCATCAGGAAGCCGAAGGCGTGAATGGGATAGCTCGGATTGGGGCACAGCACGACATCGCCGGGCGCGGTGATCGCCTGCGCCACATTGGCGAAGCCTTCCTTGGAGCCCAGGGTCGCGACGACCTGGGTTTCCGGATTGAGCTTGACGCCGAACCGGCGGGCGTAATAGGCGGCCTGCGCCTTGCGCAGCCCGGTGATGCCGCGCGAGGCCGAATAACGGTCGGTCCGCGGCTTGCCCAGCGTATCCTTCAGCTTCTCGATCACATGGGCCGGCGTCGGCAAATCCGGGTTGCCCATGCCGAGGTCGATGATGTCGGCACCCGCGTTCCGCGCGGCCGCCTTGGCCCGGTTGACCTGTTCGAACACGTAAGGCGGCAGACGGCGGATGCGGTAGAAATCTTCCATGGGACCTTTGCTCCGACGACCAGCGGGACAGAATCGGTAGAATCTGCGGTTTTCGAAGCCGAATTCGGCTTCGTCCAAAACTCGCGCTCAATCAATTACTTAGAGCGAATTCAGGCGCAGAATCCTGTGTGCCGGACCGTGATGCGGTTGAATTAAGGCTCTTTTAGCACGGGCGTCCCGCAGCGCCAGAGACTATAGCGTTTTCAAGCGAAAGCCTGCCTGGACTTCATTTGGGGGCGGCAGCCGGATCGCGTCACGAAACGCGTCAAAAACAGACAGCTTATTTGGCGGCAGGGTTTGCTGCGGCCGCAGCCGCCTGACGATCCCGCGCGGCACGCAGTTCGGCCTCGATCTTGGCCTGCTCCGCCGGCTTGATGACAGCCTCGTCGCGCTCCGGCGGCAGGTCGTGGACCGGCAGATAGCCCCCGGCTTCCTTCGGACGCGCGGGCGCGTCGCCCGGTACGCCGACACCTGGCAAATCCGCGATCGACGTCGAGCAGCCGCTGACCGCGAGCGCGGTTGCGAACAGCGCGGCCATCGACCACAGCCTTATCATCCGATCCACCGGCATCCGTCCGGAAGTCCCCAATACCTGTCCCGTTGCCTTAGATCGTTTGCACAGTGCGCGTTGGCAAGGGCTGTTGGTATGCGCCTTGCAGCGCGCTGGATCGTCGAGCTGCGTCAAATTCTCCGCAACCCTTCAAACCATTGTCGCCCGAAACGATTAAAGCCAGAACAGGTAACTCAAACGGTGCGGCTTCAATGTGTCCGAACGGAGAAATCTTATCGCAGTGCAACAGGATTAACCCAAACCTACCGCCGCCGTCAGGCGCGGTGACGAACTCGAAATGAAGTTATAGTGTCCCTGACATGACCGACGTTAACACCGAAATCCACGCTGCGAAATCCTTCAACGCTGAAGCCTTCGCCATGAACATCGCCAGGGCCATGGAGAGCAGTGGCCAGGCGCTCGCGGCCTACCTGAAGCCGCGCGAAAACGGTGAGCTGAAGGACAAACCGCCGAATGAGATCGCTGAGGTGATCAAGACCTTCAGCACGGTCGCCGAATACTGGCTTTCGGACAAGGAGCGGGCGTCCGATCTGCAAGTCAAGATGGCCAAAGCCTATCTCGATCTCTGGGGCTCGACGGTGCGCCGCATGGCCGGCGAAGAGGCCCCGCCCGCGATCGAGCCGTCGCCGCGCGACAAGCGCTTCAAGGACCCGGAGTGGAAGACCAACAAGTTCTTCGACTTCATGATGCAGCTTTACCTGCTCACCACGCAATGGGCGCAGGAACTGGTGAAGAACGCCGAAGGCATCGATCCGCACACCCGCAAGAAGGCCGAATTCTACGTCCAGCAGATCAGCAACGCGATCTCGCCGTCGAACTTCGTTTTCACCAACCCGGAAGTGCTGCGCGAGACGCTGGCGTCGAACGGCGACAACCTGGTTCGCGGCATGAAGATGCTGGCCGAGGACATCGAAGCCGGCCGCGGCACGCTGCGCATCCGCCAGTCCGATCCCACCAACCTCGTCGTCGGCGTCAACATGGCGACGACGCCGGGCAAGGTGATCTTCCAGAACGAGCTGATGCAGCTGATCCAGTACACGCCCACCACGGAGACCGTGCTGCGCACGCCGCTGCTGATCGTGCCGCCCTGGATCAACAAGTTCTACATCCTCGATCTCAAGCCGGAAAAATCCTACATCAAATGGTGCGTCGATCAGGGCATCACCGTGTTCGTGATCTCCTGGGTCAATCCGGACAAGGAACTCGGCAAGAAGACGTTCGACGACTACATGAGGCAGGGACCGCTGACCGCGATGGATGTCATCGAAAAGGTCACGGGCGAGATGAAGGTTCATACCGCGGGCTATTGCGTCGGCGGCACCCTGCTCGCCTCGACGCTGGCGTGGCTCGCCGAAAAGCGCCGCGTGCGCGTCACCTCGGCGACGTTCTTTGCAGCCCAGGTCGACTTCACCCATGCCGGCGATCTGCTCGTGTTCGTCGACGAAGACCAGATCTCGGCGCTCGAGCGCGACATGCATGCGGCCGGGGTGCTCGAAGGCAGCAAGATGGCGATGGCCTTCAACATGCTGCGCTCGAACGACCTGATCTGGTCTTACGTCGTCAGCAATTACCTGAAGGGACAACCGCCCTCCTCGTTCGACCTGCTGCACTGGAACTCCGACGCGACGCGGATGCCGGCAGCCAACCATTCCTTCTACTTGCGCAATTGCTACCTGGAGAACCGGCTGTCCACCGGCAGCATGGTGCTCGACAACACGCTGCTCGACCTCTCGAAGGTGAAGGTGCCGGTCTATAATCTGGCGACGCGCGAAGATCACATCGCGCCCGCGGATTCGGTGCTGTATGGCTCGCAGTTCTTCGGCGGGCCGGTCAAATACGTGCTGTCCGGATCCGGCCACATCGCCGGCGTGGTCAATCCGCCGGCGTCCGGAAAGTATCAGTACTGGACCAACGACAACATCAAGGACGTCACGCTGGCCGACTGGCTCAAGAACGCTACCGAGCACAAGGGATCGTGGTGGCCGGACTGGCGTCAATGGCTGGAGGGCCTCGACGCCGAGATGGTGCCAGCGCGCGCGGTCGGCTCCGAGGCGATGCCGCCGATCGAGGATGCGCCGGGCAGCTACGTTCGGGTCCGCGCGTAGCGCAAGCCTGCGGGGTTGGCTATAAGCTGATATCCCGTATCGGGAATCGAAATCGAGCGAGGGGGAAACGATGACGCGTGAACTGTTCTGGCTGACGCTGACGGTGATTTTGACCGGTCTGCTGTGGGTCCCCTACATCATCAATCGCTGTCAGATCCGCGGCCTCTCCGGCGCCATGGCCAATCCCTCGCGCAACGACAAGCCGCATGCCGAATGGGCCAACCGGCTGATGTTCGCGCATGACAACGCGGTCGAGAACCTCATCATCTTCGCCCCCCTGGTGCTGATCCTCAACGCCGCCGACTATTCCACCAAATGGACCGTGATGGCCTGCATGGTCTATTTCTGGTCCCGCGTCGCGCATCTGATCGTCTATACGCTCGGCCTGCCGGTGTTCCGGACGCTCGCCTTCACCGTCGGCTTCCTCGCGCAAGCCGTGCTGGCGCTGGCGATCTTCCAGGTGCTTTGAGCGACGGAATTGCTGGCAACGCGACAGGGTGATGAGGTCGATGGTTCAGTCGACCTCATTGCCGCCGCAGGCGATGTTCAATTTGTGATGTCTATGGCGATATCCGCAAAGTTGCCCTGCGACAGCGCCTTGCGTTTGATCAACAGCACGATCGAATAGACATCTCCCCAAATCCAACCCTGCATACTGCTGGTAGGAAGCTCCAGCAGCACCTCGGTGTCGGTTTCCGGACCGTGCGGTGTGTAGAGATGCCCCGCGGGAGCGTGTCCCATGGCGCCATGATGCCCCAGCGTTTCGCCGAGCCAGATTCGCTCCATCAGCTCGCGCAGCGCCGGATGCAGGCTTGCGGGGTCTTTCGTGTAGGCGTTGATGCCATGCCAATAAAGTAGCGAAGTATACCAGCTCCACCATATCGGCAGGCTCCGCGAGATGTCAGGCAATTCGCAAAGCCGTGAGCTGCGGTACTCCAAACAGCAATAGCCGTCCTCGTCGTCCTTGAGATAATTGAACTCGTAAGTCGGAAGGCCGGCGATTTTCGAAAGCTGCGCGGCGACCTCTTTCAGGTCGAAGCGGTATCTGCTCGACACAAGAATGGCCTCGACTTTGTAGAACTCCTCCAGGCTCTGGAACGCCAGCGCCTTGGTTTCGTCCATCCATTGCAAGTCATTTTCGCGGAGCTTCTTCATCGCTGGAAAGCGACAGATCTGCTTCAGCTGCCCGATGAAGAATTCTTCCAGACTATCGAGCAGGACAACGAGCGTTTTCGGGTCGAAGGGGTGGAGGGCGGGATTTGCGAGGTCGGGCTTGACGTCCTTCCACGCTGCTTCGGAGGGCCTGCGGCTTACGGTGTCGATCGAGCGCGCATGACGCCCTTCGTCGATCCTGACCGGCCAGCGCGGAAGGAGATCAGTCTCTTTCGCATGGGACGCGTAGGTCCTCGCCCATTCCGCGCCCATTTGCCCTGGCCCATCACGTTCTTCAATGTCGCCTCTGATGTGGAGGACTTCAGCGGCATTTCCCACCGGATGCACGAACACTGCCAGCCAGCCGTCGCGTGGCCCCGCCCCTGACCATATGCCCGCCGGAAGCTGTGAAAGATTGATCTGACACGCGAAATGCAGCGGTACTCCCTTCTGTTCCGGCCAGGAAATGCCTTTCGGCAGTCTCGGCTTGCCACCGAACCAGCTATCCGCCTCGTCGAAACGTATCGGGACAATAGGGGTCAGCAGCGCGCAGGGACGATCCGCGCTGTGCGCCCGTTCGCGCATTTTTTCCGTGTCGGCCTGGTTCTGCAAAAAATTCAAAAGGAGATTCATGCGCTTACCTTCTACAGGCCTGTTAGGTGCGCGCATGATGCGTCACATTGCTTAAAACACCATTTTCAGATGGTTGCAGATTGCTGCTAATGCAGCCTGACGTCCGCTACGGCCAATCAGCCCGCGGCAATCGTCCGGATCGCCGGGCGAAGCTTCCTGAGCCGAAGCAGGATCAGGAGAGCCCCGCACGAACATGCCATGGCAACGCCAAGCAGCGCGTTGCTGCCGAAATTCGTCAGCAGGCCGACGAGAAGCGGGGGCGAAGCTGCGGAAATGATATTGAGCGGCAACGCCAGGCGCGAGGTCGCCTTGGCGAATTCGGCCTGATCGTAGAACACCAGCGGTATGGTCGCACGGGCGACCGCGAACGCGCCGCTGCCCATGCCGTACAGCAGAATGAAGGCCGCGATCGCCCAATGCGATCCGCCGCCGATCATCAGAAGCAGCATCCCCACGGGAATGGCCGAGCCGGCAAACAGTGCCGTCGTGATCCCATCCCAGCGCCCGCCACCAAGAAAATCGAGTCCCCGCGCGCTGACCTGGATCACGCCAAGCATCGAGCCGAAGGTAACGGCCGTCGCCGGCGACAGGCCCTCCGCTTTCAGGAGCTCGATCAAGACAGCGCTGAATCCAAAGGAAACGAACGCATTGAACGCGAGAGCCACCAGGATCAGGTAGAAGGTGCTTTTCAACACGATCGGCGACGCGCTCGCCGGCAGCGCCGTGGCGACAGCTTCACTGGCCCGTTCGGTTCGGCGCGGTAATCCGAAATAATACAGCGGCAGGCACAAAAGCAGCAGCATGCCGCAATAGACCAGACAGGTTCCGCGCCAGCCAACCTCGTGCGACAGAAACGACGTGGTTGGCCAGAAAACACTGCTGGAAAGCCCGGTCACCAGCATCATGGCGCCGATGCCCCGCTTTGCATCACGCCCGGCAATCTCGTTGAGCATGATGTAGGCGGCGGTGGACAGCGTGGCACTGCCGGCCGCGCCGAGGATCACCCACGCCGCGAAAAACTGTATCGGGCCATGAGCGAACGACAGCAAAACGAAGCCCGGCGCACCGATGATGGCGCCCGCGATCATCACCCGGCGGGCACCAAATTGCGTGAACGGCCTTGCCAGGACAGGAGCGCACAGACCCATCAGGACATAGAAGATCGAGCTGCCGGCAAACACCGCCGAGATGTCCATGTGAAGATCGTCGGCGATCTGCCCGCCCACGACCGCGAGCAGTCCGATCGTGCCCCATCCGATGACCTGCGTAATCGCGAGAACGACCAGGACGCGGAAAATTGTCTTGCCGGACTGAAGGACCATCGGATCAGAGGCTTTTCCGGGCCACGACAAACAGCATCGGGGCCCACTGGTTGTCGAAGCCGATGACCTCGCCGGACTCGATTTCAAGTGAACTCCAGTTGCCCGCGCTGGCGTAGGTTTCGCGCAGCCAATCAGGCGACGGGTAATTGTAGTAGCGGCCTAGCGTGTCGCGGCCTTCGGCGTCACCGGTCTTGAAGCTGGCAAAGAAAGCGCCGCCGGGTTTCAGCGCGCGCCAGATCAGCGACAGCACCTGCGCCAGTTCATCGCGCGGAACGTGCAGCAGGCAGGCATTGGCCCACACGCCGTCATAAGTCCCGACCGTGTCGATGTCATGAAACAGCAGCGTCCCGACCGGACGGCCGAGACGGCGCGAGGCGACCTCCGCCATTTCCGGCGATCCGTCCGTCGGCAGGACATTGAAGCCCCTTGCCAGCATTTCCGCGGTGTCGCCGCCGGCGCCACATCCAAGTTCGAGGATGGCAGCACCAGGTGGCAGCAGCGCGAGGAACGCCTCCAGCCTTGCCCGACGCGAGGTGATCTCGCGCGCCGCGTAAGCCTCGGCATGGCCGCGGTAGAATTGAAGCGTCGCCTCGTCCACGAATTCCTCTCGCTGTCGGCGAGGCTCAGCATCAGCCGCACGTTACGGCAAAACAGTAGACCTGCCTTCGCTGGGCGCAACCATGAATTCTGCGGTTCTGGGATGCGCTCGCAAGCCCTAACGGTCGAACGGCGGCAGCGCCGGCAGCGCGCTGATGGCGTGATGCCGGCGTGAGCGTAGGGCTTTGGGCCTAACTGTCGGCCAACCCCAGCATCAGCCGCATGTTCTGCACCGCGGCTCCGGAGGCGCCCTTGCCGAGATTGTCGAGACGCGCGACCAGCACGGCATGGGGATGCTGCTGGCTCGCAAACACGTAGAGCTCGAGCTTGTTGGTCTCGTTGAGCGCTTCGGGTTCGATGCGTCCGGTCTTCGACGTCGCGTATTCGAGCGGCATCACGGAAACATATTTGCTGCCCGCGTACCGCTTTGCGAGGGCGGCATGCAGTTGGGCGCCATCGGGCTTGGCCGGAAGCGCGTCGAGATGCAACGGCACCGACACCAGCATGCCTTGCCGGTAGTTGCCGACCGACGGAACGAATATCGGCCGCCGCGTCAGCCGTGAGTAAAGCTGCGTCTCCGGCAGATGCTTGTGCTCGAAGCCAAGACCATAGAGTTCAAAGGACGGCCCGGTGCCGCCTTCGAAACTTTCGATCATCGACTTGCCGCCGCCGGAATAACCGCTGACCGCATTGATGGTGACGGGATAGTCCGCCGGCAGCAGTCCCGCGTCCACGAGCGGGCGCAGCAGCGCGATCCCGCCTGTCGGATAGCAGCCCGGGTTTGAGACCTTCCGGGCCGCCCGGATCTTGTCGGCCTGGTCAGGCGCAAGTTCCGGAAAACCATAGGCCCAGTCGGGCGCGACGCGAAACGCCGTCGAGGCGTCGAGCACCTTGGGTCCCTTGGCGCCCATGCCGTCGATCAACGCCACGGTTTCCTTTGCCGCATCGTCGGGCAGGCAGAGGATCACGAGATCCACCTCCTCCATCAGCGCCCGCTTGGCGCCGGCGTCCTTGCGCTTGTCCTCGGCAATGCTCTTCAGCGCGACGTCACCCTGCAGGCGCAGCCGCTCCTGAATACCAAGGCCCGTCGTTCCGGACGCGCCATCGACAAAGATGGTGGGCTTCCTGGTGTCGCCGGTCGTGTGCGGCTTGATATCGGTCAGGGTCATGGCGCGTTCCTTTCAAGCGTCGTCGTTTCGTTGGTTGCTGCTGTATCGGCAATGTCGGTCATGAAGGCCTGCGGGCGCGCCTCGCGCATCAGACCTGCGATCTCGGCTGCATCAGCGTCACCCTGTGACGCCAGCGCGTTGCTGATGGCCGAGTAGTCGGCGTCGGATTTGTGCTGGTTCAATTTGAAGCTGCCCTCGACCTCATCAACCGTCATCACCAGTCCCACGATCGCCTTCTTCATCGCGTCCAGCCGCCCGGCCGTCATTTTCGACGACAACCAGGGCTTCTTCGGCAGCAACCTGTCTTCGAACTTGGCGCTGAGCGTCTCGATCTGCTCGGCCAGTTCGTCGTCGGACAGTGCCCGTACCGTGCCCGTCAGGTGCACGGCCTGGTAGAGCCAGGTCGGCACTTGATCGGGCGAGACGTACCAGTCCGGCGAAACATAGGCATCCGCGCCGTTCACGGCCAGCAGCCAGGACGAGGTCCCGCCGGCGAGCTTTACCAGCGGATTATGACGGGCAACATGAAACAGCGCGCGCGGCGTCCCGTCATCGGCAAAGCCGAGATAGAACGGCAGCGGCGAGGCAATCGGCTTGGCGCCATCCCACGCGCAGACGAGTCCAAAGCCGCGCGCTTCCGCAAACGCCAGGCTGGCGGCACGGTCGGGCTTGAACGGAGGCGGCGTATACATTTCAAACTCCTGCTTGACGTAGGAGCCGCCAGATCAAACCGCGTGTCTTGAAGGGAAAGAGCCGCGGATCGTATCCGGCGGCAGAGGCGATGATCTTAAACGCAGACAACCGCCCATACCGCGATAATGCGGCGGCGGCGGGCGATGATGCTGGTCGAAGCGTTGATCATGGGCCGGGGCTATAAGGCCGCGCGGTTCCACCGTCAAGCCAAAACACCGGACCAGAACACAAAGGCCGCCCCGAAGGGCGGCCTTTGCTCGGATTTCGACGATGACCGATGGTCAGATCACCGGATTCCACGGCGCCGGAACCAGCCGGTAACCGGTACCGTCCTTCTCGACAAAGCCATTGGCCGGGAATGGAAAATGGAAGCCCTGGACCCGCATCTTGTCGGCCACCAGCATGTCATAGACCTTGCGGCGGGTGGCTTCCGCCATTGCCGGATCCTGATCGAACATCAGATGCCAGCCCGGGTTGGTGACGAACAACGCCGGCAGGTTGGTGACGTCGGATTGGATGAAGACCTTGTCGGAACCGGACGACAGGACATACGAGGTGTGACCCGGCGTGTGACCGTGGGAAGCCACCGCCTGCAGCCCGGGAGCGACGTCCTTGCCCATTTCGTAAGGCGTGACCTTCTTCTTCAGTCCGGCGTCGAACACGCGGCGCGCATTGGCGAACACGCCCTTCATCCGCTCCGTGGTCTGCTTGCCCATCTCGCCGTCATCCATGAAGTATTTCCACTCGGCGGCCGGCACCAGCACCTCGGCATTCGGGAATGCCAGCACGTTGTCGGCGGTCAGCAGGCCGTTGATGTGGTCGCCGTGGAAGTGCGAGATCACCACCATGTCGACGGCTTTGGGATCGATCCCCGCGGCGACCATGTTGCTGGCGAACTGTCCGACATTGCCCTTGCTCGACGCGAAAGCGCCCGGGCCGTTGCCGGTGTCGACGACAACCAGCTTGCCACCGGTATTGATGACCAGCGGCGCGAACTGGATGCTCATCTTGTCTTTCGGCATGAACGCCTTTTCGAGCGCGGCGTTGACCTCGTCCTTTTTGACGTTGAGCACGAAAGTATCGCCCAGCGCGAAGTTGTTGATGCCGTCGGAGATGACGTGCACCTGGGCGTCGCCGACCTTGTAACGATAGAAACTCGGAGCCTGCTTCTCGGCGACCGGCGCGGCCGCCTTGGCCGGCATGCTGGGCAACAGAGGTGAAGCAGCGAGAGCCGCGGCTCCAGCGAGTGCGTGACGTCGTGTCAGTTCCATGTGATGTCCTCCCAGTGAGACGATGAATGCGGTTCGCGGGATTTCCCGCTTTATCGACGTGTCGTGTGACGTGTTCTCGGTGACGTGTTCTCGGCCCTGGTTGCCGCCGCTTCTACCAGCCCTTCAATGCTGGCGCGATGACGCCGGTGCGACGGCAGGCAAGCCCGGTGTGTTCCCCATCATGAGAGCTAACCCCTGCCCCCGGCGGCTTATTCCGGCAGCGCGAGCGCCTTGCGTCACAACAACCGCCACACCCATTCGATGATGTGCGCGATCACGTCGCCAAACAGCAACAACGCTGCCGACCAGACCAGCGCGGAGACGAAATTGGCGATCTGGAACGGCCAATACGGCATCTCGAAAATGCCGGCGGCGAGCGGCACCGACGCCCGCAATGGTCCGAAGAACCGCCCGATGAAAATCGACGGCACGCCCCACTTTTTTACAAAAGCCTCGCCGCGCGGCAGGATTTCCGGATAGCGCGACAGCGGCCAGATCTGGGCCACCCGCTCCTTGTATTTGAAGCCGAACCAGTAGGAGACCCAATCGCCGAGGCCCGCGCCAATGCCGCCGGCGATCCAGATCGGCCAGAAGTTGATGCCGCTGACGCCCATCAGGGCGCCGATCGCGACCAGAGCCCCCCAGGCCGGAACGACCAGTGAGACGAACGCCAGCGATTCGCCGAACGCCAACAGCAGCACAACCGGTGCCGCCCAGGCCTGATGATCGCGCACGAAATCAGCCAGGGCGCGCGCAAAATCTTGCATCCCTTAAACGCCTTCCAGCCCCAAATCCGGCCATTGAATCAAACCCGCGGGCCCATGGCCTTGGAACAGGTACGCCAGCCCGTTGCGTGACTTCAAGTCACAAAGGCGGACACCGGGCGTGATTTAGCCGCTCTCCCGTGTTCCGCGCCTGACACAGCACTTATCTCGTGGTACGGCCGGCCCGAGCGGTTGCAGCGTTCGGCCCGGCCGTCACTTTTTGAGCCCATCCGTGGCATAGTCAGACAGACCGATTCGCTGCGCCAGGTTGCGCGCATCACATGAAGAACCATGCCCAAGCCATTGAAAACAGATGCCAAAACCAAATCCGCCAGCGACTTGTTCGGCGCCGATGAACCGAAGGGCCGCGCCTCGCTGAAGGTCGCCGCCAAATCCAGCAGCGCCGAGGCCGGCTATACCGCGGCGGATATCGAGGTGCTGGAGGGGCTTGAGCCGGTCCGCCGCCGGCCCGGCATGTATATCGGCGGCACCGATGAAAAGGCGCTGCACCACCTGTTCGCCGAAGTCATCGACAACTCCATGGACGAGGCGCTGGCAGGCCACGCCTCTTTCATCGAGGTTACGCTGAGCGCGGACGGATTCCTGACCGTGACCGACAATGGCCGCGGCATTCCGATCGATCCGCATCCGAAATTTCCGAAGAAGTCCGCGCTCGAAGTCATCATGTGCACGCTGCACTCCGGCGGCAAGTTCGACTCCAAGGTCTACGAGACCTCGGGCGGCCTGCACGGCGTCGGCGTTTCCGTCGTCAACGCCCTCTCCTCGCTCCTCGAGGTCGAGGTCGCGCGCGAACAAAGGCTCTACAAGATGACCTTCGAGCGTGGTCATCCCAAGGGCAAGCTGCAGGAACTCGGCAAGATCAACAACCGCCGCGGCACCACCATCCGCTTCAAGCCCGACACCGAGATTTTCGGCGCCAAGGCCGCCTTCAAACCGCAACGCCTGTTCAAGATGGCGCGCTCGAAGGCCTACCTGTTCGGCGGCGTGAAGATCCGCTGGCGCTGCGATCCGGAACTGCTGCGCGGCATCGACGAGGTGCCGGCCGAGGACGAATTCCATTTCCCCGGGGGATTGAAGGATTATCTCGGCGCCGCGATCCACGCCGACACGCTGGTGCACCCGGATATCTTCTCCGGCAAATCGGGGCGCAACGGCGCCCACGGCGCCTGCGAATGGGCGGTGGCCTGGACGGCGGACGCCGACGGCTTCCTCTCCTCCTATTGCAACACCGTGCCGACGCCCGACGGCGGCACCCACGAATCCGGCATGCGCAGCGCGATGCTGCGCGGCCTGAAGGATCACGCCGAGCGCATTGGCCAGGGCAAGCGCGCCGCTCCGATCACCTCGGAAGACGTCATGGTAGGCGCGGCGGTGATGCTAAGCGTGTTCGTGCGCGAACCTGAATTCCAGGGCCAGACCAAGGACCGCCTCGCCACCGCCGAGGCGCAGAAGATCGTCGAGCAGGCGATCAAGGACCCGTTCGACCACTGGCTGTCCGGCAATCCGCTGCAGGCCAACAAGCTGCTGGATTTCGTCGTCGAACGTGCCGACGAGCGGCTGCGCCGCCGCGCCGAGAAGGAGACCTCGCGCAAGACCGCGGTGAAGAAGCTGCGCCTGCCCGGCAAGCTCGCCGACTGCACCAACACCGCGACCGAAGGTTCCGAACTGTTCATTGTCGAGGGCGACTCGGCCGGCGGCAGCGCCAAGCAGGCGCGCGACCGCAGGACCCAGGCCGTGCTGCCCTTGCGCGGAAAGATCCTCAACGTCGCCTCCGCCGGCAAGGACAAACTCACCGCCAACGCCCAGCTCTCCGACCTGATGCAGGCGATCGGCTGCGGCACGCTCGCGCATTACCGCGAGGAAGACCTGCGGTATTCACGTATCATCATCATGACCGACGCCGACGTCGACGGCGCCCACATCGCCTCGCTGCTGATCACCTTCTTCTACCGGCAAACGCCGCGACTGATCGACGAGGGCCATCTCTATCTTGCTGTGCCGCCGCTTTATCGGCTCACCCACGGCGCCAAGACGGTCTACGCCCGCGACGACGCCCACAAGGACGCGCTGCTCAAGAGCGAGTTCAACGCCAATGCCAAGGTCGATGTCGGCCGCTTCAAAGGGCTCGGCGAGATGATGCCGGCGCAGCTCAAGGAAACCACGATGGACCCGGCCAAGCGCACCCTGCTGCGCGTGGTGCTATTGGCCGACGACCGCGAAGGCACCGCCGATTCAGTCGAGCGGCTGATGGGCACCAAGGCCGAGGCCCGATTCGCCTTCATCACCGACAAGGCGGAGTTTGCCAGCGAGGATCTGCTGGACGTCTGACCTTCGGGGCGATCTGGGCCGACGGCACGTGATTGTTGGGTTTGCCGGCTTTTCGGCTTGCTTGACCCCGTGGGCACCTGATCGTGCCTATTTTTGAGGCTCTTTTCCGAAGTTCCTTTTCGGGCGGATGTGCTCTCCCCGCAACAGCATTTCAGGTAGAACCGCGTATATTCCCAACACTGGGTTTAGGGAATCGGTGCAAGCGCACCATTTGGGCGGTCGGTTACGACGCTTAATTTTGAGGGTTTCGACAATGAAGAAATTGGTGCTCGCTCTGACCGCGATGGCAGCCTTGACTGCCCCGGCCCTCGCGGCCGACATGGCTCCCCGCTATGCCAAGGCTCCGGTTGCGGTTGCCCCGGCCGTAAGCTGGACCGGCTGCTGGATCAGTGGCGGTGGCGGCTACGGCATCTCCCGCACCAACCGCGACTCGCGTGATGTTCTTGCGCCCAACGGCATCAACGTCCTCAACGCCACGTCCGGTTCGGACGGCTGGCTGGCAACGGCTGGCGTGGGCTGCGACTACCAGTTCAGCGGCCGCTGGGTTGTCGGCGCCTTCGTCGATGGCACCTACTCCGACATCAAGGGTGACCACGCCTGGCGCGTGTTCGGTCCCGCCGAAACCTTCGTCGGCGAAAACAAGATGGATTGGTCCTGGGCTGTTGGTGGCCGGATCGGTTATCTCGTGAACCCGTCATTCCTGACCTATTTCAACGCCGGCTACACGCAGGCTCATACAGACGCCTACAATCTGCAACGGATCGTTGCTCCGTTCTCGGCGTCCGGCCTTACGGTTCCGGGCCAGACCTTTGACGGCTTCTTCATCGGCAGCGGTTTCGAATATCAGCTCGACTTCCTGCCGGGCCTGTTCGTGAAGACCGAAGGTCGCGCCGCCTGGTACGATCGCAAGGACTCGCGCCTCAGCTGTACGGCTGTTGTTGCTGGTACGGCCTGCACCGCTGCCGCACTTGGTACCGATCCGCACGGCAACATCGACTCGCGCAAGATGGTCACCTACATCGCGAAGACCGAGCTGGTCTACCGCTTCAACTGGGGTGGCCCGGTCGTCGCCAAGTACTGATCGACACACTGATCTCTGCCCAATCGGCAGCTCAAAAGCCCCGGCATCGCCCGGGGCTTTTTTGTGTCTGGTTGCGTGAGGCCGTTGCCGCGCCCGAATGCTGCTAGCCCGAGTTGCAGTCTTGAGCTGTTGGTAAGCGCGGCGCAGCCTGCCCCCGATCACCAGTCTCCTGATCATTTCCGCCCTTGCCGAAGCCGCCTGCATTGTATTCGATCGACAGCTGGGGTCGGCCTCGGCCGGGGACGCCGGTCAAGCCGTTCGAAAGCGGCAGCGGGGAGTATTCATGGCCAGACTGCTCTTGATTGTTGGCTTTCTGGCGCTCGCCGTCGGCCTGCTCTGGATCGGCCAGGGCACCG
This sequence comes from Bradyrhizobium sp. JYMT SZCCT0180, assembly GCF_018130165.1. GTDB lineage: Bacteria > Pseudomonadota > Alphaproteobacteria > Rhizobiales > Xanthobacteraceae > Bradyrhizobium. The sequence continues at coordinate 209,946 of NZ_JAFCLZ010000003.1, read as the reverse complement.
GCGCGATCACCTGGCCGCAATCGAGCTTCATGATCAACCAGCTGCAATGGGCGGGCTATGGTGCCGTGCTCGGCGCTGTCGGCCTGATCCTGATCTGGCAAGGCAAGAGCTGAGCGCCGGTTCTGTCGACAACAACAATGGGACAACAACAATGAAAACAAAACTTTTCGATCTCAGCGGCAAGGTCGCCATCGTCACCGGCGGCAATGGCGGCATCGGGCTCGGCATGGCCCGGGGATTGGCGGACGCCGGCGCCGCGATTGCGGTTGTCGGGCGCAATGAAGCCAAATCGGTTGCTGCAGCCGCCGAGCTCGCGCGCAGCGGCGCCAAGGCCATTTCGGTGGTCGCAGATGTCACCGACAAGGCCGCGGTCGACGCCATGGCCGCGCGCGTCGCCGGCGAACTCGGCCGGATCGACATCCTCGTCAACAATGCCGGCATCAGCATCCGCAAACCGCCGCACGTGCTCGATCTCGCCGAGTGGAACAGCGTGATCCAGACCAACCTCACCAGCGCCTTCCTGGTCTCGCAGGCGGTCTACCCTGCGATGAAGCAAGCCGGCGGCGGCAAGGTCATCAACATCGGCTCGATGATGTCGATCTTCGGCGCCAGTTTTGCGTCGGCTTACGCGGCGAGCAAAGGCGGCATCGTGCAGTTCACGCGCGCCTGCGCGGTGGCCTGGGCCCCGGACAACATCCAGGTCAACGCGGTGCTGCCGGGCTGGATCGACACCGATCTCACCAGGGGCGCCCGCGCGCAGATCGACGGGCTGCACGACAAGGTGCTGGCGCGCACGCCGGCGGCGCGTTGGGGCGTGATCGACGATTTCGCCGGCATTGCGGTGTTTCTGTCTTCGCCCGCGTCCGATTTCACCACCGGCACCGCGATCCCGATCGACGGCGGTTTCTCGGTCATGGGCTAGCGCCGACGTCACGCTGAAGCACTTCCGCAACGAAAAAAGCCCCGGACATGCCGGGGCTTTTTAGCTGCTGATTGAGCAGAGATCAGTACTTGGCAACGACCGCACCGCCACCCCAATTGAAGCGGTAGACCAGCTGGCTGCGAACGGTGTGGGTGTATTTCTCGGAGTCGATCGAGGCGCCAATCGGCAAACCCGTCGCGGTATCCCGAATGGGATTGGTCGCCACGTCGAATTCCGAGAAGCGGTACTCGGTTTTCCAGAACAGGCCAGGCAGGAAGTTCAGCGCATATTCGTCGCCGGCGCCGATGAACCAGCCCTTGTAGGTGCGCTTGTCCATAAAGAGGCCGGCCGGAACACCGAAGGGAACGAAGTTGAGAGTAAAATCAGTTCGGTCGAAGGTTGCTTCGGTATAGCCGACCGAGACATAGGTCAGGAGGTTGGGCAGCGCCAACCAACCGAGACGGCCGCCGGCCGACCAGGCCGAACTCATCTTCTCTTCGCCAACGGCAACGATACGTTGCGGATTGAGATTTCCCTTGAGGCTGGTGAAATCGTAATCGCCGAAGGCGCCGACGACAAAGCGCGCGCCTGCAGCGGCCAGCTGGTAGTCGCAGCCGCCTTGCACTGTTCCGAGATAGCCACGGCCGCCCGTGGTCGCCGTCTCGCTGAACCGGGTCCGGGGCGGACCGTCATCGACAGTGGTGTTTTCCTGGTTCCAAAGCCCGTAGCCGCCACCGCCGCCGACATAGCACCCGGTCCAGTTCACCACTGGCGCAGCAGGAGCCTTGACGTAAGCCTTGGCCGGGGTCGATCCGCCCCAGTTGAAGCGGTAGACCAGCTCGCTGCGAACCGTGTGGAGGAGTTTCCTGGAATCCTCCGCAGTGTTTGACACCCCCGTTGCGGTATTCCGAAGGGGATTGGTCGCCACATCGAATTCCGAGAAGCGGTATTCGTTTTTCCAGAACAGGCCCGGCAGGATATCAAGCGCATATTCGTTGCCGGCGCCGACGAACCAACCCTTGTAGGTTTGCTTATCCTGGAAGCGATTGGCCGAAACGCCAAAGGGCGGGAAATTGAACGTAAAGTCGGTGCGATCGAAAGTCGCCTCGGTATAGCCGGCCGAGAAATAGGTCAGGAAGCTGGGGGTAACCAGCCAGCCGAGACGGCCGCCGACCGCCCAGGCCGAACTCATCTTTTCCTCACCAACCATAGAGGCACCGGAGGGAGCAAGCGTTCCCTTGAGGCTGGCGAAGTCGTAATCGCCGAAGGCGCCGACCACGAAGTTTCCACCTGCCGCCGCAAACTGGTAGTCGCAACCGACCTGCACCGTTCCGAAATAGCCACGACCGCCAGTTGTTATGGTATCGCCAATCGGAATGGGGGGCGGACCGAAGCCCGAGGTCGAGTTTTCCTGGTTCCACATGCCGTAGCCGCCGCCACCGCCGACGTAGCAGCCGGTCCAGTCTGTCACCGTCACGGCCATTGCTGGCGCCTTGGAATAGGTGCGGGCGGGAAGATCAGCCGCGAAAGCCGGGGCGGCAAATGCCGCAACCGCGGACAGGGCGAACACCAATTTCTTCACTTTGAATAATCCCCTCTATCAGAGTTGGGCAGAGTACATCGACAACCGAAATCCTGACGTGTCCCAGCTGGCACCGGCTTGTCGCCGTGGGCACTGCGAGGGCTACAACGTCGCGAGCCAGGCGGATTGTCTCTTACTGTTGCGGGGCCGCTACAGACTCACCGCGTGATGTCGTGGCCGCAGTATTCCGCTTTAAGCAGCTAGCGACTCTCAGTACCTGGCGACGACCGGTCCGGCCGACCACGGATTGAACTTGAAGCTCACCCGCCCCATCACCGAATCGACCTTCGCCGAGACGTTACGGAGATCCACCACAGTGCAGCCGACCAATGCCCGGTTACAATTGTGCTGCTCGCTGTCGAACTCGTAGTGCTTGTAGTCGATGCCGAGAACGAGGTTGTCCAGGACCGCGTATTCGCCACCGACGCCGGCATACCAGCCGCCATGAGCGGCGCTGGCCGCCGCGATCGTAAGGTTGGCCGCGGGGAGGTAGACTTGGGTATCGATGTCAGCCCGGGCGTAGCCGCCCTGGCCGTACACCATAAAGCGATTCCAGGCATAGCCGAGCCGGCCGCCGATGTAGCCGATGTCATTGATGCGGCTTTGGCACGACCCCGCAGGGCCGTAGATGCAGCCAGGACCGAAGAAGCCATTGCCAACGGTGGTGTTGAAGCGGTTGTCCAGGCCGTTCCAGCCGCCTTCGATACCGAGCACAAAGTTGCCCCACTGCTTCTGGATTCCGGCAAAGCCGCCGTAGATCAACCGGCTCTGGCTGTCCGTCCTCCAGAAGGAGCCGGGAAAAGCGTTGTAGAGAACGCCGTCGGTGGTGTCCCATGCGCCGCCGGCCGCGCCGCCGAGATAGATACCGGACCAGTCATAGGTGACAACCGGGGGTGCAACGGGCGCCTTGGTGTACGGCCGGGCCGCGATGTCGGCGGCGAACGCGCTCGCCACGCTGGCGGCAAGGATCGAAGCTGCGAGTACCGGTTTCTTCACTTTGAATAATCCCCTCCATCAGAGTTGGGGAGCGTACATCGACAACCGAAATCCTGACGTGTCCCGGCTGGCACCGGGCTTGTCGCCATGGGCACTGCGTGGGCTACAACGTCGCGAGCCAGGCGGATTGTCGCTTACTGTGGCGGGGCCGCTACAGAGTCACCGCATGATGTCGTGGCCGCAGCCAGCTTGTTCAGTGTTCTGCAGATGCCGGCGACTGCACATGCTCGGGCCGGACGCCGAGGCCGAGAAACCGCGCCGTGATGCCCTGCAGCCACGGCACCGCCGTGACCAGCCGCACGATCATCGGAGGTTTTAGCAGCACACCGCCCGGCTTCAATGCCGCTCGGACAATGTTGTCCTGAACAACGACCTGCATCCGCTGTGTCATCCGCACCGGAAACTCGCGGCGCTTACGTACCGCATCCAGTTCGTCCTCGGGTGGACAACCATTCACCAGCTTCGCCGCCAGCAGGTTCGCGGTCGCAACCGCATCCTGGACCGCGAGATTGACGCCGACGCCGCCGACGGGCGACATCGCATGTGCGGCATCGCCAATGCACAGCAAGCCCGGCCGGGTCCAGCGCGGCAAACGATTGACCGCGACCGTCAGCAGCTTGATGTCATCCCAGCTCTTGATATCGGCAAGGCCGGATTTGAGGATCGGCGCCATCCGCGCGACATTGTCGAGCAGTGCGGACAACCCCCTCGCCTTGACCGCATCGTACTGGCCCTTGGCGATAACGTAAGCGCATTGCCAGTAATCGCCGCGATCGAAAGTCACCATCATGCTGCCGGGATCGATGCGGGCGAACAGGTTTTCGGTTTCGTTGGCGCGTTTGCCGGCGCGAAACCACAGCACATCCATCGGCGCGCCGATTTCCTCGATTGCAAGCCCCGCCCGCTCGCGCACCAGCGAATGGCGGCCATCACAGGCAACGGTGAGATCGGCCTCGATATCGATCACGCCCTCCGGCGTGTTTGCTCGCACGCCCGCGACGCGGCCGCCGTCCTCAATGAGATCGGTCGCTTCGGTGCTCATCATCACCTTGAGCGAGGCAAACCGCTTGCCGCTCTCGCGCAGGAAATTCAGGAAATCCCATTGCGGCATGAAGGCGATATAGGGATATTTTGCCTTCAGCCGGCTGAGGTCGGCCAGCCGCACCGGCGCGCCGCCGAACAGACCGTCCATCTTCTGCAGCCGCTGATGCGGCAGCTTCAGAAATCCTTCGATCAATCCGAGTTCGTCCATCACCTGCAGGGTCGAGGGATGAACCGTGTCGCCGCGAAAATCGCGAAAGAAGTCGGCGTGCTTTTCCAGCACCACGACATCGACCCCGGCGCGGCCCAGGAGATAGCCGAGCATCATGCCGGCGGGCCCGCCGCCAACGATGCAGCAGCGAACCTTCATCGTGCGCCCCGGGGGCTGCCGTGAAAAACTGCCTGCGTCCATGATCGACCTCCGAGCGGACTGTAGCTCAATCGGACGACGCTGGCTGGATTACCGTCGAAAGCTCTTGATCTCGGACACGCTGCCGTCGCGGTAGACCAGCTCGACCGAAACCGACTTGGTCGCCGGCGCAAGCTTGAGGTAGGGCTGCGCCTCGCGCGGGATGACGCTGGGATCCCTGGGATCGCACGGCGGCATTTTCAGAACCTGGTCGGGCACGGCACTGTCGATGCCGACGCGCACTTCGCGGATCGCGCAGCGGTACGACATCAAATGGGTGTAATAGACCAGCAGCCCGTTGAATTCGCGAAACGACAGCCAGCTGGTCGCGGTCATGTCGAGGATCTTGCGCTGGTCGCGGATCAGCGCGGCTTCGGGATCGAAGCGGATCGGAAACGGCCCCTGCACTTCGCCATTGGTATCGACATAGCGCACCTGGATCGTGGCGGCCGGCGCATCGGCCGGAAGCTCGATCGACGGGTTCGGCATCCGCTTGCGGGTGCGCGGATCGAGCGTGTCGATGAAGCCGGTCTCGCGGAAATCGCCGGCCTCGCCCATCCGCCAGGAAATCCCGAGCGTCGGATCGGCGATCGAGAACACGACGGTCCATCCGCCATTATGGCGCGAGAACATCGCGATCGGTGCGTTGACGGAGTCGTTTGACGGCGCAAGCCGGTGCATCGGCGGCAACGCTGCAACCTTCTGCAATGGCTCCGCAGGCTTGGCGACGGCAACCTCGGGCGCGGCCTTCGCCGTGCCGCTCAGGAATACGTCGTCGACCATCTGGTCGAAATAAACCGGGATCTGCTTGTGGCGCACGGTCTCCGCCAGTTCGGCGACCAGCCGCCGCGTGCGTTGCGCGACCTGCACGAGGTTGACGCCGGGCTGCGTCAGTTCCTTGGTAAAGGTTCGGGTGAACACCGAATTGGGATTGGCATCGTCGTTCGACAGGCGGTCCAGCGCGGTCTGCCGCGGACCCGCTGAGAATATCGAGAACACGCCTTCCGGCAATTGCGTCATCGGCGCGAGGCCGCCGCCACCGGCGACGGCGCGGGTGCCGGAGCGCTCGAACGGATTGTTGCGGCAGGCATCAAACACCAGAATGGCGGTTCGCGCGCCCTTGTTCTGCAGGCGCTCGATGATGCGGTCCGCGAGGATGGAGGCGTCGCGCACCAGTTCCTCCTGGCCTTCGGTCGCCGCCGGTACGTCGGTCGGCAGCAGGAAGTTCTGGCCGGCGATTTCGAAGCCGTGGCCCGCATAGAAGAAGAACGCGGTGTCGCCCTTGCCGACCGCCTTGTCGAACGCGAGCAGGCTCTGGCTGAATGCCTGGCGCGTCTGGTTCTCCGCGACCATGACGGTGAAACCGAGTTGCTTCAGCGTATCGCCCATGGTGCGGGCGTCGTTGACGGCCTTCTGCAGCTTCGGCACGTTCCGGTAGTCGTTATTGCCGATCACGAGCGCGACGCGTTTTTCGGCATGAGCGGGGGCAGCGAACGCCAGCAACGAGGCGACAATGCCGAATGCCAGTCCGGACAGCAGCCCGGCTTTGAACCGTGCCTTGGACAGTAACCAGCTCGTCATAACCAGTTCCCCGCAATGATCCGCGGCCGCGCGGGACCGCTTTTGTCGTAGTCGATAAAGCCGCGCCGGCGGTTCAATGCTGCAGGCAGGACCAGAGCCCCATTTCCGCCACGTTAAGTCAGATGCGAGACCGCTATTTCGCTGCCATACCAAGCGCCAGGAGAGTATCCTCCACACGCCTGGAAGCTTCGTTATACACGGGGCTGGCATTCCTGGGATCAAGCCTGATGTTGGCGATCGTGGAGCCGGGCCGCAGTTCCATGGTCTTGGCCAGGGCCGCCTTGGCCTCGTCCGTGCGGCCCGTACGATGGTAGGCAATTGCCAGCACCGCGTGTGATCGTCCAGTGGCCGGCGTGATCGCAATCGATTTCGTGAGATAAGGGATCGCCTCTTCGTTGCGGTCCATCACCACCAAGGTCAGCCCCGCTCCCAACAGCCAGGTCCAGCGCGCCGTTCGCGGCGTATCGAATTGCTCGGCTTGCTTGAACGTCGCCAGCGCGTCGTCGAACCGCCCCAGCCGAAGCTGCCCGAGGCCCAGATTGTAGATCGCGAGCCCGTCCCAGGGATCCAAGGTCAACACCCTGCCGCAGGCAACCAGGCTTTCGATGAACTGGTTTGTCGCATTGAGGAGCCGGCAATACGCCTCCAGCACGGGGATGTAGGTCGGCTTCGCCCGCAGCGCCTGCTCGAGCATCGATTGCGCGGCGCGCTGGGTCTCGGCAACATCGGCCCGGTTGTACCAGGTCATCTGGATGCCGCGCAGCAAATGCGCGGACAACGCGGCGGCGAGGTCGACATTACCGGGATCGGCCGCGATGGCTTTTTCCAGCATGGTCTGCGCGGCCTTGAAACGCTCCGGCGTCGTCTGGTTGATCGAGGCCATCGCCTGCTCGATCACGACCTTGGCGGTGCCGCCGGCCAGGTCGTCGTCGGTCGCGGCCGGGCCGGCATTGATCATCGCATTGATGCGAAGCGCCAGCGGATGGCCGACGCCTGCGGCGAGCCGGATCTGCTGAAGCGTCATGTCCGACTTCTCGATGCCGACCGAAACCGAGTTGGTCCAGCGTACCTCGCCCGTGGCGCCATTGCTCATGCGCGCCTGGATGGTCCAGGCCCCGCCTTCCAACCGCAGTTCGCCGCTCACCACGAAGTCGGCCTCCGGGTGCGCGGCGACGGGCTGGGGCACCGCCGAAGCTGTTTGAGATCGCGGCGCCAGCACGCGCAACTTGTCGATCCGGGCCAAGCCGTCGGTGAGCCGGTCGGTCACGTCCCCCGCCATCTCGGCAACCAACTGGCTGTCACCGACGCCGACGATCGGCATCATGGCGATGGTCGGTGACTTTCGTGGAAACATGGAATCGGGCGTGAGCACCGGTGCTGCGGCGGCAACGCTGACGGCCGCGCTGAGGCGGTCAGCCACGCTCGCCGCCAACTCGGCAAGTTTCTGGCCCTCACCCACCCCAACGAGCTGCTCTGCGGCAACGGCCGGGGGTTTTCGCGCGAAGATGAAATCGGGCACGAAGATCGGCGCGGCGACGGCCAGGCCGATGACCGCACCGAGCCCGGCCGCCGTCGCAAGCGCGGCGCGCAAGCCGAAGCGGAGCCGTGTCCGGGCGGGCTCCGCCGCCAGCGCCGGTGGCGCCATCGCGACCGCTTCGACGCCGGCTGTCGCGACCGGGGGCTGTGCTTCATCGCCAAGGCCGCCCGGCCCGACCGTCACTTGCCCGTCGAACAGGTAGCCGCGGCCGGAAACCAGCTTGATCAATTGGCGCTGGTCGTCGCCAAGCGCGGCGCGGATTTCGCGGACGCATTGGAAAAGGCTGTCGTCGCCGACATGGATATTCGGCCAAATCGCGTCAATCAGGTCCTGCTTGCTGAGAACGCGTCCGGCGTTGGTCACAAACAGCTGCAGCATGTCGAAGGATTTCGGGCGCAGCCGGATCGCTTCGCCACCGGGCCCGCGGAGCCGGGCGCGTTCCGGGTCAAGTTCAAATCCGGCGAAACAGAGCAACTTGTGACCGCAATCTTCTCGGGGCTGGGCTGCGCACAGCGAATATCAGAGAAATTTCAGAAAGTCACCGCCGTCCCATCAGGACCGGGATACCCCACCGTGGCATGATTCCCGAGTGATTTGCCGCGCCGCGGCATATCCTGGGAGGAGTGCTGGGGTGGCTATTTCGGCTTTAAGAGGAGCGGCACGTCTGGCGTCGGTCGCCTATGCCCCTCCTGGAGATCAGGGTACCTCTGTCAATAAGTGGTCCACCGATCAGGTCGAACCGAAGGACCGCTTCGACTATTGGCGCGAGGTGCGCTCCAAGGGGCTTTTTGGGGCGACCGCCGAACTCGACCGGGAGCACCGCCCAAATTTCTCCGGAGAGTTCTCGCTTCGAAAGATCGGCTCCGCGGGCCTGATCGGCCTGCGCGCCTCGAGCTATCACGTCGAGCGCAGTGCGACCGATATCGCCAACGCCCCCAGCGACAGCCTTTGCATCTGCCAGCAGCTTGGCGGCGGCGGCTGGTTCAGGGTCCGGAATGTCGATGACTTCCAGGTCGCCGGCGGAGCGTTTTCGACGAGCTATTCGGACCTGCCCTACCACACGGTCCCGATCGCCGCTGAAGGCTTCGATCTTCGCATTCTGAAGGTGCCGGTGGCCGACATTCTGCTGCCGCTACCCGGCCTGCACGAGCTCGTCCCGAAACCGCTTATCGACCGCCCCATCCTCATTCCGCTGCTGGAATCCTGTTTCACCGATCTGACCGAAACGGATGACGACAGCGATCCGGCGACAACGAAGGCGCTGGTGCAGACGCTCACGCACCTCACGCTGATCGAGCGCGGCGTTGTCCGGCCGACCAGCCGGGTGGCGCAGTACGCGGTTCGGGCCGGCCGCCTGTCCCTGGCGCGGCGGTTGATGGCCCGCCACATCGCCGAGCCTCAATTGTCGCCCGCGTTCATCGCAAGTCAGCTCGCGATCTCGGTTCGTCATCTGCACGTGCTGTTCGAAGAATCCAGCATGAGCTTCTCGCAAACCGTCACCGCGCTGCGCATCGAACGCAGCCGCCGCCTGCTGCGCGAGGCGCCGGCCATGACCATCGCCGAGATCGCCTTCGCCAGCGGCTTCGACAGCCTCGCAACGTTCTATCGCGTGTTTCGCGCGGTTCAGGGCATCACGCCCGGTGACTTCCGGGAAGCGGCGACAAGGAAATAGGGTATGAGCGCGCGACCGGTCGCGTGGCAGCAGGCTCCGCAAGCTCGACGCATTTGACCGCCAAATAACGGTTTAGCCGTTATTTGTGCGAAAACATTAAGCTTTTTCGGCCTTTTCGCCGGTTCCCAGATTGACTTTGGCCGTTTCGCGCCTATGTTCCGGCTCAACGCGGCCTAGGATCGACACGCGATTCCCTAAGGTTAGCCGCTCGTCTGCGTAAGTCAGAGCCCCCAGCTTCTTAAAGCGCGCCGTTTCGGGGTTGAACGCGACAGCCTTATTACCCTCGATTCCGAACGGCGGTGTCGACTAGAGGCTCAATGTCTTTTTCCCATCTCGGACTTTCCGACAAGGTTCTCGCCGCTGTTGCGGCCACCGGCTACACCACCCCTACGCCCATTCAGGAACAGGCGATCCCCCACGTTCTGGCCCGCCGCGACGTTCTCGGCATCGCCCAGACCGGCACCGGCAAGACCGCCGCCTTCGTCCTGCCCATGCTTACCATGCTGGAAAAGGGCCGCGCCCGGGCACGAATGCCCCGCACCCTGATCCTGGAGCCGACCCGCGAACTTGCGGCCCAGGTCAAAGAGAATTTCGACAAATACGGCATTGGCCAGAAACTCAATGTCGCCCTGCTGATCGGCGGCGTCTCGTTCGGCGATCAGGACACCAAATTGACCCGCGGCGTCGACGTCTTGATCGCGACCCCGGGCCGGCTGCTCGACCATACCGAGCGCGGCGGGCTGCTGCTCACCGGTGTTGAACTCCTGGTCATCGACGAAGCCGACCGCATGCTGGACATGGGCTTCATTCCCGACATCGAACGGGTCTGCAAGCTGGTCCCGTTTACGCGACAGACCCTGTTCTTTACCGCGACGATGCCGCCCGAAATCAGCCGCATCAGCGAAGCCTTCCTGCACAATCCCGAGCGCATCGAAGTCTCCAAGCCCGCGACCACGGCGGTGGGCGTATCTCAGTTCCAGGTCGCCTGCGGGCGCGAGGTGCACGAGAAGCGCGAGATCCTGCGCCGCCTGCTGCGCGACGCCAAGGACCTCCAGAACGCGATCATCTTCTGCAATCGCAAGCGTGAAGTCGCGGTCGTTGCCAAATCGCTTCAGAAACACGGCTTCAGCGTCGGCGCGCTCCATGGCGATATGGACCAGTCGGCCCGCACCGCCGCCCTCGAATCATTCCGCAAGGGCGAAATTCCGCTGCTGGTGGCCTCCGACGTCGCCGCCCGCGGTCTCGATATTCCCGCCGTCAGCCACGTCTACAATTTCGACGTGCCGCATCATCCCGATGATTACGTCCATCGCGTCGGACGCACCGGTCGCGCCGGCCGTGCCGGCACCGCGATCTCGATCGTCACATCGCTCGACACCAAATCGCTGGCCGCGATCGAACGGCTGATCGGAAAATCCATCCCCCGCGCGGAAGGCGACTATTCCGTGCGATCGGAAACGTCAGGCGATATCGACCCGCCGCGCGAGGCGCGCGGCAGAGAAGGTTCTCGCGGAGGCTCACGCCACGGTGCGAGAGAAGGCTCCAAGGAAAGCGTCAAGGAAGGTTCGAGAGAAGGTTCGCGGGAAGGTTCACGTGGCGGACGGAAACCGCGACGAGAGCGTGAGCCCCGCCACGGTGAGCGCGAGCCGCGCCACGCCAAGGGAGGCGAGCGCAACTCCGGTCCGCAGCCGCAGGCCGCGACCGAAGCGTTCACGCCGCCAGCGCCCGCACCGGCCTCCCGCGTGCCCTCGATCGGCCGGGCCGAACCGCGGCGCGCCCAGCGCGAGGTCGAATCCGAGCCTGCCGATCACTCGCATCTTCCGGCGTTTTTGCTGCGTCCCGTGCGCGCCCGCGTCTAGAGCCTTTTCCGTTCCGATGGAATCGGAACGGGGCTCTAGATTCTTGTTTTGACGCGTTTTCTTCACGCGAACCGGTGTCCACTTCGCTGGAAAACGCTCTAACGCTTTCAACGCCATCCACGCGGTAAACAGGGAACACCCCTGTTTACCGGGCGTTCATTCTCCTCCCTTAACTTCACGGCGATAATTTTAGTCATTGCCTGCTGGGCGGCGCGAAGCGTTGCTCGCTATTAGGGACGGATCAGTGGTGAAACTGCTGGACGAACACGAACGCACGTTGGCCTTCGCCGAAGTCGCGATGGGTCAGATCAAGTCGCTTCGGCAGACCGCCGTGCCCCGCAATTATGAAATCTGGTACGTCTACGCCACCGGTTACAACGCCCCCCTCAACAAGATCATCAACGAGACGCTGGCGCGCAACGGCAGGCTCAGCGAAGCCGACCTCGAACAGATCTACGAAACCTACCTCTCCCACATCAAGACCTCCGACCGCATCGACAAGGTCGGCGCGCGCGTGATCGGCGAGATCGACGACGTGATGAAGCTACTCACCGAAGCACTCGGCATGTCGGCGAGCTATGACGCCAGCCTGAGCGGCGCCAGCGAGAAACTGTCGACCGCGCAGAGCCGCGACCAGATCAAGGCGGTGGTCGACCAGCTGGTGAAATCCACCCGCGAGATGCGCGACACCAACAAGGCGCTGGAGAACCGGCTGTCGCTGTCGAAGAACGAGATCAGCAATCTCCAGCACAGCCTGGAAGCCATCCGCGCCGAGAGCCTGACCGATCCGCTCACTGGCCTTGGCAATCGCAAATATTTCGACCGCTCGATCGAGATGGCGGTACAGGCGGCGCTGGCCAACGGCGAGCCGCTGTCGCTGTTGATGTTCGACATCGATCATTTCAAATCGTTCAACGATTCCTACGGCCACCTCACCGGCGATCAGGTGCTGCGTCTCGTCGGCATGTCCTTGAAGCAGACCATCAAGGGACAGGACATCACCGCGCGTTATGGCGGCGAGGAATTCGCGGTCGTCTTGCCCAACACCGCGCTGCGCCAGGCACTGACGGTTGCCGATCACATCCGCCGCGCCGTGATGGCGAAGGAATTGAAGAAGAAATCCACCGGCGAAATCCTCGGCCGCGTCACCATCTCGGTCGGCGTTTCCATGCTGAAGCCGGACGACGACACGGATTCGCTGATCGAACGCGCCGATGCCTGCCTCTACGCCGCCAAGCGCAACGGCCGCAACCGCGTAATCTGCGAAGTCGACCCCGAATACGCCGCCGATTCCCGCAGCCAGGTGGCCTGAGTCCAATCCCTCATGGTGAGGAGCGCATCTTGCGCGTCTCGAACCATGAGGCCCCCATCTAGCCTGTGGCCATCCTTCGAGACGCGCGCCATGCGCGCTCCTCAGGATGAGGAGTTTCTTCGCGGCGCTTTCTTTTTCTTCTTAGCTGCCGGCTTCTTCTTGGCTGCCGGCTTCTTCTTGGCCGCCGGCTTTTTCGCGACAACCTTCTTCACGGCTTTCTTCGCAACTTCCTTCGCCGCCTTGCGCGCCTTCGGCCGCTTGCGCAACGCGGCGCGCTGCGCGGCGGCCAGCGCCGCCCTCGCCCAATTGCTCAGCTCCTCCGAATCGTCGAACAGCCGCGCCGGCAATTGCCAATACGAATTCACGGTCACGGTCTTCGTACGCGTCTGATACGAAAACGGCTGCGAGCCCTCCGCCTCGAACTGCGGAATCGTCGTTTCATCAGCCCTGAAATACAGGCCGGCGCGCAGCGCGAGTGCGAAGTTGGTGCCGTCAGCGGAAATGCCGAAGCCGGAAAACATCCGGCGGATCGTCACCGGACCGAAATCGGCAAACAGGTCGATCAGGAAATCGCGATCCATGCGCTAGGTCTCGTGCCCCGGACGCAGCGCAGCGTGTAACGATGCGCTGCAGAGCCGGGGCCCATGATTTTGAGCGTCATAAAGTGATGGGTCCCGGCTCTGCGCAGCAGCGTTGCACGCTGCAGCGCGTCCGGGACACGAAGCTAAACCTTCGCGGGCGTCAGCTGCACCGACTCGCCGCAACCGCAGGCCGAGACCTGGTTGGGATTGTTGAAGATAAACTGGGCCTGCATCTTGTCGGCCTTGTAGTCCATCTCGGTGCCGAGCAGGAACAACACGGCCTTGGGATCGACCAGGATCTTGACGCCGCGGTCCTCGACCACCTCGTCGGTGGGGCGGACTTCGTGGGCGTATTCGACGGTGTAGGACTGCCCGGCGCAGCCGCCGTTCTTGATGCCGACGCGCAGGCCGACGATTTCGGAATCGGCGCGCTTGGTCAGCTCCGTAATGCGCTCTGCCGCCGCTTCGGTAAGTTTCATGACCTGCGGGCGCGGCCGCGGCTTCGGCTTGGAGACGGGTGCGGTGGTGTCCATTGCAGTGGATCTCCTTACGCCGCGCGGTGGCGACGAAATCCTATACCGTTAAAGTAACAACGAAATTCCTGCTGTGAAGGTCTGATATCCCGAATTTGGTTAGAACCTGTCCGAACGAAACCGTATTCCTTCTCGCAGATCGCTCCTAATAAATCGCCCAAACTCCCGGCGTCACCAGCTCCAGCAGATGCCGGTCCGGGTCGCGAAAGTAGATGCTCTTTCCGCCGCGCGGCCAGTCGGTCCTGCCTTCGATAGCGACTTTGTGCTCGCCAAGCCGCGTTTCCCAGGCAGCCAGTTCGGCCGCCGTGATGGCAAAGGCCACATGTATCGGGCCGCTGCCGTCATGCGGCGGAATAGTCCCGCCGGGCAAATGGAGCGTCTCTAGCGTCGCACCGCGACGAAACAGCAGAAGCACATTGCTGCCGCCGACATCGAAAGCAAGAAATCGCGAATCACGCGTCAGCGCTACCAGCCCAAGCACGTCTTCGTAGAATGCACGGGCGCGGTCGAGGTCATCGACATAAAGTGCGGTCTCGAGAACACCGGATAGCTTCGGCACCAAGACCCGTCACCACATATTGAGCACGAGGCGAGCCTCGTCGGACATGCGATCCGGCGTCCAGGCCGGCTCCCACACCAGATTGACATTGACGACGCCGACGCCGGGAACGCTGGCGACCGCGTTCTCCACCATGGTCGGCAGTTCGCCCGCCGCCGGGCAGTTCGGCGTGGTCAGCGTCATCATCACATCGACGCTGCGGTCGTCCTTGAAATCGACCTTGTAGATCAGGCCGAGTTCGTAGATGTCGGCCGGAATTTCCGGGTCGAACACCGTTTTCAGCGCAGCCACGATCTCGCCGCCGAGACGCTCGGTCTCCTCTGGCGGCAGCGCCGACTGGGTTTCCATATTGGCTTTGACTTCGTTGGCGGTTTTGACTTCGGCTGTGTCGGTCATGAAAACAAATCCTGCGCCTTGATCAGCGCCTGCACCAGATGGTCGACTTCTTCACGGGTATTATACATCCCAAACGACGCCCGGCAGGTGGCTGTGACATTGAACCGCTCTAAAAGCGGCATCACGCAATGGGTGCCGGCGCGGACCGCAATGCCCTGGCGGTCGATCACGGTCGCGATATCGTGGGCATGCGCGCCCTTCATCTCGAACGAAATCACCGGTCCCTTGCCGCGCGCGGTCCCGATCAGCCGCAGCGAATTGATTTCGCGCAGCCGATCCTGGGCGTAGGTCACGAGGTCGTGCTCGTGGGCGGCGATGCGCTCCTTGCCGATCGAATTGACGTAGTCGATCGCAGCCCCGAGCCCGATCGATTCCACGATCGCGGGCGTGCCGGCCTCGAATTTATGCGGGGGATCGCCATAGGTGACCCAGTCCCGGGCAACTTCGCGGATCATCTCGCCGCCGCCGTTGAAGGGGCGCATCGCGACCAGGTGCTCATGCTTGGCGTAGAGCACGCCGATGCCGGTCGGGCCGTACAGCTTGTGACCGGTGAAGACATAGAAGTCGGCGTCGATGTCCTGAACGTCGATCGTCATGTGGACGGCGGACTGGCTGCCGTCGATCAGCACCGGGATGCCGCGGGCATGCGCCAGCTTCACGACGTCCTTGACCGGCACGATGGTGCCGAGCGCGTTCGACATCTGCGTGACCGCGACCAGCTTGGTGCGATCGGTCAGCAGCTTTTCGAATTCCTCGATCAGGAAATTGCCTTCGTCGTCGACCGGCGCCCATTTGATGACCGCGCCGTGGCGCTCCCGAAGGAAATGCCAGGGCACGATGTTGGAATGGTGCTCCATGATCGAGATGATGATCTCGTCGCCGGCCTTGATGTTGGGCTCACCCCAGGACGACGCCACGAGGTTGATCGCCTCGGTGGCGTTGCGGGTGAAGATGATCTCTTCGGTGCGTCCGGCGTTGAGGAATTTTGCCACCTTGGCGCGGCCGCCTTCATAGGCTTCGGTCGCGGCGTTGGCGAGATAATGCAGCCCGCGATGCACGTTGGCGTATTCGCTCTTGTAGGCTTCCGTCATGCGGTCGAGCACGGCGGTGGGCTTCTGGGCGGAAGCGGCGTTGTCGAGATAGACCAGCGGCTTGCCATAAACCTTCATCGCCAGCGCCGGAAAATCCTCCCGCACCCGCGCCACGTCATAGGCGCCATTCTTTACCGCCGGATGCATGGTCAACCCCTCGCCTCCAGCCAGCGCTGCGCCGCTGCAATCGCAAGCTCGCGCAGGCCGTCATTCACAATCGATTCAATCGCCTCGCCGACGAAGGCCTGGATCAGCAGCGCCTGAGCTTCCTTCTCGGAAAGGCCGCGGGCGCGCAGGTAAAACAGCAGGCTCTCGTCGAGCGCGCCGGTGGTGGCGCCATGGCCGCAGGTGACGTCGTCGGCAAAGATCTCGAGCTCCGGCTTGTTGTCGGCCTCGGCGTCGTCGGACAGCAGCAGCGCCCGCGTCATCATCTTGGCGTCGGTCTTCTGGGCATGCGGACGCACGATGATGCGGCCCTGGAACACCGAATGGGCGCGGTCGTCGACGACGGCGCGGAAGATTTCGCGGCTGTCGCAATGCGGCACCGCGTGGTCCATGAACAGCGTGGTGTCGGCGTGCTGCTTGCCGTTGAGCAGGTTGACGCCGTTGGTCTCCACCCTGGAGCCCTCGCCGGCAAACGCGATGGTCGCCTGGTAGCGGCTGACGCCGGCGCCCGACATCATGCCAAAGGTGTTGAAGTGCGCGTGTGCGCCGAGGCTCACCACACCAGAGGAAATATTGAAGGCGTCGCGACCGTCTTCGTTGAGACGGACATGATCGAGGCGTGAATTGTTGCCGATCGAGATCATCAGGGAATCGTGAACCTGATAGGCCTTGGCGCCCTCGGCCGCGATATAGCTTTCGACCAGGGTTGCACCGGCATCCTTGCCGAGGCGCAGCAGCGAGCGCGTGAACATCGCCGCCGGCACCGTGCCGCTGGCGATATGGACGATCTGCAGCGGCTGCGACAGCACGACACCGTCGGCGACATCGATCACCACGCCGTCGGTCATCATCGCGCTGTTCAGCGCCACCATGGGATTGGCATTGTCAGGCGTGAACAACAGCGCCTGCAGCGCGGCGTCGCCGGTTTCCAGCGTCTCGCGCAGGGTGCGGATGCCGAGGCCCTTCTCGATACCGCCGAGTTCGGAAAGCTTTGGCGCAAACACGCCATCGACCAGCACCAGCCGGCGGACGCCTTCGATGGCATGCAGCTTGGCGGCGCTGGCAGCTCGCGAAAATTCCGCCGCATCCGGCGCGGGCGCCAGCGGCAGCACTTCGCGCATCAGCGCGCGCAGATCGGTGTATTTCCAGTCCTCGATCCGGCGATGCGGCAGGCCCGCTTGCGCATAGGCTGCGAAAGCCGCCTCGCGCGCCGCAGCAACCTTGCCGGTGCCGGGAAGCCGGTCGCGCGCGATCGCAAAGCTGTCGCTCAGCGCGCTCCCGGTCTCGTTTTTTACCAAAGCCACATTCATCACAAAATCCGTATCCCGCCTCAGGCTGCGTCTTCGAACTGGGCGTAGCCGGAAGCCTCGAGCTCCAGCGCCAGTTCCTTGTCGCCGCTTTTGACGACGCGGCCCTTGGACATCACGTGCACGAAATCCGGCACGATGTAGTTGAGCAGCCGCTGGTAGTGGGTGATGACGACCATGGCCCTGCCCTGCGAACGCAGCGCGTTGACGCCGTCGGCTGCGACACGCAGCGCGTCGATGTCGAGGCCGGAATCCATTTCGTCGAGGATGCAGACGGCCGGCTCGAACAGCGCCATCTGCAGAATCTCGTTGCGCTTCTTTTCGCCGCCGGAAAACCCGACATTGACGCCGCGCTTGAGCATGTCGCGGGGAATGTTCAGGCTGGCCGCCGCCGCATAGGCCTTCTTCAGGAATTCCGGCGTCGTCAGCTGGCTCTCGCCGCGCGCCTTGCGCTGCGCATTCAGCGCCACGTGCAGGAAGTTCATGGTGGCGACGCCGGGAATTTCGACCGGATACTGGAACGCCAGGAACACGCCCTTGGCGGCGCGCTCATCCGGCGACATCTCCAGGAGGTCCTCGCCCTTGAACAGGATTTCGCCGCCGGTGACTTCGTAGCCCGGCTTGCCGGCGATGACGTGCGACAGCGTCGATTTGCCGGAGCCGTTCGGCCCCATGATCGCGTGCACCTCGCCTGGATTCACCGTGAGCGACAGCCCATGGAGGATCTCACGCTCCTCGACACGGACTTTCAGGTCTTTCACTTCAAGTAACGCAGTCATATTCTTTCCTTCTGGCCTAAAACGCCCGAACTAGAGCTGGCAAAAAAAGCCAGGCAAAAAACCCCAGAGATCCACCACCTGCAGCCAGTTTTCCGAATTCGGTAACTTCAACCGATCCCGCAAAACTCCCGATCAACACGGCAAACAATCCGACGATCGCAATCATCAAAAACAGCGCGAGCGGCGCAAACCGTATGAAGTAGAAGATGTTTCGAACCATCCGGGCTACCCGACGCTGCC
Source organism: Bradyrhizobium sp. JYMT SZCCT0180 (assembly GCF_018130165.1). Classification (GTDB taxonomy): domain Bacteria; phylum Pseudomonadota; class Alphaproteobacteria; order Rhizobiales; family Xanthobacteraceae; genus Bradyrhizobium. The sequence continues at coordinate 191,384 of NZ_JAFCLZ010000003.1, read as the reverse complement.
CTCCAGCGAGATCGAGATCAGCTTCTGCGCTTCCACCGCGAATTCCATCGGCAGTTGCTGCAGCACATCCTTCACAAAACCGTTGACCACGAGGCCGACAGCTTCTTCCTGGGAGAGTCCGCGCTGCACGCAGTAGAACAGCACGTCTTCGGAAATCTTCGACGTGGTGGCTTCGTGCTCGAACAGCGCCGAGGAGTTCTTGGCCTCGACATACGGCACGGTGTGCGCGCCGCATTTGTCGCCGATCAGGAGCGAGTCGCAGGCGGTGAAGTTGCGCGCGCCTGTTGCTTTCCTGTGAGCGGTAACGAGGCCGCGATAGGTGTTTTGCGAGACGCCGGCGGCGATGCCCTTGGAGATGATCCGGCTTGTCGTGTTCTTGCCGAGGTGGATCATCTTGGTGCCGGAATCGACCTGCTGGTGACCATTCGAGATCGCGATCGAATAGAACTCGCCGCGCGAATTGTCGCCGCGCAGGATGCAGCTCGGATATTTCCAGGTGATCGCCGAACCGGTCTCGACCTGGGTCCAGGAGATCTTGGAATTATTGCCGCGGCAGTCGCCACGCTTGGTGACGAAATTGTAGATGCCGCCCTTGCCTTCGGAGTTGCCCGGGTACCAGTTCTGCACGGTCGAATATTTGATCTCGGCATCGTCGTGCGTGACGAGTTCGACGACGGCGGCGTGCAACTGGTTCTCGTCACGCTGCGGCGCAGTACAGCCTTCGAGATAGCTGACGTAAGAACCCTTGTCGGCGATGATCAGCGTGCGCTCGAACTGGCCGGTGTTGCGCTCGTTGATGCGGAAGTAAGTCGACAACTCCATCGGGCAGCGCACGCCCGGCGGCACATAGACGAACGAGCCGTCGGAGAAGACAGCCGAATTCAGCGTCGCGAAATAATTGTCCGAGGTCGGCACGACCGTGCCGAGATACTTCTTCACCAGTTCAGGGTGTTCGCGGATCGCTTCAGAGATCGGCATGAAGATCACGCCGGCCTGCTTCAGCTCCTTCTGGAATGTGGTCGCGACCGAAACCGAATCGAAGACAGCGTCGACCGCGATCTTGCGCTGGCCCTCGGGGCGTACGACGCCTTCCAGCACCTCGACTTCGCGCAAGGGAATGCCGAGCTTCTCGTAGGTCTTCAGGATGTCCGGATCGATCTCGTCGAGCGAACCGATCGTCTTCTTCGGCTTCGGCGCCGAATAGTAATAGAGATCCTGGTAGTCGATCTTGGGGTAGTTGACGCGGGCCCATTGCGGCTCGGTCATGGTCAGCCAGCGGCGATACGCCTCCAGACGCCATTCCAGCATCCAGGCCGGCTCGTTCTTTTTTGCGGAGATGAAGCGAACGGTGTCTTCCGACAGCCCTTTTGGAGCCTTGTCGGACTCGATCAGCGTCTCAAATCCATATCGATATTGGTCGACGTCGATCTGCCTGACGCGATCGACCGTCTCCTGTACGGCAGCCATTCCATCCTCCGCTCGCGGTTTCAAGGACCGCGGTGGATCAATCCGGCGGTTCTAGAGCCTGATCGATCCTGATTGGTTCAGAACCGATTGCTTAGAACCGTTCAACCTGTGTTTCGTTGCTCTTAAGTAAGGTATTGGCGAGCTTTCGCCAAGCCTTGAGGGCTAATTCAATCTCTGTCTGTGATGTAGACCACCCCAGACTGAGCCGCACAGCTCCCTGAGCCAGTTCCCGGCCCTGCCCCATGGCGTCCAGGACATGCGATGGCTGGACCTTGCCGGAGGAACAGGCCGAACCAGACGATACCGCAATACCGGCGAGATCGAAGCCAATTACGGCCGTTTCGGCCTTTAAGCCGGGAACCGTGAACAGTGTGGTATTGGGCAACCGCGGCGCTGCTTCCGAAAACACAATCATCCTGGGCGTCTGCTTCAAACCGTCCTCAAGGCTGCTCTTGAGGCCCGCCAGACGGCCAGCGTCCACTTCCAGCGCTGTCATGGCGACCTTGGCGGCAGCGCCAAACGCCGAAATCCCCGCAACGTTCTCGGTACCCGCCCGGCGGCCCAGCTCCTGCCCGCCGCCGCGCAGCAGCGGCTCCAGCCCCTGCACGTCCCCGGCCAAAACAACCGCACCGACACCCTTGGGGCCACCGATCTTGTGCGCAGAAAGCGTGATCAGATCGGCTTCGATCGACTTGATATCAAAGGCTATTTTTCCGAATGCCTGGATCGCATCGACATGCAGCAGGCCACCGGCCTGATGGACGATCCGAGCCACCTCCGCCACCGGCTGAATGGCTCCGGTCTCGTTATTAGCCAGCATCACCGACACCAGCGCGGGAGGGCCGCTCAACAGCTCGCGCAGATGGTCGAGGTCAACAAGGCCCGAGGCCGTGACCCTGATGGTCTTGATCGCGTCGGCCGGAAACCGGCCGCCCGCCAGCACGGAGGCGTGTTCGATGGCGGACACCAGCAGCTGCTGAACCGGCTGCCCCGCGCCCCGCCGCAAGCCCGGCGTCAGCGCCAGCGCGTTGGCCTCGGTTCCGCCCGATGAGAAGACCACGTCCTGCGGCCGGGCGCCGACCCCCGCCGCGACCGCGGCGCGGGCGTCCTCGACCAGCCGGCGGGCCTGCCTGCCCTCGGCGTGGACCGAGGACGGGTTACCGGCGAGCTCCCAGGCCGCCGCCATCGCCGCCTTGGCCTCCGGGCGAAGCGGCGTGGTCGCGTTCCAGTCGAGATAGATCCGGTCGGGCATGCGCCGTCTTAGCACCTTTCAGGAGGCGGCCAATCATTGCGCGGGCTGGCTCCTCGCCCGCACCGGCATGGCCGGTTCGGATGCCATCCGCAATCCGAACAAGGGCCTCAAGATAGTGATGCGCCGAACGATCTCATAGGTCGCCACGCAGGCCGCGATCGTGCCAAGAATGACGATCCCCGCCTCAAGCCAGGCTGGCAGGCCTTGTCCGTGCAACGCATGCGCAATCATGATGATCGCGGTCTGGTGCACGATGTAATACGGGAAGATCGCATCGGTGAGATAGCGCCGCGCCGGCGAATCCGCGGTCAGCCATCGCCGCGCGAAGCCGAGCAGCGCGACCATGCAAAGCCATTGATAGGATCCGTAGGCCACGCCGGCCATGATTTTCAGCGGCATGCCGCCGTACCTGGTCGCCCACACCGCGAGAAAGCACAGAAAGAACCCGGCCGCCAGCGACAGCGCCAGCCAGCGCAGACGCTCCATCGCCTCCCAGATGGCGTTGGCGCGGGCCAGCACAAAACCGAACAGGAAGACGGTCGCGAACAGCGCGTGATTGTACCAGTCGCCGAACAGCGCGTGCGTCGATGGAAAGTGCGGTAGCAGCACCAGACGATAGGCCGCAAGCAGCAGCGGCGGCACGACCAGCAGCAGCACGCCCGACAGCACGGATGCCAGCCGCCGCTCGATCCATCCGAGAAGTCCGGGAGCCAGCCACAACACGCCGCCCAGCGCCACCGTGTAGACCCACAGATAGACCACGAACCAGAGATGGTTCCAGGTCGGCAGCACGATGCAGGGGTTTGGGCAGAATTGCGACCCGAAAGCGAGATAGTGCCGCTGGTAGAAATCGACGAAGCCGGCCGGATAGCCAAGCGACTCGACGATCTGGTCATAGGCCTGCGGCGGCACGATCACCAGCATCCCGAACGCCAGGGGAATCAATAGCCGCGCCGACCGCGACCGCAGCAGCGGCCCCAGTTTGTATTTGCCCAGCATGAAGCGGGTCGCCACCCCCGAAACCAGGAACAGCAGCGCCAGCCGCCACGGATTGAGCACCAGCATCACCGGTTCCAGCGCAGCGATCCGATGCGCGCTCTTGATGTGAAAGCCCCAGGAAACGTAGAGCATGCCGACATGGTAGAAGATCAGGAGGCCGAAGGCTGCGATCCGCACCCAGTCGAGATCGATGCGCCGCTCGGAGCCGGGAGCGGAATCCGGTGATTGTGATATGGTTTGCTGCCACATGGCTTGATCCCTCAATGCGCGACGAAGTTGGATGACCGACGTCAAAAATGCGCCTGATAGCCGTGGCGTCGAGCCGGTTTGGGATCAAAACCAGCCGGCTTGGGACGAGACGACCCCGCGTGGGACCAGCGGCCTGTTTCGCGGGACAACCGGCGCCGACTGGCTGGTCTACGCCGGGGTCGCGGCGGTCGCGCTTGCGATCGGCAGCGTCAACGCGCTGTCGATCGCGGACGACATCGCCCGGCGCGGCGGCTCGTACAACCTCAAGACGCCGCTGCTCTGGGAGATGACCAGCATTGCCGTCATCATCCTGCTGGCGCCGGCCCTGTTCGCCGCCGTCAGGCGAATCCGCCGGGAACCGCGCTGGCTGGTCCGTATCGCGCTGGTGATCGCGGCCATCATCGTCTTCTCCGCCGTGCACATCACCGGGATGGTGGCCTTACGTAAACTCGTGCTGTGGATGCTCGGCGGCAGCTATGATTTCCACCTCTCGCTTGCGACCCTGCTCTATGAGGCTCGCAAGGACGCGGTCACCTGCCTGTTGATCGGTGGCGGCATGTGGCTGATCGACAGCCGCCGGGAGGTCGGGGCGGTTGCGACGGCGGCCCCCGCCACGGCAGCGGAAGAGCTGCCGCATATGGTCTGGCTGCGCGACGGCACCACCAGCATCCGCATCGAACCCCGGGAGATTATCTGGATCAGTTCGGCCGGGAACTATGTCGAATACAGCCTCGCCGATGGTCGCAGCCATCTGGTCCGCGGAACGCTGGCGGCGGCCGAGGCCCAGCTTGCGCGCTTCAAACTGGCACGCGTTCACCGCACACGGCTGGCCAATCTCGACCGGGTGACCGCCGTGGCGTTGAAGCCATCGGGAGATTTCGAGCTTACTTTCGACACCGGTCAGACCGCCGTCGGCAGCCGGCGCTACCGCAGCGCCATCGCCTCGCTTGAACGCATCACCGCTTCAAGTTGAGCGGCAGCCTTGCCAGGCCGGCACTGAATCGGCCCTCGGCGATAGAAATCCTTAAAATCCATCAAATACTTATCCCGGGCGCTGGATTCGCCTTGGCCCGGCCTCGGGTGCATAAAAACCTTGCTTTTTGCCCCTCGCCTCATGCTAGAACGCGGCCGACAGTTCACGGGGCGCCGCGCGCGCATCTCCCAAACGACGCCTGATTGCCGTTTCTCCGCGGATCAATTCCGTCGCCAAGAAGCACTTCCAAGGATCATCCATGCCCGAAGTTATTTTCACCGGTCCCGCAGGCCGTCTCGAAGGCCGCTATCATCCGGCGAAGCAGAAGAACGCGCCGATCGCGATGATCCTGCATCCGCATCCGCAGTTCCACGGCACGATGAACCACCAGATCGTCTACCAGTGCTACTACGCGTTTGCGCATCGCGGCTTTTCGGTGCTGCGCTTCAATTTCCGCGGCGTCGGCCGCAGCCAGGGATCGTTCGACCACGGCACCGGCGAATTGTCGGACGCGGCATCCGCGCTCGACTGGGCGCAGACCATCAATCCCGAGGCGCGCGCCTGCTGGGTCGCGGGCTTTTCGTTCGGTGCCTGGATCGGCATGCAGCTTCTGATGCGCCGGCCCGAGGTCGAAGGTTTTATTTCGATCGCGCCGCCCGCCAATCTCTATGACTTCTCCTTCCTCGCGCCCTGCCCGTCGTCGGGCCTGATCGTGCATGGCGAAAAGGATGCGGTGGTGCCGCCGAAGGACGTCAACACGCTGGTCGAGAAGCTCAAGACGCAAAAGGGCATCGTGATCGACCAGCAGGTCATCCCCGGCGCCAACCATTTCTTCGACGGCAAATTGCAGCCGCTGATGGAGACGGTGACCGGCTATCTCGACATGCGGCTCGCCAACGTCCGCTAAATCAGGCGTTACGGTGTGACCGCGTTCGTCGCCCTGCTCCGTGCCGTCAATGTCGGCGGCACCGGCAAGCTGCCGATGAGCGAGCTGAAGGCGATGTGCGAGGCGATCGGGTTCGAGGCCGTTCGCACCTATATCGCCAGCGGCAATGTCGTGTTTACCAGCCGCAAAGCCGAATCCGCCGTCAGGAAGGCGCTGGAAGGCCGGCTGGAAACCTATGCCGGCAAGGCGATCGTCGTTATGGTGCGTACGGCCGCCGAAATGCAGGCCGTGCTGAACAACAATCCGTTTCCCAAGGCGCCGGGCAATCGGACGGTCGCGATCTTCCTCGACGCCAAGCCACCGGCGGATACGCTTACCGCTCTCAGGCATCGCAAGGACGAGGAAATCGGATTGGGCGCCCGCGAGATCTACGTCCATTACGGCGACGGCATGGGACAATCAAAACTGGTGATCCCTGCCGCGAAGGCTGGAACGGCGCGCAACATGAATACGATCGCGACGCTCGCGAAAATGGCCGCGGATTTGTAGGCTTGTAGGATGGGTGGAGCGAAGCGATACCCATCAATTTCATTCGACGGAGCTGGTGGGTATCGCTTCGCTCCACCCACCCTACGCATTCATGCCAGCTTCAACGCGACGATCCCGGTCATGACGAGCACGATACCCGCGATCTTCACCGGGTTGAGCGCTTCGCCGAACAGCAACACGCCCATCGTCAAGGTCCCGACCGCGCCGATGCCGGTCCATACCGTGTAGGCGACGCCGATCTCCAGCACTTGCAGCGCGCGGCCGAGCAGGAACACGAACGCTGCCAGCAGCGCCAGCGAGGCGATGCTCCAGCCGAGCTTCGTGTAGCCGTCGGCGTATTTCATCGAGATCGCCCAGCCGACATCGAGAATGCCGGCGGTAACCAATGCGACCCAGGCGATCTGCGGCGACATGGCTAAGCCGCCAATTTCAGCATGTGCGCGTTGTGGCGAACCAGGAAGGCGTGCAGCAATTGCGGATAGTCGGTGCCGACGGCGCTCTGAACACTGTCCCGTCTTGCCAGCTCCGTCCGCCATGCGCGCACCTTCGGCGCTTCTGCGAAGATCGAGAGGTCGATCAACTCGTCGAACACATCGAAGTACCGGAAGATTGGCGCGAACACGGCATCCACGAGACTGAATTTTTCGCCGGCGAAAAATGGACCCGAACCCAGCGCCTCCTCGACGCGCGCGAACTTCGTGGCTACCGCGACGCGTTTGGCTTCGAACACCGCGGCATCGCCTGTTGTCTCCAATCCCCACAGCTCACTCAGGATCGTCGACCCGAATTCCATCCAAGCCCGGTGCTGCGCCCGGTGCAAGGCATCCTGCGGATGCAGTCTTGCGCCCGTTTGCGTTTCCTCGATGTACTCGCAGATCACGTTGCTCTCGAACAGCGCCACCTCGCCCGCGTCGCTGCGCACGATCAGCACCGGCACCTTCCCAAGCGGCGAAAGCTTCAAAAACCAGTCCGGCTTGCTCGCGAGATCGATATCGACGCGCTCGAACGGCACGCCCTTCTCGTTCAGCGCGATCACGGCGCGCTGCACATAGGGACAAAGCTTGTGGCTGATCAGAGTGAGTTTTGCCGTCATGACGACCTCCAAAAGGCGAGGCCAAGCGGCTCGCTTCATGCATCTGCATCAAATTAGATGCATCTGCATGAAGCCGTCAAGGTCGATGCAATTGCATCAACAGATGTTGATCCCGGCGCTTACGGCCGGGCCATCAGCCCCCCGGTCATCGGAATCGGCACTCCCGTGGTGGCGGGATAGCTCAGCGGCAGGCCCTTGAGCCCTCGCGCCGCCAGGAAGCCAAACGCCTGCGCCTCGATCGCGTCCGAGGCCCAGCCGAGCCCATCGGCGGCCTCGACGGTGGCGGGCTGAAGCCGGTCGCGCAGCATCCTCAGCATGGTCAGGTTGCGGGCGCCGCCGCCGGCCACGATCCAGCTCTTCGGCACCTTCGGCAGCAATGGCACGATCCGGGCGATCGATGCGGCCGTGAACGCGGTCAAGGTCGCGGCGCCGTCCGCAGGCGACATCCCGTCGACCTTGAGCGCGGCAAAATCATTGCGGTCGAGCGATTTGGGCGGCGGCTTGGCAAAGAACGGCATCGCCAGCGCGCGGGCGATCCAGGCGTCATCGACCTTGCCTTGCGCGGCGGTCTGGCCTGCGGTGTCGAAACGCTGATTCAGGGCGCGGTACATGTGGTCGTCGAGCAGCGCGTTGCCGGGACCGGTGTCGCAGGCGATCAGCGTGTCGGTCCCGTCGATATAGGTGATGTTGGAGACCCCGCCGATGTTAACCACGACGATCGGCCCCTCCCGCTCGAGCGACTGGGCCAGCGCGCGGTGATAGACCGGCACGAACGGCGCGCCCTGCCCGCCGGCGGCGACGTCGGCGGCGCGGAAATCATGCATGACGGGAATGTGGATCGCCTTGGCCAGGGCTGCGGCATCGCCGATCTGTACCGTCAATCGGCGCTCGGGCCGGTGCAGCACGGTCTGGCCGTGAAAGCCGACGATGTCGATGTCCTGGGCCGAGATGCCGTGTTGCGCGGTAAAGGCGGCCACCGCCTCGGCATGGGCCAAGGTGACGGCCTGTTCGGCGTCCCGCAGGACGCCAGGCCGCGCATCGCGCTGCGGCAGGTTGACGGCCTCGTAAAGCGCCTGGCGCAGCAGGCGACGCTCCATTTCGCTGTAGGGACGGTATCCGGACGGCCCGAAGGCCCGGACTTTCCGGCCATCGGTTTCGATCATGGCGACATCGACCCCGTCTAGCGAGGTGCCGCTCATCAAACCTATGGCCGTCAACATCATAGTAATCGTGCCTTCGCCACGCCCTGCTCGAATCGTCCCGCCGACGACGACCAGCTTGTGCCAAACACGGACATCTTATAATGCCACACCGCACCGGCTTGCGGCAGGCCATTCCGCTATGGTTCCGCAACTCGTTACAATTACCGTGAAAATAGAATGATCAGAGTCGCAGACCAATGACCGCATTTAAATCAGATTTCCTGAACATTTTACAGGAGCGCGGCTTCATCCACCAATGTTCCGATTTCGACGGCCTCGACGCGCTCGCCGCGAAGGGCCAGGCGACCGCCTATGTCGGCTACGATTGTACCGCGCCGTCGCTGCATATCGGCAATTACCTCACCATGATGATGCTGTACTGGCTGCAGCAGAGCGGCAACAAGCCGATCACCCTGATGGGCGGCGGCACCACCATGGTCGGCGACCCCTCCGGCAAGGACGAATCCCGCGCGATCCGCTCCATCGCGGAAATCGAGGCCAACAAGGCTTCGATCCGCGGCGTGTTCTCAAAAGTGCTGCGCTATGGCAACGGCGCCAGCGACGCCATCATGCTCGACAACGCGGAATGGCTGACCAAGCTGAACTGGATCGAAATGCTGCGCGACATCGGCCGGCACTTCTCGGTCAACCGCATGCTGACGATGGACTCGGTGCGCCTGCGGCTGGAACGCGAACAGGAGATGAGCTTCATCGAGTTCAACTACATGGTCTGCCAGGCCTACGATTTCGTCGAGTTGGCCCGGCGCACCGGCTGCCGGCTGCAGATGGGCGGCTCCGACCAATGGGGCAACATCGTCAACGGCGTCGACCTCGGCCGCCGCATGGGCACGGATCAACTGTTTGCGCTGACCACGCCGCTGCTGACGACCGCCTCCGGCGCCAAGATGGGCAAGACCGCGCAGGGCGCGGTCTGGCTCAACGCCGACGCGTTCTCGCCGTACGATTTCTGGCAATACTGGCGCAACGTCGAGGACGCCGACGTCGTCAAATTCCTGAAACTGTTCACGATCCTGCCGATGAGCGAGATCAACAAGCTTGCGGCGCTGCAGGGCGGCGAGATCAACGAGGCCAAGAAGGTGCTGGCGACGGAAGCAACCGCGCTGCTGCACGGCCGCGATGCCGCCAACACGTCAGCCGAAACCGCGCGGCAGACGTTTGAGGAAGGCGCGGTCTCGGAAACCCTGCCGACGGTCGAAATTCCGCGTGGCGAACTCGACGCCGGCATCGGCGTCCTCGCGGCCTTCGTCAAGGCCGGCCTCGTCGCATCGAATGGCGAGGCGCGCCGCCAGATCAAGGGCGGCGGCCTTCGCGTCAATGATGCTGCCGTGACCGACGAGAAGATGGTCCTGAACGCTGATAATCTCACGCAGGAAGGCGTCATCAAGCTGTCGATGGGCAAGAAGAAGCACGTCCTGCTCAAGCCTGCATAGGCGTATTCGGTTTTGACGCTTGTGGGGTGCTGCGGAAACGCGCTCCCTGCTTGCCATGGATCACAGGACGCCAGTCGGAGACAAGCTGACGACGCCGCCAAAACCGGCGCGCACCGCCCTCAACGTGCTGGCGCTGTGCTTTGTGTTGTCGGTGGTCGGCCGCGGCCTCGGCGAGAGCTTTACGGTTTTCCTGAAACCGATCGCGGAGAGTTTCGCCTGGGACCGCGCCGAAGTGGTCTCGGTCTATTCGCTGACCTGGCTCGCGGGCGGGCTGATGGCGCCGTTCGTCGGCCGGCTGTTCGACCGTTCCGGGCCCCGCCTCGTCTATTCGCTCGGACTGCTGCTGCTCGGCGGTTCGTTTTTGATTGCCTCGCGCGCGCAGGCGCTGTGGCAGTTCCAGATCTCTATTGGACTATGCGTCGGCATCGGCATTGCGCTGATCGGCGTGGTACCGAACTCGATCCTGCTCGGCCGCTGGTTCGGACCGCGATTGCCGACCGCGATGGCGATCCTCTATTCCGCGACCGGTGCGGGCATTCTGGTGCTGCTGCCGGCATCGCAGCTGCTGATCGACCGCATCGGCTGGCGCGATGCCTATCAATGGTTCGGCATCGTCGCGCTGTGTCTGTTACTGCCGCTGCTGCTGATGCCGTGGCGGCTGTTCGCGACCGGCTCGCCGCATGTCGTCAAGAAGACCGACGACGGCGTGGTCGATGATGGCTGGACGCTGAAGAGCGCGATGCTCAACCACGTCTTCTGGGCGCTGTTCTCGACCTTCTTTTTCACCGCAGTGGCGATGTACGCCATAACGGCGCAGATCGTGGCGTATCTGATCGACGCCGGCTTCCCGCCCCTGGAGGCCGCCACCGCCTGGGGATTTTCCGGCGTGGTGCTGCTGTTCGGCATGCTCGGGATCTCGACGCTCGACGGCATCATCGGCCGCAGGCCGTCGGTGCTGTTCAGCTACGGCGTCTCGATCGTCGGCATCATCCTGCTCTGGTTGCTGCAATATTATCCGAATTACTGGCTGCTGACCGGCTTCATCATCTCCTTCGGCAGCATGATCGGTTCGCGCGGGCCGCTGATCACCGCGACCGCGCTGAACATTTTCCGTGGCAAACGGGTCGGCACCATCTTCGGCACGATTTCGATCGGCAGCGGCCTCGGCTCGGGACTGGGCTCATGGGCCGGTGGCCTGATTCATGACTGGACCCACAGCTATAACGCGCTGTTCGTGTTCGCGCTGGTCAACGTGGTGCTGGGATTGATCCCATTCCTGGTGGTGCCGGCGCTGCGGCGCTGACAATACAATCCAGGGACGGCGCAATTGTCGTCACGGGCGCCACCAGCTCCTTCGCCATCGGCCGCCACCACGAACCAGCCGCACGACGACGAGCAGCAATATCGCGCCGATGGTCGCATTGATGATTGCGCTGATGATTCCGGTTCCGAGATGAATGCCGAGCTGCGGCAAAAGCCAACTTCCGATAAAGGCGCCCACAATCCCGATAAGGAGATCGCCGACGATCCCAAAACCAGTCCCCTGCACGATTTGGCCCGCGAGCCAGCCGGCCACGAGACCGACAAACAAGATGACCAGCAAACTCTCGCCCGACATATGCATATCGTCACCTCAGCGGTTGGCCGCAGCGCCAGCATTGCAGGCTGGTCCGCATCTGCCTGTATAAGATTGATCATGCCCGACCGAACAAAGTCGGCCGGGCAGATCTTCTTTGGTCATTCGCAGCGCGTGGCTCAGTAGCGACCGCCGCCGACACCAATGCTCACGCCGGGCGCATGAATTCCAATACCGGGTCCGCGCTCTTCATAGCCGCGGCGCTCGATATAGCGCTCGCGCGGCGCATAGCCATACGAGTCGCGAGACTCGCGAAGGATGACGCGACGCTCCCCGCGCTCACGCCAGCAACGGCCGTCTTCGTCGCAAACCATGCGTACGTTCTGAATGTTGCTGTCCGATGCGACCTGGCCAATGGAAAGCGGAGCCGCCGAGGCAGCAGTGGCGAACAACGCCGCAGCGCCGGCTGCCAGCGCGAGGGTGAGCGTTTTCATTTTTTCTCCGGGGGTTGATGTGTCAGGGGACCAATAGACCGGTGGCCCGTTGGTTCCTGCGACATCTTCACGTGTTCTGCCTGCATCGAACGGCGCGAGAGGCAAGAATTCTATTCTTTGGCTCGGGGCAGGATAGGCAGGTCGAGTAGGAAATGTGCCCCTTTGGGATTTCCGGAGGTAAGCGTCAGGTGGCCTTGAAGCTGCCGCACCATGCCGACGATCACCTTGAACCCCAGACTGGTCTTCGGCTGATCGATGTCGAAGCCGGGCGGAAGCCCGATGCCCTGGTCGGAAACCACGACATGAAGGTGTTCGTCGATTTCTCGCGCGCTGACCTCAATAACGCCACTACCTTCGGGGTAGGCGTATTTCACCGCGTTTGTGACGAGCTCATTTATCAGAAGCCCCAATGGAATGGCATGATCAGCCGAAAGCAGCATTGGGTCGGCATGACAATGCAGCGTATGGCCGCGCATCGTGCCTTTCAGCTTTTTGCAAAGCTCGTTCATGAAGTCCACGAGCTCGACAAAGCCGATCTGCGGACTCCGCCATAGATGATCATGCACCTGCGCGATGGTGGCGACGCGCAGGCTTGCATCCTCAAGCGCATTCTTGACATCCTGCGATGGAGCTGTCCGGGCCTGCACCCGCAGCAGCCCTACCACGGAAGTTAGACTGTTCTTGACGCGGTGGCTCATCTCCCGTGTCAGCAACGCCTGGTGCTCTAGTGCCTCCTGTAGCTTGGCATCCGCCTGCTGACGTTCGATGGCGATACCGAGCAGGCCGGCAAAGCCGGCCAGGAAGTCGGCATCCGCCTCGTCGAACTGGCCGGGATCGGCGCTATCGACTTCCAACACGCCGAAGAACGTTTTGCCCTCCCCGCCCTTTTCGATCAGCACGTTGATCGCGCGCCTGACGCCGTGATCTGCCAAAAGCTTTGGCGTCCGAAAACGGGTCTCCGCCTCCAGATGGTTCGAGATGACCGTGGCCCCGGTTTGATAGGCGTAACCGGCGGGCGATCCCAGATCGGCGGCAAGCGAGACATTGTCGACAGTGTCGAGGTCCCAGCCGACGCCGGCGCGCACCATCAGACGGCTCTCTTCCGGCTCAAATTCCAGGACTTTGGCGAATCGTGCCTGAAGCCCTTCGGCGCAAAGTTCTGCGGCCCGCTGCAGGATTTGTCGGTAGTCACGGGTTTGCATGGCTATGCGACCGAACTCGCCGAGCAGGGATTGCTGCCGAAGTCGGTATGGAAGCTCGTCCCGATCAGGCGATGCTGCAGGAAACTTGAATAGTTCCTGAATTTCTTCAGCAGGCATATGCAATCGCGGACCTCCGAACACCGCTTTCGCCGGGGATCAGCTCGGACCTCAGCCAGTGCTTTCAAAGCACTATGGCAGCCCTACGTTGGCCAGTCTGAGCAAAACAGCTCACTTCGGCGTCCCGGGACGTGCGCGCCCGCTCCTGCAGCATCACGAATACGTGGGTCCTGGTCTGTGGTGTGGACCACCGACAGCACGAAAGGCGGTGTGCCATCACTCACACCTTCCAGGAGGTGCGCATGCCCGATTCCGAAAGCGACCGAAAGCGCGACCTCGAGTGCCTGCGCCTGGCATCGGACCTCATTGAACTCGCATCCATGTCGCTCGCCCCGGAATTGAAGGCGCAGTGTCTGCGGATGGCAGCCGATTTGACCGAGCAGGCCAATCAGGGACACGGCAGCCAATAGCCCGTTTTGGAAAGTTCCCGTCAACTGGCTGCAGGATTGCCCAGCAAATCACCGACCATCGTTCTGATCGTAGAGGACGACACACTGCTGCGGATGTGCGTCGCAGAGATTGTTGAGGAAGCAGGCTTTGCAGTCATTGAAGCTGCTGATGCAGACGCGGCGATGGCGCTGCTGGAATCCCGCTTGGACATTGCGTTGCTGCTCACAGATATCGACATGCCCGGCAGCATGAACGGATTACAATTGGCCCACGCGGTGCGCAACCGCTGGCCGCCAATCAAAATTCTCGTCGTATCGGGACAAGTGCGGCTACAGCCCTTCGAACTTCCGCAGGACAGCTGCTTTCTCGCAAAGCCTTACCAGACTGCGGCGCTGGTCGAGGCGCTGTGTACCCTGGCGCCTCCCTTGGGCCATCCCTATCGGGAACCCAGCAATGTCCACTGAGCTGTTTTGCTCAGACTTGAGCCGCTTATTAGTGCAAATCTGATCCGCCAATCGCCGTGCCTAAAATCGGTCCGAAGCACTAGGATCATCACGGCCATAAGCGATGCCCCAGGCGCAAATGGATTATGACCCGCGAAGCAATCAACTGCTCGGCGCCCTGGAGCCAGACAGCCGCAGGCGAATAGATTCCTACCTCGAGCCGATCGATTTCGAACTCGAAGAGATGGTCTGCGATGCCGGCGGTCTGCTCAAACACGCCTATTTTCCGCAAGGCTCGGTTCTGTCGCTATTGACCGTTCTGGAGAATGGCGCCGCCATCGAGACGGCCAACATCGGACGCGAAGGTGCGTTCGGCCTGTTTGCAGCCATGTATAGCCGTGTCTCGTTCAACCGCTGTCTCGTGCAACTCCCGGGTCATACGGTTCGCTGCCCGATCGAGCTATTGCAACACGAATTCAAAAATAGCGAACACGTGCGCGACCTGTTCGTTAGTTACTCGGAGACCCTGCTTTCCCAGGTTCAGCAGACGGTTGCCTGCAATTCCATGCACACTACGGAAGAGCGAATGTGCAGGTGGTTGTTGATGATGCACGACCGCGCCGGCGGTGAAGCGCTGCCTTACACCCACGAGTTTCTTTCGCATATGCTCGGCGCGAACCGGAAATCCGTAACGCTTGCCGCACAGTCGATGCAGACCGCCGGTCTCATCCATTATCGCCGCGGCACCATCCAGGTACTCGACCGAGCGGGCTTAGAGAAGGCGTCATGCGAATGTTACGCCATCGTCAAGGAGCGCTTCGATGCGTTCCTGACGCCGCCTTCGACGGCGGTACAGGGCCACAACAAGGGCCGTACGGCCGGGTGAAGCACCCGCTAGACGCGATACCGCTCCATGACCTCACGGTCCGGCTCGTAACCGAGCCCCGGCCCGTCCGGCACCGCGACCGCGCCATCGGCGCCGACATCGATCGCACCGCGCCACAGGCACGCGGCACGGTTCATATAAAAGAACTCGACGAAGGTCTTGTCGTCACGCAGCGACAGCAATTGCAGCGTCGCCAGAAGGCCCGGACCGAAATAGGGCGAATGCGGCGCGAGCCGGACGCCCCTTTCGTCGGCCAGATCAACCACTTTCAGATATTCGGTAATGCCGCCGACCTTGGTCACCGAGGGCTGCGCGTAGCTGACCGCCCCCGCATCCATCATCTGGCGGAATTGATTGACGGTGCAGGCATTCTCGCCGGCGGCGATATCGAGCCCGCCCTTCGTGCGGGTCTCCGCCAGCGCGGCAAAATCTTCCGGCGGCCATACCGGCTCCTCCAGAAACATCGGCGCGGCCGCCTTGCATTCATGCGCGAAGGCGATCGCTTCCGCCGAAATCATCGGGCAGTTCATATCGACCATCAGCGGGATGCTGTCCCCGATCGCGCGCCGTGCGGCGAATACCGCCAGCGCCGTCGTCTCATGAAGCTTGATGGCGGTGTAACCCCGCCGCAACGCCGTCTCGCATTCGCTGGCGACGAGATCGGGTGTTCCGATCCGCAGCAGGCTGGCATAGGCAGGAATCCGCGCCCGCTTGCGCGCACCCAACAGGCGGTGTAGCGGGACGCCCTGCACGCGGGCCGCGAGATCCCACAACGCGATATCGAGGGCGGAGATCGCGAACATCGTGATGCCGTAGCGGCCGAACAGATGCAGATTGCGCTGGATACGTTCCATGAAGGCGGGAATGCCGGCGGCTTCGGGGACCTCGAGGCCCCGGGCCTGCGGCGCGATCATCTCATCGATGGCGGTGGCACTGGATCGCGGGCACACGTAGCTGAAGGCGTCACCCCAGCCGGTCAATCCTGAATCTGTCGAGACCTCGACGAGAACGATCTCCAGCGCCGATATCGCTGACGCGCCCTGCTTGAAGCTCGCCACGCCGGCGTCATAGGGGATGCGGATGTGATGCGCACGGACGTTGGTGATCTGCATGACGCCAGCCTCCCGTTTTTTTGAAAGCTAGCGCGAGACGATGGCGGTTGGCCAGATCAATCGCTGATGGCAAAATCCCTCAACCGCCCACGCCCTAATTATTGGTCGGCGGGAATTCGATCGGGTTGTTCTGCTTGCCGGTGTTGAACTCGAAGATCTTGCGCAGCACGCCGGGCGCCATCGCTGAAATCGGATTGACGCGCAGCACCGGCGCGGCCGGCGTGCCGACGACCTCATAGGTGACGCCGATCAGGCCCTCATTGCTCCCGCCGCCGAGGAACAGGCCGAGCACGGGAATCTGGCCGAACATGTTGTTGAGCCCGTACATCGGAACGAAGGTCCCGCTCATGCGTACCGAGTTGCCGATATAATCGAGCGTGCCTTCGATGGTGGCGCCGATGGTCGGGCCCTTCACGACGCCGTCCCTGATCGTGAGATGTCCGCTCTGCCGGGTGAATTCCGCGCGCAGCGCCGAGAACGACACGCCGTTCGATACGCCTGTCGGTGCGCCCGCCGCCGCGCGCTCCAGTTCAGGGACGCCTTTGACGGAGAAGTCGCGGATATTGATCAGGCCATCCTTGGCTGATGGTTCGACCGTCGGCGGCTCCATCGCGAGCGAGAGCTGACCACCGAAGACCTTCGAGTTGGTATCGGTGAAGCGGAGGAACGCCCCGGCGTCATTGGTCTGCAGAATGATCAGGTCACGCCCCTGCCCCTGCACGCGACCGCGCAAATCGGCGGTCACCGGCGTATCGCGCCCGACCTTGCCGGTCATCGCAAACGTCTTGATGACGCCATTGCGCCGGGACATCTTGGCGTCGACGCTGCGCAGCGCCTCGCCATTGTGGCCGGCGACCGCGCCGAGCTTGACGTCGATATCCAGATCGATGTTCTTGGTCTTCTTGGCGTCGGCTTCCTTGCCCGAGATCGCCGATTTGAGGAAGCCGCGACCGTCGAACACGTCGCCGCGCATCGTCACCTTCACGACGCCATCGGCATTGCGTTCGGCTTTCAGCGAGGTCTTGTCGCCTTCCGACGGCGAATAGGTCGGGAAGTTCGCGGTCATCAGCTCGCCATTCGCGTCGACTTCCAGCGAGCCCTTGATCGAGACGCCGCCGCCGTCGACGACAATGTCCTGGAACAGCGTCGACTGCTCCTTCTTGACGACGCTGAAGGTCGCCTTGCCGGACCTGCCCGGCACCTTGACCCAAC
The DNA here is from genome assembly GCF_018130165.1 of Bradyrhizobium sp. JYMT SZCCT0180. Lineage (GTDB taxonomy): Bacteria > Pseudomonadota > Alphaproteobacteria > Rhizobiales > Xanthobacteraceae > Bradyrhizobium. Next base: position 173,831 of record NZ_JAFCLZ010000003.1, on the reverse strand, counting down.
CCGGCAGGATGTTGTCGAGCCGGAGCGAGGTAAGATCGGCCTCGATGCCGACGCGGGCGTCGTTATCGCCGATCTTGCCGATCAGCTTGATCGGGATCGCGCCGCTGACGGCGGGACCGAGATCCAGCCCAAGCCGCGCGCGGCTGGCGTCATCCAGCGTCGCCGACAGCCTGATATCGGCGTCGCCCTCGTTCGGCTTGCGATAATCCAGCGACGCCTGCTGGCCGTTGATCTTGACGTCGCCCCTGACCTGATAGCCGTTATTGTTGGCAACGACCTTCAGCGTGTTGGCCTCCAGCTTCTGGTTCATCACCAGCTTGTCGATGGAGACCCCGCCGAGATCGGCGGTCACAGCATAAGTCGTGTCGGCCTTGGTCAGCACGCCCTTGACCGGCATGCCGAGCATGACGTTAGCCGTCACTGTCCCCTTGCTCGCGTTCGGATCGATGAAATTGGCGGAGACGTCGCTGAGGCGATCGGATGCCAGGATCTCGGCCGCGGCCGCAATGGTTCCATCCATGCGGAATTTCACCTTCGACGGCGATGGCTTCGGCGCCATGTCCGGCACCTCGAAGACGAAATCCGAAATGGTGACCTTGCGACCGGCCGGCGTATCGGCGATGCCCTGGCCGATGTTGACGGTGGCGGTGCGACCCGTCACGCGGGCCTTCAGGTCGGCGTCGCGCACGACCGGCATGTCATCGACCGGGCGCACCGTCACGCCCGTCGCCGTGATATTGACCGCCAGGCCGTCGTCGGGAATCGGCGGGCCTTTGCGCGACAAATTTCGCACCGGCGAATTGACGCCGACCTCGATGCGCTGGAGCGTGCCGCGTTCGATCCGCTCGATCACCCATTCGCGCACTTCCGGCACGATCAGGACGGGCCACATCCGCTTGAGCGCGGAGGCCGACATTGGCGTACCGGCAAAGCCAAGCTGGAGCCGCGCTTCGCCGGAATAATCGACGCTGCCGGTTCCGGCGACGCCGATCTCGCCATTGCTGATATCTGCCTGCGTCAGCAGAAAGCGCTTCCTGTCGGTGTCGAAGCGCATGCCGATCGCGATGCGATTGAAGATCAGCGGCTGTTCGCCTTCATTGCCGGCCAGCACGATGGTGCCGCCGCTCAACCCGGCCTGCCATTCGGTCGTGGTTCCATTCGGCGGCTCGAGATGGCCGAGCAGCGTTACCCGGTTGGCGCCGGAAACGATCTTGAACGGGGCGACCAGCACACGCCGTGCGGAATCCCATTCGACGTTCATTTCCGCCGAATCGATCGCCATCGGATAATCGGGCGTATCGCTGTCGATGATTTGGCCGGCACCGGCGGTAAGCTTGCCGCGGAAATAGGTCGGCAGGCCATCGCGGCCGAGTTCGCCTTTCAGTTCACCCGAGAGCGGCAGGTTTGCGCTGTAGGTGAGATCCTTGACCCGCATCGCCAGCAGAATATTGGCCGTCGGTACCTTGTCGGCGCGCAGATCGACCGAGCGCACGCCGTTGGTCGGCGGCCCGATCACCGCCCGCAGCGACCATGGCCGGGCGCCCTCCTCGCCCACGCTCAGCGCCACGCCACCGGCGCTCGGCCGGCGAAGGCTCATGCTGATATTGTCGAACGTCCATTTGTTGCCGCGCTGCTGGTCGTCGACGACCAGATTGCCGTTCTTCAGGCCGATCTCGTTGAGATTTTGTCCGTCGAGACCGGTCAAGCTCAGGCTGTCGAGCCAATCGAGGCCGGCCAGCAATCCGTTCTGTGCCGTCTCGGGCGCCGGCGTGCCGGGGGGCGGCGCCGGCCGCGGGAATGTGGGCGCCAGGCCAGCGTCGCGCTTCGAGGCTACGCCGGTCGCCAATGGTTTGGCCGTGTCACCGGCGGATACCGTCACCTGGCCATCCGGTGTGATTCGTACCGCGAGTTCGGCATCGACCAGATTGAGGCTCTCGGCGCGAAGCCGCCCCATCAACAGCGCGGTGCCGGATAATCTCACTTCGGCTTTGGGGGCGCTTGCGACAATCGCCTGGTCGCGATCCCGGACCACGATGTCGCGGATGCGCACCGCGATTCGAATTCTGCCGGCGCGCTCGATTTGCGTGCCACCGACCTCGACCGTATTGCCGTGCCCGATATTTTCCTCGATCGCCTTCGCAAGCCAGGGCGTCGCCAGGTCGAGATTGATCGGACCGGCGCCGAGCCGCCACCAAAGCCCGCCGAAACAGCTGGCAAAGATCACGGCCAGCACCGCAATCACGACCGATAGGCGCTTGACCCAACGCTCGCCGGTGACCCAACGGTTCAACGCGGAAAAATTGTCGCTCAGCCGGTGAAAACGGGAATTGGAACGGGACAATAACCGCCGTGCGCGGTGGCGCGCAGCCTCGTCCTGATCGGTATCCCAGCCGGCCTCGTCATCCCATTGCGAGATTTGAGCCTCAGCACGCGGATTCGACCCTTGGCGCCCAGGATCTTGGCGCCCAAGATCTTGGCGCCCCGAACCCTGGGGTCCAAGACCTTTGAGCCCAGAACCTTGGAGCCCAGGACTTTGGGGCGAACTATTGCTAGCCATTGCCTCTCGGTGCTGGCGCTGAGGTTGATCGTCGCCGCAGGCGCGCCCATCGATCTGTATCGAGCGCTCCCGTGCCGGCATCGCTGCCAATCCTCGATTAATACTGTTACTCGTAGCCCAGCCCAAGGACTCAATCGCCGACTTAATCAAACGGGCCGTCAACGAGCGGACGGGTGGTGCGTCGAATTCCTTGTAACCATACTCCGAGGTCATCAAACTTGCCCAGCAGCCGGAGCGAATCCGATAGGCCGGGACAAGACCCGCAATACCCTATTGGTTGATCCGCCGAAAGCGACGAAAGGAAGGCGTATGTCCAAGAAAACGCGCAAGAAATCCTCCAAGGGATCCGCAAAGACACCCGTAAAGACACCTGCCAAGTCATCCGCGAAGACGCCTGCCAAGAAATCCGCCCGCAAAACGATCCCGGCGAAGGCAGCCCGCAGTGGCTCGAAAGCTCCAGTCAAAACGCCCGCGGCCAAGGCCGGCAAGGCGGTCGCAACAAAATCAGGCAAAGCGGCCAAAAGCGCTTTGACCAAAGAATCCCACAAGCCGGCGTCGAAATCGTTAAAATCCAAGCCATTGACGGCACCGAAGCCGGATTTGACGCCCGTGCCCGAGGCGGCCGCGAAGCCGGACAGCAAACCAGGCGTGGTCTCGGGCCGGGTTGAAGGCGCCAAAGCGCCGAGCTTCCAGCTGCCCCGGGACGGCGGTGACAGCGTGTCGCTCGCCGATTACGCCGGCCAGAAACTGGTGCTGTTCTTCTACCCCCGCGCCGACACCCCCGGCTGCACCAGGGAGGCGATCGATTTCACCCGCCTCAAGGACGCCTTCGCCGAAAGCGGAACGGCAGTGCTCGGCATCTCCGCCGACACCGTAAGGGCCCAGGAGTCCTTTCGCGACAAGCACCAGCTCTCGATTCCTCTGATTTCGGATGAAAAACACGAGATGCTGGAGGCCTATGGCGCCTGGGGCGAAAAATCCATGTATGGCAGGACCTTCCTTGGGATTCTTCGCACGACCGTTTTGATCGGCAAGGACGGCAAGATCGCCAAAATCTGGCGCAACGTACGGGTCGATGGCCACGCCGATGAAGTATTGGCCGCAGCGCAAGGATTATAGTTTTCCAGGTTCCATTTTCCAAAAATTAACCATGAGTGGGTCAAATCGGCCTCGCAAATTGAGCCGTACGGAACCCCTGTCCGACCGGCGCGGGAGTGTCGATGTCGTACCGTTCCGGTCATCATTCCGAGTACCACCAGCACCATCATCCCCATGACAGCCGGGCGCGACGTCCCGTGGCGCAAGCCGCGGCACTCCCGCCGGCCAATGATGGCTACGCCATTGTCCATGCCGGCAAGCAGGTGCGGTTCGGGCCCGTGGTGTTCTGGATCGTCGTCGGCACGGTCGTCGTGCTCGGAATGTGGTCGGCGGCGACCGCCACCTATTTCGCCTTTCGCGACGACGTCCTGACCCGTCTGATCGCCCGCCAGGCCGAGATGCAATACGCCTATGAAGACCGCATCGCCGAGCTGCGCGCCAAGGTCGATCGCACCACCAGCCGCCAATTGCTCGACCAGGAACAGTTCGACCAGAAGCTCGACCAGATCATGAAGCGCCAGACCGCGCTGGAATCCCGCGCCACCGCTTTGGGCTCCATTCCCGACAGCACGGCCACCGGATCGATCCGGCCGACGGCACGCGGCGCCGCCGCGGAGACCCCCGCTTCCGGAACACCGAAGCCCAGCCCGATCAGCGACACCGTGATCTTTGTGGCGCCGCCGGATCGTGAAGCCCGTCTGGAGTCGCGCGCACCGGTCGTGGTCAAACAGCAAGCCAACCAGTACGCCAAGGTTCAGGGCGTCGACAACGTCCTGGTCCGCCTGCAGACCTCGCTCGACCAGGTCGAGCGACGCCAGATGGCGGCGCTGAGCTCGGTCGAAGACAGCATGGAATCGCGCGTCCGCCGGATGCGCGGCGTGTTCACCGATCTCGGCCTCGACATGGCGCAACTCGAAGCCGCGACGCCACGTTCGGGCGTCGGCGGCCCCTTCGTTCCGGTGAAGCTTGGGGCCGATGCCGGTCCGTTCGAACGCCAGCTCAACCGGATCAACGCCACCCGTGCCCAGGTCGAGCGGCTCAACCGCACGCTGGCCCTCGTGCCCTATCGCAAACCCGTCGTCGGCGAAGTCGAGTTCACCTCCGGCTTCGGCGTTCGCAGCGATCCATTCCTCGGTCGGCCGGCGATGCATACCGGTTTGGATTTCCGCGCCGCAACCGGCGATCCCGTGCGCGCCACCGCGAACGGCAAAGTGGCTTCATCGGGATGGATGGGCGGCTATGGCCGCATGGTCGAGATCGACCACGGCAATGGGCTATCGACCCGCTACGGCCATTTGTCGGAGATCCACGTCCGGGTCGGCGACGTCGTCAAGATCGGACAGGTGATCGGTGCGGTCGGCTCAACCGGCCGCTCGACCGGTCCGCATCTGCATTACGAAACACGGATCGACGGCGACGCGGTCGACCCGCAGAAGTTTTTGCGTGCCGGCGTGCGGCTCAGCTCAGGCTAGACACAAAATCTCGAAAACAACCCCATGCACAGATAGCATGGAATACGGCGAGCGGTATTAAAACACCTCGACAGCGACTACCGTCGACCGCCACCGCCCATTCCACCGCCACCGGGACCACCTCCACCGAAGCCGCCGGGGCCACCGCCGCCAGGTCCGCCGAATCCCCCCGGCCCAGATGGGCCGCCCGGGAATCCGGGGCTGCCGCCGGGTGACATAGACCCACCGGGATCGCTCGCGCGACCCGGGCCTGGAGCTCCGCCCGGCCCTTGCGGCGAACCGCCGGGAACGTGCGTGCCGCCCTGACCGGGCGCTGAGCCAGGAGCTCTGGCGGGACCGGTGGAATTTCCGATCGACGCGCCCGGGAAGTGGCTGACCGATTGCACGGATTCGACCCGCAGGCCGCGCGAACTGTCGAGCACGGCGTTCACGACCACGCGTGCGTCGCCGGCAGGCTGGAAGCGCGACACATCGCGCGCGACATAGCCCGATCCGAATTGCAGCTGATCACCTACCCGCCGCACGTAGCCTTCGATCGACAGACGGCTGGCGCCGGTCAGATCGGAAAAATCGTCTCGTCTCGCGTGCGCGACCTGCATCACGCCTTGCGCAAACTGCCCGTCGGCGTGAACGCGCTGACCGATCAGCGCCGGATCCGCACCGGCAAGACGCAAGCCACCGATCCGCACCCCATCGCGATCGCGTTCCAGCAATCCTGTGACTCGCGTGGCGTTGTCGCGTCGCTTCTCGACGAGGCTGGCGACGATGACGCCGTCGGTTCGACGCAATCCGGACACCGCAACATAGGTGCCGGGACGCCAGGTTTCGCGCCCCGTGAACGTCACCCGCTGGCCCAGCACCGACATCTCGCCTGCCCCGACGGATTGGATCGGTCCGATCACTTCGCTGACGGCCGAGATACCACGGGTGGTCAGCGCGCCATTGGCCTGACGCATCGCCACGACGCGCGCGACGTGTCCGATCCGCAGCGCCTTGACCGACGCCGCCTCGCCGTTGATCCGCACCGGCACATCAGGCGCGTAGCCGATGCGTTCGCCGTTGACGAAGATGCTGCCGAAACGCTGGATGACGCCGACAATGCCGGTACCACCGATACCGTGATCGTCACCGATTCTCGGGGCGCCGGTGCCGCCGATACCCTGATCGTCGCCGCTGCGGCCGCCCCGGACCTGTGCCCAGGCCGACGACACGCCCGCAAGCCAAAACCCCGCCAGCAGCGACCGACGGGTGACGATCGGCGGTTTGCTCATGATTGGCCGCCTTCTTTGGCGTCATCGCCGTCCGGCGCCTCGTGGTAGATATAGACGCCGAAATTCCACCTGGCGCCGCCGCCCTTGTCCTTGGCGACCGCGCGGTTGGCTTCGCGGTTGGCGGTCTTCAGCGCGTCCATCGCAAGTTCGCGTGAACGTGCTTCGAGGCGCTTGGCCAATTTGGGCGACAGGCCGTCGTAATGCACGGCGCGTTCGAGGAAGCGCGGCGTGACGGCTGACACGTTGTCCGCGGCCGCGGCGACGTGGTCATGCAAATTGCGGCCGAGATAGTGCCATTTGCGGTCGTCGTCGCCGCGCGGCACGAAGGCGGTATCGACCAGCACGATCTCTTCGTTCGCGTTGATGCTGACAAGTTGCCGGTCGAGCCATTCATCCAGCACCGCGCGCGGCCGGACATCCTTGGTGACCGACTCGACGAGCGCCTCGAACGATGGCGCATCGCCGTCGGCGGTGCGCGGCAATGGCAAGGGGTCGCCGGCCTTGTCGGTGAATTCGGGCGCGGCCATCCAGCGGGCGATGATCGCGCTGGTCCGCGACAGCGTGGCCGGCGTTTCGTTGACGGGCGTTCCGGCGCCGCGCAGCCGGGCCACTTCCTTGCGGTGGATTCCGGTCAGCAGGCTGACGCGGCTGTCGGTCTGCTCCTTGCCGTCAAGCGCGAAGTCATGCTCGGCGACATTGACGAAGAGTTCGCGCAGCAGCTGCGCCAGCGCGGGAAATGTCATGCCGCCGCGGATGCACAACCTCACCAGCGGACGCAACAGGCGCGCCAGCGGCGCCTGCAGACGGTCCGCGGCGATCGGTTGATGCGAAGCCGGCTTTGGCGGCGGCGGGTTAGCACTCATGGCGAAACTGTAGCTGCGCTCGACGTGGGACACAATCCCACTTTTTTGCGGTTGGTTATTGACGTGTGAAATTTTCCCACATATACGCAAATCATCAACCAGGGGAACCCAACCATGCACGTCCTTTCGCCCCGCAATTCCGCTCCATCCCTCCCGGCGGCACGTCGCCTCGCCCAAAGCGCGAGGCCGGCGGTCGTCGTGCCCGTGCTGCCGGCGCTGATCCGCTGCGTGACGTTTTTTGCAGCGCTGGCGACGCCGTTCGTCGCTGCCCTCTTCATCCGCTGACCGGCGCGAGCTGCATGATGACTTCGATCGACACCTCCGCCCGCCGCCTGTCGGTGCTTCACATCTTCAAGGTCTATTATCCCGACCTGTTCGGCGGGACTCTCACCGTGATCCGCGACATCTGCACCGGACTGAAGGCCAGCTTCGCCTTCGCCGTGCTGGTCTGTTCCAGCGCGAATGGACGGCGCCGGATCGTCGTGAACGACGTGCCGGTCGAGCGCGTGCGCTCGTTCGGCGACATCCTGTCACTGCCGTTTGCGCCGACCTATCCGTTGCGGCTGTGGCGCCGGATCGCACAGCACGACCTGCTGGTGCTTCATGCGCCGTTTCCGCTGGCCGATCTCGTGTTCGCGCTCGGCTTTGGCCGCAAGCGTCCGCTCGTCGTGCACTGGCATGCCGACATCGTCACGCACGCCAAGCTCAGGCGGTTCGTCGAACCGCTGATGCGCCGGACGCTCTCGCGGGCGGAAGCGATCATCGTCTCCGATCGCGCCCTGCTGGACGAAACCCCGTTGCTGCGCGAATTCGCCGACAAATGCCACGTCGTCCCCTTTGGCATCGACGTCTCGAAGTATGAGCGGCCGGCCCCGCGTCACCACGACCTCAAGGTCGGGCACGATCGCGGGCGGCTGGTGCTCGCTTGCGGCCGCCTTGTTCCCTACAAGGGTTTTGACGTGCTGATCCGCGCCGCGGTCGGCCAGACCTTCGAGGTCTGGATCGTTGGCGAGGGCCGCGAACGCGCGAGGCTGGAGCAGTTGATCCTGAGCCTCGGCGTCGCCGATCGTGTTCGCCTGCTCGGCTCTGTTCCCGATGGTGAACTGGTCAAATTGATGTACATCGCTGATGTCTTCGTGATGCCGTCGGTGACGTCCGCGGAAACCTTCGGACTGGTTCAACTGGAAGCGATGGCGGCAGGTCGCCCGGTCATCAACACGTCGCTCGACACCGCCGTTCCACACATCGCACGTGATGGGATCGAGGCCATCACCGTGCCGCCGGGCGATCACGGCAAGCTTGCGGAAGCGATCGACGTCCTGATCCGTGATCCGGAGCGACGTCAGCGCATGGGGCTTGCCGCCCGGCGGCGCGCCATGTCGAAATACTCCACCACGCAATTCAAGCAGGCGATCGAGGCGATCTATCTCGATGCCGCCACCTGCAAGGCGGAGGTGCGGTCCGCCCGTGCCATGCGATCCGAAACCGCCGGGCTCGTCGGCGCTGTCAGGATCGCCGCCACCCTCGCCTGGTCGGATATGCGTCACCGTTACGTCCGCTCGCTGCTGGGTCCGTTCTGGATGTCGATCCAGATGGCGATCATGGTCGCGGTGCTGGGTTCGGTGATCGGACATTTGTCCAACGCCAGTGCCGTGGCGCGGCTTCCGATGCTGGCGATCAGCCTGACGGCCTGGACCTTTCTCAACAACGTCGTGCTGGATGCGACGACGGCGCTGCAGAATTCGGCCGGCCTGATCAAGGATCGCGCGCTGCCGCCGGTGACCTTCCTGCTGCAATGCCTGTTCCGGCAGGCCCTGTTCGCGCTCCACAATGCCAGCGTGCCGTTTATCCTCTGGCTTGCTTTGGCCCGGACCGATATCGAAGGCTGCATCGCCGCCGTGCCGGGATTTGCGCTGTTCGTCGCCTGCACGCTTGGCCTCGGCCTGGTCCTCGGCGCATTGGCCACGCGATTCCGCGACATGAAGCCGATCATCGAATCGACGCTGACGCTGGCCTTCCTGTCCTCCCCGGTGATCTGGACCGCGGAGATGGTCAATCCGAATTCCACGGTCATGCGACTCAACCCGCTGACGCATTTGTTCGCCGTGTGGCGCGAACCGCTGGCGACCGGTCATGTCAGCCAGACCAGCATCATTTACGCCCTCGTGTGCGTTGCCGTACTGGCAATCGCGAGCGTCGTGACGGTCAAGCAGCTGCGCAAAGCCGCGTTCTGGATCTGAATCATGGTCAGCATCAGCCTGCGCGACGTCAGCCTCGATTATCCGCTCTACGGAGCCTACGACTTCTCGGTCAAGCGCCGCCTCCTCGGACGGTTGCTCAACGAGCGGAGCGAGATGCGCACGATCCGCGCCATCGACAACATGTCGCTCGAAGCCACCGCCGGTGCGCGCATCGGCCTTGCCGGGCCGAACGGCTCCGGAAAATCGACCCTGCTGCGGCTTCTTGCCGGCGTTTATCCGCCGACGCGCGGCCGCATGGAGATATCAGGCAATGTCGTGCCGCTGATCGGCCTGAACGCAGGCGCCAACATGGATTTCGTGGCGGATGACAATATCCGCCTGCTGCTGCGGATCAGCGGACACACGCCGACCCAGGCCGTCGTGGACGAAATCTGGCAGTTCACCGAGCTCGAAGAACGCATGCGGCACATGCCGCTGCGCATGTTCTCCTCGGGCATGCTGATGCGGGTGCTGTTCGCCACCGCCACGGCGTTTCCGGCCGACATCCTGCTGCTCGACGAATGGCTGAGCGTGGTCGACGAAAAATTCTCGGCGAAGGCCGAGCAGCGGATGCTCAAGCTGGTCTCGATGGCCGCGATCGTGATCATCGCGTCCCACGATCAGGCGCTGCTGCGCCGCACCTGCACCAGCGTCATCAACCTCGATCAAGGGCGCATCGTACGCACGATTCCGCTCGACAGATATTCCGAACGCCCATTCGAACTGGAAGAGAAGAGAGCATGAAGATCCTGGTTGTCAGCGAGGCGCTCGGCGAGCCGAACCACAAGCGCGGCATTTTTCATTTCACGCGCGAGCTGATCCGGTCGCTCGCCGCCGACGGCCACGACCTGACGCTGCTCGTCGAAACGACGCGCCGCTATCGTCAGTTGCGGACCCGGCAGCGGCGCGCGCAACTGTTTCCGGCGGATTCGCGCCTGATCGAACTGCTGGCGCTCTACCGGTTCCTCGACGAAGCCGACATGAACGAGCCGGTGGCGCGGAGCGCGGTGCGGCGCACGATCGACTGGGTCAAGCACCGGATCCGCGCGTGCACCTCGTGGGAGTTCGGCGCCTGCCTGCTGCGGGCGATCGGGCTGCTGCCTCTGCGGGTCAAGCTGATCGAGAACAAGACCGCGGGACTGGAGTATATCCCGACCGATTTGCGCCACCTCGAACTGTTTCGCGACTTTCTGCTCGAGCCCGGATTTTACAGCTACCAGGACGCTTCGGCGCTGACCCAGCTGCCACCGCCGCAGATCGACGCCCGCGACTATGACGTCATCCTGGTCGATACGCCGACGCGGGTTGCGATCAAGCGTGGCCCCAACGCCAAGGTCATCTGCGTGGTCCACGATCTCTTGCCGCTCACGGATCTGAAGCTGAGCGACGTCGCGACGCGCCTGTTCCTGTCGCGCCTGATGACCAGCCTCAATCAAGCCGACGAACTGGCCTTCGTTTCCAACTACAGCATGAACCGGTTCCGCGACCTGCTGCCGCAATTCTTCTACCTTCCGGCGCGGGTGGTCTACCCGCGCACGCGCTTCGAGCCGTTCCGGCTCGCGCCGGTGCCGGTGCCGGTTTCGACCGCACGGCCGGGACAACCGACCTTCGTCGTGATCGTTTCGGCGGAACCGCGAAAGAACCTCAACGCGGTGGTCCGCGCGTTCCGGAAGATACCCCATGCCGACCTCGTCGTGATCGGTTACGCCGGCGGCACCAGCCTGATGCGCAATCCGCCACCGAACGTCCGGTTTGCGGGCTATGTCGAGGAACATGACAAGGCCACGCTGATATCAGATGCGCACGGCCTGATCATGCCGAGCCTGGCCGAAGGTTTTGGCGTGCCCATCATCGAAGCGCTGGCGGCCAACACGCCCGTTCTATGCTCGGACATTCCGGTGTTTCGCGAAGTGGCCGGCGAGCTTGCCGACTATTTCGATCCGTTCTCAACCGAGTCCATCTGCGCATCCGTCACCCGGGTGCTCTCCGGTCAGGATGAATGGCGCCGCAAAATTCGCGAGCGCCGCGGCGAACTGGTGGAACGCTTCGGCCACCAGACCCAGGCTCGCGACCTCCTCGCTCCCCCGAGAACCGTCGAGTTCCTGGTCGCCGCGCAATAGGACGCCGGCGGAACCGCCGACGCCTCTTGGCGACGGCCGAACGAGATTTTCAGAACCTTGAAAAACCCTGGGATGCTGCGATGACGAGCGTCGAGCGTAATGTGCTGTGCGGCCATGCCGGACCGGCCGGCCAAGCGGGATGGCGCGGCACGCTGCGCCGTCTGGCGGTCGATGTCCGCAATGCCGATATCCTGGCGGCCCTGACCGCGGCGGCGCTGCCGTGGTCGACCTCCGCCACGGCCATCCTCATCGTGCTCTGGCTCGTCGTCCTTGTCCCAACCATCGATCGAGACGCCTTCGTTCGTCATCTGGCGCATCCGGCCTGCGCCCTGCCCTACGCGTTTGTCGCGCTCGCCATTCTCGGCGTGTTCTGGACGGAAGGCACATGGTCGGCGGCTTTGCACGGCATCAAACCAGTCGCAAAACTGCTGATGATCCCGTTTCTGCTCTATCACTTTCAGCGTTCGCAGCGCGCCATGTGGGTTTTCGTGGCGTTCCTCGGCTCCTGCACGCTGATGATGATCCTGTCCTGGATCGTATTGTTCTATCCGGCGTTCAAGCTCACGCGGACCGTGTCGGATGGCGTCCCCGTCAAGAACTATATCGACCAGAGCCAGGAGTTCGCGCTGTGTGCATTTGCGCTGGCGTTGCCGGCGCTGATCGCGCTTCGCGAGCGGCGGCTGGCCTCGGCGATCGGCTGGCTGGTGCTGTCGCTGGCATTCGTTGCGAACATGATGTTCGTGGCCTCGGCGCGGACGGCGCTGGTCTACATGCCGGTGCTTCTGGTGTTGTTCACCGCATTGCATCTGAGCCGGCGCACCATGCCGGCGCTGTTTGCGGCCGCCATCGTCGCCGCCGCCATCGTCTGGTCGACCTCGCCCTATCTGCGGCAGCGCATCGCCGACATTGCGACCGAGTATCAGGGCTATGAAACCAACACGGTGGTGTCGACGGCGCAACGATTGCACTACTGGCGCAAGTCGCTCGGCTTCTTTGCCGATGCGCCCTTGTTCGGCCACGGCACCGGCTCGACCCGGCAGTTGTTCGCGCGCGCAGCCGCCGGGCAGACCGGGCTGTCGGCCGAGGTGGTCAGCAATCCGCACAACCAGACCCTCAACGTTGCCGTGCAATGGGGACTGCTCGGCGTCATGACGCTGTACGGGATGTGGCTGAGCCATCTCCTGCTGTTCCGCGGTGAAGGCCTGGCGGCCTGGATCGGCCTCATCACCGTCGTGCAGAACTTCGTCAGTTCGCTCCTGAACTCGCATTTGTTCGATTTTCACGAGGGATGGATGTACGTGCTCGGCGTCGGCGTCGCCGGCGGAATGTCGCTGCGCGCGACGATCCGGCGGCCTCGATCTTTGGGAAATCCTGCGAGCCGGAGTGCGGCCTAGCCCGGTTGTTGGCCGCCTCCCCGCGTCATGCCGATACCTTGTAGTCCGGCGCAGAAGCGAGAAACCGCGCATACGCATCCGCGTCCGGCGGAGTAAATTTCTCCGTCAGCGCGCTGCGCCGGCGCGTCGTTGCCCCGATGTCGGCGATCAACTCGTCGAAATGCTTGAAGTGGTAGGGCGCCACGCACAGCCCGCCATAGACGCCGGCCGCCGGCCGCTCCACGCGCTTGAAGTTGAGCATCAATTCGATGTTGTCACGCATCTCGGTGGGGCTCGGCTGCTGTGCAAGCTGGCCGTCGGCGTAACGGACCAGCCAGTTTGCCGCCAGATCGGCGCACAGCACCGTGCAGAAGCTGGAGTTGAAGCCGACAAAACCCATGTCCGGCAGATCCGGGTTGGCGATCAGCCGGTAGAGCCTGTACTGGCCATCGGGGTCCACCAGCCGGTCTCGAAGCGCCGGCGGCAGGAACGGCACGCCGAGCTTGTAGCCGATGGCCAGGATGGCGAGGTCGGCTGCAACGCGCTCGCCGCCGGTCATCACGATGCTGTTGCCGTCATAGTGGTCAAAGCTGCCGCGGATCGCCTTGATCCGGCCATCGGCCACCATCGGAAAGAAATCCGGCGTGGCGATCGGCACCGAGCAATTGACGCCGTCCTCGATGCGCTGCTTCGGAACCATGTCGCATTTCTTCAGCTTGAGCTGCAGCTTCAGCATGCTTTCCAGGCCGCGCCAGTTGGCCCAGACAAACGGCTTCGCCACCGCGTGCTTGAACCGCGACAGCGCCCCGATGCCCCAGCTCTTGAACATCTCCTCCTGCGCGCGGATGTAGAGGATGCGCTTGAAGTTGATCAGGCCGCCGATGAAGTAGGGAATCCGCCACACCGGTTCGCGGTACACCAGCGTGACCTCGCTGGCGCCGGAATTGACCGCGTTCACGGCGATGTCGGTGGCCGATTTCGAGCCGCCCAGCACGACCACCTTCTTGCCCCTGGCGAGGCCGGCATCGTTGTATTGCGAGGAGTGCAGGACGCGCCCGCCCTGCGCCTTGAACGCCTCCTCGCCGCGCAGGCTGAGGGTCTGCGGTTCGTTGAACTGCCCGATGCAAACAGCAACGAAGTCAAAATCCTCCTGGGTTGTGCCGGCGGGGCTACGAAGGTCGAGCCGCCAACCCGGCTTGGAGTCCGAGCGGCTATTCATCTGCACCACTTCGGTGTTGAAGCGGATCAACCGATCGAGGCCATGGTCGCGGGCGTATTCGGCCAGATAGGCATGGACCTGCGGACCCTTCGGCCATTCCGGATAAGATGCCGGCATGGCCTTGTCGGTGTAGCGGTAAAGCTCCTTCGGGCTTTGGGTCTGCACATCGGGATAGGATCTTGCCGGCTCCCACACGCCACCGAGATCGCCGCTGCGCTCGACAATGGTGACGCCGTGTCCGCGCGACAAAAACGCCTTGGCCGCAGCAAGCCCGGACACACCGGCGCCAATGATGCAGACCTGCTTTTGCTTGACCATGGATTTGTCTCCGTCGTGAGGTGAAAGCTCGCCGCTATTCGTTGGCCTCGGGCGGCAGGAAGTTCACCTCGTGCTCGGCGGAAACCCGGACCACCTCCGCGGGGTCGGTCAAATTGTGCAGCCGGTTGAACAGCGCTTCGAGTTTCTGCATCGGCGACACCCAGAACAGCGCGCGCGCCGGCTTGTCTGATTTGTTGAAGTAACCGTGCGGAATGCCGCGCGGCAGCCGCACCAGGTCGCCGGCCTTTGCCTTGACCCAGACGCCGTCGAGTTTGAGATCAAGTTCGCCTTCCTGCACCAGAATGAACTCATCCTGGGTCGGATGGATATGGACCGGCACGAACTGCCCGGGGTCGCTGTTGGTCTCGAAGGCGAAGGTGGAATCGGTCACCGCCTTCGGGAAATAGACCTGACCCAGGATATTCCAGGTCACGCCGCCGTAGCCGGTGCCATCAGCGGTAATCCCCTTTTCGAGTGCTGCCATGTGCCGTCTCCTGTTGGATGGCTGATCGGTCAAGATCAGTTCTGTTTGCGCAGGCTGCGGCGATCCCACCCGGCCGTCTAGCCGCAAAACGAATCCGCCATCGGCGCCGAAGAATTTCTTTTTGGACGGGCGCGGGCGATGTTGCGGCGCAGAATCGTCGTGGCGCTGATGTCGCCGGCTGCGCAACGATCGGGCACAATCCGCTGCCAAATCGCCTTTCCAAGCACCCGCTCCGGAGATATTATAGGGTTCAAACAAACCCGAAGGCCGTGTGAGGACGATGGGCGCAGCCGTTGCGGAAAGGGTAGGAGACGCGAGGCTGGCCGCGTTCAATCGCGTATCGACCGGCGATGTCGATGCCGCCGCCGAGGCGATCGGACGCATCTTCTGTCCCCATGAGCTGACGCCTACCCGCCCGTCGGCGCCGGGTTTCTACGCCCTGCACAATTGCGCCGCCTTCGACGGGTTCTCCATCAACTACGTCGCCTATGGCGGATCGGTATCGATCGATCCCGGCTGCCTCGATCGCTTCTTTCTGCTGCAGATTCCGCTGCACGGATCGGCGCGAATAGCCACCGCGGCCTGCGAGGTTGAAAGCAGCCCGGGCACGCGCGCTTCGCTGCTTTCCCCGACGATCCCGACGCAGATGACATGGGACGGCGATTGCGCGCAGCTGATCCTTCTGGTGGACCGGCGGCTGGTCGAACAGCGGGCCGCAGCGCTTTCGGGCAAGCCGGCGGGTGCGGTCGAGTTTACGCCGGCGATCGATCTCAACCAGGCCTGCGGGCGCGAGCTGCAGTCAGGGGTCGCCGACCTGGTCGATCTGGCCGAGCGTCTCGGACCAAACCGCCGCCTGGCACCGGTTGCCGCAGCCGAACTGCGCGAGGCGCTGCTCGGCGCCCTGCTCCATGGTCAGCATCACAGCCGGAGCGAAGCGATGCAGGTATTCGGCGGCTGCGCTGAAACGCTGCCGCAACCGTTGCGGCGGGCGCGAGATTGCCTGCACGCCCACGCCGCCGAGCCGCTCGATCTGGCTCAACTCGCCGACATCACCGGCATCGGCATCCGCGCGCTGCAGATCGGCTTCCGCCGCCATTTCGGCACGTCGATATCGCAGATGCTGCTCGATATCAGGCTGGCGCACCTCAATGCCCGGCTGACCAGTGCCCGCCCCGGCGAGAGCATCACGGAGATCGCGTTCGATCTCGGATTTACCCATCTCAGCCGCATGGCGCACGCCTACGGCCGGAAATTCGGCGAGACGCCGTCCTCGACCTTGCGCAGGATGAGCTGAATCAATCCCCTGGCTTAGTGCCCCACCTCACCCGCGATGATGTCGCCGAACAGCTCCCAGCTTGCGCCGTTGAACTTCATCAGCTGCATCTGCTCGATCGGAAAGAAATCGTTCGGGCCGGTGTTGACCTGGATGCCGGGCAGCAGCACATCGCTGGTAAAGCCCTTCAGACTGGCGGCCTGCTTCATCACGTTCTCGCGCGTGAGATTGTCGCCGCATTGCTTCAACACCTGGACCATGGTCTGCGCCGTCGCATAGCCATAGACGTTGTTGTTGTTGGTCTTGTCGCCGTCCGGAAAATACTTGTCCATGAAGGCGCCCCACGCCTTGATGCCGGGATCGTCCTTCCACACGGGATCGGTCGGATCCTTGATGTAGGCAGTCGAGATAATGCCCTTGGCGTTGTCCAGTCCGGCCGGCTTGAGCACGGTCGCCACCGACGTCGAAACGTTGCCGAGCAGGTAGACCGGCTTCCAGCCGAGTTCCGCGACCTTGCGGATTGCCTGCGCCGCACCCTTGGGCGCTGCCCACGTCATGAAGATGTCGGCGCCGGAATCTTTCAGCGCCACGATCTGCGAATCGATGGTGGGATCGGCAACCTCGTATGATTTGTCGGCGATGATCATGCTGGCCTTGGCGCCGAGGCCGTCGCGCAGTCCCTTCATCTGATCCCGGCCGGCGTCGTCGTTTTGCCAGATCGCGGCGATCTTGCCGTTCGGATAATTCTTCAGGATGTAGGCCGCGTAGATCCGGCCCTCGCTCTGGTAGTTTGGCTGCCAGCCCATGGTCCACGGGAAATTCTGCGGATCGCCAAATTTGGTGGCCCCTGTCGCCACGAAAAGCTGCGGGACTTTCTTCGCATTCATGTATTTCTGGATCGCCGAGTTCGACGGCGTGCCGAGCGGCTGGAAGACCAGCAACACCTCGTCGCTCTCCACCAGCTTGCGTGCCTGCTCGACGGCCTTCGGCGGACTATAGGCGTCGTCATAACTGATGAAATTGATCTTGCGGCCGTTGATGCCGCCTTCGGCGTTGATCTTGTTGAAATAGGCGGCCTGAGCCTTGCCGATGGTGCCATAGGCGGAGGCCGGGCCGCTATAGGGCATGATGTTGCCGATCTTGATTTCGGTATCGGAGGCGCCCGGATCGTATTTCTTCTGCGCGTGGGCTGCGGTCGCGGTCATCGCGGCGATCGCCGTCATGGCAACCAGGGTTCGGATTCGAGCCGTCATCGTTCTCTCCCAAGTCGTTTATTATTATGTCGTTTATTGTTTTGGCAAAGTGTCGCAAGCCGCGCGCGGGCTGGCAAGCGGCGGCTTATTCCGCTGGATGAAACAGCATTGTTGCGCGCCGCCTTTTATGATTGATGCATGGCGACACGTTTCCCTTGCAAGGCTTCCTTGGAATTGAACCCGACGACACGCATTGGCCCCCGACATCCGAAGCTCGCCGCAGGCGGATTCCGTGCCGCGCGATGGCTGGCTGCGAAGACGTTTGGCGCGGCCGGCTTTCACCAGCTCGGCTCGAAATTCGCCGATGCGAAGCTAGCGCAGGTGCGCGACAAGCTCGCGCGCGGGGAAACGGTCTATCTCGCCGGCCTCGGCGCACCCGGCACGCACAATTCAGGCGTGGCGCTGGTCGACGTGACGCAGGCCCATGGCCCCCGCCTGATCCTCAACAACGAGGAAGAACGTTTTTCCGGCAACAAGCACACGACGGAATATCCACACGCCTCTGTCGATGCGATGGTTGCAGCCTTGCGCGGCATCGGGCGCGACATCGGCGATATCGACGCCTGGCTGACCAGCTGGGACTACCCGACATTGGCCGGAACACTGGCACGCTCGGTGCTGGAAGAGGTGCCGCAAAGCCTGAAGCTGCTGCGCACCACCGAAGCCGCGGGCTTCGACGGACGGCGTCTCGACCAGATGACGCGCACGCCGAAGATCCTTGCGAAGCAATTGGGGCTTTCCGAACGCGTGCCGCTGATCTGCCTGCCGCATCACGACAACCATGCCTGGTTTTCCTATGCGGCCTCGCCCTTCGCCGACGACGGCGAGCCGGTGGCGGTGGCGGTGCTCGATGGCACCGGCGATCAGGGGTCGATCTCGCTGTACGTCGTCCAGAACGGCAGGATGCGCCGGCTCTACTGCAACGACAGCATGTTCGATTCACTGGGCGCGTTCTACAGCGTGATATCTTCGACGCAGGGCGGTTGGACCTGGCTCTCCAGCGAAGGCCGCTACATGGGCGCGGCCGCCTGGGGCGACATGGACCGCGCGACAAATCCGTATTACGCGCGGCTGCGAAACGTCCTGCACTTCGGCGAAGCCGGCGAAGTCAGGCTCAATCGTGCGATGGCCAACTGGTATTGCGACCCGTTCGACAACCCTTACAAGGCAGCCCTCACCGACGTCCTCGGGCCACCGCTCAAGCCCGAGCAGCTCTGGAATCCCGACGCGGTGCTGCGCGTCGAGGACATCCATCACCGTCCCGATACGAAGGATCGCCTCGACAAGGCCGCCGCGACGCAACTGGTGTTCGAGGATGCCATGATCCACGTCGCGGATCACCTGTTGCGCATCACGGGCGCGAGCCGGCTGGTGCTCACCGGCGGCGTGGCGCTGAACGCGATCGGCAACATGCGCCTGCTCGAACATTTCGATGAGGCCTGGTTCGCCGGCGCCCAGCAGCGCAACGCGCGCCTGCATCTGTGGGTGCCGCCGGTGCCCGGCGATCCCGGCGTCACCATTGGCGCAGCGTGGCTGTTCGCGCATCTGGCGGGCGCCCCGCGCGGCACGCCGATGACGCATGCGTTCTATTGCGGCCTGCCGCCGACAAATGAAGCCATTGTGAGCGCGCTTGAATCCGATGATATCGACTCGCAACGCATCGGCGATATCTCGACCGCTGATGGGCGCGACGCCATCGCCGACCTGATGGCGTTCGTGGTTGCGCAGAGCGGCGTGATTGCGCTGTACCAGGGCGCCGCCGAGACCGGCCCGCGCGCGCTCGGCCACCGCTCGATCCTCGCCAACCCCTGCGATCCCAACGCGCGGGAGCGGCTCAACGAGCGCGTCAAATACCGCGAGGCGATCCGCCCGCTGGCGCCGATCGCAACGCTGGAAGCTGCCCGGGAATATTTCGAGCTGCTGCCAGGCGCGTCGGACGCCGGTTACAACGCCTACAATTACATGGTGCTGACGGCGCAATCGAAGCCGGGCGCGCGTGACAAGATTCCGGCCGTGATTCATGCCGACGGCACCGGCCGGATCCAAATCGTCAATGCGGATGACGATCCCCTCACCCACGCTTATCTGAAGGCGCTCGGCCGTCATGTCGGCGTCGAGATATCCGTCAACACGTCCTTCAATGTCGCCGGTCCAATCGCGCAAACGCCGCAGCAGGCCATCGACACGCTGCGCCGTTCCAAGGGCCTCGACGTTGTTGTGCTGGTGGCCGACAACGGCGCGGTCTATGCCGCCTGGCACGGCGGCGAGCGCGACAGTGGAAGATTTTCAAGCTGGTTCGCGCAATGGAAGAGCCGCCGGTAAGGTTGACAGGTTAGCTTAACCAGCGACTTCAATTGCATCACGACCGCCGCGGGCTATCCTGCATGCAGTGGACGATTTGTCCGTTCCAACCCCTGTTAACTTCGCCGTCGGGCGACCAAATTCCGCCCGGCGGCCTCGTTATATCGTGAGCGCGCGCCATGCATGCGGAAAGCCAGGAGCGGTTACGAATATTGAGCCTCAGTCCGAAGCCCGCCTGGGCCGAAGTCTGGCACTTGCGGAAGATTTTCATTCCGCGGCGATCCATCACCGGACGCTTGCTGACCGGCAAGGTCTGGCGTCGTCATGACGGAAGGCGCTGGATCTACAAAAAATTCATCGAACCCGCCGGCTGAGCGCCATCTATCCGATAGCAGCCGGCCGTCGAAACAACCCGAGCACCCGCCCGTCGATCAACAGCAGCGCGCTGCCGATCACCAGCGCGCCCGCGATCTCGCGCAGCGAAATCTGTTCGCCCAGCACCAGATAGCCGAGCACGATGGCGGTGACCGGAATCAATAGCGTCACCAGCATGACGTTGGTGGCGCCGGAGCGGCGCAGGATCTGGAAGAACACGATATAGGCCAGCGCCGTCGACAGGACGGCCAGACCGATCACCGCACCCCACGTCGCAAGCCCCGGCATCGGTAATTGCCAGGGACGATCGACGAAGCCGGCGACAATCATCATCATGACGGTTGAGGCGAGCAACTGAAACGTCGCCGTCCCCAGCGGCGGCGAGTTCGACAAAAGCCGTCGCGCCAATAGCGCCGACAAGCCATAGCTGAACGCACCGGCGAGGCAGAGCAGGATGCCGATGCCCTGCCCGCTCCAGACTCCGTCGCCGTCAAAACTCCAGCCGCGCAGGATCACGACGCCGATCAACCCCACGACGACCCCCGCGATCCGCCGCGCCTGCAGCTTCTCCTCGCCGGCCGCCGCCATCACCACAACGGTAAACAACGGCGTGGTGGCGTTGAGGATCGAGGCGAGCCCGCTCGGGATCGTCGTCTGCCCCGCCACGATCAGCGAGAACGGCAACACGTTGTTGAACAACCCGATCGCGAAAAACGGCTTCCAGCCGGCAACCCCCTTCGGAAAATCAATCCGGTAGACCCACAGCAAAGGCAGCAGGATGATTGAGGCCAGCGCCACGCGCAGCAGCACCAGTGTCAGCGGCGGCAATTCGCGCAGCACCACGCCGTTGAAAAAGAACGAGCCGCCCCACAGGATCGAAAGCACGCCGAGCAGCGACCAGTCGCGGGCGTCGATCCGGTTGTCGGCGGTGGTCATGTACGGCTCATATCTGCGTCTGCTGCAGATCTATTCCGGCTCGGGAGTCGTTCCCACCCGATTTCCGAACGGAGGCGCGCCTATTTCGGGCGCGACACGATCTCGATCATCCTGCCTTCGTCGTCGTCGGGCATCTTGGCCGTGGCATGGGCGTAAGCCTCCACTGCGGCGCGGCCGACTGGCGGCGTACGGGCCAGCAGGCTTTCGGCCAGCTTCACCGCATAGTCCGCATCCTTGTGGCGGAGCGCCGCCGTGAACGACGCACCGGAGAAGTCGCGTGCCACCATGCGCTTTGAATGACGGATCACCTGCGGGCTCGCGACCGCGCCGGTCGCTAGCGCTTCCGCCACGAGGTTCATGTCCAGCCCGGCCTGCTCGGCCATCGCAATGCCTTCGGCCAGACTGGCGATCTGCACCGCGCCCATCAGGTTGTTGATCAACTTGAAGACGGTGCCGGTACCGACCGCACCAAAGTGCCGGACCACGTCACCGATCGGCGCCAGATATAGTTTTGCCTGATCGAGATCAGCCGCGTCAGCACCGACCAGCAGCGTCAGTTTTCCGGCGGCCGCCGCGCTCGGCAGGCCGGTGACGGGACAATCGATGTAGATCAGGCCGCGCCCGCGCAGGTCGCGCGCCAGATCAAGCGCGTGCTGGTACGACACCGTCGAGCATTCGATCGCCAGCGCACCGGGCTTCATCTTCGTGGCCGCGCCATCCTGGCCGAGCCACACGGCGCGAGACGCCCCGTCATCGGCGACCATGGTGACGACGGCATCCGCGCCATCGGCCGCATCCGCCGGTGAGCCCGCCCAGCGCGCGCCGCGCGCGATCAGATCCTCGGCCTTTGCCTTGCTGCGATTCCAGATCGCAACCGAAAAGCCGGCATCGAGATAGCGGCCCGCCATGCCGTGCCCCATGCGACCGAGGCCGATGAAAGCGACTGTCGTCATGGGCAAATTGTCATGGGTTAATCCACATCCTCGACCGAACCGGGCGAGGTGCCGAACGCGCGCTGCGCCAGGGTCGCGGCCATGAACTCATCGAGATCGCCGTCGAGCACGCCCGACGTGTCCGAGGTCTGCACACCGGTGCGCAAATCCTTGACCATCTGGTAGGGCTGCAACACGTAGGAGCGGATCTGGTGGCCCCAGCCGATATCGGTCTTGGCGGCCTGATCGGCCGCGGCCTGTTCCTCGCGCTTCTTCAGCTCGATTTCGTAGAGCCGCGCGCGCAACATGTCCCAGGCCTGCGCGCGGTTCTTGTGCTGCGAACGGCCGGCCTGACAGACCACGGCGACGCCGGTCGGAATATGCGTCAGCCGCACGGCGGATTCGGTCTTGTTGACGTGCTGACCGCCGGCGCCGCCCGAGCGCATGGTGTCGGTGCGCACGTCGGACTCCGCGATATCGATCTTGATGCTGTTGTCGACCACGGGAAAGATCGCGACCGACGAGAACGAAGTGTGCCGGCGCGCGTTGGAATCGTACGGCGATATCCGCACCAGCCGGTGCACGCCCGCCTCGGTCTTGAGCCAGCCATAGGCGTTGTGGCCCGAGATCTGGATGGTGGCGGATTTGATGCCGGCTTCTTCGCCTTGCGTCTCTTCCAGGTACTCGATCTTGAAGCCGTGCTTTTCGGCCCAGCGCGTATACATGCGCAGCAGCATCTCGGCCCAGTCCTGGCTCTCGGTGCCGCCCGCGCCGGCATGAACTTCGAGATAGGAATCGAACCGGTCGGCCTCGCCCGACAGCAGCGCCTCGAGCTCGCGGCGCGCCACTTCCTTTTTCAGCGCCTTCAGCGCGTTCTCGGCTTCGGTGACGACGCCGGCATCGTTCTCGGCTTCGCCGAGCTCGATCATCTCGACATTGTCGCTGAGCTCACGCTCGACCTTGCCGATGCCTTGCAGCGCATCCTCCAGCGAGGTGCGCTCCTGCATCAGCTTCTGGGCCTTCTGCGGATCGTTCCAGAGAGTGGGATCTTCGGCGAGCTTGTTCAGCTCGGCCAGCCGTGCCGTGGACTGTTCGACGTCAAAGATGCCTCCTCAGCAGCCCGACTGACTGCTTGATCTCTTCAACGAGGCGTTCAATTTCGGCGCGCATGGTGTCTCTGATCTGCGGTGTAGAAACCGCCAACTATAGATGTTCGCAGGGATGTAGCGGCGACCGCTACAAAGCGCAATCCGCCTGGGGTTTGGTCCCAAGCGGTTTCTTCGTATCAAGGCTAGTACAGCCCGCCGGGCCGCATGATGTGGCCGGAGTCAGGCGACTGATATCCCCCCTGATATCCGGCCGGATATCCCTGCGGGGCGCGCCCATCGGCATCGGCCACGCCAATGACGGAGTAATTGTCCGGCGGCGCGGTGCCCGGCTTGAAGGCTTCCAGGATGGTCCGGCCACCTTCGCCGGGACCTGCGCGCATGCCGCTCTTGGCATCGACGCGAACCAGCTTGATTCCGGCCGGCACCTTGAACGGAATCGCGGCCTTGTCGGCGAGCGCGAGCTTGAGGAAGTCGCGCGCGATCGGCGCGGCCAGCGCACCACCGGTCGCCTTGCCGCCGAGGGTGCGCGGCTTGTCGTAGCCGACATAGATGCCGACCACGAGGTCCGGCGAGAAGCCGATGAACCACGCGTCTTTCGCATCGTTGGTGGTTCCGGTCTTGCCGGCGATCGGCTTGCCGACTTCCTTCACGACAGTCGCGGTGCCGGCCTGCACGACATATTCCATCATCGAGGTGATCTGGTAGGCCGTCATCGGATCGAGCACCTGCTCGCGGCGGTCGACCAGCTGCGGTTCGGGCTGATTCTTCCAGCCGCCGGGCGCGTCGCAGCCGCGGCATTCGCGCGCGTCATGCTTGTAGATCGTGTGCCCGTAGCGGTCCTGGATGCGATCGATCAAGGTCGGCTTCACGCGGCGGCCGCCATTGGCGAACATCGAATAGGCCGTGACCATCCGCATGACCGTGGTTTCGCCGGCGCCCAGCGAATAGGACAGATAGTTCGGCAGTTCGTCGTAAACGCCGAAGCGCCGCGAATATTCGCCGATCAGGGGCATGCCGATGTCCTGCGCCAGCCGCACCGTCACCGTGTTGAGCGACTGCCGCAGCGCATTGCGCAGCGTCACCGGACCGTTGTACTTGCCCGACGAATAGTTTTCCGGTCGCCAGACGCCGGCGCCCTGCCCCTGATCGATTTCGATCGGCGCGTCGACCACGACGGTCGACGGCGTGTAGCCATTGTCCATGGCCGCCGAATAGACCAGCGGTTTGAACGAGGAGCCCGGCTGCCGGTACGCCTGCGTCGCGCGGTTGAACTGGCTCTGGTCGAACGAGAATCCGCCGACCATGGCCAGCACGCGGCCGGTCCAGGGATCCATCGCCACCATCGCGCCGGATACTTCCGGCAATTGGCGCAGGCGGTACTGCCCCTCCACCGGATTGCCGTCCTTGCCGAACAGCGGATCGACATAAATCACGTCGCCCGGGGCGAGCACTTGCGCGACCGATGTCGGCGTTCTGCCTCTGGTCGGTCCCGACGCCGCCTTGGCCCATTTGACGCCTTCGATGGTGATGATGCCGGTCTGCCGTTGCTTGGCGACGGCGCCGCCAAGCTCGCGGCCCGGCTGGAAACCGACCCGCGCCGACTGGTCGCTGGTCTCCAGCACCACAGCCATCCGCCAGGGCGAGATATCGCTCAGCGCCTTGACGTCGGCCAGCTTTACGCCCCAGTCGCCGGAAATGTCGAGCTTGCTTGGCGCACCCCGCCAGCCCTGCGCCTCATCGTAATTGACCATGCCGGCCGCCATGGTCTTGCGCGCCATCACCTGCATCTTCGGGTCGAGCGTCGCCCGGACCGAGAGGCCGCCTTCATAGAGCTTCTTTTCGCCGTAGCGTTCGAAGATGTCGCGGCGGACTTCCTCGGCGAAATATTCGCCGGCGAAGATATGCGCGCCGGTACCGCGGCTGGTGACGAGCAGCTGATCCTTGCGCGCCTTGTCGGCATCGGCCTGCTTGATCCAGCCGTTTTCGACGAGACGATCGACAACGTAGTTGCGGCGTTCGATCGCGCGGTCGCGGTTGCGCACCGGATGCAGCGCCGCCGGCGCTTTCGGCAGCGCCGCCAGGTACGAGGCTTCCGAGATCGTGAGTTCGTTCACCGACTTGTCGAAATAGACCAGCGACGCCGCCGCGATGCCGTAGGCGCCGAGGCCGAGATAGATTTCATTGAGATAGAGTTCGAGGATGCGGTCCTTCGAATAGGCGCGCTCGATGCGCATCGCCAGCAGGGCTTCCTTGATCTTGCGGGCGAAGGAGACCTCGTTGGTCAGTAGGAAGTTCTTTGCGACCTGCTGGGTGATGGTCGACGCACCCTGCGGCCGACGGTTGGAGCCGTAGTTCTGCGCATACAGCACCGCCGCGCGCGCCATGCCGGTGAAGTCGATGCCGCCATGCTCGTAGAAGTTCTTGTCTTCGGCGGCGAGGAACGCGTTGATGACGAGTTTCGGCACCGCCTGGATCGGCAGATAGAGCCGGCGCTCCTTGGAATACTCGCCGAGCAGCGCGCCATCGGAGGCGTGCACGCGCGTCATCACAGGCGGTTCATAATCCTGAAGCTGCGAATAGTCCGGCAAGTCCTTGGAGAAATGCCAGATCGCGCCCGCAACGCCGGCGACGCCCACCAGGAACACCACGGTTCCGGCGGCAAACAAGAAACCCAAAAACCGCACCAGCAAGCGCATGATCGAAGTTCCGTTCCAACCCTTGCGCCGTGACTTTCGGCGTCTGCCTTGCCATCAAAATCCAAGCGCAAATCGAAGCGCTCGAGCCCCGCCCAACGGACCGCCGTTGCGCGTACGAACAATAAAGGGGCCGACGGACAATAATGGCCGATTCCGAAGACCCTGCGGTAGTTTTCTATACCGCTGCCGCTGTGGCCAAACTAGGGCTTCCTCCATGGCATCGCGTGCATTTAATCAGCATTTTCATACGGCTTTTCATTTGCCGGGCCCGGCAGTTGCCAGCCGTTTGGCGAAAAATGCATCAATCGCCAGCGCCATCGACCCGACGGTCTTGTTCCGCCAGTTCTCCGACATCAGGAGTTCGAGGTCGCCCTTGTTCGAGACATAGCCGAGTTCGACCAGCACCGAGGGCACGTCCGGCGCCTTCAAGACGCGGAAGCCGGCGGATTTCAACGGGTGCTTGTGCATCCGCACCGTGGTCTTCATCTCGCCCATCAAGATGCGGGCGAACCGGTTTGAAAACGTTTTGGTCTCGCGCTGCGCGAGGTCGATCAGGATGTCGGCGACTTCGGTCGGCTCGTCGGTGAGATTGACGCCGCCAATGGCGTCCGACTTGTTCTCGGCCTCGGCCAGCCGCTCGGCCTCAGCGTCCGAGGCCTTGTCAGACAAGGTGTAGATGGTGGCGCCGTGGGCATCGCCCTCCCGCCGCGGCAGGGCGTCGGCATGGATCGAGACGAACAGCGCGGCCGACTGGGTGCGCGCAACCTTCACGCGGTCGTTCAACGGAATGAACGTATCGTCCGTACGGGTCATGACGACGCGGTATTTGCCTGATTTCTCGATGCGATCGCGCAGCGCGAGGCCAAATCCCAGCACCAGATTCTTTTCCATCTCGCCGCCGGCCTGGGTGCCGTTGTCTATGCCGCCATGGCCGGGATCGATCACGATCAGTGGACGGGTATCCTGCGCCTGTGCGGGCTTTGCCGCCGCCGCAGCATCGTCCGGCCCGACCGCGGCATTGGCAGAAGCAATCGCGGGCCGCAGTTCGGGGCGATTCTCGGGCGCCAGCAACTGCACGAAGGCGGTCCGGTCCACCTCTTCCAGCTCCAGCACCAGCCGCGGCGGCTGGTCGTTGGCCGCTTCCAGCACATAGGATTTTGCGACCTTGGCCGGTCCCGTCAGGTCGAACACGATTCGCGAACCGCCCGGCATGACGAGGCCATAGCGGAACGCCTTGACCAGCCCGCGCCCCGCGCTGCCGGTGCCCGCGGCCAGCTTGAAGCTGACCTGGGGAATATCGACGACCACGCGATAGGGATCGGCCAGCGCAAAGGCGCGAAACTGGATCGGCCTGTCGAGATCGAGCACGAAGCGGGTTTGTTTGCTGTCGCCGGCCAGCCTTGCATCGGAGGCGACCGGAAAATTCAAGGCGGCGGTCGGGGTCGGACTGGGGGCGCTTGGCGCAGCGGGACCAGGCGCAGGCCCCTGCGCCGCGCTCGGGGTGATGAAATTGGCACACAGCAATGCTGCGACGCACAATAGGCCGCGCCCCAGCAAAACCCGGTGATTTGCGCGGTTAGCCAACGATTCGACGCCTCCGAGCCGCTCTCTTACCGCATTAGAACCACAGGGTTAATCGCACCTTAAGGGTCCAAAAGCGAAAAGGGATGAGTGTTGCCGTGCTGCGACGCTTCCCTGATGCTTCCCTTGCACCGGGCGGGCAATCCACGTATGTACGACGTGCTGACGGCTAATACTCCCGGTTGTGTCGCGTTCAGCCTCCCGGTGCAGCGCCGGAACCTTCGAAGCCGAAGTTTCCTGCGTCTTTCCCGATCCCCTCCACCAGCCAGCGCTGCGCGCGGCTGACACGGAGTGGCGGTTTCGAGCCCGAGCGGCGTCCGCTCCCAGGTACTAACTTGCAAGGTACTATCTTGCTCCAGGGACGGTTTAAAACACGGCAGAACCGATTATCCGGACCCCCAAACGGTCCGATATGCGATGGCCGGCGAGCGCTTTGGCGCCGCGCCGGGCCTTCAGCGATAGATACGGCGGTCAATTTTGCCGCCAACATGTTCAGACGGGCCGACGCTTGATGCGCCAGACTGTGTTGCCGACCAAGATCCACGGATCGATCGCGCCGATGCGAAGCGAAAGCTTCGCGCGTCGCCTTGTTCCGGTGGGTTCCCGTTCGGCGCGGCGCCAAGGTTTGCGTTTTGGCCTTCCCCTCACCCCCGAATCAGGTGGACCGTCGCGTCACCGGGCCGCGCAATATGCGCGCGCCTTGCACCGCGCCCGCCGCCGTCAAGAGCTCCAAAATGCCCAACAAGATGTTGATCGATGCCACCCACCCGGAAGAGACCCGGGTCGTCGTGGTCCGCGGCAATCGCGTCGAAGAATTTGACTTCGAGACCGCCCAGCGCAAACAACTGCGCGGCAATATCTACCTCGCCAAGGTCACGCGCGTAGAGCCGTCGCTGCAGGCGGCCTTCATCGAATATGGCGGCAACCGCCACGGCTTCCTGGCCTTCAGCGAAATCCACCCCGACTATTACCAGATCCCGGTCGCCGACCGGCAGGCACTGATCGAGGCCGACGAACGCGCCCATCGCGAGGCCGAGGAAGAGAGCGAGAACCGCTCCTCCAACCGTCACCGCGGCCGTTCGCGCCACCGCAACGCCCGCCGCCGCGGCCATGGCGAACGGGTGCAGAGCGACGTCGTCGAAAACGCCGCGATCGATCCGGCGCAGGCCGCCCAGCCCTATGAGGGCGAGGCGCAGCGCTTGCATGAAGGCGCGCACCCCGACGAAGCCCACGCCCATGATGGCGGTCACCATCCCGCCGATACAGCCGACCACGGCCACGATCATGGGTACGTTGCGCATCATCACGACGACCATTCGCATGAACAGGGTCGCCCTCAGGAAGAGCATGTCCAAGAGCACGCCCAAGATCGCGTCCAGGATAACGCCCCTGATCATGCCGCGGCCGAAGCACCGGTAGCTTCATTCCAATCCGATGCGGCACCGGTTGAGGCCGTCGCCGCGCCGGCAGAGGCAACGGCGAGCGCGGTCAGCCACGAGGATCATGCGCATCACGACGAGCCGGCGCATGACGCACGGCACGACGACGAACACGCGCTCGAAAACGCCGCCCATGCCGATGATGCGCCGCGCGCCGAGCATGCCGGCGAGGAATACGCCGCCGCCTCCCACGAGGATCGTGCCCCCGCGCCGGAAGGCGACGAGCAGGACGACGACGCGCAGGACGATGAAGACGACGGCGACGATGCCGAAGAGGAAGTCGTCGAATCCGTCGGCGGCGACGATGTGCTCGAGGAGGTGCCGGAGCGCGCCTTCCGCCCGCGCCGCCAGTACAAGATCCAGGAAGTCATCAAGCGCCGCCAGGTCATGCTGGTGCAAGTCGTCAAGGAAGAGCGCGGCAACAAGGGCGCGGCGCTGACTACCTATCTGTCATTGGCCGGCCGTTACGCCGTGCTGATGCCCAACACCGCGCGCGGCGGCGGCATCAGCCGCAAGATCACCTCGGCCCAGGACCGTTCGCGGCTCAAGGAAGTGGTGCAGGATCTCGACGTGCCCGAGGGCATGGGCATCATCCTGCGCACCGCCGGCGCCTCGCGCACCAAGCCCGAAATCAAGCGCGACTTCGAATATCTGATCCGCATGTGGGAAACCGTGCGCGACATGACGCTGAAGTCGCAGGCCCCGACGCTGGTCTACGAGGAAGGCTCGCTGATCAAGCGCTCGCTGCGCGACCTCTACAACAAGGAAATCGACGAAATCCAGGTCGCCGGCCAGGCCGGCTACGATGAAGCCCGCGACTTCATGAAGATGCTGATGCCCTCCAACGTGCGGGCGGTCCGGCAATATCGCGACGGCCAGCCGCTGTTCTCCAGGA
Organism: Bradyrhizobium sp. JYMT SZCCT0180; assembly: GCF_018130165.1. Lineage (GTDB taxonomy): Bacteria > Pseudomonadota > Alphaproteobacteria > Rhizobiales > Xanthobacteraceae > Bradyrhizobium. The sequence continues at coordinate 144,026 of NZ_JAFCLZ010000003.1, read as the reverse complement.
TGGGCGTCGAGAGCCAGCTCGATGCGATGTTCTCGCCGACGGTGCAATTGCGCTCGGGCGGCTACATCGTCATCAACCAGACCGAAGCCCTGGTCTCAATCGACGTCAACTCCGGCCGATCGACCCGCGAGCACCACATCGAAGACACCGCGCTCAAGACCAACCTCGAAGCATCAGAGGAAGTCGCGCGGCAGCTGCGCCTGCGCGATCTCGCGGGCCTGATCGTCATCGACTTCATCGACATGGACGAGAAGCGCAACAACCGTGCGGTCGAGCGCAAGCTGAGCGACTGCCTGCGGCAGGATCGCGCCCGCATCCAGGTCGGCCGCATCTCGCATTTCGGCCTGCTGGAAATGTCGCGCCAGCGCATCCGCGCCAGCGTGCTGGAGAGTTCGACCGAGCCCTGCGCACATTGCGGCGGCAGCGGCCATGTCCGCTCGGTGTCGTCGGTGGCGCTGCAATTGCTGCGCGGCATCGAAGAAATTCTGATGAAGGGCGCGACCCACAATCTGGTGGTGCGCACCCGCACCGACGTCGCGCTCTACGTCCTCAACCACAAGCGCGGACATCTGCGCGATCTCGAAAACGCCTTCAAGGTCACGCTTGCGGTGGTCGCCGATCCGACCGTCGCCGGCCAGCAATCGTTCATCATCGATCGCGGCGAACAGGTGCACACGCTGGAAGCAGCCAAGGCCTTGCTCGCAGCGCAGGCCGCGGCCTCCCCGTCCCAGGTCGAGGAAGCCTATGACGACGAAGAGCCGTTCGACATTGAAGGTGAAGTCGAGACCGAAGAGACCGAAGGCCTGACCGAGGAAGCCGCAGGCGGCGAAGAAGTCGCCGGTGAAAGCGAAGCCGACGGCCACCGCCGCAAGCGGCGCCGGCGCCGCCGCGGCCGTGGCGAGCCGCGTGAAGGCGGCGCCCCGCGCGACGACAATGACGCCCTGCGCGTTGCACCCGAAAGCGCTGATGGCGCGGTCACGGTTGCCGACGACGGCGAAGCCGACGACGACGAGGGCGACGAACAGGGTGCCGTTGCGCGCGGCGAACAGGGACCAAACGGCGAGCGCCGCCCGCGCCGTCGCGGACGTCGCGGTGGACGCCGCCGGCGTGGCAGCGGACCGGAAGATGGTCTCGCCGGATCAATCTCCGACGAACTCGGACCGACCCCGGTTTCGGAAGTCACCAGCGCGGTTGCCGATTTCGACGGCCCGTCGGCTGAGCCGGCGCCGACATTGGTCGAACCCGAGCCCGTTCCGCAGCCGCCGCAACCGCAATGGCAGCCCGCGGAACACGCCTCGCCCGAAACCGTCAGCAGCGCGCCGACGCCGACGCCCGAGGAAACCGCGCAGGAGGCCGACCGGGCCGCCGCACGGCGGCGTTCGACGGTGCGCGAAAAAGTCTCGTTCCTGACCAGCGCCCCGTCAGAGCCAGCACCGGCCGTCAGCCATAGCGAGGCGGAGCCGGCGGCAACGGCCCCTGCTCCCGCGCCCGCTGAACCCGCGCCTGCCGCGGCCAGCGATGCCGCGCCGCGCAAGGCCGGCTGGTGGTCACGGCGTTTCGGCAGCGGCGAGTAAGCTTCAAACCCAGACAGAAAACCGCCCGGCAAAACCGGGCGGTTTTTTTATTGCATCAGGATGGTCCCGAAGACGCCGACCGTCAGTCGGTCGTCAGCGCCGTCTCCATGTCCGCCGGATCGATCTGCCTGTCGAGATTGGCGTGCAGCTTCTCCTGATCGAGTTCGCCCTCCCACCACGACACCACGATGCAGGCGACGCCGTTGCCGCAGATATTGGTCAGCGCGCGGCACTCGCTCATGAACTTGTCGATGCCGAGCACGATGGCCATGCCGGGCACCAGCCGCGGATCGACCACCGCGAGCGTCGCCGCCAGCGTGATGAAGCCCGCACCGGTGACGCCCGAGGCGCCCTTCGAGGTCAGCATCGCCACCAACAGGATGGTGATCTGCTGGCCCATCGTGAGATCGAAACCGAGCGCCTGCGCGATGAACAGGGTCGCCAGCGTCATGTAGATGTTGGTGCCGTCGAGGTTGAACGAGTAGCCGGTCGGCACCACCAGGCCGACGACCGACTTCGAACAGCCGAGCCGCTCCAGCTTTTCCATCAGCGACGGCAGCGCGCTCTCGGACGACGAGGTGCCGAGCACGATCAATAGCTCGTCCTTGATGTAGGCCAGGAACTTGAAGATCGAGAATCCGACCATGCGCGCGATGGTGCCGAGCACGATAAAGACGAACAGCGCCGCGGTGACATAGAAGGTCGCAATCAGCCCGACCAGGTTCACGATGGCGCCGGTGCCGAACTTGCCGATGGTATAGGCCATGGCGCCGAACGCGCCGATCGGGGCCGCCCTCATCACGATCGCGATCACGCCGAACACCGCGTGCGCGGAATCGTCGATGAAGGAACGCAGGGTATGGCCGCGTTCGCCGAGCGCCATCAGCGCAAAGCCGAACAGGATCGAAAACAGCAACACCTGCAGGATTTCGCCCTGCGCGAAGGCGCCGACGACGGTGTCGGGAATGATGTGCAGGAAGAAATCGACGGACTTCTGGGCCTCGGCCTGCTTGGCGAACCCGGCGACCTTGGCCGCGTCAGCCATCGCGCCGCCAAAGCCGTGGCCCGGCTTGACCACATTGCCGATGAGCAGCCCGATCACCAGCGCAAAGGTCGAGACGATTTCGAAGTAGACCAGCGCCTTGATTCCGATGCGGCCGACCTTCTTGGCGTCCTGGATATGGGCGATGCCCGACACCACGGTGCAGAAGATGATCGGCGCGATCACCATCTTGATCAGCTTGATGAAGCCGTCGCCGAGCGCCTTGATCCAGTCGTTGGTCGCCAGCGCCGGCCACAGCCAGCCAACCAGCGCACCGAGCACGATGGCGATCAGCACCTGGACGTAGAGAATCTTGTACCAGGGCTTGCCTGCGCTCACCGGTGCTTCAACCGCAATCGTTGCCGCCATGACGTCTACTCCCGTTCGACCTGCGGCGTTCTGCCACACCCCCGCCCGCTAGCACAGCCAAATTATTTCGGCCAGCGGGAATCAGGGGCGTTGCGCCGGTGTCCGAACGGGATCGGTCAGCGGCGGTCGAATGGGCGGCGGAACAAAGGCACGAGCGTAGCGCCGAGCGCGTTCTTGATCAGCGACGCCGCGATGAATGGCGCTATTCCGACCAGCCATGCCTTTTCAACGCCGAGCTTGATGCCAAACGCCAGCCAGACAAACCCAGCCGCAAGAATGATGACGTGGCCAAGTCCCATGGCGATGAAAAGCAGGGGTACTGACCGATCCCAGCCACGCTCGCTCAGCCATCCCGTGACGAAGGCCGCCGCCACGAAGCCGTAAAGATATCCGGCCGTGGGCCCGACCAACGGCGCAAGGCCGCCGACGGGGCCTGCAAACACCGGAAATCCGATCGCGCCTTCGGCGAGATAGGCCACGATGGTTGCGCTGCCGAGGCGCCAGCCATAGGCCGCTCCGATCATCAGTACGACCAGCGTCTGCAACGTCATCGGCACGTAGGGCAAAGGCAGATTGACCTTCGCCGACAGGGTCAGCAGCGCGGTTCCCAATGCAATCAGGATCACGCCGCGCATCAGTCCGGATCGATTTACGGGATGCGGCCACAGAACGGCGGCGAGCGGAAAATGCGGTGCAGCGACAGGCTGAGATGTGTCGGACAAGATGGTTCCCCGATTTAGATGGCAGATAGGATGAGTGATGGTGGCTGATGCGCTCTACCCGAGCCACTTCGCGATGCGGCTCACGGCTTCGCGCATCTCGTCGGAAGAGCGCGCATAGGAGAAGCGCACGAAGGCGCGTCCGTGGATCGGGTCGAAATCGACGCCCGGCGTGGCCGCGACGTGCGCCTTCTCCAGCATCCGGCTGGCGAACTCAAAGCTGTCGGACGTGAATTGCGAGACGTCGGCATAGAGATAGAACGCGCCGTCGGCCGGCAGGAAATTGGTCAGGCCGGCCTTCGGCAATCCATCGATCAGGATGCGGCGGTTCTCCTGATAACCGCGCTTGATCGCTTCCATTTCGGCCGCCCCCTCGAACGCGGCCTCGGCTGCGATCTGCGACAGCGTCGGCACCGAGATCGACAGGTTCTGCTGCAACCGCTCGATCGGCCGCACCAGCGGCTCCGGCACCACCATCCAGCCGACGCGCCAGCCGGTCATGCAGAAATATTTCGAGAACGAATTGATCACCAGCGCGTGCGGCGACAACTCGGCGGCGGACACCGCCGGAAACGCGTAATCGAGGCCGTGATAGATCTCATCCGATATGAAGCGAATGCCGGCGCTCTGCGCCGCCGCCATCAGGCTGGTGAGCGCCTCGCGCGACATCATGGTTCCCGTCGGATTGGCCGGACTGCCCACCAGCACGCCCTTGAGTGGCGTCTTGCGATGCGCGGCCAGCAACGCTTCGCCGGTCAGCGCGTGGCGCGTCTCGCTCGTGGTCTCGATCAGCACCGGCTCGCAGCCGAGCGCGGTGAGGATGTGCCGGTACGGCGGATAGCCGGGCACGGTCACCGCCACGCGGTCGCCCGGTTCGAACATCGCAAGGAACGCCAGGATGAAGCCGCCCGACGAGCCCGTGGTGACCACGATCCGCTCGGGATCAACGCTGCAGCCGTAAGTATCGCGGTAGTGCCGGGCGATGCGCGCGCGCAGCGAGGGAATGCCGAGCGCGGAGGTATAATCGATCCGGCCGTCGTCGAGCGCGAGACGCGCCGCCGCCAGCGCCGTCTTCGGAGCTGACGCCGCCGGTTGGCCGACCTCCATATGAATGACGTGGCCGCCGGCCGCCTCGATGCGGGCCGCCGCCGCCATCACGTCCATCACCATGAAAGGTGGAACATCGCTCCGGCTGGAAGCCGTTAGCAGGGTTTTCGCAGCGTCTCTAAGAGTCGATTCGAGCATCACTATCTGCAATTTGATCGGTTCGCGCCGATTTCGAGTTCCGGCACCCGTTTACCGCCCCAGACTGGCCGTATTCGGTGGCTCCTTATAGCGCTTTCAAGCCAAGTGGATACCGGTCCGCGGGAAGAAAAAAGCGTCAAAACAAGAGACTGGCGTTCGGTTCTGATTTAATCAGGGCTGCCCGACCCGACCGCCGATTGACCGCCAGTTCCGCCGCCAACGCCCAATAGATTGCTTCATGTTGTTCCGCCTCGCGCACCGCAAAACGACGCTGAAACTGACCGCCCTCGCCACGGCGGCCGCGCTTGTCATGACGCCGACGCTCGCAGCGGCCCAGAACAAGGGCCCCCCGGTGCTGCGCGATACCGAGTCGGAGCAATTGCTGCGCGACTACACAAGGCCGATCCTGCGCGCCGCCGGCATGGAGAAGCAGAACATCCAGATGGTGATCATCAACGAAGGCGTCTTCAACGCTTTCGTTGCCGACGGCCGCCGCATCTTCGTCAACTACGGCGCGATGATGCAATCGGAGACGCCGAACCAGATCATCGGCGTGCTGGCGCACGAGACCGGCCATCTGGCCGGCGGTCACCTCTCGAAGCTTCGCGAGCGGCTGGCGGAAGCGCAGACCCAGATGATCATCGCCATGCTGCTCGGCGTCGGCGCCATGGTGGCGGGTACGCGCGGTGGCGGCAACAACGGCCTGGCCAATGCAGGTGCGGCGGCGATGTCGGCACCCGCCGAGGTGATCAAGCGCACCCTGCTTTCCTATGTGCGGCAGCAGGAGGAAAACGCCGACAAGGCCGGGGTGAAATTCCTCAATGCCACCGGCCAGTCGGCGCGCGGCATGTACGAGACCTTCAAGCGCTTCTCCGACGAGAGCCTGTTCGCGGCGCGCGGCGCCGACCCCTACGTGCAGTCGCACCCGATGCCGGCTGAGCGCGTCCGCGCCCTGGAAGAGCTCGCGCGTTCCAGCCCCTATTGGGACAAGAAGGACGACCCGGCCCTGCAAATGCGCCACGACATGGTACGCGCCAAGATCTCCGGCTTCATGGAGCGGCAGGACACCGTCTTCCGGCGCTATCCGCTGTCCAACACCGGCATGCCCGCGCGTTATGCGCGCGCCATCACCACCTATCTGCACGGCGACCTGCGCAGCGCGCTGGCCCAGATCGACGGCCTGATCCAGCTGCAACCCGCCAACGCCTATTTCTACGAACTCCGCGGCCAGGCTTTGCTGGAGGGCGGCAAGCCGGCCGAGGCCATCGCGCCGCTGCGCAAGGCCGTGCAGCTTTCCAACAACGCCCCGCTCATCGAGATGTTGCTTGGGCAGGCGCTGGTGGCGTCCGACAACAAGGCCTACACCGAGGAGGCGATCGCCATCCTGCGCGCGGCGCTGGCGCGCGAGACCGAAGCCCCGATCGGCTACATGCAGCTCGCAATGGCCTATGGCCGTAAGGGCGACTACGCGCAGGCCGATCTGGCATCGGCCCAGGCCGCCTACCTGCGCGGTGACAACAAGACCGCGCGCGACCTCGCCTCGCGGGCCAAGACACGGTTCGCGATCGGGACCCCGGGATGGGTCAAAGCTGACGATATTGTGAGCGCCAAACCGCTTCCCGGCCAAAGAAGCAACTAGCGCCGCTACCGGAAATAAACTGAGTTGCACTACAACCGAACCTGAACAGCTATTCCAAGTGCCGGCCTTCATGTGAACGGCCCGGAACTCGCCACCCAAGGATTTACCGATGCCTTTGCTCCGTTACCTTGCTTCCGCCCTGTTCGCGATCGCCCTGTGCGGCGCGTCGCTGCCGGCTTCCGCGCAGAGCTTCTCCGATGTCCAGCGCAAAGACATCGAGAGCATCGTCCGGGAGTACCTGATCGCCCATCCCGAGGTGCTGGAAGAGGCGATGGCCGAACTGACCAGGCGGCAGTCCGCCGCCGAAGCCGAGAAGCATCAGGCCGGCATCGCCAAGAATGCCAATGCGATCTTCAACTCGCCGCGCAACGTGACGCTCGGCAACAAGGACGGCGACGTCACCTTCGTCGAGTTCTTCGATTACAATTGTGGCTACTGCAAGCGCGCGATGCTCGACATGATGGAATTGATGAAGGGCGATCCCAAGCTGAAGGTCGTGCTCAAGGAATTCCCGGTGCTGAGCACGGGTTCAGTCGAAGCCGCCCAGGTCGGCGTCGCGGTGCGGATGCAGGATCCAACCGGAAAGAAATATCTCGACTTCCACCAGAAGCTGCTGACCGGCCGCGGTGCCGCCGACAAGACCCGTGCCATGGCGGTCGCCAAGGAAGCCGGCCTCGACATGGCGAGGCTCGAAAAGGACCTGGCAAGCCCCGAAATTCGCGCCACGCTCGAGGAGAACATGAAGCTCGCCGAAGCCATGGGCATGAACGGCACCCCGAGCTATGTGATCGGCAAGCAGGTCGTGATCGGCGCGGTCGGCGTCGAGACCCTCAAGGAAAAGATCGGCATCGCCCGCTGCGGCAAGGCGACCTGCTGAAGCCAGACACCGGGCAACATTCGACGGACCAAATCCGGCTGCATCGCAGCCGGATTTTTTTTGCCCGCGCGCTTGCTGCGACTGAACCGCGGCGACGCTGCCGGCCACTAAGAGGGCTCGAACCAACAGGACCCCCGCATGAGCCTGGCGCCGCCAACCACCGCTTACGACCTCGAACTCCTCAAGACCGCGCCCGCGCGCGGGACCGAAACCGATCACGGCTGGTGCTACGGCCTGCCGCCCGGAATCACCGAGAGCCAATGGCCGCTCAGCCCGTATGACGGCTTTCCAATGCAGCCCTGTTTCACGCTGAAGCTGCCCAAGCAGTATCGCACCAAAGGCGCGGAGTATGTCGCGCTCACGATGTTCGCCGATCAACAGCATGACGAGCCGCGCGAAGTCGAAGCCGTGGCCGAATATCTCACGTCAGAGGAATCGGATCGTCCGGCCGATCCCGATCTGTTGCCGTTCTGGCTCTACAAGCAGAACCGGCACCGGATGGAATTCCGGATGAAGGACGTCATCGACCACAATTTCGCAGCGATCTGGCTGACCGAAGCCGAGTTCGCAGGACCGCTGTGTCAGCCCCCTCGCCTCGCCGGCAACGCGCTGCTGCAAGCGAATCCACCGCCGCCCTGGCTTGAGAGCGGTTCGGCGCGCGCCGTATTCGATCTTCAGATCGGCCGCTATGACAACGTCGATGAAATCGTCAACAAGTACTGGTACCGGCTGTTCGGGCGCGTGCCCGAGATCGGCCGCCACGCCTACGGCATTGCGGTCGCTGTGCGCGACGGCGATCCAAATGTCGGCCGCGCGCCGCGCGACAAGCTGTTGCACAAGGATGAACTCGGCGATTACATCGCGCCTTACAGCAAGGACGCCGAGCGGTTCGAACTGGAACGGCTGTCGGGGCGCAATCATCTCGGCGGCACGATGTTTCCCTGCCAATGGACGCCGAAATACAGCGCGACCTATCTCGAAATCGAAGAGCATTTCGGTGGCTTCAACTTCGGCGGCGGCAACGCGCAGCTCGATCTCGAAACGATGGAGTTCGACTGGGCCTGCGGTTGACAGCGTTTTCGAGCGAAAGTCTGCCCCGCACTTGATGCGGGGTGGGCAACCGGTACGGGTCAAGAAAACGCGTCTTGCCAAGTTGAGTTTCAAATTCACCCCGCATTCATCAAACTAATCTGATGGAACCGCGATTGGGCAGGAACATCGCACATCTCCTTTCGTTGTCGGTGCGGGCAATGCATCCACGTGAGGAGAAACGTATGACCAATCGCTTTTTGATTTCGGCCGCAGTGGCGGCGCTGATCGCCGGCACCGGGTTTGCGCATGCGCAAGGCACCGGCATGAGCCGCGAAGGCGGATCCGGTGCCGGTGGCGCCGCTACCCAGCAGACCGCGCCGTCACCGGGCGGAGCTGGCACGATGCAGCGCGATCCTGGCGGCGCTTCCGACATGAAGGGCGCAAAGGGCGCGGAATCCAACGAGAAGATGCCGTCCGGCAAGAGCGCTCAGGACACCAAATCGCCGGCGGGTGAGAAGTCGAAGAGCATGAGCTCGGAGACCGAAACCAAGGGCGGCAAGGACATGAAGGCCGAGGGCCGCGACAGCAAGAGCGGCATGGACAAGAGCGCAACCGACAGCAAGGGCGCGGCCGACAGCAAGACCGGCACCGCCCAGACCAAGGGCGCGGCCGACACCAAGGCGCAGACCACGGGCAACGCCGCGACTTCGGCGACCGCAGCACCTCCGGCTGAAAAGCGCTCCCAGATCACGACCGCCATCAAGTCGGAGACGAGCATCAAGGAAACCACCAACGTCAACTTCAATATCTCAGTTGGCACGCGGGTTCCGAGTTCGGTCCATTTCCACCCGCTTCCGCCCCGGATCGTCGAGATCTATCCGGAGTGGCGTGGCTATCAGGTGATCCTGGTGGGCGGCCGCTACGTCATCGTGCGCCCGCAGACGCATGAGATCGTCTACATCATCGAAGGCTAACGGTCCCAACAACCGCAGCTGACTTTCAGCAGCTGACTTGCAATGAGCCCCTGCCGAATCACTGGCAGGGGCTTTTTTTATGCGACCTCCCAGGCCGGGCCCCTGCGGCTCACGCAAGTTGCAATTTACAACTCACATTTGTGCCGGAGAGAAAAAACCTCGCACCAATGTTAGGCCGAAGGTCGAGAATCTAGCCGCTCCGTGTTTTGGCTTCTCCCGAATCAATTTAACCAGCACATTCGTAACGGAGCGGTTTTGATCTCTACTTGCGAGAGCGGGTCGGCAGCGACATCCGGCCCAAGGCCGCTTGCACGCTCAATCCAATTTCCTGGAAGGCTTCTTTCCTGTAAGGCTTCGCACTGTGGTTGCGTTCTCGATTGATTTCGATCGGCCCTGTCAGGAGCCGCATTTCCGATTTTGAAGCCTGGGGGCCGATTTGATGAAGCTCAGTTCAATTGCACCGGTCGCATCTTCACTTCGTTTCGTGTCATTGCTCGGTGGATGCGCGGTAGCCGCAACGCTTTTGGGCGCCAGCCCCGCCTTCGCCGGCTGTAACTCCGGCAACGTCGCGAACACGCTTTTGCTGAGCGACCCCGCCTGCCAAGCCACTGCGACAGGTGCGGACAGCACGGCTGTCGGCGCCGGTGCCACTGCCGCAGGCTCCGGTGCTTCGGCATATGGTCGTTCGGCAACGGCAGGCGTGGGCGGCAGCAACGATGGCGATACAGCCGTCGGTTTTTTCAGTACGGCCACCGGCGCTGCTACTGAGGCGGCGACGGCGCTGGGAAGCTTCGCCACTGCGAACGGCGCCGGCGCGACGGCGGTCGGCAACGACGTGTCGGCAAACGGCGGCGGTGCGGTCGCGCTCGGCGGCGACGACCCGCTTGCCGGAGGAACCCAGGCTAATGGCGCGGCGAGCACCGCCGTCGGCGCAGGCGCCAGATCGACCGCGGCGAACGCCACCTCCCTTGGCAACAGCGCCCGCGCCACCGGCGCCTCTTCGACCGCCATCGGCAGCGGCGGCGCCGGCTCGCGGCAGACGATTGCCGCAGGCAGCTTCAGCACTGCGATCGGCACCGGCAACCAGATCGCCGCGTCCGGCACCGGCGCGACGGCCATCGGCGACGGCAACACCGCGAACGGTGCGTTCAGCACCGCGCTGGGCAATTTCAACAGCACGGCTGGCGCCAACGCAGTAGCGATCGGTACCAACAACACCGCCTCGGGCCTGCGTTCGGCCGCCATCGGCAGCAACGCGGTGGCTTCGGGAACGGATTCGATCGCAATGGGCACGTCAGCCTCGGCGACGGGAATCTCCGCGACCGCACTTGGCAACGGCTCGTCCGCAAACTTCGCGAACTCCACCGCCATCGGCAGCGGAGCGAGCACGACCCGGGCCAACCAGCAAAGCTTCGGCACGGCGACCAACACCTACACGATGGCTGGCCTCAACTCCGCCGCCAGCCTGGCCGCGCAGACCGGCCCGGTCCGCGTGGTGACGACGGACGGCAACGGCAATCTGGCAACCGCCGCGTTCGCAAGCCAGCAGGACGTCTCGGGATTGCAGTCCAGCGTCACCGCGCTGCAAGGGCAGATCCGGCAGGCTTTCGAGGGCACCGCGATCGCGGTCGCCATGGGTGGCGGAACGCTGCCTGACAACAAGAAGTTCGCGATCTCGAGCAATTGGGGCACCTTCCGCGGCGAGAACGCCATGGCCCTCACCGGCATGGCCCGCATCAGCCAGAACGTCGTGATCAATGGCGGCGTTGCCGCCGGCTTCCAGCAAGGCGGCGTCGCGGGGCGCGCGGGCGTGACTTACGCCTGGTAGACGGGGAGTGCCGGCCGTTTCGCGCTACACCAGACTAGGTCTTGTTATCGCAATGGCGTTCGCGACCGCGGGTTCGGTCGCCAATGCACAAGCGCCTGCGCCCGCACCCAAGCAGGCGCAGATCGACCGCAACGGCGTCATCATCCTGGTCCGCTCGGCGCTGCTTGCGCTCGACCAGGCCAACAAGACCGGCAATTACACCGTGCTGCGGGATTTGGGCGCGCCGGCATTTCAGGTCAACACCGCAGCGCGCCTTGCCGAGATTTTCGCGGCTCAGCGGCGCGACAATGTCGACTTGTCTGGAGTGGCCGTGATCGATCCGCAGCTTAGTCTGCTGCCGCAGATCGAAGCCAACGGCATGATGCGGATGGCAGGTTTCTTTCCCTCGGTGCCGACGCAGGTCAATTTCGAGCTGACCTACGCGCCGGTGAGCGGTCAGTGGCGGCTGTTCGGCATTTCGGTCAATCTCGGTTCTTCCGCGCCCGTACCGCCGCCGGAGCCGCAACCCTCCGCCTCCCCGGCCGCAGCCGCCAAGAACGGCGGTCCAGCCGCCGCGCCGAAAGCCGCACCCGCACCCCCCAAGCAACCCGCGCCGGCACCCGCTCCATCAACACCAAAACCCTGAGAGGCGGGCTGCTGTCTGCAACCTGGCTAACCAAGTGGTTAACGTGCAGAATCAGTAGGTTCCGCAAGTCTTTTTTCGAACTGGATGAGGCATTTGTGCCATTCTTGGGATGCCTGAAGGCTTCCCCTTGGCCGCGTTGTTACCTATAACCCCGCGACCTACCCGCCCCCCTTTGCTGGAATCCGGATGGCCCAGGCCTTAGCTGAACAAGCCTCAACCCCGACGATCCTTGTGCTCAACGGCCCGAACCTCAATTTGTTGGGGACGCGGGAGCCCGAGACCTATGGCCACGCCACCCTTGCCGATGTCGAGAAATTGTGCGCGGAGACGGCCACGCAATTCGGCCTCGCGGCCGATTGCCGGCAGTCCAACCGCGAGGGCGAGCTGATCGATTTCATCCATGAGGCCCGCGCCAAGAAAATGGTCGGCATCATCATCAATGCCGGCGGCTATTCCCACACCTCGATCGCGCTGCATGACGCGCTGGTTGGGGTGAAGATCCCGACCGTTGAAGTGCACGTCAGCAATATCCACGCCCGCGAGAGTTTCCGGCACCATTCGTTCACGGCCAAAGCAGCCTTCGCATCGCTGTGCGGGTTCGGCATCGACGGCTACCGGCTCGCAATCAACGGCCTTGCCGCCAAAATCGGCGTCAAGGCGAAAGCCTGATATCAAAAGCCTGGCGCCTCAGCCGTCATCACCCAGAGAATTCCGGACCCCGCATATGGCGAGCAAGCCTGACAACAAATCAGCCGCAAATTTCAAGAGCGACGACAGTGCGCTGATCCGCGAACTGGCGTTGCTGCTGGATGAAACCAGCCTCACCGAAATCGAGATCGAGCGCGCCGGCCTGCGGGTGCGCGTGGCGCGCAACATCACCGTCACAGCTTCGATGCCGGGCAATTACCAGCAGGCCCCGTCGGCGCACGCGGCAGCGGCCGCCAACGTGACCCCGGCGGCGATCGCCGATCTCGCCAAACATCCCGGCGCCGTCCCCTCGCCGATGGTCGGCACCGCCTATTCGGCGCCCGAACCCGGCGCCAAGCCGTTCATCGAGGTCGGCACCAAGGTGTCGGTGGGACAAACCCTGCTGATCATCGAAGCCATGAAGACGATGAACCAGATTCCATCGCCGCGCGCGGGCACCGTGACGCAGATTCTCGTCGAGGACGGCCAGCCGGTCGAATTCGGCGAGCCGTTGGTGATCATTGAATAGAATCCGTCAACGTCAGGCGCTGCGATGTTCGACAAGATCCTGATAGCCAATCGCGGTGAGATCGCGCTGCGCGTGCTGCGCGCGTGCAAGGAGCTCGGCATCTCCACGGTCGCCGTGCATTCCACCGCCGACGCCGACGCGATGCATGTGCGGCTTGCCGACGAAAGCGTCTGCATCGGGCCGCCGCCGTCGAAGGACAGCTATCTCAACATCCCCTCGCTGCTCGCGGCCTGCGAGATCACCGGCGCCGATGCCGTGCATCCCGGCTACGGCTTCCTGTCCGAGAACGCCCGCTTCGCCGAGATCCTCGCCGAACACAATCTGCATTTCATCGGCCCGAAGGCCGAGCACATCCGCCTGATGGGCGACAAGATCGAAGCCAAGAAGACCGCCAGGAAACTCGGCATTCCCGTGGTGCCCGGCTCCGACGGCGCGGTCGGCCCCGAAGACGACGCGATGGCGATCGGCGAGGCGATCGGCTTTCCGGTGCTGGTCAAGGCCGCTGCCGGCGGCGGCGGACGCGGCATGAAAGTCGCGCACACCGCTGATGAGCTGTTGATGGCGCTCTCGACCGCCTCCAACGAGGCCAAATCCGCGTTCGGCGACGCTTCGGTCTATCTCGAGAAATACCTGACCAAGCCGCGCCACATCGAAATCCAGGTGCTGGGCGACGGCCGCGGCGGCGCCATCCATCTCGGCGAACGCGACTGTTCGCTGCAGCGCCGCCACCAGAAGGTCTGGGAAGAAGGCCCCTCACCGGTTCTCTCCGCCGCCGCGCGCGCCAAGATCGGCGCCACCTGCGCCAAGGCGATGCAGGACATGAAATATCTCGGTGTCGGCACCATCGAGTTTCTCTACGAGGACGGCGAGTTCTATTTCATCGAAATGAACACCCGGATCCAGGTCGAGCATCCCGTTACCGAAAGCATCACCGATATCGATCTCGTGCTGGAACAGATCCGCATCGCCGCCGGCGGCGACCTGCCGGCGACGCAGGACGAGATCACCATCATCGGCCACGCCATCGAGTGCCGCATCAATGCGGAAAACCCGCAGACGTTTCGTCCCTCGCCGGGCAAGATCACGCAATTCCATCCACCCGGCGGCCTCGGCGTCCGGATCGATTCCGCCGTCTATCAGGGTTACGTCATCCCGCCCTATTACGACTCGCTGGTCGGCAAGCTGATCGTTCACGGCAAGACCCGCGGCGAATGCCTGATGCGGCTGCGCCGCGCGCTGGACGAGATGGTGGTCGAAGGTATCGAGACCACCCTGCCGCTGTTCCGTGCCCTGGTCCGCGAGCCCGGCATCATCGACGGCGACTACCATATCCATTGGCTCGAGCAATATCTCGCCGGCCAGGCGGCGAAGACCAAAACTTCCTAGCCATGCCCTGAACCGACCCTGCTGCCCGTGGAACCAATCGTTCCCCCGAGCGTTGAATGGTATTGGGGGCCGGTTTGGCAGGGGCGGTTTGTTTCGTTTGTTCATGACGCGAGATCATTGTGAACACTAAAGCCCAGCGCCGCCGCGCTTTGGGGCAAATCCTGCTGCTTGCGGCGGGGTTTTCGGTGCTGGTGGCGATCAGCGCCTTATCGGTCATTCTCGTTCATGAGGCCCGCAAGGACAGCGGCAAGGTCGTGCATACGGTCGAGGTCGAGAACCAGCTTTCGACCTTGCTATTGCAGATCCGCCGCGCCGAAAGCTCGGCACGCGGCTATCTCCTGACCTCAGAGCCGCGCTTCCTGACCGAGCATGAATCCGCCATCGGGACCATCCTCCCCGATATCGACAAGCTGACCCGGCTGACTTCGGACAATCCGGTCCAGGCCGAGAACGCCCGGCAGCTGCGGCCACCGGTCGAAGCCCGGCTTGCCGAATTCGCCAGGGCCATCGCATTCGTCAAACGCAACGATCTCGCCGGCGGCATCGCGATGCTGCGTGAGGCCGGCGCCAGCGACTCCGTCCAGAAGATCGGCGAGCTCAGCAACGGGATGCGCGCCGAGGAGGACCGGCTGTTCGCTCTGCGCACTGCGACCGCGGATCGCACCCAGCAACTGGCTTCGGCGGTGACGGTGGCCGGTTCCGGCCTCGTAATCGCGCTCGCCGGCATCTCGATCTTCCTGGTGCGCCGCTCCTCGCGCGCCCGCGACGATGCCGAAACCCAATTGCGCGACAACAATATCAACCTCGAGAGCACGATCGACGAGCGCACCGCCGATCTGCGCGAAGCCAATGATGAGATCCAGCGCTTCGCCTATATCGTCAGCCACGATCTGCGCTCGCCGCTGGTGAACATCATGGGCTTTACCAGCGAACTCGAGGAACTGCGCGGCGATATCTTCAAGCGGATCGCGATCCTGGCGCGCGCGCAATCGGCCACGCCGGCGACAGCTGATAACGCCACCGATAGCGCCGAGCCCGTCCTCGAAGGACCCGACAAGCAGTTATCGGAAGACTTCACCGAGGCGCTGGGCTTCATCAAATCCTCGATCGCCAAGATGGATCGGCTGATCTCGGCCATCCTCAACCTCACCCGCGAAGGCCGGCGCGAATTCGAACCGGTGCGGATCGAAACCCGCGAGCTGATCGAGGGCATTGTCGCGACGGTGGCGCATCAGGCCGCTGAAGCCGAGGCCCAGATCCGGATCGAACCGCTGCCGAACATCGTCAGCGACCGTCTGGCGCTGGAGCAGATTTTCTCCAATCTGATCGAAAATGCACTGAAATACCTCAAGACCGGCGTTCCCGGCGACATCCAGGTGCACGGCCGCACCAAACTCGGCTTTGCAATTTTCGAGATCATCGACAATGGGCGCGGTATTGATCCCAAGGACCATCAGCGCATTTTCGAGCTGTTCCGCCGCGCCGGAACCCAGGACAAGCCCGGGCAAGGCATCGGCCTTGCGCACGTCCGCGCGCTGGTGCGGCGGCTCGGCGGAACCCTGTCGGTCGCCTCGGAACTTCACAACGGCAGCACATTCACGATTACACTGCCGATCAATTGGACCATTCGTAACCGGAACACACAGTCATGAGTAACCCAGTCACTATCATCATGATCGAGGACGATGAGGGCCATGCCCGCCTGATCGAGCGGAACATCCGCCGTTCCGGCGTCAACAACGAGATCATCCCGTTCACCAGTGGTACAGCTGCGCTGAAGTACCTGTTCGGCAAGGATGGAACGGGCCTTGTTCACAAGGGCAACGCGCTATTGATCCTGCTCGATCTCAACCTGCCCGACGCGTCGGGCATCGATATCCTGAAGCAGGTCAAGGACAACAAATATCTCAAGGCGACCCCGGTCGTGGTGCTGACCACGACCGACGATTCCCATGAAATAAAGCGTTGCTACGATCTCGGTTGCAACGTGTACATCACCAAGCCGGTGAATTACGAAAGCTTCGCCAACGCCATTCGCCAGCTCGGCCTGTTCTTTTCCGTCATCCAGGTACCGCCAGCCGCCACATGACAACAGCCACGCCGACACTGCTGTACATCGATGATGACGCCGCATTGGCGCGGCTGGTCGATCGCGGCCTGACGCGGCTCGGCTTCAAGGTGGTGCATGCCGCCGATGGCCAGCAGGGCCTCGACCGCCTGGCGCAAGGCGGCATCGACGCCATTGCGCTCGACCAGTACATGCCGGGTCTCGACGGCCTCGAAACGCTGGAGCGGATCCTGGCGATCCCGGGTGCGCCGCCGGTGGTATTCGTCACGGCCTCGCAGGATTCGGCGATTGCCGTCACCGCGCTGAAGGCGGGCGCGGCGGACTATCTCGTCAAGGACGTGCAAGGCGAGTTCATTCCCCTGCTCCAGGTCGCCGTTAACGGCGCGCTGCGGCAGGCGGAGATTCAAAGAGCCCGCGATGAGGCCGAGGCTGAGGTCCACGCCTCGCGCGACCGCTACGCGGCGCTGGCCGCCGAGCGCGAGGTACTGCTGCGCGAGGTGAACCACCGCGTCGGCAACTCGCTGCAGATCATCGCCTCGCTGCTGCACCTGCAGGCCAATTCCACGACCCAGGACGACGTCAAGGCGGCGCTCACCAATGCGATGGGGCGCGTCGCCGCGGTCGCCCAGGTCCATCGCCGGCTCTACACCTCGCACGATCTGAAGAGCGTGCTCCTGAACCAGTATCTCGAGGCGCTGCTGGAGGATCTTCGGCGCTCGGCCGAGGGCAATCGGATGTCGCGGCTGACGCTGAAGGCCGAGCCAATCGAGATCGACCCCGATCGTGCGGTGGCGATCGGCATCATCGTCAACGAACTGATCATGAACGCCGTCAAATACGCCTACCCCGACGGCGCCGGCCCGATCCACGTCGAGCTCAAGCCGCTCGGCGACGAACTCCTGCTGTCGATCACCGACGACGGCGTCGGCCTCAACGTCAAGGCCGACCCACGCTCTACCGGCATGGGACAGCGCATCGTCTCGGCCATGGCATCAAAGCTCGAAGCCGACGTCGCGCGCGATCCCGACCATGCCGGCACAAAGATCGTGCTGCGCTTTGCCCGCGTCAACAAGCCGGCGCCGCGGCCGAATGAAGCCGCGGCTGGATAATCTTCCGTTTGCGGCGTTTGAACCGCGACCTGCCAAAAGCGCGTCCCGGCGCGCCTAGACTCTTATTTTGACGTGTTTTCTACCGCAGATAAGTCTACGCAATCTGCGTAAACTTGATTGCTATGCGATCCGGGTATCCACTTCGCTCGAAAACGCTTTAGCTCGGCGCAAGTCCGGCCTCGCGTATAATCGCTGCGTTCTCTTCGAATTCCTTCTTCTGGAAACTCGCAAAGCCCTCCGGACTTGCGGAGCCTCGGAGCTCCAAACCCTCCTTGCCGAGTGCCTGTTGCAGCGACTTGTCCCCTATCACCGTTTGGATCGCCGCGTGCAGCTTTGTCACGACGGCCACAGGGGTTTTCGCGGGTGCGAAGAGGCCAAACCATCCAACCGAATCCAATCCCTTGAGGCCAAGTTCGTTGGCTGCCGGAATATCCGGCATGACGGAGGAGCGCTCCGCGCTCGTTGCGCACAGCGCCACAAGTGCACCCGAGTTAACGTGCGGCAGGATCGTAGGCGGCGTTCCGATGATCATCGGAATGTTGCCACCCAGAACGGCGGTAACGGTTTCAGCGCCGCCCTTGAAGGGAATGTTGACAAGCTTGATCCCGGCGATTTTGGAGATCTGGACGGCCGGTATCTGGAAGCCGACATTGGAAGTGCCGTAGAACACACCATCACGCTCGCCTTTTGCTTTCGCGAGGAATTCTGCCCAATTCTTCACGCCATACGCAGTTGATACGGCCACCAGACTCGAATTCGTTGTAACCTGGGAAATCGGCGCAAGCGCCGTCAGTGGATCATACGATAGCTTCAGCATCGTCGGCGCGATCACCTGGGAGACGTTCGCGCCGAGAAAAAGCGTATGTCCATCCGGTTCGGCGCGCAGGGCCTGTACGGCCGCGAGCGTCGAAGATGCGCCAGGAACGTTCTCGATCAAATGCTTGGCGCCTAGTACTGCATCAAGGCGATGTGCAAATTGGCGCATCGTCAAATCGGCTGAGCCGCCCGGAGGGAATCCGACAAGAAAACGGATGATTTTTGATGGGTACTGCTGCGCGCGTGAGGCGGTGGGCCATGCGGCGGCTGCAGCGGTTGCAATCGAGCGTTGCAGAAAGCGGCGTCGGTTCATTTTCTTTCCTCCAGTCCCCCGGCGGCGTACTTCTTTTTTCCCGGTATCCAGGCCGCTCCGCCGGTTTTTTCAAGGCATAGCACAGGCCACCGGCTCCCTGCTATTCTCCCGCCATGACATCGCGCGAGTCCGCCGTTTCCGAAATCACGCCCGAGGTGCTGCTGCGCGCCTATGCCTGCGGCATCTTCCCGATGGCCGAAAGCGCCGATGATCCCACCCTGTTCTGGGTCGAGCCGGAAATGCGCGGAGTGATCCCGCTCGACGGCTTTCGCATCGCCTCGCGGCTTGCCCGCACGGTGCGCTCCGACGCCTTCACCGTCACCGTCGACACCGCCTTCAAGGCGGTCATTGCGGGCTGCGCGGCGCCGCAGGTCGGGCGCGACGACACCTGGATCAACAAGCGGATCCGCGATCTCTATGGCGGGCTCTACCAGATCGGGCACTGCCACAGCGTCGAGGTCTGGCAGAACGACGACCTGGTCGGCGGCCTATATGGCGTCAGCCTGGGCCGCGCCTTCTTCGGCGAGAGCATGTTCCACACCGCCAGAGACGCCTCGAAGGTGGCGCTGGTCCATCTGGTGGCGCGGCTGATCGCGGGAGGGTTTGAGCTGCTCGACACGCAATACGTCACGGAGCATTTGAAGAGCTTTGGCGCGGTCGAAATATCCAGGCGCCGCTACCGCACGATGCTCGACAAGGCGATCGCAGGCGAGCCCGCGGACTTTTTGAAGTTGCCGTCCGACGGGCCGGTCGACGGCGCCGACGCGCTGGCGATCATCGCTGCGCGCGGCTGAAGCCTGGACTTTCTGGCCGTGGAGCCTGTCCTTTCGGACAGTATCGACTGCACGATTCCCGGTTTAGTCTCAGTCTGGGGGTTTGGGGGCACCCAGGCCGACAGATTTTGAGTCCGCGGCCAATGAAGGATATCCTTCGCTGGCTGCCTAGAATTGCTGAGTGCCTGGCCATGATCGCACAGTTGACACGATACGAGCGGCAACTTGCACTTTTCATCCTGCTGGCACTGTCCATATGCGGACTTGCGATGGCGGTAGCGGGAACGGGGGACCCCCTTGGGGTTCACGGCGCCATCGTGCTGCTGGCCGCCATAGCCGGGACATTCTGGGTCATCTCCGGATACTACGAGCCTGAACCTTCCGACGATCGTCTGGACCGCTACTTCGACGATCCCAGTCGGTTGGGCATTATCCTCGCGATGGTTTGGGTCGTAGCCGGACTTTTCGTCGGCGACTGGATCGCGTGGCAGCTCGCCTATCCGGACCTGACGTTCGACGCTGCATGGTCGAGCTTCGGGCGCCTCCGTCCCGTGCACACCTCGGGTGTGATCTTCGGCTTCGGCGGTAATGCGCTGATCGCAACTTCGTTCTACGTCCTGCAGCGAACCACGCGCGCGCGCCTACCCGACCAGTTGAGCCCGTGGTTCGTGCTGCTGGGATACAATCTGTTCTGCGTCATCGCCGCGACCGGCTATCTGATGGGCGTCACGCAGTCGAAGGAATATGCCGAACCGGAATGGTATGCGGACATCTGGCTGGTGGTCGTGTGGGTGACCTATTTCATCATCTACCTGCGCACGCTGGTTCGCCGCAAGGAGCCCCATATCTACGTTTCGAACTGGTATTACATGGCCTTCATTCTGGTCGTGGCGATCCTGCACATCGTCAACAATCTGGCGATGCCGGTATCGCTCGGCCATGCCAAGAGCTACTCGGCATTCTCCGGCGTGCAGGATGCGATGACGCAGTGGTGGTACGGTCACAACGCCGTCGCGTTTTTCCTGACCGCCGGCTTCCTCGGCATGATGTATTATTATCTGCCTGTCCGTGCCGGCCGCCCGATCTTCTCCTATCGGCTGTCCATCATCAGCTTCTGGGGCATCACCTTCATGTACATGTGGGCGGGCTCGCACCACCTGCACTACACGGCATTGCCACAATGGGTGCAGACGCTCGGCATGACGTTCTCGATCATGCTGCTGGTCCCGTCATGGGCCTCGGCCGGCAACGCCCTGCTCACCCTGAACGGCGCCTGGCACAAGGTTCGCGACGATGCGGTCCTGCGCTTCATGATGGTCGCGGCGGTGTTTTACGGCCTGGTCACCTTTGAAGGCTCGTTCATGGCCATCCGTGCGGTGAACTCGCTGTCGCATTACACGGACTGGACCGTCGGCCACGTCCATGCCGGGGCGCTCGGCTGGGTCGCGATGATTACATTCGGCGCGATCTATGCCTCGGTGCCGTGGCTTTGGAAGCGCGAGCGGATGTATTCCGGCAGGCTGGTCGAAGTGCATTTCTGGCTCGCGCTTGCCGGAACGGTCATTTACGTTTTTGCGATGTGGAATTCCGGCATCATCCAGGGCCTGATGTGGCGGACCTACAATGAAAGCGGAACGCTTGCCTATTCGTTCGTAGAGTCCATGGTCGCGATGCGCCCCTATTACATCGCTCGCGCCATCGGCGGGCTGCTATTCCTGATCGGGGCGCTGGTCGCCTGCTACAACATCTGGATGACGATACGCACGGCCGACCAGCCGGCCGACCAACGGCTGGGCGACCGTCCCGTGCCCGCGCTTGCAGGCGGTACCGCGCCTCAACCGGCGGAGTGAGCGCATGTTCAACCTCCATTACCGCCTTGAACGCAAGACGATCGGCTTTCTGCTCGCCATCATCGGAGTGGCCAGCATCGGCGGCGCGGTCGAGATCATCCCGCTGTTCACGATCCATCAGACCGTCGAAGATGCGCCGAATATGCGGGTTTACACCCCGCTCGAAATCGCCGGCCGCAACATCTACATCCGCGAAGGCTGTTACGCCTGCCATTCGCAGATGATCCGCACCTTGCGCGACGAGGTCGAGCGCTACGGCCCGTATTCGCTCGCCGTCGAATCCAAATATGACCATCCGATGCTCTGGGGATCGAAGCGAACCGGTCCCGATCTTGCGCGCATGGGCAACAAATATTCGGACGAGTGGCACGTCCGGCACCTCAACAATCCCCGCGACGTGGTGCCGGAGTCGGTGATGCCGCATTATTCCTGGCTCGGGCGAACCGAGCTGCGGAGCGAAGACCTCGGCCGGCATATGGTGGCGCTGCGTCGGGTCGGGGTGCCCTATACCGACGACATGATCGCAAACGCGAGGTCGGATGCCTACGGTCAGGCCGCGCCCGATACGCCTTTCGCCGAAGGGGTCACCAAGCGATATGGAGCGGCGACGAATGTAAGGGCCTTCGACGGCAAACCGGGCAATCTTACCGAACTCGATGCCCTGGTCGCCTATCTGCAGATTCTCGGCAAGCTAACCGATGCTGCGCATAAGCCGGTCGCCGCGGCGGGAGGTTGATCATGGACAATGATTTTGCGGTCTGGTTCTCGAAGTCATTCGGCCTGTTTTATCTGATCGCGCTCTCGATCGGCGTGCTGGTCTATGCGTTCTGGCCGTCGAACAAGAAGCGGTTTGACGAAGCCGCGCAATCAATTCTCGGCCATGAGGACAAGCCGCACAGGGATCAGCCATGGCGGTAGAAGAACGCGATCCATACACCGGCCACATGACCACCGGTCATGAATGGAACGGCATCAAGGAATTGAACACGCCGGTGCCACGCGCGGTCTTTTTCTTCCTGATCGTGACGGCCTTGTTCTCCGTCGGCTACTGGATCCTGATGCCGGCGTGGCCGCTCGGGGTGACCTACACCAAGGGTCTGCTCGGCATCGACCAGCGCAACATCGTCACCGAAAGCGTGAAGCAAGCCGCTGTCGAACGGGGCGTCTGGACCAGCCGCATCGAGGCTGAAAGCTTCAAGGACATCCAGGCCGATCCGCGCCTGATGGAACGAGTGCGGCAGACCGGCCGAACGCTGTTCGGGGACAATTGCGCGGCGTGCCACGGATCGAATGCCCGGGGCGGTCACGGGTTTCCGAACCTGACGACGGCGTCATGGCTGTGGGGCGGCGATCCCGAAAGCATCGCCGAAACGATCCGCGTCGGTATCAATTCGACGCATCCGCAGACCAGGACGTCGCAAATGATGGCGTTCGGGCGCGATCAGATGCTCAAGAAGGACGAGGTTGAAAACGTCGTGAACTATGTGCGCAGCCTCTCCGATCCGGCCGTCGCAAAGGACGTGCCGGCGGCAAAGATGGAAGCCGGCAAAGCCGTCTTCGCCGCCAATTGCGTCGCCTGCCACGGTGACGACGCCAAGGGCAAGACTGATCTCGGTGGACCCGACCTGACCGATCGATTTTGGATCTACGGCGGCGATGCGGAATCGATCACCACGACGGTGTGGGGCGGCCGGCAAGGGCAGATGCCAAGCTGGGAAGGAAGATTGTCTCCGCTCGACCGCAAGATTCTCGCGCTTTACCTGTTCGATCTTCGACGGGAGCAACGATGAGCAACGCCGGCGCCGCGACAGGGACATTCAGGACAAGGGTGGTCGTTTGGACTGCGGTCTGTGCCGGGCTGCTGCTGGTGCTGATCGCCAATTCGCACCTGGTCTATATGGCGATCATATCGCAACCGGAATGCGTTGCGCATGTGCGCCAGGGTGAAGGCGGAACCGGGGACGGAAAATTCAGCGCAGCAAGGTCGTCATGCACGCCGCGATGAGAATGCAGGGAGGCCAACGATGATTTCGATCCCGGATGTTGTTCCGCCACTGCCGCGAGAGCATACGTGGAAGCGAAACGTCGCCCCCGCGGCCGCCTGGGACTGGCTCTCGGCCGGCTGGCGCGATTTCAGGATTAATCCGGTCACCAGCATCAGTTACGGGGTACTTGTATTTCTGGTGTCGGTCGTCACCACCGTCGGCCTGTTTGCCCTGCGCCTCGACTATATCCTGCTTCCGGCGTTTGCGGGCTTCATGGTGGCTGGGCCGGTCATTGGAATCGGACTTTACGAAAAGAGCCGGCGCATCGAGGAAGGCAGGCCCGTCAGCCTCTGGCAGATGATCTTCGTCAAGCCGGAATCGGGCGGCCAGATTCTATTTGCCGGCGTCCTGCTTTTCATGTTGACGCTGTTGTGGATGCGCGCCGCGGTCATCCTCTACGCGCTGTTTTTCGGCCTGCGTCCCTTTCCCGGCATCGACCACATCGTCCCGATGCTGTTCACGACCCAGATCGGCTGGGCCATGCTGGTGGTCGGCAGCGCGGTCGGCGGCCTGTTTGCAGCCTTTGCATTCGCCATCAGCGCGTTTTCCATTCCGATGCTGCTGGCCGAGCGTACCGATGCACTGACCGCGATGGGCACCAGCATGGCGCTGGTGTGGAACAATCTTGCGGTCATGCTGACCTGGGCGGCGATCATGCTGGCGTTGATCGTTTTCGGCATCGCCACCGGGCTTCTGGGAATGATCGTCGTTTTCCCGGTGCTGGGACACGGAAGCTGGCACGCGTATCGAACGATGCGGCTTTAACGCGCGGCGTCTGGAGCAATTTCCGATGGGTTGTTGCGGCTCGGGAGCGGAATTCACGGCACTGCCGCCGGATGCGCGCGCAACAGGCGAGGAAGTGCTGCTTGCCAGCCGCATCGTGGCCGACGGCGTGCGCCAGACCGACCTCTCGGTGCCCGCAATTCACTGTGGTGCTTGCATTCGAACGGTCGAGACGGCGCTCGGCGGGCTTTCCGGCGTGGAGAGCGCGCGCGTCAACCTTTCCAGCAAACGCGTAACGGTCCGTTGGCGCGCCGACGCTATCCCACCGCCGTTTGTCGAAACGCTGAAGCGGGCCGGGTTCGAGGCGCATTTGTTCGACATTGAATCGGACAAGGAGGACGGTGCGCTTTCGGAACTGATACGCGCCCTCGCCGTCGCGGGCTTCGCGGCGAGCAATATCATGCTGCTGTCGGTGTCGATCTGGTCGGGCGCCGACGCCGCCACCCGTGACCTGTTTCATTGGTTGTCGGCGATCATCGCCCTGCCCGCGCTGGCCTATTCCGGCCGGCCATTTTTTCGTTCGGCCTGGCGAGCCCTGAGCCACGGACGCACCAACATGGACGTGCCGATCTCGCTGGGCGTGCTGCTGGCCTTCGGCTTGAGCCTTTACGAGACAGTGCATCACGGCCCGCACGCCTATTTCGACGCCGCGATTTCGTTGCTGTTCTTTCTGCTGATCGGACGCACGCTCGACCATGTGATGCGTGAACGCGCCCGGCTGGCGGTCAAGGGATTGGCGCGCCTCTCCGCGCGTGGCGCGCTCTTGGTGCAGGCCGATGGTACCCAGGCCTATCTTCCGGTGAGCGATATCCGGGTTGGGACGACCCTCATGCTCGTGGCCGGAGAACGCGTGCCGGTGGACGCTACCGTGATCAGAGGGGCTTCAGAACTCGACGTCTCGCTCGTGTCCGGCGAGCATACACCGTTGCCGGCCACAGTCGGCTCACAGCTTCGGGCTGGCACCCTGAACCTGACCGGCCCCCTGACGATCGTCGCAACAGCCACGGCGGAGAATTCCTTTCTCGGCGAGATGCTGCGAATGATGGAAGCGGCTGAACAGGGCCGATCGAGCTACCGGCGTATCTCCGACCGCGCCGCCAGTCTTTACGCCCCGGTGGTCCATCTCACAGCGCTCCTGACATTCGCCGGCTGGCTCGCCGCCACCGGCGATGCGCATCGGGCGGTGACCATCGCTATCGCGGTTCTCATCATTACCTGTCCTTGCGCGCTGGGTCTTGCGGTGCCGATGGTGCAGGTGGTGGCGGCCCGGCGCCTGTTCGAGAGCGGGATCATGGTGAAAGACGGCGGCGCGCTCGAGCGTCTCGCTGAAGTCGATACGATCGTGTTCGACAAGACCGGCACGCTGACGTCGGGCGCTCCGCGTTTGGTCCGATCCGGTGAAACGGACCAGGGGTTGGTCGCTGTCGCCGCGGGACTGGCCTGTCATTCCCGCCATCCATATTCGCGGGCGCTGGTCGATGCCGCCGCCGGTCATCCCGCATCTCCGGTCAGGTTCGACGAAATCGCCGAGCATCCCGGATACGGGCTTGAGGCTCGCGCGGGGACGGACGCCCACCGGCTCGGCCGACCGGAATGGGCGCTTGCTGACAGCACCAAGGCAGAGCGGATATCCGGCGATGAATCGGTCGTGCTTGCAAGGAACGGCATCCGCCTGGCGGATTTTCGTTTCGAGGACCGTCTGCGGGCGGATACGGCAGAAGCGGTCGCCGAACTCAAGGACAACGGCCTTCGGGTCGAGATCGTTTCCGGTGACCGCGAGAGCGCAGTGGGATCGATCGCCGCGGAACTTGGCCTGCCATACGTCGCAGCCGTATTGCCCGGCGGGAAAGCCGATCACATCGCTGGTCTCCAAGCGTCTGGCCGAAAAGTCCTGATGGTCGGTGATGGCCTGAATGATGCGCCGGCATTGGCGGCTGCGCATGCGTCAATGGCGCCGGCTTCAGCGGCGGACGTCGGCCGTAATGCCGCCGATTTGGTGTTCCTGCGCGAAAGCCTGTCGGCGGTGCCGCTGGTGATCTCCGTCGCCCGTAGCGCCGGCCGCCTGATACAGCAGAATCTTGCTTTCGCCGTGGCTTATAATGTTGTCGCGGTGCCCGTCGCGATCATGGGCCACGTTACGCCACTGCTTGCCGCGATTGCAATGTCGGCATCATCCGTTGCCGTGGTTGCCAATGCACTTCGCCTCAAAGGCCGGCAAGGCGCGGTGCGAGGCGGCACCGCGAGCAAACAGTTTCCCGTCAGGCCCGTTCTCGGGGCAGCCGAATGACGGACTATTTTTACCTGATACCGATCGCGCTCGGCCTCGGCGTCACCGCACTCGCCGCCTTCATGTGGTCGCTGAAGAGCGGCCAGTATGACGATCTCGACGGCGCCGCCGAGCGGATACTGCACGAGGACAGCGACGCTCCCATCCGCAAGAAATCGCATACGCCGTAATGCGAAAAGGCTTGAACTCGAAAAGGCTTGGCGACGCCGACGCACTCGCGATCGTCGCGGCGTGCGGCTGAAGGCCTGTTCCGTATTGTGACGTCCGTCACAGCCCCTCCCCGCGACCTCACTTATCCCTGTTTTCACGGCGGGCGGGAACGCTCCGCCTCCGACAACGACAGGGATCGCTCAGATGAGCCACGCGTTGCACGCGACACTGGCGGCCGAGCCCGGCGAAAACTTCGTCGCGAACCACGGCGCCGAACAGGTCGTTGCCAGCATGCCGCCGCCGCTCACCTTCGTCGTGCCGGCCCGGTTGCCGCCGCCGCTGCCCAAGCGCCCGGCGCTGAACATCATCGCGCGGCACTGGCGCGGCGAACTCTCGCTGCCGCGCTCCTACTGGATCAATTATGTGGTGCTGGGCACGAGCTTCGGACTTGCGTCCAGCGTTCTGGGCGCTGCGATCAACCCAAGCGTTGGCGAACAGCCGGTGCGCTGGCTGATCTCCCACGGCCTGACCTGGATCGCGATCATCCTGTTCACGACCTGGGGCGCGATCGGCGTCTGGCGCTCGGCGACCGCCTACCGGCGCGCAGGAAAGCGCTTCTGGGGCACCGCCGCCAAGGCGACCATGGCGCTCGGCGCTCTCCACCTCGTTTACAGTGTCTACTACGTCGCGATCCCGCAGGGCCTCGGCATCTACGAGATCGCGGCCGGCGACGCGCGCCTCGCGTCACACCAGTTCAAGGTGCTGAACAACGGCACCATGCTGGATTTCTCCGGAGGTATCTCGTTCGGCACGGCGAAGGAGTTCGAGACCATTCTGAAGGCGATGGACAATGTGCGCACCGTGCGGCTGAACTCGAACGGCGGGCGCGTCGCGGAGGCGCAGAAGATCTCCGACCTGATCAAGGCGCGAGGCCTGTCGACCTACGTCACCCATCAATGCGCTTCCGCCTGCACCATCATGTTCCTCGGCGGCAAGCAGCGCCATCTGCACGCGAACGCACGGCTCGGCTTCCACCAGCCTTATTTCCGCGGCATGACCGCGAACGAACAGCGCATCTCGATTGCCCGCGAGCAGGCGCGCCTTGAGAAGTTCGGCCTCAGCGCCGCCTTCGCCGAACGCGCCAACAGCGCAGGTCCATCTGGCATGTGGTTTCCCGAACAGAGCGAATTGCTGCGCGAGCGCGTGGTGACGTCGATCTTCAACCCGCAGCCGCCGAAGCCGGTGGCCGCCGCGGCGCCGGCGCCATCTGCTCCCGCTTCACGTAGCGTGCCCGTGCTGCCAAAGACGCAGGCGGCCTATCAGGCGCCGCCGCAATAAGCGAATTGCGGAGCGTGGGCCAGGTCTCGTGTCCCGGACGCGGTGCAGCGTGACGTTAGCGCGTTTACGCGCGTCTTCGACACGCTATGGCTCCGCAGAGCCGGGACCCCAAACTTGCTGTGATTGGGAATGGACCCCGGCTCAGCAGCGCACCGCTAACGCGCTGCGCTGCGTCCGGGGCACATAAGGCTAATTCCCGAACAATCCACCAAACAGCCCGCCGGGCCGTTGTTGCTGCGGCGGCGGTGGCGGCGGTTGCTGCTGGAACTGCGGCTGCGGCGGCAGCCCCGACGGCGGCGGACGCGGCGCGGCCTGCTTCGGCGCCGGCGGGCGCTTGGCGGCAGGCGGCGGCGGAGCCGGCTTCGGCGCTTCAGGCTGCGCGCTGACGATGGTCTGGTCGGGGACTTTGCAGTCGGTCAGCCAGATATCGTAGACCGGGTGCTCGACACCGTGCAGCCCGGGGCTCGCGGCGTACATCCAGCCCGAGAAGATCCGCTTCACCTCGCCCTGCAGCGTGATCTCGTCGACCTCGACAAAGGCGTCGGTATTGGCGGCTTCCGTGGACGGCCGCGTGTAACAGGCCGACGTCTTCACGCGCAGCGCGCCGAACTGCACCGTCTCGCCGATGTCCTCGTCGAAATTGATGATCCGGCCGGTGATCTTGTCGAGGCCGGAGAAGCTGGCCTTCTTGTTGGTAACCTTAGATGCCGGCGGCTCGGACACCACCTCGTCGCCCGGCTGCAGGCTGGCGGAGGCCGGTGGGACCGGTCCCTTGGGCTGGCGCTGCCCGGGTGGCAGGCCCGGCTGCGCATTGGCCGCAGGCGGCACGGCGCCCGGCGCACCCGGCTGCGGCGGCGCTACCGCGATCCCCGGCTGGGTATTCTGTGGAACGACAGTGGTACCCGGCGGCGGTGCCAGGGGCTGGGTCTGCACGCTTCCGGGCGGCGGCACGCCCTGCCCCGGGGCGGGGCGGTTCGGCGTCGGCAGCAGCCGGCCGCGCGGCAATTCGGGCACTTCCTCGTCGTCGTCGAGTTGCTGCTGTTGTTGCTGCTGCTGGTTGCCACGGGGGATCGCGCCTGGCGGCCGCAGCGGCGGATCGGAAAAAATATTGCCGATCTGCGCGCGCGCGGGGGGCGCAAGCGAGATTGTCGAGGCGGCCACTAGGGCCGCAATACCAGTCAGGGCAATGGTTCGAAACATCTCGCGGCTTTAAAGGGCGAATCGGGCTCGCGACATAGTACAATCTATCCGCCGCTCGCGTGCCCACCGGTTAACACGTGGAATACGGCGGGGAAAGGGCGGTTACCCTCGTCCCGGGGACGGGCTTCGCCCGCTCCGGGGGACGGGCTTCGCCCGCTCCGGGGCCTCTGGTCAGCTCCCGCTACAAATGAAATAGTCGGTTTCGATCAGCTTTCGCGCGTCGCCTGCGCGAAAACCATGAAAATCCGGGACAACCGGACGAGCCAGAGGAAACCCCAGACATGACCGATCGAATTCGACTGGACGGCCGGGTCGCCGTCGTCACCGGTGCGGCCGGCGTCATCGGAACCGCCACCATCAGGCTGCTCGCCGAGCGCGGGGCGCGCATTGTCGCCGTCGACCGCAAGGAGGCCGACCTCAAGGCCGCCATCCATGACCTGCCGGCCTCCGCCGAAGCGCTCGCGATCGCCGCCGATGTCACCCAGGAGGACGACGTCGCCGACTATGTCCGCGCCAGCGTCGACAAATTCGGCACCATCGACGCCTTCTACAACAATGCCGGCATCGAGGGCGACATCAAGCCGATCCCGCAATATTCGCTGGAGAGTTTTCGAAAAGTGCTCGACGTCAACGTGGTCGGCGTCTTCCTCGGCATGAAGCATGTGCTGCCGGTGATGCTCAAACAGAACAAGGGCAGCATCATCAACACCGCCTCGATCGCGGGCCTGATGGGTTCGCCCTACATCGCCGTCTACAGCGCCAGCAAGCATGCAGTGATCGGACTCACCAAGACCGCGGCCTGGGAATGCACGGGCACCGGCGTTCGCGTCAATTGCGTCTGTCCGGGCCTGATCGACAGCCGGATGCTGTCGACGATCTATCAGGGGCGCAACGGCGGCAATGCCCCCATGCCGATCGAAAAGATGGTCGACCGGATTCCGGCGCGGCGGCTCGGACATGCTTCCGAAGTCGCCTCCGTCGTGGCGTTCCTGGCGTCCGATGAAGCCAGCTACGTCACTGGCTCGTCCTATACCGTCGACGGCGGCCGGACGGCCGCTTAGGGAGTCGTCATTCCGGGATGGTCCGAAGGACCAGACCGGAATCTCGAGATTCCGGGTTCACTCGCTTCGCGAGCGCCCCGGAATGACAGCACAAAACACCAGAGGTCTTCACTAGCATGCCCGTCGTTCTCGATCCCGATGCCGCCGCCGTCTACAAAGCCTTCCAGGAAGCTGGCCGCCCGCCCTATGAGTCGGGAACACCGACCCAGGCCCGCGCGATGTATCTGGCCGCCCGGCCCGTCGCCAATCCCGAACCGCCGGAACTGGAATCCGCAGAACCGCTCTCAATCCCCGCCTCGCATGGCGCGATCCCGGCCCGCATCTACACGCCGAAGACGCTGCGAAAAACCGGCGGGCTCGCACCCTGCCTGGTGTTCTATCATGGCGGCGGCTGGGTGATCGGCGATCTCGATTCCCACGACGTGGTCTGCCGCAAGCTCGCGCATGAAGGGGAGTTGATCGTGATTTCGATCGACTACCGCCTCGCCCCCGAGCACAAATTCCCCGCCGCTGTTGACGACGCCGTCACGGCGGTGAAATGGATCGCAGCCAATTCAAAAGACCTCGGCATCGACGCGGCGCGCGTCATGGTCGGCGGCGACTCGGCCGGAGGCAATCTCGCGGCCGTCGCTGCGCTCGCGGTGCGTGACGGCGACGGGCCAAAGCTCGCCGGTCAGGTGCTGATCTATCCCGCGACGGACTTTGCGATGAAGCACCCCTCGCACAGCGAGCCAGAGACCAGCATTCTGCTGACGCATTCCGTCATCAACTGGTTCTGCAACCACTACCTCAGCGGCCCCGCGGACATCGATAATTGGCAGGCTTCGCCGGCGCGTGCGCAGACGCTGGCCGGATTGCCGCCGGCCTATGTGCTGACCGCCGGCGGCGATCCCCTGCGCGACGAAGGCGACGAATACGCCGCACGTTTGAAGGAAGCCGGCGTGCCCGTCACCTACAAGCACTTTCCCGGCCAGTTCCACGGCTTCTTCACCATGGGCAAGCTGCTGCAGCAGGCCAACGTCGCGGCAACCGATATCGCGCTCTGGATGAAGGCGCTGAATTGACAAATTCACACGCGCGAAGGAATTGACGGCAACCATGCTCCTGTTCGGGATACCCGTCGACTTCATCCTGTTCGCGCTCACGCTGCTCGGCGTCGCGCTGTTTCATCACCATACCCTGCCCGTCGCGTTGACGGGGCTTGCGGCCATCATCCTATACAAGCTGATCTTCACCGGCTTCAAATACGGCGCCGGCCTTGGTGGCCTCGGCCACCACATGGCGCATGAATGGGTGACGCTGGCCAATCTGTTCCTGCTGCTGATGGGATTTGCGCTGCTGTCGCGGCATTTCGAGGAAAGCCGGATTCCCCACGAAATGCCGGCGCTGCTGCCGGACGACTGGAAGGGCGGCGTCATCCTTCTGGTGCTGGTGTTCGTACTGTCGGGCTTCCTCGACAATATCGCCGCGGCCCTGATCGGCGGCACCGTGGCGCGCAGTGTTTTCCAGGGCAAGGTCCATATCGGCTATCTCGCGGCCATCGTCGCGGCCTCGAATGCGGGAGGGGCCGGCAGCGTCGTCGGCGACACCACTACGACGATGATGTGGATCGCCGGGGTCAGTCCCCTCGCCGTCATCGAGGCCTATATTGCCGCCATCGCCGCGATGCTGATCTTCGCCGTGCCCGCCTCGCTGCAGCAGCAGCGCTATTCGCCGATCGTCAAGAAGCCGCCGAGCGGCCTGAAGGTCGATGCCATCAGGGTGTTCATCGTCGCCGCCATTCTCGTGGCCGCACTGGCCGCCAACATCACCGCCAATCTGAAATTCCCGGCCCTGCTCGACATCCTTCCCGTGCTCGGCATCGCGGTCTGGGTGGTGATCCTGCTGACGGCGGCGTTGCGCAAGCCGGACTGGTCGGTGATGCCCGAAACCTTCAAGGGCACCATCTTCCTGCTGGCGCTGGTGACGGCCGCATCCATGATGCCGGTCGAGAAACTGCCCGCCGCCTCGTGGCCGACGGCGCTCGGGCTCGGCTTTGTCTCCGCGGTGTTCGACAATATTCCGCTGACCGCACTCGCGCTGAAACAAGGCGGTTATGATTGGGGCTATCTCGCCTATGCCGTCGGCTTCGGCGGATCGATGATCTGGTTCGGCTCGTCGGCAGGCGTCGCCCTGGCGAACATGTATCCGGAGGCAAAGTCTGTCGGCCGATGGATCACCCAGGGCTGGCCGATCGCGGTCGCCTACGTCGTCGGATTCTTTGTCATGCTCGCGATTCTCGGCTGGCGTCCCGACGCGCCGCTTTAGCGCATTGCTCGCCTCGCCCACGCCGCTGCGAAGGCACATGTGCCGGCGGTGGTCTACGTTGCGACCGGACGCCGAACATCGATATTCATCACGTTGTTTTCGTAAGCCTGATCGCCGATCCGAAACTGCGTGGTGCCGATCTTGTTGAAGCCATGCTTGAGATAGAAGCCGATCGCTCGGCTGTTCCTGGCATTGACCGTCAACCAGACGCTCTCGCCGCCGAGGTCCCGGCAATGCTCGAGAGCACACTGCAACAGTGCGGCGCCTCTTCCGCCTGACTGCTGTCTCGGCCGAACATACAGGGTTGCGATTTCCAGCGGCGAGCAATCGGCCAATGGCGGCGTCGCCGATGAACACACGGTCACGAACCCGTCAATTCCGGCGGCGTTCTCCGAGACCCAGATCGCCTTCGCCGAATCTCCGATCGCATCGCGAAAATTCTGCGCTGTGAATTCCAAGAGGACATACTCCGCAAAGTGCGGACTGACGCCCTCGCGAAGATAGGTGTCTAGCCAGACCTCAATGCTGATCGCAGCGAGAGGCGATGCGTCACATTCTTGCGCTTTCCTGATCATGTCAGCTGAATTTGCCGCATCGGCCCCTCACCCCGCGCGTGCCGCCCGCCGCAGCGATTGCGGCGGCTGGCCGAAGGCGCGGATGAAGGCGCGGCGCATCCGCTCCGGATCGCGAAAGCCGGTGGTCTCGGCGACGCGTTCGATCGCCTCGCTGGACGACTGCACGCGCTGCCGCGCCACCTCGATCCGCAGCCGCTCCACCGCCTTTGAGGGCGTGGTGCCGGTCTCGGCAATGAAAGCGCGGGTGAAATGCCGCGAACTCATGCCGGCCTGCTCGGCCAAATCCTCCACCGTGAGCGGCGCATCGAGATGTTCGCGCGCCCATGCCAAAAGCGGTCCAAACCGTCCGGTCGGCGACTTCAATTCCAGCAGCGAGGAGAATTGCGACTGGCCGCCGCTGCGGCGGTGGTACAGCACGAGCTGCTTGGCGGTGCGCTGCGCGATCTCGTCGCCGTAATCCTCGACGACCATCGCGAGCGCGAGATCGATGCCCGCTGATATCCCCGCCGAGGTCCAGACATTGCCGTCGCGCGTGTAGATCCGATCGGCTTCCAGCTTCACTTTCGGATAGGCCGACACGAAGTGCCGCGTGCGCTGCCAATGCGTGGTGGCGCGGCGTCCGTCGAGCAGGCCGGCCTCGGCCAGAACGTAAGCGCCGGAACAAACGCTGGCGACGCGGACCCCGCGCCTGGCCAAAGCCCGCACGAAAGCCAGCGTCTTCGGGCAGATCGCCGCCGTTCGCACGCCCTCGCCGCCCGCCACGATCAACGTCGTGATCGCGCTGGAAGGTTTGAAGCCGCGCGCCAGCATCTCGATGCCGGAGGTGCTGCGCACCGGACCCGGCGTCGCCGCCAAAGTCCGGATCGCAGGCGCCGCACCCGAGAAGCGCGCGGCGATTTCGAACACCGAAATCGGCCCCGCGGCATCGAGCAACTGAAAGTCCGGAAAGATCAGCACACCGATCATTTGAGGCGATGTCCTTAAATGAGGGAAATATGGCATTTCTGACAAGAGGCCATCATGTCAGGATGCACCGGTCAAGTGAAATCAGGGAGGTCCTCATGTCGGCGCCGCTTCAGATCGGTCTCGTGTTGTTTCCAAAGGTGACCCAGCTCGATTTCACGGGACCCTTGCAGGTGTTCTCCAGCGTGCCGGGCGCGCAGGTACACCTGATCTGGAAGCGCATCGAACCTGTGCCCAGCGACTCGGTCCTGACGATCACGCCGACGGTGACCTTTGCGGATTGCCCGCAACTCGACGTCATCTGCGTGCCCGGCGGTTTCGGCACCGATGACATGATCAATGACGAGGAGATGCTGGCATTCCTGCGCAAGCAGGCCGAGGGGGCCAAATACATCACGTCGGTCTGCACGGGATCGCTGGTGCTGGGTGCAGCCGGCCTGCTGAAAGGCTATCGCGCGGCGACGCACTGGACCGCGATGGATTTTCTCTCCGCATTCGGCGCGACGCCGACCAGGACCCGCGTCTGCGTCGACCGCAACCGCGTCACCGGCGGCGGCGTCACCGCAGGCATCGATTTCGCGCTGACGCTGGTGTCGCTGCTGGTCGACCGGCGGACCGCCGAAGCGATCCAGCTCCGGCTCGAATACAACCCGGCGCCGCCGTTCAATTCAGGCTCGCCCGACACCGCGCCGCCGGAAATCCTCGCGCTGATGAAAGACAAGATCGCGCCCGCACAGGCCCGCCGCACCGAAATGATCGGCCGCGCCGCGGCCCGGCTCGGTTGATGCATTTCATGCACCGGGGGCCACATCCTTCGAGACGCGCTTCGCGCTCCCTCGGTGAGCGCGAAGCGCTCATCCGGGGATGAGGAGTTGTCTCTATCCCTCATGGTGAGGAGCGCGGCAACGCCGCGCGTCTCGAACCATGCAGCCCGGAAAAACGCCAAAGAAAAAGGCCGCCTGGTTGCCCAGACGGCCTTTCCTTTCCTACGGCGGCGCCACATTGACGGGCGATCTCAGAACGTCTGCACCGGGGGCCTATCTCCCAGCCGTATCCTGATCGGGTGCCGCTGCTCATCGGGACAGTCGCGAACTGGAGCCCGAACCGTACGCGATGGTTTCCCATCTCCGTAAGATGGGTTCATTGAACGGCGAACGGGGCAAGTGCGCAAGAACGCAGCGGCCGATGTCCCCGCTGTTCCCGTTATTCACAGGCGAACACATCCGTGTTCACGACGCGTGCGACGCCGCACCGTCGCCCGCGCTCAAAACAAGAGTGGATCAGCTGTCTATCAGCTTCCCGGCGTCCAGGGCTGGTAGTCGCCGGTCGCCTTCGGACGGCGGCCGCTCGCCAGCGTCGAGCCGGATGGACGGTAGGCCGCCGATGTGCCGGTCAGGTTCGGCTGGTGCGGCTTTTCCCACTCGCGTGGGGTGTACGTCTCTTCGGTCGGGGCGACGTCGACGGTGTGATGCAGCCAGCCGTGCCATGACGGCGGCACCTTGGTCGCTTCAGCGTAGCCATTATAGACCACCCAGCGTCGCTGGAAGCCGAGCGTCGGATCGATCTTGCCGCCTTTGGTGCGATAGTAGGTATTGCCCTGCTCGTCCTGGCCGACCAGTTCGCCGAAGCGCCACGTCCACAACTGGGTGCCGAAGGTCTGGCCGTTCCACCAGGTGAAGAATTTGAGCAAAAATTGCTTCATGAGGGCTTTGCCGGTTCGAGAAGATGCGAAGCCGTGATGCCATCGGTGGGCCGGATTGTCCAGATGCGATGTCCGATTGCGGCGATATCTGGCCGGACCGCATTTGCGCCTGTTTTTGGCGTCGAATTGTCGCGGAATCATAACGACCTGTTCATCCCTGATGCAGTTCCGATCTGGCAGGCTAGGCGCTGCGCACGATCGGTGCGCGGGCTCGGGAACGCCTTTCTCCTGAAATGGTTAGGCCCGTATCCCGGAGATGGAGCCGACAATGATCAGTTTGAAAGTTTTATGTTCTGCCGCAGCGATCGCGGCGCTCGTTGCACCGACCGTGCTGCCCAACCCCAGCTTCGCGCAAGCCCCGCCTAGCGCTGGAGGTGGCGGAGGAGGTGGTGGTGGCGGCGGCCGTGGCGGTGGCGGTGGAGCAGCTATCGGTGGTGGCGGCGGTGGCGGCGGCGCGGCCATCGGTGGCGGCGGCGGTGGTTTCCGCGGTGGCGGCGGCGGAGCTGTGATTGGTGGTGGTGGCGGCGCCTTCCGAGGCGGCGGCGGTGCACCCCCACCGATGGCAGGCGGCATTCGTGGCGGCGGCGTCATCGGCGGCGGTGTGACCCCCGGCCCGAGGTTTAGCGGCGGTGGCGGCGTCTATCAAGGCGGCGGCTATCGCCATCATCATCGCCATCGCCACGGCGGTTTCTACCCCGGTTTCGCAACCGGCGCCATTATCGGCAGCGGGCTTGGCTATTACGGCAGCAGCTACGGCTACTACAACGATCCCTACTACTACGGCGACGAATATGCCGATGACGGCGTGGTGGCGGTGGTCCCCGGCGGCGACACGGTTGCTTCCTGCAGGGCGAAGTATCGCTCCTACGATGTCCGCTCGCAAACCTATCTCGGCTATGACGGGCAGCGGCATTCCTGTCCGTAACGCGAGCCGGTCAATCTGAATCGGAAGAGCGGCGCATTCCGGTGCGCCGCTCTTTTCATGCGCGTAGCGCCACCGCGACGCCGCCGAGCGTGATCACCAGGGCGCCGACCTCGCGCAAGCCCAGCGGCTCATTCAGCATGGCGGCGGCCGCCACCACGCCGACCACCGGCACCAGCAGGGTGCCGATCGACGCGGTCGCCGCCGGCAGCCGCTCCAGCGCTGCGAACCAGCAGACGTAGCACAGGCAAAACTGGATCAGCGTGATGTAGACCATCGACGCCCAGCCGATCCCCGAGAGCGCCGCTAGCTG
This sequence comes from Bradyrhizobium sp. JYMT SZCCT0180, assembly GCF_018130165.1. Classification (GTDB taxonomy): domain Bacteria; phylum Pseudomonadota; class Alphaproteobacteria; order Rhizobiales; family Xanthobacteraceae; genus Bradyrhizobium. Next base: position 106,925 of record NZ_JAFCLZ010000003.1, on the reverse strand, counting down.
CGGCTGCTCGACGGCAAGCCCGATGACCGCGATCGGCAGGCAGCCGAGGCCGATCTGCCAGGCGGCCAGTGACAAGGGCTGCATCGCAAGCGGAAAATGTTTGGTCAGCACGGTGCCGAGCCCGACGCAGACGGCGCCCGCCAGGGCGCACAGGATTCCCGGCAGCTTCTCCACGCTGGCGTCGAAACCATTGCCGCCGATCAGCACCGCAATGCCGGCCAGCGCGACCGTCAGGGAAAGGGCACGCAGCAGCGACAGCCGTTCGCCGAGGATCGGCCACGCCAGAAACGCCACCCAGACCGGGATCGAGATGCCGAGCACCGCGGCCTCGCTGGCACTCAGCCACAGCAATGCGAGCCCCATGAACGCAACCCAGCCGCCGAGCGACAACGTGGAAACCAGCAACAGCCGCAGCCACATTCCCTTGGGAACGCGCAGCGTCTCCCGCCGCGCCAGCGCGATCAACGCCAGCGCTGCAGCGCCGACGATGCCGCACAGGCCGCGCGACGACAGCGGCGGCCACTCCGTCAGCAGATGCTTCATGATCGGGAAGTTGAGGCCCCAGCCCACCGAGGCGATCGACAGGACGATGAGGCCGAGCGGCGACATTCGGGGACGACCCGCTGGGCGATGTATGGACACGGCGGGTTAGATCCGGAACCGGGGACGCATTTGTTCTTGTTCTGACACAGACTACCGAATTCGCCTCTAGGCAAATCTTATATGCACTCTATCATACAGACGGCTAGTCGACGTTCCGCCTTAATCCTCATCAGGGGTTTTGCGAGTCGCCGACTGCAGCCCAAGCAAAAGGAATCCTCGTGCCGCGCGTTCTCGTGGTCGATGACGACCCGGTGGTTTGCGTTGCCATCGAAGTTTGTCTGCAGCGCCAGGGTTTCGAGGTCACCATTGCCGATGGTGGTGAGACCGGGATGCAGGCGCTCGAAGCGTCCGATTTCGACGTCATGCTGATCGACGTCTTCATGCCGCACATGCGCGGGTTTGAAGCAATTCGGACGTTCCACGAGCGCCGGCCCGAAGTTCCGATCGTTGCGATGTCGGGCTACGCCTTCGCCAATTCCGACCGCCAGCCCGATTTGCTGCGGCTGATCATCGAACTCGGCGCGGCATGCTGCCTGCGCAAGCCGTTCACGCCCAACGCGCTGTTGACCAGCGTCAACGAATGCCTCACCAAATCGGTACAGTCTGCGCGCCTCTCGAAAAGATGAAAATAAAAGCGTCAATGCTCTCGCAGCGTATCATCCTTGGAATCGGCCTCGCGATCCTCATCCTTATCGGTGCTGCCTCCATTGGTCTCGACCTGAAGTCGCGGGCCGATACGGCTGCCGTCGACCATGCCCTCGAAGTGCTGAAGCGAATCTCGGATATCCGGCCGCTGCTGCGCCGCGCCGAAAGTGCTGCGCGCGGCTTTGCGCTCACCGGCAACCCGGACTTCGTGAAGGAATATAACGAGTCCAGTGACGCAATCCTGCCGGCCTTCGATGACCTGATCAAGACCGTCGAGGGCAATCCCGGCCAAACCCAGCTGATCGAGGAAGCCAAGGCCCAGGTGGCCCGCCAGATTGTGACGGGCGGCGAGTTGATCAGGCTCAAGAATGCGGGCGACCAGGCGAAAATCGCCGCATTGCTGGCCAATGACGAGGACCGCAAGGCGACGGAGACGATCGGCGAGAATCTGGCAAAGACCGTCGCCGAAGAGCGAAGGCGTCTCACGCTCCGGCGTACCCAGTCCGAAGCCAACGGCGGCTTCCTGCTGGCGGTTGACCTGGCTTGCGTGCTGCTGATCCTGATCCTGGCGACCGTCCTTACGCGCTCGACCGGCAGGTCACGCCGTGAGTTGCAAGACTCCTTGACTGCAACCAGAGCCACCAACGAGGCGCTGGAGGCTGCGGTCGCCGAACGTACCGGGCACCTGGTCACCGCGCACGAGGAACTCCGGCACTCGACCGAGGTGATGCAGAGCACCTTTCACAGCATGGCCGAGGCGGTGCTTGTCATCGACACCAAGGGCCGCGTGCTGCTCTCCAACCCGGCCGCGGAAAAGATGCTGCGCTACCGTCCGGGCATGACCGTTGAACTGCTGCGGCAGCTGAGCACCGTGTTTCGTGCCGATGGCGTCACGCCGCTGCCCACAAGGGAGATGCCGGCGGCGCGTGCGTTGCGCGGCGAGGAGTTCGACGCCACCGAAATCGTGGTGCGGCCCAAGAGCGGCACCGCGCCGGTTCACCTCGTCATCAGCGGCCGGCCGCTGCGCGACGCGTCGCGCGCCATCAGCGGCGCGGCGCTGCTCTATCATGACATCACCGCGACGCGCGAAATCGAGCGCAAGCTGCAGCAGTCGCAAAAACTCGACGCCATCGGCAAGCTGACCGGCGGCGTCGCCCACGATTTCAACAACATGCTGACCGTCATCACCGGCACCACCGAAAGGCTGGTCGCCGCACTCGAGGACCAGCCGGCGCTGCGGAAAACCGCCGAGCTAATCGACGTCGCAGCGGAACGCTGCATCGAGCTGATCCAGCATCTCCTGGCGTTCGCGCGCCGGCAACCGCTTCAGCCGCGCAATATCGACGTCAACGGCACCGTCCTCGACATCGCCAAGCTGCTGCGCCCTACCCTCGGCGAACACATCGAGATCGACTCGATCCTCGAGCCGGAGGTTGCGGCCGCGCATATCGACCCCTCGCAGCTGGCGAACTCGCTGCTCAACATGGCGATCAATGCCCGCGATGCGATGCCCGAAGGCGGCAAGCTGTTGCTGGAGACCCGCAACGTTACGCTCGACGAGGCCTATGCGCAGGCCAATCCCGACGTGCTGCCCGGCCCGTACGTGATGCTGGCGGTCAGCGACACCGGCACCGGCATGTCCAAGGAGACCCAGGACAAGGTGTTCGAGCCGTTCTTCACCACCAAGGAAGTCGGCAAGGGTACCGGCCTCGGCATGAGCATGGTCTACGGCTTCGTCAAGCAGTCCGGCGGCCACATCCGGATCTACAGCGAGGAAGGTCACGGCACCACGATCAAGCTGTATCTGCCGCCCGCCCGCGGCCAGGCGCCGGCGGCCGTGGCTGCGGCCGCCCCGCTGGTCGGCGGCGCCGAAACCATCCTGGTGGTGGAGGACGATGATCTGGTGCGCAACTTCGTCACCACGCAGTTGCAGACCCTCGGCTACCAGACCCTCGATACATCAGACGGCCCTTCGGCTCTGCAGGCCGTGAAAAACGGCCTGCCCTTCGACCTGCTCTTCACCGACGTGATCCTGCCCAACGGCATGTCCGGCAGGCAGCTCGCCGACGAAGTCGTCAAACACCGGCCCGGTATAAGAGTGTTGTATACCTCTGGATATACCGACAACGCGATCGTGCACCAGGGGCGGCTCGACCCCGGCGTCTTGCTGCTGAGCAAGCCCTATCGCAAGTCGCAGCTGGCAAAAATGATCCGCCAGGCGCTGGACTAGAGGCCTTATCGGTTCAGATTGAAGCAGAATCGCGCGGACTTACCGCGTAGGAACGAATCGTACCACCTGGCGCTTGAATCCTGGTTCTGTTTTGCGTGGCAACCATGAACTGAGAGGCGAAAATGTTCCTGATGGGACTTGGCGCGCTGCTCGTTCTCGGCGGAATGTTGTACATGGCACGCACCGCTATTTGGCGGGGATCGCTTAGCGGCCCGGACTCCTCCCGGCCGGTTCGCGGCACTCTGGAACCGCCACGGCGCAGCCTCCGATTCCTGGGTTTGGCAACGAACTGGCCCGGCATTCTCCTTATGGTGACCGGTGCAATTCTGTTGGTGTCCGGTTTCTAGCCTCGCCAATGCCCCAAAGGCCCCGGAGCGATCCGGGGCCTTTTTTGTTCGATCAGACGTTGGCTAGTGGGACTGAACGGAGGGAACAGTATCCATCAGCAACACCCCAAAAAGCAGGACCAGATAGAGCATCGAAAACACGAACAGGCGACGAGCGGGTCGCCTCTCCGTGTCATTGCTCCGACGTACCTGCCATGAGAGAAAAATCATGACCGCGCCAAGCATCGCTGCAGCCGCGCCATAGATGGCGCCCGCAAACCCCAATGCCCAGGGTGTCAGCGAGGTCGCAGCCAGAACAACGCTATAGAGAAGAATCTGGCGCTTTGTTTCGGCCTTGCCGGCTACGACCGGCAACATCGGCACCCCGGCTCTGGCATATTCTCCGGCAAGATTGAGCGACAACGCCCAGAAGTGAGGTGGCGTCCACAGGAAGATGATCAGGAACAGGATGAGCGGTTCGATCCCGACACTTCCCGTGGCGGCAACCCAGCCGATCACCGGTGGAAGTGCGCCAGCCGCACCGCCGATGACGATGTTCTGCGGTGTACGGCGTTTGAGCCACATCGTGTAGACGACGACATAGAAGAAAATTGTGAAAGCCAGCAGCGCAGCCGCGGCCATGTTCAGCAAAGTGCCGAGCGCCAGGATGGCGCAGCTTCCGAGCATCAATCCGAAAACCAATGCTTCCGGGCGCGATACACGGCCGCCGGGAATCGGACGCATGGCGGTACGCGCCATCACCGCATCGATGTCGGCGTCGTACCACATATTGAGCGCACCTGCGGCGCCCGCTCCGGCGGCTATGCAAAGAAGCGCAACGGCACCGGCGAAGGGATCGATGTCGCCCGGTGCAACCATGAGACCAACCAGTGCGGTAAAGACGACCAGCGACATAACGCGCGGTTTCGTCAGCGCGACAAAGTCCGCGATGCCGGCGTAGCTCCCGCGAAGGAGAATCGAACGATTGATCTGCATGAGATTAATGCCTCCTCTTGCCGGCGACATGGCGACGTCTGCGTAGTTAAAAACGATGCGATCGTCCTGAAAGAACCCTTTGCAAAACCAGCTCTGAGAAATTCACGAGCACACCTTTTGCCGTCTAGCCCAGCGACTTGATGATTTCCCGATAGGCCGTTTCGGGAAACGCTTTCAGCGTCCGGGTCCGGATGTTTCCCTGCATGCCCATTTGCAGGCTGAAACGTGCCGCCACGGCGTCGTCGGGAGCTTCGTAGATCGCGACGATGTCAAAGTCGCCCATGGTCAGGAAAAATAATTTGAACTCGCCGCTCATCTCCGTGAGCGCTTTCTTTGCTGCGTCCAGACGGTTTGGCGAGTCCTTCACCTTCAGGATGCCCTGCTCGGTCCAGTTTGCAAGCATGACATATGTGGTCATGACCATCCTCCCTTTGGTACGAGGCAACGACGCCTACGTCGCAGGCGCGAAGAACAGGACCCGGATGAGGTGCGTGTAGTCGGATTCGAACACCATGATCGCCACGAACACCAACACCAGCACCGGCGGAAGCAGGATGGCGTAACTCAAGGCCAGCCGCTCCCAGGCCATGTGCATGAAGACGGCGACGATCAAGCCGGCTTTCAAAACCATGAACAGCAGGATCAGCGACCATCTGAGATAGCCCTGGAAGTGAAAGTAGTCGACGAGATAGGAGCAGGCGCTGAGGACGAACAACCATCCCCAGACCACGAGATAAAGCTTGATCGGGTGCTGCTGGCCCTCTGCGTGCGTGGCTCCTGATGCGGGCACGTCATGCACATGCGCGTGCAGCGAGGGGTGTTGTGTTTCCAGATGTACTGCCACGTTTGTCATGCGCCGACCTCACCAAAGATAAAAGAAGGCAAAGATGAACACCCACACCAGATCGACGAAGTGCCAGTAAAGGCCCATGATCTCGACGATCTCGTAGTGTCCCTTTCTGCTCGTGAAGAAGCCGCGCCTTTCGACGTCGAAGTCTCCCCGCCAGACCTTTCGCGCGATGGCGACCAGGAAGATCACGCCGAACGTCACGTGAGTGCCGTGGAAGCCGGTGATCATGAAGAAGCTCGAGCCGAACTGCGCCGCGCCCCAGGGGTTTTCCCAGGGCCGCACACCCTCCATGATCAGCTTGGTCCATTCGAAGGCCTGCATTCCGACGAACGTTGCGCCAAGCGCCGCTGTGACCAGCATCAAGACTGCGGTTTTGACGCGATCGCGGCGGTAACCGAAATTGACGGCCATCGCCATGGTGCCGCTGCTGGAGATCAGGACGAAGGTCATGATGGCGATCAGGATGAGCGGGATATGGTGCCCCGCAATCTCGAGAGCGAACACCTCGCTCGGATTCGGCCATGGCACCGTCGTGGACATTCGCGCCGTCATGTAGGACAGCAGGAAGCAGCTGAAGATGAAGGTGTCGCTCAGGAGGAAGATCCACATCATGGCCTTCCCCCAGGAGACGTTCTTGAACGCGCGCTGATCCGAGGACCAGTCGTCGGCAATGCCCCGCAAGCCGGCGGCCCGCGCGGGCGATTCTCCAGGGTTTGTCAGCAAGGTCTCTGCCATCTGGTGTTTCCTAGGTGAGCAACCGGCGACAGATGTCGATGAAATCGTCCGTCCAGCCCGTCAGCAGGCCAAGCAGAACCAGCCAGACCAACAGCAGGAAATGCCAGTAGATGGTACAGAGCTCCACGCTCAGGCGCAGCTGGGCCATCTCGGCGCCACGCCACACTTTGGCAGTCGCTCTGCCAAGCGCCACCAGGCCGCCCATCAGGTGCAGCCCGTGCGCCGCGGTCATCATGTAGAAGAAGGAATTGGCCGGATTGGACGCGACGAAATAACCCGCTGCACGCAGTTGCTGCCACGCCAGCAGTTGCCCAATCAGGAATATAACCGCGGACGCGCCGCCTGCGCAGAGGCCGACGATTACACCGTCCATGTTGTTCCGGAGCGCGGCGATGTGTGCCCATTGCAACGCGACGCTGCTCAGGACAAGGACGCCCGTGTTGAACCACAGCAGCGAAGGCACCGGCATCGTGCGCCAGTCCGCCATGTTCATGCGCATGGAGTAAGCGCTGATGAAGAGCGCGAACAGCGAGCCGGCGACAGCGAGAAACACGCCCAGTCCGATCTTGGCTGCCGGCAAGGTGATTGCACCCGTGCCCGGGAAATCATCGATCGAACCTTCTTCCAGCCAGGGTTTGGCTGTCAGCCGTTGCTGCGAGAGCCACCATCCGGCGATGACCGCTATCACAGCCATGAACAGGATGATGGCGCTCACGGAGCAGCTCCCTGAACGGCCGGCGTCGTCCGCGGCTGGTTCTGCGGAATGAAGTCCTGCGCGGCACCGGGCACGCTGTAGTCATACGCCCATCGGTAGACCACCGGGAGCTCCTTGCCCCAGTTGCCGTGCCCGGGCGGGGTTTCCGGCGTCTGCCACTCCAGTGTTGTCGCCCGCCATGGATTGCCACCCGACGGCCTGCCCCTGAACAGGCTCCAGACAAGATTGAACAGGAATACCATCTGGGCGAAGCCCACGATCAACGCCATGACGGTGATGAAGGCATTCAGCGTATGGGTCGATGACGGGATGAACGACGTGTCGCCGATGTCGTGATACCGGCGCGGAACGCCGAGCAGTCCAATGTAATGCATGGGGAAGAAGATCAGATAGGCGCCGAGGAACGTCACCCAGAAATGAAACTTGCCCATCCAGTCATCCAGCATCCGCCCGGTGACCTTGGGGTACCAATGATAGATCGCGCCCAGCACGACCATGATTGGCGCCACGCCCATCACCATATGGAAATGCGCGACGACGAACATGGTATCCGACAGCGGGACGTCCACGACGACGTTGCCGAGGAAGAGGCCCGTGAGCCCGCCATTCACGAACGTGATGATGAAGCCGAGGGCGAACAGCATTGGAACGGTGAGATGAATGTCGCCGCGCCACAGGGTCAGCACCCAGTTGTAGACCTTGATGGCGGTCGGGATGGCGATGATGAGCGTCGTAGTGGCGAAGAAGAACCCGAATTTCGGGTGCATGCCGCTCACATACATGTGGTGCGCCCATACGACGAAGCTGAGCGCGCCGATTCCCACGATCGCCCAGACCATCATGCGATAGCCGAAGATGTTCTTTCGCGCATGGGTGCTGATCAGATCGGAAACGATGCCGAAGGCCGGCAAGGCGACGATGTAGACTTCCGGATGACCGAAGAACCAGAAAAGGTGCTGGAACAGGATCGGGCTGCCTCCGCCATACTTCATCTGCTGGCCCATCTCGACGAGTGCCGGCATGAAAAAGCTGGTTCCCAGCAGACGGTCGAACAGCATCATGACCGAGGCGACGAACAGCGCCGGAAAGGCCAGCAGCGCCATCACGGTGGCCGTGAAGATGCCCCACACCGTCAACGGCATCCGCATCAGCGTCATGCCGCGTGTGCGCGCCTGCAGCACCGTCACCACATAATTCAGCCCGCCCATGGTGAAGCCGATGATGAACAGGATCAGCGAGACCAGCATGAGGACGATGCCCCAATCCTGCCCGGGGGTACCGGAGAGAACCGCCTGCGGTGGGTAGAGCGTCCAGCCGGCGCCGGTGGGCCCGCCCGGCACGAAAAAGGTCGACGCCAACACCAGGACTGCGAGCAGGTAGATCCAGTAGCTCAGCATGTTCACATAGGGGAAAACCATGTCCCGGGCGCCGACCATCAGCGGGATGAGGTAGTTGCCGAAACCGCCCAGGAACAATGCCGTGAGCAGATAGATCACCATGATCATGCCGTGCATGGTGATGAACTGGAGGTATTGGCTTGCATCGATAAAGGAGAACGTGCCGGGAAATCCCAGTTGCAGTCGCATTAGCCACGACAGTACCAGCGCCACCAGCCCGATTGCGGACGCCGTCAGCGAGTACTGGATGGCGATGACTTTGGCGTCCTGCGAAAAGACGTACTGCGTCCACCAGCTTCTGGGATGATAGAGCTCAACCTCCGGCACTTCGGCAGGCGGCGCGTCTGCGCGTGCGTCATATGGGACGTCGACCATAGAAAACCCTCCTTGGTCGTTTCCATCGGGGGCGATGAGTTCACGCGCCCGATCGATCTTCGCGGCGGCGCTTTGTTAGTTGCCGCCGGATTTGTACGTCGCCTTCGTCACGGCCTTTCGGCCTGACAGTTCTGCAAACGTCTTCTGCGTCTCCAGCCAGGCGTGATATTCACTCACCTCCTGGACGATGACCTTGGCCCGCATCTGCGCGTGCGCCACGCCACATAGCTCGGCGCAGAGCACATCAAACGTTCCGGTTCGGATCGGGGTCATCCAGAAATAGGTGACCATGCCCGGAACCATATCCATCTTGGCCCGGAACTCGGGCACCATGAAATTGTGCAGCACATCGAGGGAGCGGAGCAACACCTTGACCGGCTTCCCGATCGGAAGGTGCAAGTCGCCGCTTTCGATCACGACGTCGTCTTGTCCGTGTGGGTCGTCGCGATTCAAGCCCATGGGGTTTTCGGGACTGATGTTGCGGACGTTGGTTGTGCCCATCCGGCCATCCTTCCCCGGGAGGCGGAAGCTCCATTGCCACTGCTGGCCCATGACCTCGATCTCGGTGGCATCAGCCGGAACCGTGACGAACTGGTGCCAGACGACCAGGCCGGGCGCCAACATGGCTCCGACGCCGACTGCAGTCCCGATGGTGAGCCACCATTCGAGCTTCTTGTTTTCGGGATTGTAGGCTGCCCGCCTTCCCTCCTTGTGATGAAAGCGGAAGACGCAATAGGCCATGAACGCGATGACAGCGAAGAACACCGCTCCGGTGATCCAGAAGGTGATGCTGATGGTGTGGTCGATGTAGCTCCAGTTCGTGGCGATCGGCGTCCACCACCACGGGCTGTAGATGTGAAACAGCACCGAGCCGACTGCGACCAGAAGCAGTATGAGTGCGACAACCATCCTTCAGTCCTCCTTGCCATTCAAGGCAACGGAGACGGATTAAAGGGCGCAGCTCACTGTCTCGATGGCCGACTTCACATGCGCCATCGCAGTGCGTCTTGCCTCGCCCATATGACCGGTCGCGTCATCCAAACATGGCACGGAGCACACGTTACGACCGCTAACCATCGGATCCGGGGCGTCAGAGAGTAAGATGGTACGCGTCGAGCCACGCGTCAATAGTTGATAGAGGACTACCTCGTCGGAGCGCCAGACCGATGCCGCAAGCAGCGCGTGTCCGCCGGCACAGTCGTTCGATGATGACGCAACGCACCGACTGCGCAAATGACTGCAAACGTGCACACTTCACCGAACCGTGAGCGCTGCCTGATCCCAATCGCGTTAATCTGGATGCGCAGGTCGCGACAAGTTTCGTCCGGCTAAGCTCCTCTTCGTTGACCTCGGGTTTGCCGTACTCGGCTCGATCGCGTTTCTCGCACTTTGCGGCGGACACGCGTGGCTGAAAACCGCGTCGGTGTCACCGCCACGGCTTTCAGCACGGGAGGTGCGTTCATGGCCACCATGTATTCCAACAGCATCGCAAAAGTTGGACGCCACGTATTCGGGGACGCGGCCACATATCCGATTCGCAAAATCGGACTGTCCGACCTGCACGAGGCGCTGCGCCTGGGCTGGGAAGACTTCAAGGCAATGCCAAGCCACGCGGTCGTCGTATGCGTGATCTATCCCGTGCTCGGTCTTGCCCTGTTCAGGATGGTGCTTGGCTATTCGGTGCTGCCTCTGCTGTTTCCGCTGGCAGCCGGGTTTGCCTTGCTGGGACCGTTTGCCGCGATTGGTCTGTACGAGCTCAGCCGCCGCCGCGAGCGCGGCGAGGAAGTCGACGTATCGAAGGCGCTTCACGTGCTGCGCGCGCCGGCTTTCGGTGCCATGATCGAACTCGGCGTGCTCCTGCTCGTCCTGTTCGGGGCCTGGATCGGGGTCGCGAACGCCATCTACGTTTCAATCTTCGGCCACGCTCCGGCGGCGAGCATCCCTGACTTCGCAACGCGCGTGCTGACGACGCCGGAAGGATGGTCGCTCATCATCGTCGGCTGCGGCGTCGGTTTTCTGTTCGCGGTCGTGGCGCTGTGCGTCAGTGTCGTATCGTTTCCGTTGATGCTCGACCGGCATGCGACGGCGATAGACGCGATCCGGACGTCGATCTGGGCCGTGATGAAAAACCCGGTTGCGATGGCCGCCTGGGGGCTGATCGTCGCGGCGCTGCTGGTGATCGGTTCGCTGCCGCTGTTCGTTGGCCTCGCCGTCGTTCTGCCGTTGCTCGGTCATGCCACCTGGCATCTGTACCGGAAAGTGGTGGAGCCGGATCCCAATCCTCCACAGGAGGAAGAACCTCACCTGCGCAAGGGACACCGCTACGCCGCGGATTTCCCGGCCAATCTCTTCCCGTGGAGCCGGGAGAAGTGAGAGACAAGTAATACGAGGCTTGTGAGCCGTTACGACCGCGTCGCCAGCACCACGCCCGCCAGCGTGAACAGCAGCGCCACGATCTGGACCGGGCCCAGCGGCTCGCCTAGAGCTGCCGCCGAGGCCACCACGCCGATGACCGGCACCGCCATGGTGCCGATCGCGGCGACCGAGGCCGGCAGCCGCGACAACGCGGCAAACCAGCTGACATAGGCGATGCAGAACTGGATCACGGTGGAATAGATCAAGAGCCACCAGCCGATCTGGCTGACCTTGCCGAGATCCGTGGTCTCGATCGCGAGGCCGACGATGGCGACCGGAAAACAGCCGAGCCCGATCTGCCAGGCGGCGGCCGGGATCGGCGGCATGTCGAGCGGCAGTTTCTTGGCCAGCACCGTGCCGAGCGCAAAACCCATCGAGCCGGCCAGCGCCATCAATATCCCCGGCAGTTTGGCGGCGGAGGCCGTCACCCCATTGCCGCCCATGATGGCCGCCAAGCCGGCGAACGCCATCACCAGCGAGACCGTGCGCAATAAAGTTGGCCGCTCGCCCAGCACCGGCCAGGCCAACAGCGAGGCCCAGACCGGCATGGTGTAGGCGATCAGCGCTGTTTCGCTCGCCGGCAGCCACAGCAGCGCCAGCCCCATCAGCACCATCCAGCCGGTGACGTTGAGCAATGCCGCCAGCATCAGCCGCGGCCACAGCGCCCGGTCGACCCGCAGGGTCTGCCCCCGCAGCAGCGCCAGCGCCGCCAGCAGCAAGGCCCCGATGACGCCGGTGACGCCGCGCAGGGTCAGCGGCGGCAGTTCGCCGAGCAGGAATTTTGTGACCGGCCAATTAAAGCCCCAGCCCACCGAGGTGATGGCGAGGAACATGAGGCCGGCGGGTGCGATACGCGCACGCGCGGCTGGTGGCACAGGATCTGTCATGAATGACCGGCAAGGACCGAAAAGGAATCGGTGAAAAGAGAATCGGCTCAAGAATCAGCCCGGGGAATCGGCGGTGACCTTGGCCCTTATCGGGGCCCGCGACCACCGGCTCGCCGGCATGTCAGGGTGGAGTTCTCCGTAGCCTTACGTGAGTCTCCAAAGCGCAATCCCGGAAGGCCCGGACGAGGCGAATAAATACTTGTCCTGTGAACAGCCGGGAGAAGCCATCGCTCCACAGGTCCGCAACATTTTTTTCCTTGTCGAATCTGTGAGGACTCACTGATACTTGGGCCGATCACAGGCGCGAGATCACCCCCTGTTATCCCCCTCTTTCCACCATATTTAGTATTTGATTCAGGAACTCGTACTAGTCCTTGACGGGCGTAACGGACTTGGCCTAGCTTTCTTCCTGTTCGGCGCGAGTGTGTTTTGGGTCCCCGCCGGTCATCCCAAATGGGTTCCGAAACGACCACTCCGCCCGCCGGTTAAGGCTGCGGGTGAGGACTTTTTGCCCTCAAAAACCGGGAATTCCTCTCGGTATTCCTGGGGCGTTCGGGGCGCGAAAACGGGGCCGGAAGGCCCGAAAAAAGCGGGCCGGAACAGGCCCAAAGTGACGCGGCAAGTGAAGCGTTGGGGCGTTGAATTGCATGACCTGGAAGGCCCGGATCGGGCCGGCAGGAAGTGCCAGAGAGACAGACCGGGTTCACCGGTTGAGCTGCGGATCAAGGGATCAGGGTTGCCTGGGCTATTGTTATAGTCCCGACGGCAGCCATGGTTCGGGAGGTCCGCTCAAGGATAACATTCCGGAACCCGCGGTAGAGCGGACCGGTCAGAAGAAGACGGGGCACGACCATGCGAATCGAACGGCGCAACACGACTCAAGGCCAGTCACCCTACGCAGGGATTGATTTCAGATTGACGACATCGGAGATCCGCAATCCCGATGGTTCGATCGTGTTCCGACTGGAAAATGTCGAGGTGCCGCAGTTCTGGTCGCAGGTCGCCTCCGACGTCCTCGCGCAGAAATATTTCCGCAAGGCCGGCGTCGCCGCGCGCCTGAAGAAGGTCGAGGAAGAGACCGTGCCCTCGTGGCTGTGGCGCTCGGTGCCCGACACCGAGGCCTTGGCCCTGCTGCCCGAGAACGAGCGCTTCGTCAGCGAACTCTCGGCCAAGCAGGTGTTCGACCGCCTCGCCGGCTGCTGGACCTATTGGGGCTGGAAGGGCAGCTACTTCTCGAGCGAAGAAGACGCGCAGGCGTTCTTCGACGAGCTGCGCTTCATGCTCGCCAAGCAGATGGTCGCGCCGAATTCGCCGCAGTGGTTCAACACCGGTTTGCACTGGGCCTACGGCGTCGATGGCCCCGGCCAGGGCCACTACTATGTGGACTGGAAGACCGGCAAACTCACAAAATCAAAATCGGCTTACGAGCATCCGCAGCCGCACGCCTGCTTCATCCAGGGCGTCGATGACGACCTCGTCAACGAGGGCGGCATCATGGACCTCTGGGTCCGCGAAGCCCGCCTGTTCAAATACGGCTCCGGCACCGGCTCGAACTTCTCGCGGCTGCGCGGCGAAGGCGAGCGCCTGTCGGGCGGCGGCCGTTCATCCGGCCTGATGAGCTTCCTCAAGATCGGCGACCGCGCAGCCGGCGCGATCAAGTCCGGCGGCACCACGCGCCGCGCGGCCAAGATGGTCGTGGTCGACGCTGATCACCCCGATATCGAGACCTATATCGACTGGAAGGTGAAGGAGGAGCAGAAGGTCGCGGCGCTCGTCACCGGCTCCAAGATCAACCAGAAGCACCTCAAAGCCGTGCTGAAGGCCTGCGTCAATTGCGAAGGCTCCGGCGACGACTGCTTCGATCCCGAGAAGAACCCTGCCCTACGTCGCGAAATCAAGCTCGCGCGCCGCGCGCTGGTGTCCGACAACGTCATCAAGCGCGTGATCCAATTTGCAAAACAGGGCTACAAGGACATCGACTTCCCGACCTACGACACCGACTGGGATTCGGAAGCTTATCTGACCGTCTCCGGCCAGAACTCCAACAACTCGGTCTCGCTGAAGGACGATTTCCTCCGCGCCGTCGAAACCGATGGCGACTGGAACCTGATCGGCCGCACCAGCAAAAAGGTGACGAAGACGCTGAAGGCCCGGGATCTCTGGGAGAAAATCGGACACGCCGCCTGGGCGTCGGCCGATCCCGGCCTGCACTTCAACACCACCATGAACGACTGGCACACCTGCAAGGCGTCCGGCGACATCCGCGCCTCCAATCCGTGCTCGGAATACATGTTCCTGGACGACACCGCCTGCAATCTGGCGTCCGCGAACCTGATCACGTTCTACAGCACCACCACCAAGCGCTTCGACGTCGAGGCGTATGAGCACCTCTGCCGGCTCTGGACTGTCGTGCTCGAAATCTCCGTGATGATGGCGCAGTTCCCGTCGAAGGCGATCGCTGAACTCTCCTACGAGTTCCGCACGCTCGGCCTCGGCTTTGCCAACATCGGCGGCCTCTTGATGACCATGGGCCTGCCCTATGACTCCAAGGAAGGCCGCGCGCTGTGCGGCGCGCTGACCGCGATCATGACCGGCGTGTCCTATGCGACCTCGGCCGAGATGGCCAAGGAATTGGGCCCCTTCCCCGGCTACAAGAAGAACGCCCAGCACATGCTGCGCGTGATCCGCAACCACCGCCGCGCAGCCCATGGCGAAAGCCGCGGCTACGAGGCGCTGGCCGTCAACCCGGTGCCGCTGGATTACGCCAGCGTGCCGCAGACCGACATCGTCGAGCGCGCCAAGGCCGCCTGGGACCTCGCGTTGCAACTGGGCGAAGCCCATGGCTACCGCAACGCGCAGACCACAGTGGTGGCGCCGACCGGCACCATCGGCCTCGTGATGGATTGCGACACGACAGGCATCGAGCCTGATTTCGCGCTGGTGAAGTTCAAGAAGCTCGCCGGCGGCGGCTACTGGAAGATCATCAACCAGGCCGTCCCGGTGGCGCTGCGCACGCTCGGCTACCGCGAAGCTGATATCGCCGAGATCGAGGCCTATGCCGTCGGCCACGGCTCGCTCTCCAACGCGCCCGGCGTCAACGTCTCCACCCTGAAAGCCAAGGGTTTCACCGACGAAGCTCTTGCAAAAGTGGAAGCCGCGCTGCCGACCGCGTTCGACATCAAATTCGCCTTCAACAAGTGGACCTTTGGTGAAGAATTCCTGCGCGAAACACTGAAGCTCGCGCCGGAAGTGATCGCCGCCCCCGGCTTCGATCTTCTCGCCGCCGTCGGCTTCACCAAGCGTGAAATCGAAGCCGCCAACGTGCACATCTGCGGCGCGATGACGGTGGAAGGCGCGCCGCATCTGAAGGCCGAGCACTATCCCGTGTTCGACTGCGCCAACCCCTGCGGCAAAATTGGAAAACGTTATCTGTCCGTGGAGAGCCACATCCGCATGATGGCGGCCTCGCAGCCCTTCATCTCGGGTGCGATCAGCAAAACCATCAACATGCCGAACGACGCCACCGTCGAGGATTGCAAGTCCGCTTACCTGCTGTCCTGGAAACTGGCGCTGAAGGCCAACGCGCTCTACCGCGACGGCTCAAAGCTGTCGCAGCCGTTGAACTCGCAGCTCATCTCTGATGATGACGACGAGGATGATGCGGTGGAAGCGCTCTACGAGAAGCCGATGGCCGCGCGCACCGCGCAGGTCTCGGAAAAGATCGTCGAGAAGCTGGTCGAACGCATCGTGGTGATGCGCGAGCGCGAGAAGATGCCGGACCGCCGCAAGGGCTACACCCAGAAGGCGGTTGTCGGCGGTCACAAGGTCTATCTCCGCACCGGCGAATATGACGACGGCCGGATCGGCGAGATCTTCATCGACATGCACAAGGAAGGCGCGGCGCTGCGCTCCTTCATCAACAACTTTGCGATCGCGGTCTCGCTCGGCCTGCAATACGGCGTGCCGCTGGAAGAATATGTCGACGCCTTCACGTTCACCCGCTTCGAGCCGGCGGGTCCCGTGCAGGGCAACGACAGCATCAAGTATGCGACCTCGATCCTCGACTACGTGTTCCGCGAGCTCGCGGTCAGCTACATGAGCCGCTTCGACCTCGCCCATGTCGATCCCACCGAGTCGAATTTCGACGCGCTCGGCAAGGGCGTCGAGGAAGGCAAGGAGCCGGCCGACCACAGCCACCAGGCGACTAAGTATCTGTCCAAGGGCCTCACCCGCTCGCGCACGGATAATCTGGTTGTGATGCGCGGCGGCTCGACCGCCGTCTCCTCCGGCGCGGAATCGGCACCGACAGGCGGCTCCCGCGTCACCTCGCTCGCCTCCCACGGCGCAACCTCCCGCGCCGCCGACGCCGTCGAAGGCGCGGTCGCGCTGAAGCAGGAAGCCCAGCACGACCTGTCCCCGACGGAAAAGCTGGAAGCCCTGCAATGGAGCAAGGCCGGCGCGGCGCAAGCCGCCCAGCCCACCGTGACCAAAGCCGAACGCCGTGCCGAGGCCAAGGCACGCGGCTATGAGGGCGAGATGTGCTCGGAGTGCGGCAACTTTACCCTCGTCCGGAATGGGACGTGCATGAAGTGCGATACGTGTGGAAGCACGACGGGGTGCAGTTGAGCTGTTAGCGATCGTCATGCCCGGGCTTGACCCAGGCATCTCGGGAAACAAGGGCGACCGTTAGGTCGCCCTTTGCTTTAGCGCCCTATGACATGGCGCCTCACGCAATACCGTCAGCCATTTCCTTGAGATGTAGAAGAGTATTCCTCAATTCGTCACCATGATCGTTAGGAGTCTCTGAATTGTATTCGGAAATGATACGATCAATCTGACGACGGGTAAGAACTAGCTCCTTGCGCTCCGCAAGTTTTATATGAGATCGTATCTGATCCCACTTGTCAGTAGGACGATTCTCACCAGCGCTTCCTAGTCCTTCTGCTAACTTGCTCCAAGCGGCTTCAGCCTCCTGAATCGAACTTCTTTTTCCGCGGTCGAACTCAAGCATCGAATTTAGAATTTCTTCCGATCTTCCGCGCAAGCTACGATGAATGCGAGCACGAAGCTCGGAAGCTGCACTTTCACTTAAAATGCGATCGGCCACGGACTTGTTTAAGCTCTCTTTTCGCTGCTTACCCGTCGCTTGGTCAATTGCTCTAGCTCTTACTTCATCATTGATGATTTTCCGCTCGTGAATTTCGCTGTGAAACACAAACGGATAATCTCCAGTTCTCAACGCAAATAGAGCCGCCCCAAGCGCCCACACGTCGGTTTGATAATCGCATTGAGCAACATTCGAATTCGAGAAGAGTTCAGGTGCGCGCGAAAATACCGTGCCGCGCACATCTCCACCATCGCTCGTAACTGAACCTAGATCGAAAATCTTTGCTCTCAATTGATGGTCTAAGCCACAATTGTCGAGCTTAAGATCCCTATGAACCAGCTTGCTTTCATGCAAGCAGACAAGCGCTCTAGAAAGATCGCGTGCGATCCGAACGAACTGGACAATATCATTGAGCGGCGCCAATCCCTCTAACGGACGGTCAAGCAACTCTTCAATGATGAAAAACCGTCCGTCCTGCCCCTGCTGGAATCCGTAAAACCGAGCCAAATAACTAGCATAACGGTGCCTGGACATCGTACGCAGCAAGCTCGTGACGTCCTTGACAACCACATCCGGCTGCTCATCGTCATGAAAGAAAAGAAGCGCGACATCCGCCAAGCTATAGGGGCTCGTAGCACGGTAAGCACTCTTCCAGTTCCCGCCACCTAGATACTCTCGGATTTTGTAACCCAAGCCGGGATTTGGAAGTTCGCCCATCACAACCTCCTGATTCGATATGTTGAACATTGTACTCAAATTCCATACTTCTTATCGACATACTCTCGAGACTCGGCGACAAAGTCCCTAGGGACGTAGATACGATTAATAGAGAACGTCTCAAGCAAATTTTCAATATTGAAGCCGACACAGATTGGATCGATCTTGTCGAGCGGAACAGCGCTTCCTTGAAATGAAAATAGCAGATCAGAAGGAGGTGCGGAACTAAACGTCACTTGATCAAAGGCGACAAGATATCCAGCTACATCCTCAGGCATTCCATTGCTCTGGAACCGGCCTTTTACGAACCCTCTAAGGTCTTCGGTAACAGACAGAAGGTCAGCCGGAAGGAACTCCTCCATCAAGACGCCTTGGTGCTCACTTCCAGAGATGAGCTCATCAGACATTCTGTATCGCTGAGAAAGCGGTAGGCTCGATTTTGCTGAATCCAGTACAGCCTTCGGAAACTGCCGCCGAACAAACATGTCTGCCAACAACTGAAGCACAGTGTCCGAATGCTCTGATGCGAAGCTTCGGATCATAAATGCAATTTCGACGTCCGTCGTTTGTATAAAATCCTCTAAGGACGGTTTATTTCCAGAAGCGATACTGTGCAAGCACTTCGGGGCCAACCGTATGCTGTCGGAGTGCCCCGGGATATCTTGCATCCGCGCAAAAATGCCCTTCAGCAAGAGCTGTGCGCCTCGAATAGTTGGATGAAAATAAACCTGTCGATGAAGATATCTACGCGCTGACAGAAATTGCCGTAGAGCGTCCAACCCACGCGGTCCATCAAGCAGCAGAATCGGAAGACCAAAATCGTTTGTTTCCACTGTGATTGCGTGAAAGAGCCACTTCAGATCATACTTTCCGTATTCAACACCGGCCATTCGACTATCGCGCAGAATGTAATCGCAACGATCCACATCAAACGTGCTCGATATAAGCTCAACTAGCGCCTTGTTCCCATGCCTCTTCTTGAGGAGATTTTTTACCGCGTCGATGTCCGCGGCTTCATCAACCGCTGAAGCGACGGGTGTATCCGCCGATAGGATCGCCACTGTGCAATCTTCGTGGTTACGGATGCCATCCGGCAAGAGAATCGTTTCCAGAACATGAGAGAAGGCGGAGTGACCAAGGTCGTGACACAACGCAGCGACCCCAAACTCGGCCATCGCCTCATCGTCGAATCTCAAGCCCGGGGTCTGTAGATCGAGCGGCCTTGCCCTTTGCTGCAACAATCGAAAAGCGTGATTTGCAGTGGCAAAGACGCCCAAAGAATGCGCAAACCTTGAGTGCTCGGCCGTAGGGAATACATAGGACGAAAGACCCATCTGCCGAATGTTACGTAACCGCTGAAACTCGCGGGTATCAACAACCCGCCGAATACGATCCGGCATCTCGATGAGACGATTACCTTCAATATTGTCGCGAAAAACTGAATTATGAATTGATGCCAACATCAAACGCGCTCCAAACTCAAGCTGGCGAGCGTGTTTGCCAATTTACAACGCTTGTAGATATCCCCATTTCTGCCCCGCTCTTCGTGTGTGCCGCGCGAACCTCGCATCAATGAGACAACACAACCAGAGCGTTTGCAAACGATCCATCTTCACATGATAGAACAAACAGGGAACAAAATCAACCCCGGAGGGCACGCGGGGAGCCGAAGACGCAATCCTCCGCCTTGGCTGATCCGACAAAGGCAGATTGCGCTCCACTCAATCTGTCTTTCCCACCCTATTCCCCGCGGAACAGTCCGTAGGGCGTATTGGAGCGAAGCGTAATCCGCCGCTCAGGATTCAGCCAAGGCGGCGGATTATGCCTTCGGCTAATCCGCCTTACCGCGCTGGCAGATTTAACCGGAGAGCGGAACGAAGGCGGGCCCTGCGGGGCTTCTGCGTGGGGTTCGTACGTGGTGCTGAGGCTGTGATCGGTCAAGTTTGGGGGCGAGGACGCCGGTCACGATCCCGCAAAATACAAAATGGCCTCGCCTGACCAGAACTCCCAGCCCACCGAACTGGCAAACCGGGAGCGAGGTGGCGTGTGGAAACGCGGCGCCGATACTGCTCGGCCCGGCGCGTGGTAGCACGGCGAATTATTTGGTGGGGCGCGTCCCAATCACCTTATGGTCATCGCAAACGATGCGGGTGGTTCCGCCGCCCGTCACGGTAGCGAGTTCATCGTTCGAGAGCCCGCCGGCTGCCAGGTGCAGCTTGCGAACCTCGATCCCGTCATTCTTACGCAGGTTTTTGGTCGCGCTCATAGTCGATCCTTTCGTGAGACCCGTTCCGGCGGCCCCGGCTTGAAGTGGAACGCTTGTTGGACGCCCCCAGCAAGAGATCGGTTCGATGAATTTGCCGAAGCCACGGACTCAGAGCTCGTAGGGCGGACTGGAGCGACCTGTCCGCCGTAGCTCAAAGAGCGAAGGCGGAAGCGTAATCCGCCGTTTCGGATTCTGCAGGACGACGGCGGATTACGCTTCGCTAATCCGCCCTACCGCGCTCGTATCGGTCAAGATGTGACAGCCGTCACTGCGGTCCGACAAAGCATCGGATGTGCTGCACGACAGTCACGGGATAGTCCCGCGACGATCACCGGAGGAGCGATATCGTGAACACTGATGTCAATTCAAGCGGAGAGATCCGGCCGCTGTCTGCAGGCGAACTCGATGCGGTCGCTGGCGGCTGGTACAGTAACAGCTGGATGACGTGCAATGACGGCAAGCAGATGTGGGTAGGAAATTTTCACCTTCCAGGTGGCGGGATTATCATCACCTCGCGGAAGGAAGGCGAAAAGGGCGTCACAACAACCGTTGTCGGTCCCACTTGAACTGCACCCTCGACGCGGCCCTCGTGCGTAAACGCGAGGGCCGTTTGTTTTCGCAGGCATGAAAGCGAGCGCGGAAAGCTTCAGATCAAAGGCTATAGCTTGCGACAAAGACCTCTTTCATCTTCACGACGAGAAAGTCCTTCTGCCCTTCGCCGGCTTTGCGTCCTCCGGTGACGTTATCGAGTTGTTCGTCGGAGATTTTGTCGCTCGATTGAACCTGCTCGGTCTTCATGGCTCACCCCTTGATGAACGCCAGCACGGCTTGCTGCATTTTGTCGGAGGTTTTCACCCGGCTTACGGTCGTAACGGGCGGAGACTTGGTGTCGCCACCGGTGACGGCTTCGAGATCCGCATCGCTCAACCAAACTACCTTTTTGCTCATTATCCCGCTCCGTGTTGTGGCTGTGCGACGTTGATGGAGGGGAGCATGCCGGCCGCGGACCGGGGCCGCCGTGACGTGCATCACACAAGAGAGCTCGCAGGGCGGATTGGAGCGGCCTGTCCGCCGTAGCTCGAAGAGCGAAGGCGGAAGCGTCCGCCGCGGTGCTCCGAATACGGCAGATTGTGCCGCGCAAACAAAGACGAGGTTAGTGAGACCGCAGTTCGCGACTAGACCGAAAACTCCCCGGTGTTGCGCCTGGGTGACAGCCGTTCTTCCCCACCTTCGATAGCCTGTCATCATCACAGTGCGTGAGGTGTGCCATGACCGAGCGTGTTATTTCCGAATTGTCGAACTATTCGTATGAGGCAATTTTGGCAGTGTGTGGCGTGGGTTCGTTGGTGTCGCTCCTTGTCGCGGCGACGGCCTGAAGAGGCCACCAACTGAAGCGGCCTGACGCTCGCGGCGAAGCTTCGCTCATTCGTGCACCGGCCCCACACTGGCGAGGCCCGTCGGGCGCATCGAAGCCGACCTGTCCGCCGTAGTTCAGAGAGCGATCAAGCCAAAGCGGCGGATTACGCTTCGCTCCAATCCGCCCTACGCGTTACTTGAATCGCGTTCGCCGCCGCACGATCATTGCCATGATCAGGTGGCCCGACGCGCGACGCTGCGTCTCGCCACACGCCGGGCCAGTCAAACCATAGCGGGGTTGAGGGGCGCCGGTTTGACCGAATCGTTGATATCCGAACTTCGTGGCGGAAACCGGCCGGTGCCGGGCTGTTCGCGTGACGGCTGGCGACGCGAACGCGATGAACCGGATACGCCAGCGAGCGTAGCCCCGCCCCTACTTCTTGTTCTCCTCGCAAAACTTCAGCGCCGCGAGTGCTTCGCCCATCCGGGGGATCTTGATTTCGACGCTGTTGTCCTCGTCGTCCTCGAAATCGATCGTCAGCAGCTTTGCCTTGCCGAGCGTGTCCAGGATCGATTGCTGGAATTCGAATGTGCCGCGGACGGCGGTCTTGTCGACGACCTCCCATTTCGCCTTCTTCATGATGTCCTTGTCGTCGGTGCCGACATCGGCCCGCAGGATCTTGCCGACCTTGTCCCACTCCCACCCCTCGTAGATCACCGCGACCACGATCGCGTCCTTCGAGTAGCTCAGCACGATCACGTACTGGCTGTCGTCGTCATCCTTGTCCTTGTATTCGCGGGCGGCATTGCAATGATCGTCTCCGCTGCGCTTCTCGACCTCCCAGTCGCCAACCTTGGTTTGCGCCAGCGCCGGCGCCGCCCAAAAGCCGGCGAGCAGCAACACCGCCAAAAGAATTCGTGTCATATCAGCCTCCGCCTGTTCCCGGGGCGAAATGATCACCTCCGGCAAGGAGTCGCAAGTCTCACAGCGCGCACGATTCGAGGCGGCTTGTCCGCCGCCGTTCATGAGAAGGCGTAAGCTCCGACGCTTGAGACATCGACTGCCGAGAACCACGCGGCAGCACCGGCTTTGTTCTCCATCCGACTCCAGTCTGTTCGCAAACGACGAATCGGAATCGCGCAAATCGGCGCGGATCAATTCCTAACAACACGTTGCCTTCGCCGTTGTGCGCCTTCATCACGTGAGAAGCCTGTAGGGCGGATTGGAGCGCAGCGTAATCCGCCGCCTTGCTTCAAAAGCGGAGGATCACGCTTCCGCCTTCGCTCGTTGAGCTACGGCGGACAGGTCGCTGATCCGCCCTGCTCGCTCTCATACGTCAGCGATGTTCATCCCTAGGCGACCATGGTCCGGCCGCCGCCGAAGTTGATGTTCGCCCATGGCGAATAAAACTGTTTGACCCAATTCAGGTACTGGATCTCCCCTTCGATCGCGCGCCGTCCGCCGCTCACCTGATCGAGTTCGACGACCGACAATTCGACCGTGCCCAGCAGGCTGCCGAGTTCATCCTTCCGCGTCTTCATGTTCTGCTCCGTTGGATATGAAAGAAGGATCATCCTTCGATCCATCCGGTCAGGGTGAGACCACGGCGGTTCAATTTCCGTGATTTGAATCACGTGAATGGTCCGCGGTCCGTAAGGCGGATTGGAGCGCAGCGTTTCAGTTGTCGTCCCGGCGGAGGCCGGAACCCATACGCCGTGGCCAATGTTGTTGGAAAGAAAGGATAACGATCAGCGCGTAAAAACAATTACGGCCGGTGGCTATGGGTCCCGGCCTACGCCGGGACGACATCGGAGTGCACCCGTAGCTCGTAGGCGGATTAGCTGAACGTAATCCGCCGTTACGTGTTTTCGAAAGCGGCGGATTACGCTTCGCTCCAATCCGCCCTACCGCCCTTCGAATTTCCCTTCGAGATGAATCCACGAACTGTGCGGAGCATCACACCAGGAAGCGCGGGTTCAAGGCAGATTGCGACCAGCAGAGACAATCTCGAACATGGGCTTGCCACGACCAATGTCAGAACCTCCCAGGAAATCGATTGCCGTACGCGTTGCGAAGGTTCTCCTTGGCAACGATGAGCCCGCGTTCATTGCCGCCGCGGCCGGCGCATCGATTGCCTGGGGCATCCTCATGGCTTGCCAGGTCAGCTATCTCGGCCCCCGTCCGGCCCCGTCACTTTGGCAGATGATCGGGAGCGGGATCGCGGTCGGCATGTTTCTGATGCCGTTCTTTTTCATGGGGATTTCCCGGGCACTCGGGTTCATGTCGCATTGGGCGGCCCTTGTCCTGATGAGCGCCGCATTCTATTTTCCCCTTGTTCTAGTGCACATGCGAGCACTCCAGCTCCCCTCCTTCGCTTTCATGGTCGTAAGTGTCGCCTATGCAGTTGTAGCCATCCTCGTGGCCAGACGAATTGTGAAATGGCATCGCCGCGCGTCCGCGCAATAACTGCCGCCGCTCCTTCCGTTGTGACGGCGGTCACACAGCAACACGACTCGACGATCTGGTAAATCACCCACTCCGTGATAGCATCCCTCTACAGTCGAAGCGGATGGTCGCTTCGTCTCGGCAGAGGAGAAGCGCAGATGAAAAAGTCTGATACGAACTCCCAGAAGTCCGCCGACAAGAAGGTCGAAGCGCCGGTTCAGCTCAAGCCGGAGCAACTCGAAGCCGTCGCAGGCGGCATGATCAGGCGCATCGATCCCAAGGGCACCGGCACGACCACGACAGGCGCCGTTGGGCCGAAGACGACCACCACCAAGCTGACAAGTTAGTTGATTCCATATGCGGGATGGCGTTTGGCGCGTGATGCGCCGGACGCCGTCTCGAAGGCTTTTCAGATGAGCATTTGCGAGACTGAGCGTTCAAGGCAGAACCGCGGATTGCGATCGCTGCCGCACACCGAACTGCGGTGAAGCGATCGATCGGCGCCGGCCTCGAACCGGAGGGTCGTTTGATGTCCCGAGGATCCAGCCAAGAGATCGACTGCCCGAGTGCCCAGGCAACCGCGGATGGCGCGCGCGTCTTTGGCGTCGTGACAGGCACCCCTGAAGATCACAGGGTCGGCTATCTCACCGAGACCCTGCCCCTTTCCGAAAAACTGCTGGCGCTGGCAGGGCCGGCGAAGCCCACGCAACTTTTCAGAATTGCGGCGCCGTGCGCCGGCGCCAGCGGCGGCTGCAAGCACTTCAAAGGCAACGCCTGCAGCCTGGCCGAACGCATCGTTGCGGGCACCCCTGTGGTGGTCAACGCGCTTCCGGCGTGCCAGATCAGATCCACCTGCCGCTGGTTTCGTCAGGAAGGCAAAGAGGCCTGCTTTCGCTGTCCGCAGGTCATGACGGATAAATCCAATGCCTCGGACTACGAGCGGCAGATCGCCGACGCCGACTGATGCGCGCTGAGGCGAAGGCGTAGACCGATCCGCTCGCTGCGTCACTTCGCGCGCAAATCAAATTTCGTGCACCACCGTGGGCGTTGGTGCGGGCCGTTGCCCGGTCGCGCCTGGACTGCCGCGCTCGCCGGTCGCGAGGGCTGGCAGTGTGATCGCCGTCACATCGCGACGAGAACGGTACCGCTAAAGGTGGCCGCACCAGCAATCCCGCTGGCTTAAGGGGAATTATGATGACCAATGTTGACGCGAGCGAAGTTCTGAATGTGCGCGAGCTTGATGCGGTATCTGGCGGCTTTATGCGGCTCCCCCTAATTGCGGTCAAAGTGCTGGAAATCAAAGGCGGAGGAACGGACGGTGGTGGGGGTGGTCAGAACGATGCGGCCCAAATGTTTCAGCAGATTATGCAGCAACTGACCCAACAGGGGTAAGCGCACCGGGTGCAGGCCGACGCGGCGTGTCGGCGCGGGACCGTCGAAGGATGGCGACCCGCGCAGTCGGCGGCAAGGTACTGACGGCCGAACCTCCGATGCGGGTACCGCGCGACCGCGACGTTTCAGGATATTTGCCATCGCGCATTCCCGGCTTAAATTTGTGTACGATAAGTACACAAAGGCGGTGAACGCTGTCGCGTGTCGCATGGGGCCAGCGGTAACCTGCTCGGGGGTGCTGTGCCGCTTTTGGCGGAGTTCAGCAAAAGTTTGGCGTGCGCTCACAAGTACCGCTGTGTCCGGAATGTTACCCGACACGCATGCCAAAACAGTCAAGACCGCTTTGCCCCAAGTGCCACATGCACATGGTCCGCATCACTCCAGGCCAATGCGAGAGGCAGACCTACGAGTGCCTGCGGTGCGGGCACAAGGAAACGCGCAAGTCCCAATAGTGGCCAGCCAAGGCGGCGGATTACGCCGGAGCCTGTCGTCAGCGGAGCAACAGGCGGCTTTGTTCTCCATCCGACTCCAGTTTGTTCGCAAAGAACGAATCGGAATCGCGCAAATCAGCGCGGATCAATTCCTAACGACACGTTGCTTCGCCGTCGTGCGCGCTCATCACGACAAAAAGCCCGCGACGACATCGCGGGCTTCTCGCAAACGCGACAAGCTGCTCGTGCGTCGGCGCCAGTTGAAGCGCCGATCAAGCATCTGTCCTTATTGAATGGCGCGGCCGACGGTTTCGCTGCGGCCTTGTGCGGTCGCGATCTTGCTCCGCGGTGTCAGGACGCTGAGCTG
Source organism: Bradyrhizobium sp. JYMT SZCCT0180 (assembly GCF_018130165.1). GTDB lineage: Bacteria > Pseudomonadota > Alphaproteobacteria > Rhizobiales > Xanthobacteraceae > Bradyrhizobium. Next base: position 80,669 of record NZ_JAFCLZ010000003.1, on the reverse strand, counting down.
AACCGGCGTGACCGACGTGGTGGCCGGCGATGCTTGCTGGACGTTTTCTGCGCCCATCACCTGAAGCTGCACGGCCGAGACCGGCAAGCCTGCCTTTTCGTAAGACGGCAACTCGGCTGCGACAGCGCCGCCAGCGGCCGTGATCGCGAGCAAGGCGGCGGCAGCGACGGACAGGGAAGTCTTCTTCACGGCAATTCTCCTTCGATGGCTTGGAACACGGATCTAGGTTGTCATTTGCTGCATCGCAATAGTTCATTGCTGCAACGCACAAAAATGTGATGCGGTAATGGGATGATGGTGATCATGGAATGCGGAACCACGCGTTGGTCGCACGAGACGCCGAACAGGTTCGCGGGAATTTTGGCCTGCAGCTCCGCTGGCTGACGAATGCGGCGCGCTCGCAAAGTGTCAGAGTTCCTTCCGTAGTTCTCCGGCCGTGAACATAGTTCCGCCTCCTCGGCTGCGTTAAAACGCAGATGTGCGGATCGCTTTCAGGCGGGTGCCATTGCATGTGAGACGGAGCACCAAATGGATTCCACAATGAGCAACAGGCTCGCCGAAGGGCAGATCGCGAGCCTGGAGGAGCAGCTTTCGAACCTGGCGCGCGAGGCGGGATTTAGTTCTTCGGCCCCGCCGCTCAGCGTGAAGACGCCTGACCCTCTGCCGCCGACGAGCCATCGATTGGCGGATTGGCGCCATGTGGCTGTCGCCGGTTGCCTGTTGGCAGCAGCCATTGGTCTCGTCGCCTGGTGGTGGCCATCCTCCCCTGATACGGCCGCGACGGCGCCCCCAGCTCCGATGGCTCTGGCACAGGCCGCGCCGCAAGCCGCTGCGCCGCAAGTCGCTGCACCGAAAGACGCCGCACCTGTCGCTGTTGCCGCGTCTGCCGGGCTGGAGCAGCAGCTGCAACCGATGACGCGCGATCTCGCTGCCTTGAGGCAATCCCTCGAGCAGTACAAGGTGACGCAAGAGCAACTGGTCCGCGACAATGAAAATCTCAGAAGCCAATTGGCGGCGGGCCGGGAAGAAATCGCGCGCAACAACGGCGTCATCGACCAGCTCAGGGCGACGCAGATCCAGATGGCACGCGAAAGCCAGACGCTGACCGATCGCGTCAACGCAAGCCAGCAACAACTCGCCCGCATCATCGCCAGCGCTGCAGAGTTAAACACGCTGCCCGAAGAGCCAAAGGCGATGTCCGAAGTGCCAAAGGCGATGTCTGAAGAACCAAAGATGATCCCTGAAGAGCCAAAGGTGATGCCCGGAACACCACTGCCGCGTCCGCGGCAGCCGGGCAATGTCGCCCAGACGCAAAAGCCGGCACCAGCTCCGGCGCGGCCGCAAGCCAAAAAACCGCCATCGTCAGTGTCATGGCCGTGGTCGCCTCGCAGCCCGTAGAGAGTAGGTGAGCCGCGCCTTGCGCGGACCCGTTGCACTCATCCCCCACCGAGTAGCGCGCTTGCGGCGTTTGGATTCGCGCGCCCGTAGTACTACCGGGCAAGCCTTTGGCTGCGTACGGCGCATGTAGAATCATGGCATGCAATCTGCATGGAGTTAGTTGACCGGGAATTTCCTATCAACGAAGGACACCATGCTCGTTACACTCGTCGCCGTTCTCTGCAACGGCCAGCTATGCCTCGAGAAAGTCGTCACCAATAGTGACCAGTCGGGCATCACCATGACCGCCTGTATGGTCAATGCGCAAATCGGCATTGCCGAATGGCTCGCGAAGGGTCCGTATCACCAATGGAAACTACAGCGATACAAATGCATCGCGGGCAAGTACGTGCCCAAAGACGAAGCATGATGAATGCGCCGCCTCTCGGATGAGAGGCGCGCCCTCACCTGCCAACCGGTCAGAGGCGCGGGCTGAGGCCCCGCCCTTTGAACCAAACGAACGCAGCCTGCGACCAATATTGATTAGCACCGTACGCGCCCTGAGTTCCCGGTTTCGCCGCTCGCTTCATTCGGGTTCCCAGTAGAATGTGGCACCGCCCGTAATGTCGGATATCGAACAGACGGCCAAACCCGGAACGATTTAAAATTCCCGCTACCTGAGTCGCGCAATTAATTATTATAACCAGTTGGTATCATTGCATTTTAGCCGGAAAGACCTTTTCACTATTGAATAGCTTCAGGGATGGATCAGGAAACCACCAGATTGGTTGCCGGCACTCGTTTTAAGATGAGTGAGCTGGGAGCCGTTCGATGCCCGGAACTGGCCGGGCAAACTGGGATCGTTGTCGAGGTGAGCCATAGCAACACGGGCGTTACCGTGTTGTTCGATGGCGCCAGCAGACCAACCGCCCTGCACAGGGATTTTATCACCCCGATCTCGAACAACGGATCGTGGGGCGGTTCGCGAACTGGAAACACCAGTCCGCCCCCGAAGTGAAGTTCACGCCCGCCGGCGCCCCACCGGTTTGCGTGAAGAAGGTCTGCATTCCGAAGCGCGAACGGCGCTCTTTCGGAGTACCCCGAATTTGCCGCAGCAGGCGCGGTCGCCACGGGAGCGACGACTCCCGGTTTCAGCCAATCGTGCGCTCGAGCAGATTGAGCCAATTGGTCGAGCCCAGCTTCTTCAGCAGCCGTTCGGAATATCCACTTTGCCGGAGAGCCTCGATCAGAACGGGCAGCCCGGCCGCCGAGCCGATTTTCGCCGGCACGGTTGCGCCGTCGAAATCCGATCCAAATCCGACATGGTCCTCGCCGAGCTTGTCGATGAGATAGTCGAGCTGACGCACCATCAGTTCGACATCCGTATCCGCGGCCATGCTGCCGTCAGGGCGAAGAAAGCAGGTCGCGAAGTTGAGACCGACCATGCCTGCGGAATCGCGGATCGCGGCCAGTTGCCGGTCGGTCAGGTTTCTCGGCGAAGGGCACAGCGCATGCGCGTTGGAATGCGTCGCGACCAGCGGCGCTTTGGAGAGGCGCGCGACATCCCAAAAGCCCTTTTCGGTGATGTGCGAGAGGTCGACGAGGATCTTCATTTCGTTGCAGGCGCTGACGAGCTTTTCACCTGATACGGTCAGCCCGTCGCCGGTATCCGGTCCGCCGGGAAACTGGAACGGGACGCCATGACCAAAAATGTTGTTCCGGCTCCAGACCGGTCCCAGCGAGCGCAGGCCCGCCGCGTACAGCACCTCCAGAAAATGCAGATCACCGTCGATGGCTTCGGCGCCTTCGAGATGAAGCACCACCGCCAGCGCTCCGCGCGCGATCGCCGAATGGATCTCCGCGGTCGTCTTGCAAAGCGCGACGGCGCCCTGCGATCCCCTGACAACCCGCATCAGGATCGCCAGCTCACCGGCGACGGATTTCCGTGCCTCTTCGATGGGCAGCGGATCAGGAAGCGGCACCGCATAACGGCCGCCCGTCATCTGCTTGCTGAGCGACGCAAAGTTGCCTGGCGATGGCGAGTACATCGCGAACAGACCGCCGACGAACGCTCCGGCCCTGGCCTTTTTCAGGTCGATATGGCCGGCGTCTTCGCCGTCAAGGAAATCGGACACCACATCGCTGGATTTAGACTTGTAGAGACGCAGCAGAACATCGTTATGGCCGTCGAAGATGGAAATGTTGGTAGTCATTGTTTACCGGTGCCCGTGACAGATATCGCGAGTTGCGAGATCGCCTGCAATTTTCCGCAGAACCGGACCCTGTGCAACCTCTAATGAGCAAGTAGCCCGCTGCGCGTCGTCCCTGCGTACGCAGGGACGACAGCTTAACGGGAGAGATTCCGGAGGAACAAATCCGGGACATGCGCATTGTTCAGCCAGCATCACGCATCGATTTGGAGTTACGCGTGATGACCGCGGACGCATTTGAACTCCGCCGCTTTGTACAACAGCATTTCCTTGGCCGCATATCGTCTGTCATGTTCGATCCCGGCTACCGCAATCATCTGGCGCTGATCGCGGACGGTTATGATGTCAGCGTATTCCTCGACGATGAGCTGCAGGATGGCTGTATTACCGCGGACCCCGATGAGGGTTTCGTCCAGCGGCGCGCCTTTCTCAGATCGTCAGGGATTACCGACATGCGCCGCGGCTCTGTATCGATCAGGATATCGAAGAAGTCGGTACGACCGATTGAGCCGCAGGCGTAATCCGCCGCCTTGACTGATACGAAACGGCGGATGACACCTTCGGCCGATCCGCGCGACCTCGCCGCCTTGCGCCAGACGTCTATCAGCAAGATGCTTTGCTCAACTCACTTCCGGTGACATCGCTAATATGCCATACGCAAGACATGTCCCCTCTAAAACCCCAGGCCACCTACGACGATTTCGCCCGCCTCGACATCCGGATCGGCAAGGTCGTGGACGTCCAGCCGTTTCCCCGCGCGCGCAATCCGTCCTACAAGGTCGGCGTCGACGTCGGCGCGGACAGGATCATGTGGTCGAGCGCGCAGATCACGAACTATGAGCCCGCAGCCCTGCTCGGCTCGCTGGTCGTCTGCGTCTGCAATCTGGGTGCGAAGAACATCGCGGGCTTCACCTCCGAACTCTTGATCCTGGGCGCAAAGGACGCCGAAGGCAGCGTCATCGTCCTCGGCCCGCGCAGCGAAGTGGCGATCGGCGAGCCGGTGTTTTAAGTGGTGTGTAGGGCGGATTGGAGCGAAGCGTAATCCGCCGCCTTTGGTTGATGCGAAACGGCGGATTGCGCTGCGTTACTCCTACAACGTCCCGCTCGCTAACGCACATTCAGCTGTCATTACCCGCGAAAGCGGGTGATCCAGTATTCCAGAGACATCAGTGATAGAGCCGATAAGCCGCGGCGTACTGGATCACCCGCTTTCGCGGGTGACGACAGTTTTGTATGTGGCTTAGATTGCGCTGCGCTCCATCCGGGCTACATTCGCCGTCATGACCGTCATCTCCATCCAGTCCCAGGTCGCTTACGGCCACGTCGGCAACTCTGCCGCGGTGTTTCCGATGCAGATGCATGGCATCGACGTCATTGCGGTGCCGACGACGTTGCTGAGCAACCGGCCGGGCTATCCAACCATCCGCGGCCGGGTGCTGGAGGCTCAATTGGTCGCTGATCTCCTGCTCGGGATCGAGGAGCGCGGGGCGGTCGACACCTGTCAGATGATCCTGTCGGGCTATCTCGGCTCGGCTGACATTGCCGCCGTCGTCGCCGACTTCGTCGCGCGCGCCAGGGCCCGCAACCCGGCCCTCAGCTATGTCTGCGATCCCGTGCTCGGCGACCGCGACCGCGGCCTGTTCGTGAAAGCCGACATCCCGCCGCTGGTGCGCGACCGGCTGTGCGGCCTCGCCGACATCATCACGCCAAATCATTTCGAGTTCGAATGGCTATGCGGGGCGAAGGCCTCCACATCGGATCAAATGATCGAAGCGGCGCGCGCGCTGATGGCGCGCGGCCCATCGACGGTCGTGGTCACGTCGGCCGAATTGCCTGATACGCCCGACGGCGAGATCGAAACCGTCGCCATCGAGCGGACAAACGCCTGGCGCGTACGCACGCCGAAACTGCCCATCAGTCCGAATGGCACCGGCGATCTGTTCGCCGCACTGTTCACCTCCGCGCGCGTTCAGAACAAAGCCACACCGGAAGCGCTCAGCCACGCGGCGTCGGCCATATCAGCCGTGCTAGGGCGCACCGCGGAGCGCGGCACCGAGGAAATGCGGATTGTCGAGAGCGCGGAGATGCTCGTCCACCCGAAGCGGCGGTTCGAGGCGGTCGCTTTCGGCGGATCGCAGGTTCAAGCCTCACCCGATTAGGCGTGACGCGAATCACGGAACTCGCGTCGGGCGCGAGGCATGCTCCAGATCACAGAGCGGGACGCGGTGGTCGCGCACCCCCTGCCACAGGGAGAACTGCCATGAACGCCGACAAAGCTGTGAATGCCAAGATCGATGCACTCTCCGACAAGGACCTCAACGCCGTGTCGGGCGGCAAGAAACGCGTGCAGGTGACCAAGGAGCAGTACGAACAGATCCTCGAAGTCAGGCAGATGTTCGCCAATTTGAAGTGAGCCCGACATAGGGATCGAATGACGGCCGCCCACCTCTTCCGCATGCGGAAGAGGTGGGGCAGCGGATGCCTATCGCCCCGCTGTTGTGCTACTCCAAAGACGGCGGAATCCGCCGTACTCGCTGGAGAAGACATGAGCCGTTTCTGGAGCCGCCTGACGCACGACCTGAAACCCTATGTGCCGGGCGAACAGCCCCGCATCGCGGATCTGGTCAAGCTCAACACCAATGAAAGCCCGCTGGGCCCTTCCCCGCGCGTGCTGGAAGCCATCCGTGGCGAGGCCGCCGATAGCTTGCGCCTCTATCCGGATCCGCAGGCGTCCGCGCTGTGCGCGGCGCTCGCCGCCTACCACAAGGTACGCCCCGAGCAGGTGTTCGTCGGCAACGGCTCGGACGAGGTGCTGGCCCACGCCTTCGCTGCCCTCCTGAAGCACGATGCGCCGCTGCTATTCCCCGACATCACCTACAGCTTCTACCCGGTCTATTGCCGCCTGTTCGGCATCGCCTATGAGGCCGTGCCGCTCGATGATGCGATGCGGATCCGGCTCGCCGATTATCGCCGCACCGCCGGCGCGATCATCGTGCCCAATCCGAATGCGCCGACCGGGGTGGCGCTGTCGCGGGCCGAGATCGCTTCCCTGCTTGAGCAACACCCCGACAAGCCCGTTGTCATCGACGAGGCCTATGTCGATTTCGGCGCCGAGACCGCGATCCCGCTGGTCGCTTCGCACCCGAACCTGCTGGTCGTTCAAACCATGTCGAAATCGCGGGCGCTCGCCGGCTTGCGCGTCGGCTATGCGATCGGCGACGCTGGCCTGATCGAAGCGCTGACGCGGGTAAAGGACAGCTTCAACTCCTATCCGCTCGGCCGCCCCGCCCAGGCCGGCGCCATCGCCGCATTGGAGGACGAAGCCTGGTTTCAGAAGAGCCGCGCCAGCGTGATCGCAGGCCGCGAGCGGCTTAACCAGGGCCTGGCCCGGCTTGGCTTCGAGGTGCTGCCGTCCTCCGCCAACTTCCTGTTCGCACGCCATCCGGCGCATCAGGGCGCGGCGCTGGCCGCAGCGCTGCGCCAGCGCGCGGTGATCGTCCGCCATTTCGCCGCGCCCCGGATATCCGACTATCTGCGGATAACCGTCGGCACCGATGGGCAAACCGACCGGTTGTTGTCGGCGCTGTCGGAAATCCTGGGTAGCGCCTAGGCATCCGCTCAAACTTGGGCTTGTTATTGCCTTCCCAGCGACCCCGGCGTAATTTCTGAGCAGCTTCAGATTCTAGCTTGCGATCGGGAGAACCCTTGCCAGCGTGGAATTTCGGCCCCGCCGAACAGGAATTTGCCGAGGCTGGCCTTGATCCCGCGCGCTGGGTCCAGGCGCTCACTTCCGTGGCCGCGGCCACCGGGAGCTTTGGCGCCGTCATGCTGCCCCTGTCGGGCGATGCCCTTCCCAACGTTCCCTATACCGAAAGTGTCTCCAGAGTGATGGAGGACTATTTCCGGGATGGCTGGCACTCGCAGGACGAGCGCATGCGCACCGTCCCGACCCTGACGCAGCGCGGGGTCGCTGACGATTTCGACGGCCATAGCGCCGATGAGATTGCCAAACATCCGTACTACCAGGAGTTCCTCGGCCCGCATGGCCTGCGCTGGTACGCCGGTGTCAAGGTTGCCTGCGGCGAGGACCTGTGGGCGGTGGCACTGCAGCGCACGATCGATCAGGGGCCGTTTTCGGCGGACGAGAAGGACGAACTGGCGCGGATATCGAGCCGTCTTTCGACCGGCGCCGCGATCGCCCGCGCGCTCAGCGCTTCGGCCGCGTCAGGCGCGCTGGAAGCATTTGAAATGAGCGGCACGGCGGTGGTCCTGATCAACCGCCATGGCCATGTATTCAAGGCCAATGCCCCGGCCGAACGCCTTCTGGTGGATGATATCAGGATCGTAAAGGGCCAGCTGACCGCCAAGGACATTCGGGCGACGACGGCCCTGAACCGCGCCCTTCACGATTTGCTGTGGCGTCCGACCGGCGGACTTTCCGCGCCGGTCGCGCTGCCTCGTGCGACCGGCCGGCCGCTGCTTGCGTACCCGGCGCGACTTTCCAATTCGACCGCCAATGCGCTGGCGGATTGCCAGGCCATGGTCATTCTGATCGATCCCGATAGCCGATCTCCAACGCCGGAAACGAACTTGCGTACGGTGTTTCGCCTGACCCAGGCGGAAGCCAGGCTCGCGACCCAGCTGGCGCGCGGCGAGTCCCTGGAAAACGTCGCCGATCAATTCGGGATCGGAAAGGAGACCGCGCGGAGCCAGCTCAAGAGCATCTTCGCCAAGACCGGCGTGCATCGGCAGGCCGAGCTGGTCGCGGTGCTGGCAAAGCTGCTGTAAGCAACTGCCCGTCCGCCCTGTGACCGAGGAGGCAAGCGATGACCGATACCGTCATGTTTCACGAGGGCAATCGCCGGCTGCAGGACCAGTTCGACAGCCGCCGGATTTCCGATCGTCTGGAGGAATTTTCCCGCGAGGAATTCACACCTGACGACCGGGTGTTCATCGAGAACCAGCCGTACTTCTTCCTGGCGACCGCCGACGCCGAGGGCCGGCCCGATTGCTCGTTCAAGGGCGGCATGCCGGGCTTCGTGACCGTCACCGGGCCGTCCGAACTCGCCTTCCCCGATTACGACGGCAATGGCATGTTCAAGAGCCTCGGCAATATTCTGGTGAACGCCGATGTCGGCCTGTTGTTCATTGCCATGCATGGCAGGCCGCAGCGCCTGCGGGTCAACGGTACGGCAACCGTCAGCCGCGAAGATCCGCTGCTCGCCAGCACCATCGGCGCTCAGTTGATCGTCCGGGTCGCCGCGCGCGTGATCTTTCTGAATTGTCCGCGCTACATCCCGGACATGCAGCTCAACGATCCCTCGGTTTACGCACCTCGCGCCGGATATGAGGCGCCCGAGCCGGTATGGAAGGGCTTTGACAGCTTTAAGGATTACGTGCATCCACTCCAGCCCACCTTCAAGGGTTAGGACAGCATGCAAGTCGCGGTCGTCGGCGCCGGAGCGGTCGGTTGCTACTATGGAGGATTGCTGCTGCGGGCCGGACATCAGGTGACGTTCATCGGCCGGCAGCCGCATGTCGACGCCATCAACGCAAACGGCCTGCTGCTCGACACCAAGACGTTCAAGGGACATTTGCCGGCCAAAGCCGCGACCGACGCAGGCGCCCTCGCCTCGCCGGATCTGGTGCTGGTGTGTGTCAAGTCGGCCGATACCGAGCATGCCGGGCGGTCGCTGACCGGTCGCTTGCGGCCGGAGACCTCCGTGCTCAGCCTGCAGAACGGCGTCGACAACGCGCCGCGCCTCGCCGCCATCATCGGCCACGCCGTCATTCCCGTCGTCGTCTATGTCGGCAGCGAGATGGCCGGACCCGGCCATGTCAGGCATCACGGCGGCGGCGATCTTGCGATCGGCGCCTCGGCCGCCAGCGAAGCGCTGGCGCAAACACTGCGAGCCGCCGGTGTCGGCGTTACGATATCGGACGACATCGAAGTCACGCTGTGGAGCAAGCTGATCATCAACTGCGCCTTCAACGCGCTGTCCGCCGTGGCCGGCATTTCCTACGGACCGATGCTGGAAGTCGATGGCGTCAGGGATGTCGTCGCCCGCGCGGTGCAGGAGGCGATCGCGGTCGCCCGCGCCAGCGGGGTCGCGATCCCCGACGACATCACCGGGCACATCATGAAGATCCCCGCCAACATGCCGAACCAGATGTCCTCCACCGCGCAGGATCTGGCGCGCGGCAAGCCCAGCGAGATCGACTTTCTCAACGGCTACGTGGTGCGCAAGGGCGCTGAACTCGGCATTCCCACGCCGACCAATCAGGCCCTGCAGGTGATGGTGAAACTGGCCGAACGCGGCAAGGAATTGTCCGCAAGCCGGACGTAGCATGCAGGTAACGTCAAGCTGCCTCGCGGTCGATTTTTCGTAAGCGCACGAAGGCAGCCCACGCCTTCGGAAACTTGCTGTCTTTCGGACTGATCGTAAGCAGCGCGCGGCAGGCTTCCTGGATCTCGTCGGATGAAGGACGGGCCTTCGCGTTACCGGATTTCGCTTGCTCCCAGCGCTCCTCGATCTTTTTTGCGAGCGCGAGCGCCTGGCCCGTGGTCCGTTTCGACGCCGACCGCGCCAGCGGGTGATCCAGCGGAAATATCGGCCATGCGTCCGGCGGCCGGTCGCTGCTCCAGCCGCTCTCGCTGTCGAGCACGGCGTTGGGGGACGACTTGGCCTGTTGTCCCGCCGAACCGGACTTTGAGGCCGAACCGGAATTTGAGGCCGGGCCGGAAGAGCTTGCGGAACCGGAAAAGCTTCCCGAGCCCGACGAACTTCCCGGCAGCGGGCCTCCCGTCATCTGGTTGGCCATGTGGCCAACCTGTTGTTCCAGTGACCCTCCGGACCCGCCTCCCGACGGCATTTCTGTCCCGATGGTCGACATGGCCGAGGAGACGACGGACGGGACGACCTTCTCAATGGTTTTCACCATCGATTGCCCGTTGGGCGACGCCTTGTCTTCCGGCGAGATCGGGCAAGCCCTGAACGCGCCGTGCCTATGCGAGATCAAACCATCGTCATCGATGCGGGCAGAGTCCGTCGCCACGGTGTAAACGAAGTTGCGGAAGTCGACATATTTTCCGGATTTATCCTTGGCCTTGACGGCCCCGCAAATATACTTGGCGGCGTTTTCCTCCGCCGAGCGCAGCGTACTGAATTCCGCCGACTGCGGGTTGATCAGCAAACGCGAGACTGCGGTGCGCGCTTTCGAATGGCTCATGGAGAAGATCAAGCCCAACGCGTAGTCGGGATTGATCCAGGCAGGCCGATAATAGAAGGTTAGTTCCGCCGCCAGGAATGCTGCGCCCAGACCTGCGGAGATGAGCGCTGCAGGGATGTTCATGAATTGCGACTCCAGGACAGTGTCCGCGACCCGGCGTCATCACGCGATGCAATGCCGGCGGCGACAGACCGACGCGAGATCGGTCTGGTTGTGTAGACGACTGTCCGCGATTTGAGGGAGAGCGCTTTAAAAAAACCTTAAGTTGCATCGACAAGTGCGCCGATGGAACTTTCCATCGCGGGTTGATCCTAATATTCTATTCACGGGAACCTTTGGGTACTCGCACGCTGTTCCCGATATATCCAATCCAATATATCCAAAACATCGATATATCCGGGCCGATATAGCCTCAAGAACTGAGGTCGACGGATTGACGGTTCCACTACCGATAAAATTCTCCATAGCTTGTAATGCTGCCAAGCAAGAACCATGACAGAACGGTGACAGCAGCCAGCAAGCGGCCAATTGGCGAGTTAGCCCGTAGCCCCGGCGTCGTTTCCCTTCCGGGAGGCGGAGAAACTCTCCCAGGTCACCATGAACATCGCGGCAATCACCGGGCCGATCACAAAGCCGTTCAAGCCGAACACTTCAATGCCGCCCAGCGTGGAAATCAGCACGACATAGTCCGGCAGCTTGGCGTCTTTCCCGATCAGGAACGGACGGAGAAGATTGTCCACCAGTCCAATGACGAGCACCCCGTACACAATCAGGGCAGCGCCCTGCCACACGGCGCCGCTAGCCAACAGGTAGATTGCAACGGGCACCCAGACCAGGCCGGATCCGATGGCCGGCAGGAGGGACAGGAAGGCCATCAACACCGCCCACAACAGCGGCGCGTGAATCCCCAGAAACCAGAACGCCAACCCGCCAAGCGTGCCCTGGGCGATGGCAACCAGGATGCCGCCTTTCACCGTCGCGCGGACGACATCGGCGAATCTGCCGAAGAGTGCCGCCTTTTGATCGGCGCGAAGGGGAACGATCCGCTTGATCCGTTCAGCCAGCGCTTTGCCGTCACGCAACAGAAAAAACAAAAGATACAGCATGATGCCGAGGCCAATCAGGAAGTCGAAAGTGTTCATGCCGATGCTGAGCGCCTGAGGCGCCAGGACCTGTCCACCCTTCATCGCGCCGGATGCCAGCCAGTCGCGAACGGCCGGGAGATTGTTCAGGTTGAAGCGATCAAGCAGACCTGTGGCCCAGGCCGGTAGTGCATCGAATATCCGCTGAATGTAGCGGGCGAAGTCGTACTCTCCGGACTGGACCTTGGCGTAAAGGTTGGAGGCTTCCTGAGTCAGAGAGGCCGCGATCATCGCCAGAGGTAAAATGACCATTGCGATGATGATCAGGACCGTAACCAGGGCAGCGATCCCTGGTCTCTCGCCCGTCCTGACCAGCAGCTTTCGATTGAGCGGCGCAAAAATGACGGCGGCGGCGGTGGCCCAGAGAATGGCGCCGTAAAATGGTTTCAGAATCCAGCCAAACGCGATGCTGACCACGAGCAACAACAGCAGAAAACTTTGATCCTCAATCCTGCGCACCGCCGGTCTCCCTGTGGCTTTGCCGCTCTGCCGCGGCAATCAACCGGACGGCACTTCTCGAACATCTCGTATAGAACCTTTGACGGGCTCAATCGTTGCCTCCTCGGGCGCCCTGATGGCGGCGTGCATTATGCCGGATCATTTGAATGGTCACGCAAAACCCGCTATGATCCGGCACGGATCGGTGTCGTCCTCCATCGTGCAGAGGCCGTCATGACAACAATCACCCGACGCCTGTTCCTCTCGCTGGCGGCTGCCCTTGCGCCGGGCGCTGCGGCCGCCCATCACGGCTGGGGCGGATACGACACCTCGAAGTCGTTCACCGTGACCGGCAAGATCCTGAAGTCGACCTTCGAGAACCCGCACTGCGAGATCGAGATGGAGGATGGTGGCAAGCACTGGCACTTCGTGCTGGCGCCGCCTTCGCGCATGCAGGCGCGCGGCATCACGTCGGACATGATCGCGCCCGGCAAGACCTGCACCGTGTTCGGCTATCCCCATACCAGCAAGCCGGACGAAGCGCGCATCGAATACGTCGTTCTCGACGGCAAGCGCATCGAATTGCGGTAAGCCCGCGTGGAACAGCAACCCGCCGCGTCGATCTTCCTTGCCTTGCAGGAAAGCGCGCTGGGTCATCTGATGCGCTCGTCGCCCGCGCTTTATCCCGCGGTCGAAATCCTGCACATCCTCGGCTTCGTCGTACTGGTGGGATCGATCCTGGCACTCGATTTGCGCCTGCTCGGATGGGGGCGCGCAATCCCGATCGCGCCGATGGCGAAGTTGCTGCTGCCGTTGTCGCGCATCGGTTTTGTGCTGGCGGTCAGCATGGGCTTCCTGTTGTTCAGCGCTGATGCTTCGCACGTGGTGCGCAACCCGGCGTTCCAGGCCAAGCTGTTGCTGATCGCCGCCGCCCTGGTCAACGTCGTGATCGCCCATGCCGGTCCGTGGCGACGCGTGGCGCTCTGGCACGATGAGGCCCCCGCCGGCGCCAAGGTTACCGCGCTGGTGTCGCTGCTGCTGTGGCTCGGCGTCGTCTGTGCCGGGCGTCTGATCGCTTATCTTTGAGAAGGTAGCCGCCATGCGCCGCAAACGTTTCGCCGTCGTCGCCCTCCTCCTCGGCTTTGCCGCCGCGGCGGAGACCGCGCGCGCCGACGACGCCGCCTGGTCCGCCTTGCGCGCGGGCGGGCATGTCGCGCTGATGCGCCATGCCGATGCGCCGGGGGGCGTCGGCGATCCGCCGGGCTTCCGGGTCGATGACTGCGCCACCCAGCGCAATCTCAGCGCCAAGGGCCGCGCCGACGCCAAAAGGATCGGCGCGCGGCTCAAGTCGGAAGGGATCGCAGTCGATCAAATCCTCGCCTCGCCATGGTGTCGCTGCATGGACACGGCAACCCTGCTGGAACTGGGACCGGTCGAAGCCGCGCCGACATTCGGCAATGTGGTCGTGCTGCGCGATCGGACCGAGGCCTTGACCGCCGGTGCCCGCGCGGTGATCGGCAAATGGACCGGCCGTGGAAACCTTCTGGTCGTGACGCACGGCGCGAACATCCTGGCCCTCACCACGATCTCGCCGGCAAGCGGCGAGATCGTGGTGGTCCGAAGCGGAAGCGCCGCCGGCATCGAGCCTGTCGGCCGTCTGCTGCTCGATTGACGTGCAGCGACAGCCTGTTCCCGCCCCCTACTGCACCACGTCGAGTTTGACATTGGTGAGGCCTTTTCCGACCATTCCGAGCGCGTCCGCCGCGGAATAGGAAACGTCGACGACACGCCCCGGAACGTAGGGACCGCGGTCATTGACCCGCACCGTGACGGACTTGCCGCTCGAGACATCCGTCACGCGCAGCTTGGTGCCGAACGGCAATGTCGGATGCGCCGCGGTCATGTCCATCGTGTTGAATCTTTCACCGCTCGCGGTCTTGGTGCCCTCGGTGTAGAAGCTCGCCACCCCATGCGAGGCCGTCGTCTTGGGTTTGCCTGCATCTTTGCGCGACGCGAGCCGGGTGTACTTTCTTGTCGCTGCCACGCGCCTCTTGATCATGGGGGACGACGTTCGATCGTGGTCCAGCGATGCCACCCGGCTGGCGCGCAATTCGGATTTCGGGCTGACGCCCGTGGTCTGGGAACATGCCGCCAGCGATGCCGCTGCCACGCCAACGGCCAGCAGCCGAATGACCTTCCCCACGGCCGGCATCCAAGGCGGCGCCTGGCGTTGAGTGCAGTTCGTTCCGATGTCGACGTACGAAGTAGCAGCGCGGTCGATGGACATGTTGCGATCCCCAACTTGCGCCCCAGCCCAAGCCGAAAACCAGCACGGCCTATCGTCCGAATCCAATCGGGGCGGAACCGGGGCCGGAAAACGTCAGACCCGGCCCCGCCAGCGCAATTCCGTTGGGTGTGGTGATTGGGTCACAGGATGGGAGATGTCGACCGGATTGGCCGGGGGTGCGATCCGCCGCTTGTCGGGTCAACCGCGCGTAGGGTGGGCAAAGGCGCGCAGCGCCGTGCCCACCATCTCAGGCGCAACAAGAATGGTGGGCACGCGGAGCCTGTCATCGGGCGCGCATTCGCGCGACCCGTTGGCTTTGCCCACCCTACTTCCTACTTGCGCTCGTCCGATGTGAAAAACTTGCTGCCATCGAAAAAGCGGTTCGGCCGATTGAAAACGGAGATAAAAGTCGCCCCGTTGGGCGAATGCGCGACATGGATGTTGCCGCCCGGCCGCCACACGAAGTCACCCGCGCCGCAGCTGCCCTCCGCATCTTCCAGCGATCCTTCGAGCATAAAAGTCTGTTCGAGCGCGGTGTGCTCGTGCAGCGGCACGACCGCGCCGGGCGCCATCTTGAACAGGATGGTCGAGCGCCCTTCGTCGTCCCTGTAGAGGATCTTCATCTGAATTCCGTCGAAGTCCGTTGGCTGCCAGGGCATCGACGATGCCGCAACGAAGGTCGAACGCAGTTCGGGCGGGTTGACGGGCACGGGCTTGTTCATGGCTGCTTCTCCGTGTGGCCAATCGTAATCGGGATATCTCGTAGACCGACACCTTGTCCGCAATTCCGCTCAACGCCACGCTTCTGGGTGTTGGCTCGTGCGCCGATGCTACCCGAAAGAAGGCGACGCGAACATCCGCACAGCGATCCCTTGCGATGCACTCCTGACGTCAAAAAATCGTCATGGCGAGCGACCGGTCCCGGCGTAGCCCAACGGACGAAGGCCGAAGGCCGAGGCGATTTTCCACAACGTGATCGGGATCACGGCCGAGCCCGCGCTCCTGGACGAGGCTGCCGCACGTGGATGCAATCCCCTACGTCAACCCGCAAGGAGAACGCCATGACGTGTGATCACGAAACAAAGGTGCAGGAGCTTGCCCCCGAACAGCTCGAACGCGTGTCGGGTGGCTTCTTGAGCCAGGAGATGATGGCCAACCTGAAGCTGATGGGCGAGATCCTCTCCAACGTCAGCAAGACGCGTTCCGAGATCAGCATGACCTTTGCGC
The DNA here is from genome assembly GCF_018130165.1 of Bradyrhizobium sp. JYMT SZCCT0180. Lineage (GTDB taxonomy): Bacteria > Pseudomonadota > Alphaproteobacteria > Rhizobiales > Xanthobacteraceae > Bradyrhizobium. The sequence goes on along the minus strand of NZ_JAFCLZ010000003.1, from coordinate 64,758 downwards.
GCAATTCGCGGGCGTAAGTCATCGCCTGCTCCTCCGCTACGCCGCCGTCTTCCCTGCGTGAGCGAATCTCTGGAGGGGATTGGCAATCACGCTTGCTTGAAGCTCGAACCGGAATTCAATCACGTGCCACCAAGAGAAAAGGCCGGCGGGCGTTACGCCACCGGCCTCTCTTGCAACTGCCGGCTCGGGTCCGGTTCCGCTGCGATCCAATGGCGGAAATCCTGCGTGAGTTTGGTTAATCGAACGTTAACAGAATCAGAGTGATGTGAATCACGGAAGGGCATGATTCGTCCCGGTAGGTTTGCTGTCACGTTGCGGGACATGCCCGTAAATCCCCGTCGGGATTCTACCGGAATATCCAGCGGAATCCGCCGCTGTTATTTTTGAGACACAGATTCGATTCGCTTTGTGAAGGAGACCACGATGGCCCAGGTCTATTTCCACTGCTCCAGTTCCCGCGAAGTTCGCGTCGATCAGTTCGGCGCGGTCGTGAGCAACCTCGCCGAAGCGCGCGACCGCGCCGCCTGCGTGGTGCGATCGCTGATCATGGAGAAAAGCGCGGAAGACTGGCGCGACTGGGTCGTGCATGTCAGCGACGATTTCGACGACGAGATCTTCGAAATCTCTTTCTCGTCCGTTCTCGGCAAGCCGAACTGAGCATTGTCATGAGCACCGCGCCAATCACCCTGCCGCTGCTCCGCCGCCTCGACCGGATCGTCACGGGCTGGCATCGCCTGGTCAACCGCGCATTCGACAGCTACCGGCCCGAGCGGCATTACATGCGCGGCCCGGGGCCGAAATGGTACGCCAAGCATGGCGCGGCAGCCGCTGCTGCCATCTGACTTAGCCGCTCAATACGGCGGCGCCTGCTTCGCCCGCTGCGCCTTGGCCGCTTCCACCCACCACGCCAGATCATCCGCAAAGCGGGGGAACGCCCGCTCCAGCGCCTTGCCGGCCTCGCCGGTCGGCCTGCCGTCGTCGGTGAGGGTTTGCGCGATCGGCCCGACCCCGATCGTGGAAGAGATCACCACCATGCCCATCTCGGAGAGCGTGCCGTGCCAGGCGGTCGCGGCGCGGGCGCCGGAGAGACGGCCGGCCGAATAGCTGACGATGGCGGCCGGGCGCCAGAACCACTCTTCGAGAAAATGGTCGGTGAGGTTTTTCAGGCCGGGCTGCATGCCCCAATTGTATTCGCCGGTGATGAAGACAAAGCCATCGGCACCGCGGATCTTTCCCGCGAGCTCTTCGAGCACCGCCGGCGCCTGGCCTTTCGGATGCTCCTTGTACATCCGGTCCAGCATTGGCAGGCCGACCGCCTTGGCGTCGATCAGCTCGACATCGTCGCCGCGGCCGCGCAGGCCTTCGACGATGAACTGGGCGAGACGGATGCCCATGCGGTCAGAGCGATAGGAGCCGTAGAGGACCAGAATGCGATGGGTCATGGTGGCGGCAGGCTAGCACGACCGCCGGGTGCGCGCGAGCCGGCGTCAGCAGCACCGGGTTCAGCTCAACCAGGTATCGCCCGTGCGATCCAGACGATGCTCATTCCCAGGCATCGACAGGCCGCGATAGAAGCCGATCATGCCCCAGACGAAGACGCCGAGTATCAGCGTCACGCCGATGTATTGAGCTATGTTTTCCATGCCCTTTGGTCGCGGCCAATGGAAAAGGGTTCACTGCCGTCATCCTCCGGGACCGGACGCCGGGGCGACCTTCAGCTCTGATGCGGTCCCCGCATCATCTTCATAGCGTCCTCGATATGGCGCCACTCGCTGGCCTCCTCGGCCTCGCCCTTGCGCTCGCAGGCGACGGCGTTCTGCGCCGCCTGGGCGATCGCCGCCGGGCCGTGCTTTTCGAGCATCTGCCGCGCGATGGTGTGGATTTGCATCTCGGATGTCATGTCGCGCTCCCTGAGGTTGGCGCCGCAGCAACCGGTTCCCCTGCAGGGCTGCGGCCTGTTGTGAGAACCGCCGAACCGGCCCGCTCGTTCCACGCCGGGCACCCCTCATCCGGGTTCCGCCTCAGATTTCTCCGAGCTCCGGCGGTTCGAACCAGTTGGTCAGCGACAGGCCGCCGTCGATCGTGATCGCCGATCCCGTGACATAGGCCGATACCCGGTTCGAGAGCACCGCCAGCGCCAGCGGCGCGAGGTCGCCGGCTTCCCCGAGACGGCCGAGCGGAATGTGTTTTGCCAGCGACGGGTCGGCAACAAAACCGCCGGCCGCAATCGCGCCGGGCACCAGCGCGTTAACGCGGATACCGTAGCGACCGAACGTTTTGGCGAGCTCCTTCACCAGCATCGCCATCCCGGCCTTGGCGGTCGAATAATGCGGCAGATTGCGCGGCGTGCCTGAGTGCAGCGAGGTCAGCAGTAGGAACGAGCCGGGCTGTTTCGCCGCGATCAGCCCCCGCGCCAGTTCGCGCGAAAGGTGAAAGCCGGCCTCGAGATTGACCGCATGCATCTGCGCCCAAATCTCGGTGCTGACGGCCATGGCATGATCGGCCTCCCGCCGCGGCGGCGAGGCGCTGTGCACGAAATGGGTCACCCGCCCGACGGCGGACTGCGCGTCCTTCAGTAGCGTTTCGCGCGCGGCGGCGTTGGCGAGATCACCGACCCACGGCACGGCCAGTTCCGGCCGCGGCGAAGCCTTGATCGCAGCCACGACCCGCTCCTCGCTGATATCGGCGAATACGGTCCGCACGCCCTCGCCGACCAGCGCCTGCGCGATGGCCCGGCCAATGCCGTTGCCGGCGCCCGTCACCAGCGCCGCCTCGCGGGCGGGGTCGAATGGATTGTTCAATAAGCTCATGGCGGCCGTCCCCTCGGTGTGACACACGTCGCGCGTCATCCTAACACGATGGCGGCCGGATCAGCCGAGGGCGAAAACGCAAAGGCCCGGACGGGGCGTCCGGGCCTCCAAATCAGACATTCCGCGCAGTTATCTCTTCTTGGCATCCGGCTTGTCGAACGTGTTGGTCGCGGCCCGGCGTTCCCATTCTTCGCGCGTGATTTCATGGCGCACGCCGCCCGACACGATATCAAGCTCGTTTTCGGCGAGTTCATTGCGGGCAGCGAAGCGTTCGATCTGGGTCGTCATGGCAATTCTCCTTGGGGTGCTGGGCGCGACCATCGCGTCCTCTGTTCGTGATCAGGAGAATGCCGCCTTTCAGAGCCGGACGCTGTTACCCAGGGAACAGGCCGGCCGCTTTTCACAAGCGACCGACGAGGCTGGCAAAACCGCAAATTTTCTTTCGGAACCCGGCTGCAAAACACAAACGGCGGATGCCATAGTCCGGTCAATTGCCGCAAATTGGCATCATAGCGGCAAAGACCCATGGGAGAGACAATGGCCTTGAAGGAATCTCACGTCGCGGGTGTTTCCACCACCGTCCGCGACGTCACGCTCGGCCAGCTGCTGGAGCAGGCCGCACGGTCGGCGCCGGACCGGCTCGCGCTGATTGCGGGCGTCCCCGACCCCGCGGCGCGGCGCCAGTGGACCTATGCGGAACTTCACGCCGAGGCGCAGCGTACGGCGCGCGCCCTGCTCCGCCGCTTCAAGCCGGGCGAGCGGGTCGCCGTCTGGGCGTATAATTTGCCGGAATGGGTGATGATGGAGTTCGGCGCCGCGATGGCCGGGATGGTGCTGGTCACCGTCAATCCCGGCTTTCGCGCCAACGAGGTCGAATATGTACTGAAGCAGTCCCGCGCGGCCGGCGTCTTCGTGGTGCCGGCGTTCCGCGGCAATCCGATGCTGGAAACGGTGCATCAGGTCGCGCCGCGCTGCCCGGAATTGCACGAGATCATCTCGTTCGACGACTGGGATACCTTCATCGCCGCCGGCGACGACCACAGTATCGCGCTGCCGGACGTCAAGCCGACCGATCCGGTAATGATCCAGTATACGTCGGGCACCACCGGATTCCCAAAGGGCGCGCTGCTGCATCACCGCGGGCTTGCCAATAACGGCGCCGATACCGCCGTGCAGATGGGGGTCGAGCCCGGCGACGTCTTCATCACCACGATGCCGCTGTTCCACACCGGCGGATGCGTCTGCTGCGTGCTCGGCGCGGTCTCGCGCGCGGCAACCCAGGTGCTGATCGAAGCGTTCGAGCCGGGCCTCGTGCTGGAAATGTTCGCGACCTATCGTGGCAACGCCATGGTGGGCGTTCCCACCATGCTGGTGGCGATGCTGGAGCATCCCTCCTTCGCCACGACAGACCTGTCGTCGGTCAAGGCGATCTGCTCGGGCGGTTCGACCGTGCCGGCCGCACTGGTGACGCGGTTCGAAAAGGAGCTCGGCGCGCCCTTCACCATCGTGTTCGGCCAGACCGAATGCTCGCCGGTGGCGGCGATGACCAAGACGTCGGACACCATCGAGGACAAGGCCGGCACCATCGGCCTGCCGCTGCCGAACATGGAGAACAAGATCGTCAATCCCGACACCGGCGAGACCGTGCCGATCGGCGAGATCGGCGAGTTCTGCACGCGCGGCTACCACGTCATGCTCGGCTATTTCGAGATGCCGGACGCCACGGCCGCTTCCATCGACGCCGATGGCTGGCTGCATACCGGCGACCTCTGCGCGATGGACGCCCGCGGCTACTGCACCGTCGAGGGCCGGCTCAAGGACATGATCATCCGCGGCGGCGAGAACATCTATCCGCGCGAACTCGAGGAACTGCTGTTCCGCCATCCCAAGATCAGCGAGATCGCCGTGGTCGGACTGCCGCACGAAAAATGGGGCGAGGAAGTCGCCGCCTTCATCCGCCCGGCGCAAGGCGCCGTGATCGACAAGGAGGAACTGTCGGCCTACATGCGGGCCTCGCTGGCCCCGCACAAGACGCCCAAACACTGGTTCGTGGTCGAGGCGTTTCCGCTGACGGGCTCCGGCAAGATCCAGAAGTTCAAGTTGCGCGAGATCTGGGCAAAGGGCGAACTGACGGCGCTTTGATGCGCCGGATACTTTTCGAAGGTTGTGCGGGGCTGCCGTCGGCGCTAGCCTCGCCAAAACCGGAAAAGCCTAAGGAAAAAACCGGAAAAGCCCAAGGAAGAGTGTCAGGGAGAGGTCATGATGCGCGGTGCAGCGTTGCTTGTTGGTTTGGTTTTCGTTTCGACGGCGGCGCATGCCGGCCCTCGCTCGGAATATGTGACGCTGATGTTGCAGGCGTTCGCGGCCAAGGTGGAATGCCCCGGCACGGATGTCGTCTATCAGGATCTGGTGCAGAAGGCCCAGGAGATGCAGCAGCCGGATGGCACCACCGAGCAGGTCCGAAAGGCCATTGCGTACGTGCATACCGGCGGAAAAATGGGTGAGCGCCCGGATGACCTGCTCTTGCAGGAGGTCGCCACCGCGACGAGGACGACGGACCTCGACCAGCGGCGCGTCGGCATGTCGACCTGGTGCGAGACCCAGAAGGGCAAGCTTGCAGGCTTCATCCGCGCCAAGAATTAGCAAGAACTAGCAATCGTTTCGCAGGACGGTGGCGCGGCCTGATTCACCGCGCTGGCTGGCGCATCACGCTTATCCGTAGCCACCGCTTACACGAATCCGTCGGCACGTATCACGTCTCCTTGTAGACGTCTTTCAACTTGTAGACGTCTTTCAACCGGCACCAAAACGGCCTAACCTCCCTCCTCACAGTCGGCGGGAGGCCCCATGCAAACCCGCGTCAGAAAGACCGCGCACGTCCTGGAGCGCCTTGGCCTTGCGATGGCCGGCGCTGCAAGCGGATTGTTTGTGGCTGCACTCGTCGGCACCAGCATCCCGCAGTTCACGTCACAGGCTTTCCTGCTTTTGATGATGCTCGGCGGCGCAGTCGGATTCTATCTGGGCATCGACACCCCGCAACGTCCCTTCTACACCGATGGCAAGCCGACGGACGGGCATTGGGATGGCAAGATCGACGCGCCGGAATTGCTCAGCGCGGTCGGCACGTTCCTCGCCGCGGCCGCAGCCTTTGCCTCCGTTTGCGTGATTGTGCTGCGTCACGATCCGCACCTCGCCTGGACCTGGATGATCATGCTCGGCTGGGTCGTGGGAATTACCATGCAGACCGTTGCCGGCGCGATTGCACGCCGCCGGCGGTGACACGATCGCGTCTTATCGGTCAGACCGGCCGATGACCGCCATCAACTCCGATATCTTCTGGCGCTGATCCGTCTTGTCACCACTCGCAATCGCGTGCTCGACGCAATGCGAGACGTGATCCTTCAACACCTCTTCCTCGACGCGCCGGAGCGCGGCGCGCACCGCCGATATCTGCGTCACGATATCGATGCAGTAGCGGTCCTCGTCCACCATCCGGGACAGGCCGCGGACCTGGCCCTCGATGCGGCTCAGACGTTTTTGACAGGATGCCTTGATGTCTTTTCTCATGCGGCCTATATACCCCTACAGGGTATGGGTTGCAAGGGACTGCATTCGCGATGAGCCACCACGACAACAACCCGGCAAGCAAGACCCCGGACACGAAGGTCAATCCGGACGGCGCAACTTCCAACTCGTGTTGCAGTGGCCACGATCATCACGCCCACACCGATCACGGGCACCACAGCCATCATGATCACCACGCCGCTGCCAAGGTACTCGATCCCGTCTGCGGAATGACGGTCGATCCCGCGACCAGCAAGCACCGCATCGACCATCAGGAGAAGACCTTTCACTTCTGCTCGGCGGGCTGCAAAACCAAATTCGCCGCCGATCCAAGGAAGTATCTCGAGAAATCATCGGCGAAGCCCGACGTTCCCCAACGCGCCGACGACGGCACGATCTACACCTGCCCGATGCATCCAGAGATCCGTAAAGTCGGGCCTGGAAGTTGCCCGATCTGCGGCATGGCGCTGGAGCCGGAGGTTGCGAGCCTCGATACGCCGCCGAACCCCGAACTCGCCGACATGACGCGGCGGTTCTGGATCGGCCTCGTGCTATCCGTTCCGCCGGTGCTGCTGGAGATGGGTGGGCATCTGGCCGGCGGTCACGGCCTCGTCGACCCGGCGCTGTCAAACTGGATTCAACTCGCATTCGCGACGCCTGTCGTCATTTGGGCCGGCTGGCCCTTCTTTGTGCGCGGCTGGCAATCGCTGCTGACGCGCAATCTCAACATGTTCACGCTGATCGCTGTCGGCACCGGGGTCGCGTATCTCTACAGCCTGGTCGGGACCATCGCCCCGCAAATTTTCCCGGCCGCCTTCCGCGGCCATGGCGGCGCGGTCGCGGTCTATTTCGAGTCTGCTGCCGTCATCACCGTGCTCGTCCTGCTCGGCCAGGTGCTGGAGCTGCGCGCCCGCGAAGCCACGTCGGGCGCCATCAAGGCCCTGCTGCAACTGGCGCCGAAGACCGCGCGCCGCGTCAGCGAGGACGGTGCCGACCATGAAGTCGACATCGACAGCCTCGCGGTCGGGGACATGCTCCGCGTCCGCCCCGGCGAAAAAGTGCCGGTCGATGGCGTCATTGTCGAAGGCCGCTCCTCGCTCGACGAGTCGCTGGTAACAGGCGAATCCATGCCGGTCACCAAGGAGGCCGGGGCCACTGTGATCGCTGGCACGCTGAACCAGTCCGGCGGGTTCGTGATGCGCGCGGAGAAAGTCGGCCGCGACACGCTGTTGTCCCAGATCGTCAAGATGGTGGCGGATGCGCAGCGCTCGCGCGCGCCGATCCAGCGGCTCGCCGATCAGGTTGCGGGCTGGTTTGTGCCCGCGGTCATTGCCGTGGCACTGATCGCCTTCGGCGTCTGGTCATGTTTCGGGCCGGAGCCGCGCATGGCGTTCGGTCTCGTCGCCGCCGTGAGCGTGCTCATCATTGCCTGCCCTTGCGCGCTCGGCCTTGCGACGCCGATGTCGATCATGGTCGGCGTCGGGCGCGGCGCGCAAGCCGGCGTGCTGATCAAGAATGCCGAAGCCCTGGAGCGCATGGAAAAGGTCGACACGCTGGTGGTCGACAAAACAGGCACGCTGACCGAAGGCAAGCCGAAGGTTACAGCAATCGTGGCGACCGCGGGATTCGACGAGAACGAAATCCTGCGGCTCGCCGCCAGCGTCGAGCTTGCCAGCGAGCATCCGCTCGCCGACGCCATCGTGCGGTCCGCCAGGGAACGTCGGCTGGAACCCGGCAAGGTCGAGGCGTTCGACTCGCCGACAGGCAAAGGTGCGACTGGCAAGGTCGACGGCACATCGGTTCTGCTCGGCAATTCAAAGTTCCTGAATTCGCTTGGCGTCGATACCCATACGCTGGATTCCGATGCCGAGCGCATGCGCGCCGACGGCGCCACCGTCATCAATATCGCCGTCGACGGCAGGCTCGCCGGCCTGTTTGCCATCGCCGATCCCGTCAAAGCTTCAACTCCCGCGGCGTTGAAGGCGCTGGCGGAGGAAGGCATCAAGGTCATCATGCTGACCGGCGACAACAGGACCACCGCGCAAGCGGTCGCGCGGCAGCTCGGCATAACAGACGTCGAGGCCGAAGTGCTTCCGGATCAGAAGAGCGCGGTGATTGCCAGGCTGCGGAAGGCGGGGCGGATCGTCGCCATGGCCGGCGATGGCGTCAACGACGCCCCGGCGCTGGCGGCAGCCGAAGTCGGTATCGCCATGGGAACCGGCACCGACGTGGCGATGGAAAGTGCCGGCATCACGCTCTTGCAGGGCGATCTCGGCGGCATCGTCCGGGCGCGAAAACTGTCGCAGGCCACCATGCGCAATATCAGGCAGAACCTGTTCTTCGCCTTCATCTACAACGCCGCCGGCGTCCCGATTGCCGCGGGTATCCTCTATCCCGGTTTCGGCATCCTGTTGTCGCCGATCATTGCCGCCGCGGCCATGGCGCTGTCGTCGGTCAGCGTCGTCGGCAATGCCCTGCGGTTGCGCGTCACGCAGCTGTGAACGCGCGCGCACGATTTGGAGATCGTTAATCAAACCGGCGCGCACGCACCCTTCTGTTCAAAAAAAATCCACAATGTCCGCTACGAAAGGAACTCTGTTTTCAAAAAGGGGAATTTCCATGCGGTTAGGACACGCGATCTTTGTGGCGACGACAGCCGCCCTGCTCGCGGCGGCAGTACCCGGGCTTGCCAAGAACGCCGAGACGCCGAAGACCAGCGAGCAGCCGGCGTCATCGTCGTGCCATTCCTACCAGCAGACATCAGATGGATCGTGGACCGAACTGCCCTGCCAGGAACTCGGCGCACCCGCGCCGTCGCGCAAATCCTCGCCGCGAAAGACTGACGAAGAGGACCGCTGAAGCGGGAAGTCTTGACCCATCCGTCGATTGCAACGGTCACGCTGCGTCGGTGATCCCCGGGCGGCACACGGCATGTACTCTCCCCCTGCGTATTCCGAAGCTTACGCTCGCTAGAGAGTTATGGCAGGTGCAGTTTGTGCCAATCGCAAACTCATGAATTTAGCGGATATGGATGCTTCAACGAGCTTCGGTTTTCTATTTGGTGCCCCTTAGGTCAATAGCGCGAAAGGGGAAGGTTGACCTAATTAGTGAGTGTGCCGGAGTGTTCTTTGCGAGAGGACGGGCCAGCGCGCATCCGACAGGGTTGACCCTTGCTCCGCCCCCCATGGCCCCCAAGCGGGGGGCGCCTTGTCGGAGAGCGCCGGCGATGCGGGGTTCAGCGTGTATCCCGGCGTCACGCGACAGCCCAGTCTAACCCGATTCCTTGCTGGCTTTTATCGCTTCTTCGACCTCATCGGCCAGCCGATTGAGGTGCTGGTGCAGTCGGTCGAACATCTCGCGTTTGGTCATGTCGGTGCCTAGATCGCGGATCAGCGCGGCCTCTGCCGCGTCCCTGCGGAGCCTCTCGATTGCTGCTTGATAATCCTTCATGGGCGCCCAACCCCAGAAGCTGACCTCGAACTGCGAGTGCTCGATGCCCGCTTCAATCTCGTGAGCGGACATTATCAGCTAGGCCGGTCATGTCCGAAAAGTGCCACGAACGGACCTCTGGGTCGCGTTATTCAGTCTATCTTCACCACTGGCGCAGGACGCCATTCTCCGGTTTTGACGATTTCTTTCGGCACGTAGGTGCGGAAGGTCAGGGAGAATGGCTTGCCTTCGGGCGTGGGCAACCAATTGGACGCCGGAACGCCTACCACTGGCTTCGGACCAAGCGTGATTTTCAATGACCCGTCCGTCTCTTTCTGGAGCGGCGAGTAGTTGTTGAGGTTGAACCGGTTCAGCGTATTCGGCACCACGCGATAGTCCGGCACGCCGACAAGAATGACGGACCAGAAGGCATCAATAACCGTCTCCGGCAATTTGTTGGCGGGAAAATGAATGAAGTAGCTGTTTGAGCCGTTCAAGGTCTGCTCGTCGGAGTCCTTCGTTGCTATGAAATAGATCACCTCGCCGCTGGTGTTGGCCCAGATGCCCGCATAGTTCGCGACTGTGCGGGTCCGATAGTCCGCCCCATAGTTACCGGCTTGGCCGCCGCCGACCCAGTGATCACGATAGGGCGCGCTTTTGGTGAAGGTGTATTCGATGAACTCCGGAACGGTCGTTCGAATTCTCGCATCGACAGTGGCCCTTGCCTCGGGACCCGACGCAGCGTAGGCCGCCACGGCCCGGACTTTCTGTTGCATCTGAGCAGCGTTGGGCGCGACATCGAGCGCGCTCGCGATCTTTGTGTCGGCATCATCGAATATTTCAACACCGATCAATTCCTTGTTGCCGAACATCGGGACTGGTGGCGTATCCTTGATCTTCGGCGAACCGGCCGCCGTCGCCTTGAAACCGTGTTGCAGTTTCGTGGCCCCATCCTTGTCGCCCTTTATTTCTACGCGCCCAAGTAGCTTCGCCTTGCCCGAATGCAGTTCAATGCGGGCGGCGTCCGTCGGAAGAGCAGGGTTCGAATTGGGATACACGAGTGCAAACTTTCCGAACGGTTTTGACGGGAACATGCGCTCGTTGATGTTCGCAATGACCTCGCCCCATTCGTCGAGAATTTGCGCGGTGTAGTAGCGCCCCTTGATCTCGGGCACTTCAAAAATGACTGGCGTCTCAGGATCGACCGCGAACCACGCCTCGATATAAGCGGTGTCGAGGTTCGGATTGACCCAGTCAGCGTCTCCAATCGGATTATACTTCACGGCGTTGTAGGCGAAGCCGGTCGCGCCGCGATCCATCTGTTCCTGTCGGATGACGAGCACCCGGCCGAGCAGATAAAGGTACGCATCGGAGATTGCGGCATCGTCCGGCGCTGCCACGCGTGCCGCCGCCTGCACAGATGGGGCGGCTTGCTTTGGGCTATCCGATGAAGGCATTTGCGCTTGCGCCGAGACTGCGGAGATGACTACTGCGGCCGTCGCGAAAACGGTTTTGAGCATGGTTGTCCTCCCATGACAGTCAACCCCGCCGTATTGATCATAGGTGGTGCGCAATTTCCTTTCCACCCCAAACCGCCCCACGTCCATCAGCAACATGTCCGTTTCGGGTCAAAAACGGAAGTCGCGGCCTTGCGACCGGATGTCTGCTTTGCCGCCGCAAGCGGACATCGCGAGGCCGTCCCGGCATGTCCGAAAGGTGCCACAAGCTGACTCATGCACTGCAGCAAACAAGATGGAAGGGGCTGCAATGATTATTCGATCACCTCGTCGGCGCGGGCGAGCAGCGACGACGGGATGTCGAGGCCGAGCGCCTTGGCGGATTTGAGGTTGATCACCAGGCCGAATTTCGTCGGAAGCACCACCGGCAAGTCGGACAGCTTGGCCCCCTTGAGAATGCGACCGGCGTAAATGCCCGCTTGGCGATATGCATCCGTGCGGCTGGTGCCATAGGTGATCAGCCCGCCAGCTTCGGCATACTCACGATCTGCATAAATCGCCGGTATGGCTCGGCGCGCCGCCAGCGCGACGAGCTTGTTGCGCTGGCTGAAGAACAAGGGATCCGAGCCGACGTAAAGCGCGCCGATGCGCGGTTGTGCTATGGCAGCGAACGCAACGTCGATATCGTCTTCGGTGCTGGCGTTGTGGACCTCAGTTTGCCGCCCAATGGCCAGCGCCGCCGCTTGCACATTGGTCCGCTCCAAGTCACTGGGCGGATTTTTCGGGTTCGCGAGCACGGCAATCGTCGCCGCCTTGGGGACCAACTCACTCAGCGTTTCCAGGCGCTTTGCCGCCAATGCGGCCGTGAAGAAGGTCGCGCCTGTGACGTTGCGCTCCGGCCGATTGAGACTGGTGACTAGCCCGGATGTAACGGGGTCGCTGCCCATCGCGAAAACGATCGGGATGTTCGACGTTGCCGATTTCGCTGCCAGCGCCGAAGGGGTGCCGCTGATGGCCGCGATCAGGGTCACCTGACGGCGCACCAAATCGGCCGCCTGTGCCGGCAGCCGGTCGAATTGGCCTGCCACCCAACGATATTCGAACGCCACGTTGCGGCCCTCGAAATAGCCGGCTTCATTGAGACCCTGGTTGAACGCAGCCATGATGTGGGTCTGATCGCCGGGTGCCAGGCTGCTGAGCAACCCGATCACCGGCGTCTGCTGCTGCGCGCGCGCCGCGAGCGGCCAAGCTGCTGCCGTTCCCCCGAGAAGTGTGATGAACTCGCGGCGCTGCATGTTCCTCCCCAGGCAGGGAGAGTGTCGTGTCGGCCTATTCTAGCATCCTGCCAGCCCGCGTGCATCTTTGAACATGACTCGTGAAGGATTGGCCAAACGTCCGTTGGGGGTCAATCGCGTCACTTTTGTCGTCGGCAGACTGCTTCCGGTTTTCCCCCGGAAGCGGACATCTTCAGGGCCAGTCGGCATGTCTCATGACTGCCAGAAGCAGACATGTACGCGCCGCGTTGGCCGCGTCATTGCCCTGCCCGTTGAGACCTTCTACAATCCGATTGGGAGGAGTTTTGTTGGCTCGTGAGCAGCGCCGATTGGCGGCAATCGTTACAGCCGATGTGGTCGGCTATTCGCACGCCGCCTATGAGCAGATCTGCTATTTGTCGCTGATGCCGCGCGCCTATCTCAGCGCGCGGCTGCTGGAGAGGGTCGACTGATGGCCACGCTCTATCACGTGCCTACCTCGCGCTCGCTCCGCGTGCTGTGGACGCTGGAGGAGATCGGCGCCACGGTCGAAGTGAAGTCACTGGGTGTTCGGCCGCGGCTGCAGGAGCCCGAATATCTCACAATCAATCCGGCCGGCACGCTGCCCGCCCTGATCGACGGTGACCGGGCGATCTACGAATCGCTTGCGATCTGCGAATACCTCGCCGCCCGGCATGGTTCCGACCTGGTCGTGGCGCCGGACGAGCCAGAGCGGCCGGAGTTCGTGCAATGGCTGTTGTACGGCGAGGCTACACTGCAGGCGCCGCTCTCCGCGATAGCGCGCGTCCGCCGCATCCGGAACAAGACGCCGGAGATGCAGACCGGCATCGATGCCGTGCTGGCTGATGCTCGCCACTCGCTCTCGATGCGGGCAAAGCTGCTCGAGCAGCGGCTGGAGGGGCGTGACTTCCTGGTGGCGGGGCGGATGACGCTTGCTGACATTTCGGTTGGCTATCCGCTCAACCACATGGGAAAGCCCGACTTCGCCTCGCTGCTCGGTCCCCGCGCCACGGCCTATCGTGAGCGCCTGCTTGCGCGGCCAGCGTTCCAGCGCGCCGCGGCCGTTCCCTAGCCAAGCCGCGACAAATTAGCGCGACGGGCAAATCGCTTCTGATTTACGGAAATCATGTCAAGTCCAAAATTTCCGAAAGTCAAAAATATTTCTCTTCCCTTCCACCCCAAATCACCGGCACATCAATAGCCATCCCGTCCCACTCCGAGGGGCGTTGGCCATCGTCACAACGAGGGGCGGGTTGCGGTGGACGCTGCACACGAGACCGCGGGTGCAGCGCGCATCCGGCATTCCCTGCGCCCTCTGATTTTTCTGGGGGCGACGAGATTTGAACAACCCGGGCGAAATGAGCCGCGGGAATGCGCAAGTGTGTTTCCTGCCGCGCGATGACGGCACCACCGCTCTTGAACGCGCTGGTTGCAGGCATCGGATAGTTCGCGCTGCGGATCGACCACAACGGCTACTGGATCGGCCAACTGCCCGCTCCGTAACCCAAGATTAATGCGCACCACTTAGGATGGAGGCCAGCACTTCCATACCATCGTGAATGGCCCAAATCCCATGAAAATCGGTACCCTCCTGACCGCCGCCATCGTCTCGCTTTCCGCCGTGGGCGGTGGCCTCGCCGTCTACGTGGCCGTCACGAAATACCAGACCATGGACAAGGTTTCCGTCGCCCAGAGCCGGCTTGAAGTGGTGCGGTCCGTCGGCGACATCCCGCGCTACATGAACCCCGAACGCGGCTTCTCCACCAACATCCTGTACGGGCCGGCCGTGGTGGAGCCGAAGATGCTCACCGACCTCGAAAAGTATCGCAAGGATACCAACGGCGCGCTGGCGAAGATGAATGCGATACGCAAGGCGCTGCCCGGCTCGCTCGACGACGGCGCGGCCGTCGGCAGCGGCATCGACGCGCTGAACGCGAAGTTCAATGCCCTGCGCGAATCCATCGACAAGGCGATCACCGGCCCCGCCGATGCCCGCAAGGACGCCGCCCGGAAGATCGTCGCCGATAACGCCACCTTCAACGCCGCCATCACCGCGTTGCTCGAAGAACAGGTCCGCCGCATGGCGCTGCTCGACGGCGACGCCTACCGCCAGGCGACTTACGCCAACATCACCTGGGCGCTGCGCGATGTCGGCGGCTACAACGCCAGCCTGCACAAGAACCTGGTCGGCGCCAACCGCGTCGCGACCGAGCCTGAGAAAATGGAACTGAGCCGCGCGCAAGGCCGCGCCGACCAGATCCTGATGTCGCTGCAGGATTTGCGCGGCAATCCCGCAACGCCAGCCAACGTGGCAGCCGCCCTCGGCAAGATGAACGAGGCTTATGTCGATCGGTTCGGCAAGGAGCTGAAGCTCGTCAAGGACGGCGCGATCAGCGGCAAATACGAGCACGACGTCGATGTGTTCTTCGTGGAATCGCAAAAGGGCCTCGGCGCGGTCATCACGCTGCGCGACGCGTTCTACGATAATGCCGAGGAGGTCCTGGGCGCTGCCTACTCCTCGGCGCGCCTCAGTTTCATCATCGCGCTCGCAGGCCTGATCGCCGTTATCGGCGCCAGCGCCGGCCTGATCCTGATGGTCTATCGCCGCGTCTGCAAACCGATCGTCGAGCTTACCGCCACCATGACGCGTCTTGCCAGCGGCAACGTTTCCGACGAAATCTCGGGCGCCGAGCGCGGCGACGAGATCGGCGCGATGGCGGCCGCCGTGCGCGTCTTCAAGGACAACATGATCGAGGCCGAACGCCTGTCGGCGGAAAAGGCCTCCGAGAACGACGTCAAGATGCGGCGCGTCCAGGTGCTCGACGAACTCACCCGCTCCTTCGAAGCCAAGGTCAGCGAACTCGTCGGCGGATTGTCGTCAGCTTCATCCGTGATGGAGGACACCGCCCGCTCGATGTCCTCGACCGCCGCCGCCACCAACCGTCAGGCCGGTGTCGTGGCCGCCGCCTCCGAACAGACCTCGACCAACGTCCAGACCGTTGCGAGCGCCACGGAGGAACTCACCTCCTCGATTTCGGAGATCGGCCGCCAGGTCGCGCAGTCCACCGAGATCGCGGCCCGTGCCGTCGATAACGCGCGCCGCACCGGCGACACCGCCCGCTCGCTGGCCGAAGGCGCGCAGAAGATCGGCGACGTCGTGACGCTGATCCAGAGCATCGCAGCCCAGACCAACCTGCTCGCCCTCAACGCCACCATCGAGGCCGCACGTGCCGGCGATGCCGGACGCGGCTTTGCGGTCGTCGCCTCCGAAGTCAAATCGCTGGCCGGCCAGACCGCGAAAGCGACCACCGAAATCTCCGAACAGATCGCCGCCATCCAGGCCGCCAGCGACGAGACGGTGACGGCCATTCAGAACGTCGCCAACGTCATCGCCGAGATCGACCAGATCGGCATTGCGATTGCCTCGGCCATCGAGGAACAGGGCTCGGCGACGCAGGAGATTTCCCGCAGCGTCCAGGAAGCCGCGCGCGGCACCCAGGAAGTCAACGCCAATATTTCCGGCGTGCAGCGGGCAGCCGACGAAACCGGTTCAGCCGCCACCCAGGTGCTGGGCGCAGCCGAGCAATTGTCGTCGCAGTCCAAGGACCTCGCCGGCCAGGTCAACCGCTTCCTCAGCGAGGTTCGCGCCGCCTGAGTCAGGCGGGATCGCTGCAGCCAGCGCATGCTTGCCAATCCGAACCTTTGCGCGCGGCCGCCTGCCCGGTGTGATAGATGAACCTCGCGGCAGCAGGGCCGCTTGATTCAGGACGAGCAGTCGACATGCACCAACCGGCACCGCCGCGCCCAAAACTCGCCGAAACCTTCGTTGAACCATCCGTCAAATTGCGCGAGGTCACCGTCGGCCGTTGCTGCGAGGTTCTCGGCGATACCGCCATCGAATACACCGAACTCGGCGATTACTCCTATTTCGGCCCGGGCTGCATGGTCGCGGACGCACAGATCGGAAAATTTTGCGCGATCGCGGCGCAGGTGCGCATCGGGGCACCGAACCATCCCCTCGACCGCCCGTCACAGCATCGCTTCACGTACTGCCCCGAATACTACACGGCGGACGCGCAGCGCGACCACGGCTTCTTCCGGCAGCGCCGCGCCGACCGCGTCGTCATCGGCAACGATGTCTGGATCGGTCACGCCGTCATCGTGATGCCGGGCGTCACGGTGGGTGATGGTGCCGTTCTGGCCGCCGGCGCCGTCGTCACGCGCGATGTGGCGCCTTACACCATTGTCGGCGGTGTTCCGGCAAAGCAGATCAGAGGGCGCTTTAGTCGCGACATCGCCGCGCAGCTCTCACGTATTGCGTGGTGGAATTGGCCGGCAGAAACCATTTTTCAGCGCCTGCCGGAATTCCAGTCCGGCGACGTCGAGGGATTCTGCGCGCGGTGGGGTCAATCTGCTGCGGGTACTGCCTGTCTTAAAGAGCAAGCGGCAAGGCGCGGGAGTTAGTCGTGAGCGCGAATAAAGCGATCAAACTTGCGGTGATCGGGCGTGGCATGATCGGGTCGGCGGCGGCGCGGCATCTGTCCAAAATGGGCCATGATGTTGCACTGATCGGGCCCGACGAGCCGGCGGATTTTTCACGCCACGACGGCGTCTTCGGCAGCCACTACGATGAGGGCCGTATCACGCGGAGTTACGATCCGCAGCCATTTTGGCGGCAAATGAACCGCGCAGCGATTTCGCGCTACGGCGAGATAGCAGCGGAAAGCGGTGTGGAGTTCTACCGGGAAGTCGGTGCGCTCTACGTTGGCGATAGCGAAACCACAAACATCGCATCGGTTGGCAAGATCTGCGCCGAAGACGGCATCCTGTGCGAGGCGTATCATGATGCGGGGCTCGCGGAGCGGTTTCCGTTTCTGAAATCGACGGCGGGAATGCAGGGGCATTTCCAGCCGCGCAATGCCGGATATATCAGCCCGCGCCGCCTGGTCCGCGCGCAGACGATCGCGGCGGAGCGAGCCGGAGCCCGGATCATCGACGAACCGGCTCTGGGGATTTCGGAAAGCGGCTCTGGCGTGACGATCCGGACGAGATCGGGCAGCGTCGAGGCCGAGCGTGTTCTCGTGGCAGCAGGCGGGCATACCCAATCGCTGCTCGGTCGATCATTGGGTGTTACGGTCTATGGGCGTACCGTGGCGATGTTTCGGCTTGGTGCGGCGGAGGCTCAACGTCTGGACGGAATGCCGTCGATGCTTTGTTTGGGTCCCAAGGGCGACAATCCCTATATTTTGCCGCCGATCGCCTATCCGGACGGCCAAACCTGGTTGAAGCTCGGCGGTGATCCGGTCGATCTTCCGCTCGAAAGCGAGGCGGATATCAAGGACTGGTTCCGATCGGGCGGATCGATTGACGTTGCTGATCGGCTTCAAACGCAGATCCTTGCGCGCATTCGCAACCTCCATTTCGAAGAACGCCGCGTGGTGCCGTGCATGACCAGCTTTGGCGACACGGGCCTGCCCTGCATCGGACCGATTTCGGAGCGCGTGGTGGTTGCATTCGGCTGCTACGGCAAGAGCGCGAAATGTTCGGACGAATTGGGTCGCTTAGGCGGCATGGCGCTGCTCGGCGAGGTCAGAGCCGAGCTCGCACCCTGATGGCCACAAGCCTACCTTAATCCCTGTCGCGCCAGTCTACGGCGCTAATCCCGTTTGAAACGATAATCGAAGCGATCGCCATCGGCCGTGATCAGGCCGACCGTCGGATTCGGGAAATGAACCGGCAGGATCAGCGTATCGGTGCCGGCAACGGAGGCAAAGAACGTGCGGCGCGACACCGCCGACTGCTTTGGGTCCCAATCGACACCCGGCGACCAGTCGGGCTCGCGACACTGGATCACATGGTGCACCAGGTCGCCGGCCACCACAGCGCGCTGCCCTTTCGAGAAGATATTGACGCAGCAATGGCAGGGCGAATGCCCCGGCGTCGGCGTCAGCGTGACGGTATCGTCCAGTGCGTAGTCGTCATCGACCAGCAGCGCCTGCCCGGCTTCGACAATGGGCAGGCAATTGTCGCGAAACACCTTGCCGGGCGGCTCGGCGCCTTTGGCGTATTCGGCTTCCCACACCGCATATTCCTTTTTGTGGAATATGTACTTCGCATTCGGGAATGTCGGCACCCAGCGCCCGTCGCGCAGCGTGGTGTTCCAGCCAGTGTGGTCGATGTGCAGATGGGTGCAGAACACGTAATCGACCTGCTCGAAGCTGACGCCGAGTGCGAACAGCTCATTGCGCCAGCGCTCCTTGCCCGGGAAATCGAACGGCGGCGGATGGCCCTTGTCCTCGCCGGTGCAGGTGTCGATCAGGATGGTATGGCGCGGGGTACGGACCACAAACGTCTGGTAGGTGATGAACATCTTGCCGGACGCCGCGTCGAAGAATTCCGGCTCCATACCAGGCAGATGCTGCCTGAAGACCGCGTCGTCATAGGCCGGGAAGAAATCCTGCGGCCGCCGCCACGGCCCCTCACGCTCGATCACCGCGTCGATGGTGATGTCGCCGATCCTGATCTGCCGCATCGTTTCCCCCGATTTTTGCAAGAAGCGTATCGGGCAGACACTAATGGTTCAAGCCTGCGTGTACGCGTGCCTCCAATGCGTTTGGCCGGTCCTGTTGCTTTCGGCCGCCGCAAATCGAACAGAAATACTGCTTAGCAGCACGGCTCAAAAGAGGTGTGATATTGGGCAGGAAGACAAAGTACGTCGCCGCAGCAATCGCTGCAATCGCCGCTTGCATCACCATCAACAACATCAATCTCCTGACCGCGCATCGCGAAGGCCCTGCCGTCCTTCTCGCCCACCGGGGCGTGGCGCAGCGCTTCGACGAACGCGATTTGAAGAACGACACCTGCACGGCGGAACGGATGTTGCCGCCGACGCATGACTATCTGGAGAATACCATTCGCTCGATGCGGTCGGGTTTTGCGGCCGGCGCCGATATCGTCGAGATCGATATCCATCCGACAACCGATGGCGAGTTTGCGGTATTTCACGACTGGACGCTCGACTGCCGCACGGATGGACGCGGGGCTACCCGCGAGCATGCGATGGCCGAACTGAAATTACGCGACATCGGTTACGGCTATACGGCTGACAACGGCAAGACCTTTCCATTCCGCGGCAAGGGCATCGGCCAGATGCCAACGCTGGGCGAGACGCTCGCGACCTTCCCGGACAAGCACTTGCTGATCAACGTCAAGAGCCGCGATCGGTCCGAAGGCGAGAAGCTGGCGGCCCTACTGGGAGCCCTCCCCGCCGAGCGCCGCCGCCTCATCATGGTCTATGGCGGCGACGAGCCGATCGAAGCGGTCCGGCGATTGGTGCCGGACATCAGGACGATTTCACGCGCGGCCATCAAGAGCTGTCTTGTCAGCTACATCGGATATGGCTGGACCGGCATGGTACCGCGGGCGTGCGAAAATGCGATGGTTCTGGTGCCGATCAATGTCGCGCCATGGCTGTGGGGCTGGCCGGACCGATTCCTGAACCGCATGGACGCGGCGAACAGCGCGGTCTTCGTGCTGGGCCCCTACAGCGGCGGCGAGTTTTCGTCCGGCATCGACACGCCGGAACTTCTGCAACGGCTGCCCGAAAAATACTCCGGCGGCATCTGGACCAACGAAATCGAAACAATCGCCCCGCTGGCGCGACGGAGATAGCGCATCAGCTGCGCAGGCCCGGC
This sequence comes from Bradyrhizobium sp. JYMT SZCCT0180, assembly GCF_018130165.1. Lineage (GTDB taxonomy): Bacteria > Pseudomonadota > Alphaproteobacteria > Rhizobiales > Xanthobacteraceae > Bradyrhizobium. Next base: position 44,530 of record NZ_JAFCLZ010000003.1, on the reverse strand, counting down.
GCTTCGTGGCCGGTGCGCGCGACGTATTCCGTATAGCCGCCGCCGAATTGGTGGATGCCCTCGGGCGTCAATTCCAGCACGCGGTTGGAGAGCGCCGCCAGGAAGTGACGATCATGTGAGACGAACAGCATGGTGCCCTCGAATTCGGAGAGCGCGTTGATCAACATCTCCTTGGTCGCGAGATCCAGATGGTTGGTCGGCTCGTCCAGCACCAGAAAATTCGGCGGGTCGAACAGCATCTGCGCCATCACCAGACGCGCCTTCTCGCCGCCCGACAGCACCCGGCATTTTTTCTCGACATCGTCGCCGGAAAATCCGAAGCAGCCGGCTAGCGCGCGCAACGAGCCCTGGCCTGCCTGCGGGAAGCAATCTTCCAGCCACTGGAAGACGGTGCGTTCGCCGTCGAGCAGATCCATCGCGTGCTGGGCGAAATAACCCATCTTGACGCTGCCGCCGACCACGATGGTACCGTCATCGGGCTCGGTCGAGCCCGCCACCAGTTTCAGCAACGTCGACTTGCCGGCGCCGTTGATGCCCATCACACACCAGCGCTCGCGGCGGCGGATCATGAAGTCGAGGCCTTCATAGATGCTACGGCTGCCGTAACCCTTGTGGACGTTCTTCAGGCTGACGACGTCCTCGCCGGAACGCGGCGCCGGCAGGAAGTCGAACGCCACCGTCTGTCGCCGCTTTGGCGGTTCGACGCGCTCGATCTTGTCGAGCTTCTTCACGCGGCTCTGCACCTGGGCCGCATGCGAGGCGCGCGCCTTGAAGCGCTCGATGAACTTGATCTCCTTGGCCAGCATCGCCTGCTGGCGCTCGAACTGCGCCTGCTGCTGCTTCTCGTTCAGCGCACGCTGCTGCTCGTAGAATTCGTAGTTGCCGGAAAAAGTCGTCAGCGTGCCGCCGTCGATCTCGACCACCTTGTTGATGATGCGATTGATGAACTCGCGGTCATGCGAGGTCATCAGCAGCGCGCCTTCATAGCCGCGCAAAAACTGCTCCAGCCAGATCAGGCTTTCCAGATCGAGATGGTTGCTCGGTTCGTCCAGCAGCATGACATCCGGCCGCATCAGCAGGATGCGCGCCAGCGCCACGCGCATCTTCCAGCCGCCCGACAGCGCGCCGACGTCGCCATCCATCATTTCCTGGCTGAACCCGAGGCCCGAAAGCGCCTCGCGTGCCCGGCCGTCCAGCGCATAGCCGTCGAGCTCCTCGAAGCGGTGCTGTACCTCGCCATAGCGGGCGATGATGTCTTCCATCTCATCCGCCTGGTCGGGATCGGCCATCGCGGCTTCGAGCGCCCTGAGTTCGGCCGCCACGACGCTGACGGGGCCTGCGCCGTCCATCACCTCGGCAACCGCGCTGCGGCCTGCCATCTCGCCGACATCCTGGCTGAAATAGCCGATCGTAATGCCGCGATCGAGCGACACCTGACCCTCGTCGGGCAGTTCCTGACCTGAGATCATCCGGAAAAGTGTGGTCTTTCCAGCCCCGTTCGGGCCGACAAGGCCGATCTTCTCGCCCTTTTGCAGGGCTGCGGAAGCTTCGATGAAGAGGATCTGGTGGCCGACTTGCTTACTAACGTTATCGAGACGGATCATTGTTGCCCAAGCATGGAAATTGTTGGCCGCTCTTATTCCATGTAGCGCGCAGGGGAAAGTCTATTCCGGGGCAATAATACCGCTAGGCCGCCCGCATCAGCCTCAAGGTGGCGGCCAAGCGCAAGCTGCGCTTTCCCGCCAGCGCGATGCCTTCGAGTTCCGCGCCCTCGCCGTCGCACGTGCCGGAAAAGCCGATACCGACCTCATAGCCGCCAAACACCAGATTTTCACCCTTTGCCGGCGTGTGCTCCTGATTGAGGATCTCGCCTTTCCAGCGGCCATCGGCGGAGCTGTAGGAACCGAGGTAATAGAAGAACGCGTCACCTCCGAGGATGCGGCCGTTCATCAGCAGCATGACGCCTGACAGGCCGGCATCGACACCGTCGAGCGCGCGGATGTGAATCGAATAGAGCCCGTTCACAATGCCGCCCGCCCCGACCTCACCGACAGGCGGCAGGCCCTCGTCGTCGAGTTTGGTCAGATTGGCCCAGAACAGCGCTCCGGGCCGGGGCGCGGCGCTTCCCTCGAAGCGGATCTTGTTGCCGTCCGTCGTGCCCCGCACACTGATCGCGGCGACGTCGGTGTCCATCAGCGGCTTGTAATGCGGGTCCTCATTGTGACGCTGGGTGATGACCTCGCCGATAATCTCCGCGCCCTTTTCCTGGTAAGTCCCCAGATGCGCGAAGGCGGAATTGCCGCCCAGCAGCTTGCCTTCATGCATGCACATGATGCTGCGACCGAACGCGTCGTTCACGCCGTACTCAGCCTTGTAAAGCCCGTCCAGCAAAGCGGATTTCCAGCTTCATTGAATCATCCCGCGGGGCATAGCACCGGCAGAGAAGCAGTACCAGCGGTCGTTTTAGCGCAGGCTTCCGGCCTTCCGTGTCATACCTCACGCAGCCGGCACCGCCGCCGTGAACCGGCTGGCCGCTACATCCGACCAATGGGCGATTTCCATTGCGGTGATACCGATGACCGAAGATGAAGAGACCATTGCCCGAACCATCGCCGAGGCCAGCGAGCTGCCGTTGAAGGACGCGGCTTATCTGCTGTGGCGGGAGTGCTCCAAGCTCGACCTGCTCGCGTGGCGAGCGATGCTGCCAAACGTGCGCGACGTGTTCCGGTCGCGGGCGGCGGAGAATTCGATCGAGGTCAAATTCGAGCACGATCATCCCGAAGACGGTCTGACCTTCGACCGGTTGCAACTCACCCATCCCGATATGGATGAAGCGGAACTGAAGCACGCCATCATTGCCGCGGTGAGATTCGACGATGCCTGTTTTGGTTACTTCGACAAGGTCAAGGGCGAGTTCGGCGCACGCTACAAGCGCGCGGTCGAGCTGGCGGCAAGAGATTATCCCGGGTATCTGGAACTGACCTATCAGCGGGCGCGAAACTACATCAGCTTTTACATGAAGTGATGGCGGCCTGAACGACGCGGATCTGGCCGGCATGGGTGCGTCGACCGGCAGGCAAATTCAAGGCTCGCAAATTCAAGGCTCCAGCCCGCTCTCGCGCAGCACCGGCGCAACCTCGCGCGAGGCGAGAAATCGCAACAGCCGGTCCGCTTGAGCAACCTTGCCAGAGGCCGCGACGCGACCGGCGGAAAACACCGCGGGCGTTTGCAGTTCGCGAGGAATCGGGCCGATGACCTCGATACCCCCGACCTGCTTCAGTTCGCTGATCTGCTGCACGGCCAGATCGGCCTCTCCAGTGATCAGCCGTTCGGCGGTGAAACCTGACGGGATGATGCACGCACTCGCATTGATCTCGGATGCAATACCCAAGCGCTCGATCAACTGCGCGAACAAAATGCCGCTGGCGCCGATCCGCGAATAGGCCACCGAACGGGCGGCAAGCAACGCCGCGCGCAGCGCGGGCTCGGTTGCGATGTCGGGATGGGCAAAGCCCGCTTTCACCGCCAGGCCGACATAGGACCGCGCGAGATCCACGCAGCTATCCGCCACCACGCGGCCCTCGCGGGCCATGTCATCGAGTCCCTCGCGGGTCAGGATAACGACGTCGGCGCCCTCGCCGCCGCGCAGGCGATCCAGCAGCGCCAGCGTCGGCGCAAAATCGGCATCGATGCGCACGCCGCCGGATGCCTCATAATGCCCAGCCAGATTGTGAACCGCGCCCTTCAGGGCCAGTGTCGAGAGCACGCGCACGGCATTGTCCATGGCGTTACGCCCGATGCATCAGCTTGAGCACGGCTGTCAGCCGCAGGCTGCGCTTGCCCGCAAGCGCGGTGGCCTCCAGCAGCGCGCCCTGATCGTCGCAGGTGCCGGCAAAGCCGATGCCGACCTCATGGCCGCCGAACACCGGATTCTCGCCCTTTGCCGGCGTGTGCTCCTGATTGAGGATCTGGCCTTTCCAGCGGCCGTTCTCCGAGGTGTAGCTGCCGATGTAGTAGAACGACGCGTCGCCGCCGAGGATGCGGCCGTCATTGAGCAGCATCACGCCGGTCAGGCCGCCGTCGACGCCGTCGAGCATGCGGATGTGAATGGAATAAAGGCCGTTGACGATACCATCCTGGCCGACGCCTCCGGCGATCGGGATCTCCTCGTCCCCGATCGGCGTCATGACCGAGCTGAATTTCGCACCCGGCAATTCCTTGAGGCCGCCTTCAAACCGGTAAAGATTGCCATCCGGCTTGCCCCGCGCCAGCAGCGTCGCGTCGTCGGTGCCGGCCATCGCGCGGTAATTCGGGTCGGGATTATGGCGAACGGTCTTGATCTCGATGGTCAGCTCGCCGCCGGCCTCTTCCTGATAAGTGCCGATATGAGCAAAGGCGGAATTGCCGCCGAGCATCTTGCCGGCGCGCACATACATCACGCTGCGGCCGACCGCGTCGTTGAGCTGAAACCTGATCTTGTAGAAACCCTCGAGCAATGGCCGTGTCCCCGGCAAGCGCATCCGCTATCTAGCGCGGTTCATAACGCAGGGGAACGGCTTGAATCGGGCAAAGCGCTTGAATCGATGCATTTAAGGTAACGTCGTCACAACGCAATGATCCGCCAAAGCGGGCACGCTTTGGCGGATCAGGGCAGCAATCCGGACGTCCCCGTCCGGTTATGCGGTGTGGCTTAGGCCGCCGCCGACTTGGCGGAGGTCGGAACCTCGGAGATCGTCTTCAGGATCTGGGAAGCGATCTGGTAGGGGTCGCCTTGCGAGTTCGGACGACGGTCTTCCAGATAGCCCTTGTAGCCGTTGTTCACGAAGGAATGCGGAACGCGGATCGAAGCACCGCGGTCGGCCACCCCATAGCTGAACTTGTTCCAGGGCGCGGTCTCGTGCTTGCCGGTCAGGCGCTTGTCGTTGTCAGGCCCGTAGACGGCGATGTGGTCCATGAGATTCTTGTCAAAGGCCGCCATCAGCTTCTCGAAGTACTCCTTGCCGCCGGTCTCGCGCATAAAGGTCGTCGAGAAGTTGGCGTGCATGCCAGAGCCGTTCCAGTCGGTGTCGCCGAGCGGCTTGCAGTGGAATTCGATATCGATGCCGTAGCTCTCGGTGAGGCGCAGCATCAAATAGCGGGCGATCCACATTTCGTCGGCCGCCTTCTTGGAACCCTTGCCGAAGATCTGGAATTCCCACTGGCCCTTCGCCACTTCGGCGTTGATGCCTTCGTGGTTGATGCCAGCCGCGAGGCAGAGATTGAGATGCTCTTCCACGATCTTGCGGGCGACGTCGCCGACGTTCTTGTAGCCGACGCCGGTGTAGTACGGACCCTGCGGCGCCGGATAACCGTCGGTCGGGAAGCCGAGCGGACGACCATCCTTGTAGAAGAAGTATTCCTGCTCGAAGCCGAACCATGCGCCTTCGTCGTCGAGAACGGTCGCGCGCTTGTTCGAGGCATGCGGGGTCTTGCCATCGGGCATCATGACTTCGCACATCACGAGCGCGCCGTTTTCACGCGCAGCGTCGGGGTAGACCGCGACCGGCTTCAACACGCAATCGGAGCTGTGACCTTCGGCCTGCTGCGTGGAGGAGCCATCGAAGCCCCACAGCGGGAGCTGCTCGAGCGTCGGGAACGAAGCGAATTCCTTGATCTGTGTTTTGCCGCGCAGACTGGGTGTCGGCGTATATCCGTCGAGCCAAATATACTCGAGCTTGTACTTGGTCATTGAGCCTCTCTTGAGTTTAATGCTGCAAAGTGCGGAAACCCCTGGACTTTGGAGGTTAGAAGCCCCTGCAGTCCCCGCACACGTGTACCCGGCCACGTCAGGCCGTTTCTTACCAAGCAATTAAAGTGCCAATCGCTGCAGCGCGGCACCGGACTGCGGTGGGATGTCCACCATCATGCGTGCATTTTTTGATGCGACATAGAAGCGCGCCTGACATGCGCGCCAGGCGGCCAAAAGGCGCTTTCGAGGCCGCCTAAAGCCCGATTCTACGGCAGTTTCGGCCCGCAGCTCCCGGTCCGATTAAAGCTGCAGCAGCCTTTTGCGCCATTCGGCTGATGGTTCGGTCGAGGCCGGCAACCTTCCCCCCGGCTCAAGCGTTAGTCACCTGCCCATTGCCTCGCACGAAGCAAAACGGGAATTGCCCAAGAAATGCACACCGGATGACATTTTTTGAGCAATTTGCATTCCAGGAGGGCGCGAACGATATCGAAATCTCGGTAACTAACGGAGAACGAGTCGGGCGCACCATGGTGGTTCGCTCGATCCAGGAGAGACCAGGATGATCAATACAGGTGTGAATGAGGGATCTGCCAAGATCTATCAATTCCCAGCCGGGGGCCGGTCGGCTCTGGCGGGACGTCGCTATGGCGAGACCAAGTCCGAGATTGCCGCCCCGGCGGTCGATATCGCTGACTGCAGCGGCAGCTGGTACCACGCAGCGGCGATCGAGGAAACCAAGCCTGGGCGTGACCACTGATGCCTGCCCAATGTTCGGCAAATCCGCGCCCGAGAGTTCAGGCGCGGTCGGTGAAGTAGAAAAGGGTCGGAACGAAATCGTTTCGGCCCTTTTTCATGCAAACCTTGTCTTCAGGTCAGTTCGCATGCCGTTACCGGCCGTTTGGCGTGCTTGAGCGTGGTGAGCCCGGCCTTGGTGACTTTCAGGGTAATCCCGCGCGCCGTATAGCGCGCCCCCGACAACGCCACTCCCTTTTTCAGCGTCACCGCCTTGCCATCGAGCTGCAGATGGGCGCGTGAATCGTACCGGAAAAACCCGGCAATGAATTGCGTTCCGTCGGCGCAACGATAGTTTTTGAAGGTCGCCTGTGCCAACGCGGCCGACGAGCCGACCGCTCCCGAAAACATCGTTCCCAGAAGCAACGCCGCCGCCAAACCAGCGATCTTGCGATTATTCATATTCTCCTCCTGACGGCCCGAGTATAGACCAGAGGGCAAGACGCGACACACCCCGGCCCGATCACCGCACAAGAATTGCATCTCCAAGAATTCCATCAGGAATTCCGTAAGGCAGCCCCGATGTCAGATTCCCCTGCCCGTCACCTCAATCTCGTTGGCGCCAGCAATTTCCGCGACCTCGGCGGTTATCTCACCCGGGACGGTCGCGCGGTACGCTGGCGGCAGATGTTCCGGTCCAACCATCTCGGCCATCTCACCGATGATGACGCTGCGGTCTTGCGCTCGCTCGGCGTCAAGAGCGCGTTCGATTTTCGGGGCACGACGGAGCGCGCCGAGGCGGTGTGCGGCCTCGCCGATATCACCGTGCATTCGCTGCCGGTGGAGCCAACGGTGGTCGCCGCACTTCGTGCCATCGCCGCCAGCGGCACGGCGCTGTCGACCGACCATGCCGTCGAGGTGATGCGCGATTCCTACCGCAGCTATGTGCAGCAAAATACGCCGCGCTTCCGCGCGCTGTTTGCGCATCTGCTGGAAGATCGCGCGCCACTGGTGATCCACTGCACCGCCGGCAAGGATCGCACCGGCTTCGCCTGTGCGCTGATCCTGCATACGCTCGGCGTTCCCGACGAGGTGATTGCGGAAGATTATCTGCTGACCAACCAATTCTACCGCAGGGATCCCGCCGCCAGCAGCGACCTGCCCGATCACGTCAAGCAGGTGCTGGGTTCGGTGCAGCCGGCCTTCCTCAGCGCTGCGTTCGAAGCCATTGACGCCGACTATGGCAGTCTCGAAGCCTATCTCCGCGACGGCATCGGTCTTGGCGAAAAGGAGCGCGCGGCGCTCGCGGCGCTCTATCTGCAATCCTGATTTGATCGTGTTTCACCGCCGCATCGAAACGATCGGCGCGGCCGACTTGCCGTGCGTCAGCACGAGTGTGTCTCGCGGTCGCTCAGGCCGCGGCTTCCATTTCCATTTCAGCATCGAGATCGGCGATGACGTCCTCGAACGCCTGGATCGCCTGCTGGATCGCCGCAATCTGCATCAGCTCCCAGTCCTTGATCGGACCGTTGCGGTTTTGCAGCGCGACCACCAAGTCCCGCCGCTGCTCCTTAAGCTGAACAAGCGGTAAACCGTGATCGGGTAGAGATCCCATCGTGATGCCCCTGCCTAAATTGGACTCCCCTTGTAGGCAATGGAACCTGCAATCGACTTGCGCAAGTCAGGCAAATTTTAGCGATCGGCCTTGATCCGTATTCTTACGTAGTACCCGCCGCCTTCACGGCCCGCTCGATCGCATCGCTCAGGGCTTCTGCCAAGCAACCGGTCGCCCACTCGCTGACGTGAAGATGATTGTCGGCACCGTCTTCCATGGCACTGATCGGGATCTTGTCCTCGACCCAGCGTCGCATCAGGGCGAAGCGTTGAAAGACGTTGACCTTCGCGGTCTCAGCGGCTGCGGCGATGAACGCCACCATTTCTTCCGATGCCTTGAGCTTGTCGGTCATAGCCCTGGTGTATTGCAGGTCCATCAGGATCACATCCGCCGACAAGTCGGCGAGTTGTCTTAACCCGCTCTCGATGGTGCTGGCGACCTCCCTGCGATCCATGTCATGAAAGATTGCGTTGGTACCCACCTGCCAGATTACCAGAGCGGGCGCCTCATCGAACACGTCGGATCGAAACCGCTCTAACTCTTTCGGCGCCTCTTCGCCGCTGACACCGCGGTTGAACACATCGATCGTGCGCCGCGCAAATTTCTGCCGCAACAGCATTTCCAGACGAGGCGGGTAAGGCGCGACCGGTGCAACGCCCGCCGTCGATGACGATCCGATCGCCACGATCTTGATCTTTTCCGGACGCTGGAGCGCCGCCGTCAGATGCGGCAATTTGTATTTGAAGTTGGCGACGTCCGGATCGCCGGTACGTGACACGTCGTTCATTTCATCACCCTCAGCGGGAATATTTTGTTGGACACCCGCATTTGGATGCGAAATTCGCCGCATTGCAAATGAAAAACTGCCGGCGCTAGTGTGTGCTCCCTTTTATCGGCCCGCGGAGGCCCCATTATGGATGGAAAAGTCATTGTCGTGACCGGCGCCCTCGGCGCGCTCGGCAGCATCGTCGTTGACCAGGCGCTGGCGGCCGGCGCCAGGGTCGCAAGCGTAGACCACGCGCCGACGCAGGTACCGGCGACATCAAACCAGTTCGAACTCGGCGGTGTCGACCTGACCGATGCGGCGGCGGCGAAGAAGGCCATCGACGCCGCGGTGTCGCATTTCGGCAGGCTCGACGCACTGATCAACATCGCCGGCGGTTTTGCGTTCGAGACGGTCATTGAGGGCGATCCGAAGACGTGGCAGCGCATGTACGCGCTCAACGTCACGACCGCGCTCAACGCCTCGCGCGCGGCGATCCCGTATCTGACCGCGTCCGGCACTGGGCGGATCGTCAATGTCGGCGCGCTTGGCGCGCTGCAGGCGGGCGCCGGCATGGGCGCCTATGCGGCGTCCAAGGCCGGCGTGCATCGCCTGACCGAAGCCCTCGCCGCCGAATACAAGGGCAAAATCACGGTCAACGCCGTGCTGCCGTCGATCATCGACACCGCAGCCAATCGCGCCAGCATGCCGAAAGCCGATTTCAGCAAATGGGTAAGGCCAACAGAACTGGCCGACGTGATCCTGTTCCTCGCCAGCGACGCCGCCTCCGCCGTCACCGGCGCGCTGCTGCCGGTGAGCGGGCGGGTTTAAATCGGCCCAAGTCGGGCTTCCTCGCCTTTTCGGATGTTATATTGCTGGGATGACAACCGCCGAGGACATCGAAAAAGCCGTCGAGCGACTCCCCCGGGGGAGCTTGCGCGGTTTCGCGCGTGGTTCGAAGCATTCGACGCCGACCGGTTCGACGCAGCGATCGAACGCGACGCGCGTGATGGCAAGCTCGATGCGATTGCAGACGAGGCTATTGCGGCTTATCGCGTCAGCTGCAACAAATCCCAGCGATTTCCGTAGAGATCATCAAAGACCGCAACCGTTCCGTACGGCTCGACGCGCGGTTCCTCCCGAAACAGCACGCCTTTTGAGCGATAGGCTTCGTAGTCGCGCCAGAAATCGTCTGTGTGCAAGAAGAGAAACACGCGCCCGCCTGCTTGATCGCCAACGTGTTTCGTTTGGTCCGGTGGGATCGCTTTCGCGAGCAGGATGCGGGTCTCCAGAGAGCCCGGTGGAGCAATCAGGACCCACCTTTTGCCGCTGCCGAGATCGGTGTCCTGGACCAACCCAAAGCCCAGCCGTTCGGTGAAGTAGGAGATGGCTTCATCGTAGTCGCGAACAAGAAGCGAAACATATCCGATGTGCTGGCGCATGGTGAGATCAGTCTACGCGGCGGGTATGGGTCTGCAACGGGCCATTTTCGACGGATTCAGCGAAGGTCCGGTGAATCCGGTGGTGACGAGCTTGCTTTTCCAGATTCGCCGCGCCCGAGCGATTTGACCAAATACCGGCTAGGCTATGGGCATTGAGTCGCGGCCGCGTTGCCGCCGGAGCCTGTCGTTGGAAACCGCGCTTTACCTGCCCGTCAAACGCTTCCTTGAAAAGCTCGGCTTCACGGTCAAGGGCGAGATCGGCGGCTGCGACCTGGTGGCGCTCAGCGGCGACGATCCGCCGGTCGTGGTGATCGGGGAATTGAAGCTCACATTCAATCTCGAACTGATCCTGCAGGCGGTCGATCGCGCGGGCGCTTGTGACGAGGTGTGGCTCGCGGCCAAATTGTCGGCACGCGGCAAGGGCCGCGAAAGCGACGCCCGCTATCGCAACCTCTGTCGTCGGCTCGGCTTTGGCATGCTCGCGGTCACCAACACCGGCGATGTCGAGGTGATCGTCAAACCCTCCACGACAGCCCCTCGCCGCAATCCCAAGAAGCGCTCGCGGCTGATCAGGGAGCACGAGCGGCGCAAGGGCGATCCGGCGATGGGCGGCTCTACGCGGGCGCCGATCATGACGGCCTATCGCCAGCAGGCGCTGGCCTGTGCTGCGGCACTTTCGGGTGGCCCGCGGCGCGTGAAGGATTTGCGGATCGATATGCCGGACGCCGGCAAGATTTTACTGCACAATGTCTATGGCTGGTTCGATCGCGCCGAGCGCGGCATTTACGTCCTGACCGATGCCGGACACGCCGCGCTCAAGCGCTGGCCGCAACAACCGCTGGATCTGACCGCCGCCGAGTAGTCCTGACAAGGACGGTGAAAACGGGAGGACAACATGATCGTGGTTACCGGCAGTGTGACGGCGCGCCAGGACAGTTTCGACGAGGTCCGCCGCCTGAGCCTCGAGCATGTCCATCGTTCGCGCGGCGAACCCGGGTGCATCTCGCACGCCGTGCATGTCGATTGCGAAAACCCGCTGCGGCTGGTGTTTTTCGAGCAATGGGCCGACCGCACGGCGCTGCTTAACCATTTCGCGGTCCCGGCCTCGCGCGACTTCGTCAAGTCGCTGCAGTCGCTGGCTGCGGCCGCCACGTCCATCGAACTGTACGACGCTACCAGACTGGAGAAATTGTAGGTGCATGGCTGTAATGCCACGCCAAATTCATATTGCAATGCAACATAAGGGCCCTTAGGTATCTCCGCATCAGATGCGAGGCCCCGATGAGCGAAGACTGGAACACGAAATATGGCACCCGGCGCGTACGGCGCGATCCGCCGACGCTGGAGGAAGCAATCTTCGCCGCCGTCGGCATTACCGACGATCAGCAGCAGCAGGCGGAAATCGCCGCAGCGCTGATGGGGCTACCGCTCGAAGAAGTGCTGGTCGAGGTGAAGAAGACCGGTCGCGCTGTTGCGCGGTCCGCCACCCGCGTCATCACGGGTGAGCAAGGCGCCCAGCGCTCGGTTGTGGTCGAACGCAAGGTGATCAGGCGCTTCGGTAACGACAAGCGCACCGGTACCTGAAGTCCATTCCTGAAGAACCTAGAGCGTTTTCCAGCGAAGTGGATACCGGTTCGCGTCAAGAAAACGCGTCAAAACAAGAATCTAGAGCCCCCGGGCAATTCGCGCGATCGAGCAGATCCGCGAATTGCCCCTGGTCTATGGGCCTTCCGGTCAGGCCGTCCGGCCCCAGCCGGACATTCTCAGCATCATGGCCCAATAGGCACGATTGAAGTTCGTAATCGCCCGTGCCGCCTCGAGCGTCGTCGCCATTGCGGACGGCGCCGCTTCCGGCTGGTTTTGCTTGGCCAGATCGATGCTGCCGGTGGATTCGCCGTAGCGGAATGTCAGGTGAGCGCCAAACTTGTTGGCGAGCGCCCGCATCGCTTCGTTCTGCGCGCCGGTGGTGATCCGCAGGCTCTTGTATCCTTTGGCCCGCGCCTCCGCGATCAGATTCCTGAACAGGATGCTGCCAACGCCCTTGCGCCGTACCGAGCTCTCCACGCTGAAGGCGATCTCCGGCAGTGCGTCAGGCGATTGCTCCGGCGGATGCAGTTCGGCGGCGCCACGCACCACGCCATCCTCAAAATAGGCGATGATGACCGTGCCGTCGTTGGCGCATTTTTCGGCGTAGCGTTCGATGAAGCTGTCGTCCATGAAGCCATGAAAGCGATCATGGCGGCTGGTGCGGTCGAGCCGCAAAAGGTGATCGCGCAGAAGCGGCAATTCCTCTTGCTGGCTTAGAATCCGAACGGTGCCCTTGACCGTACTCTTGGCGCGGCTCGGAACGGTAGTATGGTAGTTCATAGTCATAACTCCTCGTGGTAGCCCTCGAGGAGGCGTCGAATCCCTAGACCACCTATATTGTGCGTCGCAATATGAAGTTCAACCCCTTCAAATGCCTAATAAAAAGCCATTCTCCGCTTAACAATTTGGTAACCAAATCAACGCCAGTCGCCGCGCCCGGCAAGCTCTTTGCACACACTGGATTTGAGCCGGGCTTTGGCTCACACTTACGCCGGTTCGCGGAGGTGCCATCGTGGCTGTCGTGCTCGACACGAGTTCTTCAGTTCCGGATCGACGCCTTGCGGTCTGGCAGGACATCGTCTGCGATACCTTTGTCGGTCTCGATTGCCACTCCGATATGCGGGAGGGGTTTTGGGGCGCGGTTTCGCAATCCGCGATCGGCCGCGCGACGTTTACCCGCGTCGATTCCTGCGCCCAGCGGGTGTTCCGCACGCCATCCCGGATCGCACGCGCAAGCGAGGATTACGTACTGCTCGCGCTGGGCAACCACGGCGTCAACGGCGTGTACCAGGACGGCCGCGATGCCGTCGTCTCCGCGGGACAGTTCGTCATTTACGACACCACCCGCCCCTACGAACTGCGCTTCGATGACAGTTTTTCGCAGACGATCCTGCAGATGCCGCGAAAACTTCTGCAGCAACGCATCGGCGCATTCGACGCGCTGACCGCGACCACCTTCTGCAGTAGTCGTCCCCTGGAAGGCCTGGCCTACGAGTTTCTGGTCAGCACCAGCAAGGTCGTCGACCACGTCGATCCCGCCACTGCATCCCGCCTCCTGGATCAGGGACTGGATCTCATTGCCATGGCCTTCGCCGATCGGATGCATGCGCGTTCGTCGGACCAGTCGTTTCACCGCTCTGCGCTGCTTTATCGGCTCAAGAATTACATACTGACGCACCTGAGCGATCCCGACCTGTCGATCTCGCAGGTTGCCGCGGCCACCGGAATCTCGCCGCGCTATGCCAGCGATCTGATGGCCGACGAGCAGCACTCGTTCCGCAGCTACGTTCAGAAGCAGCGCCTGGAGCGATGCAAGCGCGACCTGTCGGACCCGGCGCATGCGGCCCGGCACATCAGCGACATCGCATACGCGTGGGGCTTCAACGACCTCGCCCATTTCAGCCGAATCTTCAGGCAGAGGTACGGCGCCTCGCCGCGCGAATGGCGCGACCGCCCGACGCAATAAATTCTCCTCCGATCGGTCCGGCCTCCCGCGGCGGCACAACGCCCGCCTGCGGCGACGCGCCCGCGCTCTCCGCCTTGCGGCGGACAATTGCAAGTTAAGACAAGTTTTCGTTCTGCCACGGACAAGCGCCACGGCCAGGGGCGCCGTAGGCTTTCGACCCAGCGATTGCCTTATCTCCCAACGCAGAAGGATGATTTCGATGGGTCTCGTGCACCAGAAGTACAAGGTAGCGGTGGTTCAGGCGGCGCCGGTCTTCCTCGATCTCGATGCGACCGTGGACAAGACGATCGCGCTGATCGAACAGGCTGCCGGCCAGGGTGCAAAACTGATCGCGTTTCCCGAAACCTTCATTCCCGGATATCCATGGCAGATCTGGCTCGGCGCGCCCGCCTGGGCGATCGGCCGCGGCTTTGTGCAGCGCTATTTCGACAACTCGCTGGCCTATGACAGCCCACAGGCGGACAAGATCCGCAACGCCGTGAAGCGCGCCAAGCTGACCGCGGTCCTCGGCCTCTCCGAACGGGCCGGCGGCAGCCTCTACATCGCGCAATGGCTGATCGGGCCCGACGGCGAGACCATCGCCAGGCGCCGCAAGCTGCGGCCGACCCATGCCGAACGCACCGTGTTCGGCGAAGGCGACGGCAGCGACCTCGCCGTCCATGATCGCGCCGATGTCGGCCGGCTCGGGGCCTTGTGCTGCTGGGAACATCTGCAGCCGCTGTCGAAATACGCGATGTACGCCCAGAACGAGCAGGTTCATGTCGGCGCCTGGCCGAGCTTCTCGCTGTACGACCCGTTCGCGCACGCGCTTGGCCATGAGGTCAACAACGCCGCGAGCAAGATCTACGCGGTCGAGGGCTCATGCTTCGTCCTCGCTCCCTGCGCCGTGGTCTCGCAGGCCATGATCGACGAGCTCTGCGACTCCCCCGAGAAGCACGCGTTCCTGCATGCCGGCGGCGGCCATGCGGTGATCTACGGGCCGGACGGCAGTTCGCTCGCCGAAAAACTGCCGCCGGACCAGGAAGGCATTCTCTATGCCGATATCGATCTCGGCATGATCGGGGTGGCGAAGAACGCCGCTGATCCCGCCGGACATTATTCCCGGCCTGATGTCACCCGGCTGCTGCTCAACACCTCTCGCGCCAACCGCGTCGAGCATTTTACCTTACCGGTCGATGCCGAGGTCATGAGCGAAATCAGGCTTCAGGCCTGACGACCTGCAAATGGTTCTGCCAGCTACGAGGAGCCAGCCATGGAATCCGCGATCCCGGAGCATCTGAAAAGCGTCCGTACGCGCCACCGCCGCGTCCCCGACGACTACGCGCCGCCCTACCCGTCGTTCGTGGCGCGGCACAAGCCAAGCGTGGCGCGGGTGGTGATGGCCTATTTCGGCGTCCAGACCCGCGGCGAGCCCTTCGAAGCTGCGGAGCAGGCGCTGGCGTGGATCGCCGCCGCTTTCAAGCAGACTGGCGGCCCGACGCATTGGGACCGCGCCCGCTATATCGACGAAGCCGGTTTCACCAATGTCGTCACCGTGGCCTATTGGGACGATCACACAAAATTCGACGGCTGGTTCCCGGCGGTGCGCGAGGGCTGGACCGGCGAGCGGCGAAACGCCGGCGGTGTGGGCACGTTCATCGAGGTGCTGCATCCCGGCGTGGAAGGCTATGAGACCCTGTTCTCGTCCCTCGGAAGACCCGAAGGGGTCGCGGTTCTCGCCGACGGCATGAGCGGCGAGATTCAGGAGCACGCCTATTGGGGCGGCATGCGCGATCGCATTCCCAAATCCCAAACCAGCGAGATGGCGCCATCAGGAAACATCACCGCTGTCCGTGATGGCGCCCGCATCAGGGTCATTCCTTCAGACAATGTCTGCCTGATCCGATCGGGCCAGGATTGGGGCGATACCGAAGCCTCCGAACGCAAAATGTACCTCGAGGACGTCGAGCCGGTGTTGCGGGAAGGCATGGACTTCCTGCGCGATGACGGCCGCTCGATCGGCTGTTACGCCAACCGCTACATGACGGTGGTCGCGACCGACGGCACACGCACCGAAAAATCCTACGGCATGAGCTGGTGGAAGAGCCTCGCCGCCCTGGAGCGATGGGCGGAATCGCATCCGACTCATGTTCGGATTTTTGGCGCCGCGATGAAATATCTGTCGACCTTGGGCCCTGCCGCGAAGCTGCGGCTCTATCACGAGGTCACGGTGGCGCGGGCCGACGAAGCCTTCTTTGAGTATCTGGATTGTCATCCGCAAACCGGGATGCTCAACGCCGTGCCCACGGATGCCGCGTAGCGGGCACTGTCCGCGCGCCTACAGCACCATCTGGGTCTGGGTGACGATCGCGACCAGCTTGCCGTCCTCGGTCTCAAGCCGGGTCTGCCAGACCTGGGTGCGCCGGCCCCGGTGCACCGGGGTCGCGGTCGCAATCACCGTGCTGCCTTCCTTGGCACCGCCAATGAAATTGGTCTTGCTCTCGATCGTGGTGGTGCCCTTGGCATCTTCAGGCAGATTGATGACGGTCGCGGCCGCGCCAACCGAATCTGCAAATGCCATCACTGCGCCACCGTGAATCGTGCTGCGCAAGGTGCAGAGCTCGGGGCGCACCAGCATCTTCGCGACCACACGGTCCTTCTCGGCCTCGACAAAGGTCACGCCTTTCAATTCCGCAAACGGCATCTTCATCGATTGGATTTTTTCCAGCAGCGTCATGCGTCCTCCCGTATTTCTTTCAAGCAGTTCCGCAGCAAGCATGAAGGAGCCAGGTAAATCAGGCAATGACCTCGGAGGTAATGGTACCGTGACAAGAGGCCGGTAATTCTGCATATGGTCCCGATGCGCCAGTTCCCGCCCCGCCGGATCGTCTGCCTCACCGAAGAGACCGTGGAGACGCTGTATCTGCTCGGCGAGCAGGACCGCATCGTCGGCGTCTCCGGCTATGCGGTGCGGCCGCCGCAGGTGCGCCGCGAGAAGCCGCGGGTATCGGCGTTCATTTCGGCAGACATTCCGAAGGTCCTGGCGTTGCAACCGGATCTGGTGCTCGCTTTCTCCGACCTGCAGGCCGACATCGTCGCCGACCTCGTGCGATCAGGCGTCGCCATCCATGTCTTCAACCAGCGCGACGTCGCCGGCATTTTCGCGATGATCCGAACGCTCGGC
Source organism: Bradyrhizobium sp. JYMT SZCCT0180 (assembly GCF_018130165.1). GTDB lineage: Bacteria > Pseudomonadota > Alphaproteobacteria > Rhizobiales > Xanthobacteraceae > Bradyrhizobium. The sequence continues at coordinate 27,534 of NZ_JAFCLZ010000003.1, read as the reverse complement.
GCACTGGTCGGTGCCGCGGATCGCGCCGATCAGCTCGCCACCAGCTTTGAACAGCGCCTCGCCACGATTGCCGCGACGCCCCGCGCCTCGCCCAAACCAAGAGTCTATTTCGAGGAGTGGGACGATCCCATCATCAGCGGCATCGGCTGGGTGTCCGAACTGATCGAGATTGCCGGCGGCGAAGACGTGCTGCCAAAGCTGCGGTTTCAGCAGGCCGCCAAGGACCGCATCATTTCATCAGATACGGTGCGCGACACCGCGCCCGACGTGATCCTGGCCTCATGGTGCGGCAAGAAGGTCGTGCCCGAGCGGATCAGGCAACGTCCGGGCTGGAGCGACATTCCGGCAGTGCGCAACAACCGCATCGTCGAGATCAAATCGCCGCTGATCCTGCAGCCGGGACCGGCGGCGCTGACGGACGGGCTGGATGCGATCGTGAAGGCGCTGTGGCCACAGCAAAGCTGACAGCCGACATTGAACCGGCGCGATCACTTCTGGAACAAACGATCTCGGTAACATCGTGTTGAACGTGACGTAGAGAGGGTTGTGCAAGCATGTGGCTACTATCGACAGCGAAGCGACATCTTGCTTTCGGCCTGGCTCTGGCCGGCGGCCTCTTCGCCGGCCTCGCGAACGCTGCCGATCCAGTTACGCCACCGGGCAGTCGCATCGGTCTCGCGCCGCCGAAGGGCTTTGTCGTCGCCACGACATTCACAGGCTTTCAGGATCAGGCGCACCATGCATCGATCCTGTTGGCGGAATTCCCTCCGGTCGCGTTCACCCAGTTCCGTAACGGTCTCACAGCGGAAGCGATGGCCAAGCGAGGGATGCGCCTGCTGTCGACGGAGACGATCGAGGGGGTTCCTTACGAGCAGATCACCGTGCGTGCGGAGCAGCGCGCCGGCAATCAGGTTTTTGACAAATGGCTGATGGTCATCAACGGCCCCGACATGACCGGAATGTTGACCGTCTCGATCGCCAAGCCTGCGCCAAAGCAGCTGTCGGATGCCGTGATCCGCGCCGCACTTGCCAGCGTCCGGATCAATGCGACGGCCTCGGGCGATCCGATCGCCGCCCTGCCGTTCTCGATCGAGCCGACAGCGCGCTTCACTTACCGCAAGCCCCTGGCCGGCAGGGGCCTGTTGCTGAAAGAAACGCCGCCTCCGCCGGAGGGGAAGCTGGACGACGTCGGCTTCATCGTCAGTCTCGCCACCGAAGCCACCATTGCGCCCTCTGATCAGCAGCGCTTCGGAGAGCTGCAATTTCTCAACTCGAAAACAATCACCGACCAGAAAATCCTGAGCACCAGACCGCTCACGACGTCGAACATGACCGGCTTCGAATATCTTGCAGAGGGCAAAGGGCCCGGTGGCCGCCCGCTCCGCTATTTGGTCGTCGCGCTCTATCCGTCGGGACGCCCCTTTGTCCTGCTGGGCATGGCGCCGCCGGAGCGATTCGACGAGGCCTTGCCGGAATTTCGAGCGATGGTCGAAAGCTTCAAAGCAAAGCCATAGAGCGTTTTCCAGCGAAGTGGATACCGGTTCGCGTGAAGAAAACGCGTCAAAACAAGACGGCTACACCTTCTCCACCCCGCACCATTCCGCGATGAACAACGCGGTGGCCTTGGTCGATTTTCGCAGCGAATCCAGGTCGACATATTCATTAAAGCCGTGGATCGCCGCGCCGCTGGCGCCGAAGCACAGGCTCGGGATGTTGTAGTTCAGGCCATAGAACCGGGTATCGGTCAGAGCCGTGAAGACGAGGTCCTCGACCTTGCCGCCATAGACCGCGCCAAAGGCCTTGCCAAACGCCGCTTCCGGCGCGGCGGAGTCCTTCAATTCGTAGCCTTCCGAAAGGAAGCCGGACCATTCCACCTCGGGCGGATTGTTGGAGAGGAAGCGGTGGTCGCGCGAGGCCGCGGAGACGCAGGCCAGGATCTCCTTCTGGCAATCCTTGATCGACCAGCCCGGCAGCACGGCGATGCGGCAATCGACGTCGCACCACGCCGGCACGCTGGAGGCCCAGTCGCCGCCCTTGATGATGCCGGGGTTGAAGTTGATCGGGTGCGTCAGCGTCTTGAAATGCGGATCGGACTTGGCGCGCTCGTTCCATTCGGCCTCGAGCTTGCCGATCGCGTGAACCAGATGATAGGCCGCCATGATCGCATTCGAGCCGGAACCTGCTTGCGCCACATGCACGGGAATACCGCGCACCTTCAGCCGGAACCAGATCACACCGACCTGCGAGCGCACCATCTTGCCGTTGGTCGGCTCGGGAATGAAGCAGGCATCGGCGCGGTAGCCGCGCTGCAGGGTCGAGAGCGCGCCGACGCCGGTGCTCTCCTCCTCGATCACCGACTGAAAGTGAATCCGCGCGGTCGGCCGCAGCCCGGCGGCCTTGATTGCATCGAGCGCATAGAGCGCGCCGATGGTGCCCGACTTCATGTCGCAGGCGCCACGGCCATACATCTTGCCGTCCTTGATCACGGGCGAGAACGGCGGTGTCTCCCACATGTCGAGCGGGCCGGCCGGCACCACGTCGCAGTGTCCCTGCAGGATCAGCGATTTGCCGCCATTGGTCGGCGGACGGTAGGTGCCGACCACGGTGCGCGCCTTGGAAAAATCATGCTCGATCGGCCCGAAGCCGCGCAAATCCTTCAAATCCTCGACGTCGATATGCCAGTCATCGACTTCATAACCACGGGCGCGCAGGAGATCGCCGATCATGTCCTGGCACGGCCCCTCTGCACCGCGGGTCGATGGGATCGCGACAAAGTCGCTGGTGACCGCCAACTGGTCATCAAAGCCGGCATCGACGGCGTCGAGGATTCTTTGTTGCGTATCGGTGGTCATGCGGCCGGCTCCAGTTCACAGGTTCGAACGAGCGGGCACACTAACCCGATCTCAGCCGACGGGGTAATGCAGAAGATGGGCCTCCTGCAAGGCATCATCGAGCAGACGGCCTTCCGAGTACACACGCAGCGATTGCGGCCGCCGGACGCCGTCCAACAGCCGCGGACAGGGTTCCGGCGCGCCGATCACGGTGCGGACCGGAATGCGCTCGGCGTAGATCGGCAGCGCGTAGTCCTCGTCATCGTCGGCGACGCCCTTGGTGCGGACCTTGGCAGACGCCTGCTCGATCTCCATCGCAATCACAGCGCTGGCCTTGATTTCCTGCTTCGTGCTTTGCCTCAAGGAAGCGGTACGATCGGGAAAGAACCGGTCGACCATCGCAACCAGCGCGCGCGCTTTCTCGTCCGGGTCGGTGACGATGTAGGCGGTGCCGAAAGCCATCACGGCGCGGTAGTCCGCCGAATGGTTGAAGCCGCACCGTGCCAGCACCAGGCTGTCGAGATGCGCAACCGTCAGACACACCCTCTGCCCGTCCGACTGGTTCTCCAGCATGCGGCTGGCGCTGCTGCCGTGCCAGTACAGCCTGCTGCCTTCCCGCCAGAAGAACGTCGGCGTGCAATAGGGCTGGCCGTCGATCACGTAGGAGACGTGACACAGCATCGAAGCGTCCAGCAGGCTGTGGACCGTTGCGTGATCGTAGCGGCCGCGCTCATGCATGCGCTTCACCCGGTTGCGCGGCGACACGGCATACGAGTCGGTGGTTACGCTTTCGGTCACGGCAGCTCCTGCAAGGGTTGGTCAGGGATTGGTCACGATTAGAATAGTTGTACCGGCGAATTTGGTCTGCGATAGTGCCAATTCCATGCGAAAAATTCCGACCAATTCTCCTGCGCCGCCGCGGAAGACCGAGCTGCCGCTCGACCTTTCCGGGCCGCATGTGACGCCGCGGGCCTCTTCGCCGCACCGGCTCTATCAGGCGCTCTGCCACGCCATCGTCAGCGGCATCGTCAAGCCCGGCGAACCGCTGCCGCCTTCGCGCACGCTCGCCAGCCAGACCGGCTTTCGCCGCAACGCGGTGACGACGGCCTATGAGCGGCTGATCGCAGACGGGTTTGCTGTCGCGATTGTCGGCTCGGGCACTTTCGTCGCCGCGCGCATCCCCGCGCAGGTGAGCGGCGCCAGCAAGGCCAGGATCGTCATCGAGACGCCGCCGCAAGGCACCCTGTCGCTCGGCTGCACGCATATCGACGACCGGGCCCTGCAGCGCTTCCGGTCCTTTGTCGGGCGGCGGATGCGCGCCTTCGGCACCGACCACCTGCATTACGGCGATCCCCGCGGCAGCCGCGAACTTCGCACCGCCATCGCCGATCACCTGTTGTCAGCCCGCGGGCTGCGCTGCGATCCGGACCAGATCATGCTGGCCTCGGGAACCCAGCACGCCCTGCGCATCGTGCTCAGCGCCATTCTGAAACCGGCCGATCAGGTCTGGTGCGAGGACCCCGGCTATCCCGCTGCGCGGCGCGCCATCGAGCATTGCGGCTACCGCCCGGCCCCGGTGCCGGTCGACGCATCGGGCCTGATCGTCGCCAAGGGCCGCACATCAGCGCCCTCGGCGCGCGCGGCCTATGTGACGCCCTCGCACCAGTTTCCACTCGGCGTGCAGATGTCGATGAGCCGCCGGCTCGAACTGCTGGATTGGGCCAGGGACGCCGATGCCTTCGTGCTGGAAGACGATTACGACAGCGAGTTCAGGTATGACGGCGCGCCATTGTTGTCGCTTGCCGGCATCGATCATTTGCAGCGCGTGATCTACATGGGCACGTTTTCAAAGACGTTGTTTCCCGGCCTGCGCATCGGCTATTGCGCGCTGCCCGAGAAGCTGATCGGACCGGTGACGACGGCGCGCGCCGCGCTCGACCGCTTTCCCGGCACGCTGCTGGAAGGCGCTGTCGCTGATATGCTGAATTCCGGCGCGTTCGCTGCCAATCTGCGCAGGGTGCGCACCCTCTACCGCGAGGCCCGCGACGTGCTGGCCTCGACATTGTCGTCGGCTTCGGAAGGCCGCCTCTCCGTGCCGGTGCCGTCGCAGGGCCTGCATCTGGTGGCGCGGTTTGATCCGTCGGTCGACGCGCAGGTTGCAGCCCACGCCAAATCCGCGGCCGGCGTCGAAGGCTGGCTGCTGGCGGACACCTATGCGCGCGCCCGGCCGCTGCCGGGATTTGTGCTGGGATTTGCCGGCCACCCGCTTCCGCAATTGAAAGCGTCGGCCGAAAAACTGGCCAAGGCATCGCTGGCGGCGATGCGGGCCAACCGGAAGCCGGACAGCGGCGGAACCGGCAAATCGCGAAGGCCGGCGTCGGCCCGATCCCGACCCGCGCACTAACTCAGCGCTCTAGGAGAATCGCCGCCGTATCCGCTAAATGCAGTGAATCATCACGCTGGAGACACCGGATGCCCGGCAATCGCAACGTCCTGTATCTCGTCATCGGCGTGCTGGTCGTTGCGGTCGGCGTGCTCAGCTACAATCTCTATCAGGCCAAAAAACAGCCCGAGGGCGTGCAGATCAATCTCGGCCCCGACGGGCTGAAGATTCAGAGCAAGTGAGGGAGGACAATTTGGCAATCACGAAGGCCGTGACGGCTCCAGCACTTGCGGTTTCTGCCAGCCTTGCCTTGTGCCTGCTCGCCTCACCTGCCGCCGCGCAGCAGGTCGTCCCCAACGAGCGGAATATCGTCGATCTGCGGCTCGGTCAGCGCATCCTCGTCGACGACGGAACGTGCCCGGCCGGACAAATCAAGGAAGTGCTGGGCTCGCAGATGACGACATCAGGCGTGCTGCGCACCCGCAAATGCATCCCGCGTTTGGGGACAAAGCAGAAGCGTTAGGCGTGTACTCATATTACCCCGATAGTCGCTATCCGCTGTTGGCCAAAGCGGACCAACAAGCTTAAGTGTTAGCAAAGACGCTCAGTGCAGATTTCTTACCCACTCGCAGGCAGGTGCCGCAGCGCTCGCGCGTCAGTTGGAATCCGGCGCGATGCGGACCGTGCTCCGCTATCTCATGAGTTTCGTCCAAGTGTTATGGGAACAGTGAGCTGATAGACTTGGAAGTGCGCTCGTGCGGCTTTCCCGCTCGACCATGCGATCCAGGTGGACCAGAAGGGCCGGATGCTCCTTGGGTACCGGGTTGGCCCATGCCGCATATTTTGCTGGAGTCGTTGTCCCCTCCTTCGATCGCCTTGGCACCCGGTCCACCCGATCCTGCGGTGCCGGCGGCTCCGCCCGATGCGGCGCCCGGCCTTGTCCTCCTGTCAGCGCTTTCTGAACCAACGGCGGGATCCAGCACAATCCGCAATTCGTCCGTCGTCCGCTCCGCTACTACCAGGAGTGCTCCCCCGTCTCCGCCGTCTCCTCCATTACCAGCCGGCTCTCCTGCCTTACCGTTGTATTTTTCCTCGCCGGGCACGTTGGCACCGGGTTCGGCGGGCAGGAAACAAACTGATGAGGTCCAAGTTGGGCAAAGACTCGCATCTTTATCGCAGAAGGCGAGATACTTCTCTACGCTATCGAGTGTTTTCCAGCATTCCGTTCCATCGGAGCACCTGTTCGTGGTCGCATGATCGCTACGAATCTTGGAAATAGCGTCCCGTCCACCTGCTCGTTCCGGGGCAGTCTGGAACTTGACCAGGAAGCCCTTGGCTGCAGCCGGCTTGGTTTTGGGCTCGAAGGACTCGCCGCTCTTCCCCGGCTTCCCACTGCTGCCGTTCTCGCCATCGCTTCCGCGAAGATCGACCGCCAGAGTCCCGTTGGCTACTTTGTCAGTGACAATGATCGTTAGGTTACCCCCGTTTAGGCCTTTCCGACCAGACGTTCCTGTGGGAGGCGTTCCGCCAAAGGCCACAACCGATGCCCGGTGCTCGGCCTTATCGCCGATCTCAAGCACCTCGGTGACGATGAGTAGACTTGATCGGCCAATCTCGATTCTTGCCCCGTCCGCGAAGCGCACCTTGCGCGCTACCAACCCGAACGTGTCATGCGGAGCTGCGGTATCCGCAACCGTGACGGTCCCGACAACCTGGATGTGATCGCGGTTCGACAATGCGGCGAATAGTCTGCGGGCATCGATGTCTGCGATCCCATTCCGCGGGTCTTCGAATGGATCGAGTCTGTGGCTAGTCAGCAGCGTCCTACCATCCGGAATAGTTGTCGGCTTGTATTTCATCGGCATGGCGGCGACCGCATCCGAAATAGATACCCATCCCCAAGCGTGCAGCCAAGACAGGACCATTGAAGGGCCATCTCTGGAGATCGTCGCACGAAACGGAGCTGACACCACCACTACGACTGCGAGGATGATCCCGGCGATGATTGCACGTCCGAATGCATATGCTCGAGGGGCAGCCCCCCTTTCGCCCGGGATTACAACGTACAGAACATTGACGAAGGCGACGACCGCCAATACGCCCACGAAGACGAAAATAAAAGCGCTGGCGGCCTCAGCGCTCCCAGCGCTTGCACGCAACGTGAGAAGGATGCCGACAAGGGCAAGTGCCACCAGAAACCACGCTGACGCTCGGCGCAACGGATCATTCTTAGGAAGCACGTCCTTGATGAATTCCCAGCCACTCTTCAAGTGGGAGATTATTCCGCCATCGGCCTGGCTCTCGTTTCCCAAGGGAAGAGTTGCGCCCCGATCCACATTATCAGGCCGTTCCTCGCGAGGAGGCTTCATGTCCCACCTCCTAAGCCGGCGAAGGTGAAGAACACTGGCGCGGCAGTATCGGTGCCCCTCTTGCCAGCAGAACCAGGCTGACCCTGTGCGCCACGCTGACCGCTCGGCCCGCGGGGACCACCCCCGGAACAAAGACCCTCGCCGAAACCACCTGGCCCGCCAGGCCCGCCGTCTCCTCCCGGACCTCCTGGCCCACCCGGTCCTCCCTCCCCACCCTTGGCCGTAAACAGTTCAGCGAAGGCGCCTAAGAGTTTATCGGACCCATTTCCGACGACTATAAAACGACCTCCGTCGCCGCCGTTGCCACCAGACCGACCTGCCCCTCCCGGCCCGCCGGGCAATCCCGGCTTGCCTGCGCCCGGACCGCGGCGACAGTCGAACAGACCCGAGGAGGCCCGATCTCCGGGAGCGCCGGAGGCCCCTGGTTGCCCAACAATCCCTGAGCTTCCCATTCCGCCGTCCTCGCCGGAAAGGTCCACCGGAAGCCTTCCATTGATGGTGCCATGCACCAAGAGCTTCACAACGCCACCACTTCTCCCATCTCGCCCTTGTTGATCTGCTTCTGCCGCTGGTGGTGTCGACCTCCTTATGAACGAGGCGACGCGTCCAGCGCTCACTTCAAGGTCAATGACCTCGATTTCCAGGTTGCCACCATTTGTTACGATGGCAGCGTTGCCCTTAAGCACGAGCCTTGACGCAGAAATTCGTTTGCCTCTATCCTCGGGGCCCGCCAGCGATAAAACAGTTCCATTCAATTCCAATTGCGGCAGTTTCTGCAGCTGCCGTATCTTCTCGTGTTGATCCCGGGCCCGGAGCGTGGCGGTGAATTCCTCCGGAAGAGTATCGACAGATCTCTCTCCTGGCTGAGTAACGTGAGTATTCTTAGGGCCGCGGTTCAGCAGCAAGAAGCCAGGATCTCTAAAGAGCCTAGCAAGATTGACGGCTGCGAAATCCGGTTTCCCAGTCGCCAGTACGGACAGAACAAGGATTCCCGAGCCGAATGCTAGGCCCGAGATCACCCAAGCCAAGGATGTCCCGAGGAGCTTAAGGCCACCACTCCTCGCCTGTAGTAAACGCCCGCCCGCAGTCCCGACGATCCCGAGAACTAGGACTGCGCTCGCAAGAAGAGGCGCGCTCCAAGCGTCGGTCACGACAAAGACGGCGGCGGCAGCGGCAACGAAGAAAGCTAGTCCCGCGTACGCCAAACTCGTAGCAATGGATGCGCCCCGGAACGCATCAGGCAGGATCGACGAAGACCGCGTGGATTTATCGGTTGCCATGCTTCCACCAGATCTGAAAATTCCTACGTGCGCGAAACGCCTCTCCGGTGACCCGGATTCTTCCGGTAAACAGATTCTCAGGACGCCCGCGGAAGTAGAAACCAAATCGAGCCGACTGGCAACGGGCGCGGGATAGGTCTCGTCCAAATAGACAGATGAGTCGCCCAAGGCGCGCACTCGTTAAACCGCGATAGCCGCTATCTCAGGCAGGCGAGCCTGCCTTCGCGCGAATGGCCATCGACCGCTTGAAAAGCGCGTTGGCATCGGCGTAGCGGCTCTGATCCTTGTAGAGACGGGCCAGGTTTTCCAGGACATCCGCGAGGTCCGGATGGTTCGGGCCGACCGTCTTTTCGAAGGTGGCCACCGCCCGCTTGTAAAGCCGCTCGGCGTCGGCGTTACGGCCCTGCCGCCCATAAACAGCGGCCAGATTGTTCAGCGCCTGCGCAACATCAAGATGGTCGCGACCGAACGCTTTCTCGGTCACGGCAATCGACCGCTTCAGCAGCCGCTCGGCATCGGCATAACGACGTCGGTTGGTGTAGACATCGGCCAGGTTATTCATCAAAACCGTGGCGTTCGGATCGCTCGGACCGTGCGCCTTCTCGAGAACGGCCAGCCCGCGCTTGAACAGCCGCTCGGCCTGGTCGTATCGACGCTGATTGCTATAGAGAGCGGCCAGGTTGCTCAGCGCCAGCACGATGTCCGGATCGTCGGGACCGACCGTTTTCTCACGAATGGCGATCGACCGCTTGAGCAGCGGCTCCGCCTCGGCAAAACGCTCTGTCGTGCGGTAGAGTTCGCCGAGGTTATTCAGCACGCTTGCGACTTCGGCATGGTCCGGACCGACTGTCTTCTCCCTGATAGCCAATGAACGCTTGTACAGTGGCTCGGCAACGGCGTATTGACCCAGATTGTAGTGGATCGTGCCCAGGTCATTCAGCGGCATCGCGACCATTGCATCATCGGGACCAAACTGCTTCTCGCGAATGGCCAGCAACTGCTGGGCCAGCGGAAGCGCTGCCGCGTACTTTCCGACCCGATAGAGTTCCTTGGACTGCTGGTTGAGACGGCTCGCCTCATCCTGCTCGGCGTAGGATGGCACGATGACTGACAGGCTCAGGGCCAGCGCGGTGACCGCAACGCGGATAGATGCTTTCATGGCCTTCATCACATTTGCCTCCGTCGCGGTTCTTCCGCGACATACCCGCCCTTTGTGTCTTCGGTGGCCAGGGAGGTTCATAGTGACGGGTCATCGCGCAGTTGTCGCCATACTGAAACCGGCGACGGCAACGGGAGTATGGGCCTGCTTTCACGTGGCAGCGGCTCGGTTGAAAGACTTGAGAACGAAGAAGGCGCCCGCGCCGTAGACGACTGCATTCACAACCTACGCTACAGCGACGCGTCAGGCAGACTCCGCGCCGATCGCCATTGCGACGATCAGTTTTTTCTTCATTCAGACGCCGACCAATGCGGAAACAACTACAACGAAGAAAATTGATGCAAGCCCGAGAATCATGCCTATGGCGACCTTCACCGTGGGCCCGTCGATTTTCTTATCGAGCCAGGTGCCCACCTTCATGAACACGGAATGTGCCCCCGCCCACAGGAGGTCTTTTATGAATTCGGACAGCAACATGTCACTTAGTCGCGCCAACCCTGCCGGGGTTCACTGCCGCCGTCTTAAGCATTCTTGTTGCAAGTTCCCAAACGCGGCGACATCGATTCGCGCCGTCTCGCCAGCCCGTTGAGGCCTACCAGCTGCCGTATTTGCCGACGATTCCACGCCAAACGGCGTCGCGCTCGCGAGCAAATGATTCCTTTCCGACACTGGCGTTCTTGGCCACCGCGGTGATCACCATCACGAGCTTGAGCTCGGGGTCGACAAAGATCGACTGGCCGTAAACGCCCAGCAAGGCAAACCGCCGCTTCGCGCCGGGGTAAAGCCAGAACTGATAGCCGTATCCGAAATACGGCGTGGCCTTTCCCGGCGCGAACGCCTGGGGCTGCCGGTGCCAATCGGTCGCATCCAGCAGATAATCCTTCGGCACGATCTGCTTGCCGCCGACTGCTCCATCATTCACCAACAGCATTCCGAGGCGACCGTAGTCGCGCAGGGTCGCATTGAAACTGCCCGAGCCGGTCTCGGTGCCGTCGGTGGTCCGCACCCACGTCGCGTCAGCCTCTGCGCCGATCGGCTGCCACAGCCGCGCGGTCAGATACTCGCTGAGCGTGGCGCCGGTCACCGCGCGAAGCAGCACGGCCAGGATGACGGTCTCGCTGGAGGCATAGTGAAAGCGCGCGCCCTGCACCGCTTCGCGGATCTGGAATTGGCGCAGCGCTGATATCGATCCCTCGCGGTTACGGGCAATCGTGAAACGCGTCAGATCGTCATTGCCGTCATAGGCTTCCTTGAACTGCACGCCGGACGACATTCGCAGAACATTGCGTATGGTGGTCTCGCCATAGGGACTGCCCGCAAGCTTTGGCACGTATTTCGAAACCAGATCGTCCAGCGAACCGATCTTGCCCTCGGCAAGCGCCATCCCGACGGCGAGGCTGACGATGGATTTCGCCATCGAATGCGAAACGAAGCGATCCGCAGGTTTTCGATCGTATTGGTAGCGCTCGAACAGGATGGCGCGGTCCTTGATGACAAGCAATCCGGTGACGCGCTGGCGGCTGAGAAAATCGTCCAGCGTCCAGCTCTGGTTTTCGAACCGGTAGCCGAGCTTTGCATCGCCGCCGGCTGCGGCAAGCGGCAGCGGAGACACCGCTTTGCTCAGCCTGTTGTGCGGCAGTATCTCGTCGAGATGGCTGAACGATCCAACCCGCACGCCTTCATCGAAGAACCAGTTGGCGCGGGTGCCGAGCGGGTAATTCCTGGCCTTGCCGAGCAGTTCCTCATCAGGTGCGGCAAAAGCAGCAGATGCCAGTGCCACAAGAAGGCATGACAGCAGAATTCGTCCCGGCTGCATCGACTGGCTCACGCGCGCGAGTGAACGCAATCGCGTTCATCCCTGGAATCATCGGACAACCGTTGACTTACAATCGCTGCCACTGACCTGGCAACGGCTTCGATTCCTGGGTCAGGTACCGGGGATGAGCGTCCGAGGATATTAGTTCGACGACGGCTCGAACATGCATTGCAGCGTCGGCTTGGCGATCTTGGTGAAGGTCGGCCCGATCTCGGACTGCTTCGACGCCGGCACCCATGCGGTCTCGATCGTAGGCACGCCGGTTTCACTGATGCCGCGCAGCAAGGCTTCGCGCAGGTCGTTATCCTCGACGGTCGCGGCCGCATGGTCATGCAGGCAAGTGCAAACTGTTTCGGGATGCGCCCAACGTCCGACCATGTGGGGTGCGCACAGCCGGACGAACTCACCGCGGGGATCGGGGAGCTTGAACATGGAGCCGATCGGCCCCTGCTGGAACCGCATCTGCGCCGTTAACTGGGTTTGGGCCTGGGCTGAAGCGCCCAGCAGGCTGGAAACCAAAATCGCAGCGGAACAAAAACGTACAAACATACTGGGCCTTTACCGGCAAATTCTCTTGCGAGCGCTTAGCTGCGCTTAGTTGACAGCTGCGACAACGATCGACTGGGGAGCCGAGGTGGTCACCGGCGCGCCGTTGTAGGAGAAGGTGCCGATGCCGGGCAAGCCCTGGTCCGAAGAGCCAGCGACCGAGGGACCAGCCAGGATGAAGGCGAAGGCGAGGATGAAGCTGAAGGTCCGCATTGGTCTGTCTCCGGTTTCGGTGCCGGCGTCCCCGCCGTTTCGTTGGCAGAGTGATAACCAACGGCTGTTTCCGGATATCTGCGCCAAAAGCGGAAAATGGTTTCATTGCAGGGGTGAATTGTTTCGTCGGCCTGCCGGGACGAAACATTGGCGAGAAAAACCCAATGATTTCAATATAGTGATCAATGGCTGGACAGAGCTACAGGTCAGCTGCGGGCCGGGGCCATTCTACTTTGCATGGGGTTGTTTTCGCGATTTTGAGTCTGAGCCCTGCCGTGTACCGCCGAAGAGAGGCGAAACTGGCTCACTCGCTGTCGACGGCGCTCAAATCGGGTTCGGGCGTCACGACAGGCGATCCGCAATAGGTGAACGTCCCTACCCCAGGCATGTCGCGATCAGCGCTGCCGGCCAGCGACGGGCCGGTCAGGACGAAAACAAGAGCAATAATGCAGCTGAGGGCGCGCATCTGACGTCTCCATTCACCATCTGGCGATGAGACGCACCTTGCGGGCAGCCGGTTCGACGCCGTCGCAAGTTCTTAATCCAAGTTCTTAATCATTGTCTGCTGAATAGGCCGCAGCGCAGCATACTCAGTTGTGAACCGAAGCGTCGGTCCGGCCGACTCAAGCGAACACCCCGTGCAACTTTTCCTGTTGGTTCGGCGTTGTTCTCTTTCATAATCCAACAAAGGATAGCCGTCGTGGGCAATGGCAACATCAGTGTTGGCAATCAATCCTCGCCCCGCAAATCCGGCCAGCAACAGATGGCTGGCGCGATGTCGCAGCAGGGCGCACCAGTCATGGGCGACAATCAGTGCTCGCCTCAGAAGTTCGTGCGCCTGGTAGGCTGCCACGAGCCTAAGGCAAAGCCCGGTTCAGAGGTCCGCCCACATCCCGATCCGGTGAAACGGTAAGTCCTAGGACGGCCGCCTGGCCGCGGACCTGCGCATCAGGACTAATGGACGAACTCGCCACATTTCTGCACCGCAGCGTCGGCGGCTCCCCAGGGCATGATCGGCACCGAAGATGTCGAGTTCTTGGGTGACCCCTCGATCAGCCGGTCCGAATACACCATGTAGACGAGCACGTTCCGCTTGGGGTCGCAGCCGCGGACGATCTGCATTTTCTTGAAGAACAGCGAACGGCGCTGGCGAAACATGTCGTCGCCCTGGGACATCTTGCCTTTGAACCGGATCGGCCCGATCTGGCGGCAGGCCAATGAAATATCTGAAACTTCCTCGGCAAGCCCGAGCCAGCCCTTGTAACCGCCCTTCTCCGGTACCGTAAAATGGCAGGCCACGCCGTCGACCTCGGGGTCATCGACGCCGTAGGTCGCAAGCTTGTCATTTGGGCTCAGCCATTTGAACACGGTCGAGCGACGGAAGATCAGGTCCGGCTCGTCGGCGGCAAAGGCCGGACCGGCATGCCACACCACCGCGGCCAACACCGCCAACGACACGCTCAAGGCCAGATTTCTCCATGACTTGTCACACTTACCGATGGCCTTGAATGTCATTTCTATCTCCGATGAAGGACCCACCGGTTATGTAATGTGCAAATGCCGCACGGGAAGGCTGAGGAACGGTGCCGGGGAGCTCGCGTTTAACGGAATGTGAGGCTTTTTTGCTACGCTTGCGGCGAAAAGCGCGGGTTTAGAGGGCTTAAGCTGGTGAACGCTTTTCGCGTCTGCAACAACAAATGATTATCGGAACATCGGATTCGACGATCTGGACTCAGGGAATTTGGGCGTGAGCGGGCATCGGCTTTTTGGGTTGAATAGTACGAGCGTAAGCAGTGCGAACCAGCGATTTTGGCAAATAGCTGTTCTGGTTGCCGCAGGCACCATCGGCGCCTCCTCCCACGCCGACGCCGCCCTGTATTACTGGCAGGATTCCGACCCCAACTTCTACCGGCCGGCACCGTCAGCCCAACCGCGCAAGCAGCGTGCCCGCAAGCCCTCGAAGGCCATGGTGGCCGCCGAAAAGGAAATCAGCGCCAAGCCGCAGGGCCCTCTGATCATCGCGATCTCGATCAACCAGCAAAAGGTCAGGGTCTACGACGCCAACGGAATCTTCGCGGAAAGTCCGGTGTCGACGGGCACGAAAAGCCATCCGACCCCGATGGGCGTGTTCAGCATCATCCAGAAGCACAAGATGCATCACTCCAACATCTACAGCGGCGCGCCGATGCCCTTTATGCAGCGCATCACTTGGTCGGGTGTGGCGATGCATGCCGGCGCCCTGCCCGGCTATCCGGCGTCGCATGGCTGCATCCGTTTGCCGATGGCCTTTGCCGCGAAGATGTGGAACTGGACCAAGATGGGCGCCCGGGTCATCGTTACGCCCGGCGAGATGACGCCTTCGAGTTTCTCGCACCCGCTATTGGTGGCGCAGAAGGTGGTGCCGCAACCTGTGGCCGCCGACGAGCCGATGTCGGACGCGCCGGCGGTGAAATCCGACAAGGGCGCGGACGCTCGATCCGAAATGAACTCCACAAGTTCAGACGCGAGCCTGGAATTGCGATCGACCGTCGGGCACGGCACCCCCCATCGGACGCCGTTGCGCGAACGAACCCAGACTGCGGATGCCAGCGGGGCCATGCCGACGACCAATGCTGCGGCCACGATGTCCGATGCGTCACCCTCGGCGAGCAGGCTGCCGGTGTCCGGCGAGGCTGCGGCCGAAGCGTCTGAGTCCAAACCGTCGGAAGCTGCAACGGCCGAGGCCAAATCGATAGAGACCAGCGACGGCGTGAAGGCCGAAGACAAGGTCGCCGAGGCGAAGGTTGAAACCAAACCCGAAGACGCCAAGCCTGAAGTAGCCAAATCCGAGGCGGCCCCGGTTGAGGCCAAATCGGTCGACGTGAAACCGGACGAGGAGAGAACCGGGACGCTCAAGGCGGACGCGCCCAAAGTCGAGGCGCCGAAAATTGAAGCGCCGAAGGCCGCCGAAAAACCGGCGGAGCCCGTCAAGGCGGCCGATACGCCTGCCGTTGCGCCCGATGCGAAAAAGGATCCGTCGCGCCTGCCAGGCGTCGAGAAGGCCGCGGCGAAGCCGGAACCGAAGCGCACCGGGCAGATCGCGGTGTTCGTCAGTCGCAAGGACGGCAAGCTCTATGTGCGGCAGAATTTCACGCCGCTGTTCGACGTGCCCGTGACGATCGCGCCGAGCGAGCGGATGCTGGGCACGCATGTCTTCACGGCGGAAGTCGACAAGAACGATCCCAACCTGCTGCGCTGGTCGGTGGTGTCACTGCCGGTGACAGCCCGCAATGCGGCGCTCACGGAAGAAGACGAGCGCGCCGCGCGGCGGCGCAAGGTCGCCGGCGGAGCCCCGGCCGAAGCCAAGCCGGCACCGGCGCCGAACAGCCCGGCCGAAGCACTCGACCGCATCACCGTGCCGCCGGAAGCGATGGCGCGCATCACCGAAGCCCTGACGACGGGCGGTTCGATCGTGGTGTCCGATCACGGCATCAACACGGGCGAAACCGGCGAAGGCACCGACTTCATCGTGCCGCTGCGCTAACTTGCATAACAGCTTGTTGAGCGGCGCCGGTTCGCCGGCTCGGCTATGCTTTGCCTCGATGAATCTAGCGCGAGGCTCGCCATGATCGATCGCAGAACCATGATGACGGCAACGCTGGCCGCCATTGCAGGCATCGGCTCGGCCCGGATCGCCAACGCGCAGGCCGGCATGAGCCGGATCACCGCCTACGCGTTTTCGTTTGGTGGATTGGCCGGCGGCGATATCAGGCTTTCGGAATATGCCGGCCGTCCGCTCTTGATCGTCAACACCGCCTCGCTCTGTGGCTTCACGCCGCAATATAAGGGGCTGCAGGAATTGTGGACGGAGTTCAGTAAGCGCGGCCTGATGATCGTCGGCGTTCCCTCCAACGATTTCGGCGGCCAGGAACCAGGCGGCGCGACCGAAATCGCAGCAACCGCGCAGCACCATTACGGCGTGACCTTCCCGATATCGGCCAAGGCCATCGTGAAAGGGCCGAATGCGCATCCGTTCTACAAATGGGCAGCAGAAGCACGGCCAAAGGATGTTCCGCGCTGGAACTTTCACAAATATCTAATCGGCCGCGACGGCTATATCGCCGAAGTCTTCCCGGAATCCGTCGACCCCTCGGATACGCGGGTAAAGACCGCGATTGCGCGATCGCTCGCACAAGGTGTTTCCGAACGAAGCGGCTAACGGGTCGCTTG
Source organism: Bradyrhizobium sp. JYMT SZCCT0180 (assembly GCF_018130165.1). GTDB lineage: Bacteria > Pseudomonadota > Alphaproteobacteria > Rhizobiales > Xanthobacteraceae > Bradyrhizobium. The sequence continues at coordinate 10,728 of NZ_JAFCLZ010000003.1, read as the reverse complement.
CGTGCAAACAGCGGGAATAATCCCCTGAATTAACCGGTTCGGCGACAAATCGGCGGCCCTGTGTGACCGCCGTTGCCTTGGCGAGGCCGCTGCAACTAGGCTATTGTGCGTTGGGGCGGGAAGCGGCCGGACGACGGTAAAGCCGGTACCGGACGCGGGATCATTTAAGGAAAACAAGATGCGTATTGCGGCAGGGTTGATCTTTGCAGGCGCGGTTTCGTTGTTGACCTCGAGCGCGGCCTGGTCGCAGACGCCGCCGGCCAAGGGTGCCGCTGCGCCCTCGGCGGCTGCTCCAGCACCCGCTGCCGCAGCGCCTCAGGCAGCGCCTGCCCCAAAAGCCGCGGCCGCTCCGACCCGGCCTCCTTGCACCAACCCGAACGCACTCGGCGTCGGACGCACCGTGGAGATCGACACGACCGGCGGTCCCGGCTTCGGCTTCGAACATTTCAAGGATCTCGACTTCCTGCGCGACAAGGAAGTCGTGCTGACATTCGACGACGGCCCGTGGCCGGTCAACACGCCGGCGGTGTTGAAGTCGCTCGCCGAAGAATGCACCACCGGCATCTTCTTCCCGATCGGCAAGCATGCCACTTATTATCCGGAAATTCTCAAGCAGGTCTACGCGGCCGGCCACGCGGTCGGTTCGCACACCTGGTCGCACGCCGCCCTGGTCAACAAGAAGCTAAGCGAAGATCAGCGCAAGGAAGAGATTGAGAAAGGTTTTAGCGCCGTCAAGTGGGCATTGGGCGGCACCTCGCCGGCGCCGTTCTTCCGCTTCCCGGCGCTGCAGCACCCGCCGGAAATCGTCACCTATCTCGGCACGCGCAACATCGCGATTTTCTCCTGCGATCTCGACTCCTTCGATTTCAAGGCAAGCAAGCCAGAGAAAATCATCGAGACGGTGATGCGCAAGGTCGACAAGCTCGGCAAGGGCATCATCCTGATGCACGACTTCCAGAAACACACCGCGGAAGCCCTGCCCGAGCTCCTGAAGAAGCTGAAGGCTGGCGGCTACAAGGTGGTGGCGATGCGCGCCAAGGCGCCGATGCAGACCCTCCCGCAGTTTGACGAGAGTCTACTGAAAGAGGCCAAGCTGCCGACCGTTAGCTCCCGCCCGGTTTCCAGCGTCGTGCAGACGATCTCGGAATAACGGCCTCGACTCGGCGACAAGTCCATGCCGGCGCTGCGCATCGAAGGCTACGTTATCGTCTCGGCGGACGGCATGCTGGCGAACGCCAGCAATGTCATGCCTGATGATTTGAAATTCGAGGGCGACAAGCAGTTCTTCACAGCCGCCCTCGACCGCGCCGACCTGATCCTGCACGGCCGCAATTCCTTCGAGGACCAGCCGAACTCGCCGCGGCGCAAGCGCCTTATCCTGACGCGAAAGGTTCGCGCGATTGCGCCCGATCCCTCCAACCCCAACGCCACGCTGTGGAATCCGGCCGGCGCCTCCTTTGAGGCCGCCTGCACGCAAGTCGGGATTCGCGCCGGCACGGTCGCCGTGATCGGCGGGCCTTTCGTGTTCGGCATGTTCATGGAACGCTACGACGTGTTCTGGCTGTCACAGGCCCCGCACGTGCGGCTGCCGGACGGCGAGCCCTGCTTCCCCGGGGTGCCCGCGCGCTCGCCGCAACAGGTGTTGGCGTCGCACGGATTACGCGCCGGACAACCGCAAATGCTCGACCCGGCGGCTGACGTCACCGTCACGCCGTGGCGGCGGACCTGAGCCCACGTCCGCTCTAGACGTCGTAGGCAGGTTCCGACGATCGCGGCCCGCGGCCGTAGCCCGCGATCATGAACAGCGCGCCGACGATCGAGAGATTCTTCAACGCATCGATCAGCGTCTTGGCGTTCTCGGGCGAGGCTTGATTCCAGAAATCGTGGAAATAGAAGGTGGCTGTCAGCACGAAGAAGATCAAAAGGATCGCAAAGAACCGCGCGCCGAAATTAACCGCGATCATCAGCCCGGCGATGATCTCGAAAATACCAACCGCAAGAGCCAGCATTTGCGGTGTCTTCATTCCTCCTGCCATGGTTTCGAGTTGCTCGGTGTAGGGCGTCAGAAGGGCAGGAATGACGAGCTTGGAGGCGATCGCGTTCGTCGTATTCTGAACGTCAAAGAGCTTGGTCGCTCCGGTGTAGATGAAGAGCACGGCAAACAAAACTCGCCCGAAAGTAAAGAACGCTGGCATGGGTCGGCCTCACTGGATGGCAATGCAATGTCACAAGCGGTCGTGCAAGGCGATTATGAGCGTTTCGCCTCTGCTTTTCAAACGGTCAAATCGAAACCATCCGCGTTGGAAACCCGCCGATAGCAACTAGCCGAACAGGGTCGGTTGCGCACGGCCGGCACGCTCCTGGGCCTCGACGGCGGCAACCGCCGTCATGTTGAGAATGCCGCGCGCGGTCACCCCCGGAGTAAGGATATGCGCCGGACGCGCCGGGCCGATCAGGATCGGGCCTACCGGCAATGCATCCGCCAGCGTCTTGATCATCTGGTAGGCGACGTTGGCGGTATCGAGGTTCGGCATGATCAGGATGTTGGCATCGCCTTCCAGCTTCGAATGCGGAAGCACGAGCTTGCGCGCGGCCGCCGATAGCGCGGTATCGCCCTGCATTTCGCCGTCGGCCTCGATCTCCGGATGCTTTTCCTTCAATAGCGCGGTGGCGAGACGCATCTTGCGTGAGCTATCGGTATCATAGCTGCCGAAGTCGGAATGTGACACGAAGGCAACGCGGGGCTTCATGTTGAAGCGCTGGACGTGGATCGCTGCCAGCGACGCCATCTCGGCCAATTCCTCAGCGCTCGGGTTGGGCCTCACCTGCGTATCGGCGATGAAATAGGAGCCCTTGCTGGTGATCATCATCGCCAGCGCCGCAAAATCCTTGACCCCCGGCAGGAAGCCGACGATTTCCCGGACATGACGCAGATGGCTCATATAGCGGCCCTCGACGCCGCAGATCATCGCGTCTGCCTCGCCGCGAACCACCGCAAGCGCTGCGATCACGGTGGCGTTGGTGCGAACCACGGTGCGCGCGGCCTCGGGCGTGACACCGCGCCTTCCGGCGACGTCGATATAGGTCTGGACGTAGGAGCGGTAGCGCGGATCGTCCTCGGGATTGACGAGGTCGAAATCCTGCCCGGCCTTGATCGACAGCCCGAACCGCTTGATCCGGGCTTCCACCACCGAGGGCCGCCCGACCAGGATCGGCCGCGCCAGTTTCTCTTCGAGCACGACCTGGGTGGCGCGAAGCACGCGTGCGTCTTCGCCCTCGGCATAGATCACGCGCACCGGCTGGGATTTCGCCTTGGCGAATACCGGCTTCATGACGAGGCCGGAACGGAATGCAAAGCGCTCCAGCAGCGCGGTATATTCGTCGAAATTCTTGATCGGCCGTGTCGCCACGCCGGAATCCATCGCAGCCTTGGCGACAGCCGGCGCGATGCGCAGGATCAGGCGGGGATCGAACGGGCTCGGGATCAGCGATCCCGGTCCAAACCCCTGGGTTTCGCCGCTGTCGAAGCCTTGCGCCACCGCGTCCGACGGCGGATCGCGCGCCAGCTGCGCGATCGCGTCGACCGCGGCGTGCTTCATTTCCTCGTTGATCCCGGTGGCGCCGACGTCGAGCGCGCCGCGGAAGATGAACGGGAAGCACAGGACGTTGTTGACCTGGTTAGGGAAGTCGCTTCGCCCGGTGCAGATCATCGCGTCGGGGCGGGCTTTTCGCGCCTCGTCCGGCATGATTTCCGGATTCGGATTGGCCAGCGCCATCACCAGCGGCTGGTCCGCCATCGCCTTGACCATTTCCGGCTTCAGCACGTTGGGCGCGGACAGTCCCAGGAAGATATCGGCGCCGCCGATCACGTCGGCGAGCACGCGCGCGCTGGTCTTCTGCGCATAGACCGCCTTCCAGCGGTCCATCAGCGTGTTGCGGCCCTCGTGCACGACGCCGTCGATATCGCAGACCCAGATGTTCTTGTGTTGCGCGCCGAGCGACACCAGGAGATTGAGGCAGGCGATCGCGGCGGCACCTGCGCCGGAGCAGACGATCTTGACGTCGGCAAGCTTCTTGCCGTTCAGCAGCAGCGCGTTGGTGATCGCCGCGGCGACAATGATGGCGGTGCCATGCTGGTCGTCGTGAAACACCGGGATCTTCATGCGCGCCTTGAGCTGCGCCTCGATCTCAAAGCACTCCGGGCCCTTGATGTCTTCCAGGTTGATGCCGCCGAAGGTCGGCTCCAGCGCCGCCACCGTCTCGACCACGCGCTCAATGGTGTCGGCGGCGATCTCGATGTCGAACACATCGATCCCGGCGAATTTCTTGAACAGGACCGCCTTGCCTTCCATGACAGGCTTGGACGCCAGCGGGCCGATATTGCCGAGGCCGAGCACGGCCGTCCCGTTGGAGACCACGGCCACCAGATTGGCGCGGGCGGTCAGGCTCGCCGCTTCAGCCGGATTGTTGGCGATTTCGGTACAGGCGGCCGCGACGCCCGGCGAATAGGCCAGTGCCAGGTCGCGCTGGTTGGCGAGCGGCTTGGTGGCCTGAATTTCCAGCTTACCGGGCCGCGGCAGCCGATGGTACGCCAGTGCTGCGGAATGGAGATCTTCAGAATAAGACGACATGCATACTCCCGCGTTCCCGGTCCCGATCTTTTGTTTCTTCGCCACGTCCGGACGAGGTCAGTTTGCCGGCAGATTGAGCCGGATGTGAAGCACGCGCAACCGCTTGGATGCAACAGCTGATGGCGCCCCCATCAACAGGGCCTGACGGCTGGCGGATCGACGCAAACGGTCGAACCCGTTACCATGGCCCCTCCCCATCCCCGGTCATTCGACCGACGACGGCAAATTGCCCTCCGCCCACCGGCAACCGGAGCTGCCCGAATGGTAAAGGTTCTGAGCGGCCTGGTTGCCGCAATCGTGATCGCGGTGGGAGGGTTCTTCGGCTTTCAGTTCTATACCCAGCATCGGATAGCCAGCGAGGTCGACGCCGCACTTGAGCAGGTTCGCGCGGCCGGCGGCAAGGCGAGCCGGGGCAAGGTGTCGTTCGACCTCTTGAGCCGCACGGTCACGATTGCCGAGATCACCGCTAAATCGGCAGCGCAACCGCCGATCAGCGTCAAGATCGGCAGCCTCACGGCCTCCGGCGTCAGCCAGCCGGACGCGGCGCGCGTCTCGGCCGAGAGCATCGAAATCGCCGATGTCGAGATCAGCGCGGCCATGGCCCCGCAGCCGGCTCTGAGCCTCGCCTACAAGGTGCCGCGGATCATCCTGAAGGACTATTCCGGCCCCGCCAGCCTGCAAGGGCCGCAGGCTTCGTCGTCCTTTGCCGACGTCTACCGGTCCGTGCTCGCGCAGTTCGCAGGCGTTGCGGCGACGTCGATCAGCGCTCCGAGCCTGACCGCAACCATCAACTCCGGCGTTGCGACGCCGGGCGGCGGCGAAGTCGCTTATACGGGCCTTGCGATGCAGGGCATCAAGGACGGCAAGGTCGCCAGCACGAAGATCGACGGTGTGGTTTTCACGGTCAACGCCCAAGGCGCGGGGGGCAAGCCGGACAAGCTCACCGGCAACCTCGCCAATATCGCAGGCTACGACATCGACACGGCAGCGGTGGCGGCACTCTTCGACCCGCAGAAGGCCAGCGACGACAAGTACTACCGGACGTACCGGCAGATCACGACGGGTCCCTATGTCGTCACGTCCGGGCAAGGCCTGAACATGCGGATCGACGGCATGACGATCGACGACGTCGGCCTGCGGCCGTCGCGGATGCAACTTGCGGATCTATTGGCAATGATACCGCCGCCCGGCGCCGCACCGCCGACACCGGTGCAAGCGCGCGCAATGCTTGAGAAGGTCGCCAAGGTGTACGAGGGCTTGCGGATCGGCAATGCCGAGATGACTGGCTTTGCGGTCGAGACACCGCAGGGTCCCTTCAAACTGTCGGCGATGCGGTTCAATCTGGACAGCGGCAAGGTCAACGAATTTGCGATCGAAGGCCTCGATGGCCGCACGCCGCAAGGTCCCTTCAAGGTCGGTCGGTTCGCGCTCAAATCGCTCGATGTCGCCAACCTGATGCGGATGTCGGCGCTGTTCTCCAACCCATCGCAGCAGCCACCGCCCGACCAGGCGCTCGGGATGCTGGCGCTTATCGAGGGTGTCGAACTCAAGGCGCTCGCGGCGCCCTTCAAGGACACGGGCCGGCCGGTCAACATCGACGCCTTCAACCTCGATTGGGGCAATTTCATCGGGCCGATCCCGAGCAAGCTGCGGCTGGCACTGAAGATGGCAGCGCCGCTGGATGCGCGCGATCCCGGCCAGAAGGTGCTGGTCACGGCCGGCCTCGACAAGGCGGCCATCGATTTTGATCTCGGCGCGGCCTGGACGGAGGCGTCACGCGCATTCGCCCTCGAACCGGTGACGCTCGACGTCGGCGGCATCGCCAAGGCGTCGCTGCGGGTGTCGCTCGCCAACGTGCCGCGCGGGGTATTCTCCCCCAATGCAGTGCAGGCGGCGACCATGGCCGGACAGATCGAGGCCGGTACGATCGACCTCACGCTGCGTGATACCGGCGGCATCGACCTTGCGGTCGCCCAATATGCCCGCCTTCAGAACGTCAGCCGCGAGGCGGCGCGGAGCGCCATCGTCGAGGGTATCAGGTCCGGCAGCGAACAAGCCGCGGCCACCAACCCCGATGCCGTCGCCGCGGTGCAAGCGGTCGCCCGCTTTGTCGAGACCCCGGGCCAGACGCTCAACATCAAGCTGACCCCGCTCGGCAAGGTGCCGGCGATGCAGCTCATGCAGCTGTTGAAGACCGACCCGATGGTTGCGCTGGCGCAATTCCGGATCGAGGCTTCAACCGGGCTCTAACCCTAGGCTAGCCCTTTTCCGGCAGATTGAGCCGGATGTGCAGTTCGCGCAGCTGCTTGATCGCGACATCGGACGGCGCGCCCATCAGCAGGTCGACGGCCTGCTGGTTCATCGGGAACAGCGAGATTTCGCGCAGGTTCGTGGTTCCACAGAGCAGCATCACGATGCGATCGACGCCGGCCGCCATGCCGCCGTGCGGCGGGGCGCCGTACTGGAACGCGCGGTACATGCCGCCGAACCGCTCGACGACGTCCTTCTCGCCATAGCCCGCGATCTCGAACGCCTTCACCATCGCCTCGGGCTTGTGGTTGCGGATGCCGCCGGAGGCGATCTCGTAGCCGTTGCAGACGATGTCGTACTGGAACGCCTTGATGGTCAGCGGGTCCTGCCCGTTGAGCGCGTCGAGGCCGCCCTGCGGCATCGAGAACGGGTTGTGCGAGAAGTCGACCTTTTTCTCAGTCTCGTCATACTCGTACATCGGGAAGTCGACGATCCAGGCGAGCTCGAACCGGTCCTTGTCGATCAGGTTCAACTCCTCGCCCACTTTGGTGCGCGCGAGACCAGAGAATTTCCAGAACTTGTCCGGATCGCCGGCGACGAAGAACGCGGCATCGCCTTCCTTCAGCCCGAGCTGGCCGCGGATCGCCGCCGTCCGCTCCGGTCCGATGTTGTTGGCCAGCGGACCCGCGCCCTCGCCGCCCTCGCGCCACATGATGTAGCCGAGACCGGGCTGGCCCTCGCCTTGCGCCCAGGAGTTCATCCGGTCGCAGAACGCACGTGAGCCACCGCCGGGTCCGGGGATCGCCCAGACCTGGTTCTTCGGGTCTTCCAGCATCCGCGCGAACACCTTGAAGCCGGAGCCGCGGAAATGCTCGGAGACGTCCTGCATCTCGATCGAATTGCGCAAATCCGGCTTGTCGCTGCCGTATTTTTTCAACGCTTCGGCGAACGGGATCTTCCGCCAGCCTTTTGTCACCGGCTTGCCTTTTGCAAACTCCTCGAACACGCCGGTAATCACCGGCTCCATCGACGCGAAGACGTCTTCCTGCTCGACAAAGCTCATTTCCACATCGAGCTGGTAGAATTCGCCCGGCAGGCGGTCGGCGCGCGGATCCTCGTCGCGGAAGCATGGCGCGATCTGGAAGTAGCGGTCGAAGCCCGACATCATCAGAAGCTGCTTGTACTGCTGCGGCGCCTGCGGCAGCGCGTAGAACTTGCCCGGATGAATCCGCGACGGCACCAGGAAGTCGCGCGCGCCTTCCGGCGAGGACGCGGTCAGGATCGGGGTCTGGAACTCGAAGAAGCCCTGGTCCTTCATCCGCTTGCGCATGGAATCGACGATCGCGCCGCGGGTCATGATGTTCTGGTGCAGTTTCTCGCGACGCAGGTCGAGGAAACGGTACTTAAGCCTTATGTCTTCAGGATATTCCTGCTCGCCAGCCACCGGCAGCGGCAGCTCGCCGGCAGGCCCCAGCACTTCGACCGCGCTGACATAGATTTCGATCTTGCCGGTCGGCAGTTCGGCATTGACGGTGCCTTCGGGACGATGGCGCACCTTGCCGTCGATCCGCACCACCCACTCCGAGCGGAACTTTTCGACTTCCGCGAACGCCGGCGAGTCCTTGTCGGCCACGCACTGGGTGATGCCGTAATGGTCGCGCAGGTCGATGAACAGCACGCCGCCATGGTCGCGGATGACGTGGCACCAGCCCGAGAGGCGAACGGTTTCGCCGATGTGGCTGTCGCGGAGCGCGCCGCATGTATGTGACCGGTAGCGATGCATGGAAATCCCAAAAACTGATATTGGAGGTCGAATCGAGGGCCAAGAATCCAGAACAAGAATCGGGGAACAAGGCCTGCCCGAGCTGCGGCAGGGTTTACCCGACGAGGTCAGGCGCGGCAACCAGTGGCGGCCCCTGTTTTGGCCCAAAAAGCGGCATTTCGAAGCTATCTGGCGTGAGCCCTTTGCCTATCCCCCGGGCGCGCCTATCTTTGTGACCATGACCGTCCATTTCCCGTTCCAGAACACCTATACGGCTCTGCCGGCGAACTTTTTCGCGCGCGTGGCGCCTACCCCCGTGGCCGCCCCCCGGCTGATCAAGCTGAACCGGGCGCTGGCCGTCCATCTCGGCCTCGACCCGGAGGTGCTCGCTAGCCCTGAGGGTACCGAGATCCTGGCCGGCAAACGCGTCCCCGACGGCGCCGACCCGATCGCGATGGCCTATGCCGGCCACCAGTTCGGGCATTTCGTGCCGCAGCTCGGCGACGGAAGGGCCATCCTGCTCGGCGAAGTCATCGACGCCGATGGCATCAGGCGCGACATCCAGCTCAAGGGTTCTGGTCCGACGCCGTTTTCCCGCCGCGGCGATGGCCGGGCCGCGCTGGGCCCGGTACTGCGGGAGTACATCGTCAGCGAAGCGATGTTCGCGCTCGGCATTCCGACGACGCGCTCGCTCGCGGCCGTGATCACCGGCGAGCGCGTGCAGCGCGAGACCATGCTGCCCGGCGCGGTGCTGACCCGCGTGGCTGCGAGCCATATCCGGGTCGGTACCTTCCAGTTCTTCGCCGCGCGCGGCGACACCGACGGCGTGCGCCAGCTCGCCGACCACGCGATTGCGCGCCACTATCCGGAGGCCGCCAAGGCCGAGCGCCCCTATCACGCGCTGCTCGAAGGCGTGGTGGCGCGGCAGGCCGATCTGGTCGCGCGATGGCTTCTGGTCGGCTTCATCCATGGCGTCATGAACACCGACAATTCCTCGATCTCGGGCGAGACCATCGACTACGGCCCGTGCGCGTTCATGGACCATTACGACCCCGCGCAGGTGTTCTCCTCGATCGACGAGATGGGCCGCTACGCCTACGCCAACCAGCCGCAGATCGCGCTGTGGAATTTGACGCGGCTGGCCGAATGCCTGCTGCCGCTGTTGTCCGACGACAAGGACAAGGCGATCGAACAGGCGCAATTCATCCTCGGTGAATTCGCCGAGCATTTCACCACCGCCTATCAGGCCGGACTGCGCGCCAAGATCGGCCTGTTCAGCCTGCGTGACGGCGACGAGGCGCTGGTGCAGGACCTGCTCGACGCCATGGCCAAGAACCAGGCCGACTTCACCCTCACCTTCCGCCGCCTCGCCGACGCCGCGCTGGACGCCAACGACGACAGCGTCAGGGCCCAGTTCCTCGATCCCGCGGCGTTCGACGAATGGGCGGCGCGCTGGCGGCAACGCATCTCCGACGAGCCGCAATCGGCAGCGGAACGATATGCCTCGATGCGCAAGGTCAATCCCGCCTTCATCCCGCGCAACCACCGCGTCGAAGCCGTGATCCAGGCCGCGATGAACAATGACGATTACGCGCCGTTCGAGGAATTGCTGAGCGTGCTGGCAAAGCCGTTCGAGGATCAGCCGGAGTTTGCTGAATACGCCAATCCGCCATTGCCGGAGCAACGCGTGCTGCAGACGTTCTGCGGGACGTGAGGTCGTCATGCGCCCCATACCGTGACCGTCGTCCCCCGCGCATGCGGGGATCCAGTACGCCGCGGCTTCTCGGTTCTATCATCGGCGTCTCTGGGATACTGGGTCCCCGCCCCCGTGCGCAATTGCGCACTCGGCGGGGACGACAATTGTGGGTGTGACACACACTTCGACATTCTCGCGACGCATTGCGCCCGAGCCTTGCCAGAAACTTCCCGCCCTCTCGATGAGAGGGCGCAGGGAAGACCGGGTGCGCGCTGCACCCGCGGTCTCGTGTGCGGTTTGCACTAAGTAGGCTGCACACGAGCATACAGGGCAGCGGAGAACACCTGGCCTTCCCTGCGCAATGGCTTTACGGCTTATGCCGTGATCTC
>NZ_JAFCLZ010000029.1 GCF_018130165.1 Bradyrhizobium sp. JYMT SZCCT0180 | reverse complement strand
CGAATCATTCGACTCACGGTTCCGCAAACAAAAAAACACGCCAGATCACATAGATTCACAGCCTCTGAGGTGCGAGCCTTGCGGTGCACTTGCACCGCTCGGCGAGCCTCGAAGGATGGGCCACGGGCACTTCTCATCCTTCGAGGCGCGCAAGAGCGCGCACCTCAGGATGACGGAGACAGTGCAAGTGGATCGCCCAACCTAAACTCATCCACGCGTTAGTTGGTCAGCCGTATCGGCGACGCCGCCACAAAAAGCTTTGTGAACGCCGATTGGATCGAGGCGACGTCTGACGCCACCGTAAAATATTTGCCTGCGCACGCCGACAAGGCGATCGGAATATCGTCGACGCGGGTCGCGCCGCCGAGGCTGCCGGGCTGGCCGAGCGTCGCGTTGTAGCCCCAGTCCCAGGTCATCGGATAATAGGGCGTATTGATGATCGCAACGGTGACGCCCTTGCTCTTGAACGTGCTGCAGAAGGCGGTGTCGAACACCTTGACCTGCGACCGAAGCGATGGATTCGAGACCCAGGCACGCGTCGGATCGTTGACGCCGTCGGTGGCAATGATCACCATTTTCTGCGGACTGGACGCGGAGCTGCCGTCAACCGGCGGGGCCGACATCGCTGATGAATTTCGATATCAGGCTGTTGAAGGGCGTTGCCGCCGACTCGTCGGTGTTGGCGAGCGCAGGCGCCGGAAAATTGCTTGATACCAACGAATAGGTGTAGGTCGGAGCCGTCAGTTGCGTCAGGTTGTCGTCGAACGACCACAGCCCGACCTTGACGTGGGATTTCAGGCTGGAATTGCTGTTGAGGTGTGTCAGCAGATTCTGGACGCCCTGATTGACGACCTGGTAGCGCAGTTCGATTCCCTTCTTCTGCGCCCAGGCATATGAATCGGTGCCGTTGGCCTTGTCGTGACAGGCCAGCGCGCAGCCGCCCTGGCCGTTCATCATCTGCGTGATGCCCGCAGGGGTCGATGGCAACAGCATCGATGCGGAGATATCGATCAGGAGATAGACGTTCAGGTAAGGTTGGGCCGTCGAGCTCGACTGCGAGGCCGTTGACAATTGCGTGGTCGGATGGCCGGCCACCTTCAGGAAGGAGTTGGAAACGGTGCCTGTCGCCGTTCCCTTTCCTGCAAGCGTGAGGCCGTTCATCGTGAAGTTGGTACTGATGCTGGCCGAGATGCCCGATGTTATATTGGCGGAGAAGAAATTGGCGGCTGCGGCATTGGCTGCCGCAATCGCCGCGGTGCTGCTGGCGCCGGAATCGAGCGCTTGTTTGCCGGCGATCGAGCCGGCCAGGATCGCGGCATCGAGCGCCGATTGCATCTTGGTGCGCTGATTGTTCGCCACCGAATAGTCGACGGCGCAGCCGACGGCGGTCAGCAGGGGCACCAGGACAATCCCGAACAGCACGGCGATATTACCCGAGCTGTTTTTTCCAAAGCGGGCGACGCACTCGATCGCGCCGATCCTCGTCGAATTGGCAATGTTGGCCAGAGCCCGAAAAAATTGAACACGCACGGTTGGGCTCGCCTCGGATCTATGTCAGCCGGTAATGGTCGGTGCCGCGCTTGTTAGACGGCAAACACTAAAGTTCCATTGAACGATCCCCGCGATTTCCCGGAGGCGCTGCCTTTGGCGGCGCGCGATTTCCCGTACTTCTACTGAATTGATGCCGTTCTGCCTTCAATTTGGGCAGGCGGATCAGGCTGTCGTTAGTCCGTCCTGGTTGGCGTCCCCTGCGTGACGGCGGTCACAGTCCACGGGATCGTCACCCGGCATACTCGCTGGGTGAAGGCAAATGCCCACCCAACCATAACGGCGTCCGATAATTGACACTTCAGCTTGCAAGGCCGCCTTGGTTGGCGGCCTTTTTCATTGCCCGCGCGCTGGTTTCAATCATGAGAAACCTCACACAGTCCCCTCCGGATGGTGCATAAGGTCTCATGGCAAAAGCAAAAGTGACCTTCAAGACCGTCCGGATCGCAGATGACGACTGGACTATCCAGGCAGATTATCCGGGCAGCGAACAACGCGTGATCACCGGGCTGACCAGCAAGGCAGATGCCGACGACTGGATGAACGGAAACCGCAAGGTCGCGTGGCTCCGATCCCAGGGCTACGCCAAGTGACCCGGTAGGGCCGGGGGCCGGATCAGCCAACGGGTCCTGCGCAAGGCGCGGCCCGATATCCGAGATTCATCGACACGCAGGCGATTGCCGGCAACCAGCATGGTTTTTTGCGCACCAGCGGGGCCATCGGCTACTTGGCTGGAATGGCCGGCTCGACCGGTGCGGGGCCGGGCGGTGTCGGCTTGATCGCCGATTCAGGCCGTGTCGGACTGACCGTCGCGCCGGCGTCATTCACCGTGTTGAATGTCGTGCCGGGAGGTGTCTGGGGAGCCCGTCGGTCAACGATCAGGTTGGTGTGATCTACCAGGATGATGGTGGTAATCGAGATTGCCGCGACAATCGCGGCAATGATCACGGGTTTGCGCAGAACGGTTGCCATACATGTCAACGGCGGCCGGTACTGCGGAGTTCCGGCGCCGGAAGGCTGGGCGAGGCGCAAAACGTCGCAGCAGCGTTCAAGCTGCCGTCGTGCTTCATCCGGCTATGAAATGCTTCTGCGCAGAGCGGCATTGTCCCGTGCCGCAGTGGTCTGTTATCACCGGACAGGCCACCCGTTGAAAAGCCAGCCCAGCGAAAGATCATGAGTTTCTTCGAGCGATTGAAGACCGAAGCATCCGCCGAGTGGCGCGCCTATACCGGGCATGCCTTTACGAACGCCATGGCGGACGGCTCGCTCGCCGAGGCGGCGTTTCGTCACTATCTCGTTCAGGACTATCTGTTCCTGATCGAGTTTGCGCGCGCCTACGCGCTCGCGGTCTACAAGTCGCCTCAGCTGGCGGACATGCGCGAGGCGGCGGCCGGCCTCTCGGCGATTCTCGACGTCGAGATGGACCTGCACGTCAAACTCTGCGCCGGCTGGGGGCTGTCGCCCGGCGATCTCGAGAAAGCCGCTCCGGCGGTCGAGATGCTGGCCTATACCCGCTACGTGCTCGACGCCGGAATGCGCGGCGACCTGCTGTCGCTCAAGGTGGCGCTGGCGCCTTGCGTGATCGGCTACGCCGAGATCGCAACAAGGCTCGCCGCACACCCGAACGCGCTACTCGCAACCAACCCTTATCGCGTCTGGATCGCCGAATATGCCGGTGCGGCCTATCAGGAGGTCGCGGCGAACGCGCGGACGCATCTGGAATCCCTGGCCGATCGCTACGCGACGCCGGCCCGCGAGGCGGAGCTGATTGCGACCTTCAAGGAAGCCACAAGGCTCGAAGCCGATTTCTGGGAAATGGGCTGGCGCCTGAACAGGCGTTGAATGGTTGCTGGTTTACGATCGAACCAGCTGGCCATCGCGGGCCACGAGCTTTCCATTCTTGTAGACTGATCGCCCGCGAGGTATCGCCACCACCGCCTCCGGCACGTGCTGCGCATTCAAGGTCACGAAATCGGCCTTGTCGCCGACCTCAAGCCCATAGCCCTTAAGCCGCAGCGCTTTCGCGCCGGCCCTGGTCACGACGTCAAGGGCGATCCCCAATTCGTCGTCGGTGTTGAAGCCGGAGCGGTAGCCGATGATGTTGGCGCGGCCCAGCATGTCGCCATCGCCGTATGGCCACCAGGAGTCCCGGATATTGTCGCTGCCGCCGAATACGGTGACGCCGGCCTCACGCAGAAGCGCGACAGGCGGAAAGGGCCGGCGTCCGGGCGCGTTGGTCATGATCGCAACGTCGCTTTCCGCCAGAACGTCGGCCGTGCGTTTGGCGATGTCGAGGGCGATATCGCCAAGCGCATAGGCGTGGCTGATCGCGACAAGGCCGCCCATGCCGAGCGCGCGCGACCGCGCCGCAATCTGTTCGATCTCGAAGATTCCCAGCGTTCCGCTATCGTGCAGATGAATGTCGACGCCGACCCCGCGCTTATCCGCGATGCCGAACACGACATCGAGATGTTTTTCGACATCGCGATCGAAGCTCGCGGGATCGATGCCGCCGACGAGATCGGCGCCCATCGCCACCGCTGCATCGAGCAGTTCGGCCGTCCCGGAGCTTTGCAGGATACCGCTCTGCGGGAACGCGACGAGCTGGATATCGATGATACCCCGGTAGGCTTCGCGCACCGCCAGAATCTTCTCCAACGATCGCAGCCCGATGGTGCCGTCCACCGTGACATGGCTGCGCATATGCGTCGAACCATGGCCGATGCAAAGCTCGAGCTGATTTCGGGCGCGGACTTCCACGGGAGCCGCTTCGGCGAAATTCCGCGCCTGAAAGGCAACGCGTTCATGAACGTTGAAGCCGTTGGTATAGGGCTTGTGGGGCTTCCAGTCGTCGCCATAGAAGCTGGTGTCGAGGTGGATGTGTCCTTCGACAAATCCGGGAACGATCAGCGCGCCGCCGAGATCGCGTGTCGGCGCACCGGCCGAGATTTGGGTTCCCGCCCTCGAAACGGCGCTGATGCGTCCGTTCGCAACGGCGACATCATTGAGCGAACCGTCAGCGAATTTTGCGTTGGTGAACAGTGTATCGATCGGGCTCACGCGACGTCTCCCAGCCTGAGTAGCTACGGGAGTTCATATTGGCCCTGGGCCTTTGGCAAGGGCCTTGAACCTCGGCGCGCCCCTCCGGCACTAAAGGACTGGCACATCAGTGCCGCCGGATGAGAGGACGCTGTGACCATGAACGTGCGGGGCAAGACGGCAGGGTTTCTCGTCGCCTTCATGCTGGCGTCCGCCGCGTGTTCGGCCATAGCCGCCCCGCGCGCGACGTCCGATGACGCGCAAGCGGTCGACAAGATGCGCGCGGCGATTGCGGCCAATGCGGAGAAGGCGCTGGCCAGGCAAGGCGGCTCCAGGATTCAGTTCAAGGTCGATAGCGCCGCGTTGCGCGAAGCAGTCGTGACTGAGCTGCGCGATGATTTGTATCGGACCGTGCGGGAAGGGCGCATTCCGTTCTCCGGTCTGGCGATGCGCGACGGCGGCGTCGAGGTCCGGATTGCCGAACCCAAGGACCGGCAGCGCGTGCTTGCCAAGCTGGTGCCATCCACGAAAGACTCGCCTTCCGGCGCACAGACGATCAGCGTCACTGACAGCGGTGACGGGCTGATCCGGCTGATGCCGACGGAGGCCGGGTTCGCCGAGCGCCTGCGCGAACTGGTCAGGCAATCCGGCGAGATGATCGACCAACGCCTGCGCAACGCCGGCATCAGGGACGCCAGCGTGCAGCCCGACGGGGGCGACCGGCTTCGCGTGCTGCTGCCGGGCGTCAGGGATCCCGAGCGCGTGAGCGCGCTGCTCGGCAAGCGAGGGCGGGTGACGTTTCGCCTGGTCGATGTGTCCGTGATCGCCGCGCTGGCTCAGAAAGGTCCGGTGCCGCCGACATCCGAAATTCTTTACCACTTCAAGACCAGGGAGCCTTCTGTGGTCCTGAAGGAGGTCGCAATGGAGGGCGACGATATCATCGACGCGTCACCCTTGATCGACCCGCGGACCCAGCAGCCGATCGCGTCGTTCCGCCTGAATGCGCGCGGCGCCCGGCGCTTCGCCATCATCACGCAGGAAAATATCACAAAGCCGTTCGCGATCGTCGTTGACGACCAGGTGCTGTCGGAGTCGGTTATCAGCGAGCCGATCACGGGCGGCTCGGCGATCATATCGGGCAACTTTACGCTCGAAGACGCCAACAACGTCGCGATGCTGGTACGTTCGGGTGCGCTGCCGGGGCGCCTGAGCGTCGTCGATCAGCAGGTGGTCGAACCGGTCGCGACCGCCGGCAAACAGTAAGCCGCGTCAGGCAGCTTCGCGCCGCTTTCCGGATTCATCGAGCAGACCTGCCGCCACCAGCGCCTCGCGAATCCGCGCGATCTCCGGCTCGCTGATCTTGACCAATGGCGGCCGCACCACGGCGCGCGGCAGGCGGCCGAGAAGCACCAGCGCCTCCTTCATGCGATTATGCATATCGACAAAGGGATCGGCGTAGAACACGCCCATCAGCGGATGGATGCGATCGTTCAGCCGCCGCGCCTCGGCTAGGTCGTTGGCGGTAACCGCCCGGAACAGCCGGGCCTGCAGATCGGCGATCACGCTGCCGCTTCCCGACAGCAATCCGTTGCAGCCGAGCACCAGCGAACTCATGAGCCAGGCGCTGTTGGTAGAGAGCACGTTGACCGGCTGCTTTCGCGATTGCAGCATCCTTACATGCGCCTCGTGCTGAGGCACGCTTTGCGACCAGTCCTTGATGGCGCGGATGGTGGGGACTTCGTCGAGCAGGCGGGTCAGCGTCGCCGCGGGATAACCCTGCCCGGTCGCCAGTGGATACTGGAAAACGATCAGCGGCAGATCGGAGGCTGACGCGATCGCCTTGAAGTGCGCGAGCGCCATCTCCGCGGTCTGGCCGAGCGTGAAGGGCGCCGGCGGAAACACCAGCAGCGCCGAAGCGCCGCCGGCCTGCGCGCGCTTTGCTATCCGTCCCGCCTCGAGGCTGCCGTCCGCCCAGATGCCGTGGATCAACGGCAGGCGGTCGCCGATCTCGTCGACCGCGATGTCAAGCACCCGGCTCTGCTCATCTGAAGTGCACGAGGCCACTTCGGTCGAATGCGCATTGATCGTTACCGCCGACAGGCCCTCGACAGCCGCGACGTCACGCAGATGGCTGCGGAAGCTCGGCTCGTCGATGGTGAGATCGCCGTGGAACGGCAGCAGCACCGCGGGGATCACCCCCTGGGGTACAAAGTCCTTGAAGCGCGCCATGGCGATCTCCCGTTACGTTTCTTTTTCAAGCTTGGCCGTTTCGCCATGATTATCACGGCCGGGAGATGCGAACCAGCCGGGATCAACGACGCGGCCATGCGTCCGCGAAAGCGCCGCGGTTCTGACGCGCGATCATTGTCGCGGACGTAGAATCAGCGGGAGGTTAGGCCGCCAATGCTGGCAGCCTGTGCGTCATTTCACGTACCAGTAGGTGCCGGAGCAAGTGGAGGTCGCCCAAATCACCAGCACCTGGCCGCCGAACGGTATGCTCACTTCCATCCTGGGCGGAGCGTGGTTACAAGTCCGGCCGCCCGAGATCGTATCGAGTTCGGTTTCCCTGAGCGCGTTGGTTTCGATTTGCCCGGATTCCATATCCTTCTCCTGTCGTTGGACGAAGCGACCATCCGCATCGTCAGACAGGGCAGGCTAGGTTCGCGCGAGCGACGTGCCGTGAGGTAAGTCACGGTTTGAAGCATCGGCCTCATTCGCGCCGGTCATTCCAGCGCATGTGACGATCGTCACGGTAATCCGAGATCGGCGATCGTAGTGTCGGTCATGACAGGCAATAGCGCTCTTCACCTCATTCTCAACCGATGGAGAAATGTCATGACCAAGCGCAATACCGAAAACCGTGAACTGGCGATCGAGGAACTGGAGATCGTGGCCGGCGGCGTGATCGAAGGTGGCTGCATCCTTGACATCCTGAAGCTGTTCTTCCCGAAGCAGCCGCTGCCGAAGGTCGTCTTCCCGATCCGCTGATCGAACGTTGATTACCGAGACATCCAACTGGGGGAAAACGACATGAATAGCCGTGCGCACGAATTGGCAGAAACAGAACTCGACCAGGTTTGCGGTGGCGAGCTGTACATGATCCGTCTGCAAAGCCTGCTGTCGCAGCGGCAAATGGCCATCCAGCTGACCACCAACATGCTCCGGGCCATGAATGAATCGACAAGGACAATCGCCGGAAATATCGGCAAGTGATCGCGAGTAAGCTTGGCCCGCAGCCGGGTTCAATCGGCTGCAGGCTGGCCTCCATCGACGGCGCGGTGTAGCGTCGGGGTTTCCGGATCGGGCACGCGGGTTGTCCCAAAAGGGAACTGCGCCCGCGCAGGGTTAACCCGGCAGGGCGCAATTTTGCCGTCGAGGGAGTCCTGATGCGCATTCTGACGTTGGCGGTTTTGGCGATCGCGGCGGTTGTCGCAACACCGTCGGCGTACGCCCAGACCTACGATCCGAAATATCCCGTCTGCCTGCAGGTCTACACAGGCCGGAACGATTTTTACTTCGAATGCGGCTACACCTCGATCCCACAGTGCAACATGTCGGCATCGGGCCGCGCCGCACAATGCGTCGTCAATCCCTATTACGAGGGCGGAAAGCGACCCAGTAAAAAGCCTCGCCGCGACTATTGAGGACCGCTGGGCTCGATCCGCCCTGCGCGCGTTGAGACTCCGCTGACCAGCCATCCACGCGGCCGAAAAACAAAAGCCCGGCACACCTGCCGGGCCCTCGTAAAAATTGTTTGGTAATGAAACGCCGACATTAATATCGAACAGTGGTAAAGCGTCTGTTCAGTATAGCACACAGACGCCGCGATTTGCCCCCGTATGACTGCGGAGACCCCGTGCATGCGCATGGTCGCGCGCAACCGTGAGCATGCCCGAAATTGTTCGAGACAGGACTTCTCGAAACGAGACTGCATCGAGGGCTGTGCGGCATGAAAAAGCCGGCGGGTTGCGCCGGCTTCTCCCTTCGCTGTTTGGTGGCGGTGCCGAACGGCTCAGCCCGGGCCGGCGCCCTGGGTTGCGGTGTACACGGCGTAGAGCGACTGGCTGGCGGCCATGAACAGGCGGTTCCGCTTCGGCCCGCCGAAACAGACGTTGCCGCACACTTCGGGCAGGCGGATCCGGCCGATCAGCTTGCCGTCCGGTGACCAAATCGTCACGCCGCTGTAGCCGACGGCGCGGCCGGCATTGCTGGAAGACCAGACATTGCCGTTGACGTCGCAGCGCAGGCCGTCCGGTCCGCATTTCACGCCGTCGACCATGAAGTCGCTGAACCGCTTGTGGTTCGACAGTTTGTTGTCGGTGCCGACATCGAACACGAACATGTCGCCCTTGCCGCCCGGCCCGGTATCGCCGGGCCCCTTGCCGGTGCTGGCGACGTAGAGCTTCTTGTAATCGGGCGAGAAACAGAGGCCGTTCGGATCGGGCACCTGCTCCTCGGTCACGACCAGGTCGACGCGGCCCGAGGGGTCGATGCGGTAGCAATTGGTCGGCAGCTCGCGCTTGCCCGGCACGAAGCCGGCCGGCTGGCCGATCCGAGGGTTGAGCTTGCCGGCGGGATTGCTGGGGCCTCCCGCAACGTCCGGTTCGCCCTCATAGAGCTGGCCGCCATAGGGCGGGTCGGTGAACCAGTAGCTGCCATCGGGATGGGCGACGACGTCGTTCGGCGAGTTGAGTTTCTTGCCGCCGAAATTGTCGGCGAGCACGGTCGCGGTGCCGTCGTGCTCGTAGCGCACCACCCGGCGGGTGAGATGTTCGCAGGACAGCTGCCGGCCCTGGAAGTCGAACGAGTTGCCGTTGGAATTATTGGACGGGGTGCGGAATACGCTGACGCGGCCGTCATCCTCGGTCCATCGCATCTGGCGGTTGTTGGGAATGTCGCTCCACAGGAGATAGCGGCCCTGCGAGCTCCACGCCGGGCCTTCGGCCCACAGCAGTCCGGTATGGAGACGCTGGATTGGCGCATTGGGCTGGGCGAGGTCGTTGAACGACGGATCGACCGCGATGATATCGGGGTCCCAGAAATAGGTGGTCGGCGCGCCCCGGGGGCTGAAATCACGCGGCGGGGTGGTGACCACGGATGGCGGTCCCACCGCGCCCTGCTGGGCCAGCGCGGTGCCGGCCCCCGCCGCGGTGGCCCCGGCGGCGAGCGCCAGGCCGTGGACGAGCGTTCGTCGTGAAATCATGGACTGCGGATCGCGCTGCACGTCGCGTGTCATCACTTCCTCCCAGGATATGAGCCGGCCGGTTGATCCGGCCAAGCGGGGGCAAGGCTATGCCGGCCCGGCCTCGGTTGCGAGCATCTTTCGATGCAGCCCGGGGCTGAAGGATGCAGTGCAGGATGGCTTGAGGGCTCGATCCGCTGGAGGGTTCACTCAGGAGGTTTGGTTGCCGCGCGGTAGCGCTTCCAGTTTTCAATGGTCGCTTCGTAGCGGACCGGCTTCTTCGCCGCGGGGATCGGCTCCGGCTTTGCGGCTGCCAAACCCACGGTCTCGGCCTGTCCCGCTTTGGATACATGTGGCGCCGGCTTCGGATAATAGGCAACGAAGCCCAGCAGGACCGCGATCACCGCTCCGATTGGGATCGCGATCGCCCAATCGTAATGGGTACGTTGAGTGACATCGTGGCGCAGGACTCTTGGCATGTTTGGCTCCCACGTTGGATTGCTGTTTGTAAGTCGAGACGCGCGACGGCGATCGTGAGCTGGTTCACTATTGCTGCTCACGAAACCGTTAGAAGCGGCCGGGCGGTGGTCCCGAGCCCGCGCGCAGCCTGAACGATCGGCGCGTTTGAAAAAGTGATCCGGATCACGGAAATGCCGATGGAAATGCGCCTTTCCCGTTCGATCGCCGTTCAGCCTCCCGGCGCATTTTGCGATTGGACCGCGCCTGCTCGCATCGATCGCTTTTGAATCAATCGATTGGCGAAGCTCGTTGGTCCGCCGCGCAAGCCTCGACACGCGGCTTCACGGCCCATAACCTCCGCCGCGCAATTGGAGGAGAACCGAATTGGCCAAGAGAGTTGCGAAGAGAGTTGTGAAGCGCGCTTCGAAAAAGACGCCCGCGAAGAAATCGTCGAAAAAAACGTCTGTCCGCGCCAGCAAGGCCGCGAAGGCGGCCAGTAAGACCAGGAAAACAAAGGCCAAGAGCGCTCCTTCGCGCAAGCCGGCCACGCCCAAGGGGCCGGTTTGGCAATGGTCGGCGCTGGAGACCGCGGCCGCGATCCGGTCCGGCGCGATTTCTTCGGTCGAGGTGACGGAGGCTCACGTCGCGCGGATGCGCGCGGTCAATCCAAAGCTCAACGCAATTGTGGTCGACCTCTCCGACGAAGCGCTCAAGGCCGCCAAGGCGGCGGACCAGGCGCGGGCGAAGGGCGGCGAACTCGGCCTGCTGCATGGCGTGCCGATCACGATCAAGGAGAATGTCGACTACGAAGGCAGGCCCAATCCCAATGGCGTGCCTTCGCAAATGAACATCATCGCCCCGTCGGACGCGCCTGTGGTGCGCAACCTCCGGAAGGCCGGCGCTATTGTGCTGGGGCTGACCAATACGCCCGAATTCTCGTTCCGCGGCTTCACGGATAATCCACTGCACGGACTGACGCTCAACCCCTGGGACCCCGATATCACCTGCGGCGGGTCATCGGGCGGCGCCGGCTCGGCGGTCGCGGCCGGCATCGGCACGATCGCGCATGGCAACGACATCGGCGGCTCGCTGCGCTGGCCGGCGCATTGCAATGGCGTCGCCACCATCAAGCCGACGCAAGGCCGTATCCCGGCCTTCAATCAAAGCGCCACGGCCGAGCGGCCGATGCTCGCGCACCTGATGTCGGCGCAGGGACCGCTGGCGCGCAGCGTCGGCGACGTCAGGCTCGGCCTTGAAGTGATGTGCCAGCGCGATCCGCGCGATCCCTGGTGGGTGCCGGCGCCGCTGGCCGGTCCGAAACCGAAGGGGCCGATCAAGGTCGCGCTGGCCAAACTGCCCGCCGACATGAACGTCGATCCATCGGTGCGCGCGGCGCTGAAGCAGGCCGCCGACCATCTGGAGCGCGGCGGCTATCGCGTCAGCGAAGTCGAGGTCCCCGATATCAACGGCGTCTGGCAGACCTGGTGCGACATCATCGTCAATGAAGTCGCCGTGCTGCAGGAAGCCGGAATGCTGGCGGTGGCCTCGGAGCATTTCCACACGGCGTGGGGTGGCATCAAGCTAAAGGCGAACACGCTCGATTTAGCGGGCTGGATGCGCGCGACGGCCGCGCGCAGTGGTCATATTCGCGCCTGGCAAGCCTTCTTTGAGGATTATCCGGTCGTGCTGGCGCCGACCACGGTCATGCCGACGCCTGGGCCGCGCGCGGATACGACGAGCCTGGAGCGTGTGGCCGAGATGTTCTTCAACGATTTGCGGTTCATTTCCGCCATCAACGTGCTGGGCCTGCCGTCCGCGGTGGTGCCCGTCGCGCTGCACGAGGGCAAGCCGATCGGCGTGCAACTGATCGCGGGACGCTATCGCGAGGACCTGGCGCTCGATGCCGCGGCGTCGATCGAGAAACGCGCCGGCGTGCTGGTGCAAAAGTTGTGGCAGCAGATGGCGTGAGCAGGCGCCATTGCTCTGAGGGGTAGGCGCTAATGCTCTGAGGAGGAGGTGCTGGTCATATGGCGCGCACCCCCTCCACATCTGCATGCCCAATATCGCGCCATTGTGGCTTGACCTCTAGGCAATTGCGCTAGAAGTTGCGCCCGCCGTGGTAATTTCTTCTGAATTCATTCGAGATTCCGAACTGTTCGTTCCCGACTCGCGCCGAGCCTGGGCCCGGCTTGCCGTGGCCGTGCTGATCGGCTCGCTCGGCAGCGTCGGCATGTGGTCGGTGGTGGTCGCGCTGCCGGTGGTGCAACAGGATTTCGCCGCCACGCGAGGCACGGCGTCACTGGCCTTCACCATGATGATGCTCGGTTTCGGTTTGGGCCAGGTGATAACAGGCAAGATATCCGACCGTTACGGTATCGTCACGGCGATCGGGATTGGCATCGGACTTCTGGGCCTCGGCTATATCGTCGCCGGCATGTCATGGTCGATCTGGCCGTACATTCTCGTGCATTTTGCCATTGGGCTTTCTTCGGCGGCAACCTTCGGCCCGCTGATGGCGGAAGCCTCGCACTGGTTCGAGCGCTACCGCGGGCTGGCGGTCGCGATCGCCGCCAGCGGCAACTACATCGGCGGTGCGGTCTGGCCGTCACTGGTGAACTGGGGCATGCAGACCTATGGCTGGCGCACCACCCATATCGCGGTCGGCATCTTCACCGCCGTGGCGATGACGCTGGCGCTGATCGGCTTGCGCGTGCTGATGGGCGCAGGGGTGCGCCGCAGCCACGCCAACGCGCTGCCGCCGCGGCTTGACCTGAAGCTGTCAACCAATGCGCTCACCGTGATCCTGGGGCTCGCAAGCATCTCCTGCTGCGTGGCGATGTCGATGCCGCAGGTTCACATCGTCGCCTATTGCAACGATCTCGGCTATGGCGTGGCGCGCGGCGCCGAAATGCTGTCGCTGATGCTGGGCCTTGGCATCATCAGCCGCATCGGCTCTGGTTTCCTGGCCGACAAGATCGGCGCCATCCCGACGCTCCTGATCGGCTCGGTGGCGCAAGCTACCGCGCTGCTGTTCTATCTGTTCTTCGACGGCCTGACCTCGCTCTATTTGATCTCCGCGATGTTCGGGCTGTTCCAGGGCGGCATCGTGCCGAGCTACGCCATCATCGTCCGCGAGACGATGCCGGCTTCGGAGGCAGCGACGCGCGTCGGATTCGTGATCCTGGCCTCGGTGTTCGGCATGTCGTTCGGCGGCTGGATCTCCGGCGTGATCTTCGACGCCACCGGCTCCTACGCCGCCGCGTTCACTAACGGCGTCGCCTGGAACGTGGTCAACATCGCCATCATGGTGCTGCTGCTGATGCGCGCGCGGCAGCGGATGGCGATGGCCTAGATCGGGATGACGTTGCTTCGAACCGTCATCCCGCTCCATCTTTTTGTGTGAGCATGATCTCCGCGTTCCGGATCATGCTCGCGCCGATCATCCCTTTTCGACTTCGCCGCCGGCTTCCAGCCAGCCCTTGAAGCCGCCAAGGTTGCGGACGTTATTGTATCCCATGTCTTTCAGGGTCTTGCCGACCAGCGCCGAGCGCCCGCCGGATGCGCAGTAGGCGACCACCGTCTTGGATCGATCGAACGCCGCGTCGTGCAGCGCGGAAGCTGGATCGGCGCGAAATTCCACAAGTCCTCGCGGGATCGCGAGCGCGCCCGGGACCTTGCCGGATGCTGCGACCTCGGCCGGTTCACGGACGTCGAGAAACAGCACGTCGGCCCGGCCGACCAGTTTCTTCGCTTCATCCGGGCTGATACGCGGCACCTCGGCTTCGGCCTCGGCGAGCATCGTCTGTACTGTTTTCATTTTTGTTTCCTCCGGATCAAGACGCGGTCGCGTCCATTGGGGCGAGTAAGGCGTAAACCCCGGGCGGTTGCAATGGCAAAGGACTGCGTGCGAATTCTGATGTCGAGGCTTGGTGCGGCCCTCTGTCGCAACGTATTCTCACACCGCCTGGCCTGCCTTCAACAACGAGCAGCCCGTGATCTTGAAGCTGCCGTCGGGCTGCTGCTCCAGCGTATACAACGCCTCCCATGCCTCACCATTGGCATCGACGATGTGGACGCGCTGGGCGATCTGGCCACCCGCCGCGCGGGCTTCGCCGAATTCAAAACTCTTGTGGCGGTACACCGGCGGATAGGCCTGCCGGACCATCTGCATGAAGATATCGGCTTCCGGAAAAATCTGCTTGATCGCGGGCGCCGCGTGGAAATAGGCGGCGGCGGAATCGTCGCGGCCAAAGGCCTGCTCCTGGGCGCGGATCACGCGCTGCGCAGCGGCGACGTCGTCGGCGAAGGCCGGCGATCCAAATCCGATCAGGAAGACGACAAGCAGAGCAAGAGCGCGCATGCGGGCATTCCCTGGCTGATGCAGCAAGTTACGGCCAAGTCGGCCGAAAGTTGCATCCATCTCGCCAGCGGAGCAAGGGGCTCCAGGGGTTGAAGGGGCTACTGACCGCTCGCCAGGCGCCTCAGGCCGGACGCGGTCAAGCCGAGTTCGCCGAGCCGCCGCACTGCGTATCCGAGACCGACCAGCCGCTCCCAGTGCAGCTGTGGAATTTCACGCTGCGCATCGCCCTTGCTGACTTCGCGCAAGGAGGCGAATTCGTCGGCGCTGAGGGCAGGGTGTGGTTCGCTCACGCCGCGACCTCATCGGTCCACACCTTGAAACTCGCCAGCGTGTTCGGGCCGAAGGTCTGGGTGATCGGCACGTCGGAGGCATCGCGGCCCTGCGCAATCAGGACGCGGCCGATCCGCGGCACGTTGTTGCGCGGATCGAACATGTGCCAGCGCCCGCCGATATAGGCTTCGAACCAGCCGGCGAAGTCTCCGACGGCCCAGGGTTTAGGCGTACCGATGTCGCTGAGATAGCCGGTGCAATAGCGCGCCGGAATGTTCATGCAGCGGCAGAACGTGATGGCGAGATGAGCATAGTCGCGGCAGACGCCCTTGCCTTCGCTATAGGCCTCCCACGCCGTCTTGGTGGCGCGGGCGTGCTCGTAGCCGAACGCGATGTGGCGATGCACGAAATCGCAGATCGCCTGCACCCGCACCCAGCCCGGCGGCGTCTTCTCGAACAATTGCCAGGCGATTTCGGACAGCCGGTCGGTTTCGCAATAGCGGCTGCCGAGCAGATACACCAATGTGTCCGCAGGCAGATCCTCGACCGCATGCTGGACCGCCGAGGGGAACACCGGATCGGGCAGGCCGGAGTCGCGAACGACGCCATCGGCGGCAAGACGGAGGCGCCCCGCAGGCGCCACCATGCGGCTGCACCAATTGCCGAACATGTCGCGATAGGGCGTGATCTCGACCGCAGGCGTGGTGGTCAGGAAGTCGGGCACGATGACATCGGAGGCGCGCGTGAAATGCGTGCCCAGCACCATGATCATGGGGGTCGGCTGCGGGAAATCGTAGAGCATTTCGAATCCGACGCGCAGCTTCATTCGAAATACTTTCTTGGCTGAATACCTGCTTGAAATGGCTACGAAACCACCGAATACAAGGCTTTTGCTGCTTTATTCGACCAAATGCGCCTCTCGACAGAGAAAACGATAGCTAATTGCCGCAAAAGCGCGCACGCTGCGCCGATGTCCGAACAATCCGATGGTTCCGTGCACAGACGAGGTCTGTTGCCATGACGATGCGCTCGCGACGGGAAACGATTCATTTCAGGCACCCGTTCCGCATCAAGGGAATTGATCGCCAACTCGCGCCCGGCGCTTACGAAGTCGTCACCGATGAGGAGATGATCGAAGGGCTGTCGTTCCCGTGCTTCCGGCGTGTCGCCACCATGATCATGGTCCCTGCAGCGGCGCCGCACCGATCTTCAATGGAAATGATTTCGATTAGTTCGGTCGATCTGTCCGATGCGCAGCGCATCGACGCGAGCGCGCCTCGTGACTGAAACTCCGATCGAGCTCGACAAGCATCGCGGCATGGCGGCGCAGAAGGCAACCGATATCCGCCGCGTGCTGGCCGACGTCGAGGCCAACGCCAAGCTGCTGCGCGACAAGCAGGGCGAGCTCGAAATCCAGCTACTGGCCGTACCGGCCGCCTCGTGGTCCGAGGCGGTGGCCAAGGCGCGTTACGTGCTCAATCTCTATTCGGCCAGCCTCGCGCCATCGGACACGCATCACCGCGACCTCGTTAGCGCGGTGCTTGCCGATCTCACCCGGCTCGCCGGCGATGATGCCTGAACAAGACGAACAAGAGGCTTCGACCAACCAAGACTTTATCCAGCGTGTTCGATGCAAGATCGAACGGCCAAACTGAAAGTTCTTATCTGATGAAGAATCTCTCGCCCCGTCACGTCAAGACAGAAGAATCGCTTCGCCTCGGTGTCGTGTCCGGCTGGTACTCGACCAAGGTCAGCGGCACCTTCGTTTCGGGCCCGCATGATTCCGAAGCCGACTGCCTGCGCAGGATTGCCGAAATCAATCCCCCGCCGGCCAAGAAGAAGATGGTGGTGGGTTAAGTGGGAGAAATCGATGGTACGGTTGTTCCGGCCTTTGAGAACCGCCCGATGACGCTCGCGCGTGGCAGCATCGGGGGTTACGAATATGATCGCATGGTGCTGAAGTTTTCCATGATGGACGACGGCAGGGAAGTCCCCTGCGCCGTCAGCGCGTCGGCGATGGACGACCTTGAGCGTGTTTCGCGGACGGCGCCGGAACGGCGTGAAGAGCAGTTCGTCCGGTTGCGCGATCGGATCGAACAATGCGCCTCGCGCAAGTTTCAGGCGAGGGAGTTCGAGGGCACGCCTCCCGGCATCATCCTGCGCAGCATCGACTTTCGCGGCTGACGGCCGAGGCGGCGGCGCGGGCTATAATTGACAACGCCGCTGCGCGAGCCGGTATTGACACTTGCCTTCATTGGCAAGTGGCGATGCAAATATAAGTCGTCGTTGCGGAACTCTGCATCCGCAGCGCCGTTGCCAACTGATCCCCAAGCGCAGCGGGATTGGCGATCCGCCACAGTCAGCAGCCCAAAATGATCAAATCTATCTCGGCGTTCGCGATATTCGCGCTGCTAGGAGCGTCGGTAATTGCGCTGCCCGGCTTCGCACACGTCGTCAAAGCAGACGAGACCATTGCTTTTGCCAAGGCAGACCGGCTGGCCGTCCATGCGGTCGCTGGAAATTGCGCCAGCGAGAACTGGCCGAACATCTCCTCATCCTGCCTGCGCGACACAGAATCGGGTGCGGCCGTTCGCGAGGTGCGCGTGGTCACGGCGCGCCGTTGAGCCGTATATGATGCCCCTGGATCATTCCCTCCTTCCGCTCGTCGTGCTCGTCGTTGAAGACGAGATGATGTTGCGCATGCGCGTGGTCGATATGGTGGAAGACGCCGGCTACGTCCCGGTCGAGGCCGTGGACGCGGACGAAGCCATGACCATCCTCCGTTCCCGATCCGATATCGCGCTGATGCTTACCGACGTTCAGATGCCCGGCAGCATGAACGGGCTGCAACTGGCGCACGCGGTCCGCGAGAACTGGCCGCCCATCAAGATCATCTTGGCGTCCGGACAGCTGAATTTGTCCGACAGCGACATTCCGCTGGACAGCCGATTTTTCGGGAAACCGCTGCAATCCGACGAAATCATCGCGGAAATGCGCGAAATGCTCGGCCCGGCCTGAAATTGGCAGGAGACGGACATCCGATGGCTCTGCACCGTAAAGGTCAGACGGCTGAATCATTGGCATAAAGAAATGTCCGGAACCGGACAGATGGTGGTACTCGTTGTCGATGTTCAGAACAGCTCCTGATCCGTATGCCTCCCTCGATGCGTCGGATCCGACGTCACCGCAGGAGGAGCTGGCGGCCGAAAACGTCAGCCTCCGGCTGCTGCTGACACAGGCCAAGCTCAGCGCCGAGACGCTGCTTGAGCAGGCCGGCATCGACGCCAAGGAGCGCGAAGCCGCCGACAAGCTGCAAAAACTGATCCTCGAAGAGCTTCATCACCGCATCAAGAACACGCTGGCAACCGTTGGCGCCATCGCTTCGCAAAGTCTTCGCAACGCGCCGAGCACGCAGCATGCGCAGCAAGCGATCGAAGGCCGTCTGCTGGCGCTCGGGCGGGCCCATGATCTGCTGTTGCAGGCTCGCTGGACCGGTGCGGAGCTGCGAAAGATTGTCCAGGGGGCGACCGAGCCGTTCGACAATCCGGACAAGCCCCGGTTTTCGATTGCCGGATCCGACGTGCAGATCGCATCGGGCGCGGTTATTGCGATCGCGATGACCCTCAACGAGCTCTGCACCAACACCACGAAATTTGGCGCATTGTCGGTGCCCGCCGGTCACGTGGCAATCAGCTGGGCGATGGATGCGCCGGCATCGCGGCTGTATTTCACCTGGAAAGAACAGGATGGCCCGGCGGTTGCGGCCCCGACGCGTCAGAGTTTTGGCACGCGCCTGATCGAGACGCTCGGCCGGCAACTCAAAGGCAATGTCAAATTGACCTATGAGCCGAGCGGGTTCGTCTATTTTCTCGATATCCCGTTGCTCTCGCTTGAGTCCTGAGCGGCTAAATTAGCTCATCGGATCGAGCTGCTCATGTTGCCGATGTCGGGTGAGGGGCGGGCGGGAAAGAGCCGCGCGGACGATCCAGACTTTTCGCACGACAGCGTTTCTTTCGATTGTCGCGTTACGCCTCCGCGACCGCCTCACTCCATGGCTGGAACACCTCGGTGGCGCCGCTGTTGGTGGCGCCGTCGCGCAGCACGACGCTCGGGCAGGCGAACTTCATCGGCGTGGTCTGGATCCGCGCTTCCTCGTAATCGAACCGCGCACGCAGACTCTCCCGCGTCGATTTCGGCAAGCGCACGTCGCCTATCACGATGGCGCCTTCGCTGGCGTCGATGCGCGGCTGGTGGATCGCTGCGTCCAGATCCATGCCGTAATCCATCACGAACGACAGAAGCTGCGTCACCGCGGGCAGGATGCGCCGGCCGCCGGAGGCGCCGATGGCGGTGCGGCGGCCGTCGGACGGTTGCGCCACCACCGGCGTGTAATTGGTGAGGCAGCGCTTGCCGGGCGCCAGCGAATTTGGCGTGCCCGGCGTCGGGTCGAACCACATGATGCCGTTGTTCATGGTGAT
Source organism: Bradyrhizobium sp. JYMT SZCCT0180 (assembly GCF_018130165.1). Classification (GTDB taxonomy): domain Bacteria; phylum Pseudomonadota; class Alphaproteobacteria; order Rhizobiales; family Xanthobacteraceae; genus Bradyrhizobium. The sequence continues at coordinate 80,555 of NZ_JAFCLZ010000029.1, read as the reverse complement.
GCCGGTTTGCGGGCAGACGAATTTGGAGCCGAACGATGACAGCAGGGTTTGCGTCACGGCGGCCATGTTTCCGTCGCGGTCGACGGCCGAGAAATGCGTGGTGCAGGCCGGCGCCAGCGTTTCGGCGCCGAGCGCGCGGCGGCCGTCGGCGTCGCCCATGTCCTTCAGGCGTTCGCGGTAGGCCGTTTGCAGCGCTTCGGCATAGGCCGTGTAGGTCGCGGCGTCAGGTCCGCTTTTCGCGGGCTGCAGGTTTCGCTGCAGCAGGTCCAGCGTACGCGCCAGTGTCGGCCCGGCGGTCAGTTCCGGCGTCGCAAACACCTTGCCGCCGCGATAGGGGATCGCCAGCGGTTCGCGCAGAAAAGCCTTGAACGGGATGAGATCTTCGACCGACAGCGCGCCGCCGGCGCTCCGCACATCGGCGGCGAGGCTGCGCGCCAGATCGCCTTCGTAGAAGTCGCGCGGGCCTTGGGCGGCGAGATGCGCCATCGTGGCCTTGAGCTTGTCCTGCGGCAGGCGAACCCTGGTCTTGATCCCCCATGGTGCATTCGGCGGCAATCCATCGACGAGATAGGCGGCGGCGCTGGCGGGATAGCGCCTGAGATCAAGCGCCGCACTCGCAATCATCAGCGTGGTCCACCAGTCCACCGCAAGGCCTTCACCGGCGAGCGCGACGCTGGGCGCGAGCAATTCCTGCCACGGCATTTTGGCGTGGCGGCGATGCGCTTCCTCCATGCCGGCGACCACGCCGGGCACCGCGATCGAGCCGGGGCCATGGATGTTGCGGTCGTCCTTGACCCGCGCCCATGGAAACAGATCGGATGCCGCACCGCCGCTCAGCGGATAATCCTCCAGACGAAGGCTGAGCGGCGCCCGCATGCCGTAGTCGATCACTTCATAACGGTCCTCGCGGGCGCGGTAGAGCACCATCGCGCCGCCGCCGCCGAGCCCGCTCATCCAGGGCTCCAGCACGCCCAGCGCAAACGTGGTCGCGATCACGGCATCGACGCAATCGCCGCCCGCCGCCAGCACCTCGGCGCCGACGGCTGCCGCCTTGCCCGATTGCGCGGCGACGATGCCGCCCTTGGCGGTGACCGCGGGTTTGCGGATCTGCTGGGTGTTGGTGAACTGGTCGCGCATGCTGCTGCCTTTGCTACTTGTCTGGATTAATTGTCACACGATCGCGGCTGCTATTTCCACCAGGGATACTGGCTCGGCATATCCTGCGAAACTTTCCCTGGAAATTCCGGCGGCCGCTTTTCGAGGAAGGCCTTGACGCCTTCGCGCACGTCGGCGTGGCCACCGCGTTCGATCGACATCGGCTTGTCGATGTCGAGCAGCTCGAAGGGAGCGGGGGCGCCGGAGAAGCGCCACAACATCTGCCGCGTCAATGCGACCGAGACGGCTGATGTCCCTTCGGTCATTTCGCGCGCGATTTCCCTGGCGCGCGGCAGCAATTCTGCGGGATCGACCACCTCACTGACGAGGCCGCCTTGTAGCGCTTCATCCGCGTCGAACATCCGGCCCGACAGGCACCAGCGCAGCGCCTGCGGCAGGCCGACGAGCTTTGGCAGGAACCAGGCGCTGCCGGCTTCCGGGACGAGACCGCGGCGCGCAAAGATGAAACCGATTTTCGCGCCCCTGGCCGCAATCCTGACATCCATCGGCAACGTCATCGTGATGCCGACACCCACCGCAGGTCCGTTGATGACAGCGATCGAGGGCTTTCGGCAATTGAAGATCGCCTCGACAAAGCGGCCGCCGCCGGGATTCGGACTGGCAAACACACCGGCGCCGTGGCTGCCGGAGGTGTCGAAACTCGCCGCACCTCCCGACACGTCGGCGCCGGCGCAGAAGGCGCGGCCGGCGCCCGTGACGATGATGGCCCGAACACCGTCATCGGTGTCGGCGCGCTCAAAGGCGTCGGCGATTTCGGCGCCCATCTGGCCGGTATAGGCGTTCAACTTTTCCGGCCGGTTGAGGGTGACGATCATCAAGGGACCGTCGAGGTCGCATGTGATGTGCTGGTAGCTCATGGGCCCCCTCGACTGTTCCCGCCAGACGCAACCATCCCAGATGCATTTTGGTTGTGCAATCAGGCTTCGTGCATGGGTGGAAGATGATTGCAGGGCGAAACTGCAGGGCACGGGAAATCGCAGCAACCGCAAATAGCGGTTCGATTTCAAACAATGTTTCACGGCGGAATCCCGCGGCGCAACACCGGCATCCTGACGCAAGTGCGTTGCCGCGGATTATTGCTATAGTGACGGACAAAAGCGCCGTCATTGCCAAGAACAACAAAGACCGGGTGGAAAATGACCGAAGGGACCAAGGCTCCCCGCGACAAGTCGCATTACGAAGTGATCGTGATTGGCGCGGGTGTGGCCGGCATCTATCAGATCAAGCGTCTGGCCGATCTCGGGGTGGATGCCACGGTGCTGGACGGCTCCCCCGACCTCGGCGGGACCTGGTACCGGAACCGCTATCCGGGCGCACGTTTCGACTCCGAGAGCTACACCTATGGTTATTCCTTCTCGCGGGAATTGCTCGACGAGTGGCACTGGAAGGAACGCTTCTCGGGTCAGCCCGAAAATCTGCGTTACCTCAACCACGTCGCCGACAAGTTCGATTTGCGCAAATACATGCAGTTCAACGCCAAGGTGGAGGCGGCCGCGTTCGACGAGGCGCAGCACATCTGGCGGCTCAGGATCGACGATGGCCGCGAGTTGACCTGCCGGTTCGTCATTCTGGCGATCGGCCTGCTCTCGACGCCGACCTTGCCGCGGCTGGAGGGCGTGGAATCCTTCAAGGGCCGCTCGTTCCACACCTTCTACTGGCCGCACGAGCCGGTCGAGATGGCGGGCAAGAAGGTCGCGATCATCGGCACCGGCGCCACCGCGATCCAGATCATCGGCGAGATTGCCGACAAGGTCGGCGAACTGACCGTGTTCCAGCGGCGGCCGAACTGGGCGGCACCCCTCAACAACGGACCGATCTCGGACGAGGAGATGGCCGATATCAGGTCGCGCTATGACGACATCTTCGCGGCCTGTGCCCGCAGCCCTGGCGGGTTCGAGCACGAGCCCGACCGGCGCGGCTTCTACGAGGTGACACGCGAGGAACGGCTGGCGCTGTGGGACAAGCTCTACGATGAGCCGGGATTCGGGATCTGGCTCAGCAATTTCCGCGAGATCTTTACCGACGAGGTGGCGAACGCCGAGTTCTCAGCCTACATCGCCGACCGTATCCGCCGGCGCGTCAAGGATCCGGTCACTGCGGAGAAACTGATCCCGAAGGACCACGGCTTTGGTGTGCAGCGCGTGCCGCTGGAGACGAATTATTTCGAGGCTTATAACCGCGACAACGTACATCTCGTCGATATCAGCGAGACGCCGCTCGAACGCGTGACCGAAACCGGCCTGCGCACGTCGGCGCGCGAATACGATTTCGACATCATCATCTATTCGACCGGCTTCGACGCCATCACCGGCGCGTATGACCAGATCGACATCACCGGCATCGATGGCGAGAAGCTATACGACAAATGGAAGGACGGCCCGTCGACCTTCCTCGGCATGCTCGTCCACGGTTTTCCAAATTTGTTGATGCCGACCGGGCCACAGAGCGGCTCGGCTTCGACCAATTTTCCGCGCGGCATCGAGACCGGCGTCAACTGGTGCATGGGCTTGCTCGAGCACATCTGGGATCGCGGCTACACCAGCGCCGATCCAACTTTGGCGGCGCAGGAGCGCTGGAGCGCGCATGTGAATAAGATGTACGCGATCATGCTGATGCGAGAGGCCAAGTCGTGGTTCACCGGCTACAATTCCAACGTGCCCGGCCACGAGCACGGCAAGTACCGCTACTTCGTCTACAATGGCGGCACGCCGAAATACGTCGCCGCCATCAGCGATGCCGTCGCCAAGGGCTATGAAGACATTGTCTTCGCATCCGGCGCGCGGCCTTCTGTGCGGCCAAGCGTCAGATCGATCGCTGCGGAGTAAGCAAAGAGAGTGTGGCTTTCGTTCAACACCACAAGCGCGCATGCAGCGAGGGTTGACGTTGATGAAATCTGATCGCTAGAGAAAAATGTTCCAAATCGCGACGCGTGCTTCGCGCAGCTGTTCATTAGTATCGAATTCCAAGCTTACCATCCACTGCTTGTATCCGAGTACGTTGGGAGACATCGTCCCACATGTGATCGGACCGGCCATGCCCTGACAACCAAGCTTTTCCCTGCGAAGCACGGCAATCGCTGCCTCCCTGCTTGTTCCCAGCGGGACCATCGTCAACAGTGCTTCGCGTGCCAGCGCTGAATCGTTCGTGCTGTCCTGTTGTACAGCACGAAGTTCGCCGAGAAGTCGATTCTCTCGATAAAAACTCTCAACTTCAGCGGTCTTGTACCAGAACCAGAGCGATAGCGATGCGAACAGGGCGGCGGGAACAGCCGCTATCGCCAAGCAGACAATCAGTACTCTTCTGAGGAATTTGCGCATAGGGCTACCAAGTCCAAGGCCGCGCGTTGCCAGCAATGGCTAACATGCATCGGCTGGTTGCTGCGGAAAATTGCCTGCTGTGGCTAAGAAAGTGTTTCGAGCATTTCGGCTCGCGCGCGAACGCGGCCGTCGATACGGCCAAGCGTCAGATCGAGCGCTGCGGAGTAAAGCGCACCGGCAGTTTGCGGATGGCATGAACAAAGTTGTTCGGCGCCATTTCGATGCCGCCGGCATACTCGATATCCGGCAGGCGGGTCAGCAGCTGGCGGTAGACTTCCTCGAGCTGCAGTTGCGCCACGCGCTTGCCGATGCAGACGTGCGGGCCGAAGCCGAAGGCGATGTTCTTCGACGCATTGGCGCGGCGGATGTCGAGCCTGTCAGGATCCGGAAAGATCGCGGGATCGCGATTGGCGGCGCCGTAATACATGATGACCTTCTCGCCGGCCGCGATCTTCTGTGCCCCGATCTCGGTATCTTCCGTTGCCGTGCGGCGCATATAGATGACAGGGCTGATCATGCGGATCAGCTCATCCACGGCGTTGGGCAGCAGCGAGAGATCATTCATCAGCGCGCGCTTCTGATCCGGGAACTCCGTCAGCAGCTTCATCGAGCCGGAAATCGAATTGCGCGTGGTGTCGTTGCCGGCGAACACGATCAGCAGCCATGAGCCGTCAAGATATTCGTCGCGCAGCAGCTCGCCGTCGATGGTGGCGCGCGCGATCGCGCTCATCAGATCGGGCTTCGGATCGGCGCGGCGCTTCTGCAGCATGTGCTGGCCATAGGCGAACATCTCGGCGACGTTCTCGTTGAACGCCTTGACGAACGCTGTGAATTCGGGCGTCGGCTGCGGGTTCTTGCGCTGCTGCGCCGAAACATGGCCGGCCACTTCGAGATAGTGCATCCAGTCGAGGAATTTCGGCCGGTCGGCTTCGGGCACGCCGAGGATTTCGCACAGCGTGAACAGCGGCAGCCGCGACGACAGCGTCTCGACCAGGTCGCATTCGCCAAGGCCGGCCATGTCGTCGATCAGCCGCGTGGTCTCGGCAGCCACTTTCTCCCGGATGCCCGTGAGATAGCCAGGTGTGAAATAGGGCATGTGCTCCTTGCGGAGCTGCAGATGCCAGGGCGCATCCATGTTGATCATGGCGTCGACGGAGGCGCGGAACAGCAGCGGATGCCGCGTTTCGGGGGGACCATAGGCCATCAGGATGCCGCCCTTCTGCGACGAGAAGGTTTTGGGATCGCCATCGACGCGCATCACGTCGTTATATTGGGTCAGTGCCCAGAAGCCCGGGCCGTTACTGCCCTCGCGCTGCCACGCTACCGGGGCCTCAGTGCGCAGCCGGGCATAAATGTCGAACGGCTGACCCTGCAGGAACAGTTCGACATTGGACAGCGCGTCGGGCTCGACCTCGGGCCAGGCTCTTGGGAATACGGGTCCGGCGGGCAAGCCCAAGGGGAAGTCTTCACTCAGGAGACGCATCGGCTGAATTCTCCGGTCAGATCGCCGACTTTACAAGGACGCGTGCGCGCCGTCTTGCGCCATCAGGCTATGCCGCCGAGATAGAGCCGCTTGACGATGTCGTTACCCTTCAATTCGTCGACGGAACCGGCCGCGACGACGATCTCGCCGTGGACGATGATGTAGCCGCGGTTGGCGATGCGGATCGCCTGGTTGAAGTTCTGCTCGGCCATCAGCACAGTGAGGCCGAGGCGCTGATTGAGGTCGCCAATCTTGGTGATGGTTTGCGACACCAATAGGGGCGACAGCCCGACCGACGGCTCGTCGACCAAGAGCAGGCGCGGCGAGGACATCAGCGCGCGCGCGATCGCGAGCATCTGCTGCTGGCCGCCGGACATGGTGCCGGCGAGCTGCTTCTGCAGGTCCTTCAGCACCGGAAAGGTTTCGAAGGCCTGTGCCAGATTCCTGTCGATGTCGCGCCGGGCCGCCTTGCGGAAGGCGCCGAGCATCAGGTTTTCCAGCACCGTCAGTTTGGGAAACAACCGCCGGCCCTCCGGCACCATCGCGACGCCGAGATCGACGATGGCTTCCGGCGACAGTTTGGTGAGGTCATGCGCGGTGCCGTCGATCGTCAGCTGCATGGTTCCGCGTTGCGGCCGCACCAGTCCGGCGACGCACTTCATCAGCGTGCTCTTGCCGTTGCCGTTGGTGCCGAGCAGGGCGACGGTTTCGCCGGCCTGGACATCGAGCGAGACGCCGCGCAGCGCCTTGACGGCACCGTAACCGGCATCGAGGCCAGAGATCGCGAGGCTAAGTGCCAAGATAGGCCTCCTGCACCCGCTGGTTGGCCATGACTTCGTTCGGCGCGCCGATCGCGATGATCTTGCCGGCGTCGAGGCACATCACACGCTGCGAAAAACGCATCACCGCCTGCATGATGTGCTCGATCATGATGACGGTGATGTCCTGGTCCGCAAGGCTCATCAGGAGATCGAGCACCTCGTCGACTTCCGAAGAGGAAAGACCGGCCATCGCCTCGTCTGATATCAGCAGCTTCGGCCGCGTCGCCATCGCGCGGGCGAGCTCCATCTTGCGCAGTTCGACCTGACTCAGCGTGGTCGCCGATGCGTCGGCCTTGGAGGCGAGACCCATCCCCGACAGGATCGACATCGCGGTCTCGTGCCGGTGCGCAGCCGAGACCAGCGGATCCGTGGCCACCGCGAAATCAAGCGCCACCATCAGGTTCTCGACCACCGTCATGCTTCTGAAGGGCCGCGGGATCTGGAAGCTGCGGGCGATGCCGCGGCGGGTGCGGACATGCGCCGGCAATTGCGTGATGTCCTCGCCGCGGAACACCACCGTGCGGGCCTCGGTGCGGAACGCGCCGGAGATACAGTTGATCAGCGTGGTCTTGCCCGAGCCGTTCGGGCCGATCAGGCCGAACCGCTCGCCGGGGCGGATGTCGACGCTGACATTGTCGAGCGCGGTAAAGCCGCCGAAGCGCTTTGTAAGCCCCGATATCTGCAGCAGGGGTGCGCTGGTATCGGGGGGCGTCATTGCTTGCCCTCCCTGCGCTTGTCGCGAACCCGGCGCAACAGGCCGATCAGCCCTTCGGGGGCAGCCACCACGAACAGCACCAGCATGACGCCGAGCACCAGCACGTTCACTTCCGACGAGATGGTCACGGTCAGCAATTGCTGCGTGGTGCCCAGCAGGATGGCGCCGACGATCGGGCCGGCCCAATGCGCGGTACCGCCGATCAGCGACATCGCGAGCGTCGAGACCGAATAGTTGAGGTTGAACGCGGAGGAGGGGTCGGCATATTGCAGATACATCGCGGCGGGCGCGCCGGCCGCGCACATCAGCGCGCCGGAGACGACGCAGGCCAGCACTTTCAGCCGCAAGGTCGGCACACCCGTGCATTCCGCGGCGAGTTCGTCGTCCCGCAGCGCCTGCAAGCCGCGGCCGATCCACGAATTCTGGATGTAGCGCGAAACCACAACCGCCAGCACCACGAGCACCGCCTGGACAAAGAACAGCATCTGGACATAGCCGGAGAACGGCCACGTCACCGGCGGGCGTTGCAACTGGATGCCGGCCGCGCCGCCGACATAGCGCCAGTTGGTGATCGAGGTCTCGATCACGATGGTCAGAGCGATCGTTGCAATCGAGAAGAAGATGCCCTGCATGCGCAGGGTCAACAGGCCCAGCGCGAAGCCCATCAGTGCGCCGACGGCAGCGGCGGCGGCGATCTGCACGAGGAGCGGCGCGCCGGCCACCTTGAACAGGAATACCGCCGTGTAGACGCCCATGCCGAAAAACGCGCTGGTGCCGAAATTCACGTAGCCGGCATGGCCGCCGAGGATGCTCCAGGCCACCGCGAGCACGATGAATTGCAGGATCACATAGCCGGCGAAGAACGGGTATTCGTTGGTGATGAGCTTTGTCATCAGCGCAATGGCGATCAGAAAGACCGCCGCGCCAACCCAGAAAAAGACGCCGTTGCGCTTCATGATCGCCTGCCAAACAGGCCCTGCGGCCGCACGGCGAGAACGCCGAGCAGCATCGCGAAGGAAATCGCCGGCGCCCAGGAGGCGCCGAACAGGGTCAGGACAATGGTCTCGGCGATGCCGAGGATGATGGCGGCGACCAGCGTGCCGCTCATACTGCCGAGTCCGGCCATGACGACGACGCAGAAGGTCCGCCCGATATAGGTCCGGTCAAGCGTCGGCTCGACGGGTGCCACGATGATGAGCAGGGCGCCGGTGATTCCGAGCACCGCGGTCGCAATACCGAACGCCCATTGCTTGATCCTGATCGGGTCGGCGCCCATCAGCCGCAGCGCCTCCTGGTCCTGCGCGACCGCGCGGATCGCGCGTCCCATAAAGGTTCGCGACAGGTACAGGGTTAGCAGGATCGTCAGCGCGGCGGCAACCATGAACGCCACAATCAGGCGGAACGGAATTCTCATGTCGCCGATCCGCCAGGCTTTGCCGACATAGGTCGCGGTGACCGAGCGCTGGTCGACGCCGAACTGCAGGATGATCAGCACTTCGATGATGAAGGCAATGCCGAAGAAAAACGCGATGCCGCGCACGCCGGCATCGCTGCCGCGCTTTTCGAAGGTTTCGTAGTACAGGCGGTAAGCGAGCAGGCCGAACAGAAAAAACAGCGGCGTGATCAGGAGGCCCGCCACCAGCGGATCGATTCCGTAATGTTCGTTGAGGAAGAACACCGCGTAGGCCGCGAGCACCAGAAAGGCCGGGTGCGCGACGTGGGGTACGTCGAGCAGGCCGAACGAAATCGACAGCCCAAGACTGACCGCCGCATAGAAACAGCCGAGCAATACGCCGATCACCACCGCATCGAGCAGCAGTTCAAATGAAAACACCTAGCATCCCCCTTGGCCCGTCCTTGAGCCGCCGCCCGGTTCGCGCACGCCGTCCATCCCATTCCGCTTTTTGAAGAGGCAGGTGCGCTGATCCCCTGTCAGCGCACCATGATCCGGTGAAAAGCCGGGAAGCTTACTTTCGGGCGGCCTCAAAGGGAGTGACGAGAGTGCCCGACTTCATTTTGTCCGGGAAAAGGACCACCTGTTTGCCTGAGCTGCGGAACTGTTCCATGTTCTTGTCAGCGATCCCGCGGAACTGGGCCTGCACGACGCCGCTTTCCTTCCACTCGCCGTCCGCCGCGAACGTAATCGGCCCGACGATGGTCTTGTGGGTGTTCTCTCGCAGATACTTCGCCAGCGCCTTCTGGTCGAGCGAACCCACGGCCTTGATGGCCTGCTCGATCATTTGACCGCTGGCGTAGCCGTAGGGCGCCAGATAATAGCCGAGCGGATCGACCTTGGCTTCCACGGCGCGTTTCGTATAGGTCTCGAAGAACGCCTTGGTGCCCTCGTGGTACATGCTCGGTTCCGGCAGCCATGTATTGTAGTTGACGACGCCGTTAAGCAGCGAGCCCAGGTTTTCCATGACCGCGCCGAATTGCAGGCCGACCATGCCGCCGCCGAAAAGCTTGACGTTGTCGCCGATCCCGATCTCGTTCACGCCACGCAGAATACCGGCCGAATCCGGCGGATAGGACGCCACATAGACGATGTCGGGCTTGGCAGCTTTCAGCGCGCGAAGAATGCCGGAGAACTCCACGGTGCTCGGCGGGTAGGCCTGATCGAACACGATCTTCATGCCGAGCTTGGTCGCGACCTCCCTGGCGGTCTTGGCCAGATTTTGGGCGAATTCCTGGTCCGCCGCGAGCAGTGCAATGGTCTTGCCGCCGGCCTTCTGGCCAAGATCGAGGAAGGACGACGCCCAGCTGTCGGCCGGTCCCCACGGCGCATTGTTGAACCACATGTCGTGGCCAACCTTGCTGTTCACCTGGAACGAGAAGTTGCCCATCAGCAACATGCCGCGCTGCTTGACCAATGGCATCAAGGGCGCTGTCGGCACGGTCGCATAGGGGGCGAACAGGATATCGACCTTGTCGACGTCCAGCAGTTTCGAGTAAATCGCAGGCGTTTCCGAAGCGCTCGATTTGTCGTCATAGACGATGAGTTCGACCTTGCGGCCGAGCAGGCCGCCTCTGGCGTTGACGTCGTCTCGCCAGACCTCGATGCCGAGCTGCGAGGCCTTGCCGCCGCCGGCGAGACCGCCGGTTTGCGCCATCGACATACCGATCTTGATGGGGGGTTGTTGGGCGAATGCGGCTGAGGTGAGCCCAAAAGTTAGGCCAAGCACGGCGGCGGTGATCGTTCCGCCGAGAAGCGTCCTGCGTTCCATTGATCCTCCCAAAGATACTGTTTTTGTTTGGTTCTTGTTGCCTGTCCGCGCTCTATGGCGCCCTTGCTGCAAGGTTAGAACTAAAGCCCGCCCGGCCACAAGCCACAATGGAACGCGGATGCAACCTTTGGGACCGTACGTTCGGGGGATCATCCGAAAATGACGCGGCCGCAACCGCTGGTGGCGCAGGCCCGCCGCCGGCGCAGATAGGGGAGATCGCCCATTCCCGGCGGCCGGTTGGAGGGCGGTTGGGGATTTGCCAGCAATGTTATTTCGCTAAGCGCCTTTGCCTCGCTCGGCCGAGCGGCTCTCCGCACCGGCGGCCGGCCGTCGGGGCGAAATCCAACGTGAAGCGAAGGAAGCTCGTCCGGCGTGGTGTGAGCATCTTCCAGGGCCTACTATTGGGCGCAAAAAGGAAAGCTGCTACACGACAACCATCGCGAGCCGAAAATCACGTCGCTCATGTCAGGCTCATTCCGCAGCAGCCACGTTACCCGTCACGGGAGCAGGGCCCGTTCTTGACCGACCACTGGAGGTATCCGCCATGGCAAAGATCAGGGTCGGTCTGGCCGGCTGCGGCTTTGTGTCCGAGCTGCATATGTATGCGTACAAGCGCGTCTACGGCCTGGATGTCGAGGTCCGGGCCGTCGCGGCGAGGGGCGATCATGTCCTTGAGTTCGCCCGCCGGCACCAGATCCCGACGGCGTATCGCAGTTTTCGCGATTTGATCGCCGATGGCGAGCTCGATGTCATCGACATCTGCACGCCGCCCAATCTGCACGCCTCGATGATTGTCGAGGCGATGCAGGCCGGCAAACATGTCGTCTGCGAAAAGCCGTTCGCGGGCTATTTCGGGCAGGACGGCGACAAGGCGCCCATCGGCAAGCATGTGCCGAAAGCGTTGATGTACAAGCGCGTGCTGGAGGAAATGGAGCGCACGCGCGCGGCGATCGAGAAGACCGGCAAGCTCTTCATGTATGCGGAGGATTGGATCTATGCGCCCGCGGTGACCAAGACCGTGGAGATCCTCCGTGCCACAGGGGATAAGATCCTGTTCATGAAAGGCGAGGAGAGCCACTCTGGCTCGCATGCGGCGCATGCCGCGCAATGGGCGATGACCGGAGGCGGTTCGCTGATCCGGATGGGATGTCACCCGCTTTCGGCGGTGCTCTATCTGAAGCAGGTCGAGGCGAAGGCACGGGGTGAGGTAGTCAGCGTCGCCAGCGTGACCTGCGACGTCGGCAACGTCGCGGCATGCCTGCGGTCGAACGAACGCGGCGTCATCAAGTCCAATCCGGTCGACGTCGAGGACTGGGGTACGCTGACCACTACTTTTTCCGACGGCACCAAGGCGACGATATTTTCCGGCGACATGATCGCGGGCGGCGTGCGCAATTTGATCGAGACCTATACCAGCGGCGGCGCCCTGTTCGCCAACATCACGCCGAACAACCACATGATGAGCTACCAGACATCCGAGGAAAAGCTCGCCAGCGTCTACATCACCGAAAAGGTCGATCGCAAGACCGGCTGGCAATATGTCTGCCTCGAGGAAGAATGGACGCGCGGCTACCTGCAGGAAATCCAGGATTTCATGGAATGCGTCGCGACGGGAAGGCAGCCACTGTCAGATCTCGCGCTGGCCTTTGAGACGATCAAGGTCAACTACGCCGGCTATTGGGCCGCCGAAGAGGGCCGGAGAGTGACGCTGTAGGCTGATCTCCCACGCCCCGCTTCCTGCGGGCTGCCAGGAGGTTCCGATGACGAATCTGATGAGGCTGCTGGTCCTGTTTATCTCTTGGATGTGGGGCGCGGGCGCTGCATATGCATGTTCCTGCGATCCCGTCTCTCCCGAAGCCGGCTTCGACCGCGCCCAATATGTGTTTGCCGGCAAGGTCGTCCGCGCGGACCAGCACGCATGGCTCATCGAGGTCGAGCGCGCGTGGAAAGGCGGTGAAAGGCTCGCTCGCACCATCAAGTTGATGGACGTCTACGCAACGCTGGAGTGCGAGTTCTTTTTTCAGCCTGGGCAGCGCTATGTTTTCTTCGCCATCCTGGCGAAGGGTGGTCGCGAGGTGTTCTATCACCCGCAAGCCTGCAACTGGACGAGACCCCTGCAGTCGACGCGCGTTCCCGTCGAGGGCAATGAACCGCTATGGCTCGAGGATTTCATCGCGCGCGAGCACGGCCCGGGACAGCAACCCCGCGCCGACGCCCTTGATCGGACAAGCCCCCGATAGAATACGCTACGAAGCGTAGACCGACGATTTCGGCAGCGGGAACACCGGGTCCTGCGTCCTGATATTGGTCGGCCAAACCACCGAGATGTGCTCACCGGCATTCTGCATCACGACCGGGGTCGAACGCTCGTTCTGTCCGGACATCGGCGTGCCCGGCTTGAAGAATTTCACGCCATAGCCCTGGATCGTGCCGCCTGGCGGGATGTCGACGTCGAGCGCCGCCTTGCGAATCGCATCGGGATCGAAGCCGCCGTATTTGTCCTTGGCGACGGGCAGCACGCTGTTGAGCAGGATCCAGGTCTGGTTGAAGCCCATCGAGCAGTGCGGCGGCACGTCGGTCGCGTTGGTCTTCTCTTTATAGCGTGTCACCATTGTCTTGGTGAGATCACCGATGCCGGGCGCCAGTTTGGTGGCGTCGAGCAGTTGCGCCGGCACCGGATCGATGTTGCAGAAATTGTCGATGTCCGCGGCGAAGGTAGCGCGCAGCTTGTCGAGCTGGCTGTAGCCCGCGCCGGCGCCGAACAGCATCTTGAACTTGAGGCCGCTCTCGCGCGCCTGGCGCAGGAACAGCGTGATATCAGGATTGTATCCCGCGTGAGAGATCACGTCGGGCCTCGCACGCTTGAGTTTGGTCACCAGCACCGAAAGGTCGGGCGCGGATGCCGAATAACCCTCGCGGAGCACGATCTGAAGGCCGGCCTCCTTGGAATAGGCCTCGTCGGCGGCGGCGACCCCGACACCATAGGGGCCATCCTCGTGGATCAGCGCGACCTTGACGTCCTTGGGCTCCATCCCGAGCTTTGCTTTGGCATGCTCGGCGATGAAGCCGGCGAAGGCCTGGCCGTACTGATCGGAATGAATCTGGGCGCGGAAGACGTATTGCAGGTTCTTGTCCTTGAACACAGCGGTCGAGACCGCGGTCGTGATCCAGAGGATCTTTTTCTGCTGCTCGACCTTGGCCGAGAGCGGCACCGCATGCGAGCTCGCATAGACGCCGTTGATGATGTCGATCTTCTCCTGGTCGATCAGGCGCACCGCCTCATTGATCGCGACCTCCGGCTTGCTCTGGGAATCGGCGGCGACGGCGGCGACCTTGTACTTGCCGCCGATGCCGCCCTTTTCGTTGACGAGATCGATGGCGATCTGCGCGCCGATCGAGGAGGCAACCGATCCACCGGCTGCAAAGGGGCCGGTCAAGTCGTAGATCAGGCCGATGCGTACCGTTTCGGCTTGCGCCTGGGCACGTGTCCAATCGAAGCTGAATGCGGCGGCCGCAGCCGCAGAAGTCTTCAGCAGTGTTCTGCGTGAAGTGGGCATCGTGTCCTCCCATCGATTTTTCTTTATTATAGCCGAGTATTTTGACAATGCGCTGGAATGTCAACGGCTTTGCCGGGCGGTTGATCGCGATAGCAGCGTTCGCGGCCGCAATTGCTGCGTCGCCGCGTGATGTTCGCAGCTCGAGCCCGCCTCCCTTGACGCGTCGCAGGGAGCGGGCCGGGAAAGGCATCAGTGCCGATAGCTGTGCCCGCACTTTAGATGCAGGCGGCCAGATGACTTTGCTTTCCCCGCCTTGTTGATGTTGGGACCTCGAAACCGGCATTCACGAGCATGCTCGCAAGTTGCTTGCGCGCGTAAAACATTCGGCTCTTCACGGTGGCAAGAGGAATATCGAGCATCTCGCTCACTTCGGCAGGCGAATTCTCGCGCTCGTAGACCATGTCGATGATTTCGCGATGGGCAGGAGACAGCCTGGCGATGCATGCGCGCAAAATGCTGTTGGTTTGCTTTCGATCGAGCGCGATTTCCGGCGTGTCACCGGCATCTGCGATTCCGTGCACATCGTCCTGATCGATGCTCTCGTGAATGCGCTCTCGGAGCGAGTTGATCGCCTTGAACCGGGCTATCGAGAGCAGCCATGTGGAAACCCGCGCGCGATATTCGAACCTATTTGCGGAGCGCCAGACGTCGAGGAATACCTGGCTGACGAGATCCTCGGCAATGCCCGGATTACGGACCGTCCGCTTGATGAAGTGAAGTACTCTGGCGCGGTGACGGGCGAACATGATGTGCATCGCGGTCTTGTCACCCTCCGCAACGCTCTTGAGAAGCATCTCGTCGGAGATGCTTTCCTCCGCCTCCGTCGCATGGCAGGTGGCATAGGCCAGCCTGCCATCGTTGATCGCATCGGATTGCCCGGCCAGGCACTTGCGGTTCTTGCCGATGAAGTCAGGCAGGATCGCGGCCGGAGAAGTCGGCAGGGAGCCGTGAAAAGGGACTTCGTCCCGGCACCGATCAGGCAATGAAACAGGCTTCTCCGCTGCTTGCCGCCACTCGCTTACCTGCATCGTCCTCTCCATTTTCTTGACGCGATGGCGCTGAGGATGCGTCGCATGGAGTCGTTTGCGCTACCCTACGAGGGGTGCGTGCTTCTAATCCCCTGGTCTAGGGTGAATGAGCCTGTGCAGTGGGGATGGGGCGCAGGATCGGACAATAGATGGTCGCTTTGGGAAAGACGCCCGATATGCACAGCGCCTAAAATGCGCTCCGAGTGCTCAAACCCAGGGTCCCGCCGTGGTCCAGTTCCCAGCCGGCGCGGCCACACCCGCGTCCATCGTCGACGCCCTGAACGCGCTAGCCGGTCATCCGCCAAGGGTACGCTCAAGGGTACGCGCGAGCTTTGGTGAGGGCCGATGCGTTCGCGGCACCTATATTCCGTCGGACCATGCGCCGGAAGTAACGAGATCGCAAAGCTTCACAAAGCCATCACGCGTGCTGGCGCGCTTCTCGGTGAGCGGCGGCGATCCCAAAGTAGCGGAACTCGACAGCGGCGTGCTGCGCGGCTTCAGCTTCAGGCTCGGCGGCCAAGATCATCGCTCGGACATGCTCCTGCAAAGCGCTCCGGTGCATTTTGCGAGGACGCTCGACCAGATGCTGGCTTACCTCAAGGCGCGCATGCCGGGACCAAGCGGCAAGCCGAACATGAGGAAGCTCAAGGCATTCTCCGCCGCCAATCCCGAAACGCTGCATCAGGCCAACTACATCGCCGCGCTTCCGCTGTCCGGAAGTTTTTCCGGCACGACCTATTGGGGCGTGCACGCCTTTCCCGCGACGAGTTCGAGCGGCGAGACGCGGTTTATCAAGTTCAAGGTCGCGCCAGTCGGCGGAGACGTCACGCTGACCGGGGACGAGGCGAGGGTGAAGTCGGCCGATTTCCTTTACGACGATCTCAAGAACCGGATCGCCAAAGGCGGTGTCCGGCTCAATGTGATGGCGCTGCTCGACCGTCCCGGCGATCCCGTCATGGACGTGACCAGCCGATGGCCGAATGAGGATGCCCGCGAATCGGTGCGGCTGGGTACGATCGTTATCACCGGTGTTGAAGCCGACGAGGCGTGCGACGCCTCCGTCTTCAATCCGGCAACTCTCGCCGAAGGCATCGCTCATCCGCCCGACGAGATCTTTGCGGCGCGCCGCGCCGCCTACGTCATCTCACTGGGGAAGCGTCGCTGATCCGCTACGCCTGGCATTGGCCTGGATCAATTCTCGCTTTCCGGGGCATTTTGCGCTTCGCGGCGCCACGCTCCCGGGCTGACGCCGACCACGTCGGAAAACACCCGCGTAAAGTGGCTCTGATTGGCAAACCCGGCCGATATCGCAATCTCGGACAGCGACAGGTCGGGGACGGTCATCAACTGCTTGGCCGCCTTCACCCGTTGGCGAAGCAGCCATTGGTGCGGCGGCAGGCCGGTGGAACTGCGAAAAGCCCGTGAAAAATGGCTGACCGACAGATCGAACTCGGCCGCGATTTGCTGCAATGAAATCTTCCCGCCAAGATCGGACTCGATCCTTTCGCAGGCGCGCCTCATTTGCCACGGCGCCAGACCGCCGCGGGTCGGCTTGGCGTCGGGACGCAGTCCGCCATACGCCTGCGCGACGTGTGCGGCGAGGGCGAGCATCATGTGATCGACGAAAAGCTGATTGGTCTCGCCCGGCCGGCGCAAGCCTTCCTGCAGCGTGGCGCCGATGTGACGGACGACCACGTCATCATGGGCGACACCAAGATCGCAGGCGAGCTCACCGACGCGGGGCGTGCGGGCCTGTTCGGTGAGGCTGTCGAGCGCGGAGCGCGGCAGATAGAAAAACAGGGAGTGGAATGGCTTGTCGATCACATAGCGGGGATCGCGCTTGAGATCGTAAAGATATGTCGTCCCCGCCGGGACATCCGCCTTCATCACGCACTTGCCATTCTCCCAGAGTTCGCAGTCCGGGAAATCGTGAAGTTTCAGGCTGACGAGAAAAGCATCCTCAAGCGCGAACGAGCCGGAAAGACCCGGCACGGGGTCGTCATTTCGGGTTTCGGTGAATGCGAGCTGCACACCGCGCAGTGACCGCGTCATCAGCGACGGCGGCGCATCCTGCAAATGCAGGATCTGCCCGAGCCTTTGCCCGAAGGCGCCCGTCTGTATCATCTGGTTTGGTCTCATGCGCGGAATTGGACCAGGCAGGTCATCATCGTATCGCGAGGTCGCGCCGGATTATCTGACATCAGCGAACGACCGTCTAGACGTGCTCGTAAAACGCGAAGCTGCTGCGACATCAACCGGCTCGATCGCGGGAAGACGATTTCCGGAGCGAATTCAATGATTTTCCGGCTTGATCACCAGGTCGCGTGTCTGCGGCGTCTCAGCCATTAGTATCACGATTGCGCGCTTGGAGCAGGTTCCGACAAAGGACGGCGGCTTTAGGAAAGACGCCGTACTTGTACGGAGTTTAGAACACGGCCCGAACGGTCGACTCAAGTTGAACGACCGCGACAGGCAACGGGGCAGTAGCGATTAGGAGACTAAGCAATGCTTGCCACCACCGCACTTGCCCGCTCATCCGCCCTACCAACCTTACCCCGATTACCCATGAGCATGGCTGCCGAAAAGACGGATCGTCCACTCGTCCTGATCGTGGACGACGACGAGGACGTCCGGTTCGCAATTCGAGAACTTCTGCTGTCGGTGGGAATCGACGCATGTTGCTTCGGATCGACACAGGAACTGTTGCAGGCGGACCTTCCGGAGCGGCCGGGCTGCCTGATCCTCGATGTTCGCATGCCTGGCGCAAGCGGCCTCGATCTACAACATCATCTCGCCTTGAACGGTCATACGAGACCGATCATTTTCCTCACCGGTCATGGCGACATCGCGATGACCGTGCAGGCGATGAAGGCGGGAGCCATGGACTTCCTTACAAAGCCCGTCCGGGACCAGACGCTGCTCGACGCCGTCACGGCCGGAATCGAGAAGGATATTTCGCTACGGACCGCCGCCCGGCACGTCAAGCTGCACGTCGACCGCTACGCGAAGTTGACGCCGCGCGAACGCGAGGTCATGCGCGAAGTGGCAAAGGGCCGCCTCAACAAACAGATCGCGTTCGATCTCGGCATCAGTGAGATCACCGTCAAGCTCCACCGCGGCAACGTGACGAAGAAGATGCAGGCCGCGTCCGTCGGGCAGCTCATTCGCATCTGGGAATTGCTGCCTGCGGAGATCCGGGAGCAAAAATCACCCTAGACCAAAGGATGGTTACGACCCGGCCAGCAATGGGCGAGACGAGAGCGTGGTCAGCTGGCCACGCTAGCGAAGGTTATCGGCTTGCCCAAAGCGCCCCTGGTCGCAATCGTAGATGACGACGAAGCTGTTCGGGAGGCCCTTTCCGACCTCCTGATGGTGCTGGATCTATCGTGTCGCACTTTCGATCGAGCGGAGGCCTTCATGGCGGAATATGTCCCGGACCGGTTCGCTTGCCTGATGACCGACGTGAGCATGCCGGGCCATAGCGGGCTTGACCTGCTGCAGCATTTGCGGAGTCTCGGTTCCGCGATGCCGGTCATCATCGTCACGGCTGACACCAATCCGGCGACCCGCTCTCGCGCCATGAGAGGTGGCGCCTATGCATACCTCACCAAGCCGGTAAGCAGCGACGTCCTCTTTCGTCACCTGCAGTCCGCCCTGAGGCACGTGGGCTCTAGCCCTGACGGCGATGGACAGGGGCTTTCCGATGGCTAGTCCTGTCCACAACGCCGCCCCGGGCGGCCGCGAACAATCCTTCACATCCCCGCCGGGGATGGCGTTGTCCGGTCTCGCATCTGAAAGCGTGGGATCGCGTTCGGAGGATTTGCGCGCAGCGGACATGCGTGTCGAGCTGGACCGGCTCCACAACATGCAGGTACCCGCGGACATCATGCGGAAATGGCAGGAGATCGCAGACCTTCTGGCCGATATTGTAAACGTTCCCTCCGCCTTGATCATGCGGGTAGAGCCGCCAAATATCAAAGTCCTGGTTTCCAGCGAGTCCAAGGAAAATCCTTACGAACGGGACGAACTCGCATGTCTCAATACAGGGCTTTATTGCGAGACCGTAATGAGCACCCGTCGACCGCTGATCGTCCCGGATGCTCTGCAGGACGAGGCGTGGAAATCAAACCCTGACATCAAGCTGGGCATGATCTCGTACCTCGGCGTGCCGATCAGTTGGCCCGATGGCGAGATATTCGGAACGATTTGTGTTCTCGACAGGAAAAGCAACGGATACAGCGATCTCTATCTCAGACTGCTGTTGCAGTGGCGTGACGTGCTGCAGGCGGATTTGAGATCCATTGCAACCACGCAGCGGGAGATTGAACAACGTGAAGCGAAAATTCGCCGCCTCGTCGATGCCAACATCATCGGTATCGTCATCTGGAATGACGAGGGGCGGATTCTTGATGCCAATAGCGAGTATTTGCGCATCGTTGGGTATGATCAGTACGATCTCCTGTCCGGCCGCGTGAGCTGGGCTGACATGACGCCCCCCGAATGGCGTGATCGCGATGCGTTGATGATGTCCGAGGTAAAAAACAAGGGAGCCGTGCAGCCCTTTGAAAAAGAGTATATCCGGAAGGATGGCAGCCGTATTCCGGTGTTGATCGGCATCGCGACCCTTGAAGGGACAGACAGTCAGGGTGTCGCGTTTGTGCTCGATCTAACCGAGCGCAGACGGGCAGAAGTGGAAGCGCGGGAGAGCGAGCGGCGATTCCGCAGCATGCAGACGGAATTGGCCCACGCCAACCGGCTGGCAACTTTGGGCCAGCTTACGGCGTCCATTACGCATGAGGTCAAGCAGCCGATCACGGCCGCGCTCCTGAATACCCAAACCGCTCAGCGTTTCCTCGCTCGCGAGCAGCCGGATGTCGAGAGGGCGAAGAAGGCAATAGACCGGGCCGTGCTGAACGGCATGCGTGTCACTGAAGTTGTCGACCGGACGCACGCGTTGGTCAGGAAGGAGCCGACGCGAAAGGATAGCCTGGAGATCAATGAAACGATTTCGGAAGTTATCGGATTGACGCGCGGTGAGGTGTCGAAAAACAGCGTTCAATTGCGGACTCAGTTTGCGGAGAGTCTTCCTCTCATTCGAGGCAGTCGGGTCCAAATTCAACAGGTGATGCTGAACCTGATCGTCAATGCAGTCGAAGCGATGAGCCAGATGAGCGACGAGCCTCGGGAGTTGCTGATCAGCACCCAGGCTGAAGCTGACTGTATTCTCATTGCGGTGCGAGACTCCGGCCCGGGGCTGTCGGAGGGGGCGATCGATCGAGCCTTCGAGGCATTTTATACGACGAAGTCGAGCGGTCTGGGGATGGGACTTTCCATTTGCCGTTCGATCGTCGAGGACCACGGAGGACGGTTGTGGGCGGCAGCAAACGTCCCAAGCGGTGCGGCGTTTCAATTCACGATTCCGATCAGCTCGGATGCCGGGACTGACGACGAATTGTGCCTCCCGACCTCAGCATTGTCGAGCACGGCGGCCGCATGACGCGATTGTCTGCGGCTTAACACACGGCCCGCCAACCCTATCCCAAGGTACAGGTTGATCTATCCGCCGGGCCAGCGGGATCAGCCTCGCCGCACGATACCGTCACCCGGCGTTTGCCATCACCCTGTAGGCCTACAAGAAACAATGGCTGACGCGAGCACGAGACATGACTAAGCCGAACTTGCGTGAACCTTCGGAGGATCTGCCGGCCGCGTCTGAAGCGCGCCGGATCGACTTGCCGAGTGCCGATGGGCGTCCTGCCGATGTGGAGATGGCGCGCGTACTCGGGACCACACCCTTTCACATGGCTCTGGATTCCTCGGGTGCCGGGATCGCGCACTGGAAGCATGAACCGTTGCACGACGTCGTCGAGCCCATGACCCATCACGTCATCATGGCTTACAACGGCATGACGCAGCGCATGGAGCGGCGGACAGGAAAATCAGTTGCGATCGGAACGTTTCGTCCCGGCGTCGTGATCATCATTCCGGAAGGATCGAGCTCTCGATGGGATATCCCGAAACCCGTCGATGTCGTTCAGCTCTATCTTCCGCACACAATGCTGGAGCGCGTTGCCCGCGAAGCCGACACGGCCGCACCAACCGATCTCCTGGAGCGCACGGCACATCCCGACCCCATCACGTCCCGGCTGCTCCTGACCGCTGCCGATGCCATGGAGGGCAATGGGGCCCTGGATACGCTGTTCAGGCATCAGCTGACGGATCTGCTGACCACGCGCCTGTTGGCTGCGCATACCGGCTCGCCGACCACGTTCCAGCCGACCCTGGGTGGGCTGCCGCCGTCGGCGTTGCGCCGCGCCATCGAACGCCTGCGCTCGGACAGCGATGCGGACGTCTCGCTCGCGGCGCTGGCTTCGGATGCCGGACTGTCGCGCTTCCACTTCTGCCGGTCCTTCAAGGAGAGCACCGGGCTTTCACCCCATGCCTGGCTGCGTCAGCACCGGCTCGAGCAGGCCATGAACATGCTGCGCGACACTGACGATTCCGTCGTCTCGATCGCGGCCGCGCTTGGTTATTCCTCCCAGACCGCGTTCGCCGCCGCATTCCGGAAGCTGACCAACGAAACGCCGGGCGAGTGGAGACGGCGGACGCGATAACAGCGAACGCTCTGCGATTAACCGACCGCCCTCAATGGCGAGGACAAGTCATGAGCTGCAAGTCATGAGCTGCAAGCCAATTTTGCGCGATTTCTCGCAGAAGAATCAGGAGGACGCTTCCAAGGCGCACCAACTTGATTCGCCGAATGCCGACCGGCGTCCTGCCGGTGTGGAGATGGCGCGCGTGCTCAAGACCGCTCCGCTGCGCCAGGCTTCCGATCCGTCCAGTGGAGTGATCGCGCATTGGAAGCACAATGCGCTGCACGACGTCGTCGAGCCCATGGCTGATCACGTCATCATGACTTACCCGACCGGCCTGCAACAGCTGGAGCGACGGTCGGGAAGATCAGTGGCGATCGGAACGGCGCGTTCCGGGGTTGTGACGATCATTCCCGCCGGCTCAAGCGCCCGATGGGATATTCCCGGCCCCGTCAATGTCGTTCAGCTTTATCTTCCGCCCACAACGCTGCAACGCGTCGCCGGCGAAGCTAATATGGCCGCTCCCGGTGATCTCTTGGAAAGGACGGGACATCCCGATCTCACGGCGTCCCGATTGCTTTTGAGCGCGGCGGATATGATTGGAGGCAGTGCCGCACTGGATGCCCTGTTCAGGCATCAGCTGACAGACGTCCTGGCCACTCATCTCCTGGCTGCGCACATTGGCTCGCCAACCGCGTTCCAGCCGACCATAGGTGGCCTCGCGCCCACGGTACTGCGCCGCGCCATCGAACGCCTGCGCTCGGACAGCGATGCGGACGTATCTCTTGCGGCGCTGGCGTCCGATGCCGGGCTGTCGCGCTTCCACTTCTGCCGTGCCTTCAAGGAAAGCACCGGGCTTTCCCCACACGCATGGCTGCGCCAGCACCGGCTCGAGCAGGCCATGAACATGCTGCGCGACACCGACACGTCGGTCGTCTCGATCGCAGCGACGCTTGGCTACGCCTCCCAAAACGCCTTCGCCGCGGCATTCAGGAAGCTGACCGGCGAGACCCCGAGCGACTGGCGCAGGCGCATGCGTTAGCAGCAATCTCTCTACAGGTACGTCAATCGCTCTGGGGCAGTCAGAGGTTTGGTCCGCTAGATAGAGACCATGCGATGGTCACGCCGAGAACTAGGGAGACAAACAATGGCCTGGAAGAACTTCGTCGGCCCAAATGCGGTCACGTCACGACGAAGGGTGGTCGCGAGCGCCCTCATGTACGGCCTTTCGTTGACGGTGCGCTTCACCTCACCGACCGGTGAGGAAGCGGAAAATTCGGCGCAAGCTACCCAAGGCAAGAATCCGGTGAGCTCCATCGTGATCAACGACGGCGCCCAAATCTTCAAGAGCTGGCCACCGAATCCCGTTCACTCGATCGTCTTTCAACGCAGCTCACGCAGTTCCAGAAGCTGCCGCGCGGTATGTGAACGGCCCATGCCGCTAATGCTGGACTGCTCGCCTCCATAGGGGGCCGGCACCTTCGTTTCACGTCTTCGCGTCATGGTCGATCGCTGCCGTCAACGAAGTGCAGCGGCGGTAACGCGCGGAATTTTGAGAAGATCAAACCACAGGAGAAGATCACATGAGAATCCTCATCATAGGCGCCGGCTTCGCCGGCATGTACGCTGCACTTTCCGCCGCCCGCCTGCGCGACATCCAGGGCGTGTCGCCCGAACAGCTCGAGATCGCGCTCATTGCACCAGAGCCGACGCTGGTGGTTCGTCCTCGGCTTTACGAACCGAAGCCCGAAACGCTGACCGCGCCGCTGCTGGATGTGCTCAAGGCGGTCGATGTTGTCTACGTGCAGGGCAGCGCCGAGACCATCGATACCAAGGCCCGCACGGTGAACATCGTCGGCGCCAAGGGCGCGAAGAAGAGCCTCTCCTACGATCGGCTGGTCGTGGCTACCGGCAGCCGGCTGTTCCGTCCGAATATTCCCGGCCTTGCCGAACACGGCTTCAGCGTCGACCAGCTCGACGATGCGATCGCCCTCGACCGGCATCTGCACGGCCTGGCCGATCGGCCGGCAAAGAACGGGCGCGACACGGTCGTCGTTGCCGGCGGCGGGTTCACCGGCATCGAGGCGGCGACGGAGATGCCTACACGGCTTCGTGCGATCCTCGGCAAGGATACCAAGACGCGCGTCATCATCGTTGACCGGAACAGCGCGATCGCTCCGGATATGGGCGCAGGTCCGCGCCCCGTCATTGAGGATGCCCTGCGCAAGGTCGGCGTGGAGACCCGGCTCGGCGCCGGCGTCGCGTCGCTGGACAAATCCGGCGTCACGCTTTCCAACGGCGAACACATCGAAACCGAAACCGTGATCTGGGCGGCCGGCATTCGCGCCGCTCCGTTGACCCAGCAGATCCCGGCCGAGCGCGACAATTTCGGCCGGCTGCTGGTCGACCGCGACTTGCGCGTGCCGTCGGTGCCCGGCGTCTTCGCCACCGGCGATGCCGCGAGGGCCGCCAGCGACGATGTCGGCAATTACGCTCTGATGTCGTGCCAGCACGCCACGCGGATGGGCGCCTTCGCCGGCAACAATGCCGCCGCCGAATTGCTCGGCGTTCCGACCAAGCCCTATCACCAGAAGGGATACGTCACCTGTCTCGATCTCGGAGAGGCCGGCGCGCTGTTCACGATCGGTTGGGAGCGCAAGGTCGGGATGGTCGGCGATGTCGGCAAGAAGACCAAGCAGGAAATCAACACCGTCTGGATCTATCCGCCGAAGGCCGAGCGTGCTGCCGCGCTGGCCTCGGCCGATCCGGAGCGTGTCACTGATGTGACCGGCTTCCTCTAGAGCCTTCGCGCGAAACGGGCCGCGTTCCGCGCTGGCTGCGCGGCCCGATCAACCAAGATCAACCAGCAGCCTTACCGTGAAAGGAGAGAAACATGAATCTGGACATCAGCGTTGCCAACGCCTCTTGCCCCGTCAGGCCGGTGCCCAACGAATTGGTTCCGTCGCGCTATGCGCTGCGGGTTGGTGAGATTGACGTGATGGTGATCAGCGACGGGGTGCTAACGCCGCCAGCCGAGTCAATGGCGACGAACGCCGACCCGGCTGCGCGGGGTGCCTGGCTCGACGACATGTTCCTGTCGCGGGACGCGTTCGATTGGGCGCTGAACGAGGTCGTAGTGCGTAGCGGCGACCAGACCATACTCATCGACAGTGGGCTGGGTATGGAATACCCGGACTTTCCGCGGGCCGGGCAGTTGGGCTCTCGACTGGAGGCCGCCGGCATCGATCTTGGATCGGTGACCGACGTGGTGCTGACCCACATGCATTTTGACCACGTCGGCGGGCTGCTCGTCGACGGCGTGAAGGAACGCTTGCGCGCCGACCTGCGGATCCACGTTGCCGCCGCTGAGGTCAAGTTCTGGGCGTCGCCCGATTTCTCCCGCACCGCCATGCCGCCGGCGCTCGCGGATTTGGCTCGGAGCGCGTCTCGGCGGTTCGTGGACGATTACCGCAGTCAGCTGCGGCCATTCGAGGAGCAGTCCGAGGTGGCGCCGGGGGTGGTCGTCGCGCGCACCGGGGGCCACACGCCCGGGCATAGCGTTGTGCGCCTGGCGTCCGGCGGCGAGCGGCTGATGTTCGCGGGCGACGCCATCTTCCCGGTCTCGTTCGACCACCCCGAATGGCACAACGGCTTTGAACACGACCCGGAGGAGGCGACCCGTGTACGCATCGGGCTCATGCGGGAGCTGGCGACAACCGGCTCGTGGCTGGTGGCCACGCACATGCCGTTCCCGTCCGTCGGCCGGGTAGCAATCGCCGGCGACGTCTTTCGTTGGGTCCCGACCTGGTGGGACTACTGACCACAAGATCCGAACAAGGGCGCGCAGCAAGCGCGTCATTCGAAACGGGCCGCGTTCCGCACTGGCTGCGCGGCCTGCTCAACCAAGACCAGCCAGTAACCTTCACCATGAAACGGGAGACAAAGATGAATTTAGACACAAGCCTGGCCAACACCTCGCACCCCGCTGCACCGGGCCCTAACGAGTTGGTTCCGTCGCGCTACGCGGTGCAGGTCGGCGACATTGAGGTGCTGGTGGTCAGCGACGGCGTGCTGCCGCTCCCGACCGCGATGCTGGCACACAACATCGACCCGGCCGTCCGGGCGACTTGGCTGAAAGACATGTTCCTGCCGCCGGACGCTTACGATTGGGCGCTGAACGTGGTCGTGGTGCGCAGCGGCGACCGGACCATCCTCGTCGACGCCGGGCTTGGTCTCGACCCGGACTTGCACTTGCCGCGGGCAGGGCAGCTGATCAAACGACTGGAGGCCGCCGGCATCGATCTTGCGTCCGTGACCGACGTGGTGCTGACGCACATGCACATGGACCACATTGGCGGGCTGCTCGTCGACGGCGTCAAGGAGCGGCTGCGTCCGGACCTGCGGATCCACGTGTCGGCCGCCGAGGTCAAGTTCTGGGAGGCGCCCGATTTTTCCCACGTGTCCATGCCGCCGGGATTTCCGGACGCGCTTCGATCGACAGCCAAGCGGTTCGTGAAAGAGTACCGCAGCCAGCTGCACACGTTCGAGGAGGAGTATGAGGTGGCGCCGGGAGTGGTCGTCACTCGCACCGGCGGCCACACCCCCGGGCACAGCGTGGTCCGCGTGGTGTCCGGCGGCGACCGGCTGACGTTCGCCGGCGACCTCGTGTTCGCGGTCGGGTTCGAGCACCCCGAGTGGTACAACGGCTTCGAACACGACCCCGAGGAGTCGGCCCGCGTTCGCATCAACCTTTTGCGAGAACTGGCTGATACCCGCGGGCTGCTGGTGGCAACTCACCTGCCGTTCCCGTCCGTCGGCCATGTGGCAGTTGACGGCGGCGCCTTTCGTTGGGTGCCGGTGTTCTGGGACTACTGACCGCACGGTCTGAACGAGGGCGCGTCGCAAGCGCTTGATCCGATACGGGCCGCGTTACCGACACGACAGCGCGGCCCGCTCACCCAAAATCCCTTTGGAGTTCGACCTCGATGAAACACGAGACCGTGCGCGCGACCGCGTTCGCCATGCCGTTGACGAACTCGGCCTTCCCACCCGGCCCCTACCGGTTCATCAACCGCGAGTACTTCATCATTCGCTACCGAACGGATCCCGAAGCGCTGCGCCGGGTCGTGCCGGAACCGCTCGAACTGACCGAGCCGGTGGTGAATTACGAATTCATCCGCATGCCTGATTCAACCGGCTTCGGCGACTACACCGAAAGCGGCCAGGTCATCCCGGTGTCCTACCGGGGCGAGGCCGGCAGCTTCGTCCACCAGATGTTTCTCAATGATCATCCGCCCATTGCCGGCGGGCGCGAACTGTGGGGCTTTCCCAAGAAGCTGGCGCAGCCGAAACTGGTAGTCGAGACCGATACGCTGGTCGGCACGCTGAACTACGGCTCAGTCCGCATCGCCACCGGCACCATGGGCTACAAGCACCGCGCCCTCGACACATCGGTCGAAGCCAGAAAACTCGCCGCACCCAACTTCCTGCTCAAGATCATCCCGCACGTCGACGGCACGGCACGTATTTGCGAGCTGGTGCGCTTCCATCTCGAAGACATCACCGTGAAGGGCGCATGGACCGGGCCGGCGGCGCTCGACCTGTGCTCGCATGCGCTCGCTCCCGTCGCCGAGCTGCCGGTGCTTCAGGTGCTGTCCGCCAAGCACGTTGTTGCCGACCTCACGCTCGGGCTTGGCACCGTGGTCCACGACTATCTGGCGCCTGGCGCGACGCTGCGTCGACGCGGGACCGGGTCCGAAATCCTGATCGAAGCGAATGCCGGCTGATGGGATCAGCCACAATGCAGGGAGTTTTGGCAATGCTGAACGTGATGCGTAAACAATCAAGTCCGGTGCCGCAGCAAGAAAGGCCGCTGCCGTACGATGTCGTCGCTCTGGTGCTGCAAGGCGGCGGCGCGCTTGGAGCCTATCAGGCCGGCGTCTATGAGGGCCTGCACGAGGCCGGCATCCGGCCGAACTGGCTGGCCGGCATCTCGATCGGCGCGCTCAACGCCGCGATCATCGCCGGTTCGCCGGAAGGCGAGCGTGTCGCACGTCTGCGCGAGTTCTGGGAGACGATCTGTGCCTTTTCGATCGAGTGGCCCGCCGGCGAGGGGCTGGCCAACGCCTTGCCGTTTGCTTTCGACATCAACTCGGTGCGCAACAGGTTGGCGGCGACGCGGGCCCTGGTCCAGGGCCAGCCCGGCTTCTTCAAGCCGCGCTTCCCGTCGCCGCTCTGGTCGCCGTTCACAGGCGATGCCGCGACCAGCTTCTACGACACCGCGCCATTGCAACAGACGCTGGAGCGACTCGTCGACTTCGACCGGCTGAACTCGGGAGAAGTGCGCGTCAGCGTCGGCGCGGTCAACGTCCGCACCGGCAATTTGACCTATTTCGACACCGCCGAACGCCGGCTGGGACCAAAGCATTTCATGGCTTCCGGCGCGCTGCCGCCGGGATTTCCCGCCGTCGAAATCGAAGGCGAGCACTATTGGGACGGCGGCGTGGTTTCGAATACGCCGCTATCGCGCGTGCTGTCCGGCGAGCCATCTGACACCCTGACATTCCAGATCGATCTCTGGTCGGCCAGGGGTCGCGTTCCCCAGGACCTGATGGAGGTGTCGAGCCGGCAGAAGGACATCCAGTATTCGAGCCGCACGCGCGCCGTCACCGACCAGGTGCTGCGGATGCAGAAGATGCGTCAGGCGTTGCAGCGGACCATGGAAGAGCTGCCGGCAAGCGCAAAGGCGAAGCCGGAAATCCGCGCCATCGCCGACATGGCGCGCCATCGCTCCTACAACATCGTTCACCTGATCTACCAGTCCAAGATCTACGAAGGCCATTCGCGGGACTACGAGTTCGGGTTGAGCGCGATGCGTACGCATTGGCAGAGCGGGCTCGAAGACATCCGCCGCACGCTGGCCGATCCGCATCGCCTCGACCCGCCGGCACCGGAGCTCGGCATCGTCACGCACGACGTCCATCGCCGCGACTGAGCTCCCGGCGGACTTCATCTCTCAAAACATCCGAAAGGAATTCCAATGTTGAAGGGCAAGGTAGCGATCGTGACCGGATCGACCAGCGGCATCGGCCTTGGCATCGCCAGGGAACTGGCGAAGGCCGGCGCCGACCTGGTGTTGAACGGTTTTGGCGAGGCGAGCGAGATCGAGGCGATCCGCAGCGGGATCGAACGCGAGCACGGCGTGCGCGTCGTCTACGACGGCGCCGATATGTCGAAGGGCGACGCCGTGCGCGGATTGATTGCCGCGACGATCGCGAAATTCGGGCGCCTCGACATCCTCGTGAACAATGCCGGCATCCAGTTCACCGCGCCGGTGGATGAGTTTCCAGCGGCCAAGTGGGATGCAATTCTCGCGATCAACCTGTCGGCGGCGTTCCACGGCATCGCAGCGGCGGTGCCGCAGATGAAAAAGCAGCGCTGGGGACGGATCGTCAACATCGCTTCCGCGCATGGCCTCGTCGCGTCGACGCACAAGGCCGCCTACGTCGCGGCCAAGCACGGTATGGTTGGCCTGACCAAGGTGGTCGGCCTGGAGACCGCCGGGAGCGGCGTCACCTGCAATGCGGTGTGTCCCGGCTGGGTGCGAACGCCGCTCGTCGAAAAGCAGATCAGCGACATCGCAGCCCAACGCGGCATCAGCCAGAAGCAAGCCGCCGAAGAGCTGTTGTCCGAGAAGCAGCCGTCGCTGGATTTTGCGTCGCCGGAGCAGCTTGGCGGCACCGTCGCGTTCCTGTGCTCGGTTGCGGCCGAGCAGATCACAGGCACGGCGATCTCCGTCGATGGTGGCTGGACCGCGCGCTAGGCCCGACGATGAGCATTTCCTCACATGACGGAGAGAATGATGATCGCTATCAGCACTCGGCCGAGCCGTTCAGAAAACCGCTCGATTCCGAAGACGACAACAGGCTGTCTACTTTTTCCGGCCAGGTCGAACACCGTTCAAGAACACCTCGACGGCCGAACCGACCGCCGCCTGCACTTCCTTGTCCGCCGGCGCCGCGCGCAGCCCGAGAACGACCTGCAGATGAAGGTTGTCGCGGATCATGCCGACAAAGTGACCGGCCATTCGCGAGCAATCATCGGTGCGAATCTCTCCTCGCTTGTTGGCGGCTTCAAGGACCTCGGCGAGTCGGGACGTCGCCCGGCCGGGTCCTTGTTCGTAGAACGACTTCACCAGATCAGGAAAGCGGTTGGCCTCGGTGACGGCAATTCGGTAGATGCCGATCAGGGTGGGCGACATGTAAACGCCCATCAGATGCTGACCAAACGCCGTCAGCGTCGCCTTGAGATCGTGGCCTTCGGTCTGCTCGATGACCAGGGTCGAAAGCACCCTGTCCGCGTTTTCCCTGACGATGGCGGAGAACAGGCCCTGCTTGTTGCCGAACTCGCTGTAGATGTTGCGTTTCGAACCCCCGGCGCGTTCGATGATCGCGTCGATGCTCGTCGCCGCGTAGCCCTGTTCAAAAAACACCTCGGCCGCAGCGCGAAGCAGGGCCTCCCGGCGACCGTTCGGGCGCCCTTTCTTAGCCACAGCCATTCATCCATCTCGATCCATCCCTTGACTGGTAACGATCATTACCATAAACGTCAAATGGTAACACCCATTACCGGAGGCCGTCATGCAGCGTAACAGGAAGAAGACGATCGGCTTGCTGCTGTGTCTTGGCGCGGTGGTGATCGTGGCCACCGGATGGAGGGCGCGCTCGATCGGCGAGACCTCGACCGACAATGCGTATGTCCGCGGCGACGTGACCTCCATGGCCCCGAAGGTTGGCGGCTATGTCACGGCCCTCGAGGTCGAGGATAACCAGACCGTCCAGGCGGGTGACATCCTGTTCCGGATCGACGACCGGGACTATCGCGCAAAGCTTGCGCAGGCGGTGGCCAATGTCGAAGCGGCCCAGGCTCGCCTCACCAATGTCGATGCGGACATCCAGCTTCAGCACGCGCTGGTTCGGCAGGCCGAAGCCCAACGACGTTCGACCGTGGCCGAGAAGATTCTGGCGAGCAAGGCCTCCGATCGCCGCCGCGAACTTATCCGCACCAATGCCGTCAGCCAGGCCGCGGTCGATGAAAGCGACGCGGCGCTATCAAGGGCCGAGGCGGGTGTGTCGGCGGCGTCGGCGATGGTGGAGGCCCAGCACCAGCGAATTGCCGTCCTTGCCACCCAGCGCGAGGCGGCCGTTGCGGCCGTGGCGCAGACACAGGCCGCGCGCGATCTCGCCCAGATCGATCTCGACAACACGGTGGTACATGCGCCGGTCAGCGGCGTGATCGGCAACCGCCAGGTCCGCATCGGCAGGCTGGTCGCGCCGGGCACCCCGTTGCTCGACATCGTTCCGGTCAAGGACGTCTGGGTGGTGGCGAACTTCAAGGAAACCCAGATCGAACATATCCAGCCCGGCCAGCGCGTCCGCATCAAGGTCGACGGCTACCCGAATGAGACGATCGAAGGCCTGGTAGACAGCTTTGCGCCGGGCAGCGGGTCCGCCTTCAGCCTGCTTCCGGTAGACAATGCGACAGGCAACTTCATTCGTGTCGTTCAACGCGTACCGGTGAAGATCCGGTTTGCCAGCAACCCGTTGCCGGGCCGCCTCGTGCCCGGCCTGTCCGCACGCGTCGAGGTCGACCGGAGGAGCGGCTCATGACCGCTGTAGTCGCCGATACGCCGAGCCGCGACAGATCTGCGACCGGATCGCTTCTTGTCGTGGGTGTCGTGCTTGCGACGCTGACGGAGGCGATCGCAGGTACCGTGCTGTCGCTTGGGCGCGGCTATATCATCGGCGACACCTATGCAACTCCCGATGAGGCCGCCTGGCTCGACATCGGGTACACCGCGTCGAAGCTGATCGGGTTCATGACCGCCTCCTGGCTGATGAGCCGTGTCGATCCGCACAAACTGATCATCGGCGCAACGCTGGTCATGGGGGCGGCATGCGGCATTGCCGTCATCACAGCCCGGCTGGACCTGTTGATAGCACTCCGCATGATACAGGGCTTCGCCGGCGGCACCTTGCTTATCAGCGGCCAGGCGATCATTTTTCTCGCCTATCCGCGCGCCCACCAACCGATCCTTCAAGCCCTGTTTGCGATGGGATCGGTCGTCGCCCCCGCGACCATTGCCCCGGCTCTCGAGGGATGGTTGATCGACAGCCAGTCCTGGACATGGATTTTCGTCAGCGTCGTTCCGGTGGCCCTGGCAGCGGCCGGCGTCTTGTTGATTTCGGACGCCCCGAAGCCCGCCGCGGCCGTGCGCCGTCCGTTTGACTGGATCGGCTTCTCGCTGATGTCAGTCGCATTTTTCTGCCTCGCCTATGTCCTCAGTCAGGGCAACCGATGGCGCTGGTTCGAGGAACCTCACATCCTGTGGATCACGGCCCTCGGCGTCGCCGCCTTGCTGATCTTTCTCGGCCATCAGGCGATCGCCAAAGGGCGGGGCCTGCTCGATTTCACCCTGTTCCGGACGGAGGATTTTTGCTTCGCCTTCATTGTCAGTTTCGTCGCCGGCGCCGCATTGTTCGGCAGCGGATACCTGATCCCGTCCTTTGCGGTATCCGTTCTCGCATTCAGGCCTACCGACGCCGGCCTGCTGTTGTTGCCAAGCGGCGCATTGTTCGTCGGCACGCTTTTCCTGGCGGCCTTCCTCTTCCAGGTTCGCCGCGTTCCTCCGGTCGCTACAGTGCCCTTTGGAATCCTCTTGATCATGCTTGCGATGTGGATGCTATCAGGATCGACCAGCGAAAGCGGTGCGCACGACATGATGGCCGCCATCATGTTGCGCGGCTTCGGGCTTGGTTTCCTGTTTCTGTCCATCGTGCTGATCGCTTTCACGAACCTCAATGACCACAACCGTGCGTCCGGCATCGGTCTCTTCAATGCCGGCCGCCAGCTTGGCGGTCTGATGGGGGTGGCCGGACTCCAGACACTGATTGACCATAACGTCGCCGGCAATGTTGCGGTGCTCGGCGCCAGCGTCACCGCGGGCGTTCCTGCGGTCAGCGAGCGGCTGACGGCGATGACAGCCATGCTCGCGGCGCGGGGAATGGACGCCGTGGCCGCCAGCCGGGCTGCCACGAGCCTGCTGGGCAGGGCCGTCACCGGCCAGTCCACCGTGATCGCCTTCGACACCGCGTTCAATGCCGTCGCGTTGCTGTTCGTCATCGCCGCGCCCGTGCTCGTCTCCATCAAGATCGGATTCCACCGCTACGCCAAAGCGCACGCAGCGCAGTCATCCCGGAGCAAGGAGCCCTAACATGAGACGTTCCACGTCCGCTCGATCGGACAATGCTGAATCGAGGCCGGACATTCGCTCCGACATCGTGTCGGCGATCAGCGCAGTGCTCGCTGATCCCTGCGATACGCCCGCCGGCCTCAATGGAATTTTTCATCGCAGCGGATATTCGGAAGGCGATATCTGGGCGGCATTCGAAGGTATCGACGATCTCGTCGTCGCGGTTGCCGAGCACGAAGCCCTGTACATATCGCAGCCATTGGTGAGGAGGGTGCGTCCAAATACCCTTGACGATGTGCGCGATACCCTTGTCGCCTTCGGCCTGGTTGCCTCGCGAGAATATTCGACCACCCTGGTCGGCTTCATCCGGATGATGATGGCCGAAGTTGCGCGCAACCCTTCTCTCAAGAGGCGGGTCTACGAGGCAGGGTCGGAGATCGTCACAAGGAGGCTGCGGGAGTTTCTGTCGGACACCAATGAAAGAGGGATCCTGTCGATATCGGACGCGCAGGTATGCGCCGAGCAATTGATGGGACTGCTGAGGGAGCCGCTCTACCAGGCATTGATGCTGAATCCTGTGACCAGCCAGAACGGGACAACCGCCGACCGCGTCAAGGCCGGCGTTGAAAGGTTCCTGCATGGATGTGCAAGCGCGAGGAGCGCCAGATATGAACGCGCCATTTGATACGGCCCGCGCGGGACGGTCCTTGCTGGCGCGGAGCAGCGACAGCCCATCGAGCCTGAAGGTCGTCGACGATGTCCCGTCGGATCTGGCCAACTGCGCCGACGAGCATGGCTCGCTGGTGACGGTCGAGCCCGTCGACTGGATCATTTGCTTCGTCCCCGGCCTGAAACGGCAATGGTGGCATCGGTTCGTCCATCACAAGCATAAGCACGTCTTTGCCATGCGGCCGACGAACACCGGGAGCTGGCTGCTCGTGGAGCCGTGGTGGACCCGCATGATGGTGACGATCCTGCCGCCGGCCGATGCCGTCAAATTTCTGCGGTGGGGTGGGACGGGCGATATCCTTCGCGTCCGCGAGCAGGTCCCGGGCAGAGCGAGCCAGATGCGCGGCTGGTCGAATTGCGCTGTTATCACGGCGTTCGTGCTTGGGCGGCCGAGTTGGACATGGACGCCGCACGGTCTCTACAAGGAACTGCTCCGCGAGAAGACAACGCGGCGCGAGAACGTGGAGCAGCTTCTGGTCGACCAGTTCGCTAAGGTCGTCAGCCAGTACTCGTCCAATGCACTGAGTGTCAGTGCCGACCAGCTTTCCCTGCCGCTCAGGGAACTGCTCATCATCATCGGGCGCAATCTTCTCGAGACGATGATGACGCCGGCCTTGCTGGAGGTTTGTTACACCGCCATCCTCGAAGCGGACCGCTACCCGAATGCGACGCGGGTCTACGCGCAGCATGGCCCAAAGCGGGCCATCGCCGTCCTGACAAAAATTCTTGCAAGAGCGAAGCAGGCCGGCGAGATCGATCTTGCGGATTGCGAAGCCGGCGCCCGCCAGTTTCTCGGCATGCTCTATGGCAACATTCACCTGGAAGCTGTGCTCCAGCTCGGCGCGATACCAACGCTTTCCGAGATCGATCTGCGCGCCCGCACCGCGGTGAAAGTTTTTCTAGACGGCGCCGGGCCCGACGAGACGGCAATCCTCGAACGACCGGTATTGCGCAAAGACGGCGGGTCGTTGCCGATGGCTACCCGCCGGGCTTGGGTCTACCTGCGTTAGCCGGCCTGTTTTCTGGTTGGCTTCCGTGCTGGACGCCCCGGTTTTCCGAAGATCGCCGGGGGGACCGCGCGATCGATGATCTCGCGAAGGGCGAAATTCGACTGGATGCGCGAGACGTGCGGCAGGCGCGACAGTTCGGTCCGGTGAATTCTCTCGAAGTCTTCGATGTCGCGCGCCAGCACGATCAGGAGATAGTCGTCGTTTCCCGACATCAGAAACGTGCGGATCACCGACGGGCAGTTGACGACGGCGGCTTCGAACGATTTCAGCGCCTCGTCGCTTTGGCTGTTGAGCGCGATTCTGACCAGCACCGTCGTGTTGAGGCCGAACCGGCCCGGATCAAGGATGGCCTGATAGCCTCTGATATATCCTTCGTCTTCCAGCGCGCGTTGCCGCCGCGCGATCGCGGTGCTCGAAAGTCCCACCCGGTCCGCCAGTTCGGTATGACTGACCCGCGCGTTGGCGCTGAGTTCGGCGAGAATGGTCATGTCGATCTTGTCGTGGTCCATATGTTTAAAATCCTGCGCCATAGTGCCAAGCAGCGTTGAATTTCTGCACTATTTGCCGGTATGCGCGCAAGTTTGCTGAGAAACAACCGCGGTTCCCTCCTAGAAAAGAGGCGTGCCATACAGCGGAGGTTGCCATGAAGGTCGGGGTGCCCAGGGAGATCAAGACGCACGAATATCGTGTCGGTCTGACGCCGGGGGCCGTTCGCGAATATGTGGCGGCGGGGCACAGCGTCGTCGTCGAAACCAATGCCGGCGCCGGCATCGGCGCGACGGATGACGCTTATCGCAAGGCCGGCGCTACTGTGCTGGACTCCGCCCGCGAGGTGTTTGCGTCCAGCCAGATGATCGTCAAGGTCAAGGAGCCTCAAGCTTCGGAATGGTCGCAGCTGCGGCAAGACCAGATTCTCTTCACATACCTGCACCTGGCACCGGATCCCGAGCAGGCCAAGGGCCTCATCGAGTCCGGATGCACCGCCATCGCCTATGAGACCGTGACGGACGCCCATGGCGGCCTGCCGCTGCTGGCGCCGATGAGCGAGGTGGCGGGCAGGCTTGCGATCGAAGCGGCCGGCGCGGCCTTGCGGCGGCATGCGGGAGGCCGGGGCCTCTTGATCGGGGGCGTGCCGGGCGTGCAGCCGGCACGCATCGTGGTGATCGGAGGCGGAGTCGTGGGGACGCACGCGGCACGCATGGCGGTCGGCCTCGGCGCCGAGGTCAGTATTCTCGACCGTTCGATCGGCCGCCTCCGCGAACTGGACGAACTGTTCGAGGGGCGTGCTCGCACGAGATTCTCGACCATCGACAGCATTGAGGAAGAGGTGTTCGCCGCCGACGTCGTGATCGGCGCGGTGCTCGTCCCGGGAGCGAGCGCGCCGAAACTGGTGACGCGGAATATGTTGGGTTCGATGCGCAAGGGCGCTGTGATCGTGGATGTCGCGATCGACCAGGGCGGCTGCTTTGAGACATCGCACCCGACCACCCATGCCGATCCAACCTTTGAGGTGGAGGGCGTCATCCACTACTGCGTCGCCAACATGCCGGGCGCTGTGCCGCTGACCTCCAGCCAGGCGCTGAACAATGCGACGCTGCCTTTTGGCCTCGCGCTCGCCAACAAGGGATTTGCGGCCGTGCTGGAGAATCCGCATTTGCGCGCTGGTCTGAACGTCTACCGGGGCCGGCTGACCTGCGAGCCGGTGGCCAGAAGCCTCGGCATGCCGTTCTCACCGCTTTGACTCGAAGCTGACATCGCAGCCCGGCGAACGTGAATTGACGCGAGGGCCGTCGGCAAATCCCCGATTGGAAGTACTGTTGCCAACGCAGGAATGTGCGACTACGCTTTACCTCTGGTAGACCCAAACGGTCTTTCGATTGGCCGCACGTTCATGCCCAAGTTCCTTCGCATTGGAGTCCATCAGTCGAACGTTTCCGGATACACGTCCAAGGCATGGTGTATTCGACGCGTTGGCTCGGCGGTTTTCCTGAAGTGGGGCGCCGTGGAGGTCCATGGCGCCGGAGATGGGCGAAAGGTTTTCTGGACGCTTCCACCGAGGGTGAAAACCGTTCGTTGCGGTACGGCGCAGCGTGCCATGGACTATGCAAAAGCCGCGATCGCGCGGCGACGTAGCCATCGCTATGAACCGCTGCCGGGCCCCATTGCGATGCGGCGCCGATCGGCCGGCCGTGGCGCCGAACCCGAAAAGGCGCTCGCCACGATCCTGTTTGTCGATATCGTCCGGTCCACCGAAAAAGCCGCGCGGCTTGGCGATGCCCGCTGGACGCAGGTGATGAGTCACTATTACGTCGCCGTCCGCAGAGAGCTGAAGACCCTGCGCGGCAAGGAAGTCGTGACCACGGGGGACGGACTGCTCGCGACCTTCAAGGCGCCGGCTGCCGGGGTCCGTTGCGCGACCGCGATCCGCGAGGCCGTGCGCACGCTGGGGCTGGAGATCAGGGTGGGGCTGCATGCGGGCGAATACAAAGTGAGCGGGGCCGAGATGGTCGGTCTCGCGTTTCACATCGGCGCGCGCGTCGCCGCGAAAGCGCGTGCCGGCGAAGTCCTGGTCTCGAGCGCGGTCAAGGATCTGATGTCGCAGTCGGGAATCCTCTTCAAGGATCGCGGCGTTCATCGACTGA
Source organism: Bradyrhizobium sp. JYMT SZCCT0180 (assembly GCF_018130165.1). Classification (GTDB taxonomy): domain Bacteria; phylum Pseudomonadota; class Alphaproteobacteria; order Rhizobiales; family Xanthobacteraceae; genus Bradyrhizobium. The sequence goes on along the minus strand of NZ_JAFCLZ010000029.1, from coordinate 43,009 downwards.
AAGGCGTGCCGGAGCGATGGCGCCTGTACCGGGTCGAACATTAAGGCGTCCCGAAAGATCGGGCACCGGTTTTGCCTTGACGGTTTGTGCCTCGCGCCTGGTGCGATTCAGGAGGCTTTTGCAATGCCTCCAGCGCGCGGAGATTTGGATCCGATTTTCCCTTTCTTCGCTAATCCGGCTTTCTCCTTTCCGGGCGCAAGCATCTGCACCAGATCCGAATCCGATGTCCGCATGAGATCGACGACGGCCTGATAGGCGCGATGCGGTTCGCGCGCGATGATGGCATCGCGCACGGCACGGTGTTCGGGCAGGCATTGCTGATTGTGGGCGCTGCCGATGACGCGGAAGCCCGCGATCAACGCTGGCTCCAGCAAGCGTCCGACCGGCCAGAAAAACTCGTTGCGGGTGGCAAGGTAGATGGCCTGATGAAATCGGAAGTCGGCGGCAACCCAGGCCTCGAGGTTATCCGTCGAGGCGGCCATGTCTTCATACGCGCGATGCAAACGTTCGAAGTCCTCGAACGTCGCGTTAACGGCGGCGAGTGACGCAGCCGCCGGTTCCAATGCGTGGCGGAATTCCGATAATTTCATCAGGAAGGGGCCGATATCGCCCATCGCCAGCAGCCAATCGAGCAGCGCCGGATCAAGGAAATTCCACTGCGCGCGCGGATTGATCACGGTGCCTACCTTCACGCGCGGCGTCACCATGCCGTTCGCGGTAAGAAGGTTGATCGCCTCGCGCAAAACGGTCCGGCTCACGCCCAGTTCGCGACAGAGCTCGGGTTCAACGGGAATATTCGAGCCGGGTTGGTAATCCCCAGCCAGGATGCGCAATCCGATCGCCCTTGCGATCTGCAGCGTGCGCTTCTCGGACGGCGCGCCTTTAGGTTCGCGGCTGGCAATCTTCGTCTTTGTTTTTCCGAGCGTCTGCTTGCGCGCCATCGCGCTGATCCTCCGTCGATGTTGACCGGTCGTCGCTCGCGATTCGGTTTGATATTATGAATCATCATTGACGGCAATCCATTCATATGATCAATAAGAAAATAAAAAAACTCAAATCATTGCACTCCGGGGAGAGAGACATGAGCGTATTGCCGTCCTTTCGTTCTCTATTTGCCGGTCTCGTCGCACTTTTGGCGGCATCGGCAGTCGCATCCGCGCAGGAGATCACGCTGCGCGTCGGCCACGACCAGCCCGTCGGCAGCATGTACGACGAAGGTCACAAGATGTTCAAAAAGCTCGTGGAGGAGCGCAGCAACGGCCGCATCCGCGTCAACGTCTTTCCAGCCGGACAACTCGGCGCGGAAGTGGCGATGCTGGAAGGCGTGCGCCTCGGCACCCTCGACATGTCGTCGTGCAGCGCAGCCAACGCGGCGACCGTCATTCCCGAGCTTGGCCTGCTGAGCGTCTCTTACCTGTTCAACGATCGCGCGCATGTCGCACGCGTCATCAACGATCCGAAATTCAGCGAGCAGATCGACGCAATAGTCGCCGGCAAGAGCCTCGGCCTCAAGCGGATAGGCTACTACACGTCCGGCGTGCGCAATATCTACAGCCGCAAGGGTTCGGTGGCCGGTCCCGAGGATCTGACTAACGTGAAGATCCGCGTGCAGAACAACCCGGTCGAAGTCACCATCTGGAAGGCGTTCGGCGCGATTCCGACGCCGATGAATTTTGGCGAAGTCTATCAGGCGCTGCAATCGGGCGTGATCGACGCCGCCGAAAACGGTCTCGCCGTGATCGAATCGAACAAGCACTACGAGGCGGCGAAATACATCAGCCAGACCGAGCACCAATACGGCATCAATCCGGTGTTCATGAACGAGCGCAAGCTCAACTCGCTGCCCGCCGATCTCAAGGCGATCGTCCTTCAGGCCGCGATCGACGCCTCCGTCCACGAGCGCATGAAGGACGATGAGTTCGTGGATGCGGCGGTCGAGGGGCTGAAAACCAAGGGCGCGGTGCTGACCAAGCCCGACAAGGCCAAGTTCATCGCCCTCGTAGCGCCGATCCAGGACAAGGTGGCCGGCGACATCAAGGCGGTGCCGCTTCTGGAAACCATCCGCAGCCAGAAGAAGTAAGCATGCCCTGGCCTGAGCGACTGTTTGCCCGGATCGAGCAGGGGCTGTTGCCGCTGCTCGCGCTGCTTCTCGCTTTCACCACGGTGGGCGTCTTCATCCAGGTCCTGATGCGTTTTCTGTTCGCGAAGTCGTTCCTCTGGGGCGAGGAGCTGTCGCTGTTCGCATTCATCTGGTGCGTGTTCCTCGGCACCGCGATCGTCTCGATGCGGCGGACGCACTTCGCCTTCGATGCGCTGGACGGCGTCCTGCATGGGCGCGCGTTGTATCTGCAGCAACTCATTATCAACATATGCATGCTGATCGTAGCGTGGGTCATGACAGTCGAGGGCTGGTACTTTTCGGTTGTCAGCCTCCAGCGCCTCTCGCCCGCGCTCGGCATCACGCTTTTCATCCCGACCATCATTATTCCCGTGGCTGGCGCACTGATGATGCTCGTCAACGTTATCGATATCACGCGCTGCTGCCGCCGTCTCTGGACCGGAACGCAATGACCCATCCGCTCACGCTCTTGATGGTTTCGCTTACCCTTCTCCTCGTCATCGGCGTCCCCATCTCGTTCTCGCTCATTCTCTCCTCGCTGTTCGTCATCTGGTACGCCGACCTGCCGACGGTGCTGGCGGTGCAGCAGATGTTCACGGGCATCAACGCATTCACGCTGCTGGCGCTCCCGTTTTTCTTCCTCGCCGGCAACATCATGACCGATGGCGGGATTTCCGAGCGGCTGGTGAAGCTGGCCATGTCCCTTGTCGGCCATCTGCGCGGAGGGCTCGCGCATGTAAACGTCGTGGTCGGCATGTTCATTTCAGGCATTTCCGGCAGCAGCACCGCGGACGCCGCGGCGATCGGCTCGATCTTCTGCCCGGCGATGAAGAAGCGGGGCTATGACGAGCGCTTTACGGTCTGCCTCACAGCCTGCACATCGACGATGGGTGCGGTGATTCCGCCGTCGATCCTGATGGTCATCTATGGCGCGACCGCCAACGTCTCCATCGGCGCCTTGCTGATCGGAGGCATCCTGCCGGGCGTGCTGATGGGCTTGTCGCTGATGATTCAGACGCACTTCTTTGCGATCAAATACGACTTTCCACGAGAGCATCCGAAGTTTCTTGGGTTCCGCGCGATCTGGGACGGCGTCAAGGCGGCAAGCTGGCCGCTCGGCGTGCCCATTATCGTGGTTGCGGGCATGATCGGCGGCGTATTCACGCCGACGGAATCGGCGGCCGTCGCGGCGGTCTATTCGCTGTTTATCACGTTGTTCGTGTTTCGCAGCCTGACTTGGCGGCAGCTGCCTGCAATGTTCGGCGAGACCGTCACGCAGTTTTCGCAGGTGTTGTTCTGTCTCACGGGAGCCGTCCTGTTTGGCTGGTTGCTCGCCTACTATCAGGTCCCCGATATCGTCACCCAGTTCATGATCTCGTTTTCCCGGGACAAGTATGTGGTGATGTTCCTGATCGTCATCCTGAACATTCTGCTGGGCACTTTCATGGATGCCCTGCCTGCGATCCTGATCTTTGTTCCCATCATCAATCCGATCGCGATGCAGGTCGGGATCCATCCCGTGCATCTCGGCGTGATCGTGGTGATGACGCAGTCGTTCGGGCTTCTGACACCGCCCGTCGGCATGTGCGCGATGACGGCGTGCGCCGTGGGTGGCGTGCCGATGGCGAAGATTCAGGGGCTGCTACATATCATGATGATCCCGCTGCTGATCGTGATCCTGATCTGCGCCTTCTCGGAATGGACGGTCCTGGCGCTGCCACGACTGTTTACGCCGGGATGGGTGTAAGGCCAGGCCAGCGAATGCTCGACCTCAGCTAGCTGGGCATGACCCCACGGCGGACATTCAGGCACGGTCAATGTTGATGGCCAATTCCATTATTAGCGCATTCTGAGCTCTCACATGGCCAATGAAGCGCCAGAATGATCATTGCACTTGGGCGTAATACCGATTGTTTTTTGATCATCGCTGACTTGCCAAGATCAAGACAGATATTGACGATCAAGTAGGTGACCAATGGCTTGTCGCGCATTGGGAGACCATTGTTATCCAGCTGATATTTACCAAGAGCATATGTCGGGGTCGGCCAGGAGCCAGCAGTATTGTAAGCGCCTAGAACAAGCCTGTTCACGCAAGGGTGGCTCGTGGGCATCGGGTAAACAAGTGCCGGATAGGTCGGCTTTGATTGCTTGATTGCATAAATGCTTCCTTGGGACAAAGGCACCGGAGTAAGTCCGGTCAAAAACGACTGAACGCGATAACCACCAAACTTTCCTCCTTTCTCGGGAGAACTCAAATTTGTTCCATCTGTCTGTATTCCCACTTCACTGGATAACCAGTTGCTAGCGAATACTAGCGGCCGGGATGGAAGGCTTCCGACGTCAGACGGATTTTGGCTTATGTTTTCCTGGGCCAAGATCATATCAATCGCATTTGAAAGACCTTGTTGCGCTGAAAGGAATCTCTGCAAGTCGGTGTTGGGATCAGGAATTGTGAATTTCCCATTTGCATTAAACTGAGGGATCAAACGCATTAAGCCTTCCGGGCTGCACAACAATTCTGACTGCGCGGACAAAGCAGCTGCACTGGAAAGAGATGAAGCTGACACTGCGACGGCGAGGAGAGCAGTCCTAATAGAAAAAATAAACACGGCCGAGACTCTCCGAATCCGAACCGCACGAACCTTGCGTTTTTCCCGCGCTTTGGCAAGGCAAGCAGCGGTCGCGAGCAGCAGATGGCCTGCCTTGTTTCTTCGGACCAGTATTAGCTTGTGCAAACACCGACCAGGTACCGACTTCGAGCGGGCGAGCGCTGGCCATCGATCATCAACGAAATGCGATTGCACTTCGCGTTGCTGAGCAGACCGCATTCTGACCAAGGAGCGGGATCGTCCGCCACGCAACGGCCGCTAATGGGGCAAAGCGCGGATGCTAACCCTTCGCTTCCTCAGTCTTCCCTTCGACAGCTGCTGCGCGCTTTGCGAACACGCCCCTGGCAGGCAGCTCCTGCATCTTGCGCCACTGCGCCGGAGTGACGCCCATGTGGCTCTTGAAGGCGCGCTGGAAGGCCGCTTCGGATTGATATCCGACCGCCTCCGCCACAGCGCCGGTTGAAAGCATGGGGTTCTTGAGTTCGTTGGCCGCGAGCGTCATGCGGATGTCGGTCAGGAGGTCACTGGCCGATCTTCCCAGCTTCTCCTGAAACTGCCGCGCGAGCGTCGCTCGCGACATGTTGGTGAGGCGCGCAAGGTCAGGCAGCGACCATGCGCGTGCGGGCTCGTTGAAAAGAGCGGCCACCGCCGGTGCCAAGCGGGGATGACCGGCCAGGGCAAGAAGGCCCCGCGGGGAAACCTGGGTTTCGCTCGCGAGGCGTAGCACAAGCGCGAACATTGCCGTCGACAGCGCGTTCAGCATGGCGCGGCCGCCCATGCGATCGTCCGCCGACTCGCTCCGCATCAGCGAGACGAGGCCCGCGAGTTGCGCAGCCGTTTCCTTCTGCCCGGCGAAGGGCCCGACATGCACGACGAGGCGCGGCGGCAGATAGCTGCGCAGCAGGCGGTCGTGCGGCGGAGCGACGGCGAAGTGTCCGCACAATAGATCGAGCCGCTCCTCCGAACCGTGATTTTCGCTGATCGTGAAGTTGAGGGCCGCGCGGTTGCGGGACGGCAGCGGCGTGGCCCCGCTGCCGTCGTGCATCACGTGCCGCGGGTTGCCTGGAAGCAGCAGGATGTCGCCGGCGTTCAGCTGCAGCGGTCGGCCGCCCGCCGGATCTTCCAGCATCGCGGAGCCGGCGAGCACGGCGTGGTACGGGATTTCGTTGGCCTCGCCGGGCCCCTGGTCGATGCGCCAAGGGGGGCCGTAAGAGCAGCGCAGGTCGAGCCGCCCGCGCACCGGCATCATTTCAAACAGCCGGCTGAGCCAATCCACGGCGCCCCCTAGCATCATACTTGAGACGATAGAGCATATAATCGAGGTTATGTAACATTCAACGTCTCAAATCTCGATCCTATAGTCGCTCCGCAATCGTTCACCAACGAAACCAAGGAGCGTCCCATGTCACGTCTTTCAGTCCCGAACCTCGAATCCGACGCCGGCGGGTCGGGCCAGATCTATGCCGAGATCAAGCAGGCGATCGGCAGCGTGCCGAACACGTTCGCGGCCATTGCCGCGCACGGCCCTGCCGCCCTCAAATCGGTCCTCGCCGCCGATGCCGTCCTCGCTGCAGGCAGCCTGACCAAGCGCGATCAGGAGATTATCAAGCTCGTCATCAGCGCCTCCGGCGGCTGCGACTATTGCGTCGCCGCCCACAGTCACCTCGCCAAGCTAGCCGGCGTGAAGCCGGAGGTACTGAAGCAGATCCGCGAGGGCCAACCTACCGGTGACGCCAAGCGCGATGCACTGGTCGGCTTCGTCCGCAAGCTTGCGCAGTCCAGCGGCACCGTCAGCTACGAGGATTTCGCGGCGATTAAGGCGGCCGACTACAGCGACGCTCAGTTGGTGGAGATCAGCCTGGCTTTCGCGACCACCGTCTTCACCAACGTCTTCAATCGCATCAACGACACCGAGATCGACTTCCCCGCGGTCGCGTGAAGCGACTGCTCCAGATCACACCTCTCTGAAAGGATCACGACCATGACCACGCTTGCCAATACCGCTCAATCTCCACTTGTCCGTGCGCTGCACCGGTCCGGCCTGCTTGCCGAGGATCTCGACTACCACGTTGTCCGCGCCTCGATGGTGATCATGTTCTTCTTCTTCGGTTACCAGAAGTGGTTTCTGTACGAGTTCGAACGACTGGTTCCCTTCATCGACAACGGGCCGCTGATCTGGTGGCTCTATCCGGTATTCGGCCACGCCGGCGCCAGCTACTTCCTCGGCGTCTCGGAGTGGACCTTTGGGTCCCTGCTGCTCGCAGGCTTCTGGGACAAGCGGCTCGGCATCCTAGGCGCGCTCGGCTCGACGGGCACCTTCATCGCGACGGTCACGATCATTCCGTTCATGCCGGAAGGCTGGGATGTTGCCGCGGGCGGATTCCCTGCGATGACGGGGAACGTTCCCTTCCTGATGAAGGACGTCGTTCTGCTCGCTGTTTCGTTCTATCTTCTGAGGCAGGACGTGGTTCGCCTGACGCGGTAACAGGATGGCACTCTGCTGATGGCGATGCGTCGCCGGGGAGCTTCCCGCTCGCCGGCGATCGCGCCGTTATGAGCGAGGCTGCGCCACGCGTAGCCCGAGGGGCTGTGGCTTGCCGAGCCGCAGCTCGCGGCCGCGCCCGCCTTCGCCTGATGAGTATTCCAGTCCGTCTTCGCTTTCGCTTCGCTCAAGCTACGCCGGACACCACGCTTCGCCCCTCGGCCTCCGCTTGGCTGCGCCACGCGTAGCCCGAAGGGCGAAGCGTGGTGGGCCCGGCAGGACTCGAACCTGCAACCAGACCGTTATGAGCGGCCGGCTCTAACCATTGAGCTACAGGCCCCGCCGCGAGCGGCCGTTTGAGGCGGCCGGCAACGGTGCGGGCATCGTTTACAGTGATGATCTCCATCCCGCAATGCGGTGATTGCAATCCCGCGATTGCGGTGATGACAATCCCGCAATTGCGGTGATGACGATCCCGCAATGCCGGGGTTAATCCACCGAAACGCCGGCAAATTCCACGACTTTGCGCCATTTCTCGGTCTCGCCGGCGACGAGCTTGCCGAATTCGGCTGGTGTCATCGGCTTGGGAATGCCGCCGACCTCGGCGAGCCGCGCCACCAGCTTGGGGTCCTTCAGCGCTTCGCCGACCGCCTTGTTGAGGATATCGATGACCTCCTGCGGCGTGCCCTTCGGCACCGAAATGCCGTAAAAACCGACGGACTCGAAGCCCGGCACGGTTTCGGCGATCGCGGGCACGTCCGGCACCGTCGGCCAGCGCTGCGGGGAGGTGACCCCGAGCGCGCGAACGGTGCCGCCCCGAACCTGTTCGAGCGCCGACGGCAGGTTGTCGAAGATCAACTGCACCTTGTCGGAAATGATGTCCGGAAATGCCAGCGCCGAGCCGCGATATGGCACGTGCAGCATGTCGCATTTGGTCATCGCCTTGAACAGTTCTGCCGACATGTGCACCGACGTGCCATTGCCCGATGACGCATAGGAGATCTTGCCGGGGTTCGCCTTGCAGTAGTCGATGAACTCCTGAACGGTTTTCGCCGGCGTCGCGTTCGACACCACGAACATGTTGGTGAGTTGCATGATGCTGGCGACCGGCGCGGTGTCGCGCAGGAAGTCGAACGGCAGTTTCTTGTAGAGCGAGGTCGAGATCGCGTTGTTGGGCGCGACGAACAGCAGCGTGTAGCCGTCCGGCGGCGAACTGATCGCCGCGGCCGCGGCGATATTGCCTCCAGAGCCGGTGCGGTTCTCGACCACGAATTGCTGGTTGAAGCGGTCCGACAACCACTGGCTCATGATACGCGCGACGATATCGACCGGGCCGCCGGCGGCAAAGCCGATCACCCATTTCACCGGGCGGTTAGGGTAGTCGGCGGCGGCGGAAGGGGAGGTGTTGGCCGCAAAGCTCAAAAGGCAAACCAGACCAAGCAATGCTTTTCGCGAAAATCGGATCATTATGCTTTCCGTCATTTTCTTGTTACCGTTGCGCCCATGCTTTCATAAAAGCCCGAGCTTGCCTACAACCTCCACTGGCGTTGATTGGTCATTCCTCGGGAGTAGACTTGCTCCTGGAAACATGCTTGAGGCCAAATATGAAACTCGCTCATATCGTCTGCGCCGGCGTTCTCCTGCTGGCAGGCGGCGCGGCGGCGCAAGATGGAGGCAAGACTGCAGGAGATATGGCCATTACAAAATCAACAATAAGCCTTGGGACCGCGACACCGGGCGGCGGCTTCCCGGTCTATGGCAATGCGTTCGCGGAAGTCCTGAACGCCGCCGATCCGACACTGTCGATCGAGCCGCGTAACACCAAGGGCAGCAGCGAGAACATTCCGTTGCTCGAGACGGACGGACTCGATATCGCGCTGGTGGCCGGGGAGCCTTCCTACGAAGCCTTCATGGGCATCGGGCGGGCGCCGACCAGGCTGAAGATCCTGACCGCGATGTATTCCAGCCCGGGCATGTTCGTGGTGCGCGCCGACAGCCCCTACAAGACCATTCGCGATCTCGTCGGCCAGCCGGTGGCGTTCGGCGCCAAAGGCTCGGGTCTGCCGATCCTGTCGCGCTACATGCTCGACGGCATCGGGCTGAAGCAGGACGAGGATTTCAAGTCGATCTATCTCGACCGCGCCGGCGACGGTCCGGCCATGGTGCAGGACGGCCGTGCCGCGGCGCTGTGGGGCGCGGGCATCGGCTGGCCCGGCTTCAAGAGCATGGCGGAAAGCCCCGGCGGCGCCCGCTTCATCGCGCCCGACGCCGGCGAGATCGCCAAGGTCCGCGCCAAGCATACCTTTCTCAAGCCGCTGACGGTGCCCGCCAACAGCTACCCGAACCAGCCGGCGGCGATCGATTCGATCGGCTCATGGAGTTTTGTCCTCGCGCGCGAAAGCCTGCCGGATGATGTCGCGTACCGGCTGGCGAAGACGCTGCACGGCGCGGAAGGGGCGTTGTGCAAGAAACTGCCGCAGGCCTGCGAGACAACGGCGGTGAACACCGCCGCCGCTGCGCCGAATGTGCAGCTGATCCATCCGGGCGTGCTGAAATACTTTCGCGAAGTTGGGGTGGTGAAATAGGGCGCTGCTTGTCCCAAACCGTCATGCCCGGCCTTGTGCCGGGCATCCACGTCTTTCTTCGTACGCATCAAAGACGTGGATGGCCGGGACAAGCCCGGCCATGACGATGTTTGATATTTGCGATGCCTTATTTCTTCGCCATCGCGCATGCCGGATCAATGGGCCCGAACGCCTCGTCGCCGGGGATCTTGGCCAGGATCTTGTAATAGTCCCACGGATATTTTGATTCTTCCGGCTTCTTGACCTCGACCAGCCAGAGGTCATGCACCATCAGATTGTCCTCGCGCAGCCTGCCGTTGCGGGAGAAGAAATCCTCGATCGGTTTTTCGCGCATCTTCGCCGCCACTTTCAGCGGCTCGTCGGTGCCCGCCTCCTTGATGGCGTTGAGATAAGATATGACCGAGGAATAGACGCCGGCCTGCCACATCGTCGGCATCCGGTTCATCTTGGCGAAATAGCGTTTCGACCATTCGCGGGTCTTGTCGTCCATGTCCCAGTAGAACGAGGTCGTCAGCAAGAGGCCCTGCGCCGCCGGCAATCCCAGCGAATGGATGTCGGTGATCAGCGCCAGCAATGCCGCCATCTGCTGGCCGCCCTTCAAGACGCCAAACTCCGAGGCGGTCTTGATCTCGTTCATGTTGTTGGGCGGGCCGGCGGCGATGCCGATGATCTTGGCCTTGGAAGCCTGCGCCTGCAGCACGAAGGACGACAAGTCGGGGGTCGCAAGCGGCGGTCGCACTGAACCCAGCACCTTGCCGCCATTGGCGGTGACCACCGCGGAGGCGTCGCGTTCGAGCGCGTGGCCAAACGCATAATCATCGGTGATGAAGAACCAGCTGTTACCGCCGCGCTTCACCACTGCCTGCGCGGTGCCGGCCGCGAGCGAGCGGGTGTCGATCACCCACTGCATCGCGTAGGGCGAGCAGAATTTGCCGTGGAAATCCGCAGACAGGGTCGAATGCGTGATGAACAGCTTCTTCTTCTCATTGGCGATGCCTTGCACCGCCAGCCCCACTGCCGATACCGGAACGTCAACGATCAGGTCGACCTGATCGACGTCGTACCAGCGCCGCGCGATGCCGCCGCCGATATCAGGCTTGAGCTGGTGATCGCCGACGACGATGCTGATCGGCTTGCCCAGCACCTTGCCGCCGAAATCGTCGATCGCCATCTGCGCGGCCGTGACCGAGCCCTGACCGGTTGGCGTCGCCGCCGGGCCGTTCATGTCGGTGAGAACGCCGATCTTGACGATGTCATCTGAAACTTGCGCAAGCGCGGCAGGCGACGCCAGCATCGCGGCCGCAAGCGCGCCAAGCATGGATAGGTTTTTGACGAGCATCCCCTCTTCTCCCTGTGAACAGGCACGTTGGCCGTGTGTGTCTTCAGGCGGTTGCTTTCCGCCAATTGGTCCCATCTGCAACTAAAGCCAATTGGTCCCAATTGCAACTAATTTGAGCCGGCGTCAACTTGGTCGGAAGGAGGGGGCCCGGCCGCCAGCGGTATCGGGTTCTGTTTATTTCCGACCCGATTCAGGGCATAGCGGGCCATGATTTCGCAACAGCGCCTTCCGACTTCGCTTACGCCGCTCGATGTGGCGCTCGCTGCCCTTTTGCACGGGGTCGAGCCGGTAACGCCGTCGGAACTGCCGCTAGCGGAGGCGCTGCGTTGTATTGCCGCCGACATGCCGCCATTGGGCGCGCTGCCCCCGCACGACATCGCCGCCAGCGACGGCTTTGCACTATGCGCCCGCGATCTCGTCGGCGCGTCGTCCTATTCGCCATTGCCATTGACGGCGTTGCCGGTCTGGGTCGAAGTCGGCGACGCCATGCCTGATGGCTGCGATTGCGTGCTCGATGCCGATTCCGTCGAGCTATCAGGCCCGATGCCGCAGGTGCTGGCGGAAGCGATCCCGGGGCAGGGTGTGCGCCGGGCCGGTGGTGACATTGCCGCTGGCAGCAGTGTGGTCGAGGCCGGGCGGCGCGTGCTGGCACGTGACCTCATGATCGCGCGGGCGGCGGGAATTGAACGGCTGAAGGTGCGGCGGCCGCGCCTGCGCATCGTCAATTTGCCCGGCGGCGCGGTGACGTCGGATCTGATCGCGGAGAGCGCGCGCACCGCCGGCGCCGATGTGGTGTCCGTTGCCGCTGTTGGCCGCGATGCCGCATCGATTGTCGCGGCGATCGACGTCGGCGCGTGCGATCTGCTGCTGATTGTCGGCGGCAGCGGCGTCGGCCGCACCGACGCGACGGTGACGGCATTGGCCCGATGCGGCGAAGTCATCGCTCATGGCATCGCCGTGCAGCCCGGCCGCACCTCGGCGGTCGGCCGCATCGGCAACACGCCCGTGGTCGCGCTGCCGGGCGCGCCCGATCAGGCGTTCGCGGCGTGGTGGACGCTGGCGTTGCCCGCACTCGACCGGCTGTCGGGGCGGCGGCCGCGCAAGACGCTCAATCTGCCGCTGGCGCACAAGATCGCCTCCGGGGTTGGCATTGCGGAAGTCGTGCTGTTGGAGCGAAAAGCGGGAGCCTGGGTGACGCTGGCGGTCGGGGAACTGTCGCTCGATGCGATCGCCCGCGCCGAGGCTTGGTTAACCGTGCCGGGCGCCGCGGAAGGATTTGCGGCAGGCAGCGGCGTCGATGGCTATATGCTGCGGGAATGATATGGATGCCGGCATGACCACGCCCTCGCCGAAAGACCGTGAACCCGTCGATCAGGACCAGTTCTTGATCATCCTGTCGCGCGAGGAAGCGCTGGCGCGGTTTGAAGCCGCGCTGTTTCCGCGCGCGGTGCCCAGCGAGCAGTGGGCGCTCGCGGACGCACTCGGCTGCGCGTTGGCCGAAGATGTCGTGGCGCCGATCGACGTGCCGCCGTTCGATCGTTCCAACGTCGATGGTTTTGCGGTGCGTTCCGCCGATCTCGCTTCATCAGGCGAAGCAACGCCGGTGCGGATGATGCTGAATGACGAGGTGATCGCCTGCGGCACCGCGCCGACGCGGCCGGTGCTATCGGGAACCGCCACGTCGATTGCGACCGGCGGTCCGGTGCCACGCGGCGCCGATGCCATCGTTATGGTCGAGCACACCCAGCCGTCGGGAACCCGCGCGATCGAAATTCGCCGCGCCGCTTCGCCCGGTCAGTTCGTGTCCTATGCCGGCTCCGACATCGCGCGCGGCGAGGTGCTGCTGCGCGCCGGCACTATGATTGGCTCGCGCGAGATCGGGATGCTGGCGGCCTGCGGCATCGCGCAAGTTGCCGTCGCGCGCCCGCTGCGCGTCGCCATCATCTCGACCGGCGACGAACTGGTGCAGCCGGGTTCGCCGCTGCGGCCGGCCGCGATCTACGACACCAACGGCGCGATCGTCACCGCGGCGATATCGGAGAACGGCGGCGAGGCGATATTTCTGGGCGCCATTCCCGACGACGAGGCGCAGCTTGAATCTGCGATGCGCAGTGCGCTGCAAATCAGCGACATGCTGGTGCTCTCGGGTGGCACCTCGAAAGGTGCGGGAGATGTGACCCACCGCATCATCGCGCGGCTCGGTCAGCCCGGCATTATTGCGCATGGCGTCGCGCTGAAGCCGGGCAAGCCGCTCTGCCTCGCGGTTTGCGACGGCAAGCCGGTGGTGATTCTGCCGGGATTTCCGACCTCGGCGATGTTCACCTTCCACGACATGATCGTGCCGGTGCTGCGGCGCATGGCGGGCCTGCCGCCACGTTTGGACGCCAAGGTCAGCGCCAGAATTCCGGTGCGGATCGCCTCCGAACTCGGCCGTACCGAATTCGTCATGGTCTCGCTGGTCGAGGGAGCGGACGGTCTGATCGCCTATCCCACCGGCAAGGGCTCGGGCGCAATCACCTCATTCGCGCAGGCCGATGGTTTTCTGCGCATCGATGCGCTGGCCGACCAGATGCCGGCAGGCACTGATGCCGAAGTGACGCTGTTCACGCCCCATGTGCGGGTGCCAGATCTCGTGATCGTCGGCAGCCACTGCACCGGGCTCGATCTTGTCACCGCGCCGCTGGCGCGCACCGGGCTCTCGGTACGTTCGATCGCGGTCGGCAGCCTCGGCGGATTGGCGGCGGCCAAGCGCGGCGAATGCGATTTCGCGCCGATCCATCTGTTCGATGACAAGACCGAAACCTACAACACGCCATATCTCACCGACGGACTTGAACTGGTGCCGGGCTGGCGGCGGATGCAGGGCATCGTGTTCCGCAAGGGCGATGCGCGCTTCGAGGGCCTGGGCGCCGAGGCCGCGGTGCGTGCGGCGCTCGCCGATCCCGCCTGCATCATGGTCAACCGCAACCAGGGCGCCGGCACGCGCATCCTGATCGACCGGCTGCTGGCGGGGGCGAAGCCCGACGGTTACTGGAATCAGCCGCGCTCGCACAACGCGGTCGCCGCCGCCGTGGCGCAGCATCGTGCCGACTGGGGCATGACCATCGCGCCGGTGGCCCATGCGTCCGACCTGGGTTTCATTCCCTTTGCCGAAGAGCATTATGATTTCGCGCTGGTGACGGCGCGCAAGCAGCGGGCGGCGGTACAGGCTTTTCTCGACGCGCTGGCGTCGGAAGAAGGCCGCGCGGCACTGGAAAGAGCCGGGTTCCGACCGGCCTGAAATGGCGGGGAGGCGATGACGCGGCGTCTTTCGATTGCAATCATCGGCGCCGGCATGGGCGGCCTCCCTTCGGCCGCGGCGCTGCGCCGGGTCGGCATCGACGTCACCGTCTATGAGCAGGCCTCGCAATTCGCGCGGCTCGGCGCCGGCATTCAGATCGGCTGCAATGCCATGAAGGTGCTGCGCGGCCTGGGGCTCGAGGAAAAGTTGCGCAGCCAGTCGTTCTATCCACGCTCCTGGAATAACCGCGATTGGAAGACCGGCGAAGTCAAGTTCGACATGATCTTTGGCGAGAGCGCCGAACAGAAGTTTGGCGCGCCCTATCTGCTGGCGCATCGCGGCGATCTGCATGCAGCGCTGGCGAGCGCCGTTCCCGATGAATGCGTCAAGCTCGGCCATAAGCTGGTCGGGCTTGACGAGACCAGCGATGGCGTCCGACTCACTTTCGCGAATGGTGAAACCGCGGTCGCTGACGCGGTCATCGGCGCCGATGGCATTCACTCTGTCGTGCGGGACATATTGTTTGAGACCTCGCCGGTGCACTTTACCGGGCGCATCGCTTACCGAACCACTTATCCGGCCGCATTGCTCGGCGGCGAAAAAATCGACGACTGCACCAAATGGTGGGGCGAGGACCGGCACATCGTCATCTACTACGTCAAGCCGGACCGCAGCGAAATCTATCTCGTCACCAGCCAGCCGGAGCCGGAATTCCGGATCGAGTCGTGGTCGGCCAAAGGCGACGTCAGGGAATTGCGCAAGGCTTTCGTGGGCTTCGATCGCCAGGTCGAGCAGGTGTTGGCCGCGTGCCCGGACGTGCACAAATGGGCGATCGTCGATCGCAATGCGCTGGAACGCTGGGGCGAGGGCAAGGTGACGCTGCTCGGCGACGCCTGCCACCCGATGACGCCCTACATGGCGCAAGGCGCGGCCATGGCGATCGAGGACGCCGCCGTGCTGTCACGCTGTCTCGACGGCGTCGAGCGCGATGGCGTGCCGGATGCGTTTCGAAGATTTGAGGCAACCCGCAAGGACCGAACCGCGCGGATCCAGCAGACCTCGCGAACCAATACCTGGCTGAGCGGAAAGACCGATACCGATTGGGTCTATGGCTACGACGCCTGGACCGTGCCGCTGGCGGCGTGAATTTGCGGGGGGCGTGAACTCCGATCGTGTCCCGGACGCGGTGCAGCGCATCTCGCGCTGCTCCGCAGAGCCGGGACCCATCGCCGCCGCGACTTAGTGATGGATGGGCCCCGGATCAGCAGCGCATCACTTCGTGCTGCGCAGCATCCGGGGCACGCTCAACCCCCATCCAGCGCCGCCAGCCGGTCCGCTTCCGCAATGTCATCCATAGTGTTGGCATTGAAGAACGGGTCGAGCGGTTCGACTGGCCAGGTCACCGTGGCGAGCCTGTAGCGCGCGGTCCAGCGGTCGATCTTCCTGACGTCTTCTACGACCAGCGCGTGGCGGAGTTGTTCGCGCAACGCCACGCTCCACAGGCCGATCACCGGATGCGACTGGCCGTCGGATGCGGCGACCGCAAGCTCTGCGTTCTCGTCGCGTAGCGCCGCAACGAGACGCACCACGAGATCGCGCGGCAGGAACGGGCAGTCCGCCGCGGCACTTAGCACCCACTTGACCTCCGGCCGGTTGGCCGCGGCCCAATCCAGCGCCGCCAGAATGCCGGCCAGCGGACCGGGAAAATCGGCGACGCCGTCCGCGATGACAGGCAGGCCGAACGCCGCAAAGCGCGCGGGATCGCCGTTGGCGTTGAGAATGAGGCCATCGCATTGCGGCTTCAGCCGCGTGATGACGCGGTCGAGGATGGTGCGGCCCCCGATGGTGCGCATCGGCTTGTCGCCGCCGCCCATCCGCCGCGCCAGGCCGCCTGCAAGCAGCACGCCTGGGATTAGTTCAGTCGTCACGGTCTTCGCCCTTGCGCTTGTGCCGCGCCGATTCCTCTTCGACAAAGGCAAGGTTCTGGTCGAACACGATGCGCTCCTGGCCTGACAGCGCGATGAAGCGTTTGCCGCGCGTGCGCCCGACCAGCGTCAGCCCGACCTGCCGCGCCAGCTCGACGCCCCATGCGGTAAAACCCGAGCGCGACACCAGGATGGGAATTCCCATCCGCACCGTCTTGATCACCATTTCGGAGGTCAGCCGTCCCGTGGTGTAGAGAATCTTGTCGCCGGGATCGACGCCGTGGCGATAGATCCAGCCCGCGATCTTGTCGACGGCGTTATGGCGGCCGACATCCTCGGTGTAGCAGACCGGCGTGCCTTGCTTGCACAGCACGCAGCCATGGATCGCGCCGGCCTCGAGATAGAGCGAGGGCATGGTGTTGATCGCATGCGTCATCTCGTAGAGCCAGGAGGTACGCAGCTCCGCCTTCGGCAGTGCGACGCTTTCCACGGCCTCCAGCAGGTCGCCGAACGCGGTGCCCTGCGCGCAGCCCGAGGTCTGCGTGCGCTTCTTCAGCTTGGCCTCGAAATTGGTGTGATGCTCGGTGCGCACCACCACCACCTGCAGGTCGTCGTCATATTCGACCTCGGTGACGACGTCGTCGTATTTCAGCATGTTCTGGTTCAGGAGATACCCGAGCGCGAGGTATTCCGGATAGTCGCCGATCGTCATCATGGTGACGATCTCCTGCGCGTTCAGGTACAGCGTCAGCGGCCGCTCCACCGGCACCCTGATTTCCACCGTGGCGCCGGTCTGGTCGGTCCCGGTGACGCGCTCGGTCAGCCTGGGATCATCAGGATTGGGCACGATCAGGGGGACGGGGGCTTTGTCGATCTTCATCATTTCCGCAGGTTAGCATGACTTTACCTGCCACCCGATATAAAGCACGTCAGGAGAAAGCCCAGCCCGGTTCCGGCTAGGGCTGCGGAGAATGCAATGAAAGTGATTGGCCTCGCGGGGTGGAGCGGCGCCGGCAAGACCACCTTGCTGGCGCGGGTGATCCCGCATTTGCTGAAAGACGGCCTGCGGGTTTCCGTGATCAAGCACGCCCATCATGCCTTCGACGTCGATATTCCCGGCAAGGATTCCTGGCGGCATCGCGAGGCCGGCGCCACCGAAGTTCTGGTGTCTTCCGCGCGGCGCTGGGCCCTGATGCATGAATTGCGCGGCGCCGAAGAGCCGCGTCTGCCGGAACTGCTGGCCCGGATGTCGCGGGTCGATCTCGTCGTCATCGAGGGTTTCAAGCGCGAGCCGCACCGCAAGATCGAGGTTTTCCGCGCCGCCAACGGCAAGCCGTTTCTGTTCCCCGATGATCCCGGCGTGGTCGGCCTCGCCACCGATACCGCGGTTGAAACCAGGCTTCCCACCGCCCATCTCGATGATATCGAGGCGATTGCCGCGATGATGCTGCGCTCGGCGATATCGGTCGAAGAGGTGCTGGCAAAGAGCGAAGCGGAGAGCTAATTCGCGATGGCGCAATTGTCCGACGATTGCTTTGCCTTCGGCGGTCCGATGATGTCGGTCGATGAGGCCGTCGGCATCATCGCTGCGCGGGTCACGGCCGTGCAGGAGGTCGAGACCGTCGCGCTCGCCAATGCCGATGGACGCGTGCTCGCGAAGGATGTTTCGGCGCCGCTGCCGCTGCCGCCTTTCACCAATTCCGCCGTCGACGGCTACGCGGTGTCGAGCCGCGATCTGCCCAAAGACAAGGAGCAGGCGTTTGCGGTGTCCGGCCGCGTGCAGGCCGGCGCTTCCGCTTCCGCGCCGATCAAGCCGGGCGAGGCGGTGCGCATCTTCACGGGTGCACCGATGCCCGACGGCGCCGACACCGTGTTCATGCAGGAAGATGTTCGCGTTGAGGACGGCAAGGTGGTGCTTCCGGCCGGGCTGAAGCCCGGCGCCAATGTACGTCCCGCGGGCGAGGATATCCCGTCAGGCCACGCAGCGTTGAAGGCCGGACAAAGGCTGCGGCCGCAGGATGTGGCGCTGGCAGCCGCATTCGGCCTGACCGAACTTGGCGTCAACAGGCGCATCCGCGTCGCGGTGTTCTCCACCGGCAATGAGCTGGTGTCGCCGGGCGAGCTACGCGCGGCGGCGCAGCTGTTCGATTCAAACCGTTTCATGCTGATGGCGATGCTGGCGCGGCTCGGCTGCGAGGTCAGCGACCTCGGCATTATCAGGGACGAACCCACCGCGCTCGCTGCCGCGCTGCAAAAGGTTGCCGGCGCCCATGATCTGATCCTCACCACCGGCGGCGTATCGACCGGCGAAGAAGATCACGTCAAGGCCAGCGTCGAAAGCGTAGGTTCGCTCGTACTGTGGCGAATGGCGATCAAGCCGGGGCGCCCCGTGGCGATGGGGATCATCGGCGGTACGCCGTTCATCGGCCTGCCGGGCAATCCGGTGGCGAGTTTTGTCACCTTCGCTCACGTGGTGCGGCCGACCATTTTTGCTTTGTCAGGCGCGCGGCAACAGAAGCTGGTGCCGATGCCGGTTCGCGCCGCCTTCGCGTACAAGAAGAAAATCGCCCGCCGCGAATATGTCCGCGTCACCCTGCGCAAGGCCGGGGATGGCGCGCTCGAGGCGATAAAATTTCCGCGCGAAGGGGCGGGGCTGTTGTCATCGCTGGTCGACACCGACGGGCTGGTCGAACTCGGCGAAGAGATCACGCTTGTCGCGCCTGGCCAGACCGTCGGCTTCCTGTCCTATGCAAGCCTGATCTGATGGCGCATTGACGATGCGCATCCGCTTCGCCATGTTCCCGGCATGACTACGACAAAGCTCGATCTCACCGGTCTCAAATGCCCGCTGCCGGCGCTGAAGACGCGCAAGGCGCTCAAATCGGTCAAGCCCGGCGAACGGCTTGAAGTCCACTGCACCGATCCGCTGTCGGTGATCGATATCCCGAATCTGATCCGCGAAACCGGCGACAAGGTCGAGATCACGGAGCGCGCGGAGACCCGCATCGTGTTTCTGATCGAAAAGGCGAACGGCGGAAACTAGGACGAGTCATTTTGAATTCGTATCGACCGATTGCAAAACCAAATCGATGCGTATTCCCTATCGCATCATGAGACAGCTTTATTGATCTTTAGATCGATTCCAGTTCTCATCCGCTGATCGGCAACGGCTGCTCCGACAGGAGGGGTGCCTTTGGGCGGAGAAGAGTACCGCCGCGCCATTGCGTGTCGCCTTAAATGCTTATCAAAACGCGACAATTCTCTTGGCATCTGGCATGCCACGAATTATGATCGCGGAAACATACAGGCAGGAACGAGACGTTTTCCATGGTTCAAGACGTGCAGAAAGTGCGCTCGTTCGAGCATCCCGGCGCCGGGCGGAAGCGGGCCAAGGCGACGCCGAAGGGCCGCCAGGTTGATCCGACCGCCGCGCACGAGATTGAACAGCTGCTCGGCGACCGGTCGCGGCAGCGCGATCTCTTGATCGAACATCTGCATCTGATCCAGGACACGTATCACCAGATTTCCGCAGGCCATCTCGCAGCCCTCGCGGACGAGATGAAGCTGTCGTTTGCCGAAGTGTTCGAGACCGCAACCTTCTACGCGCATTTCGATATCGTGAAGGAAGGCGAGCCGGATGTTGCGCCGCTGACCATTCGCGTCTGCGATTCGCTGACCTGCGCGATGCTGGGCGCGGAAAAACTGTTGCATGAATTGCAGGACAGCGCCGGCCCCGGCATTCGCGTGGTGCGCGCGCCCTGCGTCGGTCGCTGCGACACCGCGCCCGCGGCCGAAGTCGGCCATCACTTTGTCGACCATGCCACCACTGCAAGCGTGCTCGCCGCGGCGAAGGGCGGCGAGACGCATGCGCATCTGCCTGAGTATGTCGGCTACGACGCCTATGTCGCCGGCGGCGGTTACGCGCTGCTCAATCGCTTGCGCTCTGGCGCGCTTTCAAAGGAAGATTTGCTCAAATCGCTCGACGACGCCTCGCTGCGCGGGCTCGGCGGCGCCGGCTTCCCGACGGGGCGCAAATGGCGCGCGGTGCTCGGCGAGCCCGGCCCGCGGCTGATGGCGATCAATGGCGACGAGGGTGAGCCCGGCACCTTCAAGGATCGCTTTTACCTCGAGACCGACCCGCACCGCTTCCTCGAAGGCATGCTGATCGGCGCGCATGTGGTCGAGGCGACCGATGTCTACATTTACCTGCGCGACGAATATCCGGCCTCGCGCGAAATTCTCGAACGCGAGATCGCCAAACTGCCGCCGGGCGGTCCGGTATTGCATATGCGCCGCGGCGCCGGCGCCTATATCTGCGGTGAGGAATCCTCACTGCTCGAAAGCATCGAGGGCAAGCGCGGGCTGCCCCGCCACAAGCCGCCATATCCGTTCCAGGTCGGCCTGTTCGGCCTGCCGACGCTGATCAACAATATCGAGACGCTGTGGTGGGTGCGCGACATCGTCGAGAAGGGCGCGGATTGGTGGAAGGGCAACGGCCGCAACGACCGCCACGGCCTGCGCAGCTATTCGGTGTCGGGCCGCGTCAAGAACCCCGGCATGAAGCTGGCGCCTGCGGGTGTCACCGTGCGCGAGCTGATCGACGAGTTCTGCGGCGGCATGGCGGACGGACATACGTTCCACGCCTATCTGCCGGGCGGCGCGTCCGGCGGCATCCTGCCGGCGTCGATGGACAACATCCCGCTCGATTTCGGCACGCTGGAAAAATACGGCTGCTTCATCGGCTCGGCCGCGGTCGTGATCCTGTCCGAACACGATAGCGTACGGGGCGCGGCGCTGAACCTGATGCGCTTCTTCGAGGATGAGAGCTGCGGCCAGTGCACGCCGTGCCGGGTAGGCACCCAGAAGGCGGCGATCCTGATGGAACGCCCGGTCTGGAACCGCGAACTGCTCGACCAGTTGAGCCAGGCGATGCGCGATGCCTCGATCTGCGGGCTCGGGCAGGCGGCCTCGAATCCCCTGACGTCAGTGATTAAATATTTTCCGGAAGAATTCGTGCCGAAAGAAGCCGCGGAATGACCAAGATCAAATTCGAACTCGACGGCAAGCAGGTCGAGGCCAACGCAGGCGAAACCATCTGGCAGGTGGCAAAGCGCCAGGGCCAGGAAATCCCGCATCTGTGCTATTCGCCCGCGCCGGACTATCGGCCCGACGGCAATTGCCGCGCCTGCATGGTGGAGATCGAGGGCGAGCGCGTGCTGGCGGCATCCTGCAAGCGCACGCCTACCGTCGGCATGAAGGTGAAATCCGAAAGCGCGCGCGCGGTCGCAGCGCAGAAGATGGTGATGGAGCTCTTGGTCGCCGACCAGCCGGCGCGCGAGACCTCCCACGATCCTGACTCAAAATTCTGGCATTGGGCCGAGAAGGTCGAGGTCACCGAAAGCCGTTTTCCCGCGGCCGAGCGCTGGGAAAGCGACGTCAGCCATCCCGCGATGAGCGTCAATCTCGACGCCTGCATCCAGTGCGGCCTGTGTGTACGCGCCTGCCGCGAAGTGCAGGTCAATGACGTCATCGGCATGGCCTATCGCAGTCACGGGTCGAAAATCGTGTTCGACTTCGACGATCCCATGGGGGAATCGACCTGCGTCGCCTGCGGCGAATGCGTGCAGGCGTGCCCGACCGGCGCATTGATGCCGTCGGTGATGCTGGACGAGAACCAGACCCGCGTGACCTATCCGGACAAGGAAGTCGACTCGCTGTGCCCGTTCTGCGGCGTCGGCTGCCAGGTCACCTACCAGGTCAAGGACGAGAAGATCATTTACGCCGAGGGCCGTGACGGCCCGGCCAACCACAACCGGCTCTGCGTCAAGGGCCGCTTTGGATTTGACTACATCCATCACCCGCATCGCCTGACCAAACCGCTGGTGCGGCTGCCGAACGCGAAGAAGGATGCCAACGACCAGGTCGATCCGGCCAATCCGTTCACGCATTTCCGCGAAGCCTCGTGGGAAGAGGCGCTGGATATCGCCGCCAACGGTCTCGTGAAGATCCGCGACGAGCAGGGCGTCAAGGCGCTGGCCGGTTTCGGCTCCGCCAAAGGCTCCAACGAAGAGGCCTATCTGTTCCAGAAGCTGGTGCGCACCGGCTTCGGCTCCAACAATGTCGATCACTGCACGCGGCTGTGCCACGCATCGTCAGTGGCGGCGCTGTTCGAAGGCCTGAGCTCCGGCGCGGTGTCGGCCCCGTTCGCGGCGGCGATGGACGCCGAAGTCATCATCGTGATCGGCGCAAATCCGACCGTCAACCACCCGGTCGCTGCAACCTACATCAAGAACGCGGCGAAGAAGGGCGCGAAGCTCTTCGTCCTGGATCCGCGTCGGCAGACGCTGTCGCGCCACGCGACCAAACATCTGCAGTTCAAGCCCGGCTCCGACGTCGCCATGCTGAATGCGATGATCAACACGATCATCACCGAAGGCCTGACCGACGATCAGTACATCGCGGGCTACACCGAGGGCTTTCAGGATCTCGAGGAAAAGATCAAGGAGTTCACGCCGGAGAAGATGGAGCCGATCTGCGGCATCCCGGCACAAACCTTGCGCGAGGTGGCGCGGACCTATGCGCGCGCCAAATCGTCGATCATATTCTGGGGCATGGGCATCAGCCAGCATGTCCACGGCACCGACAATGCGCGCTGCCTGATCGCGCTGGCGCTGATCACCGGACAGGTCGGCCGTCCCGGCACCGGCCTGCATCCGCTGCGCGGCCAGAACAACGTGCAGGGCGCGTCCGACGCCGGCCTGATCCCGATGTTCCTGCCGGACTACCAGCCGGTTTCCCGCGACGACATGCGCGGCAATTTCGAGAAGCTGTGGAGCCAGGAGCTTGACCCGGTACGCGGCCTGACCGTGGTGGAGATCATGAACGCGATCCACGCCGGTGAGATCAAGGGCATGTATATCGAGGGCGAAAACCCCGCGATGTCCGATCCCGATCTTCAGCATGCGCGCGGAGCGCTCGCCATGCTCGATCATCTCGTGGTGCAGGACCTCTTCGTCACCGAGACTGCATTCCACGCCGATGTCATCCTGCCGGCCTCGGCTTTTGCGGAAAAGGACGGCTCCTTCACCAACACTGACCGCCGCGTGCAGCTTGCGCGCCAGGTGATCAAGCCGCCGGGCGACGCGCAACAGGATCTCTGGATCATCCAGGAGATCGGCAAGCGTATGGGGCTGCCGTGGAATTATTCGGGCCCCGGCGACGTCTACACCGAGATGGCGCAGCTGATGCCGTCGCTCAAGAATATCAGCTGGGAGCGGCTGGTCCGTGAAGGCGCCGTCACCTATCCGGCGGATGACCCGAACAAGCCCGGCAACGAGATCATCTTCACCACCGGCTTCCCGACCGAGAGCGGTCGCGGCAAGATCGTGCCGGCCAAGGTCATTCCGCCGGACGAACTGCCGGACGGCGAGTATCCGATGGTGCTGTCGACCGGCCGCGTGCTCGAACACTGGCACACCGGCTCGATGACGCGCCGCTCCAATGTGCTCGACCAGATCGAGCCGGAGGCGGTGGCGTTCATGTCGCCGAAGGATATGCGGCGCCTCAGCGTATGGCCCGGCGATTTCATCAAGCTGGAAACCCGCCGCGGCGCGGTCGAGATCAAGGTGCGCTCCGACCGTGACGTGCCGGAGAACATGGTGTTCATGCCGTTCTGCTACGCCGAGGCGGCAGCGAACCTCTTGACCAACCCGGCGCTCGACCCGTTCGGCAAGATCCCCGAGTTCAAGTTCTGCGCGGTGCGCGCCGAAAGGGCCGAGCTGCGGACGGCAGCGGAGTAGGCTTCTCAAAGGGCGAGCATAAAACCAAGGCCTCTCACTTTGCGTCGTCATGCCCGGCCTTGTGCCGGGCATCCACGTCTTTGCTCGAATTAAGTAGGAAGACGTGGATGGCCGGGCATAGGCGAGCGTAAGCGACGCCGTCCTTCAGACGGCTATGCCCGGCCATGACGAGAAGAGACGCTCTTGCGCGCGTATCCGCCGATCAGTTGGGGCCGTTCGCAGCCGCGGCCTGCTGCAAGGACTTGTGTTGCGCGACAATGCCTTCGAGTCGCGCAATGTTTTCCAGCAGGCGCTGGCTGGTCAGGACCAGGAAGTAATAGCCGAACTGCGGGTTCTGAAAGTAGATCTCGAGCAGCTTGTCATAAGTGATGGTCAGCACATGACCATCCTCGATGCATTCGATCGTCGCCGTGCGCCGGTTATCGGGCGTGAGGAAACCAAATTCGCCCATCAGGCGTCCCGGCGGAAGTTCGACGCTGATTTCCTTGACCAGGAATTTTCCGGTGACGGTCAGCAGCATCTCATGGGCGGCATCGTCTTTTTTGAATAGAACGTCGCCCTTGCGATATTTGCGCTCGGTCATGAACGGCTTGAGCCATTCCAGCGAGGTATCGCCTTTCGTCGCGCTGCGTGCCTTCTTCACCAGAACGAGCATCTGCCGGAGGCGATACGCGTTGATGGGGACCATCAGGAGATACAACAGGAAGGTTGTGACGGATGCCGTGAGCGCGCCGAACAGGGCGAAGAATGCGCAACCGATCATGTTGGCGACGCGCAGCGGCACCATGGTCTGCGTCAGCAAGGTGGCGACGAAGAAGATGGCGCCGACCAGGGCGAACATGTTGGCCAGGGTGATATTGTGGAGAAAAATCTCCAGCAGGCGATTGAACAGCGCGTCGTAGGTGACGTTGTTGGGGTCGAGCCCCAGCTGGACCAGGATTTTCGCTATCCTGAGATTATCCGCGGCCGCGTCGAGAATTCGATCAAATATTGTCACTGGTCTGCACCGCTACACTTCATTTAGCCGCTACACAGGAGAATACAGGCGGGTTGTACCGCCTGAAAGCCCCGCAGGGAAGCGTACCAAGGTGAAGGTGCCTTGGCACAAATGATTGAAAGCCGAAAGGTCTCCGAGGCGCCGTGTGGGCCAGGGCCGGGCTGTGGATCGCGGCGGAGTGAAGAGAGCTAGTCGTTCACCCGAGACGTGGCGGTCGTCATGCGCGTCCAGCAGAACCGCCGCACATAATGGAGCGCGAGCTAGAAAGCCGCGCAATCTCTCGCGCAGACGCTATGGCCGCGCTTCAGGCATCGGAACGACAAAAACCTGGCCGGGATAAATCAGGTTGGGATTGCGGATCTGTTCCCGATTCGCCTTGTAAATGACGGCGTAGCGCGTGCCCGCTCCGTAGGAGAGTTGGCTGATGCGCCAGAGGCTGTCGCCGCGCGAGACGGTGGTGGTGTTGATCTTCGGCACGACCACGGTGGAGGGCGAGCCGTTGTCTGGCGGCGAGCCCTTGTCTGGCAGAACGGCGGCCATGGCGGCCGCCAGCTCCGGCGGCCGTGCAGCGGCAACGTCCAGCCGTTTGGCCGCGGTGGCCGGCACGGAGGCCGTGACCATCGTGTCGGGAACGTTGAACGGCACCTCGGCGCGTGCGCGCACAGCGCCGGAATTCTGCTCCACCTCGTCCAGCCTCACGCGGTAGCTGCCGGAGGCGACCCCCTCATTGATCGTGACCGCAAAACGTCCATCTGCGCCAGCCGTTGCCGACGCAATAAAACTGTCGTTGAGATAAAGCTTCACCGCGGCGCCGGGGCGGGCGCGGCCGCTGACATGGAGCTTGCCGCCCGGCTCGATCTCAACCGTCTCCGCAACCACTGCACCGGCCATCGGCTTTGGCGCAGCCGGCTGCGACAGCACGACGGTGGGTTTGTCCGGCGCCATCAACGCTACGACCGGCCGGTCGGTTGATTTCGGCTCAAGCGCCACCGTCACGCTCTGTTTGGACGAAGTCTGCTTGCCGTCCGGCTCCTTGGCCCGCAGCGTCAGGTCATACGTCCCTGAAGGAAGCCGGGGCGGAACCATGACGAATTGTCCGGACTGATCCGCCACCACGCGATCGTGGATCTCGCCGTTGCGCAGCAGTTCCACCGCTGCGCCCGGCATGGCCCGGCCGGCGATGACAGCTTCGCCCGTCGGCTCGATGCGGGCAACGTCGAACGACGGCACGCCGTCCGGCGGTGGGGGTGGTCCGCCCAGCTTGGCCGTCACGGCGTTTGCTTCCGCCAGTGCGGCTGTGAGCGCACCCTGCTTTGGGGCGTCCAATGCCGGCTTCGAGACTGCCGGCGCAGCGGCCACTGCCTTGGTGTCGACCCGCGGTTCGCGGCTGATGTAATAGACGGCGACGATGGCCGCCACACTGCAAGCCGCGACCATGGACGGTACGATTATTCGACTCATCGATGTCGCAATCATGATGCTCATCCGTCGGCCAAATCACTGGCTCGACAGCATTCTATAGCGTCTTGGGCAAAGTTGGTACTCGTTTGCGTTGCGAAAACGGGGTAGGCCGGTCAGCTAAAGCCATCCGGCACGCCGGAATCGCCAGAACAGGCCCGCGCAAACGGTCAGGATCGTGCCGATAATGGCGAAGTAACCATACTCCCACTCCAGTTCCGGCATGTGCTTGAAGTTCATGCCGTAGATCCCGGCGATCGCGGTCGGGACCGCGATGATGGCAAGCCATGAGGCGAGTTTCTTGGAGACCGCGGTCTCCTGGGCCTGACCCACCAAAAGGCTGGCCTCGAAGGCAAAAGCGAGGACTTCGCGGAGCGAATCGATCTGCTCCTGGACGGTGCGGACGTGGTCCGTGACGTCGCGGAACAGCGGCTGCATGGTGGGGCGGATCATCGGCAGATTGTCGTGCTCCAGCCGGCGGCAGACCTCGACCAGAGGTCCGACCGCGTTCCGCAGCCGCAACAGATCGCGCCGCAACAGGTACAGCCGCTCGATCTGCGCCCGCGTCATCGCGCTGGCGAGCACCTGCTCCTCCATCGCTTCGACCTCTTCCTGGATGGTCTCGAGCACCGGCGAGTAGTTGTCGACGATGAAATCGAGGATGGCGTAGAGGATATAATCCTCCCCGCGGGCCAGCGCCCGCGGGCAGCTTTCGCAGCGCGCGCGCACCGGCGCGTAGGACGTCGAGGCGCCGTGGCGAACGGAGACGAGATATCCTTCGCCGACGAACAGATGGGTTTCGCCGAACGCGATGCTGTCGCCGACGAGCTGCGCGGTGCGCGCCACGATGAACAGGCCGTCGCCATACTGTTCGATCTTCGGCCGCTGGTGCGCGTTGTTCGCATCTTCAATGGCAAGATCATGCAGCTGGAACTGCTGCTGCACGCTCGTCAGGATCGTCATGTCCGGTTCGTGCAGCCCGATCCAGACCACATGGCCGGGCTTGCTGCGCCAGCTCGAAGCTTCCTCGATGGCGATATTGGCGACCCGCCGGCCGTCGACATAGGCTCCGGCCGCGACCACACCGTCGGAAGCAACGGGATCGTGCGTCGTGCCCGCTTGCGGCGCTATGTTCATGGCTTCCATCCCTCAATGA
Source organism: Bradyrhizobium sp. JYMT SZCCT0180 (assembly GCF_018130165.1). Lineage (GTDB taxonomy): Bacteria > Pseudomonadota > Alphaproteobacteria > Rhizobiales > Xanthobacteraceae > Bradyrhizobium. The sequence continues at coordinate 15,260 of NZ_JAFCLZ010000029.1, read as the reverse complement.
TCGCTGCTGAAACCTGCGCCGACGCCGTGTTCTCGGCAAGGCTAGCCACCCGGGAATTTGTGGTCAAATGTATGTTCGGCCTCCTGGACCGCGATTGTTAAGAGGTTTTTCAAGGCGGAAAGCAGCAGAACCTTGTTCGCGCGTCGTTCGGCCCGCATCAATAGCTGATGCGCGAAAGGGCGATCATGGCCTTGAGCGCGATGATGCCGGCTACCCCACCGCCTATGAGCAGGACCACAACAGCGGAGAGGCAGAATCGCCTGAGCATCGCAATGTGTCCGCCACCCGTGATCGCGCCCGATATCTCCGGCCGTCCGGATAGATAGGAGGCGGGTTTGTATCGGCCGCCATGATGGGTCAGCATCGTCATGTCCAGATCCTTATCGTTGGTCTTGTTGGCTATGCGCCAACAATTGACCGGCCCGCGCGGCCCTCCTGAAAGCCCTGACGTCTTCGATGTGCCGTTGATGCCATAGGTTTGCGAGATGAACGGGCATCCCATCTCATAGGAAAGTTATAGGAATTCAGGAGATGGGATGGTGTCGCCGCGATCCCGGCCGCTTATGCCGCGGCTATGCGATGGTGCGGACGTCTGCCTCGATTTCCTATGCCGGCCTGCGCATCTTCAGGTCAGTCGCTCGCGCAGCGAGTTGACCGTGGAGATACAAGATGGCTCATTTGGTCACCAGCGATTACCGGTTTGGCCGGATCCCTGACAAGCGCGTCAGCATACGCGCCCGTGGCGCGTTCGGACGCGTCAACGGTTTTTTCAAAAGCATGATCGAGGCTATCGCCGATTCGAAGATGCGCCGTATCGAGCGCGAACTCGAACTCCGCGGATATCGCTACGACCGGTCCAGCAAGGATTGAGCTGCGGCATTTGCCGACTCCAGACCAATCATTCGCGTGGAGGACCACATGCAGCAGCTTCCATTCCGGGCATCGGCCCTTGTTTCTCAAATGCGCCGCGTTATCGGCGTCGTGGTCACGTTTCTGAGTCCATCCTGGGACGGCCCGGTCACAAGATATCGGCCGGAGGACCACTATATGCGCGGCCCCGGACCGAAATGGCGGGAAAAGCACGGCCTCTAAAGCGTAGTCTCTTTATCCTTAAGAGGCGTCTTGGGCGCGGGACGCCCGGTTGAACGCGAGGCTGCGATACGGCTCACTGCAGGCTTGATGACTCCCGCGCTCAATGATTGCTGCGGGAGGAAAGTCCCTTCCACAGCTCGTTGCGCGCTCGAGCGGCCCGGCTGATCGGAGAGACGACCGGCTGCGGACTGGCATCGATCGCTGCTGCAAAGGCACGTTTGAGACGGTCATCGTCAAGCCGCACCAGATATTGTTGCAGAACCGCGGTCGCGCGTTCATTCGGTTGCAGGATCGCCGTGCAAAGCTCAGCGCTGGTGCGGCGAAAAAATTCGAACTCGGAGCTGCCGTCCTGCCGCGGATGGAGTCGGTCGATTTCATGGGCGATCCGGAGCACGGCCAGCCGGTCGGCGTTATCAAGCGTCACGGCATAGCGCAGCATTGCCAGTTGCCAGGCGCGCAGCGTGGCGGCAAACCAATCCGTGCCATGAAACTCGGAAGTCATCCGCGCCGTGCCTGGGACGCCGTCACGGCATCCTCGTGAAGCCGAGGCCCGTGCCAGTGCTCGACCGGGCAGGCGATATCCTCGTCGCCGATTGGTGCGATCGCGCTCGCGACTTCCGCTTTCGCGTCGTCGGTAAGTTCGACGATCGGCAGGCGGGCGGCCGGGGACATGAAGCCGAGCAGGAACAGCGCGTATTTCAGCGCCGCCGGGCTCTCATTCGCAAGGCAGGCCGTCAGTGGCAACAGGCGGTTATGCAGGTATCGCGCGGTCTGCGGCCGCGCCAGCCGGCAATTGGAGAATACCGCCTGGCACAGTTCCGGCGCGACGTTGGAGACAACGGAAATACAACCGTCCCCGCCGTTGGCGATGAAGGGCAGCGCCGTCGTGTCGTCGCCGGACAATAGTCGAAAGCCCGCGGGCAGAAGCTGACGCAAGCGGCATAGCCGGGCGATGTCGCCGGTCGCATCCCTCAACCCGATGAAGTGTTTTGAGTTGGCGAGCCGCAACACCGTGTCATCGGACAATTCGCGCATGGTCCGCGATGGAACGTCGTGCAGGATGATCGGCAGCGCGGTGGAGATCGCGATCGCCCTGAAATGGGCCTGGATGCCGGCCTGCATCGGCTTGTTGTAGTAAGGCACCACCGAAAGCAGCGCATCGGCGCCGGCCGCTTCAGCCCGCTGCGCCAGCTCGATCGCGTGGCTGGTCGAATTGGATCCGGCGCCGGCTACGACACGGACGCGGCCCCGCGCCGCTCTGACGGCGGTGCGAATAATGCCTTCCTGTTCCGCAGGTGTCAGCGTTGAGGCTTCACCGGTGGTTTCGCTGACCAGGATGGCGCTGACGCCGGCCTCAATCTGACGCTCGCACAGCATCGCAAGAGCTGCCAGATCCACGGCGCCGTGTTCATCGAACGGGGTGGGAATGTCGGGTATGTAGCCCGCCAGCCAGGTGGCGGGAGTTGAAATCGACGTCATGGGGATTCACGCCGCCTTTTCCATCTGGCCAAAACCGTGCCGGATGGCTGACAGTACGAACCCCTCCTGGCACCTGACGCCGGCTTCGATTCGAAAGCCCATCTGCTCCAGCCTTTCCCGGATGCACAGGCCGGCACCGGTTTCCCGGCAGTCGATCAGGACCGCGATGGCGGCGCTGGTGCCAAGGAACGGCAATAGCTCCACGATCGCGGCTTCGATTGCCTGGAGGGAGTTGCTTCCCGCGATCAGCCCGACCGGGTGCTGGCCTTTCGGAATCCGGCAGGTTTGGGCAGTGGCTACGCGCGGGAAGCCGCGCCGTCGCAGCGCAAGATAGAATTCCATGCTGCCGCTGCCCGCAATGATCGCGCGGTGCAGATGTGTCAGGCGCGTGAGGCCAATCATGGTATCGACCACCTGCTCCCGCTCCGCAACCGAATGAAGCTGAACCATCACACTCTCCTGGAAACGGGTATCCGATCGGCCGGCTACGCGACACGCCGAACGGCGCTGGAGATCGTGGGCGCTTCGCCCATGTCGAGTTCGATCTCGCGCGCCAGTTCGACGATGCTTTCGGGATGACGGCCGTTCTCGAACAGCGCATATTTGACGGCTTGCGCACGGCTGACGAACAGGCCGCCATAAAGACCGTTTTGTTCCTGGACGACCCATTGGCCGCGCCGGTTCCTGCCGATAAAGACGATTGCAGAGGCAGAGCTACACGAGGGAGGTTCGACGAGCTTCACGTTGGTATTCCTTCCAGTGGTGAGCCGCGCGATCTGAGAGACGGCTTGGCTCATGCCGCCAATATCTTCCCGGCTGGATATGAATTCGAGAGTGGTGGGATGGCGATCGCATAGGAGCCGCATAGGATCGCGCGTCGAGCGCTTCAAACCGGAGCGGTTCGGATGAAGCCGACAGCCAGGCTGCACAAGGCAGCGTAGGCCATCAGTTCATCCCAGTGGTTGAGAACCGTATCGAATGGCGGCTCCCGCCGGATGGCGCCGACGACGGCGCTGAGGATGGCGGCCATCCACAGCAATGCGACGAGGCTTCTGGCGAATCCGATGCTGCCGAACGCCGCGAAAGCCATCAGAATGGCCATGCGCAGGGAAAAGCGAGCCAGTACCTGGATCGATTTCAGTTCTCGCGGCAGGTTCGGGAGTTGCGCCAAGGTTTGCTCGCGGCTTCAGGCGAAATTGTCGCTCAGGACCGGCTGGTAAAGTACGTCTGCCTTTTGCGGCACCATCGGGACGCTGGTCCGGTCCGTCCGCGCGCTGAGGCGCTGCGCCTCGACGAACGCGCTGAGGATCGCCAGCGCCAGATCGGCGTGACGGCCCTCGGCGGATTGGTCGAGCCAATCCGGCAATTCGCGTTCGCGCGACAGCGCGCAATGCCATTCGCCCTCGTCATAGGCGATACGGCGCAGCTGCCATTGCGGCAATTCCAGGTCGATCAGGGCCAGCGCGGCATCGGTCCAGGCGCCGGATTGAATCAGACGCTCGATGCGGGCGGTCTTGCCGCTCTGGCTCACGGACGGAAAGCGCCGGCAGGTCTGGTCGACGATGTCGGACAGGAATTCAGCGGTCACGGCATACGCGTTGCGCAGCCGGTCACCGAGTTCAGCGGGGGTTTGGGATTCTGCGAGAATAAACATGGCTATATCTCACTCGTGGGGCGACTGCCACCGCAGCCGTGGGTCCAAGGTGGTCAGAACGCCATTTGAAAACGAGATGCGGCGAGGGATGAAGAAATAGGGATTTCATAAGTGGGTGATGTTGGCACGCTCTCTCCCCGCGTCGTCCCGGCGAAGGCCGGGACCCATAGCCACCGTCGGAAACTTTGCGGATGGTCTCTGCCGTCCTGCTTCATCGATAGCGCAGCGCGGTATGCGATGCGCAATTGCGCATCTGAGCTCAGGCCGGGACGACGTGAGGATGGAGAGCCGGGGAGACGGGCACTTATGGAATTCCTATAACGTCGCCATTGCCCCCATCTCGAAAACCTATGCGCCCGGTGGCACTTCAGCCATCCAAAGCGAGCCGTCCGTTCGGCCCGCGGCTCATGTCGCACAGGAACATCCCATGCTGGACATTATCATGCTGGCGCTAGCCGCAGGCTTCTTTCTGGCGGGCATCGGCTACGCCTACGCCTGCGAACGGTTGTGAGGGTAAGGCCATGATCTTCGATTATTCACTCGCCGGGCTCGTATCGCTGGGTCTCTTGTTCTACCTGACCTACGCGCTGCTGCGGCCCGAACGCTTCTGAGGGCGCCATGATCACGCTGGTCCAAGTCGTCCTGGCGTTTGTCGTTACCTCGGCGCTCCTGATCGCGCTCATTCACCTGCTGCTACCCGCAAAGAGATTCTGAAGGGTTCCCGACCATGACCGTCATTGGCTGGATTCAAATTTTCCTGTACTGCGCCATCGTCGTCGCGCTGGTCAAACCGCTCGGCTGGTACATGACCCGCGTCTTCAACGGCGAGTCCACCTTTTTGTCGCCCGTGCTGCGGCCGGTCGAACGCGGACTGTACTGGATCGGCGGCGTCGATGAGAAGCGCGAGCAGCATTGGCTGACCTATACGGTCGCGATGCTGCTGTTCCATGTCGGCGGCTTTCTCGTCATCTACGGCCTGATGCGGCTGCAGGCGCTGTTGCCGTTCAATCCGCAGGATCAATCCGCGGTCGCGCCGGATCTGTCGTTCAACACCGCGATCTCCTTCATCACCAACACCAACTGGCAGAACTACGGCGGCGAAAGCACGCTGTCCTATCTGGTCCAGATGCTGGGCCTGACGCACCAGAACTTCCTGTCGTCCGCGACCGGCATCGCGCTCGCGGTGGCGCTGATCCGCGGATTCTCGCGTTCCTCGATGCGTACCATCGGCAATTTCTGGGTCGATGTGACGCGCTGCACCCTTTATGTGCTGCTGCCGATCTGCGTGGTCTACACGCTGTTCCTGGTCTGGCAGGGCATGCCGCAGACGCTGGGCGCCTATGTCGACGCCACGACGCTGGAAGGCGGCAAGCAGACCATCGCGGTCGGCCCGGTCGCTTCGCAGGTCGCGATCAAGATGCTGGGCACCAATGGCGGCGGCTTCTTCAACGCCAACGCCGCGCATCCGTTCGAGAATCCCACCGCGCTGTCGAACTTCGTGCAGATGCTTTCGATCTTTGTGATCGGCGCCGCCATGACCAACGTGTTCGGCCGCATGGTCGGCGACCAGCGCCAGGGCTGGGCGATCCTCGGCGTCATGGGCGTGCTGTTCCTCGCGGGCGTCGCCATCACCTATTGGGCCGAGGCCAACGGTACGTCGACGCTCACTGCGCTCGGGCTGTCCGGTGGCAACATGGAAGGCAAGGAAATCCGTTTCGGCATCGTTGCATCCTCACTGTTCGCCGTGGTCACCACGGCGGCCTCCTGCGGCGCGGTCAATGCCATGCATGACAGCTTTACCGCGCTCGGCGGCATGATCCCGCTGATCAACATGCAGCTCGGCGAGATCATCGTCGGCGGCGTCGGCGCCGGCCTCTATGGCATGCTGCTGTTCGTCGTGCTGGCGATCTTCGTCGCCGGGCTGATGGTCGGCCGCACGCCGGAATATGTCGGCAAGAAGATCGAGGCGCGCGAGGTCAAGATGGCGATGCTTGCGATCCTGGTGCTGCCGTTGATGTATCTCGGCTGGACCGCGGTCGCCGTAGTGTTCCCGCCGGCGGTGGCGTCGATGGCCAATGCCGGGCCGCATGGCTTCACCGAAGTGCTCTATGCCTTCACCTCGGCGACCGGCAACAACGGGTCGGCGTTCGGCGGCCTGACCGGCAACACCATGTTCTACAATCTGACGCTGGCAAGTTCGATGTTCGTCGGCCGCTTCTTCATGATCGTGCCGGCGATGGCCATTGCGGGCTCGCTGGCGGCCAAGAAGTCGATCCCGCCATCGGCCGGCACGCTGCCGACCACCGGTGGCCTGTTCGTCGGCCTCGTCGTCGGTGTGATCCTGATCATCGGCGGTCTCACCTTCTTCCCGGCGCTGGCGCTCGGGCCGATCGTCGAACACCTCGCGATGAACGCCAACAATCTGTTCTGATAGATCCCTCTTCGGAGTTACGTCCATGGAAGCCATGAAACTGCAGAAAAAGGCGACGGCCTCGGCGATATCAGACCCGAAGATCCTGGTGCCGGCGATCAGGTCGTCGTTCGTCAAGCTCGACCCGCGGCTGATGATCAAGAGCCCGGTGATGTTCGTGGTCGAGATTGTCGCGGCGCTGACGTCAGTCATATTCGTGCGCGATCTCCTCACCGGCGGCGCGAATCTCGGGTTCACGTTCCAGATCATCATGTGGCTGTGGTTCACGGTGCTGTTCGCCAATTTCGCGGAAGCGGTGGCGGAAGGCCGTGGCAAGGCGCAGGCCGAATCGCTGAAGAAGACCCGCACCGAGAGCCAGGCCAAGCTGCTGACCGGTTCGGACAAGACGTTTCGCCTGGTGCCCGGCACCGCGCTGAAAGTCGGCGATATCGTTCTGGTCGAAGCCGGCGACAACATCCCGTCCGACGGCGAAGTGATCGAGGGCGTCGCTTCGGTCAACGAAGCTGCGATTACAGGCGAATCCGCGCCCGTGATCCGCGAATCCGGCGGCGACCGTTCGGCGGTGACGGGAGGCACCCAGGTGTTGTCGGACTGGATCCGCGTCCGCATCACCGCGGCGCAGGGCTCGACCTTCATCGATCGCATGATCAGGCTAGTGGAAGGCGCCGAGCGGCAGAAGACGCCGAACGAGATCGCGCTCAACATCCTGCTTGCGGGCCTTACCATCATCTTCGTGTTCGCGACCGTGACGATCCCGAGCTACGCCGCCTACGCCGGCGGCTCGATTTCGGTGGTCGTCCTGGTGGCGCTGTTCGTGACGCTGATCCCGACCACCATCGGCGCATTGCTTTCCGCGATCGGCATTGCCGGCATGGACCGGCTGGTGCGCTTCAACGTGCTGGCGATGTCCGGCCGCGCGGTCGAGGCCGCCGGCGACGTCGATACCCTGCTGCTCGACAAGACCGGCACCATCACGCTCGGCAACCGGCAGGCAACGGTGTTTCGCCCGGTCCGCGGCGTGACCGAGCAGGAATTGGCCGATGCGGCGCAACTGGCGTCGCTCGCCGACGAAACCCCGGAGGGCCGCTCCATCGTGGTGCTGGCCAAGGAGAAGTATGGCATCCGCGGCCGCGACATGAAGGAGCTTGCGGCGACATTCGTGCCTTTCACTGCGCAAACCCGCATGAGCGGCATCGACGCCGGCTCATCGTCCGTCCGCAAGGGCGCTGTGGAGGCGATCCTCAATTACATCGGCGGCGGTACCGCGCAGACCATGGCCAGCGGCAACGCGGTTCGTGCGATCCAGCCTTCGGTCGGGACTGAAGCGGCCCGCGAACTCCAGGCCATCGCGGACGAAGTCGCAAAGGAAGGCGGCACGCCGCTGGCTGTCGCCAAGGACGGCCGCCTGCTCGGAATCATCCACCTCAAGGATATCGTCAAGGGCGGCATCCGCGAGCGCTTTGCTGAACTCCGCCGGATGGGCATCCGCACCGTGATGATCACGGGCGACAACCCGATGACGGCTGCCGCGATCGCGGCCGAGGCCGGCGTTGACGATTTCCTCGCCCAGGCAACCCCCGAGGACAAGCTGAAGCTGATCCGCGACGAGCAGGCCAAGGGCAAGCTGGTGGCGATGTGCGGCGACGGCACCAACGACGCGCCCGCGCTCGCGCAAGCCGACGTCGGCGTCGCCATGAATACCGGCACCCAGGCCGCGCGCGAAGCCGGCAACATGGTCGATCTCGATTCCAACCCGACAAAACTGATCGAGGTCGTCGAGATCGGCAAGCAGCTATTGATGACGCGGGGTGCACTGACCACGTTCTCGATCGCCAACGACGTCGCGAAGTATTTTGCGATCATCCCCGCGATGTTCCTGGCGTTCTATCCGCAGCTCGAGGTGCTCAACGTCATGCATCTGGCGAGCCCGCAGAGCGCGATCCTGTCGGCGATCATCTTCAACGCGCTTGTCATCATCGCGCTGATCCCGCTGGCGCTGAAAGGTGTCGCCTACCGCGCCGTCGGCGCCGGCGCGCTGCTGCGCCGTAACCTGCTGATCTACGGCCTCGGCGGCATCATCATTCCCTTTATCGGCATCAAGGCGATCGATCTCGTGGTCACCGCCTTGAACCTGGCCTGAGGAGACACATCATGCTTCGCGAAATTCGCCCCGCCATCATCCTCTTGCTGCTGCTGACCGCCATCACAGGCCTCGCCTATCCGCTCGCGATGACCGCGATTGCCGACGTGATCTTTCCAAAGCAGGCGCAAGGCAGCCTGATCGAGAAGGATGGCAAGGTGATCGGCTCGGCCCTGATCGGGCAGGAGTTCAAAGAAGACAAATATTTCCACGGGCGGCTCTCGGCGACCTCGGCGCCGGACCCCGCCGATTCCACAAAGACGGTGTCGGCGCCCTATAACGCGGCCAATTCCGGCGGCTCCAACCTCGGCCCGACCAGCAAGGCTTTGGCCGACCGGCTCAAGGAGGATGTCGACAAGCTGAAGGCCGAAAACCCCAACGCTTCCGTCCCCGTCGACCTCGTCACGACCTCTGCCAGCGGCCTCGATCCGGACATCTCGCCGGAGGCGGCGCTATTCCAGGTGCCGCGGGTGGCAAACGCGCGGAAGATGCCGGAAGAGCGCGTCCGCCAGCTGGTCACGGAGCACACCCAGGGCCGCATGGCTGGATTGCTCGGCGAGGTCAGGGTTAACGTTCTGGCGCTGAATCTGGCGCTGGATGCCGCTACAGCCAAATGACGGGAGCTAGGCTGCGCCGGATGACATGACTATATTGCCGCATGGCAAATCAGCGCCAAGATCATGAGAAACGACCCTCGCCGGACGCGCTGCTGGAGGCTGCGCGCCGCGAGAATGATCGGGCCGGAAAGCTCAAGATATTCGTCGGTGCCGCCCCCGGCGTCGGCAAGACCTACGAGATGCTGCAAAGCGCTCATGCCAAGAGGACGGCCGGGATAGATGTCGTGGTCGGCGTGGTCGAGACCCACGGCCGGGCAGAGACCGAGGCGCTGCTGCATGGCCTTGAGGTCATTCCGCGCAGGAAGCTGGAATACAAGGACCAGATTCTCCAGGAGATGGACCTCGACGCCCTGATCGCGCGGCGTCCGCAGATTGCCCTGGTCGACGAACTCGCTCACACCAACGCGCCGGGCAGCCGCCATCCCAAGCGCTACCTCGACGTCGAGGAGCTGCTGTCCCACGGCATCGATGTCTATACGGCGGTCAACATCCAGCACATCGAGAGCCTCAATGACGTGGTCGCGCAGATCACGCATGTGCGGGTGCGCGAGACCGTGCCGGACAAGGTGTTCGACCGCGCTGACGCCATCGAGCTGATCGACCTCACGCCCGATGATTTGATCCAGCGGCTGAAGGAGGGCAAGGTCTATGTCCCCAAGCAGGCTGAACGCGCGCTCGAGCACTATTTCTCACCGGGCAATCTGACTGCGCTGCGCGAACTGGCCTTGCGACGCACCGCCGAACGTGTCGACGAGCAACTCCTGACCCACATGCAGGCCAACGCGATCGCCGGGCCCTGGGCCGCAGGCGAGCGTGTTCTGGTTTGCATCAGTGAGGATCCGCGATCGGCGGGGCTGGTCCGCTACACCAAGCGGCTGGCCGACCGGTTGCACGCGCAATGGACGGCGATCAGCATCGAGACGCGGCGCAGCCTGCAACTGACCGACGAGCAGCGCGACCGGCTCGCCGACACGCTGCGCCTGGCCGAAGCGCTCGGTGGCGAGGCTATCACCATTCCCGGCGTCGGACGGCGCATTGCCGATGACGTGGTCCAGTTCGCGCAAGCCAACAATGTGACCCAGATCATCATCGGCAAGTCGACGCGTTCGTGGTGGTTCGAACTCACGCGCGGCTCGGTCGTGCACGATCTGGTGCGCCGCGCCGGCAATATCACCGTCAACGTGATCGCCGGCGAGGAGCTCGCGGCCGAACCCGTTCCGAAGAACACGGTGCGCACGGCCGAACGGCAGGAGCCGTTCGATCCTGTACCCTATGCGATATCCCTGACGTTCGTCGCCATTGCGCTCGGTGCCGGCCTGCTGGTTCATCCGCGGCTGGGCATCGAAAACGTCGACCTCGTGTTCCTGACGGCCGTGGTCGGGGCTGCCGTCCGTTACGGGCTGTTGCCGTCGATTTTTGCAAGCGTGGTGGGCTCGCTTTGCTACAATTTCTTCTTCCTGCCGCCGCTCTATAATTTCACGATCACCGATCCACCCAATGTCACCGCCTTCTTCTTCTTCATGCTGATTGCGATCCTGGTCTCCAACGTCGCAGCGCGGGTGCGAACACAGGCTGTGACTGCGATGGGCCGGGTCCGCACCACGGAATCGCTCTACGCCTTCAGCCGCAAGCTCGCGGGCACCGCGACACTCGACGACGTGTTGTGGGCGACCGCCTACCAGACGGCCTTGATGTTGAAGGTGCGGGTGGTGCTGCTGTTGCCGGAGGACGGCATCATCACCGTCAAGGCCGGCTATCCGCCCGAAGATCAGCTGGACAAGGCTGATCTCGCCGCCGCGAACTGGGCATGGGGCAACGACCGGGCCGCGGGGCGCGGCGCCGATACGCTGCCGGGCGCCAAGCGCCTGTTCCTCCCCATGCGAACCGGACGCGGGCCGATCGGCGTCATCGGCATCGATGACGACAAGACCGGGCCGCTGCTCACCCCGGATCAGCGCCGGTTGCTCGACGCCTTGATGGATCAGGGCGCGCTCGCGATCGAGCGGGTGTTGCTGGTGGAGGATATGGACCGCGTCAAACGCACGGTGGAGTCGGATCGTCTGCGCTCGGCGCTGTTGACCTCGATCTCGCACGATCTCAAGACACCGCTGGCCTCGGTGCTCGGCGCCGCAAGCGCGATACGGGACCTGGACAGCGGCCTGAGCGACACCGAAAAGCGGGATCTGCTGGCGACCGTGATCGACGAGTCCGAACGGCTCAACCGCTTCATCGCCAACCTTCTCGACATGACAAAGCTGGAATCCGGCGCCGTGGTGCCGAATACGGCGCTGCATGATATCGGCGAGATCGTCGGCAGCGTGCTTCGGCGCGCCAGCAAGATTCTTGGAGGCCACAAGGTTTCGCTTGAGCTGGCCGCCGACTTGCCGATGCTGCAGCTTGACGCGGTGCTGTTCGAGCAGGTGCTGTTTAATCTGCTGGACAACGCGGCGAAATATGCGCCGGCCAACACCATGATTTCGATCAGGGGTTTGCGGGAAAGGGATTGGGTGTCCCTGCAGATCATTGACGAAGGCGATGGTATACCGCCCGAGGAGGTGGATATGATATTCGACAAGTTCCATCGCGCGCAAAAGGGCGATCACGTCCGTCCGGGCACCGGCCTTGGCCTGGCGATTTCGCGCGGCTTTGTCGAGGCGATGCATGGCACGATCTCGGCCGCCAACCGGCTTGACCGGAGCGGCGCCGTGCTGACGATCCGCTTGCCGGTCCCGGCCGTATCAGATGCACTGGACACCGCCGCATGAGTGCCGCGCCGATCAAGGTCCTGGTGATCGACGATGAGCCGCCGATCCGTAAACTGCTGCGGATGGGACTGAGCACGCAGGGCTACGAGATCCTGGAAGCTTCCAACGGCAAGATCGGGCTTGAACTGCTTGCGCAGGATCCCGCATTGATCATTCTCGATCTCGGATTGCCGGATATCCAGGGCCATGAATTGCTGCGCATGATCCGCGGGCGCAACGACAGCGTTCCGGTCATTGTGCTGTCGAGCCGCGGCGACGAGGTCGGCAAGGTGCAGGCGCTCGATCTCGGCGCCGACGATTATCTCACCAAGCCGTTCGGGATGGACGAACTGCTTGCCCGCATGCGCGCCGCGCTGCGGCATCAGTTGCAGGTTCATGGCGAACGACCGGTATTTCGATCCGGTGATCTTTCGGTCGATCTTGTGCGCCGCATCGTCAAAGTGGGTGACAAGGATGTCAAATTGTCACCCAAGGAGTATGAATTGCTGCGCGTGCTGGTTCAGCATGCCGGCAAGGTGCTGACCCACCGGTTCCTGCTGAAGGAGCTGTGGGATGAACTGACCGACGCGCAATACCTCCGGGTCTATGTGCGCCAGGTCAGGCAGAAGATCGAGGCAGATCCGGAGCGCCCGCAGTTCGTTCTGACTGAAACCGGAATAGGCTATCGGCTGCGCGCGCCCGATTGATACATTGCGGGCCCGCCTGGAGTTACAATGAAGATTTCCGATCTGCTATCGCCAACCGACGTCATGATCGACGTTCGGGCCTCGCAGAAGGGGCCGCTGTTGCAGGAATTGGCGGCCATGGCCGCAGCCAATCTCGGCTTGGCCGTCGATCAGGTGACGTCGCACCTCCTGAAGCGGGAAGAACTGGGATCGACGGGAACCGGCAACGGCATCGCCATTCCGCACGCCCGGCTGACGGGCTTGAAGCGGCCCTATGGGCTGCTTGCAAAGCTGAAGCAGGGCATCGAGTTCGATGCCATCGACGGACGGGCGGTGGACGTGGTGTTCGTCCTGCTGCTGCCTGCGGCAGTGGAGAGCGAAGCGCTCACCGCCCTGGCGCTGGTCGCCCGAACGTTGAGATCGCCGAATACGCTTGCGCGATTGCGGGCCGCGAAAAACCCGGCCGAACTCCATGCCGCGATGGCGTGAGGGTTGCAGGCGCTGGAACTTTCATACCATGCGACGATTATTTTCCCGAACACCGGGAGGTAATCCATGGCACGAAAATATTCCAGGAAGGCTTCGGCCGACGTCAGGCGCGCAATGAAGAAACGCAAGGCCGGCACCTTGAAGAGCGGCCGCTCCGGCAGAACGGTGAAGAGCAAGAAGCAGGCGATCGCGATCGGACTTTCCGAGGCGCGCGCCAAGGGCAAGAAGGTGCCGAAGAAGGCCAGGAAGACAACAAAGAAGCGGAAGACGTCGAAGAAGCGGAAGGCGAAGAAGTAGGCGTAGACATCCACTCGTTCTCGTCATGGCCGGGCTTGACCCGGCCATCCACGTCTTCGTCTCTATAGAAGCAAGTAAGTCGTGGATGCCCGGGTCAAGCCCGGGCATGACGAATGAGTGGCCTGCGTTCTCGAAATCACCCCGCCTTGCGGGCCCGAGCCGCCGACCGGTGCGCCTTCTTCGCTGCGCGTCGTGGTGGGGCCCGGCGCGAGGCCGGCGCGCTCGCCCGCCGCTTGGTGGCTGCTTTGCCTTTCAGGCTCTGTTTCAGCGCGTCCATCAGGTTGATGACGTTATCCGCCTTCTCCTCGCGCGGGGCGGCCTTTACCGGCTTGCCGGAGGCCTTGCGGCGGACCAGCGCCTTCAGCGCGTTTTCGTATTCGTCCTTGAATTTCGACGGATCGAAATGCGCCGCCTTGGTATCGAGGATGTGGCTGGCGAGTTCGATCATGTCTTTCGATATCCTCGGATTCTTGATGTCGTCGAAATAGCTGTCCTCGTCGCGCAGCTCGTAGGGGTAGCGCAACGTGGTGCCGAGCAGGCCCTTGCCGAGCGGCTCGATCGCGATGACGTGTTCGCGATTGGTCAGCACGATGCGCGCCAGCGCGACGCGGTCCTGGTCCTTCATGGCGTCGCGGATCACGGCAAAGGCGTCGATACCGGCCTTGCCGTCCGGCACGATATAATAGGGGTTGTTGAGGTAGCGCTTGTCGATCTCGTCACGGGGCACGAAGCTGTCGATGTCGATGGTGTGGTTGCTCTCGATCTGGACCGCCTCCAGCTCCTCTTTCTCGACCTCGACATACTCGCCCTTCTTCAGCTCGTAGCCGCGGCCCTTCTGGTCGCTCTCGACGACATCGCCGGTCTCGCTATCGACCATCTGCTGTTTCAGCCGGTTGCCGGTCTCCTTGTTGATCATGTGGAAGCGGGTCTTCTCGGCCGAGGTCGAGGCCGGGTACAGCGCAATCGGGCATGACACGAGGGAAAGCTTCAGCGAGCCTTTCCAGTAGGCGCGAGGGGCCATTACAATCTCCGGCGAGGGTTTTGGTTTCGGAGCTTCAACGGGTGGTGCTGGTTTTGGTTCCGGTTGCTGCCGTGCAGCGTAGCGCTCGATGAACGTGGAGTAAGTAGCTCGGATGAGCGCAGCGACATCCGGGACCACTACCGCCCCGGATATCGCTTGCGCTCATCCGGACTACGCCGTTGCTATCTCTGTCATTCCGGGGCGCGCGCAGCGCGAGCCCCGGAATGACAGAGAGGTGCGACAAAACAACCCGACGGGCAAATCACTTCCGATTTACGGAAAACGTGTCAAGTGGAAAGTTTCTGTAAATCAAAAATATTTCTGTTGTCGGCCGGCCCAAATCAGTGCGCATCTATCGCCATCCCGTCCTACTCAGAAGGGCGTCGGCCGTCGTCACGGACGTTGGACGGGTTGCGGTGGACGCTGGTTTACGCCTCGACGACGGCGTGGACTAAGCGTACGGCAAAACCGTGTGGTCCTGGCGCCCGTTGCAGGCGTCAAGCTGTCGGAGAAGCGCAAGCGGGAACGGCAGCGACGGAGTCAACCAAGAACTCGTCTCCGGGGAGATCACGGCATAAGCCGTAAAGCCATTGCGCAGGGAAGGCCGGGT